>NZ_LZSU01000039.1 GCF_001665575.1 Mycobacterium sp. 852013-51886_SCH5428379 | reverse complement strand
AGATGTGTATAAGAGACAGCTACTACGGTGCCGACCTACACCACGACGACGAATCCGTTGACGACGACGTACGTCACCGTGCCGTTCCTGCCGGTGCCGATCCCGATCCAGGTGCCCAACCGCTGAGTGTGCGTTCGTGGCGCCGAGTGTGCGCACAGGGCGGGCCGGCGGCGGAATTCCCGCCGACGTTTCACACTCGGCGCCCAGAGTGCACACTCGCGCTCCGCAGGCGATTGGGTCGGGCGGTAGTGTCCCGCAGATGAGCACAGCCGCGGTTCGCGCGGGCGCACTCTGCGGCGCCCTCGTCGGCCTGTGCTCGGCACTGCTGACCGCTGCCGCGCACACCGCGGTCGCGGGCACCATGCCGTCCGGCGCAGCCGCGGCGCTGGTGCTTCTGATCAGCGGTTCACTCGGCGCCGTCAGCGGAGCCGCCGCGATGAACGGATTCCGGTCGCGCGCCGGATCCCTGGCCGCGGCGCTCGTCGCGGGTCAGGTGCTCGGCCACATCGCCCTGTCGCTCGCCCACGGCGGGCACGATCTACTGCCGTCGGCGACGATGTTCGCCGCGCACACCGTCGCCGCCGTCGCGCTCGGCCTGCTGATCAGCCTGGTGACGCACCTCTACGTCGTCTGTGCGTCGGTCCTGTGCTGGCTGTCGCTGTTCCTCGTGCACCGCGGTCGCCCTGTCGCGCGACCGGTTCGTGCGACGAGAGCCGTTGTCGTACGGCCTGTTCTGTTCCATTCCGGATGGGGGATGCGGGCGCCGCCTCGCCTGGCGCTGTCCTGACCGCACAGCCGGTCGACCTCGCACTGCACCGATAGCGGCGTTCGCCGCGGTCGGAGCGCTGTCCTGCACGGCGTCGATACGCCACCCCCTCTGCGGCCGTTGGGCCGCACCCTTCTCGACCGAACAGGCCCCTCCGTGACCCTTCCCGAAAACACCCTCGACCGACCACCACACCTGCCGCGCCACAGCTGGCGTCCGCTCATCATGCGTCTGCACTTCTACGCCGGTGTGCTCGTCGCACCGTTCATCCTGGTGGCCGCGATCACCGGCGGCCTCTACGCGCTGGCGCCCACCGTCGAACGGATCTACTACGGCGACATCCTGTCCGTCGACACCACCGGCCCGGCCCTTCCGCTGTCCGATCAGGTGGGCGCCGCCCGCACCGCGTTCCCCGAGCTGGCGGTGCACAGCCTTCGGCCCGCGGCGACGGACCGCGAATCGACCCGCGTCTACTTCGCCGACCCGTCGCTGGATCCGGAGCTGCTGCGCGCGGTGTTCGTCGACCCGCACAGCGGCCGGGTGCTCGGCGACGAGGCGACCTGGCTCGGCTATCTCCCCCTGAGTACCTGGCTCGACGGGTTGCACCGCCATCTGAACCTCGGTGAACCCGGCCGGATCTACAGCGAGGTGGCGGCGTCGTGGCTGTGGGTGGTCGCGCTCGGCGGCGCCTACCTGTGGTGGGTGAAGAGCGTGCGGGACCGCCGTCGGAAGCGGTCGACGCGCATCCTCACCGTCGACCGCTCGATGACGGGACGATCCCGAACCCTGAACTGGCACGGTGCGTCCGGGGTCTGGTTGCTGGCGGCCCTGCTGTTCCTGTCCGCCACCGGGATCACCTGGTCGACGTACGCGGGGGCCCACGTCACCGATCTCCGCAGCGCCCTGAATTGGCAACGGCCGCAACTGGACACCGCGCTGGCCGGTGGCGAGCACGCGGGTCACGACGCGGCGACGACCGGCCACGAGCACCACGGCGCACCGGCGATCGACTACGACAGGGCGCTCGCCGCGGCGGCCGGGGCGGGCGTGCACCTGCCGCTGGAGCTCACGCTGCCCGCCGAGCCGGGGGAGACCCTGAGCGTGACCGAGATCGACAAGCCCTACCGGTGGACCACCGACGCGGCCACCGTCGACCCCGTCGACTACACCGTCACCGGGCAGATCGACTACTGGCGGGACTACTCGGTGATCGCGAAACTCGCCGACTGGGGCATCCGCGGCCACATGGGGATGCTGTTCGGGTTGCTCAACCAGTTGCTGCTGCTCGTCGTCGCGGTGGGCCTGGTGACCGTCATCGTCCGGGGCTACCTCATGTGGTGGCAGCGCCGGCCGACGCGGGGGTCGGCGTGGGCGTTGGGCAGGGCGCCGATTCGTGGCGCGATCCGGCGACTGCACCCCGCGGCGGCCGCGGGCATCATCGGCGCCGCGGTCGCGGTCGGATGGTTCCTGCCGCTGCTGGGCCTCACCCTCGTGGGGTTCGTGGTGGTCGACGCGGTCGTCGGGGCGGTCGCGGCGCGACGATTCACTCCGCGGTGATCTCGTTGCCCTCCGGATCGGTGGGGGCGACCGGCCCCTGGACGCGGAGGCGCACCCGGTTCGGTCCGGCCGTGGCGGTCGGGACGCGGATGAACTCGACGAAGTAGGCGCCGTCCTGGCGCAGTGAGGCGACCACGTCCCCTGCGCGGGCGATCTCCAGGCCGGTGGCGCCCGACCAGAACCGAGCCTGCGCGGCCGGGTCGAGCGCGTCGATCACCACGGCGGCCACCGGGCCGAGGCCCAGATATTCGTCCCGTGGTTCGAGCACGCAGAATTCGTTGCCCTCCGGATCGGCGAGCACCACCCACGGCACATCGCGTTGCCCGACGTCCACCGGGACAGCCCCGAGTCCACGGGCGCGGTCGACGATCTCGATCTGGTGCCCGGCTGACGTGGACGCGAGGTCGAGGTGCAGCCGGTTCTTGGCCGATTTCGGGTGCGCCGCGGCGACGAAGCGCAGGGTGCCTGGGCCCAGTTCCACAGCGGATTCACCGGCCGGCGGCGATTCGAGCAGTCTCGACCAGAACAGCTGCTGCGCCGCGGTGTCCAGGGCGTCGATGTCGACGCCGTGCAGCCGGTTCGTCACCACGCCACTGTATTGCTGTAGCGCTGGGCGGGATTGCTGTCGCGCTGGGGGGACTGCTGTAGCGCTGGGCGGGCGCCGAGCGAAGAACCGGATATGACGCGACGAATCCTCTGTGCCCTCGCCGGTGCGGCGGTGCTGGCGTCGGCCGCGCCCGCGGTGGGCCACGCGCAACCGGCTCCGCCGGACCCGGGTGTCCCGTGCGATGCGGCGGTCGACGGTGCACTGACGCTCCTGCCGGATTACACCCCGGTGCGGTGCGGCGACGGCCGCTGGTCGGTGCTGGACACCCCATATCCGACCGGTGACCGCTGGTTGTCGACGGACGCCGGGCTCACGCTGCACGGCCAGGGCAGGCGCAACCCCGAGATGATGTCCGGGCCGTGGACGGCGTATCCGCAGGGTCCCGACACCCGCTGTCACGCCGACCAGGTGGCCGTCGTCCGGGCCGGTGAGGTGGGCCCACCGCAGGTCGCGGAGGGCGCACCGGGGCAGCCGCTGCACTTCGCCGTCGTGCCGGTGATGTTCTCGATCGACCTGAGCGGCCACTGTCTGTGGCAGGCGGGCTGAGCACCGGGCCGGCTTGAGTATCGAATCGGCGACGGTATGGTCAGTTCGAACTGACCAACGGAGCGGGATCGACTAGTGGACCTTGTACTCGGCCTTTCGGTGACATCGAGAGCGATTCGTTTCGTGCTCGTCGAGGGCGCTGACGGTGACGGCGCCACGATGGACAGCGGCGCGCTAGACCTCACCTCCTCCGGCGAATCCGCCATGAAGTCGCTGGTGGAGGCCGTGCTGGGGCAGGGTCCGTACGCGGCCGTGCCCGGAGTGCGGCCGATCGCGGTGGGTGTCACCTGGTCGCCCGCCGCAGCGGCCGCCGCCACCACCCTGCTGGACGTGATGACCGACAAGGGCGTCGACAACGTCGTCGCACTGTCGTCCGCCGAGGCGGCCGCAGCGCTGGCCACCGGGGTTTCCGACCTCGCCGGGCAGGACGAGATCGCCGTCTGCCTCGTCGAACCGGATCTCGCCCTGACGGCCGTCGTCACCGCCGACAGCGTCGTCGTCGACCCGATCTCCGGAACCGATCCGGGCGCGGTCGCGCGTGGACTGCAACTGACGCTGGACTCCACCGGCGCCCGTCCCGAGGCGCTCTACGTGCTCGGGTCGGCCGACCACCTCCCGCTGGTGGTGTCGGCGTTGGGCCGGCCGGATGTGATCTCGGCCGCCGAGGCCGACCTCGCGCTCGCTCGTGGCGCGGCGCTGGCGTCGGCCCGTGGCTTCGCCGGTGTGGACGCCCGGCTCGCGATGGCCGCCGGCGACGACAGCCCGCGACGCTCGTGGCTGACGTGGCGGGTGCCCGCGCTGACGTCGGTACTCGCGGCCGCCGTCGTGACCTTCGTCGTCTCGCTGTCGGTCGCGCTGAGTATGCAGCTGACGTCCGAGCCGTCGGATTCCGCACAGACCGAGCAGCTGGCCGCGTCGGGCCAGATGGCCAAGGAACCGGCCGCCGCGCCCGCACCGCGTCCCGCTGCGCCGCCGCCACCGCCGCCGGCCGCGCCGCCGCCACCTCCGGAGGTCGTGCCGGCACCCCAGCCCGAGATCGCGCCGGTCAGCGAACCGGTCGCGGAGGCGGCTGCGCCGGCACCCCCGCCGGTGTACATCGCGCCGCCCGAGCCGGTCTATGTTCCGCCGGCACCGGCGCCTGAGTACGTCGCGCCCGCGCCGGCTCCGGTGTACGTCCCGCCCGCACCGCCGGCCTACGTGCCGCCCGCACCCGCGGCCCTTCCGCCGCAGGCCGGCTACGTGCCGCCGGTCGCGCCCCAGCCCCGGTTGCGGGACCGCATCATCGAACGTCTTCCCATCATCAACCGGTTCCACGAACCGCAGTACACGACGCCCTAGATCCGGAGATCAGACCCGGTCCCGGCGTTCATCCCGGTCGCGGTCGCGGCGACGCAGCGCGACGCTCGACGCGGCGGTGAGCAGCGCAACGACCAGGATCATCGAGGCGATCACCAGTCCAGCGCTGCCGAAGGCCGGTTCGTAGCCGAGGATCTGCGCGCGCCCGTAGGAGACCCACCCGATCAGGACTGCTTTCACGAGGAGGATGGCCGAGACGATGCTCAGCGCGGTGGCTGGGCGCATACCTCCAGAGTAGGTGGCCCGCACGGTGTCCCGGGGGGCGCTGAGGGCCGGTCCGTGATGACTTCGTGACCTCGCCGTGACATTAGGGTCTTTCTAATCGTAAAGTGCTTGCGTGGGTCGGCACTCAAAGGTCAGCGACCGACGGAGGTCGTCGCTGTTGATGATCGCGTTCGCGACGCCCGCCGCGGCGGCTCTCACCCTCGGCGCGGACGTCAATCCAGCCGCCGGCGACGCCAAGCCCGTCGTCGGGCCCTCACCGGACTGTTGCGGTGCGGTGCTGGCCGCGGCGCCCCCGGTGATCGCCGACATCGACGTCGTACCGGGACAGATGCAGTCGATCTCGAACTGGCGCGCGTCCAGAGCCCAGGCGCGGCAGGCGCTGCCGGAGGGCCGTGCCCCCGAGAGCGGTCTGCAGGTGCGGACGATCTTCACCGCCCGGGCGGTGAGCGCGGTGTTCCCCGAGATCCAGAACATCGGCGGCGTGCGGTCCGACTCTCTGCGGTGGCATCCCAACGGGCTCGCGCTGGACGTGATGATCCCCGATCCCGGCAGCGACTCGGGCATCGCGCTCGGCAATCAGATCGTGGCCTATGTGCTGAAAAACGCCGAACGGTTCGGCATCCAGGACGCGATCTGGCGCGGCGTCTACTACACGCCGAGTGGTCCGCAGGGTTTCGCGGCCGGCCATTACGACCACGTCCACATCACCACCACCGGCGGCGGATACCCGACCGGTGAGGAGATCTACTTCCGCTGACGCACTCAGGCGAGCGCCGACAGCGCCACCTCGGGGTCGTAGCCCGCGAACCTGTCGAGCTCACCGCTGCGCAGCCGGTTCACCCAGGCGGGGTCGGCGAGCAGGGCCCGGCCGATGGCGACGATGTCGAACTCGCCTGCGTCGAACTGCTCCACCAGGCGATCGACCGGTGCCGGCTGGATCACCTGCCCCCGCTTCTCGCTGCGGAACTGCGTCTCCAACCCCACCGACCCGACCGTGACGACGGGACGTCCGCTGACCTTCCGGGTCCAGCCGGCCAAGCTCATAGCGCTGTCGTGGTCCGGGAAGGCGGGCAGGTAATGCCGGCGCGTCGACGGATGGAAGATGTCGACCCCCGCCTCGGCCAACGGCGTCAACAGTTCCTGCAACTGGGTGGGATCGTCGGCGATCGACGCGGTGTAGTCGGTGCCCTTCCACTGCGAGAACCGGAAGATGATCGGAAAGTCCGGACCGACGGCGGCGCGCACGGCGGCGATTACCTCGGCCGGGAACCGGGTCCGGGCCGCGAGCGATCCGCCGTAGCCGTCGGTGCGGAGATTGGTCCGCTCCCAGAAGAATTCGTCGAGCAGGTACCCGTGCGCGCCGTGCAGCTCGACGGCGTCGAACCCGATGTCTCGCGCGGTGGCAGCGCTTCGGGCATACAGGTCCGCGACCTGGGCTAGCTCTTCGGTGGCGAGCGCCCGGCCACGCGGATTGCCGAGACCGTCGACACCGGACGGACCGACGGGCACCACCCCGTCGGCGTCGTCGCGCTGCACGCCCTGATGCCAGAGTTGGGCGGCGATGGTGCCGCCCTCGCGGTGCACCGCGTCCACCACGCGGGTCCATCCGGCCAGCACGTCGTCACCCGCCAGCGTCGGGATGGAGAAGGGGTAGGCGGCTGCCGGGTCCGGCAGCCGCACGCCTTCGGTGATGATCAGACCGACCCCCCCGGCGGCACGCCGGCGGTAGTACTCCGCGACGTCGGCGCCGGGCACCCCGCCGGGCGAGGCCTGTCGCGTCATCGGCGCCATCGCGAAGCGGTTGGGCGCGGTCCAGGAGCCGACGGTGAACGGGGTGAACAGGTCGCTGATCGCCATGGATCAATTCAACACGTCATCACCGACGACGATTCCGTCGCGGTTCGGTCCGGGCCGAGGCCTCCGATGCGCGCGTTGGCGCCCAAAACCGTTCCCCCTCCGTTTACGGTTTGAGGGTGCCAAGCATGGATCGCCGCAGTGCAATGTTGATCTTGGGATTCGGGGCGGCCGCCGCCGCACTCCCGCAGTCCGTCGCCCACGCCCAGCCGCCGATCGGCGATGCGCCCCCCGGACCCGCCGGGCCGGGCGGGCCCCCGACGGCCGCGCAGCCCGGAACTGGCCTGTTGTTCGCCGACGAGTTCAACGGCCCGGCGGGATCCCCTCCGGACCCGGCGTCCTGGTTCATCGTCCCGGCCCGCGAGACGATCCGGAATCCGCACGAATGGGACAAGCCGTTCAACATGGGCCGGTATGTCACCGACCAGGAACACGTCTTCCAGGACGGCAACGGGAACCTCGTCATCCGCGCCACTCGCGGACCCGGCACGACGATCCAGGAGAAATACGCCAGCGCGAAGATCATCGGCAATTGGCGCGGTGGGGTGGGGACGACGTGGGAAGCGCGCCTCAAACTCAACTGCCTGACCGACGGCGCCTGGCCGGCGTTCTGGTTGATCAATGACAGCCCGGTGCGTGGCGGCGAGGTCGACCTCGTCGAGTGGTACGGCAACCGGGACTGGCCGTCGGGCACCACGGTGCATGCGCGGCTGGACGGCACCCAGTTCCAGACCCACAAGCATCCGGTCGACGGAGACTGGCACACCTGGCGGATGACCTGGAAGCCGGAGGGCATGTACTTCTGGAAGGACTACCAGCCCGGCATGGAACCGTTCTTCACGGTGCTGGCCAATTCTCTGCCCGAGTGGCCGTTCAACGATCCGGGCTACACCATGGCGCCGGTGTTCAACATCGCCGTCGGTGGCTCCGGCGGTCGGGAACCCGCGGGCGGCACGTATCCCGCGGAGATGCTCGTCGACTGGATCCGCGTCTTCTGAAAACCCCGAAAGCTCCTTGACTGTGCTCTGCGTCACAGTAATATGACCACTGGTCATATCCGGGTGCAGCAGTGAGGAGCGGCCATGCCGACGGTGACGTGGGCCCGCCTCGACGGGAGTCGCCGCAACGCCGTGCTGGCCGCCGCCGAGGCTGAGTTCGCCGCCCACGGATTCTCGGCGGGCAGTCTCAACGTCATCGCGCGCCGCGCGGGCGTCGCCAAAGGCAGCCTGTTCCAGTACTTCGCCGACAAGCGCGATCTGTACGCCTACGTCACCGACCAGGCCAGTCAACGGGTCCGGGTCTACATGGAGAAGCAGATCGATGCGCTCGACGCGCGCCGGCCGTTCTTCGTGTTCCTGACCGACCTGCTCGACGCGTGGGTGGCGTACTTCGCCGACAATCCGCGCGAGCGCGCGCTGCACGCGGCGGCCAGCTTCGAGGTGGACACCGATGCGCGGGTCGGCGTCCGCGCGGTGGTGCACCGGCACTATCTCGACGTGCTGCGCCCGCTGGTGCGCGAGGCGCAACGTCGCGGCGACCTGCGCGCCGACGCCGACACCGAGATGCTGCTGGCGCTATTGCTGATGATCCTGCCGCACCTGGCGCTGGCGCCCTACGTCCGCGGCCTGGATCCGCTCCTCGGGCTGGACGAACCGTCCCCCGAACAGCCCGCGCTCGCGGTACGCCGCTTCGTCGCCGTGCTCGAGGCGTCCTTTTCATCCTCGTTTCAGCCCACCGCAGTACCGACCTCAGGAGGCCACTCATGAACAGAAACCGATCGGACTCCCTGGCCGCCGGTGGCCTCAACTGGGAGAGCCTGCCGCTCAAGTTGTTTGCCGGCGGCAATGCCAAGTTCTGGAATCCGGCCGACATCGACTTCACCCGCGACCGCGAAGACTGGGAGTCGTTGTCGGAGCTCGAGCGTGAGTGGGCCACCCGGTTGTGCGCCCAGTTCATCGCCGGCGAGGAGGCCGTCACCCAGGACATCCAGCCCTTCATGGCGGCGATGCGAGCCGAGGGCCGGCTGGGCGACGAGATGTATCTGACGCAGTTCGCGTTCGAGGAGGCCAAACACACGCAGGTGTTCCGGATGTGGCTCGACGCCGTGGGGATGACCGACGATCTGCAGTGCTTCCTCGACGATCTACCGGCCTATCGGCAGATGTTCTACGAGGAACTGCCTGCCTCGCTCGACGCGCTGGCCACCGATCCGTCACCGGCTGCGCAGGTGCGGGCGTCGGTGACGTACAACCACGTCATCGAAGGCATGATGGCATTGACGGGTTACTATGCGTGGCAACGGATCTGCGTCGACCGCGGCATCCTGCCGGGGATGCAGGAGCTGGTCCGGCGCATCGGTGACGACGAGCGACGGCACATGGCCTGGGGGACGTTCACCTGCCGGCGCCATGTCGCCGCCGACGACGGCAACTGGGCCGTATTCGAATCCCGGATGAATGAGCTGATCCCGCTGGCGCTGAAGAACACCGAAGACGGATTCGGCCTCTATGAGGAGGTTCCGTTCGGGCTGCAGATCGATGAGTTCCAGCAGTACGCCGCCGACAAGGGGATGCGCCGGTTCGGCACCATCAGCAGCGCGCGGGGCCGACCGCTCGCCGAGATCGACGTCGACTCGTCGCCGCTACACCTGGAGGACAGTTTCGCCGCCGAAGACAGGAACGCACTGGCGACCTCGGCGTGAGCTGACAGACCCAACGCATCGACATTTCAGCTACCTCGGAACCCGGGCGCACCGCGGAGTATCAGCGGCACATTCGCGGTTGCTGTGCGGTACGGCAACATTCGGGTGCTCTCATCACACCTTGACAGGTGGGCCGATGCGATCGGACCTTTACACATCGTTATTGAACTGATTCTCACGGCATCCCGGGTAGATGGCCACCAAAGCCGTACATGCTGTTACGGTCACCCCAATCGCGCTTAAGAACCAGGTGGGGTGATGACGGCAGTCGACGATGTGGGCGGCTCGCCCGCGGACTCCTATTTCGACCGGGTGGAAGCGCTTTCCCGCGCGACGACCCGCCTGCGTTTCGATCCGTATGTCGATATCGATTGGGACGCGCCGGAAAACGCGCTGGACCGCAATGATCCGCGATGGCAACTGGATCCGGAGACGAATCCGCTTGCCGCAACGGAATGGTATGCGGAACAGCCGTTGCAGCGACGGATCGACATGGGCCGCTGGGTCACCGCGAACACCCTCAAGACCACCATCCAGTTCGAGATGATGCTGATCCGCGGAGTGATCCACTACTCCGGGAAACTGGCCAACGGTTCGCCGGTGTTCCGCTACCTGCTGCACGAACTCATCGACGAGTGCAACCACATCCAGATGTTCCAGGAGTTCGTCAACCGCACCGGCGAGGATGTCCCCGGTATGCGGCGCGGCTCCCGCATCTTCGGCCCGATCCTCGGCTTCCTCGGCGGCTACGTCAGCATCCTGCACTTCATCGCTATTCTCTGCGGCGAGCAGCCCCTGCACTATCAGCAGACGCTGCAGCACCGTGGTGCTGCGAACGTGCCTCCGCTGTTGAACAAGATCACCTACATCCACCTGGCGGAGGAAGCCCGTCACATCACCTTCGCCGACGACCATCTGGCCGAGGAGATGCGAAAGGCGGGCTGGTTCAAACGGTTCTCCTGTGCGATCGGCTTCCCGATCCTCCTCCGGTGGCTGGTGGGAGAGTCGGTCGGAGCGCCCCGCGCCTTCGCGCGCGAATTCGGCGTTCCGCGCGCGGTGTTCAAATCGGCGTACTGGCGCAGTGCCGAATCGCGCCGGATGATGGCCGAATCGGCCGCCGACTGCCGGCGGGTCGCCGAGGACCTCGGGCTGCGTACCGGGTGGACGCGCTGGATATGGCGACTGCTGGGCATCGACGGACGCCTGCCGCGTTACCGCGGCGAACCGGATCGCAGCGCTGCGGTCACCCGCGTGGCGGGGCTGTCGATGGTGCGGTGGGGCCGCATTGCCGCCACGCTGGCGGTGGCCGGGGTCGCGCTGGTCGTGGCACCGGACGGACCGCGGATCATCGCCGCGGCTGCGATCGGGGCCGGATTGTGGGCGCTGTACCACGTGGTTCGTGAGCGCATCGGCGGCATCGTCGGGAACCAGGGCTTCGAATGGGCGCGGTTCTTCGTGTGGGTGGCGGTGTGCGTGGCGATGATTCCGATCGGCGGTCTGATCGGACTTGCGCTGGTGGTGTTGATGATTCTCTCGCTGGCAGATTTCCTGCCGACGATGTGATCGGCCTGCCGGTCACGAACAACCCTTCTCAAGTGTTAGGTTCCGCACATGGCTGAGCTCCCGTATTTCGACCTCCTGATCGACGAGCGACAGGACGGTGGCGAAACCGGCCAGCTCTGGGAACGTCAGGTGCACTGGGGGTACTGGGAGGACCCCAGATCCGCCGAGGGCACCCGTGCGGACTACATCGCGGCCATGGAGCAGATGAACTCGGTTCTGTTGGAGGCCGGCCGGGTCGCCGACGGGCAGCGCCTGCTCGACGTCGGATGCGGTTTCGGCGGCACCATCCAGCAGATCAACGCCACCCATTCCGGAATGCACCTCACCGGCCTCAACATCGACCCGCGTCAGCTTGCTGCGGCCGAGGCGCAGACCCGTGCGGCCAACGGCAACCAGATCGACTGGACCGAGGGTGACGCGTGCGAACTGCCCTTTGCGGACAACTCCTTCGACCGCGTGCTGGCCGTCGAATGCATCTTCCACTTCCCGTCCCGGGAGCGTTTCATCGCCGAGGCGGCGCGGGTGCTCAAACCCGGCGGCTACCTCGCGGTATCGGATTTCGTGCCCGCCGTGGCCTGGTTCGGCAAGACGCCCATCTGGGTGGCGGTGCGGGGGCGGATCGCGAAGTCCTACGGCACGCTCGGCACGGTTCCGCTGCGCTCCTACCGCAGGATGGGCAAGCGGGCCGGCTTGCGGTTGGAGGCCAACCGCAACATTCGCCGCAACACGATGCCGACCTATCCGTTCCTGATCGGATTCTTCCGCGAACAGGGGTCCGCGGATGCGCAGGAGACGATGATCGTCGGCACGCGCTGGATGAAATGGCTGTCCAAACTCGGCCTGATTCAGTACCGGGTGTACACATTCCACAAGCCGGCTGAAGACGCCACCGACTAGCTGAGGTCGACGCCGGCCAACAGATCCTGCACGGTCGTACCGGGGCCGAGTCGGGAATCGGCACCGCTGACAGCAGGCTGTTGATGTACGGGTGAATCGTCCTGTCATACAACGCATCCCCCGAGGCGGCCCCACGACCTTGCCGAGGTACATCACCGCACCCGGTCGGACACGTGCCGCACGACGCCGAGGTCGTGGGACAGTTTGAACTCGTCCTGCAGGTCCGCCGTCGGCCAGACCGTGCAACCTCATCGGATCGCCGATGATCTGGCCGACGCGCCTGCGTGGATGTGGCGCCGGACGGGGCGCAATTCACGCCGAGACCTGCCCACGAGCTCGTCTCCGGCGAGGCGCACCGAACCCGATGTCGGCGTGAGTAATTGGAGAATCAGTCGGCACAGCGTCGATTTCCCGCAGCCGGATTCGCCCACCAACCCCAGCGTTTCGCCCTCGTGGAGCCGCAGACTCACGCCGTCGACGGCGCACACCCGGGCGATCTCGCGATCTGCCACTTCGGCGACCACCCCGAGGTCGCGGGTGGTCAGCACGACCGCGAGATTGGTTTCGGCGTTGAGCTTTCGATCAGCCACAGGATCTGTGCCTGCACGGTGACGTCCAGTGCGGTGGTGGGTTCGTCGGCGATCAGCAGCTCCGGCTCGAGCGCCCTGCTTACGAGGCGGGCCGCCTCCGGCGATGTGATCTTGACGTGTCCCTGCGCGACGTCGCGCGCGCGGGGAAAGTCGGCGACGGTGAGCGGCCGCCCCGGCAATCTCCACCGGGCGGCCGATCACCACCGATCACGGCCCGATGTTCATCGGGCTACCGGCGCCACCGGCACCGCCGGGAGCGCCGCCGGGGCCGGTGGGGAACCCACCCGAGGCGCCCGCGTCCGGTGGTTGGCTGGTGCTCCCCGGGTTCGGTCCGCCGTTACCGCCGTCGCCGCCTTCGCCACCGAAGCCAACGGTGCCGCCGGATCCGCCGTCGCCGCCGGATCCGCCTTCGCCGCCGTGGCCGCCTCCACCGCCGACGGCGGGGTTGTACGGCACGACCCCGCCCGTGCCGCCGTCGCCACCGTCGCCGCCGTCGCCCGCCCAACCGCCGTAGCTGCCGGGACCGTCAGCGGCGCCGCCGTTTCCGCCGTGACCACCGGCACCGCCGGCACCGCCGTCCCCCGGGGGCTGGTCACCGCTCGGATCGGGGCGTCCGGACACGCCACCGTTACCGCCGTGCCCGCCGTCGCCCCCGACGCCACCCAACCCGCCGTAGTTCTGGGTGAGGCCGCCGGTACTGGTGCCACCGTCGCCGCCACGGCCGCCGCTTCCGCCTGCGGTGCCGTCGCTGATCGGGGATCCGCCAGCGCCGTTACCGCCCGCGCCGCCGGCCCCGCCGTTGCCGCCCTGCTCGACCAGGTCTCCGGTGCCGCCGCCACCGCCGTTGCCGCCGTTGCCGCCGGTGCCCGCCGGTCGGTGGTTGTAGTCGTTGACGGTGTCACCGCCGGTGCCGCCGGCGCCGCCGTGGCCGCCGTGGCCGCCGGTGTGGCTCGGCGTGCTCCGATCGCCGCCGCCCGCCGTTCCGGCATCGCCGCCCGTTCCACCGTCACCACCGGCGCCGCCGCCCTGGATGGGATCCAGAGAGGCACCGTTGAATCCGTCGCCACCGCGACCGCCGGCTCCACCGCCACCGCCGGCGCCGCTCGCTCCGCTGGTGCCGTTGTGGCCGGAGTCGCCGCCGTCACCGCCTGCGCCGCCCGCGCCGCCGTCGCCGCCCCTCTCAGAGGTGCCGCCGGTTCCGCCGGTGCCGCCGGTGCCGCCCGTGCCGCCGGCGCCGCCGTCACCGTGGCTCTGGCCGGATCCGCCGGTCCCGCCGTCGCCGCCCTGTCCTGCGGCGCCGCCGTCGCGTCCCTCGCCGGTGTCGCTCGTACCACCGACGCCGCCGTCACCACCGGTGCCGCCCTGTCCTCCGGCGCCGCCGGTGCCGTGCAGGCTCATGCCGGTGCCGGCCGCGCCACCGTTGCCGGCCGCGCCGCCTGCGCCGCCTGCGCCGCCCGCACCGGCGTCGTCGACACCGGGAGTGCCCGTGTGGCCGGCGCCGCCGGCGCCACCCGTGCCGCCCCGGCCGCCTGCGCCACCATCTCCGTTGACTGCGCCTGGCGCCTGGCCGGTGCCACCGTTGCCGCCCGCACCGCCCGCGCCTCCGGTGCCTCCGGTGCTGCCGGTGCCGCCGGGAGCGCTCACCAGGCCGGCGCCGCCCGCACCACCGGCGCCGCCCGCACCACCGACACCGCCGGTGTTTCCGGCGGTGGCCGTGTCGCCGCCGTCACCGCCGGTTCCGCCCGCGCCGCCCGTACCGCCGACGCCGATATCTCCCGACGTGCCGCCGGTGCCGATCGCACCGCCCTGGCCGCCGGTGCCGCCGTCACCGCCCGCACCGCCCGCGGTGGCGTCGTTCGCGCCGCTGTTGGCGACGCCGTCACCGCCGCTGCCGCCGGTGCCGCCGTCACCGCCCTGGCCGCCGCTGCCGTTGACCCCGCCGTCGGTGTTTCCGCCCTGACCGCCCCCGCCGCCGGTGCCGCCCTGGCCGCCGGCACCGGATGTCACGTCTTGGCCCGCGCCGCCGTCGCCACCGGTACCGCCCTTGCCTCCGATGCCACCGTCGCCTGTGCTGCCCGAGCCGTCGCCGCCGGTTCCGCTCGCGCCACCGGCCCCGCCGGCACCACCTACGCCGCCGCTGCCGCCGGTGCCTGCGTTGTCGCTGCCATCGTCGGCGCTGCCCGTGCCGCCGGTGCCGCCCTGGCCGCCCGTGCCGCCCTGGCCGCCGCCGCCGTTCGTTCCGCCGGCGCCGGACTCACCGCCGGCACCGCCTGCGCCGCCGAGACCACCTGCGCCGCCCGTGCCGGGGGAGCCGGCGTTCGCGTCGGCATCGATCCCGGAGCCACCCTGGCCGCCGGTGCCGCCCGCGCCGCCGTTACCGGCGACGTTGCCGGCGTTGACGGTCGCGCCGCCCTGCCCGCCCACGCCGCCGGTTCCGCCGGTACCGGCCCCGCCGCTGTCGGCGGTGCCGCCGCCGGCGGTGGTGCCACCCGCGCCCGCTGCGCCACCATTGCCGCCTGTGCCTCCGCTGCCGCCTGCGGTCGCGTTGTCGACGCCGGTGTCGTCGGACCCGGCACCGCCCGCGCCGCCGGTACCGCCCTGGCCGCCGTCGCCGCCCTCGCCCGCCGTGCCGCCGACGCCCGTGTTACCGCCGGCACCGCCTGCGCCGCCGTCGCCGCCGGTGCTGCCCTGCGCCCCTGCCCTCGTCGGGGTGCCCGCGGCGCCGGTGCGGCCGTCGCCGCCCTGACCACCCGCGCCGCCGTCGCCGGCCGTACCGCCTCCGCTGGTCCAGCCGCCCTGGCCGCCGTCGCCGCCGGTGCCACCGACGCCGATGACTCCGCCGCTGCCGCCGGTGCCGCCCCGGCCGCCGGTGCCGCCGTCGCCGGCCTCTGCGGCGCCGGACACGGAGGAACCCGCGCCGCCCTGGCCGCCGGTGCCGCCTTGGCCGCCATCGCCGTTCGTGCCGCCGCCTCGACCGCCCTGGCCGCCCACACCACCCGTTCCGCCGTCGTCACCGCTGTCGTAGGTGCCGTCGCCGCCTCTGCCGCCCGTACCGCCCTGGCCGCCGGTGCCGTCGCCGCCGACCGTGCCACCCGTGCCGTCGCCGCCCACCGCGCCGCCGATGCCACCCTGGCCGCCCTGTCCGCCGTCACCGCCGGTGCCCGCGTCGTCTGCGCCGGTGCTGAGCGCGCCGACGCCACCGGTGCCGCCCTGGCCGCCGCTGCCACCGCCGCCGCCGTTGCCGTTGGCTCCGCCGGTGGTGGCGCCGCCCTGACCGCCCTGGCCGCCGATGCCTCCGGCGCCGCCGGTGCTCCCCGATGGGTTGCCGGCCCGGTCGCCGTCGGCCCCGTCGCCGCCCTGGCCGCCGGTGCCGCCCTTCCCGCCGTCGCCGCTGTCGCCGACCGACGCGCCGCCGCCGCCGGCGCCGCCGGTGCCGCCTGTCCCGCCGGCCCCACCCGTGCCGGGATCGGTTGCACCGCTGCCGGGTGTGCCCTGGCCGCCGGTCCCGCCCTGCCCGCCGGTGCCGCCGTCTCCGCCGTCGCCGATGGTGCCGCCGGCGCCGCCGGTGCCGACCGCACCGCCGGTGCCACCGTCGCCGCCCGTGCCGCCGGATCCGCCTGTGCCCGCGGTGTCGGTTCCGGGGCCGGTGTAGCCGGTGCCGCCCTGGCCACCTTCTCCACCCCGGCCGCCGGCGCCGCCGTCGCCGTTGGTTCCCTGACCGCTGATCGGGTCGGTAGAGGTGTCGCCGCCTTGGCCGCCGACCCCGCCGGCACCGCCCTGGCCACCGGCGTACGTGGTGTTCGGGTCGGTCGCGTCGAGGCCCTGGCCGCCCTTGCCGCCCTGACCGCCGGTGCCGCCCCGGCCACCGCTGCTTTCGTTGATGATGCCGATGCTGCCGCGTCCGCCGTCACCGCCCTGGCCGCCGGTGCCAGCACCGCCACCCAGACCGCCGGTGCCTCCGGTGCCGATCGCTCCGCCCTGGCCGCCGGTGCCGCCGGTGCCGCCGTCGCCGCCGTCGGTCGGGTCCATGGTCTCGATGTCGTAGTTGCCGCCGGTGCCGCCCTGGCCGCCGGTGCCGCCCTGACCGCCGCTGCCGTTGGTGCCTCCGAGGGTGACGCCGCCCTGGCCGCCGGTGCCGCCGGTACCGCCCATACCTCCGGTGTCCGCGCTCCGCGGCGCGGCGTCGGCCCCTCGGCCGCCGGTGCCGCCCTGGCCACCTGTCCCACCGTCGCCGACGGATCCGCCAGTCCCGCCGGTCCCGATGGCGCCACCCGCGCCGCCGGTGCCGCCCGTGCCGCCGGTACCTCCGGTCCCAGCGGTGTCGAGAGCGCTACCGCCGGTGCCGCCCTGGCCACCGGTGCCGCCTGCTCCGCCGCTGCCGTTGGTTCCACCGTCGGTGATGCCGCCCTGACCGCCGGCGCCTGCATTTCCGCCCTGGCCGCCGGTGTGCGCGGTCCCGTCGGCGCCTGCGCCGCCCTGGCCGCCCGTCCCGCCCTGGCCGCCGGTGCCGCCGGCCCCGACGACTCCACCGGTGCCGCCGGTCCCGACGGCGCCGCCCTTGCCGCCGTCGCCCCCGGTCCCGCCCTGGCCGCCGGTACCGGCGTTGTCGCTGCCGTCGTCGGCGGACCCGGTGGCACCCGCGCCGCCGTTGCCGCCGGTACCTCCGGCGCCACCGTCGCCGTTGGCGCCCACGCTGCCGTCCGCGGCCGCGGTGCCGTCTGCTGCAACACCGCCCTTGCCGGCGGCTCCGGCCTTTCCGCCCGCACCGCCGGTACCGCCCGAGCTGCCGTCTGTCCCGGCCTGGCCGGGGAAGCCACTGGCCACGCCGTGCGCGCCGGTGCCGCCCATTCCGCCGGTGCCGCCATTGCCTCCGTCTCCGCCGGTGCCGCCGGCGCCGGAGATCGCGCCGCCGTTGCCACCCGCGCCGCCGCTGCCGCCTGCACCACCGAATTGGCCGGTGCCACCACCCTGGCCCGGGTTCAGGGCGTCCTCGCCGGGCCTGCCGTCGGCGCCGTCGCCGCCGCGACCGCCGGCGCCGCCGTTACCGACCGTGCCGCCGTCACCACCGTCGCCGCCCGTGCCACCGGCCCCGCTGCCGGCGACGATCTTGGTGAACCCGTCGCCGCCGTCGCCGCCGTTGCCGCCGGTGGTGGCCGCGGCACCGCTGTCGCCGGTGCCACCGGTGGTGCGTCCGTTGCCGCCGGTACCGCCGGCGCCGATGAGGCCTGGGTCGCCGCCCTTGCCGCCGTCGCCGCCATCGGGGTTGTCGGCGTCGCCGTCGGCGCCGTCGCCGCCGTCGCCTGCGATACCGGCGTTTCCGCCGTTGCCGCCCCGGCCGCCGGTGCCGGTCAGACCGGTGGTGGTGCCGGTGCCGCCGATGCCGCCGTTACCGCCCTTACCGCCGGTCGCGCCCGCGCCACCGGTTCCGCCGATACCACCGTCTTCACCGGGTTCGTCGCCGTCCTCGCCGTCTGCGCCGCTGCCACCGTTACCACCGGTGCCGCCGTTACCGGCGTTGCCGCCCGCGCCGCCGACCCCCGAGATCGCGCCACCGTTGCCGCCCGCACCACCGTCGCCGCCGGCGCCGCCGACCATGCCGACGCCGCCGGTCTGACCCGGGTTCAGGGCGTCCTCGCCGGGCCTGCCGTCGGCGCCGTCGCCGCCGCGACCGCCGGCGCCGCCGTTACCGACCGTGCCGCCGTCACCACCGTCGCCGCCCGTGCCACCGGCCCCGCTGCCGGCGACGGTCCTGGTGAACCCGTCACCGCCCTTGCCACCGTGACCGCGGTTGGTCACTGCGACGCCGGTCGCGCCGTTCAACCCGTCGGCGCCGCCCTTTCCGCCGGTACCTACCGCGCCGCCGAGACCGCCCGCGCCCGCGGTGCCTGCGTCTCCGCCGTCACCGCCGTCGCCGCCGTCAGGAGTGGTCGCGTCACCGTCGGCGCCGTCGCTGCCGTCGCCGGGGGTGCCCGCGTTTCCGCCGGTGCCGCCCGTTCCGCCGTTGCCGTTCAGGCCGACGGAGCCGAAGGTCGATGCGCCGCCGGCGCCGCCCGATCCGCCGACGCCGCCCGCGCCACCGTTCCCGCCGGACCCGCCGGAGTTCCCGTCGGCTCCCGCTGCGGTGACGTTCGCGCCGTTGACACCGGCCCCGCCTCTGCCGCCGGCGCCGCCGGAGCCGCCCACACCACCGCGTCCACCGTCGCCGGAGATCGCGCCGCCCGCGCCGCCCGCCCCGGCCGCCCCGCCCGCGCCACCGACGGCACCATCGGTGCCGCTGTCTCCGGGAGCGTCGCCGTCTTCACCGCCCAGGCCGACTGCCCCGTCGCCGCCGTTACCGCCCGCGCCGCCGTTACCGACCGCGCCTGCGTCGCCACCCCGCCCGCCTCGGCCGCCGGGCCCGGTACCCGCGACGGTTCTGGTGAACCCGTCGCCACCGTCGCCGCCGTTGCCGCCGCGGGTGGCCGCGGCGCCGCGGAGTCCGAGGGCGCCGGCCTTTCCACTCGCGCCGCCCGCCGCGCCGCCGTTGCCGCCGAGGCCGGCAGCACCGAGGTCGCCGCCGTCGCCGCCCGCGCCGCCGTCCGGGGTGTCCTCGTCCCCGTCCCCGCCGGCACCACCGTTTCCGGCCGTGCCGGCCGCGCCACCCGTTCCGCCTGCGCCACCGTCGCCGTCGCGGCCCGCTGAGCCGAAGAAGCCGAAGAAGCCCACCAACGCGGGACCCTGACCGCCGGTTCCGCCTGCGCCGCCGTCGCCACCGAGGCCACCGGCACCGCCATTGCCGCCGATCTGTCCGATCGCGCCCGCAGCGGTCGCGGGAGCGCCGTCGGCGCCGGCCCCGCCGGTTCCGCCGGTTCCGCCCGCCCCACCTTCGCCGCCGCCACCGCCGGTCCCGAGGAACAGTCCGGCCGCACCGCCGTTGCCACCACGGCCCCCGACGTCGCCGTTGCCGCCTGCGCCACCCGCTTGACCGGCATCAGTGCCGTTGCTACCGGCGGCACCCGTCAGCCCGTTGCCGCCGTTGCCGCCGTTGCCTCCGTCGCCGAACAGTCCGGCCGCTCCGCCATTGCCGCCGGCCGCACCGGCCGTCCCGGACCCGCCGTCGCCGCCCCGTCCGAAGAAACCTGCGGCGCCGCCGTTGCCGCCGGCGCCCCCGTTGACGTCGGGCACGCCGGCGCCGCCTGCGCCACCGTTACCGAACAGCAGCCCACCGCGACCGCCGTCCCGGCCGGGCGCGCCGGCATAACCGTTGCCGATGAAGAAGCCCGCGTCGGGACGCTCCGCGGTGCCGTTGCCGATGAACAGTGTGAAGAAGCCGGCAAGGTCAGGGACGGCGCGTGTGTCGGCCGTGGCCGGCGGCGGATCCGCCACAGCAACAAGCGATTCGCTGAAGGACTCGGCCTCGTCGGTGTTGAGGGTCGACCTGATCCCATTCGTCCGCCGCGGCGCCGGATCCGCGGGCCCGCTGTCCGCCACGTCGTACCCCGACCCGCCCGAGACCAGTCGACGCCGCGTCGACGCGGGCGCATCGTCCTGCGAATCGGACGTGCCGGCTCCGGTGTCGATGGTCCGAGAGTTGCGCACGCCGCCCTGACGCGCGATACCGGCTCCGGCGCTGTCGGCGGCCGGCGAGAGCGCATCCGACGATGACGAGCGCCGCGGCGGCGCGGAACCGGTCGAGGACGAAGCGCCGGACCTGGTGGACTCGATGCCGCTCGAGCCCGTGGGGTTGGTCGCGTCCGTCGGGTTGCTCGGTTGGGCGAACGCCACCGCGGGCACCGCCACGATCACCGCGCCGACGCCGAGGGCGATCGCGAGCGCCCCCACCCGTCCGACGTAACGCGCATGTCCGCCGGATTCGCCTTGCCGGGTGGAGCCCGTGCGGGCGCGTTGCGATCGTGCGGATTCGGCGGTGCTCATCGGTGCGTCCTCGTCGTCCAGGGATCGGGGAGGCCGTGCCCCGGGTCCCCCCGCACACCCACCGCGAACTCGTTCGTGCCGGCGGTGTCCAGATGCACGCGCCGTGAGGATTGTCGGGTGCCACCTCCGCGATGGCATCCGCAACGGACTACGCAATTTTCCGATGCGTCAGAAGCGGGACTACTGCATAGCTGCCGCTGCATAACCGCGACACCGCCGGATCGGGACCTCTTCTTTACGTGGGACTTCAGTAACGCTGCGACGCCCACCACAAGTCAGCTAATCTTTGCTGATGCTCGACCACTGGCCGTTGATCGGCCGAGAGGACGAATTCCGAGAGGTCAATCGTCTCCTCGCCCACGACGCGGTCCGCGGTGTCGTGCTCGCCGGCAAGCCCGGCGTCGGCAAGTCCCGTCTGGCTCGCGACGCCGCGCGTTCGGCCGGCGAGGCGGGTTGGGTAGTACGTAGTGCCGCCGCGACCACCACCAGCCGCGCGGTCCCGCTCGGGGTGTTCGCGCAGTGGGCGGCCGGTTCGGAGGATTCACCGTCGGCGCTGGCGCGCCGCATCTCCGAGGTCCTCACCTCCGAAGCGCAACCCGGTCGACTGCTCCTTCTCGTCGACGACGTCCACCTGCTCGACGACCTCTCCGCGCTGGTGGTGCATCACCTCGTGTACTCCGGGGCGGCGAAGGTGATCGCGACGGTCCGCGCTGGGCAGACCGCGCCCGCAGCGGTGAGCGCACTGTGGAAGGACGGGTTGGTGGCCCGGCGTGAGATCGAGCCGTTGACGCGCGAGGAGGTGGGCCGATTCGTGGCGGCGGCGTTCGCGGCGCCACCGGACCGGCACTGCCTCGACCAACTGTGGCGACTCACCCACGGCAACGTGCTCTACCTGCAGCAACTCTGCCATCACGAGTTCAGCGCCGGCCGCCTGGCGGCACGTGACGGCGCGGTCTGCTGGCAGGCGGGCGCAGCGATCTCGGAGTCGCTCGCCGAACTGGTGGACGCGCAGATCGGCGCGATCCCGGACGACGTGCGTGACGTCGTCGACCTCGTCGCGGTGGCCAATCCGATTGATTGGGACTCGTTGCGGCTGAATGCGTCTCAGGACGCCATCGAGGCGGCCGAGCAGCGCGAGCTGGTGCGGACCAGTGGCGACGAGGTCCATATCGGGCATCCCATGTATGCCGAGGTCCGGCTGCTCCGGTGCGGTCCCACCCGGCTGCGCCGCCTGCGCGGCCAGATCGCGCAGGCGATGAAAGACAATGACGTCGCCGCTCGCACGCTCAAGCGGGGATTGCTGTGGCTGGAGTCCGACCTACCGCCGGAACCGGATGTGTTGATGGCTGCGGCGACCGCGGCCACGTCTCTGCTGGACTTCGAGACCGCCGAACGGCTCTACTCGTCCGCCGCTGGCGCGGGTGCGGGAGCCCAGGCGCACGTACCGCTGGCCTTCAGCCTGTTGATGAGGCAGCGGGGCGAACGCGCCATGGAGGTACTCGATGAGCTCGAGGCCGACAGCGTCGATCAGTCGACGTTGGTCAACGATGTGGTGATGCGAGCGTCGAACCTGTTGTGGTTCAGTCAGTCTCCCGAAGCGTCCCGGAAGGTCATCGATGATGCGCTCGTCACTGCGGAGGGGCCGAGGCGCCACCAGTTGCTGGTGTTCCGGGCGAACCAATTGGCGCTCGCGGCGAGGCCGGCCGATGTGCTCGACGCGACGGCGCAGGTCGACTATGACCAGCTCGACCCCTATGGCACAACGATGGGCCTCAGTGCGGAGACGATGGCTTTCGGCGAGCTCGGACAGACCGACGCGGCGGTGGCCAAAGCGGACCAGTCGACGCAGGTGATCGCTTCGACGGACCAGGTGACACTCATTCACCTACCTCTCGCCGAGTACCACACGTTCGCCCTCGCGGCGGCGGGACGGATCGGTGCCGCCGTCGACGTGGCGAACCGACACGTGCGCATCCAGCAGAGCGGTCCGCCCGGTGCGCGGATGGTCGCGACGGCGATTCTCGGTATGGCGGAGCTGGCCGCCGGTGATCTGACCGCGGCGCTGACCCATCTGCCTGCGCGGCTCGACGGTGACGGCGCGGCGGAAAGTCTGCACGCTGCCAGCAGCTTTCACCGTTTCCATCTGCTGCGCGCGCAAGCGTTGGCCCGTACCGGAGACGCCGCAGCGGCCGAGTCGGCGCTGGAGATCGCTCTCGCACATCGTCATCGGGCCTACGTGTACATCCGGCCGACGGAGTTGTTGACCGAGGCGTGGCTCGCGGCCGCCCGTCAGCGCCTCACGGAGGCGCGCCGTTTGGCGCGTACAGCGGCCGAAATCGCCCTCGAGCAAGGGCAATTCGCACGTGAGGTGTGGTGCCTGCAGACTGCGGTCCACTTCGTCGACGTCGACGTCGACGTGGCCGGTCGCCTCGCCGAGTTGGTCACCATGGTCGAGGGACCGCGCGCCGCGACCGTGTTGCGGTACGCGACCGCGCTCGGTGCCGATGACGGCGACGAGCTCGTCGCGGTCTCGGAGAAGTTCGAGACGATGGGTGATCTGCTGGCGGCCGCGGACGCCGCGGGACAGGCCGCGACATCGCACCGCCGGGCCGGCCGCGTCGGTAGTGCGATGACGGCGGCGTCTCGGTCACATCGACTTGCCGCGGATTGCGGCGGTGCCACCAGTCCGGCGATCGCGGCGGCGCGCTTCACACTGCCGTTCACCAACCGGGAACGCGAAGTCGCGGCCCTGGTGGCGCGAGGGATGTCGAACCGGGACATCGCGGAGGCGGTGTCGCTGTCGGTGCGCACCGTCGAAAGCCATGTCTACCGCGCGTGCACCAAGGCGGGTGTGACGGGACGCTCTGGGCTGGCCGAGGTCATGCGCGGCGGGCGAGCTGAATCGTCAAGTCCGGATTGGTCTTTCGCCGCGCTCGATTGAACCGGAGCGGGTCAGCCCAGCTTCTGCAGCTGGAAGGGGCTCTGGGTCAGCACGCCACCTGCGCAGCCGTAATTGGAATCCGAGGTCATCACACCGGCGAGCGTCACCGGGTCCAGGGCCATCGACACCACGGCGGGTTCGTAGTGGCCGTCCTCGCATGTCAGGCCGCCCGGTTTCGAGACGGTGAACACCCAGCGACCGCCGTTGAGCGTGGTCGGGGTGGACCAGCCCTGATTGCTGGTGACCGTGCCGGTGCATCCGGCCGGGCCGCAGTTCGTCGCGATGGTCCAGACGTTGTAGGGGTCGCCGTCAGTCGAACCGTAGATGCCGTTGAGCAGCGGGGGATCGGCGGTGGCCGCCCCCGCGAGGGCGATACCCACGATCGCCGGAGCGGCGACGGTGGCGGCGACGATGCGCAGGACGTTTGCCATAGTGATCAGCAATTTAACGGTGAAGTCAGGCTCTGCGGCCGCAACGGGGACGGTGACTCCCGGTTGTGTCCGTGATGACGCCGAATCGGGATCTTCGGAGCCGGTCGCGGCTATCCCGCCGGCATGTTCGCGAGTTCCACCGCCCGCCTCAGCGTTTCGCGGTCGACGACGTCGGCGGCATTCATCGGTCGGTCCAGAACGCCCGACTCCGCCGCGATGTCGATCATGAACCTCACGCTGTCCTCGGAGAGCCCACCGTCGTCCGTCCAGAACGGATACCTCTGGATGAGTGCGAACAGCTCCTCGAGTGCCTCTTCGGAGGGGGGCGCTTCGACGAATTCGTCGACCGCTGCCCGGAACAGGGCGAAATCACCCCGCAGTTCCCTCATCGCGCGCAGCGTGGTGGCGCAGTACCTGGCGGCGAGTTCGCGGTTCTGCGCGAGCCAGTCTGCTCGGGCGGCCTGCGCCACCTTGATGAATCCGGGGGCATTGTCGAAGAGGGTGGCGATCAGCACCGGCTCGTTCACCGAGGCCTGCACCGCGTCGTACTGCGTGTCGTGAATGACCGTGGCGTCCAGCTGGCCCGCCGCCCAGGCTGCCGTGCGCTCCTTGGAGTTCTCGAGGATCACCGGGTTCGGCAGTTCGTGGACATCCCGGGCCTCACCGACACCGCTCAGCAGCGCGTTGAGGACGATGGCGCCGGAGCCGCCCGGGCGGTCGATGCCCACTCGGGTAGACGGTTCGAACAGTTGATCGGCGGTGCGCACGCCGTTGGCGCCGGCCAGGACGAAGTCGTCCATGCTGACGTACGGGCAGAACACCCGGACGTCCTCGCCCTGCTCACGCGTATCCAGGATCGCGGACAACGTCGTCGCCAAAACGTTGGCATTGTCGTCGAGCAGGGTCTGCACCGCATCGGTGTGGGTATCGAATTTCTCGATGTTCTGCTCGACGCTGATCGCCAGCCCGAAGTCGCCTCCATTGCGGCTCACGCCGTAGACCAGCGGAATCTGGGATGCCAGTGGCGGTGAGCCCAGAACGATGCGCAGCGACTCCCCGGTGTCCGGTGCCGGCGGTTGAGCCGTACTCGACGCGCATCCCGCGAGCGTGAGCGCGCTGACCGCGCTGATGGCGATCAAGCACGCCGGATGTCTCCGACGACCTCTGGCGGACATGGATTTCCCTCGGTCTCGTGAACGCCGGCCCGGCGTGTGCTGACCGTACGCGGTGAGGGCAGGTCGATTATTGAAAACGCCGTCAAAAAGCCTGATCGATGAACGGTGCTCGTCAACTGCGGTGCCATTACGGCAACCGCCGCGATTGACCCGTCTTCATTTGGCCGACGTCGCGGGATTGACGGACATCGACGCGGGGAACGAACTCGTATCCAGGTAGCGAAGCACGGGCACGATGAAGGAGCTCGCAGCGTGCATGACCGTCCGGCCGCGCCCGGCATCTCCCGGCGGGTCCGTGTGGGGGGCCCGGTCGTGTTGGCGATCGCGGTGGCGTTGTACGTCGCTGCGTATTTGCGGTGGCCCAGCCTCGCCAGTCAGGTCGACCTGCTGGTGTACCGGTTCGGGGCGACGCGTGTCTGGGATGGCCAGGATCCGTACTCGATCGGGATGACCGGTGATCCCGACACGATGCTGTTCATCTACACGCCCTTCGCGGCGCTGTGCTTCCTGCCGCTGATCGGGTTGAGTCAGGTGGCCGTTCTGGCGCTGGGCTTGGTGGTGAACGTTGCCTGCGTCGGTTACCTGGTCCACCGGATGCTCACCGCCGCCGGGTTGACGACCTCAGCCGGGCTGTGGGGGTTGACGGCGCTTCTGGTGGCGCCGATTCTCTGGCTGGAGCCGGTCAGGCTGTCGCTGCAGCTCGGTCAGATCAATCTGGTCATCATGGCGCTGGTTGTCGCTGATCTGCTGGCCCCGGCGTCGCGCCGCTGGGCCGGGGTGGGAATCGGGATCGCGGCCGGTATCAAGCTGACTCCCGCGCTGTTCATCGTGTTCCTGTTCGTCACCGGGCGACGGCGCGAGGCCGTCGTCGCGGGAGCGACGTTCGTGTCGACCATCGCGGCGGGATTCCTGCTGTTGCCCACGGAGTCGAAGCACTTCTGGCTGGACGGGCTGTTCCGCGATGAACGCCGCATCTCGAGCGACCCGCTGGCGAACACGAGCCTGGTCGGACTCCTGGAGCGCCTCGGGGCGACGGAGATGTGGGGGCTCGCGGCCGCAGCCGTGCTCGGAGTCGTGGCCCTCGCCCTCGCCGCGTGGGCGTGGCGATGCGGTCACCTGCTTCTGGGCATCGCTGTTGCGGGAATGACTTCGGCGGCCGTGTCACCGTTCAGCTGGAGTCACCACTGGGTGTGGTTGGTCCCTCTCGTCGTGTACCTCGGGGTGCTCGGGTACCTCTACCGGTCGCGTGCTGCGGCGCTGACGCTGTGGCTACTCGCGGCGATGTTCGGCGGGTGGTTCGTGGCGTCGCGTAGCGATCCGCCGCAGGCCGGCCTGATGTCGTTGCGCCATCCGGGAATGTGGGACCAATTGCTCCCGGCCGCTTACCTTTTCGCGTTCGTCGTCGTGCTCGCGTGGAGTGTGTATGCGTTGTGGCGGGCGCGGCAGCTCACGGGGGCCGGGGGTGGAGCCGGTGGCGACCTCGAAGCGCAACCGCGAGCACGGCCGCGGAGTTCGGTCCGGTGAGACCTTCGTGGAGCCGATGACGGGAATCGAACCCGCGTATTCAGCTTGGGAAGCTGATGTTCTGCCATTGAACTACATCGGCGGTGTGTGGCTGAGAGGTTAGCACCACCAGCCGATACGCTCGTCCGCGTGCTGCTCTCCGATCGTGACATCCGGGCCGAGATCGCCGCCGGGCGCCTCGGCATCGACCCGTTCGACGACAGCCTCGTGCAGCCGTCCAGCGTCGACGTCCGCCTCGACAGCCTCTTCCGGGTCTTCAACAACACCCGCTACACCCACATCGATCCCGCTCAGCAGCAGGACGACCTGACCAGCCTCGTCGAATCCAAGCCCGGCGAGCCCTTCGTGCTCCATCCCGGCGAGTTCGTCCTCGGCTCGACACTCGAGACCTGCACCCTGCCCGAGGACCTCGCAGGCCGCCTCGAAGGCAAGTCCTCCCTCGGCCGTCTCGGCCTGCTCACCCACTCGACAGCCGGTTTCATCGATCCCGGCTTCAGCGGCCACATCACCCTCGAGCTGTCCAACGTCGCGAATCTGCCGATCACCCTGTGGCCTGGCATGAAGATCGGCCAGCTCTGCCTGCTCCGCCTGACCAGCCCCGCCGAGCACCCCTACGGCAGCGCCAAAGTCGGGTCGAAATACCAGGGCCAGCGCGGGCCGACCCCGTCGAAGTCCTACCTGAACTTCGTCAAGTCACCCTGAGGTCGGCGAGGGTGAATGCACCTTTACTCTCGCGCCCGCCAGTGAAGATGCCTTCACACTCGACGCGGACAGAACCACACGCGTGTTACTCATGTGCCGCACGTGCCTGCAGAGACTCGTGTGGCACTGCGGGCACTCCCGCCCGGGATCACTGCCGAGTAACCTCGTCAGCTAACGGGTCCGGCTGTAACACCTGACCTGCCAAAACCGATGAACCACTAGTTGTGGCCTCGTACGGAACGTGCGGACTCCGGCTGAATAAACTCGATAGCTAACTTTTTTGGAGGACTTGTGGACATCGTTCTCGGTGTCTCGATGACCCCCTCGACGGTCCGCATGGTGCTGGTCGAGGGTGAGAAAGCCGACGGCGTCACGGTCGACCACGACGTCTTCGACATCCACGCCGTCGACGGCTCAGCAACGTCCAGCGCCGCCGAACAGGTCGTCGCCGCGGTGCTCGGCACCCAGGAGAGCGCGGAAGCCGGCGGTCATCACCTGAAGTCGATCGGCGTCGCCTGGAGTGACCACGCCGAGGCCTCGGCGCTGCGTGACACGCTCGCCGCGCGCGGCATCGAAGACGTGATGCTGGTGTCGGAGGGCCACGCCGCCGCAGCGCTGGCCCAGGCCGTCGGCCGCGCCGTCGGATACGCCAGCACCGCGCTGTTCTTCATCGACCGCGACACCGCCACCGTCTCGGTGGTGCAGACCGCCGACGGTTCGGTGACCACGGTGCTCAGCCGCAATCTGCACGGCACCGACGCCATGGCCGTCCTCGGCGAGATGGCCGCCGCAGTCGACGCGCGCGCCGACGCACCGCAGGGCATGTTCGTCGTCGGCTCCGGAGTGGACGTCACCGAGGTCCGGTCGCATCTTGCGCGTCTGCTGACCATCCCGGTCAACGCCCCCGAAGAGTCCGACCTCGCCCTCGCCCGCGGCGCCGCACTCGCCTCGGCCCACGCCCCGCGGTTCGAGGCCTCCACGGTCGGGCTGGCCTATTCGCAGGATCCCGACGGAGGTCCGACCGCCGGCGGTGGCTACGCCGCGTTCGGTGCCGCCGCCACCCAGATGGCGCCCGTCAGCAGCGAGGCAGCCGTCGCCCCGGCCGCCTACAGCGAACCGCTCCCGCCGCCGGCGCCCGTCGAGGACGAGAACCGCAAGCCCTTCCTCCTGGTCGGCAGCGCGCTGTCGTCGATCTTCGTGGTCGGCGTCGTCGCGCTGGTGATCTCACTGGCGGTCAGCATCCGGCCGACCGCCGATCAGCGGCCGAGCCCCGCCGAGGCGGCGATCGTGCCGAGCGTGCAGGTGCCCGCCCCGGCCCCGCCGGCCGAGAAGGCCGCGCCCGTCGTCGCGCCCCCGCCCCCAGCGGCCGAGACCATCAAGGCGCCGGTGCCCGTCGTGCAGGAAGCTCCGCAGGCCCCGCCCCGTCAGGTCTTCGTCGAACGCCCGGCCGCTCCCGCTCCGGCACCTGCGCCTGCGGCACCCGCACCGGCCCCCGCCGCGCCGGCGCCCGCTCCGGCTCCGGTTCCGGCCGCTCCGGTCCCGGTGCCGGTGCCGGTACTGCCCGCGCCGGTCATCCTCCCGCCCCCGGCGCTGCTACCGCGGCCGATCTACCGCCCGCCGGTGTACGACGAGCCCGAGTCCCCGCAGTGGCCGAATCCGTGGCGGCCGCCGCAGCAGCAGGTGCCGCAGCGTCCCTCGTATCCGGTCGTGCCCCAGGTGCCGTCGCGTCCGCAGGTCCCCGTGATCCCGCAAGCACCCCAGGCGCCCAAGGTGCCGTTGGTTCCGCAGCTGCCCCAGCTTCCGCAGATCCCGCAGATCCTCTCGCCGGCGAACGGTTCGGGATCGTCGGGCTCCTCCTCGTCGGGCCGCGGCGGCTACGGCGGTAGCGGCGGCGGTGGATACGACGGCGGCGGTTCGTCCGGCCGCGGGGGATCGTCCGGCGGCGGCAGCATCCTCCCGCCGATTTGGCCGTTCGGCTAACCGACCGGACATCCGGCGTTCGCATGCCGCTCGGCGTCACGTAGCGGTCCGCTCACCGCGTCCGCATATCAAGTCGGTATGCGATGCGCTGTGTTCGGCACCGGGTATCTCGGCGCGAC
The DNA here is from genome assembly GCF_001665575.1 of Mycobacterium sp. 852013-51886_SCH5428379. Classification (GTDB taxonomy): domain Bacteria; phylum Actinomycetota; class Actinomycetes; order Mycobacteriales; family Mycobacteriaceae; genus Mycobacterium. The sequence continues at coordinate 60,872 of NZ_LZSU01000039.1, read as the reverse complement.
CCACGCCGCTGGAATGGCCGAGCTCGGTCATGAGGTCATCGGCGTCGACATCGACCCCGGGAAGGTCGCCAAACTCGCCGCCGGCGAGATCCCCTTCTACGAGCCGGGGCTACGGGACGTCCTGAGCCGCAACATCGCCGCGCAGCGGTTGCAGTTCACCAGCGACTACGGCGCGGCTGCCGGATTCGCCGACGTGCACTTCATCGGGGTCGGGACGCCGCAGAAGAGAGGCGAACACGGCGCCGACGTCTCCCAGGTGTACGCCGTGATCGACGACCTCGTCCCGCGGTTGCGTCGTGACGCCGTGATCGTCGGCAAATCCACGGTGCCGGTGGGCACTGCAGCCGCGATCGGTGCGCGCGCCAGAGAACTCGCCCCGCAGGGCATCGACGTCGAGGTGGCGTGGAACCCGGAGTTCCTCCGCGAGGGCTTCGCTGTCCAGGACACGCTGGCGCCCGACCGTATCGTGCTTGGCGTGCAACCTGATTCGACGCGCGCCGAGGCGGTGCTGCGCGAACTCTATGCACCCATCCTGGCCTCCGGCGTGCCGTTCCTGGTCACGGATCTGCAGACCGCCGAACTGGTCAAGGTGGCGGCGAACGCCTTCCTGGCCACGAAGATCTCGTTCATCAACGCGATCTCGGAGGTGTGCGAGGCCGCCGACGCCGACGTCACGGTGCTGGCCGACGCGCTCGGCCACGACCCCCGCATCGGACGCCGGTTCCTGAACGCGGGACTGGGATTCGGCGGCGGCTGCCTGCCCAAGGACATCCGCGCGTTCATGGCCCGCGCGGGGGAGCTGGGCGCCAACCACGCGCTGACCTTCCTGCGCGAGGTGGACAGCATCAACATGCGCCGGCGCACCCGGATGGTCGAACTGGCGGCCACCGCGTGCGGCGGATCGCTGCTCGGCGCCACCATCGCCGTCCTCGGCGCGGCGTTCAAACCCGAATCCGACGACGTCCGCGATTCACCCGCGCTCAACGTGGCCGGGATGTTGCAACTCAACGGCGCCACGGTCAACGTCTACGACCCCAAGGCGATGGACAGCTCGCGGCGGGTGTTCCCCACGCTGAATTACGCGACGTCGATCGACGACGCCTGTGATCGGGCCGACGCGGTGCTGGTGCTCACCGAGTGGCGCGAGTTCGTGGAGCTGGACCCCACGGCGCTGCGCGGTACGGTGCGCGCGAAAGTCGTTGTGGACGGACGTAACTGCCTCGACCGCGAGCGCTGGTCGGCGGCCGGCTGGCGGGTGTACGCGCTGGGCAGATCGCCGTCCGCGCCTAAGCTCGGGTGATGGCACGAACTTCTTCCAGGCCGACGATGCGGCAGCGCATTCGCTGGGTGGCCCTGCACGGCGTGGTCCGCGGACTGTCCCGGATGGGAATGCGCCGCGGCGACGCCCAGGCCCGTCTGATCGGCGACCCCGCGGTGCGCGCGGACCCCGCCACGTTCGCCGACGAGCAGCGGGTGCACGGACGGATCGTGCGGGGCCGCGCCGCGTCGATGACGTTCGACCACGACATCGCCGGGGAACTGCTGCGCTCCGACGACTTCCGGGTGTCCTCGCTGGGCGGCCAGTTGCCGCCCGCGCTGCGCTGGATCATCGACCGCACCGACACCGGTCTGCTGCACCCGATCGAACCGCCGTCGCTGCTGACCATCGAGCCACCCGACCACACCCGCTGCCGCAAGCTGGTGTCCTCGGTGTTCACCAGCCGCGCGGTGAAGCGGCTGCGCGACGGCGTGGAGGCCACCGCGCAAACCCTGCTCGACGACCTGGAGCGCGACGCCGACAACATCGGCGCCGTCGACATCGTGGAGCGCTATTGCTCGCAGCTGCCGGTCTCGGTGATCTGCGACGTGCTCGGTGTCCCCGACTCCGACCGGCCGGAGATCCTGCGCTTCGGTGAACTCGGGGCGCCCAGCCTGGACATCGGCCTGTCCTGGTCGCAGTACCTGCGGGTCAACGACGGCATCGTGGGGTTCAACGACTGGCTGGTCGGCCACCTGCGGGCGCTGCGCCGCCAGCCCGGTGACGACCTGCTCAGCCAGCTCATCGCCGCCTCCGACGGTGAGGACGGGATCAGCGAACGGGAACTGCAGGCGACGGCGGGCCTGGTGCTCGCCGCCGGATTCGAGACCACGGTGAACCTGCTGGGCAACGGCATCAAGATGCTGCTCGACCACCCCGACCAGCTCGCCGTCCTGCAGGAGCGTCCCGAACTGTGGGCAGGCGCCGTCGAAGAGATTCTGCGGCTCGACTCGCCGGTGCAGATGAGCGCGCGGGTGGCCAAGACCGACGTCGAGATCGGCGGGGTGCCGGTGCGCCGCGGCGAACTGGTCATCATCCATCTCGCCGGGGCCAACCGCGATCCCGCGGTGTTCGACGATCCGCATCGCTTCGACGTCACGCGGGAGAACGCGGGCCGGCATCTGTCCTTCTCCGCCGGCAGGCATTTCTGTCTGGGCGCGGCCTTGGCCCGCGCCGAGGGGGAGGTGGGGCTGCGCGCGTTCTTCGACCGCTTCCCGCACGCCGAGCTGGACGGCGCGGGCACCCGCCGGGAGACCCGGGTGCTGCGCGGCTGGGCGACTCTGCCGATCAGGCTCCGAGCGGCGCGCGCCGCGCTAAATTCATGAGGTGGACTTCCGGGCAGCGCTGCTCGAGCAGACCGACAGCTTCGGCGATCTGATCGCCGCGGGCGATCCCCAGGCGCCCGTTCCCACCTGCCCGGACTGGACGTTGCGCCAGCTGTTCCGTCATGTCGGGCGCGGCCACCGCTGGGCAGCGCAGATCATCGCCGAACGGCGCGGCCACGAACTCGACCCGCGCGACGTCCGGGACGGCCGGCCGCCCGACGATCCGGAGGCCGCCGCCGAATGGCTCCGGCAGAGCGCGAGGTTGATCGTCGACGCCCTCGACCGGGTGGGCTCCGACGCGCGGGTGTGGACGTTCCTCGGCCCCCGCCCCGCGGGCTGGTGGGTGCGCCGCCGTCTGCACGAGGCGACTGTGCACCGCGCCGACGCGGCCATCACCGTGGGCGCCGACTACACCCTCGACCCCGAACTGGCCGCCGACGCGGTCAGCGAGACCATCGAACGGGTCAGCGTGCAGGCCCGCGCCGTACGGCAGCGCGGGCATCCGCCGCTGGAGCGGGACGACACCATCCACCTGCACGCCACCGACGACGCCCTGGGGCCGAGCGGCGAATGGACCGTCCGCCACGACGAGGACGGCATCTCGTGGTCGCACGACCACGGCAAGGCCAGCGTGGCGGTGCGCGGGCCGGCCACGGCGCTGCTGCTGGCGGTCAGTGGCCGACGCAGCGCCGAGGAAAGCGGTTTGGAGATCTTCGGCGACACCGACGTCTGGAACCGGTGGCTGGAGCGGACGCGGTTCTGACCGGCGTGGGTAGATTCGCGGGATGACCACTTCGGAGAAGGCCACCGTCCTCGCCTGGCATGACGCGCTCAACGCCCGCGACATCGACACGCTGATCGAGCTGTCCAGCGACGACATCGAGATCGGTGACGCGGCCGGTGCGGCCCAGGGACACGCCGCGCTGCGGGAGTGGGCGCAGGCATTGGATGTGACGGCTGAGCCGGGCCGGCTGTACATCAACGGCGGGACCGTGGTCGTCGAGGAGCAGATCACGACGGTCACCGGCGAAACCGGTGTCGCCGCGTCGGCGTTCCGGGTGGTGCACGACAAAGTGACCTCGGTGTTCCGGCACGACGATCTGGCCTCGGCGCTGGCCGCCACCGAGCTGACCGAAGACGACGCGACGACCTGATGCGCGGCATCATCCTGGCCGGCGGTTCGGGAACGCGCCTGTATCCCGTCACGCTCGGGGTGTGCAAACAGCTTGTGCCCGTGTACGACAAGCCGCTGATCTACTATCCGCTGTCCACCCTGATGCTCGCCGGCATCCGCGACATCCAGGTGATCACCACCCCCGAGGACGCTCCCCGGTTCGAGAGGGTGCTCGGCGACGGATCGGCGTTCGGCATCTCGATCACCTACGCCGTCCAGCGCGCACCGGAGGGGCTGGCGCAGGCGTTCGTCATCGGCGCCGAGCACATCGGCACCGGACCGGTCGCATTGGCGTTGGGGGACAACATCTTCTACGGGCCGGGTCTGGGCAGCAGTCTGCGCCGCTTCCACGACGTCGATGGCGGCGCGATCTTCGCGTACTGGGTGGCCAACCCCGCCGACTACGGGGTGGTCGAGTTCGACGCCGACGGTAGAGCGCTGTCGCTCGAGGAGAAGCCGCTCACCCCCAAGTCGCACTACGCCGTGCCGGGCCTGTACTTCTACGACAACGATGTCGTCGAGATCGCCCGCGGCCTGAAGAAATCCGCGCGCGGCGAGTACGAGATCACCGATATCAACCGCACCTATCTCGACCAGGGCCGGCTGAGCGTCGAGGTGCTCGCCCGCGGCACCGCCTGGCTCGACACCGGCACGTTCGACTCGCTGCTCGACGCCGGTGACTACGTCCGCACGATCGAACGCAGGCAGGGCCTGAAGATCTCGGTTCCCGAAGAGGTCGCTTGGCGCGTCGGGTTCATCGGCGACGACGAATTGGCCTCCCGCGCAGCGACACTGATGAAATCGGGCTACGGCGCCTACCTGCTCGGCCTGCTCGAACGCTGATCAGGGCAGCCCGGCGAGCACCTTGTCGAGGGTGAGGGGCAGATCCCGCACCCGCACTCCGGTGGCGTGGTAGACGGCGTTGACGACGGCCGCGGCCGATCCAACGATGCCGATCTCTCCGGCGCCGCGCGAACCCATGGCGTTGGCGTGTTCGTCGACTTCGCCGAGCCAGATCGCGTCGATGTCGGCCACGTCGGCGTGTGCGCTGAAGTGGTAGGTCGCGAGATCCTGCGTCACGACATGACCGAAGCGCGGATCGCGAAAACTCTCCTCGTGCAACGCCATCGACAACCCCATGGTCATCCCGCCGATCAGCTGCGAGCGCAGTGTCCTGGCGTTGATCGCCCGGCCGACGTCGAATACGCCGAGCATCCGCGGCACCCGGATCTCCCCGGTGTCCCGGTGCACCCGGGCTTCGACGAAGTGCGCGCCGAACGACTGCATCGTGTACTTCTCGGACTCGGGATTCTCCGGCGCCTCCGCCGACGTGCTCGCCCCCACCGCCGGCGGATCGCCGTGGTCGCGGCGGAACTGCCGGGCGGCCGCCACGATCGCCGACCCCCAGGAGTTGATGCCAGACGAACCGCCCGCGACCGACGCGTCCGGCAGCGCGGAGTCGCCGATGCGCAACTCGACCGCCTCGGTGTCCACCCCCAATGCGTCCGCGGCGATCTGTGTCAACGTCGTCCAGGTTCCGGTGCCGATGTCGGCGGCGCCGATCTCGACCAGGTAGCGGCCCTCGGCGACGTAGGTGACGCGTGCGGTGTTACCGGGCATCATCATCGCAGGGTACGTCGCGGACGCCACCCCGAGACCGACGTACCAGTCACCCGAGATCGTCTGTGCGGCAGCAGGATTACGCTGATCCCATCCGAACCGATCGGCGCCCAGGCGCAGACACTCGACCAGGTGCCGGCCCGACCAGGGTTTCCCGGTCTCGGGATCCACCTCGGGATCATTGATCACCCGCAGCTCGATCGGGTCGATACCGCAGGCCACGGCCAACTCGTCCATCGCCACTTCGGCGGCGTAGGTGCCGGGGCATTCGCCGGGGGCGCGCATCCAAAACGGAACCGGCACATCGAGCGCGGCCAAGCGGTGGGAAGTCCGGCGATTGGGGCTCGCGTACATCTTCCGCGAGGTCACCGCCGTCTGCTCCGCGTACTCCTTGACGGTGGAAGTTTGCTCGACCACGTCGTGCACCAGCGCGGTGAGCCGGCCGTCGCGATCGGCACCCAGCCGCAGCCGCTGCAGGATCTGAGGGCGGTAGCCGACGAGGGAGAACATCTGCTGGCGGGTGACGGCCATCTTCACCGGCCGGCCCGGCAGCCGCTGGGCGGCCAGCAACGCCAGCACGTTGTGCGCGTGTGGCGCGCCCTTGGAACCGAATCCACCGCCGACATGCGGGTTGATCACCCGCATCTGGTCGACCTCGAGGCCCAGGATCGGGGCGAGCGCTTTGCGCACGGCGTGGGCGCCCTGGGTGGAGTCGTACATCGTGACCGCGGTCCGGCCGTCGTCCTGCGACCACACAGCGATGCAGGCGTGCGGTTCCATCGGGTTGTTGTGCTCGATCGGTGTCGAATAGCTTTCGTCGACGGTGAACTCGGCAGTCGCCAGCGCTGTGTCTACGTCACCTTCGTCGGTGTCGGTGTCATAGCCCGAGTTGACCTCCTCAGGTGCGTACAGCCCGGGGTGCTCGGCGGTCAGCACGACGTCGTGCGGCTCCTCGCTGTACATCACCTGCACCAGAGCGGCTGCGTGCCGGGCGATCTCGGCGGTCTCGGCGACCACCCCGCCGATGATCTGACCGCGGAAGTGCACCCGGTCGTCCTGCAGGATGGCCAGTTCACCGTCCTCGGCGTCGGCCAGCTTCGGGGCGTCGAACACGGTGAGCACATCGAGCACCCCGTCGACGGCACGTGCCGCGGCCACGTCCATGGCGGTGACCTGCCCGCGGGCGATTGTCGACTGCACGGCGTGCAGATAGGCGGCGTCGTCGACGGGGACGTTCGAAGGCGTAGTGGGCGGTCCCGGTCACCTTGAGCGGGCCGTCGCGGCGGGGCATCGGGCGGCCCATCGCCTGGGCGTCGAGCAGCGTCATCGCCGGCTCCGCTCGGTCAGGGTGCGCAGTTCGGCGATGATGGCCCGGCGGGCGAGCTCGACCTTGAACTCGTTGCCCGGCAACGGTTCTGCGTCGGCCAGTTCGGCACGGGCGGCCGCTGCGAACGTGTCGTCGGTCGCGGGTGCGCCGACCAGTACCTTCTCGGCCGCACGGGCGCGCCACGGCTTGTGCGCGATACCACCCAATGCGAGGCGCGCCGAACGGATCTCGTTGCTCTCGGCGACGCTGAGTTCCGCCGCGACCGACACCAGGGCGAACGCATAGGACGCCCGGTCGCGGATCTTGCGGTAGTCCGAGACGGCTTCCGACGGTGGTGGTGGCAGTTCGACGGCGGTGATCAGCTCACCGTGTTCCAGCACGGTGTCGCGATGGGGCTCGTCGCCGGGCAGTCGGTAGAAGTCGTCGATCGGGATGCGGCGTTCACCGCCGCTGCCCTCGACCACGATCACGGCGTCCAGCGCCGCCATGGCCACCGCCATATCCGACGGGTGCGCTGCGACGCAGTGCGGTGAGGCGCCGAGAATTGCGTGGTAGCGGACGTATCCGCCGATCGCCGAGCATCCCGTGCCGGGGTTGCGCTTGTTGCACGGCGTGGTGACGTCCTGGAAGTAGACGCAGCGGGTGCGCTGCAGCAGATTGCCCGCGGTCGTTGCGGCGTGCCGCAACTGCCCCGAGGCCGCGGACAGCAGGGCGCGCGCGAGCACCGGATAGCGGGACCGGATCAGCGGGTCGGCGGCCAGATCGCTGTTGCGGACCGTCGCCCCGATGCGCACGCCGCCGTCGAGCGGGGCAATCTCGTCGAGGTCGAGTCGGCTGACGTCGACCAGCAGATCCGGTGCAGCGACACCGAGTTTCATGTGGTCGACGAGGTTGGTGCCCCCGGCGAGGTACGCGGCGTCGGGATGGGCGGTCAGCGTGGCCACCGCGTCGGCGGGGCTCTCGGCGAGGTGGTAGTCGAACGTCTTCACCGCTGCGCCGCCTGTTCGATGGCGGCGACGATGTTGGGGTAGGCCGCGCAGCGACAGAGGTTCCCGCTCATCCGCTCGCGGATCTCGTCGTCGGTGAGTTCCGGTGTGGCGTCGAGGTCTTCGCTCACGAAGCTCGGCGCACCCGACTTCACCTCGTCGAGCATCCCGACGGCCGAGCAGATCTGACCGGGGGTGCAGTAGCCGCACTGGAAGGCGTCCTCGTCGTAGAACGCCTGCGCGACGGGGTGGAGGTCGTCGGCGGTGCCGAGACCGGCGGCGGTGGTGATGCTCGCGCCGTCGGCGGCAACGGCGAACGTCAGGCAGGTGGTGACGCGGCGGCCGTCGCGCAGCACGGTGCAGGAGCCGCACTGGCCGTGGTCGCACCCCTTCTTCGGGGCGGTCACTCCCAGATGTTCGCGGAGTGCATCGAGCAGGGTGACGCGGTTGTCGACGGTGACCGTGTGCTGTCGGCCGTCGACCTCGAGGGTCACCGAAGAAACGTGGAGGGGCTGGCTCACCCGGGCCGGGTACCCGGGCCGGGGCCGGCGAAACGCGACCCCGGGCTCGCGCGCACCGTGGCGATGGCGGTGGTCAGCGGCACCGACAGGGCGAGCGCGATCCCGCCGACCGCCGAGCGGGCGATCTCGATGGCCACGCTCTCGCTGGTCAGCACATCGGCCAGGGACCGGTTGGCGACACTGAACAACAACATCAGCGGCAGCGCGCTGCCCGCATACGCCAGCACCAGGGTGTACACGGTGCTGGCGATGTGATCGCTGCCGACCCGCATCGCGCGCAGGAAGACGTCGCGCCGCGACGTCCCGTCGCCCACGGCCGCGAGTTCGAACGCGGTCGACGCCTGCGCGACCGTCACGTCGTTGAGCACGCCGAGGGAGCCGATGATGAAGCCGGCCAACAGCAGACCGGTGATCGACACGTTGCCCAGATACGCGGCGACCTCGTTGTTCTGATCCTCCGACAGACCGGTCAGATGCACGAGTTCGATTGCGCCCCAGGACAGGAAGGCCGCCAGCCCCAGCGAGGTGAGCGTCCCGAGTAGGGCTGCGCTGGTGCGCAGGCTCACCCCGTGCGCGAGGAACAGCACCGCGTAGAGGATCACCGCCGAGCCGACCAGGGCGACGGGGATCGCCGGGGCGCCGTCACGCAGCGCCGGCAGCAGGAAGATCATCAACACGGCGAAGGCCACGACGATGCCGACCAGGGCGCGCAGCCCCCGCCACCGCGCGACCGCCACCACCACGACGGCGAACGCCCCGGCCAGCAGCGCCAGCGGCCAACCCCTGGCGTAGTCGTAGAAGGAGTAACTCGTGGCGCCCAGGGCGTCGACCTGACGGCTGAGGCGGATGTCGTCACCGGCCAACAGCTCGGGTTGCCCTGGCCCGCCGCTGAACTCGAGCAGCGTCTTCGCGCCGGCGTTCGGCCCGGTGTCGATGGCCACCAGCGTCTGTACGCACTGCGCGGTGCCGCCCTGCGTCGGCGACGGATCAACGGTCAGCACCGCACCCGCCGACGGGCTGCCACACGGAGCCAGACTCGTCGACACGACGTGACCGGCCTCGGTGGTGACCGCACCGCCCTCGGCGTTCTGGAACGGCAGCGGGATGTCGGCCTTCTGCTGGCTCGGCCACAGCAACGCGGCACCGACCAACACCGCCAGCGCGATGACGACCAACAGTCCGACCACGATCTTCGCGGCGACCGGACCGAGCGGCGACGGACCGCTCAACGAGTGCGAATGGGCGTGGGAGTGCGTCACCCCGACAGGGTAGTCGGAGCGCTACTGGCGGTAGCTGGTCAGGAAGTTGCCGAGCCGGTCGATCGCGGCGGTCAGATCACGGGCCCACGGCAGCGTCACGATCCGCAGATGATCCGGGGTGGGCCAGTTGAACCCGGTGCCCTGGACCACCAGGATCTTCTCCTGCAGCAACAGATCCAGCACCAGCTGCTCGTCGTCGTGGATCTCGTAGACCTCGGGATCCAGCCGCGGGAACGCGTACAGCGCACCGCGGGGTTTCACGCAGGAGACGCCGGGGATCTCGTTGAGTTTCTGCCAGGCCACGTCGCGCTGCTCGAGCAGCCGGCCGCCGGGCAGCACCAGATCGTCGATGCTCTGGTATCCGCCGAGCGCGACCTGAATCGCATGCTGGGCAGGCACATTCGGGCACAACCGCATATTCGCCAGCAGGCTGATGCCCTCGATGAAACTGCCTGCGTGTTCCTTCGGGCCGGTGATCACCAGCCACCCCGACCGGTAGCCGGCCACCCGGTAGGCCTTGGACAGCCCGTTGAACGTCAGCGTCAACACGTCGGGTGCGACCGACGCCATCGAGATGTGCTCGGCGTCGTCGTAGAGGATCTTGTCATAGATCTCGTCGGACAGCAGCAGCAGCTCGTGCTTGCGCGCCAGTTCGGCGATCTGCTCGAGGGTTTCACGGCTGTACACCGCGCCGGTCGGATTGTTCGGGTTGATCACGACGATCGCCTTGGTGCGGTCGGTGATCTTGGCTTCGATGTCGGCGACGTCGGGGTTCCAGCCCTGCGTCTCGTCGCACAGGTAGTGCACCGGGGTGCCGCCGGCCAGTGAGGTACACGCCGTCCACAGCGGATAGTCCGGCGCGGGGATCAGCACCTGATCGCCGTTGTCGAGCAGCGCCTGCAGCGTCATCTGGATCAGCTCGGAGGCGCCGTTGCCGAGGAACACGTCGTCGACGTCGAACCGGGGGAAGCCCTCGACGAGTTCGTAGCGGGTGAACACCGCACGGCGCGCAGGCATGATGCCCTTGGAGTCCGAGTAGCCCTGTGCGTACGGCAGCGCCTGGATGATGTCGCGCATGATCACGTCGGGCGCCTCGAAGCCGAACGGGGCCGGATTGCCGATGTTCAGCTTGAGGATGCGGTGGCCCTCGGCCTCGAGCCGGGAAGCGTGCTCGTGGACCGGCCCGCGGATCTCGTAGAGAACGTCCTGCAGCTTCGAGGACTGGGTGAACACACGCGGCTTCTGGTGGTGCCCAGAGGGGTGCCACGTCCGCTCTGCGGGCGTCGGGGGCCTGGTCATGTGTTCCATGGTCGCACGGTTGTCGACGGGTTTTCGCCGAGCCGCGACTGCACGGTTGTTGTACGCATCGGTCGAGTGACCGTGTCAACAACCGTGCAGTCGGCGGCTGCGGTCAGCGCTTCCCGGGGCGACGGGCGCCCTTCGCGATGCCGAGACCCTTCACCGGCGGCTCGTCGCCGACGATGCGGGCGTCGCCGTCGCTCGAGCCGTTCGACGACGGCGCGGCGGGCTCCGGTGCGGGTTCCGGCTCAGCCTCGGGCTCGGCCTCCGGTTCCGGCGCGGGCGCAGCCTTCGGCTCCGGTGCGGGCTTCGGCTCTGCGGCGGGGGCGGCCTTCTTCTTGGCACCCGGGCGGCGGGCGCCTGCGGCGATACCCAGGCCCTTCACCTCCGGTTCCGGCTTGTGCTCGGCGAGACCGCGGTCGGAGTCGGCGGTGTCGTCGGCTTCGGTCCCGCTCGGCGCCTGATCCGGGTCGACGTTCGGCGGCTGGACGACGGTCGCGTCACCCTCGTGCGGGGTGGCCTCGGCCTTCTTCGCCGGTGCCTTCTTCGCGCCGGGGCGGCGGGCGCCCGCAGCGAGACCCAGGCCCTTGACCTCGGGTTCGGGCTTGGCCTCCGCAGTCTCCGCGGTGTCCACAGTCTCTGCGGCAGGAGTTGTCTCCGCCTTGGCCGCGGGAGCGGCAGCTGTCTTCTTCGCGCCGGGACGCTTCGCTCCGCCCGCGATGCCCAGACCCTTCACCGGTGCGGCGGTCTCGGCCTTCTCGGTGTCCGCCTTCGCCTCAGCCGGGGCAGCTTCTGCCTTCTGCGCCGGGGCGGCGGCGGTCTTCTTGGCGCCGGGACGTTTGGCGCCACCGGCGATGCCCAGACCCTTGGCCGGAGCGGCCGCCGGCTTGTCGGCCTCCGCGCCCTCGGGCTTGGCGTCCTCGGTTTTGGCGGCGGCCTTCTTCGCACCCGGACGCTTCGCGGCGCCGGCCAGACCGAGGCCGGTGACCGGCTTGGTCTCGGTCGCGGTCGAGGCGGCGGGGGCGGTCTCTTCCGCCGTCTCCTCGGGAGCCTCAGCGGGAGCTTCTTCGGTCGCAACAGATGCCTCGACCTTGGCCGCGCGCTCCTCGGCCTCCTTCGCCGCGGCGCCCTTCTCGGGCAGCGTCACCGAACTCTTGTCCAGCGACCCGAGCAGCAGCTGGGCGACGTCGAGCACCTCGACCTTCTCGATGTCGCGGGTGGCGGCCACGTCGTCGACACCGTCGGTCATCATCACGCGGCAGAACGGGCAGCCGGTCGCGATCGCCGAGGCGCCGGTTTCCACCGCCTCCTCGGACCGCTCGACGTTGACGCGCTTGCCGATGTGCTCTTCCATCCACATCCGGGCGCCGCCGGCGCCGCAGCACAGGCCGCGGTCCGCGTGGCGTGGCATCTCGGTCAGCGTCGCGCCCGACGCACCGATCAGCTCACGCGGCGCCTCGTACTCCTTGTTGTGCCGGCCCAGGTAGCAGGGGTCGTGGTAGGTGACCTCACGCCCGTCCGGACCGCCGCCGGTGCCGCCGTCGACGCCCTTGACGGGGATCAGCTTCTTGTCGCGGACCAGCCGGTTGAGCAGCTGGGTGTGGTGCAGCACGGTGTAGTTGCCGCCGACCTGCGGGTATTCGCGGCCCAGGGTGTTGAAGCAGTGCGGGCAGGTCACCACGACCTTGCGGTCGACGCGCTCGACGCCCTCGAACAGCTCGTTGAGGGTTTCCACGTTCTGCGCGGCGAGCTGCTGGAACAGGAACTCGTTGCCCGAGCGGCGAGCCGAGTCGCCGTTGCAGGTCTCGCCCTCGCCCAGCACCAGGAACTTCACGCCCGCGGTGGCGAGCAGTTCGGCGACGGCCTTGGTGGTCTTCTTGGCGCGGTCCTCATAGGCACCGGCACAACCGACCCAGAACAGGTACTCGTAGCCCTCGAAGGACTCGACGTCCTTGCCGTAGACCGGGACGTCGAAGTCGACCTCGTCGATCCAGTTGGTCCGGTCCTTGGCGTTCTGTCCCCAGGGGTTGCCCTTGTTCTCCAGGTTCTTGAACAGCACGCCGAGCTCACCGGGGAACTCGGACTCCATCATCACCTGGTAGCGGCGCATATCGACGATGTGGTCGATGTGCTCGATGTCCACCGGGCACTGTTCGACGCACGCGCCACAGGTGGTGCAGGACCACAACACGTCGGGATCGATGACGCCGCCCTGCTCCTCGGTGCCCACCAGCGGGCGGGTGGCCTGCCGCGGGTCGTCGGCGGGGATGCGCTCGAAGCCGGACTCCGGGACGTGCTCGTGCGAGTGCTTCTCGCTCTTCTTCTCGCCGCGCAGTTCCTCGCCGAGACCCCCCTCGGGGGTGTTCTCCAGCGGCGACTCCTTGCCGTCGAGGAAGTACGGCGCCTTGGCGAACATGTGGTCACGCAGATTCATGATCACGAGCTTCGGCGACAGCGGCTTACCGGTGTTCCACGCCGGGCACTGCGACTGACAACGCCCGCACTCCGTGCAGGTGGTCATGTCGAGGTAGCCCTTCCAGGTGAAGTCCTCGATCTTTCCGCGACCCAGCACCGCGTCCTCGGCGGGATCCTCGAAGTCGACGAGCTCACCCTTGGACTCGACGGGCAGCAGCGGGCCCAACCCGTTGGGCATGCGCTTGAACGTGACGTTGATCGGGGCCAGGCCGATGTGCAGGTGCTTGGAGTGCAGCACGATCAGCAGGAACACCAGCATGATCGCGATGTGGGCGAGCAGCGCCACCGTCTCGATCCACTCGTTCGCGGTGTGGCCGAGCGGCGCCATGATCCAACCCATGAACTGCGAGAAGAACGCGCCGTTGCCGTAGGGCAGGGCGTTGGTGTTCACGGCGGCGCCGCGGACCAGGGCGTAGGTCCAGATGACGTTGAAGATCATGAACAGGATCAGCCAGGCGCCGCCGGTGTGGGAGCCGTAGAACCGCGAGTCACGGCCGTGCTGCTTGGGCTCCTGACGCATGCGGATGATCGCGAAGGTGACGATGCCGAGCAGTACGGCGACGGCGAAGAAGTCCTGCAGGAAGCCGAGTGCATCCCACCGGCCGACCAGCGGGATGTGGAAGTCGTGATCGACGAGCTGGCCGAACGCCTCGAGGTAGACCGTGGCCAGGACGAAGAAGCCCCACATGGTGAAGAAGTGGGCGATACCGGGGACCGACCAGCGCAGCAGCCGAGTCTGACCGAACACCTCTTCGAACTGCGTGGTGATCCGCTTCTTGAGATCGTCCTTGCGGTTGTTGCCCTCGCTCATCGGTTGCCCGGAGCGGATCAGTTTGGTCAACCACAGGACGCGCTTTGCCGCGAACACACCGACGACGGCGACCATGAGGACTCCGGCGACGATCCTGATCAGCATCTGCGTTTCCACGCGATCCTCCGGTTCTTTGGTTACTCACCGGTAACTTGACCCATGTTACTGACGGGTAACTTGGGCTCGGTGCCTGCTCATAGTGACACCACCGGTATGGGCGCCGCTACGAAGGCTGCCCTTACTAGCCGGTTGGTCGACTCGGCGAGCCCAACATGGCGCGCAACATCGACAGCATTTCGGACCGCGATTCCGCCCCGATCCGCCGCCGGATCCGGGCCACATGATGCTCGACGGTCTTCGCCGAGATGAACAACTGGGCGCCGATATCGCGGTAGGGCATGCCGAGGAGGAGCAGTTCGGCGACCTCCCGTTCGCGGTCCGACAGCACGGCGCTCGCCGGCCGCGCCGGAGCGGCCGCGGGGGTCGATGATCCGCCCGCCGGCGGCGCCGCGGCCGGCGCCGGGCCGGAGTCGAGTCCGGTGACGGTCTGCTTGAGGTCGCGGGCGAGCTGCAGCATCGCCTGGGACACCCGCGGATCGGAGGTCTGCAGTGCGGCCTGACCGGCCAGCCGTGTCGCGTCCCAGGTGTGGCCGTACTGGGCGAGCCCCTTCGCCGCGGCGGTGACTTCGCCGACGTCGACCTGGTCGGCGAGCACCCGCAACCAGGTGCGACCGGCGGTGGCCAGCGCTCTGGCGAATGGGTTGGGCGCCGCGGGATCGCGGCCCGCGGCGGTCAGTGCCTGCCCGTGCGGCGCGACGGCGTCCGGGTCGTTGGCGAGGATGCCGGCGTGTACCCCCGCCCAGTGCAGGGGGAGTGACCACAACGCCGGGTCGCCGAGGCCGTCCAGCAGGGTGAAGGCCTGGTCGACGAGGTGGCGGATGCGGTCGAGTTGCCGCATCCGGGCCGCGGCGACCCAGAGTTCGCCGAGGGGGAGCAGGGAGAACAGGTCGACGGAGTACTCGGCGAGCACCTCGGTCGCGGCGTACCAGTGGGTCTGCATCGCGCCGCTGTCACCGCTGCGCCGGGCGATGGCCGTCTGCAGTGCCGCCGCCCACAGCGCGTCCCGACGATGCAGGTCCGCCCCGACGGGGACGGCCGCGGCCGCGGCCTGCAACTGCCCCTCCTGCATCTGCGTCCAGCCCAGCAGGAGCCGGTGCCGATGTGTGACGAAGATCGCATCGGCGGTCGGGCCTTCCGCACGCACCGCGCGACCCAGCACGCTGCGCGCCCGGGCCGTGTCACCGCCGTGCAGCGCGGTCAGGGCGACGAGTGCGGCGGGGCTGTCGGGAGCGACCTCCGGCTGGCGCGCCTCGGCGCCGATCGACTGGCCCAATCTCGCGACGACGACCGGATAGGACTGGTCCAGGGACAGCACCAGACCGGTGGCCAGCGCACGGGCGGTCCGGGCGATGGACGTCGGCGGCCCCGCGGTCGGTAACTCGGCCGACGTTCGGGCGGCCGCCGCGTCGCCGGCCGCCAGCGCGGCGATCGTGGCGGCGGCTCCGACGACGGCGTCCGGGGTGGGGCCCAGCCAGCCGAACAGGTCGTGCGCCTGTTCGGCGCTGCCGTCGTGCATCGCGACGCTGGCCGCGACCCGCACGGCCGCGGCACGTTCGGCGGCGTCGTCGGAGGTCAGCAGTTCGTCGCTGAGCCGGCGCGCGGTGTCGCAGTCCCCGGTCAGGGCCAGGGCGTCCGCCAGCTGTGCGCGCAACGCGGTGGCGCCCGCGTCGGCCGCGGCGCGGTAGAGCCGGGCCGCGCGGGCGGGGTGTTCGTCGGTGCGGGCCGCGAACGCGGTGAGCGCGTCGGCCAGCCGGTCGTCGCGGAGGCCGTGCTCGGCCAACCGCACGGCGAGTTCGGCCGACAGTGTCGACAGCCCGAGCTGCGAGGCCAGCAGCGACACCTCGAGTTCGTGATGCCGTGCCGCACCGCAGATCTGCGCGATCCCGTCGTGCACGGCACGCACGAAGTGCGGCGAGTGGGACGGCTCGAGCAGCCCGCTGGCCCGGGCCCGGTCGACGGCGGCCAGCGCGTCCCGGGAGGACATCTGCAGCGCGGCGGCCACGTCGTCGGGTCCGATGTCGAAACTCAGCGACGACAGCAGCAGCGTGTCCAGCAGCGGCTCGTCGAGGCGACGCAGCCGTTCGATGAGAGCGACCCGGGCCGCGTGCCGGACCGCGGACGGTCCGTCGCCGATCACCGCGAGGGTCGGCTGCACGAGGAACGGCAGACCCGCCGTCGCGGTCATGACTGACCGCATGGAATCCGGCGGAGGCGGTCCGCGGAGAAGGAGTGCGGCGGTGCGCGCGACCTCGGTGGGGGCCAGCGGCCCGAGCGACACCGGGGTGTTCTCCCGGTCCAGCGCCGTGACGAGCGCCCGCAGCGCGGTGTGGTGCACGAGCGGTTCTGCCGACACGACGACCGTCGCCCCCGGCTCGCCCGCCAGGACCGTCAGCCGGTCGAGTTCGTCGGCGCCGAGCAGGTGCGCATCGTCGACCACCACCGCGGCCCCGGGCGCGGGGCGGGCCGAGACTTGTCTGCCGGCCGCCCGCCACGCCCCGCGGATGGCCGCGAGTACCGCGGACTTACCCGTGCCGATACCGCCGCTGACCAGGAGCTTGACGGCGGCGTCCGGGTCGGCGGCCACCGCATCGACAGCCTCGCGCGCTGCCGGCGGAAGATCGGCCGGGCTCGCCATCGGTCGGGTCAGCCGACCTCGGGAAGGAAGGTCACGACCGGCGGGTCCGGCGGATCCGGCGGGTCGAAGGTCGTCGGCACCACCGTCGTCGTCGGGGGCGGAACCGTCGTCGTGGGCGGCGGTGTCGTGGTCGGCGGCGGTGTGGTCGTCGTCCGCGTCGTCGTGGTGGTCGTCGTGGTGCTGGTGGTCGTGGTCGTCGTGGTGGTGGACGACGGCGTCGTGGTGGTGGTCGTCGTGGTCGACGAGGGCGGTGGCGGAGGAGGCGGTGGCGGTTGGCTCACCGTCGTGGTGGCCTGACCGTCGGGTCCGATGGTGACGGTGGTGACCGGCGGCGGCAGGGGTTCCGGCGACGGCTCCATCGACACGGTCGTCGCCGTCTCGGTGACCGGCTCCGATTCGCCGACGTTCCCGGTGAGCGTCACCGCCAGGCCGCCGATGGCCAGCAGCGCGGCCGCGGCTGCGGCACCGAACAACAACGGGGGCCTCTTGTACCAGGGCAGCGGCCCTGGATCAGGGTCGGCGACCTGATCCTCGGGTGTGAACGCCACCGGTGGACGGGCGGCCGTGGAACCGGGATCGGCGACGTAGTCGGCGCCGGTGTAGGGCACGGGTTCCCCGGCGGGCGCGTCGTCCTGCGACCAGGCGAGCGCGCGGAACGTCGCCGACGAGGCGCCGTCGGCGGCCGCCTCGCCCGCGGCCAGGCCCGCGGCGCCGGCCGCCCACGCCGCAGGCGCCAGACCCGTCGGCGCGTCGGCGGCGGCCGTGACCGGCGACATGCCGGTCGGCGCGTCGGCATCGACGCCGCGGTCGGCGACCAGCGCCGCGCCCGCCGCGACGTTGAGCTGCGACTGCGGCGTGGTGATCACCGGAGCGCGCAGCTGCTCGGAGAGCCGCTGGGTGACCAGCGGGATGGCCGCACCGCCGCCCACGGTGGCGACCGCCGAGACGCTGGCCGCCGCAATCCCGTTGCGCTGCAAGGTGTCATCGATGGCGGCCAGCAGCCCGGCAAGCGGTTCGGCGATGAGCTGCTCGAGTTCGGGCCGCGTCACGCGGACGTCGGAGGTGAAGCCCGGGAGATCGACCGGCACCGCCGTGGCCGTCTCGGCGGACAGCCGCTCCTTGGCCTGGCGGCAGTGGTCTCGCAGCCGCGCCAGCGAACCCACCGCCGCCGTCCCCGCGGGGTCGGGATTGTTGGCGTCGGCGATACCGGCGAGCACATGGTTCAGCAGCGCCTGATCGACGGCGTCGCCGGAGAATTCGGCGTAGCGGACGGTCTGGCCGATCGCGTCGAGGTTGGCGCCTGCGTCGGCCAGCGTGATGCTGGTGCCGCTGCCGCCCAGATCGACCAGCGCGATCACCCCCTGACCGGGCAGACCGGGCGCGGCCTGCAGCGCTGCCAGGGCCGCCGTCGAGTCGGGGATCAGGGCGGCGGGCACACCGTTGGGGGCCAGTCCGGGCCGCGTGCGCAACGCGCCGCGCAACGCCCCGACGGTCCCGGGGCCCCAGTGCGCCGGGACGGCGATCGCGATCGGGGAGCCGCCGTCGACGGTGCGCGCCATCGCGTCGAGCGCCTCGGCCAGCACCAGTTCGCCGCGATGGGCCGAACCGTCGGCAGCCACCAGCGGCACCGGATCACCGACGCGGTCGACGAAGCCGCTGAGTACCAGACCGCCCGTGCCGAGATTCGGGTTGTCGGCCGGCACGCCCACCTCCGCGGGGCGGTCGGCGAACAGATGGAGCACGGCGCGACGGAGGACCGGAGGTCGGCCGACGCGAGCCGCCACCAGGTTGGTCATCCCGATGGACAGTCCCAGCGGTTCGGTCATGGGAACTCACCTTAATCGCAGCAGCCGTCCGGACGGCGAATATCCCCCTAGTGTTGCGCATCCCCTAACGGGCGATCCCCTAACCGGTGCAGCGACGGTGGGGTATGCACACCGATCCGGGGTACCGGCGGCGCGGATAGCATCGTCGACACGTGGGATTCGTCCCCGTGTCGACCACGTGACGACAACGCAAAGGTGTGTGATGGCTAACTCGCTACTCGACTTCGTCATGTCGCTGGTGCGGGATCCGGACGCGGCCGCGCGGTACGCCGCCGATCCGGCGCAGGCCATCGCCGACGCCGATCTGTCCGGCGTGACCAGTGTCGACGTCAACAACCTCATCCCCGTCGTGTCGGAATCCGTGTCGATGACCACGCCCGCGGTCGCGTTCGACAGCTTCGGTGCCGAACCGGCTGGCAACGTCTGGGCCAGCGGCGCAGCCACCGCGGCGTTCGACGCCTTCGACGCCTTCGACGCGTTCGACGACAACGGCCCGGCCGTGCCTGTCATCGACACCCCAGCCGTCGTCACCGACGCGAACGATGACATCGCCGGCGCCGACTCCGACGCGGTCTGGTCCGCGGATCCGGTATCACTGCAGTTCGACACCCCGTTGAGCGACGACGCCGTTCCGGCGGAGGCCGATTTCGCCGACGGTTGGGCACAGCCGCCCCTCGATGAGCCGCCCGTCGACCATCCCTCGGCGTTCGACCTGCTCGACTGACCCACCCCACCCGGCGACTCGACCCGACCACCCGCGCAGATCCTCGCGATCTGCGCGGGTTTTGCCGTTTGAGCTGGAGTTATTTCCCCCTTCCCCGGAGCCCCCGCCATAACCCCTAATCCCCTAACGGGAAAGTAGAAAAACCCCTAGGGCGGGTTGAAAAGGGTTGGGTGATCGCCCCGTTGGCGGTGGTGTCCGGACTCCATAACGTGGTCTCCAGATCGCCGGGGGGCCCGGCGAGGCAAGCGAAAGGAAGTTCCATGAACATCATCGACTTCATCCTCGACCTCTTCCGCAACCCGGGTGTCGCGGCGTCCTTCGTGATGGACCCGGAGGGCGCGCTGCGCGACGCGGGCCTGCCGAACGTGACGGCCGCACAGCTGGCCTCGGTGGCCGCGACCGCCGCTCCCGCCGGCTACGCACTCGGCGGCGGCGACCCGATCTACGGTCTGCAGCGGGCGGTGGCCGACCACCATCAGCTGGCGTCGAACTTCGCGTCCCCGTTCTCGCCGCAGACGTCGTTCGCGCCGACCACCGAACTGGCCAGCCGCAACGACACCGATCTGCTCAGCGGTAACAACGTCCCGGTCGCCAGCCCGATTCAGGACGCCGGCGCCAACGCCCAGAACGGCGCATTCAACCTCGGCTTCGGCGACATCACCCTGGGTGACAAGACCAGCAACACCGCCACCAACGGCGGCGTGGTGGTCGACGGCGACAACGACGGCGACATCGTCAGCGGTGACGGCGCCGCCCTCGGCGACGGCAACACCATGAACAACGGCGATATCCTCGCGGGTTCCGGCTCCAACGTGGTGGTCGGCAAGGACAACGAGGTCGAGGACAACTCGAAGACCGCCGGTGGGGATCTGATCACCGACAACGACGCCCCCGTCCTCAACGACGTCGACACCAGCGGCGGCAACGGCGGCGGCGCCGACGGCGGCGGGAGCCTGATCGGCATCGGCGGCGGCAACGCGGTCGGCGGCTCGGGCGGCAGCGGTGGCGGCATCATCATCACCGACAACGACGTCAACACCGGCACCCAGATCGACGGGAACTACGGCAGCGACAACCGCGAGGACAACTCGGTCAACACCGCGGTCACGACCGAGACGTCGACCTCCACCGACTACTCGATCGAGGACGATTCGACGAACTTCGAGACCAACCTGGGGTCGGGCAACGAGACCGCGCTCGGGTCGGGCAACGACACGAACCTGTTCTCCGGCAACGACACCGGCGTCAGCACCGATGTAGCGTCCGGCAACGAGGCCAACACCAACACCGGTCTGGACGCCTTCTGATCCGCACGACCTGATTGAGCAGCTGGCGGGGACCGCGATGGTCCCCGCCAGTTCGCGCGCCTACCGTGAGAAGCCGCCGACGAAGAAGGGCGTCATGACGCAACCCAGTGACCCGCGCAAGGTCAAGGTCATCGCCGAGCTCATCGACCACGCCAGCAAGATTGCCGACAGCAAGGACCGCGGCGATCTGGTGGCGCGACTCGCCCGGGCCAAGGACCGCATCAACGATCCGCAGATCCGCGTGGTGATCGCCGGCCAACTCAAACAGGGCAAGAGTCAGCTGCTCAATTCGCTGCTCAACATGCCGGTCGCACGGGTGGGTGACGACGAATCCACCGTGCTGCCCACCGTGGTGTCCTACGGCGAGCAGGCCACCGCCCGGCTGGTGGTGGCACGGCCCGACGGTGCGGAACCCGAACTCGTCGAGATCCCCGTCGCCGAGCTGCGCAACGATCTGCGCCGGGCGCCGCAGGCCCGCGGCCGGGAGGTGCTGCGCGTCGAGGTGACCGCGCCCAGCCCGCTGCTCAAAGGCGGTCTGACCTTCGTCGACACCCCGGGTGTCGGCGGGCACGGTCAGCCGCACCTGTCGGCCACGCTGGGCCTGCTGCCCGACGCCGACGCGATGCTGATGATCAGCGACACCAGCCAGGAGTTCACCGAACCCGAGATGAAGTTCATCCGGCAGGCGCTCGAGATCTGCCCGCTGGCACTGATCGTCGCGACCAAGACCGACCTCTACCCGCACTGGCGGCAGATCGTCGACGCGAACACCGCGCACCTGCGGCGCGCCGGTATCAGCGCGCCGATGATCCCCGCGTCCGCGCAGTTGCGCAGCCATGCCATCCAACTCAACGACAAGGAACTCAACGAGGAGTCCAATTTCCCTGCGATCGTGAAGTTCCTGTCCGAACAGGTGCTCTCCGGGGAGAACGACCGGGTCCGCGATCAGGTTGCTGCCGAAATCCATTCCGTTGCCGAACATCTCGCGCTCACCGTCGATTCGGAGCTGGCGGCGCTGAACGATCCGAACGCCCGGCAGGGACTCACCGCCGATCTGGAGCGCCGCAAACAGGACGCCGAGAATGCGTTGCAGCAGACCGCCCTCTGGCAGCAGGTGCTCAACGACGGTATCGCCGACCTGACCGCCGACGTCGACCACGACCTGCGACATCGGTTCCGCAACATCACCTTTCACACCGAACAGGTCATCGACACCAGTGATCCGACGCTGCACTGGGCCGAGATCGGCGCAGAACTCGAGGAGTCGGTCGCCACGGCCGTCGGTGACAACTTCGTGTGGGCCTACCAGCGGGCCGAAGCGCTGGCTGCCGAGGTGGCCCGTACCTTCCGGGAGGCGGGACTCGACGCCGTGCGGATGCCGGCCATCGACGCCCGCGAGATGGGCGCCGGCTTCGACGATTTCAGATCGCTGGCGAAGTTGGAGGCCAAACCCCTCAAGGTCGGGCACAAGGTCGTCACCGGGCTGCGCGGCTCCTACGGCGGCGTCCTGATGTTCGGCATGCTGACCTCGTTCGCCGGCCTGGGCATGTTCAATCCGCTGTCACTCGGCGCGGGCTTCGTCCTCGGCCGCAAGGCCTACAAGGAGGACATGGAGAACCGGATGCTGCGGGTGCGCAGCGAGGCCAAGACGAATGTGCGCCGCTTCGTCGACGACGTCGCGTTCGTGGTCGGCAAGGAGTCGCGCGATCGGCTCAAGGGGATCCAACGGCAGCTGCGCGACCACTATCGCGAGATCGCCAACCAGGCGACCCGGTCGCTCAACGAATCGCTGCAGGCCACCATCGCGGCCGCGAAGGTCGAGGAGTCGGAACGCACCGCGCGGGTCAAGGAACTCGCGCGGCAGCGTGACATCCTGCGCCAGGTCATCGAACACGCCGAGAAGCTGGCGACCCCCGGTCTCTAAACTCGACGGATCAGCACCAGCGACCACGTGCGGGCCATCCTCGGCGGCACCATCTCGGCCTACCGGGCCGATCCGGCCTACCGCGAACGCCCCGACGTCCACCACGAACTCGAGCGCATCGGGCGCCGGCTCAACGAGCCGATCCGCATCGCGCTCGCCGGCACCCTCAAGGCGGGCAAGTCGACGCTGGTCAACGCCCTGGTCGGAGAGGACATTGCGCCCACCGACGCCACCGAGGCCACCCGCATCGTCACCTGGTTCCGGCACGGTCCCACCCCGAGGGTGACGGCCAACCACCGGGGCGGCCGCCGCTCCAACGTGCCCATCACCCGGGATCCCCACGATCGGTCCCTGACGTTCGACTTCGCCACACTCGACCCCGGCGACGTCCTGGATCTCGACGTCGAGTGGCCCGCCGCCGAACTCATCGACACCACGATCATCGACACTCCCGGCACCTCTTCGCTGTCGCGGGACGTCTCGCAGCGCACGCTGCGGCTCCTGGTGCCCGACGACGGCGTCCCCCGCGTCGATGCGGTGGTGTTCCTGCTGCGTACCCTCAACGCCGCCGACATCGCGCTACTCAAGCAGATCGGCGAACTCGTCGGCGGGGCGTCGGGCGCCCTCGGGGTGATCGGCGTGGCCTCACGCGCCGACGAGATCGGCGCCGGGCGCATCGACGCCATGCTCTCGGCCCGCGACGTCGCCCAGCGGTTCACCGCCGAGATGGACCGCACCGGGATCTGCCAGGCCGTCGTCCCGGTGTCGGGGCTGCTGGCGCTGACCGCGCGCACGCTGCGGCAGAGCGAGTTCGTCGCCCTGCAGAAGCTGTCCGGCGTGGACCCCACCGAACTGGCCAAGGCGATGCTGTCGGTCGACCGCTTCGTCCGCGACGACCCCGCGCTTCCGGTGGACGCCGCGACCCGAGTGGCGCTGCTCGACCGGTTCGGCATGTTCGGTATCCGCATCTCGATCGCGGTGCTGCGCGCCGGGGTCGGCGATGCGGTGGCGCTGGCCGACGAACTGCTCGAACGCAGCGGGCTGGTGGCCCTGCGCGACGTCATCGACCAGCAGTTCGCCCAGCGCTCGGATCTGCTCAAGGCGCACACCGCGCTGCTGTCGCTGCGGCAGTTCGTGCAGCTCAACCCGATCTACGCCACGCCGCGGATCATCGCCGACATCGACCCGCTGCTGGCCGATACGCACGCCTTCGAGGAACTGCGGTTGCTCAGCCAGCTGCGGTCGCGATCCACCACCCTCAACGAGGACGAGATGGCGTCGCTGCGCCGGCTGATCGGCGGCTCGGGCACCGATCCGGCCAGCCGGCTGGGGCTGCAGCCCGACGCCCCCTACGGTGCCTCCTCGGACGGTCCGCGCGCCGCGTTCGCCGCAGCTCAGCGCTGGCGCCGCCGCGCCGAGCATCCACTCAACGATCCGTTCACCGCCCGCGCATGCCGCGCGGCGGTGCGCAGCGCCGAGGCGCTGGTAGCCGAGTACGCGGCCCAGGGCCGCTGATCGCATAACGAAACGGCCCGCCGCGCCGATAGACAGGTATGCGCAGTTCTCTGGGCTCCTCGGTCGGCATCACCAACCTGGTCGCGGCCTGCGATGGCCGGACGACCGTTCGGCGCGCGGTGCTCACCCTCTACCCGCACCGCGGCCCGGAGGTGGGTCTGCCGCGCCTCGAACATCCGGGGCTGGTGCTCGGCGGCTTCGTCGAACGCGTCGGCGACCCGATCCCCATCGTGGCCGCCGACGGGTCGCGCCACCTCGGCGACCGGGTGCTGGCCGGGGCGATCGAGGCGCTGACGAGGGAGATGAGTCCGCACTCGCGGCCCGACGCGACCGCCGTCGCGGTGCCGGCGTACTGGCCGGCCGGGATGGTGGCGGCCGTGCGCGCGCAGCTGCCTGGCGTGACCGTCGTCTCCGATGCCGTGGCGGCGCTCACGGCGCTGCAGGCCTGGCCGGGGCTGCCGAGCCGCGGGATCGTCGCGCTGTGCGACGTCGGCGCGACCGGCACCAGCATCACCCTGGCCGACGCCGGGGCCGGGTTCCGCACCGTGGGGGAGACGGTCCGCGTCGAGGACTTCTCGGGTGACGTCGCCGATCGGGCGCTGCTCACCGAGGTGCTGCGCGGGCTGCCGACCGACCCGTCGAGCACGTCGGCCGTCGCCTCGCTCTCCAGCCTTCGGGACGAGTGCCGCGCCGCCAAGGAACGGCTGTCGGAGCGGACCGCGACGACGATCGCCGTGCCGGAAGGGTCGGTGCGCATGACTCGCGCCGAACTGGAGGCGGTGCTGCATGAACCGCTCGACGGTCTGATCGCAGCGCTGTTGGATACATTGCAGCGCAACGGGATTGCACCGGCCCAGCTGGCGGGGCTGGCGACCGTCGGAGGTGGGGCGCGGATGCCGATGGTGACGCAACGGCTGTCCGAGGTGCTGCGGGTGCCGGTGACGACCAGCCCGCGCGCGCAGGTGCTCGCCGCGATCGGCGCCGAGCTCATCGCGCGGCGGGGTGGCCTACACGAGACCAAGACGCGCCTGACGGCGGCGCCGGAGTTACCGACGATCGTGGTCGCGCCGCTCCCGCGTACCCCGCTCGCCTGGTCGGCCGAGGAATCCGAGGACCTCGCGGTCACCGAGTACGCCGCGCTGTACGAACCCGGCGACGCGCGACCGGAGGTGTCGTTCGACCACAGCGATCCCGTCGACGAGCCGGCCCAGGCCTGGTTCAAGCGCCCCGGTGCGCTGTTCGCGGGGGCGGCTTGCATCGCCGCGATGGCCGTGGGCGGGATGGTCCTGATGTCGAACGACGGCGCCGGCGTTGCCGATTCGAGCGCGAGTGTCGCGACACTCCCGATCGAGAGCTCGGTCGAGCCGCAGGCTGCGCCGGCTCTGGCGCCGGGACCCGCTCCGGCGCCCGCGGCCGTCACCCAGACTGTCATCGCCCCAGGGCCCGCGGCGGCTGCTCCCGCAGCGCCCGCTGCGGCGCCGCGTCAGGCGGTCACGCAGCAGGCGGCTCCGCGACCGGCGGCGCCGGCTCCCGCTCCTGCTCCGCCTCCGGCGGCACCCGCACCCGCGCCTGCGCCTGCTCCTGCCCCGCCGCAGTTCGTGTGGCCGGAGTTGCCGATGCCGACGTTCGTGTTGCCGCCGCGGTCGACGCCCACGGCTGAGCCTCAGCCGACGCCTCAGCCGACGGTCGAGCCGTCACCCGCACCTCAGCCGACGGTCGAGCCGCAGCCGACGGCCCAGCCCGAACCGACCGTCGAACCCGAACCCGAGCCGACGGCCCGGCCCGAGCCGACGGTGGAGCCGTCAACCGAAGCGCCTGCTTCCGAGTGTGTGCCGGGACCCGAGGTCGCCTGCTAGCCGAGCTAAGGGCTGACGCCGCCCGGCACCAGCGTCGGCACCGTGATGGTGACGGTGCTCGTGCTCGTCTCGACCGTCGTGGTCGGCGGCGGAGTGGTCGTGGTGGTGGTCGTCGGCGGCGTGGTGGTCGTCGTCGTGGTGGTGGTGGTCTCGGAAGTGGTCGTTGTCGTCTCCGCCGGCGAGGTTTCCGTCGGCGACTGCGTCACCGTCTCCGTCTCGGTGGGAGCGACCGCCGGCGCCGACCCGCCCGGCTCCGAAGTCTCCGATGTGGTCGTGGTCGTCGGCGACGTACTGGTCTCCGAGGACGAGCCGTCATCCGAGGTCAGCTGCACTGCCAGCCACACGATGATCGCGATGAGCAGCACCAGCAGCGCGCCGAGCCCGACCAGCGCAGCCGGCTTGCGGTACCAGGGCTGCGGTTCTTCGGGTGGGAGAGGCTGGTCATAGCCACCGGTGTTGTATTCGTTGTACGCCCCGTACTGCGTGGGTTCGTTGCTGTACGCGTTGGAGTACTGGGTCGGCTCGTCGTCCGGGTAGCCCGGATCTTCAGGAGGTCGCGCCACGGAGTCCGATAGTAGGCCGCTGAAGGCTCATCGCTGGGGGTACAGCGTGCGTGTCTCGTTGAATCGTGGCCGTTTCCTGGTGGTCGTCGGCCCTTCCTCGCCCTCGTCGTCCTCCTCCGCCGTGGTCGTCGGGGGACGGGAGCTGGTGGACTCGGCCGAACTCGACGGTGTCGATGTCGGCGACGTGTCCGACGGCGGCGGCAGATCGATGTCGGTGGTCTCGGCCTGGGTGGGCCGCGGCGGGGCGGTGGTGCTGGGCGTACTCGACGTCCGGGATGGTGCCGACGTCTGCGAGAACGACGGTTCGACGAAATTCAGCGGGGCCTGCGTCGGCTCCTCGACCCGCTGCGATACGAAGATGACGGATCCGACGATCAGCCCGATCCCGGCGACACCGGCGATGCTCGCGCCGAAGACCTTCGCCGTGGAGTTGTGCCACGGCGCCGGAGCATCGGGGTCGTGCTCGTCGTCGTCGCGCGCCACGGGCACCGATCCTATCCGCGCCCCCGCCGGTCCCGCCCGGTCAGCGGAGCTGGGGCACGACCTCCTGCGCCACCAGTGCGAGGTGGTCGAGATCGGACATGTCCAGCATCTGGAGGTACACCCGCTGCACGCCGGCCTTCTGGAACGGGCCGAGCTTGTCGACGATCTCCGCAGGCGTGCCCACCATCGGGGAGTTGCTGCGCAGTTCGTCGACCTCGCGGCCGATGGCGTCCGCGCGCCGGCGCACCTGCCCGTCGTCGGACCCCGCGCACAGCACGAACGCCGCCGAATACGTCAGCTCACCCGGCGCGCGGCCGGCGTCCGACAGCGCGGTGGCCACGCGGCCGAACTGGGTCTGCAGCGTGTCCAGCGGAACGAACGGGACGTTGAACTCGGCGGCGTACTTCGCGGCCAGCGCCGGTGTGCGCTTGGCGCCCTGACCGCCGATGACGATCGGCACCGACGCCTGCGCCGGTTTCGGCAGCGCGGGGGAGTCGACGATCGAGTAGTGCGTGCCGGTGTAATCGAAGGTCTCCCCGACGGGCGTCGACCACATGCCGGTGAGGATCTCCAGCTGCTCGGTCAGCCGGTCGAACCGTTCACCCAGCGGCGGGAACGGGATCGCGTACGCCTTGTGCTCGGCTTCGAACCAGCCGGCACCCAGGCCCAACTCGACGCGGCCGCCGCTCATCTCGTCCACCTGGGCGACGGCGATCGCCAGCGGGCCCGGGTACCGGAAGGTGGCCGAGGTGACCATGGTGCCCAGTCGGATCGTCGACGTTTCGCGGGCGATACCGCCCAGCGTGACCCAGGAGTCCGTCGGTCCGGGCAGACCGTCACCGCTCATGGCGAGGTAATGGTCCGAGCGAAAGAACGCGGAGTAGCCGAGCTGCTCGGCGGCGCGGGCGACGGCGAGTTGATCGGCGTAGCTGGCACCCTGCTGCGGTTCGACGAAGACACGGAAATCCACGGCGGCCAACCTACTCTCTAGAGACCTTTGGGCGCGTCGCGCAGCGCCTGGACCGCGGTGGCCTCGCCGTCGATGTCGACGCGGGCCTCGCGTCCGACCGCGAACAGCAGCAGTTCGGGCGCCGGACCGGTGACAGTCACGGGCGCTCCCCGTCCCGCCGTGACCAGGGTTTCGCCCTGCGGCGTCCGCAGCGCCACCCGCACCGGCGCCTTCGCCAGCGTGAGCCGCGCCATCAACGACAGCGTGCGCGTCAACCCCTTGAGCGTCGCGTCGTCCAGGGGCCGCGGCTCCCACCCGGGCTGCGCCCGCCGGACGTCCTCGTGATGGATGAACATCTCGGCCAGGTTGGCAACCGGGTCCAGCAGCTTGAACGGCGAGAACATCGGCGGTCCCGAGCCGACCGTCTCGATCACCTCGTTGAAGTCCTTGGTCGCGGCCACTTTGTCCTGCACCTTCTCGGTGTACGACGACAGGCCCGGGATGAGGATGCCGCCGACGGCGTCGGGCCGGCGTTCCCGGATGTAGAGATGGGCGGCGAGGTCGCGGGTCTGCCAGCCTTCGCAGAGCGTCGGTTCGTCGGGGCCGACGGCGCGCAGCGACTCGACCAGCGCGGCGCGTTCGCGTTGAGCAGCGGTCATGGGTTCATCCTCCGTCCAGGGCGCGGTCCAGGTTGATGGCCGCGCTGATCAGTGCGAGATGGGTGAAAGCCTGCGGGAAGTTGCCGACCTGGTCGCCGGTGGCACTGACCTGCTCGGCGTACAGGCCGACGTGGTTGGCGTAGG
This sequence comes from Mycobacterium sp. 852013-51886_SCH5428379, assembly GCF_001665575.1. GTDB lineage: Bacteria > Actinomycetota > Actinomycetes > Mycobacteriales > Mycobacteriaceae > Mycobacterium. The sequence continues at coordinate 32,052 of NZ_LZSU01000039.1, read as the reverse complement.
TGAACATCTTCTCGAGGGCCAACTGCGCGTCCTGCAGCCGACCGGCGCGGGTGAGCGCCTCGACGTACCAGAACGAGCAGATGGAGAACGTGCCGTCCTCGCCGTCGAGACCGTCGCTGCCCGGGTCGTACCGGAACACGAGGCTGTCGGTGACCAGTTGTCGCTCGACGGCATCGAGGGTGGACAGGAACCGGGGGTCGGCCGGCGAGAGGAACTTCAGCATGGGCATCAGCAGCACCCCCGCGTCGAGCGCGGTGCCGCCTTCGGTCTGGGTGAACGCCTGCAGATCGGTGTTCCAGGATTTCGTCATGATGCGGTCGTAGATCTCGTCGCGGGCTTTCGACCAGCCCACGATGTCGCCGGGCAGACCGCGCGCACGGGCGATGCGGATGGTGCGTTCGATGGCGACCCAGCACATCAGCCGCGAGGTGGTGTAGGGCTTGGCCTCGTCGCGGATCTCCCACATCCCCGCGTCCGGACGGTCCCAGTTGCGCACAACCCAGTCGACGACGTCGGTGATGTCGGCCCAGGCGTCGTGGCTGATGCCGGGTCCGTACTTGTTGAACAGGTACACCGAATCGATGATCTCGCCGTAGATGTCGAGTTGCAGCTGGTCGGCGGCGGCGTTGCCGATGCGCACCGGCCTGGATTCGCGGTGACCCCGCAGATGTGCGAGTTCGGTTTCCTCGGGCGCGTTCCCGTCGATGTCGTAGAGCACCCGCAGCGGACCGGGACGCCCATCGTCGCCGCCGTCGCGATCGCCCAGGCGTTCGGACAGCCATCGAATGAAATCCCTTGCCTCGCTCATGAATCCGAGCCGAAGCAGGGCGTAGGTGCTGAAGCCGGCGTCACGGATCCAGACGTAGCGGTAGTCCCAGTTGCGGCTTCCGCCGATCGGCGCGGGAAGGCTGGTGGTGGGCGCGGCGAGGACTGCCCCGCTGGGTTCGTGGGTGAGCAGTTTGAGGGTGATCGCCGACCGGTTCACCACCTCGCGCCATCTGCCGGTGTAGGTGGACTGCGACAGCCAGTTCCGCCAGAACGACGTGGTGGCGTCCAGCAGCGCGTCGGTGCGGTCGACGGCGTCCGCGCGCACCTCGTCGTCGTCGCCGAGCATCTCGAGGACGAACAGCATGGAGTCCCCGGTGGAGAGCTCGACCTCGGCGCTGACCACGCCGCCGTCGACGTCCAGCCGTGTCGACGCCGTCAGCCCCATCCGGACCCCGTCGCCGCTGATGAGCACCCCGTCGCCGGACCGAGTGGGCCGGCACGTCTCGCGCGCGTAATCGGGCCGGGCGTCGAGCCGGGTGCGCATCCGCACCGTGCCGCGCACTCCGGTGACACGGCGCACCAACCGCTGCCGGTGCTGAGTGTCGGCCTCCCCCAGTACCGGCATGAAATCGTGCACCTCGACGACACCGTCGGTGGTGAGGAAGCGGGTGATGAGCACCGCGGTCTCGGGGAAGTAGAACTGCTGGGTCCGGGTGACGTCACCGGTGGGCCGAAGTTGCCAGCTGCCGCCGTCGTCCGGGTCGAGGATCGCCGCGAACACGCTGGGACTGTCGAAGCGCGGCGCGCAGAACCAGTCGATGGTTCCGTCGACGCCCACCAGCGCACAGGTGCGCAGGTCGCCGATCAGGCCGTGCTCGGCGATGCCCAATTGCGGTCGGGCGTCATCAGTCATCCGGCAGCCGCCAGCCGTCCCCGCCCGGGAGCTCGACGGCCTCGTCCGGTCCCCAGGAGCCTTTCGCGTACGGAATGGGTGTGGGCGGCTCATCGAGCACCGGCTGACACACCTGCCAGAGTCGGTCGACCTCCCGGGCGCTGGTGAACAACGTCTGGTCACCGCGCATGACGTCGTAGAGCAGCCGTTCGTAGGCCTCCATCGGCGTGCCGGTGACGTCGGCGTTCAGGCGCACGGTGGTGAGTTCGTGGCCCGGGCCGGGTTGCTTGACGGTCAGCTCCATTCCGATCTCGGGGTTGTCGCCCAGTTCGAGGATCAGCTGTCCGCGCTGGTCGCCGAACGTCAGCGTCACGGTGTGCCGGGTCGCGCCCATCGCCTTGCCGGTGCGCAGATAGAACGGGACGTCGCGCCACCGGTCGGTGTCGACGTACGCCTCGAGCGCGACGAACGTCTCGACGTCGGAGTCGTCGTCGACGTCCTCCTCGTCGCGGTATCCCTCGTACTGTCCGAACACCACCCGCTGCGGATCCAGCGGGCGCAGCGCGTCGAACACCTCGGCTTTGCGGGCGTGCATCGACTCCGCGTCCAGCCGCTCGGGGCGCTCCATCGCGATGACACCGAGCACCTGGCACAGGTGGGTGGAGATCATGTCGCGGAAGCAGCCCGTCGACTCGTAGAAGCTGCCGCGGCCCTCGACCGTGAGTTCCTCGGGGATGTCGATCTGCACCGAAGTCACGTGGTCGCGGTGCCATGCGGGTCCGATCAGACCGTCGGCGAAGCGCAGCGCGAGGATGTTCTGCACCGCCTCCTTGCCCAGGAAGTGGTCGATGCGGAAGATCTGGTCGTCGGCGACGACCCCGTCGAGCGCCTCGGTCAACGCGCGCGAGGTCTTCAGGTCGGTGCCGAAGGGCTTCTCGATGACGACGCGGGCGCCGTCGGTCAGTATCTCGCGATCGAGCATGCCGATCATCGATTCCATCGCCGCGGGCGGGACGGACAGGTAGATCAGCGTCTTCGCGTCCTCGCCCAGGCCCTGCCTGGCGTCCCGGACGGCTGCTGACAGATCACTGCCGTCGTCGGCGTCGGAGGTCTGAAAGCTGATGCGGCCCAACAGGTCTGACAACACGTCGTCATCGATGTCGTCGACAGTGTCGCGGAGGCCGTCGCCGACGGTCCGGCGAAAGTCGTCGTCGCTGCCGGGGGAGTGCCTGCCCGACCCGATGAGTGCGTAGTCGGCGGGCATCCGGTCGGCGGCCGCCAGTCGGTACAGGGCGGGGAACAGTTCGCGCTCCGCGAGGTCGCCGGTCGCACCGAACAGGACGATGACGTGTGGAGGTGGGCTCACGCCGGTGTTGTGCCCGGTCGGCACACACGGTCAAACGGTTGTGACCGGAATTTCAGAAAGTCTCGACGCCCTCGATAGAGACGACCATCCCGCGTCCGGTGCTGTCGTTGGTGAATCGCGTGCCGTTCTCACCGGCGTCGATCGTCCAGCCCACCGCCGAGTAGACGCGGTAGTCGAGGGTGACCGCGGGGATGTCGCCGAGGTTGCCGACGACCCACTCCAGGTCCCCGGCCGCGGTGAGGCGGACGCCCGTCGCGGGGATGCCTTCGATGATGGGGGCGTCGGTGAACGGCGCCTCGCAGCCGACCTCACCGGTGCTGAGCTGGCAGCGGGTCTTCCCGGACTTCGTCTCTATGAACACCCAGCCGTTCTGCGGGGCGAGGGCTTCGGCCGGTCCCGGCGATGTCGGCGCCGGGGCGGGAGTGGACGGGGACGGCGACGGGGAGGGCGCGGTGGTGGGCGTCCGGGTGGGCCTGGAGGTGGGGACGCTGGGTTCGGTGGGCGAGTCGGGACTGGTCACGGGGGTTCCGGTGATGTCTGACGAACACCCGGCGAGCAGCACTCCGACGGTCAACACGGTTGCCGCGATCAGCCGTCTCCCCACCACACGACAACCCTACGGCGCGTGCGGCCGGCGTCGACGCTCTGACGCGCGGTCAATACCCCGCTGGGCAGCCCTCGATCAGACGCCGATGCCGGTGCGGGGCGCGCCGTCGGCGCCGTCGGTGCCGTTGGTGCCGGGCGCCCCGCCGCCCGTCGCACCGGTGCCAGGTTGCCCGGCGGTGCCGCCGTTGCCTCCGGCGCCGCCGGCGGGCGGGGTGGGTCCGCTGACCCACTCGCCGCCTGCACCGCCGTTTCCGCCGTTGCCACCGTTACCTGCGCGACCGCCCGCACCGGAGGTGCCGGTGCCGCCTGGGCCGCCGTTTCCGCCGTTCCCGCCCGCCCCACCAGGTTGTCCGGGGCCACCGTCGGTGCCATTGGTACCCGCGCCGCCGTGACCGCCTGGACCGCCGGTGGTGCCCCGACCGCCGGGGCCGCCGTTTCCTCCGGCTCGGCCGGGCTCCCAGGATGTATAGCCGTTCCCGCCTGCGCCGCCGACGCCCGTGTGGGCGGCTGATGCGCCGTCGCCGAGGCTGCCGCCGTTGCCGATGCCGATCCCGTCGTTTCCTCCGGCTCCGCCCACGCCGGCGGCGCCCGGTGTGCCGCCGTTCCCGCCCCACCAACCATCCGGGGTGAATCGCGAGACAGCGTCGGCGCCGGACCCGCCGTTGCCCGCCACGCCGGCGTCGCCACCCTTGCCGCCGACGCCGCCCTTGCCGTAGGCGCCGGCCACACTGCCGGTCCCCGGCCGGCCGCCGCTGCCGCCGTAACCGCCGCTGCCGCCGTTGCCGCCGTCACCGCCGTCCTGGCCTTCGAACGGGCCCACGATCACGCCGTTGCGACCGTTGACGCCGTCCCCGCCGGAACCCCCGCTTCCGCCCGCGCCGCCGGTACTGCCGTCGCCGCCCCGTCCGGTCGCGCCGGCCTGACCGCCTGCGCCGCCCGCCGCGCCGCCCGCGCCACCATTGCCACCGTCGGCGCCGCTGCCACCGCCACCACCGGCGCCGCCGGAGGTACCGGGTCGGAATACGAAAAGACTGTCGACACCGTTACCACCGGCGCCGCCATTCCCGCCGACCCCAGCGGCGCCGCCGGCGCCGCCGGCGCCACCGTCACCGGCTGTGCCGTCACCGGCCGCGCCGCCGACGCCGCCGACTCCACCGTGGCCGCCTCTGGCCCCGCTGCCGCCGGGGTGTCCATCCCGGCCGTTGTATTCGTGGGATCCCACCAAGCCCCACGTGCCGTCGCCGCCCCGTCCGCCCATGCCGCCGGTGCCGCCGACTCCGCCGGTGCCGCCGGTCGCGCCGGCGCCGCCCGCAGCGCCGCCCGCACCACCTGCGCCGCCCTGGCCGCCGATTCTCCCGGGTCTGCCTTCGTAAGGGCCCGCGACGGATCCAGGTTGGCCGTCTCCGCCGGCCCCGCCACTGCCGCCCGCGCCGCCTCGGCCCCCGTTGCTGTTGACGCCCCCGGCGCCCTGCACACCCGTCACCGCGCCGCTGCCGTCGACTCCACCGCTGCCGCCGGCGCCCCCTTTGCCGCCGTTGCCGCCGGCCCCGCCATTGCCTCCTGCATAGCCGGGGACAGCACTGAGGAAGACATATCCGCTCGCACCGGCTGCGCCCGCACCGCCATCACCGGCGGTTCCGGCGTTGCCGCCCTTGCCGCCTGCGCCGCCTTGGCCCGCAGTGCCGGCCCTGCCGCCGTTTCCTGCGCCACCGGCCGTGCCGCCCTTTCCGCCTTGGCCTCCGGCGCCGCCGTCGCCGGCGTTGCCGCCTGCGTGTCCGTCGCCACCGACGTGGGAAGTGACCTGGCCGGGGGCGCCGGTGACGCCGCTACCGCCCTGGCCACCGATACCGCCTTGGCCGCCGGTGCCACCGGTGCCGCCGGTGGTGCCGACCCCGCCCGCTGTTCCGCCGGCGCCGCCCGCACCACCCGCGCCGCCGGCCGTGCCGCTGGCGCCGTTGGGGTCGGTGGCGTTTCCATCGGAGCCGATCAGTCCGGAGCCCCCGGCCCCGCCGTCGCCGCCGCGGCCGCCATTGCTGGCGGCGCCGTCGCCGCCGTCGGCGCCACTGCCCGTGCCGTCGCCATTGGCGCCGCCGCGTCCGCCGGTGCCGCCCGTGCCGCCGTCGCCGCCGGCGCCGCCCTGGCCGCCGGAGTAGCCGAGTCCATCGTTGATTCCGGTGACGCCGCTCGCGCCGGTTGCGCCCGCGCCGCCGACGCCGGCTGCTCCCGCGTTGCCGCCGTTGCCTCCTACGCCGCCTTGGCCCGCGAGACCCGCGGTGCCGCCGTTTCCTGCGCCCCCGGCCGCGCCGCCCTTACCGCCCTGGCTACCGGCGCCACCGTTACCGGCGTTGCCGCCGGCCTGACCGTCGCCACCGGCGCCGGCCGTGACATCTCCGTCGGCGCCTGTGCCGCCGCTTCCGCCCTTGCCGCCATCGCCGGCTTGGCCGCCGGTGCCACCGGTGCCACCGCGGGTGCCGACACCGCCTGCTGTGCCGCCGGCGCCGCCCGCGCCGCCCGTACCGCCGGTCCCGCCGTCGGTGCCGGACTGGCCCGCGACACCAGTGGTTCCGGATACGCCGGTGCCGCCCTTGCCGCCCCGGCCGCCGTCGCCGCCATCACTTCCGACGCCGGTGGTGCCGTTCGCGCCGACTCCGATCCCGCTGCCGTCAGCGCCGCCGCGTCCGCCGGTGCCGGCGGTACCGCCGTCGCCGCCGGCGCCGCCCTGGCCGCCGGAGTAGCCGAGTCCATCGTTGATTCCGGTGACGCCGCTCGCGCCGGTTGCGCCCGCGCCGCCGACGCCGGCTGCTCCCGCGTTGCCGCCGTTGCCTCCTACGCCGCCTTGGCCCGCGACACCCGCGGTGCCGCCGTTTCCTGCGCCCCCGGCCGCGCCGCCCTTACCGCCCTGGCCACCGGCGCCACCGTTACCGGCGTTGCCGCCGGCCTGACCGTCGCCACCGCCGCCGGCCGTGACATCTCCGTCGGCGCCTGTGCCGCCGCTGCCGCCGTGACCACCGTGGCCGGCGTGGCCGCCGGTGCCACCGGTGCCACCGCGGGTGCCGACACCGCCTGCTGTGCCGCCGGCACCGCCCGCGCCACCCGTACCGCCGGTCCCGCCGTCGGTGCCGGACTGGCCCGCCGCACCGGTGGTTCCGGATACGCCGGTGCCGCCCTTGCCGCCCCGGCCGCCGTCGCCGCCATCGCTGGCCGCCCCGGTGGTGCCGTTCGCCCCGGCTCCGATCCCGTCGCCGTCAGCGCCGCCGCGGCCGCCGGCGCCGCCCGTGCCGCCGTCACCGCCCCGGCCCCCGACCCCTCCGGTGTAACCCGAGGTGTTGCTTCCGGCCTGACCGTCAGCTCCGGTAGCGCCGCCGCCTCCGGCACCGGCGGTTCCGGCGTTTCCGCCGTTGCCGCCTACGCCGCCTTGGCCCGCGACGCCCGCGGTGCCGCCGTTTCCTGCGCCACCGGCCGCCCCACCCTTACCGCCTTGGCCACCGGTGCCACCGTTACCTGCGTTGCCGCCCGCCTGACCCCCACCGCCGGCGCCAGCCGAGACCTGCCCATTGGCGCCCGCGACGCCGCTACCGCCGTGCCCGCCCGCGCCACCACGCCCGCCGACGCCGCCGGTGCCGCCGCGAGTGCCGATGCCGCCCGCAGCACCGCCGGCGCCACCCGCTCCGCCGTCAGCGCCGATTTCGCCGTCCAGACCATGCGCACCAGCAGCAGCGCCGTCGCCGCCTTCTGATCCGTCAGCGCCGTTCCCGCCGGCGCCACCGTCGCCGCCGTTGCCCACCGCGCCGCCGTTGCCCCCTCGACCGCCCATGCCTCCGCGGCCGGTACCGGCGACGGTCCGCGTGTATCCGTCGCCGCCTGCACCGCCGTTGCCGCCGAGGACGATCGCGGCGCCTGTGACACCGTCGGCCCCTGCACTGCCGGACGGACCGCCCGCCGCGCCGCCGCGGCCACCCTGGCCTGCCGCCCCGGGGTCGCCGCCCCGGCCGCCGTCACCGCCGTCGGGGTTCGATTCGTCGCCGTCAGCGCCGGCACCGCCGTGGCCGGGCGCACCGGCGGCTCCGCCGGCACCGCCGTACCCGCCATCGCCATCTCGGCCTGCCGACCCGAACACACCGAAGAAACCGATCAGCGCAGGACCGCGACCACCGCTGCCTCCGTCGCCGCCCACTCCGCCCGACGCGCCGGAGCCGCCGTCGCCGCCCGAGCCTCCGCTCGCGCCGGCAGCGATCGCTGCCGAGCCGATGGCGCCGTGTCCGCCGCTCCCACCGTCGCCGCCGTTACCGCCCGTTCCGCCCGCGCCGCCGAAACCGACGAAAAGCCCTGCGGCGCCACCATTTCCGCCGCGTCCACCATTTCCGCCGCGTTCACCGTCGCCGCCGGCGGCACCCGGCGTCGCGCCCATGACGCCCGCTGCGCCGCCCTGGCCGTCTCCTCCTCGGCCACCAGCGCCGCCCGAGCCGAAAAGCCACGCCGCGCCGCCGTTTCCGCCGTTCCCGTTGCCGGTCGCGGCGCCACCGGCACCACCGTTACCGAAAAGTCCTGCGGCACCACCATTTCCGCCGGCTCCTCCATTGAGGCCATCGACACCGCGGCCTCCGGGGCCGCCGTTGCCCAGCAGTAGACCGCCGCGACCGCCGTCTTGACCCGGAGACCCGGCGTAGCCGTTGCCGATGAACAGTCCCGCGTCTGGGCGGGACGCGGTGCCATTGCCGAAGAACAAGGTGAGGATGTTCAGGTCTGCGATCCCGGCCGCGTCGCCCCGGGCCTCCGTCAGGGCCGCGGGTGCAGCGATCAGTGCCGGGTCGGACGGGTCTGACGGGCCCGCCGCTCTCGTCCGATCCGTCGTGACGGGCTCGACGTCAACGGAACGAGCCGGCACTGAACCATCCCGGGCCGCGCGGGAGTCCAACCGCGCACGCGCCGGTGCTGACGACGGCTCGTCCGCCGTCTCGCTGCTGTCCGATGCGCTGCCACGCGCATCCGATCCACTGCGCCCGCCAGGCTGGGGACTCGCCGAGGCCGACGGGCCGGGCCGTTCGGAGGTGCGCGTACCCCTGGCCCCGTCGACGCCTGAATGCGATATGCCCTCGCCGCCCGAAGCCGATGTCCCAACGGATGAAGACGACGACGAACCGGTGACCCCCGCACCCGGTGATCCCTCGGTGTCGGCCAGCGCTGTCGCGGGCAACGCGACGATCAGCACGCCTGCGCCCAGCGCCGCGGCCAAGGCGCCGACTCGTCCGACGGTCAGCGCGCGAGAGCCGGCCCGGCCCACATCCGCGCGGTACACAGACGCATTGCTCCCGGCGATCGGCAACTCTGGGACCAAGCTGCCGGTCGCGCGTCGGCAGCAGGCGTTCTCGGTCGCGTCCCGGCGATGCCGCCCGCGCCCTCGTGTACCAGCTGGACTCATCCCGGACTTCCTCTGAGCTGACGTGACCGAACGTGCCGATAGACCCAACGTCACGTGCCTCGAAGAGATCGCCAAAAGTGAGCCGTCGCCGAAGTTACACGAAGTCGACTTACTGAGTCGAAAGTTCGCCGCAGCAGTATCCGCGACCGGCGGGTTTTGCCGCGATCCGTCAGGAACGCACGGGGTAGGAAATCCCCACACGGCAGTCGAACCCAGCGAGATGTGGCAGCGACAGTTGAGGTTCCGGCCTCGGTCGGCCCGGTCCTCGGGTCGGTGCAACGCTGCTCTGGCCTGGTTCGACGCGTCGGATCCGAGTCTTTGCCAGATCTGACGGCTCACGCGGAAACGGGTTCTTGGAAGGGCGGGGACTCCGGGCGCGGCCGCGGCGGTCGACGTCGCCCCCCGGGGTCGGGGAGTGAACACCCGCGCTCCGTGCCGACCCCGGGGAACAAATCGCCGATTCCACCCGTTGACCCAATCGACAAGTTGAGCGAGATGAACTCAAGTCTGGGTTGACACACCCGCCTCGGGCGGAGCAGTCTTGAGTGTGGTCCGCTCAGACCCCCACAACGTAGTTGTTCACGCAACACAGCAACACAGGAGGACACACCATGGCTCGTGCGGTCGGAATCGACCTAGGGACCACCAACTCGGTCGTCGCGGTTCTGGAGGGTGGCGACCCCGTTGTCGTCGCCAACTCTGAGGGCTCGCGGACGACGCCGTCGGTCGTCGCGTTCGCGCGCAACGGCGAGGTGTTGGTGGGCCAGCCCGCCAAGAACCAGGCGGTCACCAACGTCGACCGGACCATCCGGTCGGTCAAGCGCCACATGGGCACCGATTGGTCCGTGGAGATCGACGGCAAGAACTACACGCCGCAGGAAATCAGCGCCCGGACGCTCATGAAGCTCAAGCGCGACGCGGAGTCCTACCTCGGTGAGGACATCACCGACGCGGTCATCACGGTACCGGCGTACTTCAACGACGCCCAGCGTCAGGCGACCAAGGAAGCCGGCCAGATCGCCGGCCTCAACGTGCTCCGCATCGTCAACGAGCCCACCGCGGCCGCGCTGGCCTACGGCCTCGACAAGGGCGAGAAGGAACAGACCATCCTGGTGTTCGACCTCGGTGGCGGCACCTTCGACGTCTCGCTGCTCGAGATCGGCGAGGGCGTCGTGGAGGTCCGCGCCACCAGCGGTGACAACGAACTCGGTGGCGACGACTGGGATCAGCGCGTCGTCGACTGGCTGGTCGAGAAGTTCAAGAGCTCCAGCGGCATCGACCTGACCAAGGACAAGATGGCGATGCAGCGTCTGCGGGAAGCGGCCGAGAAGGCCAAGATCGAGCTGAGCTCGAGCCAGAGCACCTCGATCAACCTGCCCTACATCACCGTCGACGCGGACAAGAACCCGCTGTTCCTCGACGAGCAGCTGACCCGCGCCGAGTTCCAGCGCATCACCCAGGATCTGCTCGATCGCACCCGCAAGCCGTTCCAGCAGGTCATCAAGGACGCCGGCATCTCGGTCGGCGACATCGACCACGTCGTGCTCGTCGGCGGCTCCACCCGGATGCCCGCCGTCTCCGACCTGGTCAAGGAGATGACCGGCGGCAAGGAGCCGAACAAGGGCGTGAACCCGGACGAGGTCGTCGCCGTCGGCGCCGCCCTGCAGGCCGGTGTGCTCAAGGGTGAGGTCAAGGACGTCCTGCTGCTCGACGTGACCCCGCTGAGCCTGGGTATCGAGACCAAGGGCGGCGTCATGACCAAGCTCATCGAACGCAACACCACGATCCCGACCAAGCGCAGCGAGACCTTCACGACCGCCGACGACAACCAGCCGTCGGTGCAGATCCAGGTCTTCCAGGGTGAGCGTGAGATCGCCTCGCACAACAAGCTGCTCGGCAGCTTCGAGCTGACCGGTATCCCGCCGGCTCCGCGCGGCGTGCCCCAGATCGAGGTGACCTTCGACATCGACGCCAACGGCATCGTGCACGTCACCGCGAAGGACAAGGGCACCGGCAAGGAGAACACGATCCGCATCCAGGAGGGCTCCGGCCTGTCCAAGGAGGAGATCGACCGGATGATCAAGGACGCCGAGGCGCACGCCGACGAGGACCGGAAGCGTCGCGAAGAGGCCGACGTCCGCAACCAGGCCGAGACGCTGGTCTACCAGACGGAGAAGTTCGTCAAGGAGCAGCGTGAGGCCGAGGGCGGCAGCAAGGTCCCCGAGGACACCCTGACCAAGGTCGACGCGGCCGTCGCCGAGGCCAAGACCGCGTTGGGCGGCACCGACATCGGCGCCATCAAGTCGGCGATGGAGAAGCTCGGCGAGGAGAGCCAGGCCCTGGGCCAGGCGATCTACGAGGCGACCCAGGCTGAGCAGGCCGCCGGCGGCGACGCCGCGGGTCAGGCGTCCAACGATGACGTGGTCGATGCCGAGGTGGTCGAGGACGATCAGGAGCGAAAGTGACTCAGAACGAGCCGCAGGAACCGGTGACCGTCACCGATAAGAGACGCATCGATCCCGAGACCGGCCAGGTTCGCGATCCGTCCGGCGCGCAGGCCCCCGGTGGGCCGGCGCCGGACGGCGCACCCGACGCCGATACGGCCGCCGCACCGTCGGACACCGACGAGGTGGCCGAGCTCAAGAGCACCCTGCAGCGCGTCAAGGCGGAGTACGACAACTACCGCAAGCGCACGCTGCGCGATCAGCAGATGATCGCCGACCGCGCGAAGGTGGCGGTCGTCGGCCAACTGCTCGGGGTCCTCGACGACCTCGACCGCGCGCGCAGCCACGGCGACCTCGAGACGGGTCCGCTGCGGGCGGTGGCCGACAAGCTCACCGGCGCGCTCGAGCAGATCGGGCTGACCTCGTTCGGCGAGGAGGGTGACCCGTTCGACCCCGCGCTGCACGAAGCCGTCCAGCACGAGGGCGACGGGAGCAATCCGGTCGTCGGAACCGTCATGCGTCGTGGCTACATGGTCGGCGAGACGGTCGTCCGGCACGCCATGGTCGGTGTGGTCGACGCGGCAGGCGCAGACGACACGGGCCGGAACGACAGCGGTGTGCCGGGGCAGGCCCCAGAATCAAAGTCAGAATCAGACAACAACTAGTGACAACGAGGAGGTGACGCGGCATGGTCCAACGAGAGTGGGTCGAAAAAGACTTCTACAAAGTGCTCGGCGTCTCCTCGGACGCCAGCGAGGATGAGATCAAGCGGGTGGCCCGCAAGCTGCTCGCCGAGAATCATCCCGACCGCAATCCGGGTGACGCCGCCGCCGACGAACGGTACAAGGAGGTCGGCGAAGCCAGGGATGTGCTGAGCGATCCCGCCAAGCGCAAGGAGTACGACGAGACCCGCCGGTTGTTCGCCGGCGGCGGCTTCGGGCGCGGCCGCTTCAACGGCGGCGGCGGGTTCGGCGGCGGCCCGGCGTACGGGTCGGATGGCGTCGAGTTCAACCTCAACGATCTGTTCGACGCCGCCGGTCAGACCGGCGGCGCGAACATCGGTGATCTGTTCGGCGGCCTGTTCGGTCGGGGCGCGCAGCCCCGGCCGAGCCGGCCCCGGCGCGGCAACGACCTGGAGACCGAGACGGAACTGTCGTTCCTCGAGGCGACCAAGGGCGTGGCGATGCCGCTGCGGCTCACCAGCCCTGCGCCGTGTACGAACTGTCACGGCAGCGGCGCCCGGCCGGGCACCAGCCCCAAGGTGTGCCCGAACTGCAACGGCGCCGGCGTGATCAGCAAGAACCAGGGCGCGTTCGGATTCTCCGAGCCCTGCACCGAGTGCAAGGGCAGCGGCTCGATCATCGAGCACCCCTGCGGGGAGTGCAGGGGCACCGGAGTGACCACGCGGACCCGCACCATCAACGTGCGGATCCCACCCGGCGTCGAGGACGGTCAGCGCATCCGGCTGGCCGGTCAGGGCGAGGCCGGGTTGCGGGGTGCGCCCTCGGGTGACCTGTACGTGACCGTCCACGTCCGTCCGGACAAGGTGTTCGGCCGCGACGGGGACGACCTGACGGTGACCGTTCCGGTCAGCTTCCACGAATTGGCGCTGGGCACAACGCTTTCGGTGCCGACGCTGGAGGGCAAGGTCGGGGTCCGGGTGCCCAAGGGTACGTCCGACGGCCGCATCCTGCGGGTGCGGGGACGCGGTGTGCCGAAACGGTCCGGTGGTCACGGTGACCTGCTGGTGACGGTGAAGGTGGCCGTGCCGCCGAACCTCGAGGGTGAGGCGGCGGAGGCGCTTGAGGCCTACGCGAAGGCGGAGCGGGCGAGCGGATTCGACCCCCGGGCCGGATGGGCAGGTGCGTGAGCGTGGCGGCTGAACGTAACGGGGATGCACGAACCTTCCTGATCTCGGTGGCCGCCGAGCTGGCTGGGATGCACGCGCAGACGCTGCGTACCTACGACCGGCTCGGATTGGTCAGCCCGCAGCGCAGTTCCGGTGGGGGACGGCGCTATTCGCAACGTGACGTCGATTTGCTGCGCGAGGTGCAGCGCCTCTCCCAGGATGAGGGCGTAAACCTCGCGGGCATCAAACGCATCATCGAGCTGACCAACCAGGTCGAGGCCTTGCAGTCGCGTTGCAAGGAACTGGTGCGTGAGCTCGAGGAGCTGCGCGGCGCGCAGCGCCGTGAGATCGCGGTCCCGACGAAGAGCACTGCGCTGGTGGTCTGGAAGCCACGCCAGGGCCGCCGCTAAGCCAAACAGGAGTCCACACCCCACAGGCTGGCTCCAAGTTCCCGACCAAGGACACCGCTAGACCAGACACCGAGCCCGCGCCACTCAAAACACAGGGATCACGACATGTCCCAGTCGGTCGTTCGGCCCGCCCGCGGACTCACTCCAAGGCTAAATGTCGGTGGCTGCTGCTTGAATGGTGTCATGCCCTCAGCCGCAGCGTCTTTGGTCCATCGGGTGAGCCCGAAGGACCGGCTGGAGATGCTGTTCGACGAGTTGGCGGAGCTGACCGGCCAGCGCAACGCGATCGACGGGCGCATCGTCGACATCGTCGCCGAGCTCGAGCGCGACGGCCTCTGGGGAATGACCGGCGCCCGCTCGATGACAGCGTTGGTGGCCTGGAAAACCGGGGCCACCCCGCACAACGCCGAGACCCTGCTCACCGTCGCCCGCCGGATCGAGGACTTCCCGCGCTGCGCAGATGCTTTGCGGGAGGGGCGGCTGTCGCTGGACCGGCTCGGGGTGCTGGCCGAACACGCCGCCGACGGCTCTGACGATCACTACATCGAGCTCGCCGAAGCAGCCACCGTCAACCAGTTGCGCACCGCGGTCAAGCAGGAACCCCGCCCCGAGCCCGAACCCAAACCTGAACCGGACAAGCAGCGCTCGATCACCAAGACCGTCCACGACGGCCACACCACCTGGCAGATCCGGCTGCCGAAGCTGGAAGCCGCGAAGTTCGAGGCGGCCATGCAGTCGCACCGCGACGCGCAGATCTCCCAGTGGAAGCGCGACCACGACACCGACGACACCGACGACACCGGCGAGGAGTCGCCCGAGCAGGCGCCAGAGCAGGCGCCGCCGTTCCCCGACGCCGTCGACGCGTTCATGGCGCTGGTGGAGGCCGGCTGGGACGCCGACGTCGCGCGCCGACCCCACGGCCAACACACCACCGCGGCCGTGCACGTCGACCTCGACAAACCCACCGCCGCCCTACACCTGGGACAGGTCCTCAACGACGAGGAACGCCGCTACCTTCTATGCGACGCCACCTGTGAGGTGTGGCTCAAGCGCCACGGCCAACTGATCGGCGCCGCCCGCTCCACCCGCACCATCAACCGCCGCCTGCGCCGGGCGCTGGAGTATCGCGACCAGTGCTGCGTGGTGCCGGGCTGCGGAGCCACCCGCGGGCTACACGCCCATCACCTCGTGCATTGGGAAGACGGCGGACCCACCGAACTATGGAACCTGGCCCTGGTCTGCCCGTTCCACCACCGGGCGCATCACCGCGGCGAGATCACCATCACCGGACCCGCCGACCGCCTCGTCGTCACCAACGCCACCGGCCAACGCATGACCAACCGCTCCCTCGCAAGGCCACCCACCACACCTCCACCGGATGTGAAACCCTGCCCCGGCCCGACCGGGGAACGCGCCGACTGGTGGTGGTACACACCCTTCGAACCGAAACCACCACCGGCCGCGGCTTAGCTAAGCGGATGGCACAGCTGGGAGTCCGTTCATTGTGAGGATCCACCAGTCGCAGTGAACCAACGGAGGTGCTGCAGTCGCGCTGCAAGGAACTGGTGCGCTAGGTCGAGGAGTTGCGAGCCACGCAGCGCCGTGAGGTGGCGGTCCCGGCGAAGAGCACTGCGCTGGTGGTCTGGAAGCCACGCCAGGGCCGCCGCTAGCCGAGCCGGATCGGCACGTCGGCGACGCCGGGTGCGTTGGTATCGTGGCGGACTCGGGGCGGCCGCAGGTGTTCTCCCAGGTGACCAGACCGAACGGCGGAGGCATTCGCGGTGACAGTCATCGACGTGCAAGGCGCTCCGAGCGGAGACCGCAACCTGTGCAGCGCGCGACGCCGCTGGCTGACGGTGCTCACGGCCGCGCTCCTGTTCGGCGTGGTGATTTACCTGTTGGCGGTCCAGACGCGAACAGGCCAGGCCCTGGAGAACGCGGCCCTGCGCGGCGCCCGTCAGGTCGACCCGGAGGTACGTCGAGCGGCGTTCGACCAGTTCCACACCATCTCCGTGACCTCGCAGCTCCTCGCGGCACTGGCCGTGGGAGTCATCGGCCTGCTGCGGCGTCAGCTGTGGCTGGCCATCGCCGGAGTGTCGGTGATCCTGGTCAGTCAAGCGGTCACGCAGGTGTTGAAGTACTACGTGTTGGCACGCCCGCACACGGGTGTGGTCCACGACGGTTGGACTGAGAACACCCTGCCGAGCGGACACACGACAGCGGCGATGTCCCTGTTGTTCGCGACGCTGATCGTGATGCCGTACCGATTCCGCGGCATCGCCATGTTGTTCACCCTCACCTGGGCCGTGGGCATCGGGGCCTACACCGTCGTCATCGGAGCGCACCGGCTCTCGGACACGTTGGCCGCCGATGCGGTGGCACTCGTCGTCGCCTGTGCGGCATCGCTTTTCCTGGCGCGCACGGGCCGGATACGGGCGGTCGTCTCACCCGGCGCGGCGCGGTACACCTTGCGCACCGTCTTCGTGGCGATCGTCGGAGCCGTCGGACTCTTCAGCCTGGCGTGGGGCGCCATTCAGGTGGTGCAGGCCGCGGCTGCCCACCTCGATGACCGGCCCGTCGAGTGGGACCTCTTCCTCGGTTCGCAGTGGTTGGCCGCAGCAGGGTCGATCGCGTCGGCGCTGCTGTTCTGGTGGACCTGGCGACGGTTGGAGACCAAGCGCAGTGGTGACCCCATCACCGCCCGCTAACCGATCCGGATCGAGAACCGGGTGGTGTCCGGCTCACCCGGCATCGCCATCCGGTAGCCGCCCCGGCGCAGCGCATCGGTCGGCGCCGTCATCGGCTCGATCCCCACGACGTCGTCGCTCGGCGGCGCGAACAGCTGCGCGGCCGGATAGCCTTCGGTGTAGACGACCTCCACCCGGCGCTCACCGCCCGACAGCGCGAACACCGCGCCCGCACCGACCCCGTCGAAACCGTCGTCGAGGGTGCGGTCACCGAGCGACTCGGCGCCGCCCGGCCACGTGTCCACCGCGCCGGTCGGAATCCCGCGGTCGTCCACCGGCAGGTGGTGCAGCGCAGGTGTCTCCAGCACCCAGTCGGCCCGCGCCACGTCGGGGATCTGCAGATAGGGGTGGTAGCCGTAGCAGATCGGAACCGCCGCAGCCTCGGTCGGCGTCACCGTCGTCTCGACGGTCAGCGTGCGGTCGGCCAGCGTCACCGTGATGGTCAGGGTGTGCGGGAACGGGAAGCTCGCCAGCAGTCCGGGGTTGCCGCCCCAGTCCAGAATGGCCACCAGCTGGTCGACGTACTGTTCGGTGACCAGCCAGTCCGGGTTCGCGGCCAGCACGCCGTGGATGGGGGTGCCGTTCTCGTCGGTGCGGACCCCGCCGACGCCCGGTGTCAGGGTCACCGTCGCGCCGTCGACCGTGTAGTCGGCGGCGCTGAGGCGGTTGGCCCACGGATACAGGATCGGGATGCCCATCGTCTTGCCGTCGTCGATGTAGGCCTGCAGTCCGCGGCGCTGACCGAGATATTCGACTCCGTCGTCAGCCAGTGACGTGCAGATCATCCCCGCCCCGGGGACGTAGGTCGCGGTCAGCGACGACGACGGGTCCTGCAGGGTGACGGATTCGGGAACGGCCATCGTCTCAGTCTGGCACGCGGGTGCTTCGGGGCTGCTCAGCCGGTCAGGGGATCGTGCTGAATGCGTTCGGGCGGAGCGCCTTTCGCCGTCAGTGCCGCTTTGGTGGCCGTCGTCATCGCCGCGGATCCGCAGATCAGGATCTGCCGGTCGCCCCAGCCGCCGTAGCGGGTGACGACCTCGGGGAGCCGTCCGGTCTGCCGTACGTGCAGACCGCGGGGCGGGGTGACGTCGGGGAAGTCGCGGGCCCACGGCGGATCGGTGGCGTACTCCGACACCGGGGTGACCGACAGCCACGGATTGGTCGAGGCGATCTGCCACAGCGTCTTGAGGTCGTAGAGGTCGCAGGGGAAGCGGCCGCCGAAGAACAGGTGCACGCGGGGGTTGTCGCCGAAGCGCGTCATGTCCATGATCAGCGCGCGCAGCGGTGCCAGACCGGTGCTGCCGGCCACCATCAGCACATCACCACCGTCGCGGTCGACCGCGAGGCCGCCGTGCGGATTCGACAGCCGCCACCGATCGCCGGGCCGGGTCTCGTTGACGATCGCGGTGCTGACCATGCCGCCCGGCACCGACCGGACGTGGAATTCGATGCCCCCGCCGGGTTCGGACGGGATCGACGGACTCAGATAGCGCCAGCGCCGCGGCCACTGCGGCACCTGGACGGTCACGTACTGACCGGGGTGGTAGGCCAGCGGGCTGTCGAGCTGCAACCGGATGAGCGAGACGTCGCGCGTCAGCCTGTGGTGTTCGATGACGGTGCCGTCCCGGAAGGGTGGGCCACCCTCGGCCTCGGCGGCTCCGCTCATCACGCCGACGCACAGGGCGATAGCGTCGCGCGCCGCGCCGGCGAGCCGGTCGTCCCAGCGGTTCTCGAGCCTGCTGCGGAACGTGGCGTGGAGCGCCTCGCCGAGGCTCTGGTAGTGCTGTGCGGTCACCCCGTATTTGCGGTGGTCGCGCCCCAGCTGGGCGAGGAACGCGATCGGCTCCTGGGAGCGCCGGGCGATCAGTTCGCCGAGCACCCACGTCACGGCCTGGGCGAATACCGCCCGCTGCCGGGCCATATCGGGCGGGAAGAGGTCACGTACCGCGGGATCGGTGGCGAACCACCGGGCGTAGAACGCGGCGATCAGCTCGTCGGAACCGAGCCGGGGATCGACGGCGTCGCGCAGTACCGCCAGCGCCTCACCGTCGTCGAGCCCCACGTGGGTCGAGTGTAGGAGGCGTGCCGCCCGGTCCGAGGCTCACTTCATCGCGGCGAGCTGGATGAGGTTGCCGCAGGTGTCGTCCAGGACGGCGGTGACAACCGGCCCGAGATCGGTGGCGTCCTGGACGAACTCGACGCCCAGCGCCTTGAGCCGCTCGACCTCGGCGTAGACATCGTCGACCGCGAACTGGGTGAAGGGGATGCCGTCGGCGACGAGCGCCTGCTTGAACGGGCGCACCGCGGGGTGGCCGTCGGGTTCGAGAACGAGTTCGACGCCGTCGGGGTCGGCGCTCGACACGACGGTGAGCCAGCGGGCGTCGCCGGTGGGGATGTCGGTCTTCTTGGTGAACCCGAGCTTGTCGGTGTAGAAGGCCAGCGCCTTGGCCTGATCGTCGACGAGGACGCTGGTGAGGTTGATGCGGATCACGGCTGTGGTTCCTCTCGGTTGACGGGCCACCGGTCGACGATCGTGCGCAGTGGCGACGGGTCGAGGTGGTGGAACTTGTACCGGCCCTGTCGCCGGGTGTGCACCAATCCGGCCTGTTCGAGCACTGCGAGATGCTGCGAGACGCCCTGGCGGGACAGGCCCAGACCGTGCTTGACGGTCAGCCGGCCGCAGATCTCGAACAGGGTCTGACCATCCCGGTCGGTGAGTTCGTCCAGGATGATCCGTCGCGTCGCGTCTCCCAGTGCCTTGAACAGGTCCGGATCGTCGGGCACCCTCCGGTTATAGGCAAGTCCGCACTTGCCTGTCAATGGGCTTCGCGGCGGTCTCGGACCGCCGCGACCGCGACCAGCGCCGCACCGGCCAGCGCCCAGCAGCTCAGCACCGCGACGGCGGAGGTGGCGCCCGCGCCATCGAAGTACGCGGTGGAGCGCAGGAGAGTGGCGTTGGCGCCCTGGGGCAGCCACTGTCCGACGGTGCCCCAGCCGGCGGGCAGGAGTTCCGGTGCGCCGGCCAGACCGGAGAGCGGATTGCCGACCAGCAGCGCCAGCGCCGCGCCGGCCGCCAGCCCGATCCGCCCGAACAGCGAGCCGAGGCCGAGGATCGGCAGTCCGCATCCGAGCAGTCCCAACGTCAGGCCGGCCGTCACGCCCCAGAAGTTCTGCTCGACGGAACCGAGGACGTAGACGAGCAGGGTGGCGATGGTCAGGGCGGCGGCGACCGCGAATGCGACGGCCGTCGCCAGTCGGGTCCAGACCTCCCGCCGGAACGCGTAGAGCAGTGCCACCGCCGGCAGGATTCCGGCCAGGGTCACCGGCAACGCGCTGGCGGCCAGGCCTGCGCCCCGCGGATCGTCCGAAGGCAACGGAGCGACGTCCTCCATCGTCGGCGGTCTGCCGGTCTGCTGTGCCATGCCGGCGCCGATCTGGGTGATCAGTTGTGCGACCGCGGGACTCGCGCCGCTGGCGATCAGCAGCGTCGGGCCGGCGGGACCGATCGCGAGACCGCCGTAGACGTGACGGTCGGCGATGGCCTCGCGCAGCGCGGCCTCGCCCGGGTAGTAGGTGACCGCAAAGGCGCCGGGGGCGCGCTGGTCGAGCAGGTCCGCGAGGTGCCCGTCGGCGGCCTGCGGACCGGCGATGCCGATGGGGACGTCGTGCGGCGCGGATCGGGTCGCCGGCAGCGCGAACGCCAGCGCGACAACGGCGATGGCGGCGCAGAGCACCACCACGATGCCGGTGGCTCTGACGGTGACGGGCGGTTCGTGGGTGGCGGCGTGGTGCTGGGCCTGAGACGTCGTTGTCATCGGACCACTCCTTTTCATTCATTGTTGAAATATTGCTGAGCGGAGCGTAACTCCGAGAGGGGCAGATTTCAACATCCAATGAAATGATAGGGTCGAAAGATGGCTCCACCAGCGAATACGGTGCGACGGCGCGGGCGCCGCCAGGGTGAACCGGTGTCGCGGGACGCCGTACTGGCCGCGGCCAAGAAGCGATTCGCCGCGCAGGGTTACGGGGGCACGACGTTGCGCAGCATCGCCGAGGACGCCCATGTCGATCCCGCGATGGTGCTGTACCTGTTCGGGTCGAAGCTCGAGTTGTTCCGCGAATCGCTGCGGCTGATCATCGACCCGCAGGTGCTCATCACCGCGCTGTCGGAAGGCGAGGGCGATGTCGGAACGCGGCTGGTGCGGGTGTACCTGCGCATCTGGGAGTCTCCCGACACCGGACCCAGCATGGTCACCATGCTGCAGTCGGCGACGTCCAACAGCGACGCGCACGAGGCGTTCCGCAGCTTCATCCAGACGTACGTGCTGACCGGGGTGTCCGGGGTGCTCGGCGGCGGCGAGACCGCACGCCTGCGGGCGACGCTCGCGGCCACCACGCTGGTCGGCACCGCGATGCTGCGCTACGTCATGGAGATCCCGCCCCTGGCGACCCTGCCCGGGGACGATCTGGTGCGGCTGCTGGCGCCGACGGTGACCCGCTACCTGACGGCCGACCCGGGCGAATTGGGATTCTGACCGGCGCCGAAGTGCTTGACTGCCTGCATGACGGCACCGTCGCGGCTGGGCGCGACCGCCCTGGGCGTCGTACTCTCCGGCGCCGCCCTCGTCGGTGCGCCGTCCGCGGCGGCGCAGACCGACACTTGTGCTGACATCCGGACCGGCGAACCGCTGTCCGTCGCGGTCGGGCCGTGCGCGGACGTGCTCGCGCAGGAGCGGCGCTGGCTGACGGCCATCACCGCCGGTGACGTCGCGACCGTCGAGCAGATCCTGGGCCCGACGTTCACACACATCACCTCCGACGGGCAGATCCTCGATCGCGCCGCAGAGATCAGGAACACGGCGCCGGAGGGGCTCACCATGAACCCCGGCGGGCAACAGGTGCGCATCGACGGCGGCACCGCAGTGATCCATGGCGTCAACACCATCGTTGCCCACGACGCGGTGGTCGCAACGGAGCGGTTCACCGATGTGTTCGTGCTGCAGAACGGCGCCTGGCGGGCAGTCTCGGCGCAGGAGACGACGATCTGACTCGGTCGGCCGACCGGGCACACGCGGACGGAGTCATCGCGTCGGCAACGGTATGGAACCCACAATCGCTGGGGTGCAGCACATCTCGTTGATCGTCACCGACGTCGAGGCCAGCGTCGCCGGGTATCAGCGCGTGCTCCGCGATCCGGACAACATCCAGTTGGAGCTCAACGCGATGTGATGAACGGCCGCTGTCGGCAAAGTCGTACCGTCGATCACCACATCCGGTAACGTCGCCTTCGCGCGCCGAATGGCTCCGCCAGCGACGCAAACCATGGAGGCCGCGTGCACCGTCGCCGCAATAAGCCCACAGTGACTCTGGCATGCCTCGTCGTCGCGGCGATGGTGTCGGCCATGACGTCGTGCGCGAGCCGCGAACCGGCGCCGCAGATCGGCGTCAACGCCGGACCCGACGGCGAACCCGCGGCCTACCGCGAACCTGTGAAACTCTCCAGCGCCGACGGCGTCCTCGAAGTCCGGCTCTCCGCCCACCAGGCGACCGTCGACCTCGACACGGTGAAAGAACCGGTCACCAACTTCATGGTCTTCGGTTACGAACTCCTCAAGGGGACCGGTTCGGATGGATCGACCAGGGGCGACAACACCTATCCCGCGCCGACTTTGCGCGTCGACCCCGGCGAGCGCCTGATCGTCCACTACGACAACGATCTCGCCGGCCTGACGATCGAGGACTACTACGACCCCGCCTACACGCGTGCCGGCGCCGACGTGCCGCTGTATCCGGCGCAGCTCGAATCGTCACCGTTGAACCTGCACACCCACGGGCTACACGTGAGTCCGGACGGCAACGCCGACAACGTGTTACTCGATATCCCGGCCGGGATGGGCAACACCTTCGATTACGCAGTGCCCGACGATATGCCGCACGGCCTGTACTGGTACCACAGCCACCGCCACACCCTGACCGCGCAGCAGACCTACCGCGGGCTCGCGGGGATGCTCGAGATCGGGCGTCCCGACGGCAACCTGCCGTTGGTGACGCAGAACGATGTTCCGGTGCGGACCATGGCGCTGCAGTACAACTACGTCTTCGACCGCGCCAACGGTGGACGCCAGCTCATCGACCTGACCCGCCCACAATGGGTGAACACCGCTGTCGCACCCAAGGACTCGCAACTGGCCGACGGCAGCTACGCGCCGAGTCTGGCGCCGGTGAACCTCGCCGAACGCCCGGCAGGCACCCGTTACATGACCAACTGGTACCAGGGGCCGCTCTCCCCGCGGAACCACCGCGGCCAGAACCAGTTCGTGCCCGGCAATCTGCAGAGCTTCACCAGTGCCGAGGTGAATGTCCCGGCCGACCCCGGGCTCGCCGAGAACCTGCGTGACGTCCAGTACACGGTCAACGGTCAGTTCC
Organism: Mycobacterium sp. 852013-51886_SCH5428379; assembly: GCF_001665575.1. Taxonomy (GTDB): domain Bacteria; phylum Actinomycetota; class Actinomycetes; order Mycobacteriales; family Mycobacteriaceae; genus Mycobacterium. The sequence goes on along the minus strand of NZ_LZSU01000039.1, from coordinate 9,125 downwards.
AGCCGCAGCTCACAGTGAACCCCGGACAGACCGAGATCTGGGTGCTGGGCAACTTCAGCGACATCGCCTACATGTCGGTCGGGCTACGCGAGACCGCCACCGGCAACCGGCCGAAAATCACCGTCGTGGGCCAGGATGGCAACCCCTTCCTACAGGCGCAGCGGCCCGTCGACGGTGACGGCACCCGGCTGCTGATCCCGCCGGGTTCGCGCTACGCGATCGCGGTCACCATGCCCCAGACCGGTGATCTGGTCCTCGAACTGCCCCGGCAGGACAACGTGCCGCCGGTGGTGAATCCCGGTGTGCTGTATACCGGCAACGGCACGTCGAAACCCGGCGGAGTGCTCGGCACAGTCACCGTCGACACCGACCACATCAGCTACACCGACGGGTTCTTCACCTTCCCCGTCCAGACACTGCTGACCGTCAAATCCGGCGACGGCGCGGGACAGACCACCGCTTTCGAACCCGGCCAGAATCTCGGCGCCTACACCTCGTTCGTCGACACCTCCGCCATGACCCCGGACGTCACGCGCGAACTCGTGGTCAGTGGCGGCTTCGACAACCAGTACGCCAACACGTCGGATCCGAAGTCGATCATGTACCAGTTCGCAGACAACGCCTTCCCGAACATCCCGCTGATCCAGGCGAGACTCAACTCCGTCGAGGAGTGGAAGGTCGTCAACTACAACAACGACGCCCATCCGATGCACATCCACGTCAACGATTTCCAGGTCACCGAGATCGTGAATCCGATCGCCGGCACCAGGACCGGCGTGCAGATGTGGGGCGAGGACAACGTCAACGTGCCCGCCCCGGTGATCGACGACAACGAAGTCGCTCTCGAGGTCGCCTCGACCACGGTCCGCACGCAATTCGCCGGATACACCGGCACATTCGTCATCCACTGCCATCGGCTCAATCACGAAGACAACGGGCTGATGGCCACGGTCAGCGTCATCCCCGAGGTGTCGACGTACGCCGTGGCGATCCCCGGCGGGGACGGTAAGCCGGCAGCGGTGCGGATCTACGACGCCGACGGGGACCGGATGATCGCCGACGTGCGGCCGTTCGACGGGTTCGAGGGCGCCCCGTCGGTCGCGATGGCCGATGTGAACGGCGACATGATCCTCGATCTCATTGCGGGCACCGGTGTAGGCGTCGCGCCACAGGTGGTCGCCTACAGCGGAGCGGAGGCGCCGAGCGGTCGGTTCCGGGACGAGATCGCGCGGTTCACCCCGTTCGACGCCGACTTCCGGGGCGGAGTCCAGGTCGCCGGCGCCGATGTCGACGGAAACGCGTTGGCGTCCAACATCATCGTCGGATCCGGCCCCGGTAAGGAGTCGCAGGTACGGATCTTCTCCACCACGCTGCCCCAGCGCCTCGGCGATGCCCCGGAGATCTTCTCCAGCTTCTCCCCGTACCCCGGCTCGCACTCGGGGGTGACGCTCGCGACCGGCATGGTCGACATGACCTCCGGCCGGGAGAGCATCGTCACCGCGCCTGGCCCCGGCGATCGGCCGGTGGTCAAGACGTTCCGCCACGACCTGTTCACCCCGACGGCCAGGATGCAGGCCCGGGCGACGACCGATCACGAGCACAGCGGCTACCCGGGGGCCGCGGAGATGACGTCGGAGTTCCTCGCCTTCGACGACTCCTATCGGGATGGCGTCACGCTGTCGACCGGTTGGGTGGCCGGCCAGGAGGGCGGCGCCAAGAGCATCGTCACGGGACAGGCCGGGGGCGATGGAACCGTGCGCGTGTGGTCGAGCGGCTCACGGCTGGACGGCTTTCCGGCGATGTACACGGTGAGCCCCGATCACCACGACAGCACGGTGGCGTTCACACAGACCTCGTCGTTCGACCCGTTCCCGGGCGCCGGGGGAGTGGCGGTCGCGACGAGCAGCACCACCACCGGCGCGGACCTGCTGGTGTCCGGCGCGGGGAAACTCCGCAAATACACACTGGCCCGGGCGACGCCGGAGGCGACCACGTTGGCGCCCCGGCAGATCGCGGTGGTCACGGACCGACCCGAGGTCACACCGCTCGGGGGTCGCTAGGCAACCGGCCATAGATGCGGTCGGGGGAGAACGGCAGCTCGCGGAAGCGCACCCCGGTCGCATCGGCGATGGCGTTGGCCAGCGCGGGCGCCACCGGGTTGATCGTGCATTCGGCCATGCCCTTGGACTTCATCGGTCCGACGGAATCGGACGTCTCCACCAGCAACACCTCGGTGCGCGGAATGTCGGCGTAGGTGGGGATCCGGTAGTTGCGCAGGTTCGGGTTCTGCATCACCCCGTCGGCGCTGATCCGGAAGTTCTCCGTCAACGCGAATCCGATGCCCATCGCGACCCCGCCCTCGACCTGACCGCGTACCTGCGCGGGGTTGATCACCACGCCCGGGTCCGTGGCCTGGACGCTGTAGAGGATGCGGACCTCTCCGGTGACCCGGTGCACGGCCACCCGGAAGCCGTGCGCGTTCGACGTCACGCTGCGCGGTGACCCGTAGGCCTTACGGGATTCGGTGAGGCGGACACCCTGCGCGCGGGCGGCGGCGTAGAGCTCGCCGAGGGTGATTCTGCTGTCACCGCACGCGACCCCGGCCCCGTCATCGTCGATCGCGCACAGCGCGCCGTCGGCGCCGGCGTGGCCGGCGGCGAACTGCAGGATCCGGTCGCGCAGGGCGGTCGATGCCTTCTGCACGGCGTTGCCGGCGACGAACAGCCCGGCGCTGGCGAACGCCCCCGTGTCGAATCCGTGGCGGTCGGTGTCGGATTGCACGAGCCGGATGCGCGACGGTGTGGTGCCCAGCACCGTCGCCGCGATCTGGACGTGCGCGGTCGAGGTGCCCTCGCCGAATTCCACCGTGCCGACGGCGATCTCGTAGCAGCCGTCGTCGGCCAGGGTGGCCCAGGCCTCGGAGATGTGCTCGGTGGGCGGGGCGGTCTCGTGGATGGAGCTGGCGGCGCCGGTGCCGACGAGCCAGTCCTCGCCCAACCCGTGGTCGACGTCGTTGCGCCGTAGCGCGGCGTCGACCAGGTCGATACACGCGGTCACCCCGTCGTCGGTGAACGCGACGTCGTCGGGATGTTCGTCGATCGCCAGCAGGCGATCGCCGGGTCGCACGACGTTACGGCGCCTCAATTCCAGCGGATCGATACCGAGCTTGACCGCGAGCTCGTGCATCGCGGATTCGACCGCGAACGTCGGTTGCGTCATCCCGTAACCGCGCAGCGCGCCGCTGGGCACGGTGTTGGTGTACACCGACCACGCATCGAAGGTCTTGTTCGGACAACGGTATTGGGCGACCGCTGCCGCACCGGCGAACAACGTCTCACCGCCGTGGTTGCCGTATGCCCCGGTGTTGGACACGTTGTGGAAGCCGATGGCGGTCAGCGTCCCGTCCGCCGTCGCCCCCAGCCGGACGGTGACGCGCATCGGATGCCGCGGCGAGGCGGTGGTGAACTCATCAGCCCGGGTGTACTCGAAGCAGACCGGGCGGCCGGTGTCGAGCGCGGCCAGTGCGGCGAGGTCTTCGGAGATCACCTCCTGCTTACCGCCGAAGCCGCCGCCGACGCGTGTACAGAACACCCGCAGCTGGTCCGGCCGCAGGCCGAACAGGTGGGACAGTTTGAGTTTCGCGATCGACGGGGACTGCGAGCTGGTGCGGACGTGGAGTCTGCCGTCCGCCGTCCACGCAATCGAACCGTGCGTCTCCAGGTGGGCGTGCTGCACCCGCGGCGAGATGTAGGTCGCCTCGTGGACGACGTCCGCGGCGGCGAAACCGGCGTCCGGGTCACCGATTCGTCCGTGCAGTTCCACCAGGATGTTGCGCGCCTTGTCGTGGGCGAACGGGTCATCGTAGGTGTGCAGCTGCGGTGCGCCGTCGGCCATGGCTTCGATGGGATCGAAGACAGCGGGCAGCACCTCGTATTCGACGGTGAGCCGTCGGCAGCCCTCCTCGGCGGCGGCGACCGAATCGGCGAGCACCGCTGCGACCCGCTGCCCGGCGAAGCGCATCACGCGGTCCAGGACCAGGGTGTCGTCCGGGTCGACCAGGTGATCGGTGTGAATCGCCGTGCTGAACCGCCGGTGCGGCACGTCTTTCCAGGTGTAGACACGCTGCACACCGGGCACGGCCATCGCCGCCGTGGTGTCGATCGACACGATGCGGGCGTGGGCGTGCGGCGAGCCCAGCACCTTGAGGTGCAGCATGCCGGGCAGTGCGGTGTCCATCGTGAACTCCGCGGTGCCGGTCACCACACCGTCGGCAGCGGGCGCGCCGACGCTGGTACCCACGGCGGCCCCGGGCGCGGGCTGCTCGATTGCGACGACGCCGTTGACGGCGTCTCCGATCGCCCGGTATCCCGTGCAGCGGCAGAGGTTTCCCTTCAGCGCACGTGGCAGGTCGCGCTGCTGTGCGTCGGTGAGGGCGGCGGCGGTCATGATCATCCCCGCGGTGCAGAAGCCGCATTGGAAGCCGGGCGCATCGCGGAACTGTCGCTGCATCGGATGCAGAGCGCCCGGTGTTCCGAGTCCTTCGATGGTGGTGACCGCGCGGCCCTCGGCGCGAAACGCCGGGGTGAGGCAACTGTGTACCGGGGTGTCGTCCAGCCATACGGTGCAGGCGCCGCAGTCCCCGGAGTCGCACCCCTTCTTGACCCCGTACCAGCCCAGCGAGCGGACGAAGGTGCGCAGGCACTGTCCGGGGCGCGGCTCGTCGTCGAACACCCGGCCGTTGACGGTATACGTCATCGGGAACTGCCGGAGAACTCTGCGCGGATCTCCTCGGCGAAATGCCGGGCGAGATGTCTGCGGTGCGCCGGTGAGCCGTTCGCGTCGTCGAACCAGATGTCTTCGGGCAGTGCGTCTATCCGCTCGCGGAGGTCGTCGGTCGACGGCAGCGTCGTGAACGCCAGCCGGACGGGGCGCACGGTGCCTGCGGTGAGGGTGAGGTGCAGATCGGCGACGTCGGGACGCTGGGTGGCGATCATGAAGATGGTGGAGCGGCCGAGGCGGGTCAACGTGAACCGTCGGTGGGTGGCGCGCCTTCGTAACGCCTCGGCCGGAATATCGATGGCCCGCAACAACTCTCCGGGTCGGAGGATGGTCTGGTGATCGCCGGTGACGAACTCGGCGGCGTTGACCGTGCGGTGTGCGCCGTCCGCGCCGAGGATCGTATACGTCGCTTCGAGAGCGACGGTCAGGGTGATCATCGGGCCGGCGGGCAGGGCCATGCAGATGTTGCCGCCGACCGTCGCCGCGTTCCAGATCTTGAACGAGGCGAGGAAGGCGTCGCAGCTGATTCCGAAGAGTTCGGCGGCAGCCCACTCGGGCGGCGCGGCGAAGGCGTGCAGGTCGCGGATGGTGCACATGGCGCCGATTCGCAGCCCGGCCGCCGAGACCGTCAACTCGTCCCAACCCAGCGGCGCGAGATCGATGAGCCGGCGCAGCCCCGGTTGCTGATCGGAGAACAGCCAGGTGCCGCCCGCCAGCCAGGCGTCACCGTCGCGCCACTGCGCGCCGGGCGGGTCGCTCGGTGTACGGACGACCTCGGTGATGGTGTTGATATCCATGGCGGATCCTTCGCGGTCCGGCGGGACTGACCGGAAGAGTGGCTGAGCGCCGACAGTACGGCACGGTGTCGGGCGGTAGTCGCCATTCGTCGGGGTTGACGGTTTGGCGTGTACCGGGGTGTGACCTGCGCCGACCGGCTACCGTTGCGCGAAGCCAATCCCCGCGGCAGGAGCCATGAGTCAGCACATACCCGAACCCCGTTCGGGCGGGAGGACCCTCGAACCGCCGCGCGGCGCGGCGACCCTGGTGATCGGGCAGCGGCTGAACGCCGGCCGCGAGGACGACTACCGCCGGTGGCAGCGGAGGGTCAACGCCGCCGCCGAACACTTCCCCGGCTTTGTCGGCTCCGAGGTCAGGGCGCCGACCGGCGTACAGGAGGACTGGCTGTCGGTCCTCCAGTTCCGCTCGCTCAACCAGCTGCAAGGGTGGCTCAACAGCGCCATCCGGCAGGACCTGATCGACCAGGGCAGACCACTTTTCGACGGCCCGGGCACCGTCCAGGTGCTCGCGCAGGACCGCAAGGAACCCGACACGCTGGTGACGGTCGTCGTCACCCATCGGGTCGCCGAGGACAAGGTCGAGGAGTTCCTGGCCTGGCAGAAGCGGGTCGATGAGGCCGAGAGCGCGTTTCCGGGCTTCCGCGGTTCGGAGGTGTTCCGGCCGATCCCCGGCGTCCAGGAGGAGTGGATCATCTCCTACCGGTTCGACACCGCAGAGCATCTCGATGCCTGGCTCACCTCGGAGCGGCGCCGCGAACTGCTCGGCGAGGCGGACGATTTCGGCGACTTCAGCCTGCGCAAGATCGACCACTCCTTCGGCAGCTGGTTCTCCTTCGGCGAGAAGGACGAACCGCCGCCATCGGGCTTTCGGACCTCCATCGCCGTATGGGTGGGTCTGTATCCCACCGTGGTCCTGCTGAGTCTGCTGATGCGGCCGCTGGGCCTGCCGCTGTGGCTGGGCCTGCTGGTCGGCAACCTGCTGTCGAGTTTCGCGATGACCTATGTGACCATGCCGTACTACGTGAACCCGATGCTCGGGTGGTGGCTCAAACCCCGTGTCGGACAGCGAGAGTCATCGGTCACCGCGCGCGGGATCCTGCTCGTGCTCGCGGTCACGGCGTTCTGGGTGGCGGTGTTCTACGTCGTCACCGTGCGGATCCTGCACCTGCACTGAGGCGAGCCCTAGGACGACGACGCCGGCCGCAGGTCGACCGGCGGCCCCTCCGGATCCCAGCTCGAGTACGTGTACCTCTGCTCATGACGGTCCACGTCGCCCAGCATGAAAGCCCGGTGGTAGCGGCCCGGGCGCGCGATCGAGGCCAGCCACGTGGTGACGGTGCTGAGCCGGTTCCGCACGCCGGTCAGGAACGCGATGTGGATCAGCCCCCACGCCAGCCAACCGAGCATCCCGTCGACGCGAACCGGCCCGACCTGCAGGACTGCGTTGCGGTGGCTGATGTACGCCGCCGACCCGAGGTCGCGGTAGCGGTAGGGCCGCCGAGCTCTGCCCGCCAGATCGCGTCGCACGCAGCCGGCCGCGTGCCAGCCGCCCTGCATGGCGTTCTCCGCGACACCGGGTAGACCCTCTCGGCCGGCGAGATCGCCGATCACGAAGATCTCGGGATGTCCGGCCACCGTGAGATCGGGCTCCACCTCGATCCGGCCACTGCGGTCAGTCGCCGCGCCGAGCACCTTCGCGACGTGACGGGCGAACGGGACGGCTTCGACGCCGGCGGTCCACAGCACGGTGCGCACCGCGAAGTGCCGGTCCTCGCCACCCTTCTTCGGGGTCACCGTGATGCCGTCGCGGCGCACATCGGTGACGTGAACACCGAAGTGCAGATCCACGCCGAGATCGCGCAACGCGTCTGTCGCCTTCAGCGCCAGGTCCGGCGCGAACTTCTTCAGTACGCGATCTCCGCCGTCGAACAGCAGGACTTTGGCCTCCTCGGGGCGGATGCTGTGGAACTCACTGGTCAGCGTTCGATCGGCCATCTCGCGGATCTGGCCGGCGAGTTCCACCCCGGTGGGGCCGCCACCGGCCACCGCGAACGTCAGCCAACTCGTACGCTCCGGTCCGGGCGGCAGCGTCTCGGCGATCTCGAAGGCGGTGAACAGGCGCTGACGGATGTCGAGCGCGTCGTCGAGGGTCTTCATCCCGGGCGCCCACTCGGCGAAGTGCTGGTTGCCGAGGTAGGACTGCCGCATGCCGGCGGCGAGCACCAGCACGTCATAGTCGACGGTGAACGTGGTCTCGTCGGGACGCAGGACGGTCACCGTGCGGGCAGCGGGATCCAGGTCGATCGCCTCGCCCAACAGCGTCCTGATGTTGTCGTTGGCGGCGAACTCCTCGCGCAGGGGACGGCTGATCTGCCCGATACTGAGTTTGCCGGTGGCGCACTGATAGAGCAGCGGCTGGAACAGATGTCCCGCGGCGCGGTCGAGCAGCGTCACGTCGACGTCGGCCTTGGCCAGCCGGCGGGCGCAGAACAAGCCACCGAATCCGCCGCCGATGATCAGGACATGGGTTCGTTGTCGGCTCATCACGTCAGGACTATTCCCAGACTTCGACGCCGCTACCCGTCCGCGTCGCCCGCCGGGCTACATCACGCCGTGAAGCCCCTTGTAGAGCACCATGAGGCCGATCACCATAAGAATTCCGGCGACGAGGACGGCGTGCTGCTTCTCCATCCATTCGGCGAGCCGCCGCAGTGGGGCGTCGAGGCGGTGGGTGAACAGCGCGTACCCGACGATCGGGATCAGCACGGTCGAGCCGGCGATCAGGACGAAGTACACGGCTGCCGACCACGCCCCGGCGACGCCGAGACCGCTCGTGCCGATGGCGACACCCGCCGCCGCGCAGATGAAGAACACCTTCGGGTTCACCACGACCAGGACGGCGGCGGTGACGAAAGACCGTGCGGGGGACAGGCCCGTCAGTTTCGTCATCCATTTCGGGGTGTGGCCGTCACCGCGCTTCAGCCACCGGTAGAGCGCGAATCCGAGCAGCATCAGGCCCACGACGATGCGCACCCACGACGCCCACGGCGGCGGTTTGTCGAAGTTGCCCACGAGGCCGGCCAATAACAGGAACACCGATTCGAGTGCGAAGAGACCGAGGAGCCACCCCGCGAGGAACGCCAGCCCGGCCGGTCGCGGCCGCGGCGACCGCAGCGCCAGCACGGCGGGGATGATCGACAGCGGCGACAACGCGATGACCATCGCCAGCGGTATCAACTCGAGCAGGATCGAGACCCATCTGTCGCCCATGACCACCCTTTGTTCGACGCCGGGTCTGAACCTAGCAATGAGAATCCCTGCGCGGCCTGCGCTGCACCGCGTTACCGTTCCCGATCGGGGTCTTTCCGGAAGAGGGAACAGTGGCGAAGCTATCGGTGTGGTTCGGGGCGGGTGTGCTCACCGCGGGGGCTGTCTCTTATACACATCTCCGAGCCCACGAGACACTGAGCGAGGTCGTATGCCGTCTTCTGCTTGAAAAAAAAAAGGGGGGGGGGGGGGGGGGGGGGGGGGGGGGGGGGGGGGGCGGGG
>NZ_LZSU01000038.1 GCF_001665575.1 Mycobacterium sp. 852013-51886_SCH5428379 | reverse complement strand
TCAGTGTCAGGGTGGGGTGCCGCGTATTGCGGTGGTTGGATTCCTGATCACCTGGTGTCTGGCTCGTAGGGTCGCTGCCGCCTTCGGGTTGGCGAGCATGCGTTTTGCCGGCACCGGGTGTGAAGGACCGGCCGGCGTGACTTGATAGGAGCGTGGCACCGCCCCCACTGAGGTTTGTCCGCCGACCGGCCCAACCGTCACCTCACAGTGAATGGAGGCAACCACCATGGTTGTTGTTGGAGCCGACGTACACAAGCGCACGCATACCTTTGTGGCCGTCGACGAGGTCGGGCGCAAGCTCGGCGAGAAGGTCGTCGAAGCGACCACCGCGGGCCATCACCAGGCCGTCTCCTGGGCGCGTAGGAAATTCGGATCCCAGCTGCGCTGGGGCATCGAGGATTGCCGGCATCTGTCGGCGCGGCTGGAGCGCGATCTGCTGGCCTGTGGCCAGCAGGTGGTGCGGGTGCCGCCGAAGTTGATGGCACAGAGCCGGGCCTCGGCACGCACTCGGGGTAAGTCCGATCCGATCGATGCGCTGGCCGTGGCACGCGCGGTGCTGCGCGAACCCGATCTGCCCGTCGCGTCCCATGATGAGGTGTCGCGGGAGCTGAAGTTGCTGGTTGATCGTCGTGAAGACCTTGTCGCACAACGCACATCGACGATCAACCGGCTGCTGTGGCGGGTCCATGAGCTCGATCCTGCCCGTGCTCCCAAACCGCGTTCGCTCGACACCGCCAAGTCGCGCGCGGCACTGGCCTCATGGTTGGAGACGGTACCGGGATTAGTCGCGGAGCTGGCCCGCGACGAACTCGCCGACATCACCCGACTGACCGAACAGATCAACGTGTTGGCCAAACGCATTGGTGAGCGCGTCCGTGCTGTCGCACCGGTGTTGCTGGCGATGCCGGGCTGCGGTGAGCTCACCGCAGCCAAACTCGTCGGTGAGACCGCCGGGGTCACCAGGTTCAAAAGCGAGGCCGCCTACGCCCGACACGCCGGCGTCGC
>NZ_LZSU01000037.1 GCF_001665575.1 Mycobacterium sp. 852013-51886_SCH5428379 | reverse complement strand
TCGAACCACACCTCGCAGGTCGCATCGCAGAGCAGGTAGCGGCGGTCCTCATCGCTCAGTAGCGGACCCAGGTGCAGGGCGGCGCTGGGTTTCTCGACATCGACATGGACGACGACAGTCGTGTGCTGCCCGTGGGGGCGGCGTGCGGCGTCGGCGTCCCACCCGGCCTCCATCAAGCTCATGAAGGCGTCGAGGTTGGTGGGGAACGGGGCCTCGTCCTCGGCGCCGCGGTCGTGGATCAGGGCATCACGGTGCGATTGCAGGGCGGCGTCGAATGTCGCGGCGTCCAACTTCGGCAGCGTGATCGTCCAGGTGGCGCGGTCACCGTGGTCGCGTTTGGTAATGGAGGCTTTCGGTGCGGGCTGGGGTTTGGGGGGTTGGGGTTCGAGTTTGACCGCGGTGCGCAACTGGGTGACCGTGGCGGCCTCGGCGGTCTGGATGTAGTGCTCATCGGAGCCGTCGGCGGCGTGTTCGGCCAGCACCCCGAGCCGATCCAGCGACAGCCGCCCCTCGCGTAGGGCTTGGGTGCAGCGCGGGAACTCTTCGGCGCGGCGGGCGACGGTGACCATGACCTCGGCGTTGCGGGGGGTGACGCCGGTCTTCCAGGCCACCAGCGCTTCCATGGAGCGGGCGCCGGTCATCCCCCACAGCTTGTCGCGGTCGATCTCCTCGATGATGTCGATCAGGCGTCCGTCGATCGCGTTGCGCTGACCGGACAGCTCGGCGAACTCGTCGAACAGCACCTCGAGGCGGTCTTTCGGGCTGACCCGACTGACCAAAGACACTGCCGCGCTGGACATGACCCCATTCAAGCAGCAGCCACCGACAAGAAATCGCGCCGGATTCAGTGGTGGTGATGGTGCGGCCGTCCGCCGCCCTCACCCCGCCGCCGGGCCTCCTCGCCCTCGCGGATCAACCGCAGCTGCTCGTCGGTGCCGCGGCCCGCCAGCAGCGGTTGAGACGGATCCCAGGTGGTGCCGTCCGCGGCATCCCGGCGCCGACGCGCGATGGCCGAGATCACCTCCAGCACCACGCGATTGCCGAGTAGCGCGGTGATGTCGGCATGGTCGTACGGCGGCGCCACCTCCACGACGTCGACACCGACGACCGGTAGCTCGTAACAGATCCGGCGGACGGCGTCGAGCAACTGCCGGGCCGAGAATCCGCCCGGCTCCGGTGTGCCCGTACCCGGCGCATGACCGGGGTCGCACACGTCGATGTCCACCGACAGGAACACCCCTTCGCACGCGTCGGTCGCGATCGCGAAAGCCTCGGTTAGACACGGTTCCAAACCCCGGGCCACGATCTCGGTCATCTCGTAGGACCGCAGCCCCTGGGCGGCCATCCACTGCAGCACCGGTTCGTCGGGCCAGTACCCGCGCAGACCCAGCTGCAGGAACCGGTCGCCGCGCAGTGCGCCTGATTCGATCAACCGGCGCATCGGCAGACCGTGTCCGACAAGCGATCCCAGGTGGATGTCGCCGGTGTCGGCGTGCGCGTCGAAGTGGATCATCGACACCTTGCCGAACCCGTGGTGGCGGGCCACCCCGGTGTGGTCGGGCCACGCGATGGTGTGGTCACCGCCGAGCACGATCGGGACGGCGCCCGCCGAGGAGATCTTGTACACGTCCTCCTCGATCAGCCGGACGGCCTGCTCGACGTCGCCGCTGTAGAGCGTGACGTCGCCGGCGTCGTACACGCGCAGATCGGTCAGCCCGTCCACCCGCAGCGCCAAGCTGGGGCGCGATCCGTTCTGCGGCAAGTAACAGGCCTGCCGTAGTGCCGACGGGCCGAAGCGCGTCCCTGAGCGATACGTCGTGCCGCCGTCCAGGGGAGCGCCGAGGATGACGACGTCGGCGTCCGCGTAGCTGGCCGGATCGTCCAGGTCGCAGCGCGGTACGCCGAGAAAGGTGATGTCGGGGCCGAATCCGGTTCCTGCCATTTAAGTTCCGCCTTCGATGCTGTGCAGCGAGATGACCGCCCGGAACGCATGCCGGATGGTGGCGCGGATGCGCCGCTTGTCGACCGGGCCGAGCGGCCGGTAGAGGTTGTCGATCTCCAGACCCGCCATCACTGCCATGACTGTCCGCGAGTCGAGTTCGGGATGGTGTGAGCCGAGGTCACGGAACAGCCGGCTCAGCGCAGGGATCATTGCGGCGTACCAGGATTCGAACATCGGTCGCAGACGCTCGTCCCGGCTGGCCTCGGTGACCAACTCATAGCGGGCCACGATCGCGCCCTGCGGGGCGTCGAATCCGCCGATGATCAGATCGGCGAACAGGTCCGCGATCTGCTCTGCCGGCATCGCCGGGTCGAGCTGGTCCGCCGTGCGCACGACGCGCTCGATCTCCCGGTCGGACAGTTGCTGGAACGCCTGAGCCACCAGATCCGCCTTGTCGGCGAAGTAGTAGGTCAGCGCGCCGAGCGGGATACCCGCCTGCTGGGCCACCACCCGCATGGACAGCCCGGCCAGCCCGACGCGGGCCATCACCTCGACCGCCGCGTCGATGATCTCGGTGCGGCGCTGGGCCCCGCGCGCGGTGTTGCCGGTCAGGCGGGTGACGTCGGTTCTCACGCCTGGAATTTCAGCGTGGAGAAGTCGGTATCCCACATCCACGCCGGCTGGCTCGCCCAACCCGAGTACCCCTTGCGTGCGGCGATGGTGTTGTGCAGATCGGCCAGGTTCACCCAGCACAGCGAATCGCGGTAGGCCTTGGCCGCCTCGACGTAGAGTTCCCGCGACCGTGCCGGGTCCGGTTCGGCGCTTCCGTCGTCGAGCAGTTTGTCCGCCTCGGGCACCGAACAGCCGAGGAGGTTGACCGGGGCATCGGTGTAGTTGTAGATGCGCGACCACGTATCCGGGTGCGCGGCATCGGGATTGAACGACGCCAGCATGAGGTCCGGTCGCTGGTCGGGGTTCTCGCCGAGCGCGAAGAACTGCGCCAGCGGGAAATCGCGGACCGTGGAGGTCAGACCGGCCTGCTGCAGGATGACCTGAACCTGATTGGCCAGATCCTGCAGCGAGCTGTCCCCGGACGGATAGCCGATCTGCACCGCGCCTCCGCTGCTGCCGAGCGCCGCGAGCTTGGCGGGGTCATGGGTGTGCACGTCGGGCACTGCACCGTCGGGCAGCATCCCGGTGGGGTAGAACTGTGTCGACGGTGACCCCTGATCGCCGAACACCGTGGTGGTCAGTGTGGTCTGGTCGAGCCCCGCGGCCAGGGCCTCGCGGGCCGGGCGGGGTCCGAACACCGGGGAACTGGGGTTCACCATCACCATCGCCTTGACCAGCGCGTCCTCCTGCAGCACCTCGGTGTTCGGACCCGCGGCGACGGCCTGATAGTCGCCCTTGGAGGAACCGTGCAGCACCATGTCGAGCTGACCCGATTCCAGTTGCAGACGCTGGACCGCGGTCGAGGCGATGACCGGCAGCGTGATCGTGGTGATCTGCGGAGCCTCGCCCCAGTAGTGCGGATTGGCGGTGAGGGTGTAGTGGTCGGCGGGCACCGCCTCGGTCAGCTGGTACGGACCGGTGCCTGCGGTGTGGCCGGCCAACCAGCCGGCGCCGCGGTCGTCACCGGAGGTGTTCTGCGCCAACGCCGTCGGGCTGATCATCAGCGGTCCGTACGGTGAGGCCAGATAGTCCAGGAACGGTGCGACGGGCCGGCTCAGGGTCACCTCGAAGGTCCGGGGGTACGGCGTCGCCATCCCCGTCACATCGGCGAGCATGTACGACGGGCCCGCCGCCACGTCGATGCGGCGCTGGAAGCCGGCCCTGGCGGCCTCGGCGTCGAACGGGGTGCCGTCGGAGAACTTCACGCCGTCGCGCAGGGTGAACGTGTAGCGCAGTCCGTCATCGGACACCGTCCACCGCTCTGCCAGCAGTCCCTCGATCTCGGTCGACTCGGGGGCGTACCGGAGCAGGCCCTGGTATGCCGACGTCATGACCAGCAGACCCTCGGGCTGATAGAAGGTGTCCGGGTCGAAGGGCGGCGGATCGCTCATCAGAGGCGTCCGGATGGTCGACGCCAGGGTGGCGTCCTTCGTCGGAGCGTTGCTGCCGCCCGCGCAGGCGGTACCCGCCGCAAGCAGGGTGGCGATGGCCAGCGTACCGGCGACCGACTTGAGTGACATCTGGAAGCTCCTGAGCTCGAGTGTGTTTCGTCGAGTTTCAGGTGACTGCGTTTCGGTCTCGTGACACAGCGGTTACTACTTTGTACGAACGTCCAAGTTTTGGACGACTGACCGAGAAAGTCCGCCGCGGTGGCCATAGTCTTCCGGCACACGGGTTCGCAATCTCCGGCCCGGCCCCCGTCGAGAGGACGAAACACGCCATGTCACCCACGCTGCCAACAGCTTTCGATCTCACCGGTCAGGTGGCGCTGGTCACCGGGTCGAGCAGCGACATCGGGATCGGCTTCGCGAGCGCACGCCTGCTCGGCGAACTCGGTGCGGCGGTGATGGTCACCGGAACAACCGACCGGGTCGCCCAACGGGCCGCCGAGCTGCAGGCCGACGGCATCGCGGCGAGCTCGTTCGTCGCCGACCTGTTCTCCCCGGACGAGGCGCGGCAGTTGGTCGAGGCCACCGTCGAGACATTCGGCAAGCTCGACGTCCTGGTCAACAACGCCGGGCTCGCGTCGATCCACAGCCCCGAGCGGCCCAACGTGTTGGCGGCGATGACCGACGACGAGTGGTCACTTGCGTTGCGGCGCAACCTCCACAGCGCGTTCTACGTCACCCGCGCAGCACTGCCCGGAATGGTCGTGCGCGAATACGGCCGCATCGTCAACGTCGGCTCCACCGCGGGCGTCCTCACCGCGTACACCGGTGACGTCGGCTACCACACCGCGAAAGCGGCGATGCTCGGTATGACGCGGTCGGTCGCGGTGGACTACGCCCCCCACGGGGTGACGGCGAACCTGGTGGTGCCCGGCTGGATCGCGACCGCGGCGCAACTGCCCTCGGAGGTCGAAGCCGGAAACGCCACACCCGTGGGCCGCTCCGCAACGGCGGAGGAGGTCGCGGCGGGAGTGGCGTTCCTGGCGTCGCCCGGGGCGTCCTACGTCACCGGTACGACACTGGCCATCGACGGCGCCAACTCGATCTCCTGACCGGCGGCCGCGGTTCGGCAGGCCCGGCGGCGGGTAACGTCGGGCGATGACCGACACCCCCTCGGCCGGCGTCGACACCGTCGCACGGCCCCGCCGGCGTCGATGGCGCCGGATGGCCGTCGTCCTCACGATCATGCTGCTGCTGTTCGGTGTGCCGTGCTGGACGCTGCTGTGGGTGGGATCGCCGTGGCCGACGGCGGTCGCGCTGGCCGGCACCGCGTTGTTCGCCGTCGCGTTCGCGACCCTGCCGGCCCTGATGATGTCCGGGCACGGCCGCACCCGCAGCGACCGGACGGCCGCGTTCGGCGACGCGCTGCTCGGGGCGGTGTGGGTGCTGTTCGTGTGGTCGGTGCTCGGCCAGCTGCTGAGGCTCGTCCTCATCGCGGTGGGGGTCGACGACCCGGTGCGGTCGCGTGTCGTCGCGGTGACCATCGTCGCCGCGGTGGCCGCGCTCCTGGTGTGGGGCTACGTCGAGGCGATGCGCGTCCCGCGGGTCAAACGCCTCGAGGTCGGCATCACCGGGCTCGGCCGCGCCCTCGACGGTCTGCGCGTGGTGATGATCACCGACACCCACTACGGCCCCATCGACCGGGCCCGGTGGTCGGCCGGGGTGGTGGCGCGCGTCAACGAACTCGACGCGGACGTGGTGTGTCACGTCGGCGACATCGCCGATGGCACCGTCGAGATCCGCGAGCCGCAGTCGCGTCCGCTCGCCGACGTGCGGGCTGCAGCGGCCCGGGTGTACGTCACCGGCAACCACGAGTACTTCAACGAGGCGCAGGGCTGGCTCGACTACATGCAGCGCATCGGCTGGGAGGCTCTGCACAACCGGCACATCGTCGTCGAGCGCGGCGGCGACCGACTGATCGTGGCCGGTGTCGACGACGCCACCGCACGGTCTTCGGGCGTACGCGGCCACGGTGCCGACCTCGAGGACGCGTTGGCCGGGGCCGACCGTACGGCGCCGGTGCTCCTTCTGGCCCACCAGCCCAAACAGGTGGCCGACGCCGTCGCCGCCGGTGTCGATCTGCAGATCTCCGGGCATACGCACGGGGGCCAGATCTGGCCGTTCAACTTCCTGGTGCGGCTCGAGCAGCCCGTCGTCCACGGGCTGAGCCGCCACGGTGAGCGCACCCAGCTCTACACCAGCCGCGGCACCGGATTCTGGGGGCCGCCGTTCCGCGTCTTCGCGCCCAGCGAGATCACCGTGCTGACCCTGCGGACCGCCTGACCGCTACGGACCGTCGGTCGAGTGCAGCGCCAACCGGATCGACTGCTGCGACGCGATGCCGGAGACGAACAACAACTCGTCACCGGTCTCCAGGACGTCGTCGGGCCGGGGCCGCAGCACCGCGCCGCGCCGGACCAGGGTGACCAGAGCGGAGTTACCCGGCAGCTCGAGCTCGGACATCGGTCGGCCGACGATGGGGTTGTCGGCCGGCAGCGTGACCTTGGTCAGATCGGCCTTCCCCTCGCGCAGCCCCATCAGGCGCACCAGGTGTCCGACGTCGATCGCCCCCTCGACCCCGGCCACCAGCGCACCGGGTGTCGAGACCGCGACGTCGATACCCCAGTCCTGACCGAACAGCCACTCGTTGCGGACCTCGTTGATACGGGCCACCACCCGCGGTACCCCGAACTCCGTCTTGGCGAGCAGGCCGACCACCAGATTCGACTTGTCGTCGCCGGTGGCCGCGATGACCACGTCGCAGGTCTGGATGCCCGCCTCCTCCAGCGCCGACAACTCGCACGCGTCGGCGTTGAGCCAGTCGGCGGCGGGAACGGTGTTCGGCTCGAAGCGGCGCCACTCGCGTTCGATGAGCAGCACCTTGTGGCCGTAGTCGAGCAACTCGCGCGCCACGGAACGCCCGACATTGCCCGCGCCGGCGATGCCGATCCGCATTCTGCGCTCCGCCATGGACACATACTGCGCCATCGACTGATTTACTTCTCGCAGTGAGTTTGGACGAGCTCTACCTGACGCTGCTGATCGGCGGTGTCGTCCTGCTTGCCAGCATCGTCGGCACCCGGGTCGCCAACAGCGTCGGATTCCCCAGCCTCATCCTGTTCCTGCTGGTGGGCATCGGGGTCGGACAGGACGGGCTCGGGCTGCCGTTCAACGACGTCGAACTGGCCCGCAATGTGTGCACCGCCGGGCTCGCCGTGATCCTCATCGAGGGCGGGCTCACGACCCGGTTCGCCGACATCCGGAAGGTGCTGGCGCCCGCGGGGGCGTTGGCCACCGTCGGGGTCATGGCCAGCACGCTGATCACCGCGGCGGGTGCGCATCTGCTGCTGCGGATGGACTGGCAGCTCGCGCTGCTGCTCGGCGCGATCGTGTCCTCCACCGACGCGGCGGCGGTGTTCTCCGTGCTGCGCGTGCTGCCGCTGCCCCGCCGGCTCGCGGGGCTGCTGGAAGCGGAGTCGGGGTTCAACGACGCGCCCGCGGTGATTCTCGTGCTGATGTTCAGCGCGGTGCCGTTCGCGTTGGACGCGGAGGGCGCCGTCACCGACGTGGTGTACGAACTGCTCGCCGGAGCGGCGATCGGACTGGCGACCGGATTCGTCGGCGCGCTCGCGCTGCGCCGCATCGCGCTGCCCGCCTCCGGGCTCTATCCGATCGCCACCTTCGGTCTCGGCCTGGTGGCGTTCTCCGCCGCGGGCACCATCCACGCCAGCGGCTTCATCGCCGCCTACCTGTCCGCGGTGGTGCTGGCGAACTCGGGCCTGCCGCACCGGGCGGCCACCCGGTCGTTCGCCGAGGGGCTGGGCTGGCTGGCGCAGATCGGATTGTTCGTGGTGCTCGGACTGCTGGTCCATCCGAGTGAACTGGGCGGGGACGTGGTGCCGGCGATCGTCGTCGGGCTGATGCTGCTGCTGGTGGCCCGGCCGCTGTCGGTGGTGGTGTCGCTGCTGGGGTTCAAGATCCCGTGGCGGGAACAGCTGTTCCTGTCCTGGGCGGGCTTGCGGGGTGCCGTCCCGATCGTGCTGGCGACGTTCCCCGTCGTCGCCGGGGTGCCCGACAGCTCACGGCTGCTCAACATCGTGTTCATCCTGGTGCTGGTGTTCACCCTCGTGCAGGCCCCGAGTCTGCGGCCGGTGGCGCATGCGCTCGGGCTGATCTCCCGCGAATCGGCCCGCGAGATCCAGGTCGAGGCGGCGCCGCTGGACGTGCTCGACGCCGAACTGCTGACACTGACCGTGCACCCGGAGTCGCGGCTGCACAACGTGACGATCCTGGAGTTGCGGCTGCCCGATCCGGCCGTGATCACGTTGATCATCCGGAACGGCCACACCTTCGTGCCGATGCCCGACACCCGCATCGCCGTGGGCGACGAGCTGCTGATCGTCACCACCAGCACGACGCGGGCCGCGACCGAGGCCCGGCTGCGCGCCGTCAGCCGCCGCGGCAAGCTGGCCTACTGGTTCGACGAATACGGCGACGCGGACTAGGTCTGTCTGCTCGCGGCGGGGTCAGCCCGGGAAGCCCGCCGTCACACGGACCGGGATGTTGCCCTGCCGGGGCAGTCCGGTGATCGGGTCGTACTCGACGTCGGTGGGCACCAGCCGGCCGACATTGCTGCCGCGGTCGCGCACCTCGTCGTCCTCGGCAGGCAGCCCGCCGAACGCGTGGTGCATCGCGATCACATCCGGCCGCAAGGTGTCGTCGGCTTCGACGACGCTGGGAATGTAGTCGTGCGGAGAGGTCACCGTGATCACGTCGCCCGACGACAGCCCGAGCGCGTTGATCGTATCGGGATGCATGTAGGCAGGGTTGTAGGCCTTACCGCGGTTGAGCGCGGCCAGGTTGGTGCCCGAGGAGTTCATGAAGTTGTTGTGGCGGCGCGGGATCAGCCGGAACGGATACGCGGAATCGCTTCGGGCCGTGGTGAAGTCCTCGGCCAGGACGTCGTGCAGTTCGCCGAGCAGATGGGTGTTCCCGACGTCCAGGCGCGCCGTGCAGTCCGCGTCGCGTTCCTCGACTCTGGCCTCGACGTCGAAGATGTTGCCGTGCGGATGGCTGCGCACCTCGTCGAACGGGATGCGCGACGTCGCACACATCTGCGCGAAGAGTTCCTCGGTGGTGAAGTCGGTGTCGCCGTTGATGTTCAGCACGATCGGCGGGGATTCCATGAACCGCCCGCCACCGCCGCCGAAGAAGTTGACGAACCACAGGTCGAGGTTCATGCGCTTGGTCAGGCCGAGGAAGAACCGCCACTCCTCGGTCAGATCCGAGCCCGCGGGCGGCTCGACGATCCGGTCGACGTACTGCGCGTACGGCGCGGGGATGCCGGTGCCGCTGGTGTAGTACTTGATCAGTTCGCTGCCCATCGTCATCGCGGGCGTCTCCATCTGCATCATCGGTGCGATGACGTAGTGGGCCAACCGCGACGTCAGCGACATCTCGGTGTCCAGCGTGACCAGCAGATCGAGGCTTTCCAACGCGCGCAACGTTTTCCGCTGATCAGGCCAGGCCGCCATCGGGTTGCCGCCGATACAGATCAACGCCTTGACCTGACCGTCGCCCTCGAGCAGGATCTCGTCGGCCAGCGCCGCGGTCGGCATCCCGGCGACGGTGTCGGTCAAGCCGCGCACCCGCAACCGCTCGCCGTAACCCCACCCCTCGTACGGCGGATGGGCCTGGGCCTTGGCGGTGAAGGCGGGCATCAGGGTGTTGGGCCGCGTCACCTTCTCGCCGGCGCGCTGCCAGCGGCCGCAGATGGTGGTCAGGCACAGGCACAGGTATTCGAGCAGGCTGCCGTGCAGCGCGAAGTTGGCGCCGGTGCCCGCGTTCACCATCCCGGGGCGGTCGCCGTAGGTGGCGAAGAGCCGGGTGGCTTCGAGGAACTGCTGCAGCGGGATGTCGGCGCGTTCGGCGACGTAGTCGGGGGTGAAGCCGGCGGTCGCTTCGGCCAGCGCCTCGAAACCCTCGACGTGTTCGGCGAGAAAGTCGTAGTCGCATAGCTTTTCGTTGATGATCAGGTTGATCATGCCCGCCACGATCGTGACGTCCTCGCCCGGGCGCGGCTGGAGGTGGATGGCGGCCCGCGCCGCGGTCTGCGACCGGCGCGGGTCGATGACGATCAGCTTCATCCCGCGGCCGATCGCCGATCGCAGATTCTGCGCCGGATTCTGGCCGGGGATACCGATCGCCTTGGATACCAGGGGATTGGTCCCGATCAGCAGCCAGCTGTCAGCTTCGTGGAAGTCGATGTCGCCGCCCAGCCAGTGGCCGTGCGCGGCGAGGGCGATCTGCTTACCCGGTTGGTCGATCGTGTTGGCGGTGAAGAACATCGGCGATTCGATTCCGCGGATGAAGGCGTTCGCCATGAGGGCCGACGCCGGGTAGGGCAGACCGTTGGTGCCGAGATACAGCGCGACCGAACGCGGGCCGTGTTCGGAGATCAGCTCCTGCAGGCGGTCCGCGATCTCGTCCATCGCCCGCTCGGCCTCGATCGCGGCGTAGGTGCCGTCGGGCTGCCGCTTCTGGCTGTGCAACAGCCGGCCGGGGTTGTTGTGGATCTCCGGCAGGGCCCGGCCCTTGGCGCAGGAGTAGCCCTTGAACAGCGGATTGTCGGGATCACCGGTGACCTTCGTGAGCCGGCCGTCGACCACGGTGGCCAGGACGCCGCAGTGTGCCGAACAGATGCGGCAGATTCCGGGGTGGGTGGTGACGGTGGAGGCAGAGGTGCTGGGCACTCGCTCAGTTTTTCATCGTCCGGCGCGAGCAGACGCAGAATCGGGTGATTGGTGTCTTACGAATCCGAGTTCGTGTCGGCTCGGCGGGCCTGGGCGCGGCGTTTGCCCTCGTGCATCGCCGCGACGCGGGCGACGGGGATGGTGTGGCCCTGCGCGACGAGGTCGGCGGGCAGGGACTGCGGTGCGGGCATCTGCTCGGCCCACGGGTCGCGATCGCCGAGCACGTCGACCGCCGTGCGCACCGTGAAGTCCGACGGATGTACGGCGTCGAGCTCCGCCCACGTCACCGGGAACGAGACTGGGGTGCCCGGGCGGAACCGCGGGCTGTAGGGGGCCACCACCGTCGCGCCGCCGGCCCGGGTCGAGTCGACGAACACCTTGCCGCCGCGGTCGGCCACGACGAACGCGGTGGTGGCGATCGCGGAGTCCAGGGCCTCGGTGCGGGCGGCGAGCGCCCGGGTGGCCGCCGCCACGTCGTCGGCTCCGGCGCTGTCGTCGACGGGGACGAACACGTGCAGCCCCTTGGCGCCGCTGGTCTTGACCGCACCGGCGAGCCCGCAATCGTCCAGCGCCCGCCGCACCAGATGCGCCACCGCGACGACGGCCGCGAAGTCACGGCCCTCGGGCGGATCGAGATCGAGGATCAGGTGGGTGGGGCGGTAGATGTGGTCGGCCAGCCCCAGGCTCGGGTGGTACTCGACCGCGCGCTGGTTGGCCAGCCACAGCAGCGTGCGCCGGTCGTCGCACACCGGATACCGCACTTCGCGCCGGGAGGCGTCGGCCCAGATGGACACCGTCCTGATCCAGTCCGGCGTGTACTTCGAGGCGTTCTTCTGCATGAACGGCGCCCGGCCGCGCAATACCCGCAGCACGGTGAGCGCGCGGCCCGCGAGGCCCGGCACGATCCGGTCGGCCACGGCGTCGAGGTAGTCGACCAGATCGCGCTTGGTGGCACCGGAGTCGGGGCCCAGCTCCTGGTCGAGGTTCGTCAGCTCCACCCCGGCGCGCTGCTCGCCGCCGCTCATGGGCCCACCCTAATCGGGGTGCCCACTACGCTCGGCAGACATGACCGACGCGGGGACCCCGATCGAGGATCTGCTGGCCCGTGCCGGCGGTTTCCGCGGCCTGGTGCAGACAGCGCTGCCGGTGGCGGTGTTCGCGGCGACGTCGGCCGCGGCGGGGCTCCGGCCGGCCACGGCGGCGGCGGTTGTGGTGGCGGCGGTCCTGCTGATCTGGCAGCTGAGCCGGCGTGAACCCCTGCGTCCCTCGCTGTTCGGGTTCGCCGGCGTGGCCGTGTGCGCGGGTCTGGCGTTCGCCACCGGCCAGGCCAAGGACTTCTACCTGCCCGGCATCCTGATGTATCTCGTGCTGGCCGTGGCGTTCACCGCGTCGGTGGTGGTCCGCAGACCGCTCGTCGGGGTGGTGTGGGCGAAAGTGACCGGCCGCGACGGCTCCTGGCGCCGCAACCGGCAGGTGCGCCGGATCTTCGACGGGGTGACGCTGGTGATGGCGGCGGTGTCCTGGGCGCGGTTCCTGGTGCAGGACCACCTGTATGACAGCGGGCAGGAGGGGCCGCTGGCCGTGGCCCGCATCGCCATGGGTTGGCCGCTGTTCGTGGTCACCACGACCCTGATCTATCTCGCCGTGCGGACCGCCAACCGGACGTTGCCGCGGGTGTCGGGACGCTAACGATTCGGCGCTGACTCGGCCACGGCCCTCGCGCGCGCGAAGCGTGCCGTGGTGTCGTGGGGTGTGATGCCCCGCTTCCGGATCGCCCTTCTCAGCCTGTCCGCAGGCGCCGTCGCGTGTGCTGCGCTCTTTGCCGCCGGCGCCGCCCCCTCGGCGGCTGCACCTACCAGCGATGCGCAGGGGTACGTCGACTCGACAGCGCGGTGCGCTTCCCCGGCGACCGCCGTCGCCTTCGGCTACACCGCGTCGTCGCGCATCGCGATCTGCAAGTCGGCCGACGGCGACTACACCTACCGCGGCGTGCGGGTGCGGGACGGCGCAAAGCTGATCCTGCCCGCCGAGTCTGCCGGGGAGGGCGTGTACACCGCCGAGAACGACGGCGTCACCTACACCGTCTCGGCGGACGACCTCACCGTCAGCGCCGGTGACACCGTACTCCGCGAAGAGGCGATGCTCGAGTTCCAGGGCCCCGCCGCAGCGGGCACCGCGAAGCCCCCCGCCTCGACGCCCACCTCGACCGTCCCGCTGGGACCGCCCCTACCCGCCGAGGTCGGCGGCAGCGAGAGCTAGACGCTCAGCCGGCGGTACCGCTGCAGCCGTCGGATCCCGGCCGTCGAGGCCGACCCCTCGCGCGGCCGGATCGCGGCATCCACCCGGGCCCGGACCTCGTCGGTGTCGAAGCCGGTGCCGATGGCGACGAGACCGTTGGTGCGCGCCGCCGCCGGCGCCGCCGTGACGTGCACCGACGGGCCCACCACGTGCAGGACGTAGCGGCGCATCCGGTCGCGGTAGCGCACCGCCACCGTCCCCTTGATCCGGTACACGCCGGCCGGCGGAGCCTCCGCGAAGTCGAGCAGCGCCTCCGGATCCACACATCCCTCGCTGGTCGAGCTGACCGACACCGCATGCACATGGTGGTGCTGCGCCTCGTCATCGATCAGCAGTTCGCGCAGGGACAGCTGACCCGACCCGGGGTCGGCGTCGTCGGCGACGTCGTAGAGCAGCGTCGGATCGACCCGGCCCCCGACGGTCGCCACGATGTGGGCGTCGGGATTGCACTCGCGGATCCGCGCCTCGATCCGCGCGAGTTCGGTGTCCCGGGTGTCCTCGGCCAGCTGGTCGAGTTTGTTGACCACGACCAGCGACGCCGCGGCGTACCGGGCGGGTGGCACCCCGCCGGAGTCCACCGTCTCGAAATGCCGTGCGGCGTCGATGACGTCGACCACCCCGCCGGGGCGCACCCGTTCGGCGCCGCTGAACCGGATGATCCGCGAGATCGCCACCGGCTCGGCCAGTCCGCTGGCCTCCACGATGATCGCGTCCAGCCCCAACCGCGGGTCGGCGAGCTTCTCCAGCGCGGCGTTGAGCCCGCCTTCGTCGGGCAGACAGCAGATGCAGCCGCCGGCGATCGACGCGGGCTCGTCGACCTGACCGGTGACCAGGGCGGCGTCGACGTTGAGTTCACCGAAGTCGTTGATGACCACGCCGATGCGGGCGTCGGGTGCGCGCAGCACATGGTTGAGCAGGCTCGTCTTCCCGGCACCCAGGTAACCGGTCAGCGCGATGACCGGAATCGACTCCACCGCACCCCCTTCCACCGGTCCAGCAGTGTAGGCCCACGCACGGGTACGGCTGGGGGGCCCGTGCGGACCAGCCGGCACCACAGCCCGAAGTGATCGGACGGGAAGATCCGCGGCAGCTCCGGCGAGATCGGCTCGGTGCCCAGCAGATCGATCTCCGCCGCAGTCCACCGGTCGCCCTTGAGCAGGACCCGGTCGAAGCGCACCTGCCGGTGTTTGGGCTTGCTGTCCCAGCGCATGAGGTTGATGTCGGTGTCCTCGGTGTAACCTGGGTCGCCGGGACGCAGCGCCGGCCACACGTCGCGGTACGCCGCCGCGATCCGGTGGTTCTCGGAGTCCCGCATGTTGAAGTCGCCGAGCAGCACGGCGTCACCGGTCCGACGAAGCGCTCGGACGATCCGGCGCAGTTGGCGGGCCCGCAGCCGGGCGCGTTGCTTACCGCTGTCCAGATGGACGTTGCCGATCACGAGATCCGCACTGCCGACCGCACAGCGGCCGCGCAGGAAACCCCGCGACAGGCGGCTCGGCAGCCGTCGGTAGGTGACGTCGGTCAGCGGCAGCCGGGACAGCAGGGCCATTCCGTAGTTGCCGGCGTCGCCACCGACGACCGCGGCCCGGTGATAGTGCTCGCGGATCCAGTCCTGGCCGGTGAACACGTCCCACGCGGCCGGGGTGACCTCCTGTAGCACGACGACGTCCGGCGACCGGGCGGCCAGCAGGTCGGCGATCGCCCGGTACCGCTCGGGCGCGTGGTGGTCGTTGAACCAGATGTTGAACGTCGCCAGGGTCAGCTCGGCACGGGCGGCCGGGGACCTGGCCGGAGATCTGGTGTGACCGGTCGGGCCGGCGACGGGCACGGACCTCGGTCGGCGTAGAAGCGGGAGTCTCATCCTCCGGTCATGGTGCCCGGTCGGTGGCCGTCAGCGCGGATCCGCGCCGCTCGGCGTCGGGATTGCCGGTGAACAGCCCCGAATCCGCCTTCGACCCGCGCCGCGGTGCACCCGCGGTCTGCAGCTGCGGGATCGCATCGGTCTGGTGGTCGATGCGGCGGCGCGGCAGGGCGCCGGGATTGGTGCGCTGCAGCCACTCGACCATGCCCTCGCGGACGTCGCAGCGCAGGTCGAACAGCGCGCCGGCGTTGGAGGCGCTGACCAGCATCCGGACCCGGACGTATCCGTCGACAGCGTCGGTCACCTGGAGCACCCCGACGCGTCGGTCCCACAGCGGGTTGTTCTTCAGCAGCCGGTCCAGCTCGGTGCGCATGTCGTCGAACGGCACGGTGAAGTCCACGTCGAGTTCGGCGGTACCGAGCAGCTCGGTGGCGTTGCGGGTCCAGTTCTGGAACGGCGTGGTGGTGAAGTACGTGCAGGGCAGCACCAGGCGGCGCTCGTCCCACAGGTGGACGACGACGTAGGTCAGGGTGATCTCCTCGATGCGGCCCCACTCCTCCTCGAGCACCACGACGTCGCCGACCCGGATCGCGTCGGAGAACGCGATCTGGATGCCGGCGAACACCGAACCCAGCGAGGTCTGCGCGGCCAGGCCGGCCACCACCGACAGCACACCGGCCGAGGCGAACAGCGTCTTGCCGATGTCGCTGAACGACGGGAACGTCATCAGCGCGGCCGCCCCGCCGAGCACCACGACCACCGCGATCGCCAACCGGCGCAGGGTGGTGACCTGGGTGCGGATCTTGCGGCGGTGCCGGTCGGCGTCGGTCAGCCCGGTGTCGCCGCCGGCGAACCGCTTGATCACCTGACGTTCGGCCACCAGCACGAAAGTGGCGATCAGCCAGGTGATGGTCGCGATCAGCGCGATCACCAGGGTGTGGTCCAGCCATCCCCGCCAGCTCGCCTGCGCGTCGGAGGTGCGGCGTAGCGCGGCCGTCGCGGCGATCACCATCAGGGTCGCGCGCACCGGGCTGCGGCTGAGTTGGGCGATGTCGCACACCACCGCGGACCGGCGGCCCAGCCGCTGCACCAGCCAGGTGATCAACAGACCCACCCCGTACGCGACGGCGACGGCACCCGCCACCCAGGCGGCGGTGACGGCGAAATGGGTGGCGGATTCGAGCTGGAGGGTTTCAGGCATGAAGCTGTCTGCTCCTTGAATCGGGGGCGGACGGATCGCGGCGTCATCGGTGACGTCCTCGGCGACCCGACAGAGCCTTCCCCGAGTGGCGGCGCGGCCAAACCGCCCGCCGGCCGGTGACCGGGATTGAGAGTGAGTTCACACCGACGGTTCGGGCGGCGGGCGGTGCGCCCGCCAGCGCCGATAGCCGCTGCGCGCGGCGAACACCCCCACCACCGCGGTGATGCACCACACGGCGATCGCGGTGAACAGCAGCGGTGACGACGGTTCGCCGACCGACGCTCCCAGCGCGGTGTAGACGAACGCGCGCGGCAGCGACCCGATCAGCGCGCCGACCACCATCTGCCACAGCGGCACCCCGAACGCGCCGAACCCGTAGGAGGCCAGGGCGTCGGACACCCCCGGCACGAACCGCTGCCCGACGACCGCCCACAGACCGCCCCGGTCGATCAGTGCGTCGAGCCGGTCGGAGCGGTCCGGCCCGAGCAGCGCACGCGCACTGTCCCGGCCCGCGCGGCGGCCGGCGAGGGAGGCCACGGCCGCGGTGCCGACCGTGGCCCCGAGGGTGACCGCGGTGCCCAGCAGTGGTCCGAACAGCACCCCGCTGCCGGCCGCGAGGATCGGCCCCGGCACGAACAGCGCGCCGAGCAGCGCGGAGACCACCACGTAGGTCAGCGGCGCGGCCGGGCCGGTCGCCGCGACGGCAGCGCGCACCTGCTCGACGTCGACCGCCCGCGTGACGGTGAACAGGTAGAACAGCCCGGCCAGGAACGCCATGAACAGTGCGAGCCGCACCAGGTGGCGCCGCCGATCGGCAGGCGCCGGGCGGTCGTCGGACCGCACGTCGTCAGACATCGACGTCGATCCTGCCGCACCCCGGTAATGTGCTGCACGGCGCCGGGGTCGGCGCCGCTTCGTGGGGGAGCAGCAGTGATGACAGACCGGCCGGCGCGCGACAGGTGGCGGCGCGGCCGTACCCGCATGGTCGACCTCGCCGACGACGTCGTCGCGCAGCACTACGGCAGTACCGTGCCGCAGCTGCGGGCGCTGCTGAACATCTCGCACGCGGTGATGCGGGCCGACTTCTTCGACGAGGCGCTCGAGGTGATCGCCGAACAGTCGCTGCGGGCCCTCGGGGCCGCATCGCTGTCGATCAGCCGCTGGGAACGCGACGAGGACATCCTGCGCACCCTGATCAACGTCGGTGACCTCGGACCGGGTGAGGAACGCTGGCCGGAGGACGAGACCTACGCCCTCGCCGAGGAAGCGCACGTCAAACGGTTGCTGCAGCACGGCGCGCACTACATCAACGCGATCGACGCCCCACCGCCGCTGGGCGGCAGCCTGACCGTGCTGCACCGCCTGGGCAAGGAGAGCGAGGTCGCCGTCGCGATCATGCACGACGGCGCCATGTGGGGTGAGTTGTGGGCGTCGGGCACCGACGGTCGCCGGTTCGGCCCAGACGACGTCCAGCTGATACAGGCGATCGCCGCGCACGTGGCGGTGGCGATCGGCCGCGCCGAACTGTTCAGCACGGTGTGGCGGTACTCCTACGAGGATCCGCTGACCCAGCTGGCCAACCGCCGGGGCCTGGACGTGCACCTGGAGACGTTGGACGGCGACGACGGGCGCCGGGCCGTGGTGGTGTGCGATCTCGACGACTTCAAGAACGTCAACGACCGGTACGGGCATGCGGCCGGTGACGCGCTGCTGCGGGTGGTGGCCGACGCCCTGACCGCCGCGGTGCGCGACCATCCCGGCTCCGTGGTGGCGCGCCTCGGCGGCGACGAGTTCTGCGCCGTTCTGGCCGACGCGAACCGGCAGGACGCCCAGGAGGTGATCCGGCGGGTCTGCGCGGCGGTGGACGCGGGGGCGGCACACCGCGCGACGATGACGTGGGGGGTCGCGGCTTCACAGACCGGGACCCAGACCGGTGTCGAGCTGATCGCCGTCGCCGACGCGGCGCTGATCGAGGCCAAACAGGCGCGGGATCGCCGCTCCCACATCGAGGGCGCCGAGCTGGGGTCCGTCGCGGCGGCGCCCCAGGACCTGGTCTCCCAGGTGGTCGCCTGTCTCGATCGGATGCGCCCGTCCTCGCCCGTGCAGGCGCTGACCTGCCTGGCCGAACAGGTGGCCGCCCGCCCGGACGTCGCCGCCTGGTCGATCGCCGAGATCACCGACGCAGGCGCAGGTGAGCGCGTCGAACGCGCCGCCTGGGGGGACGCCGCGCCGGACCGTCGGCCGGTGTTGACGGTCGGAGCGGGCGGCCCGCGGCGATTCGTCCTGCGGTTGCATCCGGCGGGCGAGCCCGACGAGCTGGCGGCGTTGCTGCCGCACCTGCGGGTGCTCGCGCACTACTGCAGTGGATTCGGCGTCGGCACCGCATGACGCGTGCCAGAATCCGGCCCATCCGAGACGTTCGCTGCGACGAATCACTGGGCGATAACGAGTCGGTGAGAAGGCGAGGCGACCCATGACCATCGAGCGTCCCGGCGAGCTCGACCGACTGGCGACGACGTCGCAGGCGATCATGTCCCTGCACGATGTGTTCGCCGCCGAGGAACCCCTGGACGCGGTGCTGGACCGGGTGGCGCAGGCCGCGGCCCGGGCGATCCCCGACGCGGACGGCGTCTCGCTGACCGTCATCGACGATCACGCTGCGCGGACCGCAGCGTGGACCGACGAGCGCTCCCACGACCTGGACACCGCGCAGAACGACGACGGGGCCGGTCCGTGCCTGGAGTGCGCCACCAGCCGCCAACCGGTACGGGTGGCGCTGGAGGAGATCTCGTCCGAGCAGGAGCGCCGGTGGCCGCGCTTCGTCGCCGCGGCCCGGAGCGAGGCCGTCTCGGCGACGCTGTCGGTGCCGCTGCTGGTGGGCCCGCCCGGATCGGACGCCGAGCTGTTCGGTTCGCTCAACGTCTACAGCTTCACCGCGGGCGCTTTCGACCCGTTCGACGAGGAACTCATGCGGCTCTACACCGTCACCGCCGGTGCGGCCATCGCCAACGCCCGACGCTGGCAGCAGAGCCGCGACACCACCGAAAATCTGCAGCGCGCACTGACCTCGCGCGCGGTGATCGACCAGGCCAAAGGGGCGTTGCAGGCCGTGCACGGCTGTTCCCCCGACGAGGCGTTCGACCGGTTGGTCAGGAGGTCGCAGGAGTCGAACGTCAAACTCCACACCGTCGCCGAGCAACTGCTCGAATCGCTGCGCAACCGCGACTGAGACCGACTCACCTGCGCTATAGCCAAGCGCGCCCAACAGGATTAGGCTGGGTCTATCAGAGTAGGGGTTTAAAACCAGAGCCTCGCTAGCATCTCATCCGTCGATCGCGTGACGGTAGAGGCATTGAGGCCCACAATGAACGATTTTCGTTCCGACCCACATTTCATCCCCGTCCCCGACGTCACCATCCGCGAGATCCGCCGTGACGAGGCGTTGATCCTGGAGATCACCGGCGCCGTCGACATGGTGACCGCGCCGAAGTTCCTTGCCGCAATCCGATCGGCTCTCGCCGAGCGCCCGCAGATCCTGGTGCTCGACCTGTCCGGCGTCAGCTTCCTGGCCGCGGCCGGGTTGCACGTCCTCGACGTCACCCGCTCCGAAGCCGGCGACACCATCATGTTCGCGGTCGTCGCCGACGGCCCGGCCACCGTGCGGCCGATCGAGATCACCGGCCTGTCCGGAATCCTCGCCCTGTACGCCAAAATCGACGACGTGGTCGAGTTGAGCGCGGCCTGACCCGTCTGGTCAACCGCGGGAGTTCAATCGCTCCCGCTGAGGCACCACAACGTATTTCGGGTCCTTGGTCGATGCGACGCCGGCCTCGAACACTCCGAAGCGCTGCAGCGCGCTGCCGACGAGTAGCGCGGCGCCTGAGGCGGCCACCGCCCAGCGCCGCCGGCCCGCCACCACCGCGCCGACCGCCCCCGCGACGGTGAGGACCTCCGAGGTCTGCCGCAACCGATGCGGGCGGCCCGTCGTGTACGCCTCACCGACGAGACCGAGCCGGTGCTCCATCGTCCGCGACGCCGCCACCTCCAGCGCCGCTCCGGCCACCGCCATCCGCCGCGCCGGACCGGTCTCGCTCACCGGCGCCAGCAGCATGCCCAGGCCTGCCCCGCTGGCCGCCGCCGACCCGGTGAAGACGAACGGCAGATACGGATGCGCCTCGCGCCAGGCGGGAACCGCGGTCTGCGACAACAGAACCGCGGTGTAGGACGCGACGCCCGGGGCCACCGCGGCGGCCTCGATCCCGGCCGGGCGTGCCAGCCACCCGACCAACCGGCCCAGCCGCGTGGCCCGGATTCGCGCGGGTATCAGTTCGGCCACTGCGGCCAGGCCCGCGCCGGGTCCGTAACCGCCGAGCAACCACGTCCCCATACTCATCGGGGAACTCGGTTTGGCCACCCGCAGCATGTGGTGGAACCGCTCCGGGCGGCCCAGATCGCCGATCAGGAAATACATGCTCGCCAGCAGACTCACCAACGCACCGACCCGTGACACCCGCCGCAGCTGCGGCCGGCCGGTCAGGTCCGCGCCCGCGGCCAGCAACGCCGACCCCGCCGACAGCCCGCCGCTGAACAGATAGGCCGCGATCATCCAGTTCCACACGGGCGTCTTGAGGATCTGCCGCCCGTAGTAGGACCGGAAGTCGGCGGGCGCCACGGCCATGTCGTCGCGGCCGCCCCTGCGTTGTGCGGGCCGGGCGTGCACGTCGTTGGCTCCGGTGTCGCTGAGCTTCTCGCGCATCAGCTTCTCCCGAGGAACGCCGACACCGCGATACCCACCAGCGCCGAGGCCGCCACCCCCGCGTAGCGCCACATGGCGCCCGCATCCCGGGTCGGCACCACCGGATCCGGCGGCAGGCCGTACACCTCGGGTTCGTCGAGCAGCAGGAAGAACGCGCCGTCGCCGCCGACGCCGTCGTTGGGATCGTGTCCATACAGCCGCGCCTCGCTCAGCCCCTGCGCATGCAACTCCTCGACGCGCAACGCCGCCCGCTCCCGCAGCTCGTCGAGGACGCCGAACTGGATCGAGTCGGTGGGGCAGGCCTTGGCGCAGGCCGGTTCGAGACCGTCGTGCAACCGGTCGTAGCACAGCGTGCACTTCCACGCCCGGCCGTCGCCCTCCCGGCGCTCGATCACCCCGTACGGGCAGCCGGACACGCAGTAGCCGCAGCCGTTGCAGATGTCCTGCTGCACAACGACAGTCGAGAACTCGGTCCGGAACAGCGCGCCGGTGGGGCAGACGTCGAGGCAGCCCGCGTGGGTGCAGTGCTTGCACACATCCGAGGCCATCAGCCAGCGGAAGTCCTGCCGGGTTTCCGGAGCCATGGTGTCGCCGGGCCGCTCGAAACCCGGCATGCCGAGGTCCTCGGGCTCGATCGGTGTGCGGCCCGGTTGCTCGATGAACGCAACGTGCCGCCACGAATTCGCGCCCAGCTCACCGGTGTTGTCGAACGACATCCCGAGCAGGTTGAACCCGTCGCCTTCTCCTGAGACGGGCACCTCGTTCCACTCCTTGCACGCGACCTCGCAGGCCTTGCAGCCGATGCACACCGACGTGTCGGTGAAGAAGCCCACGCGCGGCGGGGGCTCGGTGTACCCGGCGTCGCCGGCCACGTCATGGAGCGGACCGTAGAAACTGTTGTTGCTCAAGGTGTCTGCTCCGTATGGTCGGTCGAGTTCTGCGTGGTGTCGAGGTCGGTACCCGTCTCCGGCGTGATGCCCGCGCGGTCGCGGTACATCCGCACGTACTCGAGTAGCTGCGCACCGCGTGGCCGCCGGCCCGGCCGGATGTCGCACGTCGCGACCTTGCTCTCCTGGATGAAGACGTTGGGGTCGGCCACCACACCGAGCAGGTCGTTGACGACGTCGCCCTCGATCAGACCCTGGTTGCCCCAGTGGTACGGCATCCAGATCTGGTGCACCTTGCGGTCGTCCACCCGCAGCGGCCGCATCCGGTCGGTGACGAACACGCGGGCGTCCACCGCCGTCCTGCTCGTCACCACGTGTGCCCACTCCATGTGCGTCAGCCCGCGTTCGGCCGCCAGTTCCGGTGATACCTCGACGAACAGACCGGGCTGCAGTTCGGCCAGGTACGGCAGCTGGCGGCTCATGCCACCCGCGGTGTGGTGCTCGGTGAGCCGTGCGGCGGTGAACACGTACGGGAACACTTCGCCGTGCGCGTCCGGCCACGACGGGTTCGACGGATTGTCCGCTCGCCCATACACTTTGCGCGCCGGGTTGCCCTGCTGGCGGTACAGCGGGTTGCGGACCGGCGACTCGTGCGGTTCGTAGTGTGTGGGGAGCGGACCGTCGAGCACGCCGTTCGGGGCGAGCAACCACGCCTTCCCGTCGGCCTGCATCACGAACGCGTCATCACCGCGCAACGCCGCCACGCCCACCGCCTCGGGCGACGGGCGGTAGTTCGGCGGCTTGTTCTTCTCGAAGTCCGGGATGTC
Source organism: Mycobacterium sp. 852013-51886_SCH5428379 (assembly GCF_001665575.1). Lineage (GTDB taxonomy): Bacteria > Actinomycetota > Actinomycetes > Mycobacteriales > Mycobacteriaceae > Mycobacterium. Next base: position 90,414 of record NZ_LZSU01000037.1, on the reverse strand, counting down.
ATAGCCGGTCCACTCGCCGGCCTCACCCTTGTCCGGATCCCACCACACCAGCTTCTTGCGTTCGCTCCACGGCCGGCCCTGCGGATCGGCCGACGCCCGGTTGTAGAGCACCCGACGATTCAGTGGCCACGTCCAGCCCCACTCGTTGTCGTAGGGCCCCTGCTCGGTGTGCGGTTTGCGTCGGGCGGCCTGGTTGACCTCGTCGGCGTACACGCCGCTGTAGATCCAGCAGCCGCAGGCCGTGCTGCCGTCGGCTTTCAGGTCGAGATAGCCGTCGACCGCGCGACCGGTGGTGAGGTCGACGCCGTTGATGCGGCGCAGAACGTCCTCCCCTGACGGTTCGTCGCCGTCGAGCTCGTAGTCCCACCAGAGGTCCAGGATCGGACGGTCGCGCTGATCGGTTGAGCCGGCGAGCTTTTCGCGGATCCGGCGACCGAGGTGGTAGAAGAACCACAGCTCGCTACGTGCGTCGCCGGGCGGTTCCACGGCTTGCTCCCGCCACTGCAGCATCCGCTGGGTCTGGGTGAAGGTGCCCGACTTCTCGACGTGCGAGGCCGCCGGGAAGAAGAACACCTCGGTGCGGCACTCCTCGGGGGTGATCTCCCCGGTCTCGATCTCCGGGCCGTCCTTCCAGAACGTCGCGCTCTCGATCATCACGAGGTCGCGCACCACCAACCAGTCGAGGTTGGCCATACCCAGGCGCTGCAACCGGCCGTGCGCCGAGCCGACGGCCGGATTCTGGCCCAGCAGAAAGTAACCGGAGATCTTGCCGTCGACCATGTCCATCACGGTGCGGTACGTGCCGTGGTCGCCGTTGATGCGCGGCAAGTAGTCGAAGCAGAAGTCGTTGTCGGCGGTCGCGTGCTCGCCCCAGTACTCCTTGAGCAGCGACACCATGTAGGTGTCCGCGTTGTACCAGAAGCCCTTCTGGTTGCGGCTCTTGATGTCGTCGAGGTAGTCGGCCAGCGTCTCGTGGCCGGCCCGAGGCATCGCGAGGTACCCGGGCAACAGGTTGAACAGCGTCGGCACGTCGGTGGAACCCTGGATGCTGGCGTGCCCCCGCAGCGCGAACACCCCGCCGCCCGGGCGGCCGATGTTGCCCAGCAGCAACTGGATGATCGCACCGGCACGGATGAACTGCGCGCCCAGCGTGTGCTGGGTCCAGCCGACGCTGTAGACCAGCGCGGCGGTCTTCTCCCGGCCCGACGCCGCGGTCCACTTGCGGGCGACGTCGAGGAACTGCTCGGCAGGCACGCCGCACACCCGCTCGACCATCTCGGGGGTGTAGCGGGCGTAGTGCCGCTTGAGGATCTGGTAGACGCAGCGCGGGTGCTGCAGCGTCGGATCGTTCGGGATGTCGCCCGCACCGCCCTCGACCGGCGGGCCGCCGGACCCCGATTCGTAGGCCGTGCTCTCCTCTTTGGCCTCCGCGCCCCCGGTTTCGGGGTCGGTGCTCTCGTACTGCCAGGTCGACGGGTCGTAGGACGCGGTCTCGTCGTCGTAGCCGGAGAACAGGCCGTCGAGATCCTCGGCGTCCTGGAAGCGTTCGTCGACGATGAACGCGGCGTTGGTGTAGGCGGTGACGTACTCCCTGAAGTCGAGCTCGTTGCTCAGGATGTAGTTGATGACCCCGCCGAGGAACGCGATGTCACTGCCGGCGCGCAGCGCGACGTGGCGGTCGGCCAGCGCGCTGGTGCGGGTGAACCGGGGATCGATGTGGAATACCTGCGTGCCGCGGGACTTGGCCTCCATCACCCATTGGAATCCGACCGGGTGGGCCTCGGCCATGTTGGAACCCATGATGACGATGAAGTCAGAGTTGGCGAGATCCTGCTGGTAGTCCGTCGCCCCGCCGCGACCGAAGGAGGCTCCCAGACCGGGAACCGTGGCGCTGTGTCAAATACGCGCCTGGTTCTCGATCTGCAGCGCGCCGAGCGCGGTGAACAGCTTCTTGATCAGATAGTTCTCTTCGTTGTCCAGGGTCGCGCCGCCGAGACTGGCGATACTCATGGTGCGGCGCAGGGTGTTCCGGTCCTTGTCGAAGTCCTGCCACCCCTTGGCGCGGGCGTCGAGCACCCGGTCCGCGATCATGTCCATCGCCGTGTCGAGGTCGAGGTCCTGCCAGTCGGTGGCATATGGCGGGCGGTAACGCACCGTGGTCTCGCGCTGCGGACCGGTGACAAGTTGCTTGCTCGCGGATCCTTTGGGGCACAGGCGGCCGCGGGAGATCGGGCTGTCCGGGTTGCCCTCGATCTGGGTGACCTTGCCGTCCTTGACGTACACCTTCTGCGCGCAGCCGACCGCGCAGAACGGGCACACGGAGTGGGCGACGCTGTCGGCCTCGGCGGTGCGTGGCGTCAGCTCCAGCGATCGGCGGGACTGCGCGGCCTTACCCCGGCCCAGCGGGTCGTCGCCGGTGAGCTGGCGGTACACCGGCCAGGACTCGAACATGTCCTTGATGCCCACCGTCACCTCCGTCCTGGTCGCTGCCTCGATCCAACCGTCGATCCGTTGGGTTCGCAACCACCGCGTCCCGCGTCGGACGCCTCGGTATACCCCGACACCGCGGGATGAATCCGGCGATCAGCGTGGGCGGCCACGTCACAGCGGGTGCGGCTCGGCCGCTGCGCGCCGATACATCCGGTTGCGGATCCCGAGGATCGTGGCGCCGAGCAGCGCCGAGAGCAGTGACCCGGTGAGCACGCCGATCCGCACGTGGTCGGTGACGGTCCCGCCGTCGAACGCGAGATCCCCGATCAGCAACGACACCGTGAACCCGATACCGGCCAGCAGGGCGACGCCGCAGATGTCGACTGGGTGCAAGCCGGCGCCCGCGCGGGTGAAGGTCTTGATCAACAGCGTGACCCCTGCGATACCCACGACCTTCCCGACCACCAGCCCGACGATGATCCCGAGCGTCACCGGTTCGGTCAGCGACTGTGCGAGACCTGAGATCCCGCCGACGGTGACGCCTGCCGCCAGGAGTGCGAACACGGGCACCGCGAAGCCCGCGGAGATCGGGCGGACGGCATGCTCGTAGCGCTCGCACCACTTCGCAGCGGGTACCACCAGGCCGAGCGCCACGCCGGCGATCGTCGCATGGATGCCTGCTGCGTGAACCAATGCCCAGGTGAGCGCACCGACCGGGAGCAACAGCCACCACCGCGTCGGGTAGCGCCGCACCAGCCAGGCGAACAGCGTCAGCGGAACAACGGCGGCCAGCAGCGGCGCGAAAGCCAGCGAGCTGGTGTAGACCACCGCGATGATCGTGATGGCGATGAGATCGTCGACGACGGCCAGGGTCAGCAGGAAGACGCGCAGACTCGACGGCAGGTTCCTGCCGATAACGGCCAGCACCGCGAGCACGAAGGCGATGTCTGTGGCCGCCGGAATCGCCCAGCCCTGCAACGCATCCGATCCTGCGATGCTGTTGACGGCGACATAGGCGACGGCCGGTACCGCGATGCCGCAGAGCGCGGCGATGACGGGAACCGATGCGCGGCGCGCATCGCGCAGTTCGCCGTGCACGAATTCGCGTTTGAGTTCGAGTGCGACGACGAAGAAGAAGATGGCGAGCAGGCCGTCGGCGGCCCAGGCCGCCAGTGTCAGGTTCAGATGCAGCGACTCCGGGCCGAAACTCCACGCACGTAAGTCGTGATAGCTCTGGGACCACGGTGAATTGGCCCATACGAGCGCGGCAACGGCGGCCCCGAGTAGCAGGATGCCGCCCACGAGATCCTGGCGCAGTGCGCGGCCGAGTTGGGAAATCCTTGGGGGCCGCCGCTTTTCGTGCGCACCTATGCCGGTATGGGGCGGTGACGTCGAAATGTCTTGCACTGAAGCACCTTTCGGGCAGGTATGAACAACCATGCCGACCAGGCTTCCCGGCGCTCCGAACCCCACTGTACCAGTAACGGGGTCGGTCACCCCGCTCGGTTGTTCGACACCAGCCGGGTACCGTCGCTATTTGCCCGCGTAATCCGTTGGCGGTCAAGAAGTTCCAGGAGCGGAACGGCCACGCGCCGGGTGGTGTCCAGGGCGCGCTTGGCCTCGGCGACGGTGAACGGCTGGGGGAGGCCGGCCAGGATCGCCGCCGCGGCGTCGACAACGTCGGGGCCCAACACCACGCCTGTCGCGATCCGGGTGAGCCGGCCGGCCCGTACCGCGGCCGCCAGTTCCTTGGAGCCCAGCCCGAGGGCGGTCAAGGCGTCGGCCTCCGGAGCCCGGAACGGCGCGGCGGCCAGCAGCTTCTCCACCTCGCGCACCGCATGGTCCACCCGCTCGGGTAGCTGCACCCCGGGCTTGCGCACCCGCCCTTGCGAGACTTCGAGTCCGGTGCCCTCGATCAGCGGCGCGATCAGCTCGGGGGCGGGCAGGCCGAGTGCTCGGCGCAGTGCCTCCGCCGGCATTCCGGCCGCGATGTCGTTCTCCGTCGACCACCGCTCCACCGCCGGCACCACATGCTGACAGCGCTCGGCCCACCAGCTTTCGTCGATCACCCACTCGTCGATCCGCAGACCGCGCTCGGGCAGACCCATCGCGCGCAGTTCGCTGCGGCGTGCGCAGACGGGGGGCCGGGGCCGCCCGTCGGCCAGCTCCGCGGCCCGGGCCCGCGCCGCACCGCGCCTCCGCAGCGCCGGCGGCCGGACGTCGAGCACCTCGACCCCGGCGGCGATCCGGTGTGCACCCGGATCGCGCAGCACGCCGATGTCGCCGACCCGCAGCGGCAGCGGGCGGGCCAGCCGCAGCCGGGCCGCCGCCTGCCCGAGAGGGCGCACCGTCACCGGGACCGCGGCCGACCCGAGGTGCAGGACGAGTTCGCGGTGCACGTCGTCGGGGACGGTGAGCGCCACGTCGACCTCGGTGGTGGTCAGCCAGGCGTCCGGGGTGCACAGGGCGTCTCCGCGACCGAGTTGCCGGTGGTCGATGCTGCGCAGGTTCACCGCGACCCGGGCGACGGCGCCCACCTCGGTGCGGTCGCGTCCCAGGGACTGCAGCCCGCGGATCGCGACGCGGCGCCCGTCATGAGTGAGTTCGTCACCCACGCGCAGCGTGCCTGCGCCCAGCGTGCCGGTGACCACGGTCCCCGCACCCCGCACGGTGAACGAACGGTCCACCCATAGCCGCACGTCCGCGTCGCGGTCGGGCGACGGCAGCCGGTCGACCAGGGCGATCAGGCCGGCGCGGACCGCGTCGAGGTCGGCGCCGAGCACAACCGGCGCCGTCGGTAGCCGCTCCCGGGTCTGCGCCACCGCCCGGCCGGGATCGGCCAGGTCGGTCTTGCTGACCACCACCAGAACGTCGTCGACGCCCAGTGCCCGCAACGCGGCCAGATGTTCGTCGGACTGCGGCATCCAGCCCTCGGTGGCGGCGACGACGAACACGACGGCCGGCACCGGGCCCACGCCCGCGAGCATCGTCGCGACGAACCGCTCGTGGCCCGGCACGTCGACGAAGGCGACCTCATGCCCCGCGATGTCGGTCCAGGCGAAGCCGAGTTCGATGGTCAGGCCGCGACGCTGCTCCTCGGCGAGTCGGTCGGGCCACATCCCGGTGAGCCGGTGCACGAGCGTCGACTTGCCGTGGTCGACGTGTCCGGCCGTCGCTACGACGTACACGCCAGGATCGCCGCCGCGAGCAGCTCGTCCTCCTCGGGCGCCACGGTGCGCAGATCGAGCAGGCAGCGGCCGTCCTCGACGCGGCCGACCACCGCCGGTGTGCCCGTGCGCAGCTCGACGGCGTAGGACTCCGGCAGGCTCAGCCCGGCGCTGGGCAGCGCGACCTCCGGGGCGCCGCCGCCGCCGACCGCCGCCACACAGTCCACGACGTCGGCGCCGGGCAGCCGTTCGGCCAGCCGTCGGGCCCGGGCCCGCAACCCGTCGACGTCCGCGGTGAGCGCCTGCTCGACAGGGGGTGGCGGTCCGGTCAGCGTGGCCTCGAGCGCGGCCAGGGTCAGCTTGTCGACGCGCACCGCGCGGGCGGCCGGATGTCTGCGCAGCCGGTCGATCAGGTCGGCGGTGCCCAGCAGCAGACCCGCCTGCGGGCCGCCGAGCAGTTTGTCCCCGCTCGCGGTGACCAGATCGGCGCCGTGGCGCAGCGCGGTGGTGGCGGCCGGTTCGTCGGGCAGCACCGGATGCGGGGTCAGCAGCCCTGACCCGATGTCGACGACCAGCGGCGCCGGCAGACCGGCCAGGTCGGCGACGGCGACGCTGGAGGTGAATCCGCTGACGTGGTAGTTGGACGGGTGCACCTTGAGGATGAAGCCGGTGTCGGGGCCGATGGCGGCGGCGTAGTCGCGCAGATGGGTGCGGTTGGTGGTGCCGACCTCGCGGATGCGCGATCCGGTCGATTCCAGTAGCTCGGGCAGGCGGAAGCCGTCGCCGATCTCGATGAGTTCGCCGCGGCTGACGACGATCTCGCGTCCCGGCGCCAGCGTCAGCGCCGTCAGCAGCAGCGCTGCGGCGTTGTTGTTGACCACGTGCACCCCGCCCGCGGCCGGCACCGCGGCGGACAGCGCCGCCAGGGCACCGCGTCCGCGACGGGCCCGGCGGCCGGTCTGCAGGTCGAACTCGACGTCGGTGGCGCCGGCTGCGGTCGTCATCGCCGCGACCGCGGCCTGCGACAGGGGGGCCCGGCCGAGGTTGGTGTGTACGACGACCCCGGTGGCGTTGATGACCGGCCGGAGGCTGGCCGCGCCCGCGGGCAGCGCGGCGACGGCGTGGTCCGCGACGTCGTCGGCGGCGATCTCGCCGTTGCGGGCGAGCTGCTGGGCGGCGGCGATCACGGACTTGACCAGCGTCCGGCCCAGCGTGCGCTGCGCGTCGACCAGGCGCGGATCGGCGAGCAGCGCGTCGGTGCGGGGGATCCGGCGGCGGGGATCACTGATGACCACGACGCCATCATGCGCCATCATCACGCGCCACCCGGGTACACCGGAGATGTGCTGACGTCTGTGGGTCACGGCAAGCTGGAGCGCGCGCAGTTCGCGGTGCTGCTGCAGGATGCGGGTATCGAGGCCCTCGTCGATATCCGGCGCTTCCCGAACAGCAGACACAACCCCGATGTGGAGTCGTCGACGATGGCGGTGTGGCTGGCCGACGCGGGCCTGGCCTACCGATGGGATCCGCGCCTCGGCGGACGCCGCCGGCTGCCTGCCGGGGAGCCGCCCGAGGACGGCTGGTGGCGCGTCACCCAGTTCGCGGCCTATGCCGCGTACACCCGCACCGCCGAATTCGCCGACGGGTTCGGCGAGCTGATCGAGCAGTCGCGGCGCCAACCCACCGCCATGATGTGCAGCGAGGCGGTGTGGTGGCGGTGTCACCGGCGCATCGTGGCCGACGTCGCAGTGGTCACCGGGGCGAGCGAGGTCCGCCACCTGATGCACGACGGACGGCTGCTGCCGCATCCGGAGCCGACCGCGGCCGTCCTGCGGCCGGACGGGTCCGTGGTGTGGCCCGCCCAGCTGGGCTGATGGGTGGCGGAGGCGGACGGGAATCGAACCCGCCAGCGACAGTTCCTGCCGCTCAGCGATTTTGAAGATCGTGCCGGTCACCAGACCGAATACGCCTCCGGAGGCCCACCGGTCCATCATGGCAGGCAGCATGGAGGCCGTGACCACAGGACAGATCTACCGACTGACCCAGTACGCCCACGGCGGCGGATGCGCATGCAAGATCCCACCCGGCGAGTTGGAGAACGTGGTGCGCGGGCTGACCGGCGCCGCGCCCGTCGATCCGATCGGCGAACTGCTGGTCGGCCTCGACGACGGCGACGACGCGGCCGCGGTGCGGATCGCGGGCGGGACGGCGCTGATCATGACGACCGACTTCTTCACCCCGGTGGTCGACGATCCGTACGACTGGGGCCGGATCGCGGCGACCAACGCGCTGTCCGACGTCTACGCCATGGGCGGCCGGCCGGTGGTGGCGGTCAACCTGCTGGGCTGGCCGCGCGACGTGCTGCCGTTCGAGCTGGCCGCCGAGACGCTGCGCGGCGGCCTCGATGTCTGCACGGCGGCCGGCTGCCACCTGGCCGGCGGGCACAGCGTCGACGACCCGGAGCCGAAGTACGGGCTGGCCGTCACCGGGATCGCCGACCCCGACCGGCTGCTGCGCAACGACGCCGCCAGGCCCGGCACCGCGCTGTCGCTGACCAAGCCGCTCGGCGTGGGCGTGCTCAACAGCAGACACAAGGCCACCGGCGAACGGTCCGAGGAGGCGATCGCGGCGATGACCACGCTCAACGCCGACGCCGCCGCGGCCGCGTTGGCTGCCGGTATCGAATGCGCCACCGACGTCACGGGTTTCGGCCTGCTCGGCCACCTCTACAAGACCGCCCGCGCCAGCGGCGTCACGGCGGTGGTCGACGCTGCCGCGGTGCCGTATCTCGCCGGGGCCCGCGAGGCGCTGGCCGCCGGATACGTGAGCGGCGGAACGCGGCGCAACCTGGACTGGGTGGCCCCGCACGCCGACCTCAGCGCGGTCAGCGCGGACGAGGCGCTGTTGCTGGCCGACGCCCAGACCTCCGGCGGTCTGCTGCTGGCAGGTGAGATCCCCGGCGCCCCGGTCATCGGCGAATTCGTGCCGCGTGGAGAGCACGTGATCGTCGTGCGGTGACGGTCCCGGTCTCTAGGATCGGACCATGCTCAGCGCCGTGGGAAGCCTCGCCTCGATCTCCATCGACTGTCCCGATCCTGACCTGCTGGCGCCGTTCTACCGCGATCTGCTGGGCCTCGACGAGGTGTTCGCCACCCACGACCGGGGCATCGTCTCGCTCGCTGGTGCGGGCCCGATGCTGACGCTGATGCGCGTGGAGACCTACGTCGCCCCGAACTGGCCGGACGGCCCGCAGCTGCAGCAGATGCACCTCGACGTCGCGGTCGACGACCTCGACACCGCAGTGGCCGCGGCCGTCGCGCTGGGCGCCACCGAGGCCGCGCGGCAACCGGCGGCGCAGGCGTGGCGGGTGCTGCTGGACCCGGTCGGTCACCCGTTCTGCCTGAGCACGGTGCGCCCGGATTAGCTGTCTCGTTCTGCCGCAGCGGTTTCCGCGTCCCGGATCGCGTCGTTGACCCGTCGGTTGTGGATCAGCACGTCGTCCATCACCTCGGTGAAGACGCTGCGGGCGGCCAGGAGCGGCCCGACCCAGGCGGGTGCCGTGACGCGGGAGGCCCGGCGCTCGACGCCGTCGAGGACGGCGGCGGCGGCCGCCTCGACGGTCATCGGGCGGGTGATGAAATCCGGTGCGACGTCGCGGATCGCGGCGGCCTGTTCGTCGGCGAAGGCGTCGGCGGCCAGGTCGGTGTCGATGAAGCCGAGGTAGGCGATCCCGGCGCTGACGCCGTGCTGCGCCAGTTCGACGCGCAGGGTGCGGGCCAGCTGTTCGACCCCGGCCTTGCTGACGGCATACGGCGCGGCGAGCACTCCGTTGAAGAAGGCGTAGATCGAGCCGACCAGCGCGATGTGCCCGCGGCGGTCGATGACGGCGGGCAGCGCGGCGCGCACGGTGCGCCACTGCCCGAGCAGATCCACCTCCACGGTGTGTTCGAAGGCGTCCGGATCGATGGTGCCGACGGTGTGCGACGGCGGTGCGATACCGGCGTTGGCGATCACGACGTCGATACCGCCGAACCGGGTGGCCGTCTCCTCGGCGGCGCGGCGCAACGCGTCGGCGTCGGTGACGTCGGCCTGGAACGCGGCGGCGCCGGGGCCCAGTTCGGCGGCGAGTTCGGTCAGCGGCTCCAACCGGCGACCCACCAGCGCCACGCGGGCGCCGCGGTCGTGGGCCTGCCGGGCGATCTCGGCGCCGAGACCCCGGGCGGCGCCGGTGACGAACACGACGCGGCCGGTGAGGTCGAGTCGCATCGGCGCACCGAAGCGGGCGCCGATCACGGGCACCCCCTGGGCCAGCCGCACCGCGGTGCGTCCGAGCAGACGTACGGCGTCGTCGATCATTGCGCCCTCCCCGTCGGTGGAGCTCAGAGTATGGCCGCGGCGGTGCATCGGGAAACAGAAGTGCAACGGTTCGCCGGGAAACTCTGCTCCACGACGTACGGTCATCCGATGACCCAGACCGACATCGATGTCGTGACGCGCGCGCGCGACATGCGGGACCTCGTGGCGAGCAACGCCGCCGAATCAGAACGCCTCCGCACCCTCGCCCCGGCAATCGTCGAGCAGATGTGGGCCGGCGGCCTGATGTCGGCGTTCAACCCCGCCCCGGCCGGTGGTGTCGAGCCCACCTTCGCCGAGATGATCGAGACATGGATCGAGATGGCTTGGCAGGACGGGTCGTTCGGCTGGATCGGTATTGCGAACATGCCGTCGTCGTTCGCCGCCGCCAGCTATCTGCCCGACGCCGGATTCGCCGAGGTGTTCACCGGCAACGACAACCGGGTCACCATGGGCGGACAGTTCTTCCCCAACGGCCAGGGCGTCACGGTCGACGGCGGCTACCGGTTGTCCGGATCGTGGAGCTTCGGCTCCGGCACCGGGCACGCACAGTACGTCGCCGCGGGCTTCTTCCCCCTCGACGACGGTGAGATGCGTTGGGTCAGTGAGGGAGTGCCCGACATGCAGGTGGCGATCCTGCCGCGGGCCGACGTCACGTTCAGCGACGGCTGGCACGTACAGGGGCTCAAGGGCACCGGCTCCTACGACTACAGCGTCAGCGACGTGTTCGTGCCCGCGCACCGCACGTTCCCGCTGTTCGAGCGCATCCCGCAGCGCGGATCGTCGCCGGCCACCCGGATGGGGCTGATGCCGGTCACCGCCGCGGGCCACGCGTCATGGGCACTCGGCGTGGCCAAGAGCATGCTCGACGACGTGCAGGACCTGGCCGCGACGAAGTACCGGATGAGCGATATGGCGTCGCTGGCGAGCCGGCCCACCTTCCAGAAGGGACTGGCCCACCACGTCGCGGCCTGGCGGGCGGCGCGGCTGCTGGTCCTGGACGCGTTCACCACCGCCGAGACCACCGTCGGCGCGGGCGCTGACCTCACCCCGGCGCTGCGGGCCGATATGCGCGTGGCCGCCGTCTACGCCACCGATGTGGCGCGGGCCTGCGCGGAGTGGGCGCATCTGGTCGCGGGGACGAGCGCGATCCGGGAGGGCAGCCGCCTCGAGCGGGCGTTCCGCGACGTCTACACCGGCACCCAGCACGCGTTCATCAGCGAGAAGGTCGCGATCGATGCCGCCCAGATCTGGCTGGGGATCATCGAGGACCAGCCCGGTCTCTAACCGAACGGGTCGCGATCGGTGAGCTCGGCGACCATCGCGTCGATCCGTTCGCGGTCCGCCTCGATCGCTGCGGTGGCCGCCTCCGTCGCGTTCTGCAGCGCCTCGTTCAACCGGGCCTCGACGGTCTGGGCGCCCAATCGCAGCGTGCCGTCGGCGATGTAGACGTCGGTCAGCTGATGGTGGCCGTCGAGGGTGACCTCCACGGTGCGCGACGCGTCGGAGCCGGTGAACGTGTCGGTGTTCATCTTCTGCAGCTGCGCATCCATGATCGACTGCAGCTCGCGGGCCTGCCGCAGGACGGCAGCGACCGCGGGATGCATCTCGTCGGTCACTTGGAATCCTTGTTGTCCTGCGGACCTTTGCGGGGCTGCCGGCCGATGATCGCCTCGGTGAACGGCCGGTCCTCGACGTAGAGATCCTCGTCGGGCGAGAGCCCCGGCGTGCGCTTGCGGTCCTGGCCGCCGCCGCGCCCGGCGCCGGCGCCGCCCATCGGCATACCGCCCATCCCCATGCCGCCCACTCCGGCGCCGGCACCGGCCGGGCCACCCGCGTTGCCGCCGCGCGCACCGCCGGTCGCGACGGGTGCCACCGAATCGGCGCCGACCGCGGGCTGCAGCGGACCGGCCGGAATCCCGCCGGCTCCGGCACCTCCGCCACCCGCCCCACCGCCGGCGCCGCCACCACCGGCAGCGGCGGGGGTGAGACCGGGATCGTCGGGCAGGGGAGGCAGACCCTCGTCGCCGGCGCCGGGTATCTCCCCGGGCAACCCACCGCCGGGTGCGCCGCCACCGGCGGGCGAGCCACCCCCGGGCGAGCCACCGCCCGCAGGCGATCCGCCGCCGGGTGAGCCACCACCGGACGGCGCGCCACCGCCCTGGCCGCCCGCCGATGCCGGGGACACCGCGGGGGAGCCGCCCTGCCGGCCGAAGTCGCTCGGGTTCGGCATCCCGCCGGACGGTGCGCCGCCACCGCCACCGCCGCCGCCGACCGACGACGGTCCGCTCGGCGCGGCGGAATCGGGTCTGCCCGGCATCGACGGGGTGATGTCGGCCCCTGCGGCGTAGCCCTCCCGCAGATCGTCGGACTGCTGCTGGAGTTGCTGCATGTCGTTCTGCAGCTGCTGGATCACCGGATCGCCGGCAGATCGCTGCCGGTAGGCCGTCGCCAGCTGCTGCTTCTTGGTCATGTACTGCTCATAGATGGTCTGGTGCGCGGCCTTGGCGGCGAGGTGGGCCTCGCGGATCTTCTCTGCCGAGTGCGCGAGCTCGCGGTAGGCCTTGCTCAGATCCTCCAGCCAGGCGTTGAACGTGTTGTGGCGCTTGAGCGCCGCATCCGCGGCCTCGCCCTCCCAGTCGGTGGTGTTCGGCAACCCGGAGCGCGCGTCGAGATGGTCGGCCATGATCCCGAAGTTGACGGCCAGCAGCTGCAGGGAGGCGCCGTCGTCGCCCTCGGCCAAGAGCTGCTGGGTGGTCTCGACGTCGGCGTAGGACCCGGGCGCGACGGCACCGAACGCGGGGTCGTCGGGGACCGCGGGCAGCGGCACCGAGTTGTCCGGGATGGTGATCCGTCCGACGGCGGCAGCGCGGTCGGGATTGTCGATCGCGACGCCGTACTCCTCGTCGACGTTCTGATAGGCGTCGGCCGCGGATCGCAACGAACCCATGATGTTGGCGTTCTCGGTCTCGGCGTAGGACCAGTACTGGCTCAGCGCCGCGGCGTTCTTGTTGAGGTTCTCCACGGCGGCGATGGTCGCGGTGAGGCGGTCGGGGCGTTGTGCTTCGGACTGCAGCTTCACGAACGGGAAGGTCATCGCGTCCGCCTGGGTCCGCAGCGTCTGCGGATCCACCCGTTGTTCCGTCATGCGCGAGCCTCCCTCCCCGTCAGCGCCCGCGTGCCCTGACTCATTGTTCCAGCGCCATCTGGTAGCGGCTCTCCTCACGCGGATTGATGAGGTGGATCGGTAGCTGCCGATGTCGCGGGGTGTCGATGAAGTTGTGGCGCAAGATGACCCGGCTGACTCCGGGATGCGGTCCGAGGTAGGTGGTGGCCTCCCCGCCGTGGCCGGGCCACGAGATCTTCGCGACGTCGCCGATGCGGCCGTTGACGAATCCCGCGAACTCACCGAAGCGCGGACCGAGGGTGACGACCCCGCCCGCGGCCGCCGACCGCACCACGAACTGTGTGAACAACCGCGCGTCACCGAGGTTGATGCTGACGTCGATGTCGTCGAACGGCATGTAGACCGGATGACGGTCCGCGGTCTCGCCGACCAGGATGCCGGCGGAGCCGATCGGGAGCTCGTAGTGCCGATCGGTCACCGGGCTGATGCCCTGCAGGGCGGCGCGCTGCCCGCCGAACAGACACGAAAAGCCCCGCGGCGTCGTGGGATTGGCCAACGTGGTGAGCAGCACCGTGGTGGTCGGCGCGGTGCCCGGCCGGATCCGCATCCGGGTGATGGTGTGGTCGGCGCGGGCCGACCACCAGGCGTCCGGTCCGCCGGGTGCGCTGTAGGCGGCGGTGAAGGTGCTGCGGCCCTTGATCGACGACCACGTCTCGCGTTCGAAGCTGACCTCGGTCGCCCGGTCGAAATCGTCGAAACTGCGGCTGCAGCGAGCATCGATTCCGTTGCTGGACAACTGATCTGCGATGCGCGTCGTAGAGGCGACCAGATAGCGGGCCAGCCCGGCGACGCCGGATTCGCGGCGTTGCGCGGTTTTGCGCGTCCGGTCGGGATCGGCGCGCAGCACGATCCACGTGCGCCTGCTGGCCGGCGCCGGATACGGACCGACGACCTGTTCGTAGAGGGCGACGAGGCTGGCGGGCGCGGTCTTGCCGACGCGATAGCCGGCGGAGACGACGTCGGCCTCGAGATCGGGGCAGTGCGCGGCGATGAGTTCCTCGACCAGCGCGGTGTCGAGGACGTCGTCGGTGAACGCCTGCCCGTTGACCACGACCGTCGGGGTGAACGGCCGCGGCACCAGCTCGATGGCCGAAACGAGATGGTCGCCCTGCCAGCGCACGGCGACGTGATCGCCGGGCAGTACGGTCGCCCCCACCGCGGGCTCGGACGGCGGGGCGGGCAGATGGCGGTGGCCGCGCCGCCAGGAGAACAGGACGGTGATCCAGCCGGTGAGCCGGCGACCACGCAGCGTCACCACCGCGATGAGCGCGATGGCGACCGAGATGCCGACGCCCAGCCACAGTTGGTTGTTGGGAATGCACACCGCGAGGCAGGCCGGGATCAGCACGGCCGCCCAGATGAGGTGGCCGGTGGTGAACCGCAGACCGAAATGGCGCAGCACGGTCATCGGCGCCTCAGTGCCCGGCGGGTGAGCGCGCCGATTCCCAGCACCGCGGCGAGTCCGGCCGCGATGATGACGACCATCGTGATCGGTCCGCGGTCCGGCGGCGGGACGTACGCCGGCGGCGGGATCTCCTTGACCCGGTAGGGCACGGTCGCCGGGCCCTCGGGCACGTCCCAGGTGAGGGCGGCGACCGGGTCGATGACGCCGGCGCCGACGTAGTTGTCGACGCCGCCGCCCGGATGCCGGGCCGTCGCGGTGATGCGGTTCATGAGCTGGGCGGGGGACAGCTCCGGAAAGCGCTCCTTGAGCAGCGCCGCCAGCCCGGAGACGTACGCCGCGGCGAACGACGTCCCGCCGATCGGGATCGGCCCGTCCTGACCCTGCAGCGCGTTGACCGGCGCGCCGTCGTAACCCAGCGCGGTGATGTTGGCGCCCGGCGCTGCCGCACCGACCCAGGGGCCGGACATGGAGAAGTTGCTGGGCTGGCCGTTCTCGTCGATGCTGCCGACGGTCAGCACCAGCGGTGAGTACCAGGCCGGGCTGACGATGGTCTGCACCTGCTGCCAGCCGCGCGGATCGGCCGGGATCGCCGGATCGGGCGGCGGATTCTGGCTGCAGTCCTGACCGGTGTTGCCGGCGGCCACGATGACGACGGCGTTCTTGACGTTGACCGCGTAGTTGATCGCCGCGCCCAGGCCGGTCTCGTCGATGCGCCTGGTGATCTTGTAGCAGGCGGCCTCGCTGATGTTGATGACCTGCGCGCCGAGGTTGGCGGCGTGCACGACGGCGCGCGCCAGACTGCGCAGCGAACCGGCCGTCGGGGTGGTGTTCGGGTCGTTGGGGTCCTGTCGGGCGCCGACGGGCTGGAACGCCTCGGAGGTCTGCCGCAGCGACAGGATGCGGGCGTTGGGGGCGACGCCGATGAAACCGTCGGTGGGTGCGCCGCGCCCGGCGATCAGCGAGGCGGTCAGCGTGCCGTGGGAGTCGCAGTCGGACATGCCGTTGCCGGCCTGGTCGACGAAATCGCCACCGGGTTCGGCCGGGACCCGCGGGGAGCCGGTCACGCCGGTGTCGATGACGGCGACGGTGACCCCCGCGCCGGTCGCGAACTTCTGCGCCTCGGGCAGCTGCAGATAGTTGTTGGCCCACGGGCGGTCGGCAAAATTGCTGTTGGGCAGGACGGTCGGTGCGGAGCACACCCGGCGCTGTTCGGTCGGCGAATCCGGGCCGGTCTGGTCGGGGGGCACGGCGACGGGGTCGATGACGGGCGGTTCGAGCGCTGCGGCGGGCGGTGCCGTCAGCAGAACCAGCAGCAACGCCGACAACAGCACAACGATGCGACGCATCGCGTCACCCACCCCCCTCGTCGCGCAGAACGCGGCCTCGAGACTCAGGGGCCCTTAGCAAACCGGCAACCGGCCGCTGAGCAGCCCATCCTGTCGCGTCGCCCCGACCGATCGCATGCACGGTAGCAATCGTAGGCGCGCGCCGAAGGGGTCGGTCGCGGTTTTTCTCAGGCGTCGAGATCCTGGGCGACCAGAGCCGCGACGGTGTCCAGGGCGCCTTCGTCGTCGGATTCCACGGTGACCTCCGCGCCGTTGTCGGCGCCGAGCGTCATGATCATCAGCGCCGATCCGGCGTCGACGGGTTCGCCGCCGGCCATCGAGAGGGTGACGGGGACGCCGGCGTTGACGACGGCCTCGGCGATGATCGCGGCGGGGCGGGCGTGCAGGCCGATCGACGAGCCGACGGTGACGGTCTTGGCGGGCATGGGTTCTCTTTCCTTCAGGCGGTCGTCGAACTCGACGAAATGGCGGATTTCTCTCGTACTTCTGCGCGCGTTTGTTCATTTGGGCGGAATTGTTTGGCGGCGACGACGGCGACGGCCGCGGCGGCGGTACCCGCGGCGAGTGCGACGAGGAACCACAGCAGGTTGCCGATCGCGAAGAAGACGAAGATGCCACCGTGCGGCGCCTTCAGCGTGACGTCGAACGCCATGATCAGCGCGCCGGTGACCGCGCCGCCGAACATCATCGACGGGATCACCCGCAGCGGGTCGGCGGCCGCGAACGGGATCGCGCCCTCGGAGATGAACGAGGCGCCCAGCAGCCACGCCGCGCGGCCGTTCTCCCGTTCGGGTTCGGTGAACAGCGCCGGGCGCACCGTCGAGGCCAGCGCCATCGCCAGCGGCGGCACCATCCCGGCCGCCATCACCGCGGCCATGATCCGCAGCGACGCCGGGTCCGCGACGTTGAGACCGGCCGTGGCGAACGCGTACGCGGCCTTGTTGACGGGTCCGCCCAGGTCGAAGCACATCATCAGACCGAGGATGACGCCGAGGATGATCACCGAACTCCCCGACAGTCCGCCCAGCCAGTTCGTCAACCCCGAGGTGATCGCGGCCAGCGGACGTCCCAGCAGCAGGAACATCAACAGCCCGACCGCCAGCGACGCGAACAGCGGGATGACCACCACCGGCATGAGGCCCCTGGCCCACTGCGGCACCTTGATTCGGCTGATCCACAGCGCGGCGAATCCGGCGATCAGACCGCCGACGATGCCGCCGATGAATCCGCCACCCACGAACACCGCGACCGCGCCCGCGGTGAAGCCGGGGGCGATGCCGGGCCGGTCGGCGATCGCGAACGCGATGTAGCCGGCCAGCGCGGGCACGAGGAACGAGAACGCCAACCCGCCGAGCGTGAACAGGATCGCGCCCAGGTACTGCACGAATCCACCCGGCGGCAGATCGGTCAGGGAGTTCGTCGTGGCGATGATGTTGCCCAGTGAGCTGCTCTCGCCGTCGGGGGTGTTCGCGATGTCGTAACCGGCGAACAGGAAGCCCAGCGCGATCAGCAGACCGCCCGCTGCGACGAACGGGATCATGTAGCTCACACCGGTGAGCAGGATCTGCCGGGTCCGGGTGCCCCACCCGACGTCGCCCGACGGCGCCGCCGCCGACGTCGCCCCCGCAGAGCCCTCGACGCGCGCGGCGTCCGGGTTGTCGGCGGCGCTCAGCGCCTCGGCGACCATCTTGTCCGGTTCGTTGATCGCTCGTTTGACGCCGGAGGCGACGACGGGTTTACCCGCGAAGCGCTGCCGGTCCTTGACGCCGACGTCGGTGGCGAAGATGACGGCGTCTGCCGCGGCGATCGTCTCCGCAGACAGCGGTGTGCTGCCCGAGGAGCCCTGCGTCTCGACGTGCAGGGCTACGCCGGCGGCCTTGGCGGCAGCGACGAGGGAATCGGCGGCCATATAGGTGTGGGCGATGCCGGTCGGACAGGCGGTGACCGCGACGAGGGTGCGCGGCTCGGCGGGCTCGGCCTGCGCGGGCTGGGCGGGTTGGGCGGGCTGCGCGGGTTGGGGGTTGACGACGTCCTCGACCAGCGCCACCACCTCGTCGGGGGTGGCCGCGGCCCGCAGGGCGGCGACGAACTCCTTGCGCACGAGCGCCCGCGCCAGGCTGGAGAGCAGCTTCATGTGCGCGGAACCGCCGGATTCGGGGGCGGCGATCAGGAACGCCAGATCGGCCGGGCCGTCAGGGGCGCCGAAGTCGACCGCAGGCCGCAGGCGGGCGAAGGCGATGGTCGCGGTCGACACGAACGGGGAGCGGCAGTGCGGGATCGCGATGCCGCCGGGCAGGCCCGTCGCCGACTGCTCCTCCCTGGCCATCGCCGCGGCGCGCAGCCCGTCACCGTCGTCGGAGCGGCCCGCTTCGGCGACCAGGCGGGTGAGGCGGTCGATGACGGCTCCTTTGTCGTCGCCGGCGTCGACGTCGAGCAGCACCAGATCGCCGGTGATGATCGAAGCGGTGGGACTGGACATGGCGGTTCTTTCTGTCGTCGGAAGCTAGGAGTTGAGCCGCGCGGCGTCGATCGGAGTGACGGCAACACCGTCGAGGTCGAGTTGGGCGGGCGCGGGCAGGGCGGTGCCCGGCAGCGCGGCGGCGGCACTGCCATAGGCCACGGCCATCCGCAGCCGGTCGGCGGGGTCCGCGCCGCCCACCGCGGCGCGCAAGTATCCGGTCAGCGCGGAATCGCCGGCGCCGACAGTACTGCGGGGCACGATCGGGGGCGGCGTCGCGAACCAGGCGCCGGTGGCGTCGACCAGCACCGCACCCGCCGCACCGAGGGTGGCCAGCACCGCGCCGACCCCGCGGTCGAGCAGATCCCGCGCCGCCGCCGCCACGGGTTCGGCGTCACCCGCCGCCGCCGCGGCCTCGAGCTCGAGGGGGTCGGCGCCGACGAGGTCGGCGAGTTCCTCGGCGTTGGGTTTGAGCAGATCCGGTGCGGCCCGCCGATCGGTGCGGAACGCCGCCGCGAGCGCGCCGAGCGGTCCATCGGAGGTGTCGACGGCGATGCGGCAGCCGCTCGGTTGCAGCAGTGCGACCGCGATGGCATACCAGTGCTCGGGCAGGCCGGGCGGCAGCGAACCGGAGAGCACCACCCAGTCGGCGCCGCGGGCGGCGTCGGCCACGGCGGCGGTGAGGGCGTCGCACGCCGCGTCGTCGAGGACTCCGCCGCGGTCGTTGAGTTTCGTCGTGGTGCCGTCGGGTTCGGTGAGCGCGAGGTTCGTGCGCACCGGCTGGTCGGCCGGGACCCGGCGGAACGGGACACCGCTCGCCCGCAGCGCAGCCACCAGCGGATCCTGCTCGGCGGCGGGCAGGACGGCGACGGTGTCGATCCCGGCCAGCGACAGTGCGCGGGCGACGTTGACGCCCTTGCCGCCCGGCTCGTCGACCACGGCGGCGACGCGCTGGACCGCGCCCCGCCGTAGCGGCGCCGACAGCGTGACCGTGCGGTCGATGCTGGGGTTCGGGGTGACGGTGACGATCACGCGACCACCACCTCGACGCCGCGCTCGATGAATTGCCTGCGGTAGCCGTCGCCGAGCTCGCTGTCGGTGATCAGGGTGTCCACGCTGGACAGCGGGGCGAAGCTGACGAAGTCCTCGCGGCCGGCCTTCGAGGAGTCGGCGGTCACCACGACGCGCGTGGCCGCGCGGACCATCGCCCGTTTGACGGCGGCCTCGTCGCTGTCCGGCGTCGACAGCCCGTGCTCGACGCTGATGCCGTTGGCGCCGACGAACGCCACGTCGACCCGCAGGGTGTCGAGGACGCGTAGCGCCTGGTCGCCGACGGCGGCCTGGGTCAGTCCGCGTACCCGGCCGCCGAGGAGCTGCAGATGCACCGTCGGCATGCCGGCCAACCGGGCGGCGATCGGGACGGAATTCGTCACCACGACGAGTTCGCGGTCGGTCGGCAGCTGGGCTGCGACGCGAGCGGTGGTGGTGCCCGCATCGAGTAGCACGCTGCCACACCCTGCCGGGAGATGGTCGATCGCCGTGGCAGCGATGCGGTCCTTGTGTTCGGCGCGGGTCTCGTCGCGTTCGCCCACACCCGATTCGACGAGGTGCAGCGAGCGGGTCGGCACGGCGCCGCCGTGGACGCGAC
This sequence comes from Mycobacterium sp. 852013-51886_SCH5428379, assembly GCF_001665575.1. Classification (GTDB taxonomy): domain Bacteria; phylum Actinomycetota; class Actinomycetes; order Mycobacteriales; family Mycobacteriaceae; genus Mycobacterium. The sequence continues at coordinate 70,420 of NZ_LZSU01000037.1, read as the reverse complement.
GCAGCAGCCCGGCCCGGTCGAGAGCAGCCAGATCCCGGCGCACGGTCTCGGTGGTCACGTCGTAGACCTCGGCCAACTCCGCCACCGATGCCCGGCCCTTCTGCAGCACCAGGGAGGCGATGGCCTGCTGCCGTTCTTCGGCGTACATGGGCCTCCACGTTCTGGGTCTGGGTGCGATCGATCGGGGGTAAACGGGCAAAGGCTCGTTGGTTATGTTTGGTTTTACCCCCGATCGTGTTGACTTGTCAATTGTTTTTTGTAATCTGGACCACATGAACGCGTCGTCGTCGTCCGGATCACCATTCCCCCCCGGCACCGTCCTGCACGGGGTTCCGGTCGTGCCCGGAGCCCGGTACGCGCCGGTGATCCGACCCGGCAAGCCAGTGGTCGAGGACGGGCCGGCAGGTGAGGTCGCTGCCGATGACCGGCCTGCCGAGACCGCCCGGTTCACCGCAGCGGTGACCGCGGTCGTCACCCGGCTGCGCGAGCGCGCCGCCCACGCCACCGGCGCCGCGGCGGAGGTACTCACGGCCACGGCGACCCTGGCGCAGGACCGCGCGTGGCTGGCGGCGGCGGAGAAACGCATCGGTTCCGGAGCGCCGGCCACCCGCGCGGTGCGGGACGCGGTGGCCCAGTTCGTCGACATGTTCACCGCAATGGGCGGACTGATGGCCGAGCGCGTCACCGATCTGCAGGACATCCGCGACCGGGTGATCGCCGAGCTGAGCGGGCAACCCGAACCGGGCGTGCCGGTCCCGACGGAGCCGTCGATCCTGTGCGCGGCGGACCTCGCCCCCGCGGACACCGCGGGTCTGGATCCGGCGCTGGTCGTCGCACTGGCCACCACGCTCGGCGGGCCGACCAGCCACACCGCGATCATCGCCCGCCAACTCGGCATCCCGTGCGTGGTCGCCGTCTCGGGTCTCGATGAGGTGCCCCCGGGGGAGTACGTGCTGGTGGACGGTGCGGCGGGCACGGTCACCGTCGCTCCCGACGACGCCCTCGCAGCGCGGGTCGTCGACGCCGCGCGGCATGCCGCCGAACGCACCGCACAGTGGACCGGACCGGGGGCCACCGCCGACGGTCACCCCGTGGCGATCTTGGCGAATGTGCAGGACGGCGCCGGTGCGCGCGCGGCGCGCAGCACGCCCGCGGAGGGCGTCGGGCTGTTCCGCACCGAACTGTGCTTCCTCGACCGCCACACCGAACCCGGGGTCGACGAGCAGGCCGAGATCTACGGCGAAGTGCTCGCCGCCTTCGCCGGCCGCAGGGTCGTCATCCGCACGCTCGACGCGGGATCGGACAAACCGCTGGCGTTCGCCGGCCATCCCGACGAGGCCAACCCCGCGCTCGGCGTGCGCGGAATCCGGATCGCCCACGGCAATCCGGGCCTGCTCGAACGTCAGCTCGCCGGTATCGCCGCCGCGGCGCAGCGCACCGGCAGCCGGCCGTGGGTGATGGCGCCGATGATCGCCACCGCGGATGAGGCGAAGGCCTTCGCGACCGCGGTGCGGCAGCACGGCCTCACGCCCGGCGTGATGGTCGAGGTGCCCGCCGCCGCCCTGCTGGCCGACCGGATTCTCGAACACGTCGACTTCCTGTCGCTCGGCACCAACGATCTCGCGCAGTACACGATGGCCGCCGACCGGATGTCCGCCGAGCTCGCGACGCTCACCGATCCGTGGCAGCCCGCGGTGCTCGCACTCGTGGCGATGACCGCGCGAGCGGGTGCGACGGCCGGTAAGCCGGTCGGCGTGTGCGGTGAGGCCGCGGCCGATCCACTGCTGGCCTGTGTGCTCACCGGCGTCGGCGTGACGTCGCTGTCGGTGGCGGCCGCCGCGGTGCAGGGGGTGGGCGCTGCGCTCGCGCAGGCCACGTTGGAGCAGTGCCGTGCGGCCGCGGACGGTGCGCTCGGCGCCGCCACCGCAGCGGACGCGCGGGCGGCGGCACTGGCCGCGCTGGATTAGACGGTCCAGCCGGTCGCCTGCGGCCACGACTCCACGTCGACGCCGTCGCGGCGCAGCACGACGTATCGATACCCCTGGTCGGCGGCGTGTCCGGTGGTGTCGGCATAGACGCGGCGCGCCTCGTCCTCCGAGCCGCGGGTCACAGAGGTCTCCTGGGCGCCCTGGCCCGCGTCACCCGCATCGTGGAGCGTGGCGGCCACGACCTCCCAGACGGGTCCGTTCGTCTCGGTCATATCCCTGCGGGTACCCACAGAACGCCAGGGAATCAATCGGACTGCGGTCCGGTTATTGGTGGCATGCCTGCCATCACTGCCGACACTCTGACCCTGCCCCGCGTGGCGGCGCCGGCGCCGTCCGACACCGACCGCCCCGTCCGCTCGATCACCACCGGCCCCCGGGGTTACGAGGGCGAAGGATTCCCCGTCGTCCGTGCCTTCGCCGGAGTCAGCTCCGCCGACCTCGACCCGTTCATCCACATGGACCAGATGGGGGAGGTCGAATACGAACCCGGCGAGCCCCGCGGTACCGACTGGCATCCGCACCGCGGGTTCGAGACGGTGACCTACATGATCGACGGCCGCTTCGCCCATCAGGATTCCCACGGCGGCGGCGGACTGATCACCGACGGCGCCACGCAGTGGATGACGGCCGGTGCGGGCATCCTGCACATCGAGACCCCGCCCGCCGAACTCGTCGAGAGCGGCGGCCTGTTCCACGGCATCCAGCTCTGGGTGAACCTGCCGCGCGAGAACAAGTTCGCCGCCCCGCGCTACCAGGCCATCGAGGGCGGCGAGGTCGCCCTGCTGTCGTCCGACGACGGTGGCGCGCTGGTCCGCATCATCGCCGGAGAGCTGGCCGGACAGGCCGGCCCGGGCAGTACACACACCCCGATCACCATGGCGCACGCCACGATAGAACCGGGCGCCCGGCTCAGCCTGCCGTGGAACCGCGACTTCAACGCGCTGGCATACGTGCTGTCGGGCCGCGGCACCGTCGGTCCGGTCGGGCATCCGATCCAGCAGGGGCAGCTCGCCGTGTTCGGCCCCGGCGACCGTATCGCCCTCTCCGCGGCAGCCACCCAGGAATCCCGCAGGCCGGCTCTCGAGGTGCTCCTCCTCGGCGGCAGGCCGATCCGCGAGCCCGTCGTCCAGTACGGCCCGTTCGTGATGAACTCGAAGTCCGAGCTCATCCAGGCGATGGAGGACTACCACGCGGGCAAGTTCGGCGTCATCCCGCCGGACGCGCTGATGCCGCACACGTCGGGCCGGTAAGTCAGGCCCGCGCGGCCGCGGCCTCCTCGCGCGTCGGGTAGAGCAGTTCCAGTTCGCCGAGCTGGGCGGCCACGGTCAGCAGGGGCAGCGCGGCGGGCACCGCGAGGTCGCTGCCGTCGGCCTCTGCGCGCAGCGCTCGGACGAAGTCGTCGGTGATCGGCGACAGCGACCGTGCGACCGGCCGGGCGAGCATCCGCAGCGCCACCAGATCGGCGTGGTTCTCGAGCACCGCGCGGGTCTGCGGGTAGACGCCCAGCGGTGGCGGCACCGCGTCGGCGACCAGTTCGGCAGCCGACCGCAACCGCACCGTCCGGCCGGCCGCGCGGACCACCGGCGCCTTGGCGTCGATCTCGCCGCCGCTCTCCGACAGGTAGTGCCGCAGCGCGTCGTCGAGGGTCCGGGTGGCCTCCAGCGCGTTGTGGCTCAGCGCGATGACCCGGTCGTCGGCCGTCTCCGACGCACCGCGGGTCACGCGCAGCACACCGGCCTTGAGCAGGTCGGCGCCCGCCATGTTGGCCTTGCGTACCGCCAGCGACACCGAGGCCGTCGCGCCGCGGGGCCACAGCAGCACCGACACCGTCACACCGACCAGCGCGCCCACCACCACGTCCTCGACGCGGATGAGCCCAACCGACCATCCCGATGGCTGGATCACGTTGAAGATGATCAGCACCATCATCGTGAACGCGGCCTGCCCGGCGATGAACGACGCCACCTCGGGCACATAGGCCGAACCGAACGCCACCACCGGTAGCAACGCCCACATCACCACCGGTTCGACGCCGACCAGTTCGATGACCACCACCCCGAGCAGGAATCCGATACCGGTTCCGACGACGGCGCGCACCACCCGCGTCCCGGTGGTCAGCGCGCTGCTGCGCAGCACCGACATCGCCCCGAGCACCACCCAGAACCCGTGCTCGACGGGGAAGACGTGGGTGACGGCGACCGCGAGTGCCAGCCCCAGTCCGGTGCGCAGGCTGTTCTGCAGCGCGACCGCGCGGGTGGCGACGAACCCCTTGGTGATCGCGGCGACGGCGGTGGTCTCGGGCATCACCCACTCCGCGGTGCCCGTCTCCGGCAGCCGCCGGCCGAGGACGCGGGCCCACACCGGACGGGCGTCGGCGAGCGCGGCATTGCGCACGACGCGGCCGGTGACGCCGACCGTCGCCGAGAAGGTGCGCCGGCCCAGCAGCGTGCGGCCCACCTCGACGGCTTCGGCGTCGTCGGGGACGGCGAGGATCTGCTCGATGTCCTCGCGGTAGCGCCCGCGGGCGACCCCGCGCAGTTCGGTGAGCGCCTCGTCGAGATCGGCGGTGCGCGCAGCGCGGTCCTGACGATCGGAGATCAGCAGCACCGCGGCCGCATCCCGCAGCACCCGCATGATCGGCGGCTTCATATCGCCGAGCAGAGCGCCGTGGTCGTCGGTGATGCGGTCTGCCAGCCAGCCCAGATCGTCGACCACACGAACCAGGGCGCGGCTGCCCGCGGTCAGGGCCACCGGCCGGTAGTCGGCGTTGACGAAGTTGTCGTACAGCGCGTTCATCGCCCGGTTGACGTCGCGGGTGGTCGCCGTGCCGTCCAGACAGTCGGCCAGCTTCTCGCACACCCTCGCGGCGTGGCGGCGCAGCTCGTCGTGGTGCCGGGGCGGGAGCAGGAACAGCGCTGCCGGGACGCACACCGCCAACGCGATCAGCCATCCGGTGAGACGCTCGTCGATCGGGCCCGGCTGGGTGCAGGCGGGTAGGACGAACGTCATCAGCGTCGCGCGCTGGCCCGCGGCGATGATCTCGCTGAGCACCCCGGCGAACATCACGGCCACGCCGAGCACGAACATCAGGCCGACGGACAGCCACGGATAGGGCGCGACGAGGGTGCCGACCGTGATGAGGATCGCGCCGTTGATCGCCAGCCCGCCGTAGGCGAGCGCCCGGGCCGGCCGGTTGCCGGGGAAATCGGCGAGGATCAGCAGCGCCACCGAGCCGAAGATCGTGAACATCGGCGTCTGCGACGAACCGGCGATGGCGAAGCTGACGGCCGCGGCGATCGGCAGCACGATGCCCGCGCGCGCCGCGCGGCGCAGCGCGTCGCGTTCCGGGTCCCGCCGCTCGATCCGGTCGGCCGCCCGGCGCCACACAACGGCCGGGGTCAGCATGACCGCCGATGGTAGACCGGAACGGGACCCCTCAGGAGCCGTCGGACAGCGACTTGAAGCGGCCGGAGTCGAGCGCGTGGATGATCTCGGCAGCAATCCACGACACCGCGGCGTGGTCGCGGGGGATGGTGGCCTGCTCGTACCCGACGAGGGTGTAGACGCACCACGCCGCGAAGACCTCCGCCTGCCGCTGGTCGCCCAGGATCTGCAGCGAGGACTCCCGCACGATGTCGTAGCGTTGCCGGTCCACCTCAGCCTGCACGGCGTACACGTCCGAATCGATCGAGCTCCACACCCGGATCGCGGCTTCGGCGCCGTGCGGCAGCGCGAGCGCCTCCTCGATCAGGACCTCGACGCGGCGGTGCGGATCGCTGAACGTGCGGACCGCCTCCACGATCTTCGTCACCGCCTGGTGGCGCCAGTACTCGACCAGCTCACGGGTGTAGGTCGACCAGTTCGAGAAGTAGTGATAGAACGAGCCCGTGGTCACGCCGAGTCGCTGGCATACCTCCGCGAGTTTCAGTCCTCCGTAGCCCTGATCGGACAGCACAGCCAGGCCGGTATCGAAATAGGCCTCCCGTGAGATCGCTCCCCCCATGGAGCACATCGTAGTTGCCCGGGGTGACGTATGCGGATACATCCCCACAGCTGACGGTTTGCTGAGAATCGCGCGGCGCATCCGATCGCAGCGACCGTAAATCGGGTCCCCAGGTGACTTGTGGCACAATTTCACCTGTGCCCCACACTGCCAGCAGAGGACCAGGACGTCCTCCAGCGGCGAAGGCGGCGGAGACGCGCGAGCGGATTCTGCGCGCGGCGCGAGAGGTTTTCAGCGAACTCGGCTACGACGCAGCGACTTTTCAGGCCATCGCGATCCGAGCCGACCTGACCCGCCCCGCGATCAACCACTACTTCTCCAGCAAGCGCGTGCTCTACCGCGAGGTCGTCGAACAGACCAACGCCCTGGTGATCAGCTCGGGGATGGAACGCGCCAAAGGTGTCACCACGCTGCTCGGCCGGTTGTCGGCGTTCTTCTCCGCGGCCATGCACGCCGACTCTGAGGATCGCTCGTCGGCGGCGTTCCTGGTCACCTCGGTGCTGGAGTCGCAGCGCCATCCCGATCTGCGCAGCGACGAGCACGACGCGCTGCGGATGAGCCGGTCCTTCGTCTCGTGGGCGGTCAACGACGCGATCGAGCGCGGGGAGCTCAGCACCGAGATCGACACCGCATCGCTGGTCGAGATGCTCGTCGCGGTGATGTGGGGGATGGGCTTCTACGCCGGTTACGTCGGCAGCCAGCAGGAGATGGACGACATCGTCGAGAAGTTCGAGCTGCTGATGGCGAACAAGCTCTGGCAGCTCACCGACGTGCGGTGACGTCGCGCACATTCTATAGCTTGCCTAACCTCCTTCGTTAGCATGGTGGTCTCGACCGCCTGAAGGAGAAGCATGAGCTCGTTGCGGAGTCACGACGACACCTGGGACATCGCGACCAGCGTCGGATCGACCGCGGTCATGGTGGCCGCCTCGCGCGCCGCCGAGACGGCGAGCGCTGACCCGCTCATCGAGGACCCGTACGCGAGCATCCTGGTCGCCGGCGCGGGCACCGGCATCTGGGAATCGGTGCTCGACGCCGATTTCGTCGACCGGGTCGCCGAGGCGGACGCCGAAGCCGCCGCGATCTTCACGCACATGAACAACTACCAGGCCGTGCGAACCCACTTCTTCGACGCGTTCTTCACCAGCGCCGCCGAGGCGGGCATCCGGCAGATCGTCATCCTGGCCTCCGGCCTGGATTCGCGGGCCTACCGGCTGCCGTGGCCGGACGGCACCGTCGTCTACGAGATCGATCAGCCCAAGGTGCTCGAGTACAAGGCGTCTCGACTCGCCGAGCACTCCGTCACCCCGGTCGCCGACCGCCGCGAGGTGCCGATGGACCTTCGCCTCGACTGGCCCGCCGCGCTGCGCGACGCCGGCTTCGATCCCGCGCAGCCCACCGCGTGGCTGGCCGAAGGGCTGCTGATGTATCTGCCCGCCGACGCCCAGGACCGACTGTTCGCGCAGATCACCGACCTGTCCGCACCGGGCAGCCGGGTGGCCGCCGAGACCGCCGGTTTCCAGACCTCCGACGAGCGACGCCGGCAGATGCGCGAGCGGTTCGAGCGCATCGCCGAGAAATTCGACATGGCCGAGACCCTGGATATCCAGGAGCTCATCTACGAGGATCCCGACCGCGCCGCGGTCGACGCCTGGCTGGACGAGCACGGATGGTCCGCCACCGCCGTCCACTCCCCGGACGAGATGCGCCGCCTGGGCCGCTGGGTGCTGCCCGCCGACTTCGAGCCCGGCGGCGACGACGCCAGACAGGGCGGCTTCTCGGATTTCGTCACCGCCCAGCGGAACGCGTAGGCCGCCGCGTGGAGACTTCGAGTGTCATCGGCGGCGTCAGCCCGGCCGCCGTGCTGAGCACCGCGGCCGTCGCGAGCGCCTCCGGATGTGCTGACCCGCTGGCCGCCGTGCTGATCGGTACCCCCGAGATCACCGCGGTCCTGCAGCGCTCCACCGCCCTCATCGACGAGGTGCCCGCCCTGGCCGCGGCCCACCATGTCCTGGCCGACTACCAGGCGGCGCGCAGCAGGCGGTTCGACGCGTTTCTCGCCGACGCCGTGCGCGCCGGGGTGCGCCAGTGCGTGATCCTGGCCGCCGGCCTGGACACCCGCGCCTTCCGGCTGCGGTGGCCGGCGGAGACGACGATCTTCGAGGTCGAGTGGCCCAAGGTGCTGGAGTTCAAGACGGCGGTCCTCGACGCGCACGGCGCCCAGCGGCCCGAAGGCTGGTATCCGGTCGCGGTCGCGGCCGACGGACGCTGGCCCCGGGAGCTGTGGAACGCGGGCTTCAACCACAACGAGCCGACGGCGTGGCTGGCCGAGGCGCTGCTGCCGCTGCCCGACGACGCGCAGGACGTGTTGCTGTCCGAGATCGACGGGCTCAGCGCGGCGGGCAGCGTGCTCGCCTACGACGACGCGCTCGGCCGGTGCTCCGGGCGCTCGGACGCGGCCGACTGGCTCACCTCGCGCGGCTGGTGGACCGACGTCGTCGATGCCCGTGACCTGCCGGAACTGGCCGCGCACCGCGCGGAGATGTCCGAGCACGCGGTCCTGGGTACCGCCCAGAAGATCGCCTAGTACAACGCGCGGACCTGCTCGCGGGCGAAGAACTCCTGATCCTCGCCCCAACCCTGCCGCCCGTCCCAGCGCCAGTCGGTCAGCGTCCAGAACGTCATCCGGCCGGGCCAGCCCAGCCATCGCAGCGCCGTGCGCACGTCGCCCTCGGCGTGCAGCGTCCGGCCGAACTCGTCCTCGGCGTCGAACACCACCCGCCGGGGTGCGCCTCTCCGGCGCTCGGGCACCAGCCGCGAACCCTGCTTCAGCTCGCCGAGGCGGCCGTCGCGCACGAGGTATCCGCCCACCAGCACGTCGGCCCCGGGCCGGTCGCCGGCCATCGTGATCGCGTGCCAATGGTCGTCGGGTCCGGCGATGGCCCACAGGTAGTCACCCGATCGGCGGGCGCCCGGCCGGTGCGGACCCCAGGTGCGGTCGCGCATCGAGAAGCAGTCGAGGTCCAAGTCCTCGCCGCCCAGCCGCATCCGGCCGCGGATGCGGCCCGGCTGGTCGAGATGGCACCGCTGGGCCGAGGCCGGGCCGAGGGCGTGCGGCCCCATCAGGGCTGTCCACTCCAATTCGAACTCCAGACCCAGCGCTGCATAGGACAGCCGGTAGTGCCGCAGCGGCTCCACCACCTCGTGCCGCAGCGAGTTCGGCAGCGTGAAGTCGGCGAATTCCATTGCGCCCGTTGGTGGTTGCTGCCAGCGCCAATCGTAGAACAGGCAGTCATAGATCTCTTCACCGGCCGGATCCCACAGCGCCGGACCGCCCCCGGAGGCGCCGGTGCGCACATCGTGGAAGTAGTAGATGAACCCGTTGATGTCGCGTTCGGGGATGGCGAAGCCGAACCACCCGCTCTCGCACCAGTCCGGGTCGTCGCTGGGGGGATGGAAGACCTCGTCGGCCGCACCGATCTGCACCTTCCGAATAAACCACACGATTTAATCGGCGGAGGCGGAACGCGATACCCGACCCGGCGTTCCGGCGCCGATCCCGCCGCCGTATACCTAGAGGTGAACTGGCCGACATTGCCGAGAGGAACCCCATGTCAGGAGTGCAGGATCGAGTCATCGTCGTCACCGGGGCCGGTGGCGGTCTGGGGCGGGAGTACGCGCTGACGCTGGCCCGCGAGGGCGCCAGTGTCGTGGTCAACGACCTCGGCGGCGCACGTGACGGCACCGGGGCCGGATCGGCGATGGCCGATCAGGTGGTCGAGGAGATCAAGGCCGCAGGCGGCCGCGCGGTGGCCAACTACGACTCCGTGGCCGAAGCCGAGGGTGCCGAGAACATCATCAAGACCGCGATCGACGAGTTCGGCAAGGTCGACGGCGTGGTGAGCAACGCCGGCATCCTGCGCGACGGCACCTTCCACAAGATGTCGTTCGAGAACTGGGATTCGGTGCTCAAGGTGCACCTGTACGGCGGATACAACGTGATCCGCGCGGCGTGGCCGCACTTCCGCGAGAACGGCTTCGGCCGAATCGTCGTCGCCACCTCGACCAGTGGTCTGTTCGGCAACTTCGGGCAGGCCAACTACGGCGCCGCGAAGCTCGGGCTCGTCGGCCTGATCAACACCCTGGCCCAGGAGGGCGCGAAGTACGACATCAAGGCCAACGCCGTCGCCCCGATCGCCGCGACCCGGATGACGCAGGACATCCTGCCGCCCGAGGTGTTCGAGAAGCTGACCCCCGAATACGTGGCGCCGGTCGTGGCCTACCTGATGACCGAGGAGGTGCCCGACACCGCGTCGGTGTTCATCGTCGGCGGTGGCAAAGTACAACGGGCAGCGCTCTTCCAGAATGAAGGCACCACGTTCACCAACGTGCCCACGGTCGACGACGTCGCGGGCAAGTGGGGCGAGATCACCGATCTGTCGGCAGCCCAGCAGGCCAGCTTCAAGCTCGGCTAGACGGGAGATGCAGCAGTGAAAGCCCTTCTCGCACGGGAACTCTCCGGCCCGAGCGGGCTGGACTACACCGACGTCGACGAACCCGGCGGCGAGGGCGCGGTGGTGGTGGACGTCGGCGCGGCCGGCGTCTGCTTCCCCGATCTGCTGCTGCTGCGCGGCGAGTACCAGCTGCGGCTGGAGCCGCCGTTCGTGCCGGGCATGGAGGTCGCAGGCACGGTGCGCTCCGCTCCGCCCGGATCGGAATTATCAGTTGGACAACGGGTTTCGGCGTTCACCCCGCTGGGCGCCTTCGCTGAGCGGGTGGCGGTCGGCGTGGACAACGTGGTCCCGACGCCCGCCGACATCGACGACGCGTCCGCGGCGGCGCTGCTCGGCAACTACTACACGATGTATTTCGCCCTGGTCCGCCGCGGCGCGCTGCGGCCCGGGGAGACGGTGCTGGTGCTGGGCTCGGCCGGCGGTATCGGGACGGCATCGGTGCAGATCGCCAAGGCGCTCGGCGCGCGCGTGATCGCGCTGGTGCACCGGCAGGAGGCCGCAGATTTCGTGGCCTCGCTGGGTGCCGACGTGGTGCTGCCGCTGACCGACGGCTGGCTGCAGGCGGTCAAGGACGCCACCGACGGCCGCGGCGTCGACCTGGTGGTCGATCCGATCGGCGGTCCGGCGTTCGACGACGCCGTGCGCGCGCTGACCACCGAGGGCCGGCTGCTGGTCCTCGGTTTCGCCGCGGGCGGTATCCCGACGGTGAAGGTGAACCGGCTGCTGCTGCGCAACGTCTCGGTCGTCGGCGTCGGGTGGGGTGAGTTCGTCAACCGCACCCCGGGTGCGCAGTCGCTGTTCGGGTTCGGGCTGAGCAAGCTGGTCGAGGGCGGGCTGCGGCCGCCGCCGCCGGTGCGCCACCCGCTGGCAGAGGGCCGAGCGGCGCTCGAAGCGCTGGCCAATGGCGAGATTCGCGGGAAGCTGGTCCTGGAACCGTGACGAGCGCTTGCGCGAGGAACCGACGATGGTGACGGAGTTGCGGGCGTTGGCGTTCGACGTGTTCGGCACCGTCGTCGACTGGCGGTCCAGCGTCATCGCCGAGGCCGCGGAGTTCGGTAGGCGCCACGGCGTGACACGGGACTGGGCGGCGTTCGCCGACGACTGGCGTGGCGGCTACGTGCCGGCGATGGATCGCGTCCGCCGCGGCGAGGTGCCGTGGACGAAACTCGACGATCTGCACCGCGGGATGCTCGTCGAGTTACTCGGCGACATCGCCGGTGTCGGCGAGCAGGACATCGACGACCTCAACCGGGTGTGGCACCGGCTGAACCCGTGGCCGGACTCGGTGGGAGGGCTGACGCGACTCAAACAGCGTTATGTCATCACGCCGCTGTCCAACGGCAATGTGTCGCTGCTGACGAACATGGCCAAACACGCCGGCCTGCCGTGGGATTGCGTGATGTCGGCCGAGCTGTTCGGCCACTACAAACCGGACCCCGAGGTGTATCTGGGCTGCGCGGCGCTACTCGACGTCGCCCCGGACGAGCTGATGCTGGTGGCCGCACACCCGAGCGATCTGCGGGCCGCCCGCGACGCCGGACTGCGCACCGGATACGTGGTGCGGCCGCTGGAGCGCGGACCGGGGCGCAGGCCCCCGCGCTATGAAGAGGGCGAGTTCGATCTGGTCGCCGCGGATTTCGGCGACCTGGCCGACCAGCTGCATGCGTAGATTCGGGGCATGAGTTTCGGCGGGATCGTGCTGGTCGCCCTGGCGATCGCGGTCGGGATCATCGGCATCGTCGTGCCGCTGCTGCCCGGCACGCTGTTGGTCTTCGCCGCGATCGCGGTGTGGGCATTCGTCGAACAGACCACCGCCGCCTGGGTGACGCTCGGCGTGGTGACCGTGATTCTCGGGGCGGCGCTGCTGATCAAATACCTGTGGCCGATGCGGCGCATGCGGGCGGCCGACGTGCGCACGATGAGTCTGGTGACCGGCGGCGTGCTGGGCGTCATCGGCTTCTTCGTGATCCCGGTGCTCGGGCTGGTGATCGGCTTCGTCGGCGGGATCTATCTGACCGAGCTGGGTGTGCGCAGGGATCAGCGGGTCGCGTGGGCGTCGACAGTGCACGCGCTCAAAGGGGTGGCGCTGTCGATGGGGGTGGAGTTGGCGGGTGCGCTCCTGGCGACCGTCGCGTGGGTGGTCGGGGTGTACGTCACGCAGTAGCGCGGGTGTTACGCAATCAGCCCAGCAGGGCGGTGCGCAACCGGGCGAGCTCCTCGGCGCTCACGCCCGCGGCCTCCAGGAAGCCCTCGAGCGAGCCGTACTGCGAGAAGATCGTGCGCCGCGCCGTGTCGAGGTACTCCTCGCGCACGCCGAGCACCTCGTGGGTCAGCCGCGCCTGTGCGAACGTCATCACCTCGGGGGTCTCGGCCGCCCGGTCCCGCAGCGAGTCCAGAATCTGGTCCCGCAGCTGGGCGACCGCATCGTTGCTGCGCAGGAAGTCGGCCAGGATCGCGTCGCGGTCCACTCCGACCGCCTCGAGGACCGTCGCGACGGTGAACCCCGTACGGTCCTTACCGGCGAAGCAGTGCGCCAACACCGGGCGACGGTCGGCCAGCAGGGTGACCACCTGACGAACCGCCCGCTGCGCGCCGCCCAGCGTCGGGAACCGCTCGTACTCCTCGGTCATGAACCGCGCCGCCGCGAGCGAGACGTCCTCGTCGTCGGGCTTCTCGGTCATCATCCGCTGGAACGACGTCTCGTGCGGCGCCTCGCCGTCGACCGCCGACACGTCGGGGAACGGCAGCAGGTGCACCGCCACCCCGTCCGGCACCCGGCCCGGTCCGCGGCGTTCCACCTCGCGCGGCGAGCGCAAATCGGCCACGTCGGTGATACCGAGTTCGGCCAGGGCCGCTCGCCCGGCGTCGTCGAGTGCGCTGATCTCACTCGACCGGAAGAACAACCCGGGCCGCACCCCGGTCTCCTCTGCGACGTCGCGGAAGTTCCACGCGCCGGACAGGTCCGTCGGCTGGGGTCGGCCGCTCACGCGCCGGTCACCGCCGGGTTCGATGGGCGGCACACCGCCGTGGCGAACGGCGACTTCTCGCGGCCGAGTTCGGCGCGGGCGATCGTGCGCATGTGGACCTCGTCAGGGCCGTCGAACAGCCGCATCGCGCGGTGCCACGCGTAAAGCCGGGCCAGCGGGAAGTCGTCGGACACCCCGGCGCCGCCGTGCACCTGGATCGCGCGGTCGATGACGTCGCAGGCGATCTGGGGAGCGACGGCCTTGATCTGGCTGACCAGCACGTGGGCAGCCTTGTTGCCCTGCTGGTCGATGGTCCACGCCGCCTTGTGACACAACAGCCGGGCCATGTCGATCTCGTTGCGCGACTTGGCAATCGCCTCACGGACGACACCTTGCTCGGCCAGCGGCTTACCGAACGCGACGCGCTTCTGCACCCGGTCGGTCATCAGCGCCAGCGCCCGCTCCGCCGCACCGAGGGCCCGCATGCAGTGGTGGATCCGGCCCGGTCCGAGGCGGGCCTGGGCGATCGCGAAGCCGGAGCCCTCCTCGTGCAGCAGGTTCTCGACGGGGACCCGGACGTTGTCGAAGACGATCTCGCAGTGCCCGTGCTGGTCCTGCCACCCGAACACCGGCAGCGAACGCCGGATGTCGACGCCCGGGGTATCGGTCGGCACCAGGATCATCGACTGCTGCTGATGGCTGGCCGCGTCGGGATTGGTGCGGCCCATGACGATCATGATCTTGCAGCGCGGATCGGCGGCGCCGGTGATCCACCACTTGCGGCCGTTGATCACGTAATCGGATCCGTCGCGCAGCATGGTCGTCTCGATGTTGCGGGCGTCGGACGAGGCGACGGCCGGCTCGGTCATCGCGAACGCGCTGCGGATCTCACCGTTGAGCAGCGGCTCGAGCCACTGCTTGCTCTGCTCCTCGTTGGCGAACAGGTGCAGCGTCTCCATGTTGCCGGTGTCGGGGGCCGCGCAGTTGATCACCTCGGGCGCGATCTCCATGCTCCAGCCGGACAGCTCGGCCAACTCGGCGTACTCGAGGTTGCTCAACCCGGAGATCGACGGCAGGAACAGGTTCCACAGGCCCTGCTCCTTGGCCTTGACCTTGAGCTCCTCGACGATCGGGGGAACCGTGTGGTCTTTCGGCCCGGCCTCGTCGCGGTAGCGGTGGTACTCCGCCTCGGCCGGAAACACGTGCTCGGTCATGAAGTCGGTGAGCCGACTGTGGTAATCCCGGGCCTTGTCCGACATCGCGAAGTCCATGCCGTCACGATAGGACGATGCCTCCGCAGACCGTCCGCCGGGCCACTGTGGGTGACGTGCCCGCCGTCGAACGCCTCGTCGCCGCTGCGTTCGACCGGTATGTCGAGCGCATCGGCCGTCCCCCCGCGCCGATGACGCACGATTATCGCGCGCTGTTGGACACCGCGCGGGTGTGGGTGAGCGAGGGCGCCGACGGCGTCACCGGCGTGCTGGTGACGGTGCCGCACGACGACCATCTGCTGCTCGACACCGTCGCCGTCTGTCCCCGGGCGCAGGGCGGCGGTGTCGGCGCGGTACTGCTGGCCCGCGCGGAGGATGACGCCCGCGAACTCGGCCTGCCCGAGGTGCGACTCCACACCAACGTCGCGATGACCGAGAACCTCACGTTCTATCCCCGCCACGGCTACACCGAATCCGGCCGCGGCCGCCGGGACGGCTACGACCGGGTGTTCTACGTCAAGCGGGTCAGCGGGTCGTCAGCGTCCGCGAGATGACAAGCCGCTGAATCTGATTCGTGCCCTCGAAGATCTGGGTGATCTTGGCTTCGCGCATGTACCGCTCGACGCGGAAATCGCGGGTGTAGCCGGCTCCGCCGAACACCTGCACCGCATCGGTGGTCACTTTCATCGCCGCGTCGGTCGCGACGAGTTTGGCGACGCTGGCCTGCGTCGAGTACGGCAGTCCGAGGTCGCGTCGGCGCGCGGCGTCCAGGTACGTCGCGCGGGCGCTGACCACCGCGGCGGCCATGTCGGCGAGCAGGAAGCCCAGCCCCTGGTGCTCGACGATTCTGCGGCCGAACGTCGTCCGCTCGTTGGCGTAGCGCGTGGCCTCGTCGAGCGCGGCCTGCGCCAGACCCACGGCCACCGCGGCGATGCCCAGCCGTCCGGAATCCAGCGCGGAGAACGCGATCTGCAGCCCCTGCCCTTCCGCGCCGATCCGGCGCTCGGCGGTGACGGGCGCGTGGTCGTAATAGGCCGACGTGGTGGGGACCGCGTGCAGCCCCATCTTCTCCTCCGGCTTGCCGAAAGAGAGTCCGGGCTGGTCAGCGGGAATCAGGAAGCAGGAGATTCCCCCTTTGTCTCCTTGGCCCGTCCGGGCGAACAACGTATAGAAGTCGGCTCTACCGCCGTGGGTGATCCACGACTTCTCCCCGGTGATCTCATAGCCATCGCCGGAAGGTGTTGCAGCGCAGCGCAATGCCGCGGCGTCGGAGCCGGCCTGCGGTTCGGACAGGCTGTAGGCGCCGATCTGATCGCCGGACAGCATGCCGGTCAGCCAGCGCTGTTTCTGCTCGTCGGTGCCGAACATCAACAGCGGGTGCGACGACAGGCTGTGCACGCTGACCGCGACGGCGACCGCTGCCCAGCGCGCGGCGATCTCCTCGAGCACCTGCAGGTACACCTCGTAGGGCTGGCCACCGCCGCCCCACTCCTCGGGCTGCGGGAGGCTGAGCAGACCGGCCGCACCCAGTTGGGCGAACACGCCGTCCGGGTAGGTCTCCGCCTTCTCGTGGGCGTCGACGATCGGATCGAGGACCTTGTCGGCGATGTCGCGGGTCAGCGCGATCAGGTCCGCGGCCTCGCGGGTGGGTAGCAGTCGATCGACGGCCATCGTGCCTCCCTTGGTTGACGTGGTCGTGCTGCGCTCAGTCTCCGCGGCGGTACCAGGCGACGAAATACAGCACCATCGCCGCCGTCAGCGCCAACAGGACCCACAGCACCAGGATCTGGTCGATCCACGCACCGGGTGGCGGCGCGCCGGGCATGAAGTTGCGGATGGGAACGATCGCGAACAACGATGCGGCGTACCAGGTACCGAACGGCGGTAGGAACTTCCGCCGGCCACGCAGCATCTCGATCGACACGAACAGCGCCAGCGCGGGCAGGGTGAGCAGCACCAGGCACAGGCCCAGGTCGAACGCCAACGGACCGCGTGCCCGGCTCAGCGTGATCGTCTGGTAGTCGCCGTCAGGGGCGGACTGGGTGGCCGGACCGCTGCGCTCGCTGCTGATGTCCCAGCTGTTGAGCCCGCCTGTCACCTCGAGCCGGGCGGGTTCGAACTCGCGGTCGTCACCGGAACCGACGAGCACATCGGCCCCGAGGGCACCCACGGTGTAGGTGTCGAAGGGCCAGTTGTCCGCATCGCCGTCGGCCGCGATGGACGTCTGGATCTCCTGCGGCAGCTCACCTTTCGGCGTCTGAAGATCCCCGCCGATGCTGACCTCGTTGACGAACAGGCGCACCGCGATGTCGGTGTTCACCACGTTGAGATCGGTGTTCATGAACTCGTCGGCGGGGAAGACCACGACATTCACGTCGACCTTGTTCTCGACGGGGTGGATCGCCTCCAGGGTCACCTGGACGATGGTGTCACTGGTCGTGCCGAGGTCCGGCGGCCCCAGCGACTGCTCCGGACCGGCGACGTAGCGGTAGCCGGCCAGCGCCACGGCGTAGATCACCACCACGATCATCACGGTGCCGACACTGGCCAGCCGCCCACGCAGACCGCGCGACTGTTGCTCCACGTCCGGCGCGCTCATCGCGAACCGCTACAGCGCCGCGAGGATGTCGTTGACGCGATCCCGCGCGTCACCGAACAGCATCTGGGTGTTCTCGCGGAAGAACAGCGGGTTCTGCACCCCGGCGTATCCGGAGGCCATCGAGCGTTTGAACACGATGACATTGTCGGCGTTCCACACCGTCAGCACCGGCATTCCGGCGATCGGGCTGCCGGGGTCCTCGGACGCGGCGGGGTTGACGGTGTCGTTCGCGCCGATCACCAGGACGACCGAGGTGCCGTCGAAATCGTCGTTGATCTCGTCCATCTCGAGCACGATGTCGTAGGGCACCTTGGCCTCGGCGAGCAGCACGTTCATGTGGCCGGGCAATCGGCCGGCGACCGGGTGGATGCCGAAGCGCACGTCGACACCGCGCTCGCGCAGCTTGCGGGTCAGATCGGCGACGCCGTACTGCGCCTGCGCGACGGCCATCCCGTAGCCGGGCGTGATGACCACCGAGCTCGCGGAGGCGAGCAGCTCGGCGGCGCCATCGGCCGTGATCTCCCGATGTTCGCCGTAGTCCACATCGGAGCCGCCCCCTGGACTCTCCATCCCGAAGCCGCCCGCGATGACGGAGATGAACGACCGGTTCATCGCCTTGCACATGATGTAGGACAGGTAGGCGCCGGAGGAGCCGACGAGCGCGCCGGTGATGATCAGCAGGTCGTTGCCGAGCAGGAAGCCGGATGCGGCCGCCGCCCAGCCGGAGTAGCTGTTGAGCATCGACACCACCACCGGCATGTCGCCGCCGCCGATGGAGGCGACCAGATGCCAGCCCAGGAGCAGCGCCAGCACCGTGACCACGATCAGTAGCCACAGCTGCGGATCGATGACGAACCACACGGTCAGCGCCGCGAAGAGCACCAGCGCGCCGACGTTGAGGATGTTCTTGCCGGGCAGCATCATCGGGGCCGATTTCATCCGCGCCGACAGTTTGAGGTTCGCCACGACCGACCCGGTGAACGTCACCGCACCGATGAAGACGCCGATGACGACCTCGGCGGAGTGGATCCCGAGCATCCCCTCGCGAGCCAGTTGCAGCGCGTCGGCGCCGTCCGGCGCCGCTTCGACGTGCAGGTAGCCGTTCCAGCCGACCAGCACCGCGGCCAGGCCCACGAAGGAATGGAGGAGTGCGATCAGTTCCGGCATGCCGGTCATCTCGACGACCTTGGCACGCCACAGACCGATCGCGGCGCCGATGACCATCGCGCCGACCAGCAGCCCGAAGCCCAGCGGCTCGATGTGCCGTGCCAGCGCGAGGGCGATGGTCGCCAGGAGTGCGACGGCCATGCCGGCGATGCCGAATGTGTTTCCGGCCCTGGACGTCTCGTGCCGGGACAGCCCGGCGAGCGCCAAGATGAACAGCAGGGCAGCGACGACGTAGGCCGCGGTGGCGGCGGTTTGCACGGTGAACACGGGTCAGCTCCTCGAGAACATCGCCAGCATGCGGCGTGTCACCGCGAAGCCACCGAAGACGTTGATGCTGGCGAGCAGGATGGCCAGGAAGGCAAGGACGGTGATGACGGTGCCGTTGGCCTGGTCGCTGTGCCCGATCTGTAGCAGCGCGCCGACGACGATGATGCCGGAGATCGCGTTGGTCACCGACATCAGCGGTGTGTGCAGTGCGTGGTGGACGTTGCCGATGACGTAGTAGCCGATGACGATCGCCAGCGCGAAGACCGTCAGGTGCACCTGCAGCGCGGCGGGGGAGGCCGCGATCAGCAGGAACAGCAGCGCGGCGACACCGAAGGTGATGCCGAGGCGGCGGCCGGTCGACATGGGCTGTTTCGGCGCGGCGGGTTCGACCGGCGCGGTGGCGGGGGCGGCCGGCGCCGCGGACACCTGGACCGGGGGCGGCGGCCAGGTGACCTCGCCGTTGCGCACCACGGTCACCGACCGCTGCACCACGTCGTCCCAGTCCAGGGTGAGCCGGCCGTCCTTCTCCGGGGTCAGCAGCTTGAGCAGGTTGACCAGGTTGGTGCCGTACAGCTGGGACGCCTGGGCGGGTAGGCGACCGGCCAGATCGGTGTAGCCGATGATCGTCACCCCGTTGTCGGTGACGATCGCCTCGTCTTTGACGGTGCCCTCGACGTTGCCGCCGTTGGCCGCGGCCATGTCGACGATCACGCTGCCCGGCTTCATCGACGCCACCATGTCCGCGGTGATGATGCGCGGCGCGGGCCGGCCCGGGATCAGCGCCGTGGTGATGATGATGTCGACGTCCTTGCACTGCTCGGCGTACAGCGCGGCCTCGCGGACCTTGTAGTCCTCGCCCATCTCTTTGGCGTAGCCGGTGGCCGACACCTCGGCCGCGGCCGGATCGACGGCCAGGTACTCACCGCCGAGCGAGGCGACCTGATCGGCGACTTCCGGACGCGGGTCGGTGGCGCGCACGATCGCGCCGAGGCTGCCCGCGGCGCCGATGGCCGCCAGACCGGCAACCCCCGCGCCGACGACGAGCACCTTGGCCGGCGGCACCTTGCCCGCCGCGGTCACCTGTCCGGTGAAGAAGCGGCCGAACCGGTGGGCGGCCTCGACGACCGCGCGGTAGCCGGCGATGTTGGCCATCGACGACAGCACGTCCAGCGATTGCGCCCGCGAGATCCGGGGGACCGCGTCCATGGCGAGCACGGTGATCGGGCGGGCGGCCAGTTTCTCGACGAGGTCGGGGTTGAGCCCGGGGGAGATCAGGCTGACCAGCGTCGCGCCGTCGCGCAGCGCCGCGATCTCCGAGTCGGTGGGTGCGTTGACCTTCAGTACGACCTCGGCCCGCCAGGGGTCGCCGATCTCCGCCCCGGCCTCGACGTACGCCGCATCGGAGAAACTCGAGGCGGCGCCGGCGCCGGATTCGACGACCACGGAATATCCGAGCTTGATGAGCTGCCCGACGGTCTGCGGTGTGGCGGCGACGCGGGTTTCCCCGGGCTGGGACTCGCGTGGTATCGCGATGAACATCGAGACAGTCTGGCATCGGCGCGGGACCGCCGGTCCCGCGCCCCCGCGTTCGGCGCGTCTCACCAGGATAGATCGGGTTCGGGCGGGCCGCAGCGCAGCCCGATCGGCTCCGGGTCGAGGGTGACGGTGCGGCCGAGCCGGTCGGCGTCGGCGGGATCGGCGAACCGGACGGCGCCGGTGGTCCAGCGCCGGGCGCGGTTGAGGGCCCAGGTCGCCCGGCACGTCACCGCGGCGCCCGCGGTCACTGCCTGCGCGGTGCCGACGGCGGCGCTCTGCAGCAGGGCGGCCACCCCGGAGCGGGGCAGTACGGCGCGGCCTGCGGTGGTGACGAAGAATCGGCAGCGCCGCAGTACCTCCGGCGGGACGGGTCCGGTCCGCAGACGGTCGTCGGCGGCGCCGATCTCGGCGAGCAGTCGGTCCGCCGCGGCGCCCTGCACCCAGATGCCGACGTCCTCGCCGAGGAAACCGCTGACGGTGTGCAGCAGCGAACCGGCCGTGTGCCCGTCGGCGTCCACTTCGACGGCGACATCGGGCAGCGCATACCGCAGACCGGTGCGGCGGGCGTCGGGGTCGGTGATGCGCCGGGCGAGCGCGAGCGCCTCCCCGTTCTTGACCGCCGCCCGGTCGGCGACGTCCCTGCCCGCCCAGTCCGGCCCGTCATGCCAGGCGACGGCGTCCGCGGCGTGGTGCAGGACGGCGCCGCAGGCCGCCGCGCGATGGGCGAACTCCCAGTCCTCACCGCCGTACCCGACGAACGACGCGTCGAATCCGCCGACGTCGTCGAACAGGTCCGAGCTGCAGCACATCACCGAGCTGATGATGTACCGGTAGGACCGGTGATCGATGTGCAACAGGTTGTCGGTGGCGGCATAGGCGTCGAGGAGCCAGCGGGGGTCTGGGAGTGGCTCCGGCGGGCCGTCGGCGGGGATCGTCCCGAGGTGGGCGTAGCGCCGCCGGCCCACCACCAGGGCGTCGGGTAGCTGCGCGGGCAGCCGGGTCACCGCCCGCAGGTAGCCGGGTTCGGGCACGGTGTCGGCGTCGAGGAAGGACAGCACCGCGGCGTCTGCGGCCGCAGCGCCGAGGTTGCGGGCGGCGGCGGCCCGGAAGCCGAGGTCGTCTTGACGGACCAGGCGGATGTCCAGCGGTGAGCGGGGCAGCGTGGGGGCACACGGGGAGCCGTCGTCGGCCACGACCACTTGCACGAGCTGCGCCGGGTAGGTCTGGCCGGCCAGCGCGGCCAGCAGCAGGTCGAGCTGGCGCTGCTGGTTGTAGAAGGGGACGATCACCGCGACGGTGGGGTCGGTCCGGGCGGGGTCGAGGTGAGCAGCGATCAGGTCCCATCGGTTGCCGGGCACGGTGAAACGGCCGTCGTCCAGGGGTATCGCCCGGTCGGCGGAGGTCATCGATGCCACTGTTCCAGCAGGCCCGCGTACTGGCCGGCGGCGTCGGCCCGCGACGGGGTGCAGGTCGTGCCCGGCGGCAGCCACGTCACCGCAGGCCGGTCGAGGGTGGCCAGGAGCGCGTCCCGCAGGCCCGCGGGGGTGTCGGGATAGAGCAGGACGGCGTCCGGATTGCGCGCGTGCACCTCGCGGCTGTAGCGGTTGGCCGGTGCGAGCGGCCGCCTGCCGGCGCCGATCCAGGAGTTGAGCGAACCGGAGGCGGATACGTGCCGGTGCGGTGCGACCGGCACGGTGACCGCCTGCAGCGCGTGGGCGACCTCGTCATCGGGGAGGTGTCCGGTGACTCGGAAAGATCGTGCGCTGCGGGCACATTCGTCGGTCAGCTGGTCGACCAGGTCGGCGTGACCGGGCGAGGGCGCGCCCAGGGCGACGATCCCGACCTCGGGCACCAGTCCGGCCAGGGCGGCGACGACTTCGGCGTGGCCTTTGCCCGGATACAGAAAACCGAAGATGCCGACGGTCCGCGGGCCGTCGTGCGGTGGTGGTGAGGCGCTGACGGCCTGCACCGGTAGCGGCACCACGGCGACCCGGCGCGGTTGCAGGTCGTCCTCGGCCAACAGGATGCGTTCATGTTCGCTGTTGACGACCACCCCGTCGAGCAGGGCGACGACCTGGGCGTAGGCCGTCCGGCGCCGGTGGTGGTGCGTGCCGTCGGACGGCTGCGGCAGATCGTGCAGGGTTGCGGTCACCCGGCCACCGCGTCCCCGGATGCCATCCACCACCGCGCGCACCGCCTCGGCGGCCTCTTCCGGTGTACGGCCGAAGACGCGGTCGGTGAACTGCAGATGCAGCGCACCCTGCGGCGGCAACCGCAGCGCGGCGTCGGCATCGGCGGCCCGCAGGTGCGGATGATCGAATCCGTTGTCGCGCAGCGACTGTGCGAGATCAATGCCGAACCGGGTGACGCCGTGTTCGGCGGGGCCGACGATCAGATGGGTGACGGGGGTTGCAGCGGTCACCCGGCCACGCCCGCCGTCAGTCCGAGGAGGTCGAGGGTGCGTGCGTGTCGTTCGAAGGCCAGCGGGACGAACTCCGGATGGTCCCGGTACCACCGCAGCGCCGCGGTGTGCACCTCGTCAGGTGTCCAGCTGCGCTGCGGAGCTTGCCAATTCGGTCGCGGTGGCGTATCGATGCCCAACGCCGCAAGCACCCTGGCCTCCAGCGGTGCAATGATCGAGCCGAGCAGCGCCCGCGCCGGCGGGGTGACCGACAGTGTGACATTTTCATGACGCATCACTCGGCGGGCGAGGTCGGCCAGGACGCCGTTGCCCGGGTGGTTGATCGTGTGCGCGGCATCGGCGCCGTGTGCAGTCAGCACGTCGGAGACGCCCACATCGGTCTGGGCGCGTTCGCGGCGGGCGAGCTCCTCCCGGCTCGCCTCGGCCACCGCGCGCAATTGTGCCGCCGACACCTCGACGTCCCAGGCCGCGTCGGCGGGCCTGCCGTCGCGCGCGGCCACGATCGTGCGCAGGTCGTGGTACGGCAGCGGGTCAGGGGTGATCGAACGGTCGGCCGGATTGCGCACGATGGCCTGGAACGGGTAGAGCCCCGCGTATCGAATCACAGGCCACCGCACCACTTTTGATCCTCGGGGTAACCGTCCGGCGAGCTGGGCGGTACCGATCGGGAGGTCCCGGTAGTCATCTCGGATCGGCTGCGCGATGAGCACCGCGGTCTCGCGGAGCAGGTCGTCGAGGTGGCGCAGATCGGACTGCTGCAGCTCGTGGACCGGTGGGATGCGGGCGGTCCGGTACGGCCGCTGCGGCACCGCGTCGAGGATCAGCCGCAACGCCTCGGCCTGACAGTTGCCGACGACCAGCCACAGCGGCTCGGACGTCGGCGGCGGCGTCCCGGGCGGGCGGTAGAAGTCCCGGTAGTGCCACACCCGGCCCGCGTCAGCGTCGTTCACCACGTCGAGAGTAGGCGCCGATCGTGATACAAAGTCGTTGGCGCAATCGTCTAGCAAGGGGCGAGGGTGTGCCGCCCCTGCCTGCACGACGGATGGTCATTGATCGTAGTTGCCTCGGTCCCTGCTGCGCACCCTTACGTGCGCGCCATCACCGACCCTGAAAATGTTCTGCTGCTTGATGATCCACGTCCGATCGGCGCGACGTCGATCGACCAGTGGTGGCCGCCGCGGCTGCTCGACGCGATGTTCCTCACCGAGGAATTCGGGTACTTCGACGTCATGCACGTGCACTTCGGATACGACTCCACCCCGCCTGCCGCGCTGCGCGAGGTGGCCGGGGTGCTCGCCGAGCGCCGGGTGCCGCTGGTGGTGACCGTCCACGATCTGCACAACCCGCACTTCGCCGACCCCCGGGAACATCTGGCGAGGCTGGATGAGCTGATCCCGGCGGCCGACGGGGTCATCACCCTCACTCCGGGGGCGGCCGCCGCCATCGCCGAGCGGTGGGGCCGGCGCGCCGCGGTGATCCCGCACCCGCACGTACTGCCGCTCGACGGTATCGGCGCACACCGCCGGACCACCCCGACGCCGGTGGTCGCCGTGCACGCGAAGTCGTTGCGCGCCAACATCGATCCCCTGCCGGTACTCGAGGCCCTGCTCGCCGTCGACCAGCCCGCATGGCGACTGCGACTCGACGTCGACGAGGATGTGCGCCGCTCTCCCCGGGCCGGTGCGCTCACCGACGAGCGGCTCGCGGATCTGGCCGGACGCGGCGTCGACGTCCGCGTGCACCCGCGTTTCACCGACCGCGAACTGCAGGACTACCTCGGACAGATCGACGTCCTGGTGCTGCCGTACCGCTTCGGAACCCACTCCGGCTGGGTGGAGGCGTGTTACGACGCCGGCGTCGCCGCGATCGTCCCCGGGTGCGGTCACTTCCACGAACAGCACGGCGATCCGGTCTACCGCTTCGGCAGCGAACTCGCCGAGAGTCTGCGCGGTGCCGTCGACGAGGGACTTGCACTCGCCGAGCACCGCCGGGCGAACGCCGGTGAGCGAAGAGCGCTGCGGAAGCAGCAACTTCGGGAAGTCAGGCAGGAGACGACCGACCTCTACCGTGCGTTGCTCGCGCAGATATCCGCCGCGTGACCCGCGCGCTCCGGATCGCGCTGATCGCCTCGGCGCGCTACCCCGTGCGGCAGCCGTTCGCCGGCGGCCTCGAGGCGTTCGTGTACCAGTTCGCCCATGCCCTCACCGCCGCGGGACATTCGGTGACGATGTTCGCCGCGCCGGGCTCCGAGGTCGATCTGCCCTGGGAAGTGCTCCCGGTGCACACCCTGGAGATGTCCGACGCGTCCCGTGGAGACCCCTCGGTGCCGGACTGGGTGGTTCACGAGACGCACGCCTACCTGTCGGTGATGCTGAATCTTGCTGATCGGCTGCGGTATTCGTTCGACATCGTGCACAACCACAGCTTGCACTACCTCCCGCTGGCGATGGCGCGGACGCTGCCGGTGCCGATGCTGACCACGCTGCACACCCCGCCGCTCAAATGGCTCGAACAGGCCGTCGCCCTACCCGGCGGGGTGGCAGGCGAATTCGCCGCGGTCAGCGCGTTCACCGCCCGCCAGTGGGAACCGGTCAACGGGCCGGTGCCGGTCATTCCCAACGGCATCGATCTCGACGATTGGCTGCCCGGCACGGGCGGCGATTACGCGGTATGGAGCGGACGCCTGGTCCCGGAGAAGGGTCTGCCCGACGCGGTGGCCGCAGCCCGGCGGGCGGGGTTTCCCCTGCGGATCGCGGGCCCGATCGGGGACCCGGCCTACTTCGACCAGGAGGTGCGGCCGCTTCTGGGCGGGTCCGTGCTCTACGAGGGCCACCTGCGGCGCGACGAACTCAACGAACTCGTCGGCGGCGCCGCGGTCGCGCTGGTGACGCCGCGCTGGGAGGAGCCGTACGGCCTCGTCACCGCCGAGGCGCTCGCCTGCGGTACGCCCGTGGCCGCCGTCGCCCGCGGCGGCATCCCCGAGACGATCGACGATGCGAGCGGTCGGCTCGCGCCGCCAGGAGACGTCGAAGCCCTCGCCCAGGCGATGTGTGCGGCCGCACGGCTGCCCCGCGGGCCGGTCCGCGCCCGCGCGGAGGCGCACTGCTCACAGGCGGTGATGGTGGAGCGCTACCTGGCCCGCTACCGGCAGCTCATCGATGCCGCCGAGCCGGAGCGGGTGTCGGCGTGATCGGCTACTACGTGCACCACCACGGCCGCGGGCACCTGACCCGGGCGCTGGCCATCAGCGCGCATCTGAGCGAGAACGCGGTCTTCTTCTCCTCCCTGCCGCGGCCGGCCGGGCTGCGCGACGGGGATGACTGGGTGCGGCTACCGATGGACGTACCGGACCACCTCGCACCGGCCGGCGACCCCGTCGACCCGACGGCTCACGGCAGGCTGCACTGGGCGCCGGTCGGCGTGGACGGTCTCGCGGACCGGTCGGCGCTGCTGCTGGCCGCCATGGCGTCGGTGCGGCCGCGCCGGATGGTCGTCGACGTCTCGGTGGAGGTGGCGTTGCTGTGCCGGCTCGCCGGTGTCCCGGTGACCGTCATGGCGATGCCGGGCGACCGCGACGACGCCGTCCACGGGCTGGCCTACGACATCGCCGAGGCGATCGTCGCCCCGTGGTCCGACGACGTCTACCGCCCGCAGTGGCTGCATCGGTACGACACCCGGACCCACTACGTGGGCGTGATCAGCCGCTTCGACGGGATGGCGCCGGCCCCGCCGTCGGACGGTCCACGGACCGGTCTGCTGCTGGCCGGAGCGGGTGGTTCGGAAGTGCCCCGGGACGCCCTGGATCAGCTGCGGCACGCAGCGCCCGGCCACCGGTGGGTGGCCGCGGGTGGTGACGGCGGGTGGATCGACGACCTGTGGCCGGTGCTCACCGGCGCCGACGTCGTGATCACCCACGCCGGGCAGAACGCGGTCGCCGACGTGTCGACGGCGCGCGTGCCCGCCGTGGTGATTCCGCAGCAGCGGCCGTTCCGGGAGCAGCACGCGACCGCGATCGCCCTCGCCGAGGCGGGTGTCGCCGTCACCGCACCGGCATGGCCGTCGCCCGGCGATTGGCCGGAGCTGCTGGCCGCCACCGCGGCCCTCGACCCCACCCGGTGGGAACGCCTGCGCGGCCGGGGCGCCGCAGCGCGGGCGGCCGCGGTGATCTCGGCATGACCGTCGCGGTGGTGACCGTCGCTCACGGCCGGCACCGGCATCTGCGACTGCAGGACGCGGGACTGCGCCGGTCGACGCTGCGGCCGGAGCTGCGCATCGTGGTCGCGATCGACGATCCCGGCATCGCCGCCGTGGTGGACCCGACCGCCGTGGTGATCGACTGTCCCACAACGCCGTCGGGCCTACCGCTGGCGCAAGCCCGCAACCTCGGCGCCGCCGCCGCCCTGGAGCGCGGCGCCGACGTGCTGACCTTCCTCGACGTCGACTGCATCCCGGGCGACGCACTCGTCGGCCGGTACGCCGAGGTCTGTGCCGATGCCGCCGGGCCGGCATTGTTCAGCGGACCGGTCACCTATCTGCCGCCGCCCGGCGATGACGGCTATCGGGTCGGGGACCTCGCCGCGATGACGCGACCGCATCCGGGCCGGCCGGTCCCCGGTCCGGACGAACTGATCATCGCCGACGGTCACGATCTGTTCTGGTCGCTGTCATTCGCGGTGACGGCCGAGACGTGGCGGCTGCTCGGCGGATTCTGCGAGGAGTACACCGGATACGGCGGTGAGGACACCGATTTCGGCGCCGTCGCGCACGAGCGCGGGGTCCCGCTGGTCTGGGTGGGCGGTGCGCATGCTTACCACCAGCACCACCCGGTCTCCGACCCGCCCGTCGAACACCTCGCGGAGATCGTCGCCAACGCCCAGACCTTCCACCGGCGCTGGGACCGGTGGCCGATGCCGGGGTGGCTGGACGGATTCGAGCGGGCCGGTTTGATCTCGCGGCGCGGTGGAGACATCGTTCTCACACCTTCCTGAAAGGACCTCGAGTGGCCGCCTTCACGATGCTGCTGGTCCTCATGGCGGCCACCGTCGTCCTGGCGCCCCTCGCTGAACGCTGGTCGCTGCCCTATCCGGCGGTGCTGCTGGCGTTCGGTCTGCTGCTGGCCTTCGTCCCCGGCATTCCGGTGCCGACCCCGCCCCCGGAGCTGATCCTCCCGCTGGTGCTGCCGCCGCTGCTGTTCGCCGCCGCCCGTCGCACGTCCTGGCGGGAGTTCCTGGACAACCGGCGCCCGATCATGCTGCTGGCCGTCGCGCTGGTCGCCGTCACCGCGTTCGCCGTCGGCGCCACCCTGCACGCGCTGGTGCCGACCGTTCCCCTGATCGCGGCGATCGCACTCGGGGCGGCCGTCGCGCCGCCGGACCCGATCGCGGCGACGGCCGTCGCGCGCAAACTCGGTATCCCGCGAAGGCTGCGCACCATCCTGGAGGGGGAGGGGCTGTCCAACGATGCGACCGCCCTGGTCCTCTACGAGGTCGCGGTGGCCGCCACGCTGACCGGCGCGGTCTCACCGTTGGGGACCGCGAAGGCGTTCGGGCTGGCGGTGGTGCTGGGCGTGCTGATCGGACTGGTGATCGCGGCGGCCGCCCGGTTCCTCGTCACCCGGCTGCCCGCGCACCCCGCAGGCAGCGCGCTGGTGTTGGTGGTGCCGTTCGTGGCGTACGCCGCCGCCGACGCGGCGCACGGCAGCGGGGTGCTCGCAGTGGTGACGGTGGCGCTGGCGCTCAGCCGCTACGGCGACGCCGAATCCTCCAAGACCCGGCTGGTGACCGGCACCACCTGGGAGATCGTCGAACTGCTCGTCACCGGTGCGGCATTCGCGTTCGTCGGGCTCGAACTCCGGGCAGTCGCGATGAGCATTGATGCACCGCTGAGCGGGCTGATCCGCGACGCTCTGGTGATCACCCTCGTCGTCATCGTCATCCGGTTCCTGTGGATCTTCCCGGTGGCAGGCATCGACGAACGGCTGCACCGGCGCAAGAGCCATATCGCCGAACCCATCGGCTGGCGCGAGATGACGGTGTCCTCCTGGGCGGGGATGCGCGGGGTGGTGACACTGGCCGCGGTGCTGGCGCTGCCGCCGGAGTTCCCGGAACGGGATCGCCTGGTGTTCTTCGCCTTCGTCGTCATCGTGGTGACGCTGCTGCTGCAGGGGCTGACGCTGCCGACGCTGGTGCGGCGGCTCGGTGTGCGCGCCGACGACGGCGAACACGACGACGCGTTCCAGGAGCTGTTGCGGCGGGCGCGGGAAGCCGGCTTCACCCGGCTCGACGAACTGGCCGACCGTGACGGCGCCGACGCCGAGGCGATCGACCGCGCGCGGGACAACGCCGATCGCATGTGGCAGGCGATGGGTTACGAACCCGCCGATTCGCCGGGCGACCAGGGTGAACACGCTGGGCGAGTGAACGACCTCAAGGATGAAATGCTCTCTGCGGCAAGGGATGCTGTCGTAGCGGCCCGCTCGGAATCCGGCATCGATCCGACGGTCGTGGACCTGGTGCTGCGCCGCCTCGACGCCCGCGGCCGGCAGCCCGAGTGACCGGCCGGATAAAACTCACCGCGATTTCATCGCTTCCGCCCAGGTCAGGCGGACCGGTACCAATAGCCGGGTGAACGCCGCGCGGTCCGACCACTGCTGTCGCTGACGCCTGCCTTCCCTTCTCTTCTCCGCTCCAGCCCTCCCCATCGAAGGTCGTCACAGTGTCGGTGTTCGTCCCCAGCACCCCGGCTATCGCCTCGGACGAGTCGCGGTCGCGCGCGTCCGGTGCCGTGCCGGCCGCCGGGCGGTGGCGCGGCCGGCTGATCCGCGCCGCGCTGCCGCTGATCTCGGTGGCCGTGTTCTTCGGGCTCTGGCAGCTCGCCGCCGCCAGCGGGGTCTGGAACCAGACCTTCGTGCCCTACCCGGCGACCGTGTGGCAGGCCTTCGTCGACGTCTCCACCACCCACGACGGGGTTCGCGGCTACGCGGGCTACCTACTGTGGGAGCACCTGTACATGACGCTGCGCCGGGTGCTGGTGGGCGTCGTCATCGGTGTCGCGGCCGGGGTGACGCTCGGGCTCGTGATGGGGTCGATCAGCTGGGTGCGCGGCGTCCTCGAACCATGGTTGACGTTCCTTCGGGCGCTGCCGCCGCTGGCGTACTTCTTCCTGCTGGTGATCTGGCTCGGCATCGACGAGGCGCCGAAGATCACGCTGCTCGCGCTCGCGGCCCTGCCGCCGGCGGCGGTCGCGACCACGGCCGCCGTGCTGGCCGCGCCGGTCGGGCTCGTCGAGGCCGCCCGCGCCCTGGGGGCGTCGCGCGCCGAGGTGATCCGCGATGTCGTGGTCCCCTCAGCGCTGCCCGAGACCTTCACCGGCGTCCGGCTCGCGGTCGGCATGGCCTATTCCTCGGTGGTCGCCGCCGAACTGTTCAACGGCCTGCCCGGAATCGGCGGCGTGGTCAAGGACGCCAGCAACTACAACAACACCCCCGTCGTCCTCGTCGGCATCTTCGCCATCGGGATCTCGGGTCTGGTCATCGACGGTCTACTGCGTGCGCTGGAACGCCGCAGTGTCCCCTGGATCGGAAGAACCTAGAAAGGTCTAGAACACCATGAGGATCAAATCGATTGCGGTCGTGGCGGTTATGTTGCTCGCGCTGGCCGGGTGCTCGGTCGAGAAGGGGCAGGACGCCGAGAAGCCGACGATCCGCATCGCCTACCAGAGCTTCCCGAGCGGCGACCTGATCGTGAAGAACAACGGCTGGCTCGAGGACGCGCTGCCCGACTACAACATCAAGTGGACGAAGTTCGACTCCGGCGCCGACGTCAACACCGCGTTCATCGCCAAGGAGGTCGACTTCGGCGCGCTCGGCTCGAGCCCGGTGGCGCGCGGGCTGTCAGCACCGCTGAACATCCCGTACAAGGTGGCGTTCGTCCTCGACGTCGCCGGCGACAACGAGGCACTGGTCGCGCGCAACGGCAGCAACATCACCACGATCCCCGAGCTGCGCGGTAAGCGGATCGGCACCCCGTTCGCGTCGACCGCGCACTACAGCCTGCTGGCCGCGCTGGATCAGAACGGACTGTCGCCGGCCGACGTGCAGCTGGTGGACCTCCAACCGCAGGCCATCCTGGCGGCGTTCGAACGCGGTGACATCGATGCGGCCTACTCGTGGCTGCCGACCCTCGATCAGCTGCGCGCGTCGGGCACGGACCTGATCACCAGCAGGCAGCTGGCCCGCGACGGGAAGCCCACGCTCGACCTGGCCGTGGTCGCCGACGAGTTCGCCGACGCCCATCCGGACGTCGTCGACATCTGGCGCCAGCAGGAGGCCCGGGCCCTCAACGTCATCAAGGACGATCCGGACGCCGCGGCCACCGCCATCGCCGCTGAAATCGGCCTGACCGCCGACGAGGTCAAGGGGCAGCTCGCCCAGGGTGTCTACCTGACGCCCGCCGAGGTGGCGTCGCCGGAATGGCTTGGCTCCGATGGCAATCCGGGCAACATCGCGGCCAATCTGGAAAGTGCGTCGCAGTTCCTCGCCGAGCAGAAGCAGATCCCGGCCGCCGCGCCGCTGCAGACGTTCCAGGACGCGATCTACACCAGGGGGCTGCCCGGTGCCATCACCCAGTGACGGGACGGTCGAACTGCGCGGGGTGACCCACCGCTACGGCACGGGCGGTGGCGAGGTCACCGCGGTCGGGCCCGTCGACCTGACCGTCGCGCCAGGGTCGTTCCTGGTGCTGGTCGGCGCGTCCGGCTGCGGTAAGAGCACCCTGCTGCGGCTGCTCGCCGGCTTCGAATCGCCCAGCGAGGGCGCGGTGGAGGTGTCGGGCACGGCGCCCACCCCCGGAGTGAGCGCCGGTGTGGTGTTCCAGCAGCCGCGGCTGTTCCCGTGGCGCACCGTCGGCGGCAACGTCGACCTCGCCCTGAAATACGCCGGGGTGCCGCGGGGGCAGCGCGCCGAGCGTCGCGAACAGCTGCTGGCGCGGGTGGGGCTCGAGGGCACCGCGGGCCGGCGGATCTGGGAGATCAGCGGCGGTCAGCAGCAGCGCGTCGCGATCGCCCGGGCCCTGGCCGCAGAAACCCCGCTGTTCCTGCTCGACGAACCCTTCGCCGCGCTCGACGCGCTCACCCGCGAGCGGCTGCAGGAGGATCTGCGTCAGGTCAGCGCCATCTCTGGCCGCACGACGGTCTTCGTCACCCACAGCGCCGACGAGGCCGCGTTCCTCGGCTCGCGGATCGTCGTGCTGACCCGCAGGCCGGGTCGGATCGCGCTGGACCTGGACGTCGACCTGCCGCGCAGCAGCGTGGACCCCGACGACCTGCGCCGGTCCCGGGAGTACTCCGAGTTGCGTGCCGAAGTGGGCCGCGCGGTGAAGGCGGCGGCTCAGCCGTCGAGCGCGACGCTGAAGTAGGTCCCCTGGTCAGAAGCCTGGGATAGGCAGGTCAGACGGGCGGATAGGCGGGCGGCGGGAAGCCGCCGCCGGGTCCCGAGATGCCGCGCAGGCCCCAGCCGAGGTAGCTGAAGAAGAACTCGATCTCGTCGCTCGCGTCGTAATCGGGATTCGGATCCATCGCATACCTCCGTCGAACGCGGGCGTTTGGCCCAGTTTAGACCCGATGCGCCCGGCTCAAACAGTGAGTTCGGGCTATTGCTTAGACTGATCAACCAGCCAGTTGATTGATACCCGTCGATTGAGAGTCGCCATGTCCCGACACCTCGGCAACGAGACCACCCCCAACGGGTCGTCCCGTCGCGACGAACTGTTGCGCGTGGCCACCAAACTATTCGCCGCCCGGGGCTACCACGGCACCCGGATGGACGACGTCGCCGACGCCGTCGGCCTGAACAAGGCGACGGTGTACCACTACTACGCGAGCAAATCGCTGATCCTCTGGGACATCTACCGGGGCGCGGCCGACTTCACCGTCGAGGCGTTGCACGACGATCCGACGGCCTCGGCCCGCGAGGTGATCTACCACTACACGCGGCGACTGATGGTCGGCATCGCCAGCGACCTCGAACGGGCCGCGGTGTACTTCCAGGAGGGCCCCTACATCAGCGAGTGGTTCACCGACGAGCAGGTCGCCTACATCCGCGAAAAGGAGACCCAGGTCTACGAACACGTTCGCGACGTCATCGACCGCGGTATCGCCAGCGGCGAGTTCTACGAGTGCGACTCCCACGTGCTGGCGCTGGGCTACATCGGGATGACGTTGGGGTCGTACCGGTGGTTGCGCCCGCAGGGCCGGCGCACTGCGCCCGAGATCGCCGCCGAGTTCAGCACCGCCCTGCTGCGCGGTCTGATCAAGGACGAGACGGTACGCGCGGAATCGCCTCTGGGCGTTGATGATTCGGCGCAGGCCCGATGAGCGCCGGCATGTTCTCCCTCGACGGCAAAGTCGCGGTGGTCACCGGCGGCGGCCGTGGGATCGGTGTGATGATGGCGCGCGGTCTGCTCGAGGCCGGCGCCGCGGTGTACCTGTCCAGCCGTAAAGAGGCCGAACTCGACGCGGCCGTCGCCGAACTGTCGCCGCTGGGCCGGGTGACCGCGGTGCCGGCAGACCTGGGCACCGCCGAGGGCGTGCAGACGCTCACCGACGCGCTCACCGCGCGCGAGGACGCCGTGCACGCGCTGTTCAACAACGCGGGCGCGAACTGGGGAGCGCCGTTCGAGGAGTTCCCCGAATCCGGGTTCGACCGGGTCTTCGACGTCAACGTCAAGGGCGTCTTCCTACTCACCCGCGCGCTGGTACCGCTCCTGACCGCGGGCGCCACCGACACCGACCCGGCGCGGGTGATCAACACTGGAAGTGTCGACGGGTTCTTCACCCCGGAGAAGGGCCGCAACAACTTCTCCTATGCGGCGAGCAAGGCCGCCGTGCACATGCTGACCAAACACCTCGCGACCGAACTGGCCCCCAGGATCCTGGTCAACGCGATCGCACCGGGGCTGTTCCCGTCGCGGATGACCAAGGTGCTGCTCGCCGCCGGTGAGGAAGCCGTCGGTGCGGCACTGCCGCTCGGCCGCGTCGGGATAGCCGACGACATGGCCGGGATCGCGGTGTTCCTGGCCAGCCGGGCCAGCAGTTACATCACCGGGGCGATCATCCCGGTCGACGGCGGAGTCAGCACGATCCGCTAGGCGAACTCGATCACCTGCCGGACTGTCCTGCCCTCGGCGAGGCGATCCATGGCGGTATTGATGTCCTCGAGCGGAATCGTCGAGGAGACAAGGGTTTCCACCGGCAGCCGGCCTTCCCGCCACAGGTGGACGAAGCGGGGGATGTCGCGCGCGGGTACGGCCGAACCCAGATAGCTGCCGATCAGCGAGCGGCCCTCGGCCACCAGCCCCAACGGCGACACTTCGATGCGCGCGTCGGGGTGCGGCAGGCCGACGGTGATCGTCCGTCCGCCGGGCGCGGTGTGGGCGATCGCCGTCTCGAGTGCCGAGGCATGCCCGACGGCTTCGATCACCACCTCCGCCTTGACGTTTCGTTCGGCGGCCTCCTCCGGGCTGTAGGCGGCGTTGATGCCCATCGACCGCGCCCGCTCGAGCTTGTCCTCGAGCCGGTCGATGCCGATGACGTCGACGCCGTCGAACGACATCGCGGTGATCATCGCCGCCATCCCGACGCCACCGAGGCCGACGATCGCGACGGTCTGCCCCGGCTTCGGTTGACCGACGTTGAGTACGGCGCCGCCGCCGGTGAGCACCGCGCAGCCGAGCAGGGAGGCGACCACGGGCGGCACCTCCTCGCCGACGGGCACCACCGAGTGCCGGTCGACGACGGCGTGGGTGGCGAAACCCGACACCCCGAGGTGGTGGAACACCGGCTCGCCGTCGCGGCGCAGCCGGATGTCGCCGTTCATCAGGGTGCCGGCGGCGTTCGCGGCGCTACCCGGTTCGCACGGGGTGAGCCCGTCGGTCGCGCACGCCGCGCACCGACCGCAGCGGGGCAGGAACGTCATCACCACGCGCTGGCCGACGGCGAGATCGGACCCACCGGGGCCGATCTCCTCCACGACGCCGGCTGCCTCGTGGCCGAGCAGCATCGGTACCGGCCGCACCCGGTTGCCGTCGACCACCGACAGGTCGGAGTGGCACAGGCCGGCGGCCTCGATGCGGATCAGCAGTTCGTCCGGGCCGGGTGGTGCCAGCTCGAGATCGGTGACGGTCAAAGGGGTCGACTGGGCAAAGGGGCCCGGACGGCCGATCTCCTCGAGTACGGCGCCGCGGATGGTGATCGTCATGACCTCCAGACTGCCCGTACTGCGAGACTGCAACCATGCCCCGCGACAACTCGAGCCATTCCAGCGGCGATTTCCCGGTGCACTGGCCGGTCACCACGCGGTGGACCGACAACGACATGTTCGGCCACCTCAACAACGCGGTGTACTACGCGCTGTTCGACACCGCGATCAACGGCTGGATCGGCACGACGGCCGGGGTGGATCCGGTGTCCGCGCCGTGGCTGGGGGTGGTGGCCGAGTCGGGCTGTCAGTACTTCTCCGAACTGCGGTTCCCGGATCCGCTGACGGTCGGGTTGGCGGTGGCGCGGCTGGGCACCAGCAGCGTGACGTACCGGCTGGCGTTGTTCGGTGCGGGCGAGACCTCGCTCGCGGCGCTGGGGCACTGGGTGCACGTGTATGTCGACCGCGACACCCGCAGGCCGGTGCCGATCCCGGACGCCATCCGCACGCTGCTCCAGACGGCGGTGGTGACGTAGATATGCTCCCCGCATGCCGCTCGTGAGTAAGACCGTCGAGGTCGAGGCGCCCGCCGAGGCGATCATGGCGATCGTCGCCGACTTCGAGAAGTACCCGGAGTGGAACCCCGAGATCAAGGGCTGCTGGATCCTGGCGCGCTACAACGACGGCCGGCCCAGCCAGCTGCGCCTGGACGTCGAGGTGCAGGGCCAGGCGGGCACGTTCATCACGGCCGTCTACTACCCGGGCGAGAACCAGATCTTCACGCTGCTGCAGCAGGGCGACCACTTCACCAAGCAGGAGCAGAAGTTCTCGGTGGTGCCGATCGGCGCGACGTCGCTGCTGACGGTGGATCTGGACGTCGAGACGAAGTTGGCGATCCCGGGCCCCATGATCAAGAAGGCGATCGGGGACACGCTCGACTACCTGGCCGGCAACCTCAAGTCGCGCGCGGAGCAGATGGCCGCGGGCGCCTAGCTACTGATCCCACAGCCCGATCTGTTCCAGCCGCGCGATCAGGCGTGCGGCGCCGTCGGTGAACTGTGCCCGGGTCAGCCGTCCCACCGTCTCCCGGTCCCCGCGGCGCAGCGCCTCGATCAACTCGCGGTGGCTCGCCACCGCCTCGGCACCCCAGCCCGGATCCGACGTGTACACCAGCGACGGCAGATACCGCGCGACATGCAGCAGGAACCACGCCAGTTTGATTCGCCCGCTGGCCTGGTTGAAGACCCGGTGGAACGCGAACTCTGCGGCCGCCACCTCCGCCGGATCGCGCTGCTCGACCGCCGTCGCCAACGCCGCATTCAGCCGCTCCAACTCGTCGAGCTGCGCCGCGGTGATCCGCTGCGCTGTCGAGCCGGCCAACTCCTCGGCGATCGTGGCCTGCAGCCAGAAGATGTCTTCGACGTCGCCGCGGGTCATCGGGATCACGACATGACCGCGATGCGGTTCCAGCTGCACCAACCCCTCACCGCGCAGCGTCCGTAACGCCTCCCGGATCGGGGTGATGCTGACGCCCAGCCGCGCCGCGGTCTCGTCGAGGCGCACGAACGTCCCCGGCCGCAGCACGCCCGTCATGATCTCGGCGCGCAGTTGCTCGGCGACCGTATCGGGGAGTTGTTGGCGGTGCCGCGGCAGGCGCGAGGGTCGCGGTCTGACTGGCGCGTTCACAATTCCTGCGGCCTCCGGTGCGGATCAGGCGTGGGTTGTCTGGAACAAACCGGGGCCATAGTGTGACCGGGGCCATCCAATGTTTGATCAAATATCAACGACATGCAAGCCGACTTGAGAGGGTTCCGCCGTTGAATCCTGAGCCCTCCGCCGTGGAACAGCCGTACCTGGCGCGCCGGCAGAACTGGACCAATCAACTGGCGCGCCACGCCCTCATGCAGCCGAGCGAGACCGCGCTGCGCTACCTCGGCCGCACCACCACCTGGGGTGAGCTCGACGAGCGGGTCACCAAGCTGGCCGGCGCACTGAGCCGCCGCGGCGTCGGTTTCGGGGACCGGGTGCTGGTCCTGATGCTCAACCGCACGGAGTTCATCGAGTCCTTCCTGGCCGTGAACAAGCTCGGCGCGATCGCGGTGCCGGTCAACTTCCGCATGACGCCCCCGGAGATCGCGTTCCTGGTCAGCGACTGCGAAGCCCGCGTCGTCATCACCGAATCGGTACTCGCCCCCGTCGCCACCGCGGTGCGCGCCCTCGACGGCACGCTGGAGACGGTCATCGTCGCGGGTGGAGCCTCCGAAGATGGAGTGCTCGGCTACGACGACCTCATCGCCGAACCGGGCCTGGACCCCGAACCGGTCGACATCCCCAACGACGCCCCCGCGCTGATCATGTACACCTCGGGCACCACCGGGCGGCCCAAGGGCGCGGTGCTCACCCACGTCAACCTCGCCGGACAGGCGATGACGTTCCTGTTCACCAACGGCGTCGACCTCAACAGCGACGTCGGGTTCATCGGGGTGCCGCTGTTCCACATCGCCGGTATCGGCAACACCATCGTGGGCCTGCTGCTGGGTCGGCCGACGGTGCTCTACCCGCTCGGCGCCTTCGATCCGGGCGCCCTGCTCGACGTCCTCGCCGAGGAGAAGGTCACCGGGATCTTCCTGGTCCCCGCGCAGTGGCAGGCGGTGTGCGCCGCCCAGCGCGCCCAGCCCCGCGACCTCAAACTGCGGACGCTGTCCTGGGGCGCCGCCCCCGCATCCGACACCCTGCTGCGCGAGATGGCAGAGACCTTCCCCGGCACCCAGATCCTCGCCGCGTTCGGCCAGACCGAGATGTCACCGGTCACCTGCATGCTGCTGGGCGACGACGCCCTGCGGAAGCTGGGTTCGGTCGGCAAGGTGATCCCGACCGTCGCGGCACGCGTGGTCGACGAGGACATGAACGACGTGCCGATCGGCCAGGTGGGCGAGATCGTCTACCGCGCTCCGACGCTCATGGCCGGCTACTGGAACAATCCGAAGGCCACGGCCGAGGCCTTCGCCGGCGGCTGGTTCCACTCGGGGGACCTCGTCCGTCAGGACGAGGAAGGCTATATCTGGGTCGTCGACCGCAAGAAGGACATGATCATCTCCGGCGGCGAGAACATCTACTGCGCCGAGGTCGAGAACGTCCTCGCCGCGCATCCCGCGATCGCCGAGGTGGCCGTCATCGGCCGCAGCCACGACAAGTGGGGTGAGGTTCCCGTCGCGGTCGCGGCGGTCACGGACCAGGCGCTGACACTGACGGATCTCGACGCGTTCCTCAGCGACCGACTGGCGCGATACAAGCATCCGAAGGCCCTCGAGATCGTCGAGGCACTGCCGCGGAACCCTGCTGGCAAAGTCCTCAAGACCGAGCTGCGTCAGCGGTTCTCGGACCCCCAATCAGTTGACGCGACCGAAAGTTCCCCTGCCGCAACGGCTTCGGCCGCAGAGCCGGCGAGCTAGCCCATGCCGAAAACCTTGATAACGGTTGGTTGGCCAATCCGGCCGATGCGGCGCACGGCCGTTCAGGCATCGGGTACAGTCCTGTGGTCTCACTTACTACTTGCGAGTAGGGAGATAGTCGTCACCAGAAGTGGGCCGGGGCAAGGAGTGGGCGTGCGACAGCTGATGCCGTTGCGCCATGACGGTTCGGTCATGGGAGCACATCGGTGACCGCCTCCAACGGAGGTCTCACCGGGTACGTGCGCGACCAGACCAGGCCTGCCCTGGAGGCGGTCGGCGGATTCGTCCGCATGTGCGTGCTGACCGGCAAGGCGTTGTTGCGGCCGTTCCAGTGGCGGGAGTTCATCCTCCAGTCCTGGTTCCTGTTCCGGGTCTCGTTCCTCCCGACGGTCGCGGTCGCGGTGCCGCTGACCGTGCTCATCATCTTCACCCTGAACATCCTGCTCGCCGAGTTCGGCGCGGCGGACGTCTCCGGCGCGGGCGCAGCCCTCGGCGCGGTCACGCAGCTGGGACCCCTGGTCACCGTGCTCGTCGTCGCCGGCGCGGGTTCCACGGCCATCTGCGCCGACCTGGGCGCACGCACGATCCGCGAGGAGATCGACGCCCTCGAGGTCCTGGGCATCGACCCGATCCACCGGCTGGTGGTGCCCCGCGTCGTCGCCTCGACGTTCGTGGCCCTGCTGCTCAACGGCGCGGTCATCACCATCGGCCTGGTCGGCGGCTTCATCTTCGGCGTCTTCATCCAGAACGTCTCCGCGGGCGCCTACGTCTCGACCCTGACGCTGGTCACCGGCCTCCCCGAGGTGTTGATCTCGGTGGTCAAGGCGACACTCTTCGGCCTCATCGCCGGACTGGTCGGCTGCTACCGCGGCCTGACGGTCGGTGGCGGCGCCAAGGGCGTCGGTACCGGCGTCAACGAGACGCTCGTGCTGTGCATCGTCGCGTTGTTCGCGGTGAACGTCGTGCTGACGACCATCGGTGTCCGGTTCGGAACGGGGAGCTGACATGGCGGTCAAATCTCAGACGGGCACCGTTCTGCGGCAGCGCTTTCCCCGCGGATACGCGCGTGCCGAGAAAGTGGTCGCCGCTCCGTCGCGCGGACTGGACAGCGTCGGGCACGTCGCCTGGTTCGTCGTCACCGCGGTCGGCTCCATCGGGCACGCGCTGCGCTTCTACCGCAAGGAAGTGCTCCGACTGATCGCCGAGATCGGCATGGGCACGGGCGCGATGGCGGTCATCGGTGGCACGGTCGCGATCGTCGGTTTCGTCACCCTGTCGGGCGGCTCACTGATCGCGATCCAGGGTTTCGCCTCGCTGGGAAACATCGGCGTCGAGGCATTCACCGGATTCTTCGCCGCCCTGGTCAACGTCCGCATCGCCGCGCCGGTCGTCGCAGGACAGGCGCTGGCCGCCACCGTCGGCGCGGGCGCCACCGCCGAGCTCGGCGCCATGCGGATCAGCGAGGAGATCGACGCCCTCGAGGTGATGGGCATCAAGTCGATCTCGTACCTGGTGTCGACGCGGATCATGGCCGGCTTCATCGTGATCATCCCGCTGTACGCAATGGCGATCATCATGAGCTTCCTGTCGGCCCAGGTCACCACGACGCTGTTCTACGGGCAGTCCACGGGCACCTACGAGCATTACTTCCGAACGTTCCTACGACCAGACGACGTCGCCTGGTCCTTCGTCCAGGCGATCGTCATCTCGATCATCGTCATGCTGAACCACTGCTACTACGGCTACTACGCCAGCGGCGGACCTGTCGGCGTGGGTGAAGCAGTCGGTCGTTCGATGCGCGCATCGCTGATCGCGATCGTGCTGGTGGTCCTATTGGCCTCGTTGGCGCTCTACGGCACCGACCCGAACTTCAACCTGACGGTGTAGCCATGACCGCACCCCAAGCTCCGATCAACAATCCGCGCACGCCGCCGCTCAAGATC
Organism: Mycobacterium sp. 852013-51886_SCH5428379; assembly: GCF_001665575.1. GTDB lineage: Bacteria > Actinomycetota > Actinomycetes > Mycobacteriales > Mycobacteriaceae > Mycobacterium. The sequence continues at coordinate 30,159 of NZ_LZSU01000037.1, read as the reverse complement.
TCCGCGATCGTGCTGCTGCTCATCGCCGCGGTGGTGGCGACCCTGGTGTGGTTCCAGTTCCGGGGGGACTTCACACCCACCGAGACGCTGACCCTGAAATCCGCCCGCGCCGGCCTCAACCTCGACCCGGGCACCAAGGTGACCTTCAACGGCGTCGAGATCGGCCGCGTGGAGGAGGTCAACGCCACCAGTGTGGGAAACGAGCCGAATGCGCTCATCACCCTCGAGGTGGACCCCGAATACGTGCGACTCATCCCGTCCAACGTGGTCGCCGACATCTCGGCCACCACGGTGTTCGGCAACAAGTATGTGTCCTTCTCGTCCCCGCCGAACCCGTCGAAGGAGCGCATCAGCAGCGACGACGTGATCGACGTGACGAGCGTGACGACCGAGTTCAACACGCTGTTCGAGACCATCGTGTCGATCTCGGAGAAGGTCGACCCCGTCAAGCTCAACCAGACGCTGACCGCTGCCGCGCAGGCGCTCGACGGGCTCGGTGACCGGTTCGGTGAATCGCTCATCGACGCCAACGCGATCCTGGCCGACCTCAACCCCCAGATGCCGCAGATCCGTCGCAACACCCAGCTGCTCGCCGACCTGGGCGAGGTCTACGCCAACGCCGCGCCGGACCTGTTCGACGGTCTGGAGAACGCGTCCACCACCGCGGCCACGCTCAACGAACAGCGCGGCAACCTCGACCAGGCGCTGATGTCGGCTGTCGGGTTCGGCAACACCGGCGGTGAGGTGTTCGAACGCGGGGGACCCTATCTGGTCCGCGGCACCGCCGACCTGGTTCCCACGTCGGCCCTGCTCGACGAGTACAGCCCGTCGCTGTTCTGCATGATCCGCAACTACCACGACGTCGAGCCGAAGATCTCCTCGTCGCTGGGCGGCAACGGCTACTCGCTGCGCACGCACTCCCAGATCCTCGGCGCCGGAAACCCGTACGTGTACCCGGACAACCTGCCCCGGGTGAACGCCAGGGGCGGACCCGAGGGCAAGCCGGGCTGCTGGCAACCGATCACCCGTGACCTCTGGCCCGCGCCCTACCTGGTGGCGGACACCGGCGCGTCGATCGCTCCGTACAACCATTTCGAACTCGGCCAGCCGATCGCCATCGAGTACGTGTGGGGTCGCCAGATCGGGGAGAACACGATCAACCCATGAAAATCACCGGTACCGCCATCAAGCTCGGCGCCTTCTCCCTGGTGCTGCTGCTGTTCACCGGCCTCATCGTCGTGGTGTTCGGTCAGATGCGATTCGACCGCACCACCGGTTACTCGGCGATCTTCAGCAACGCCAGCGGTCTGCGCCCCGGACAGTTCGTCCGCGCCTCGGGTGTGGAGGTCGGCAAGGTCTCCAAGATCGAGCTGATCGAGAACGGCACGCGGGCGAAGGTCGACTTCGACGTCGACCGGTCGCTGCCGCTGTTCGACGAGACCACCGCATCGATCCGCTACCTCAACCTGATCGGTGACCGCTTCCTGGAGCTCAAGCGCGGGGACAGCGACCGGCGGATGCCCGGCGGCGGCACCATCCCCGTCGAGCGGACCGAGCCCGCGCTCGACCTCGACGCGCTGATCGGCGGATTCCGTCCCCTGTTCCGGGCGCTGGAACCGGAGAAGGTCAACAACATCGCCCAGTCGATCGTCACGGTCTTCCAGGGCCAGGGCGGCACCATCAACGACATCCTCGACCAGACGGCGTCGCTGACCTCGGCGCTGGCCGACCGCGACCAGGCGATCGGAGAGGTCATCCGCAATCTCAATACGGTGCTCGACACGACCGTCAAGCATCAGAAGCAGTTCGACGAGACCCTGGTGAACTTCGAGACGCTGATCACCGGGCTGAAGAACCGCGCCGATCCGATCGCCACGTCGGTTGCCGACATCAGCGATGCCGCCGGCACCGTCTCGGATCTGCTGGCCGACAACCGGCCGCTGCTGCAGGACACCATCGGCTACCTCGACGCGGTGCAGCAGCCGCTGGTCGACCAGCAGGCTCAGCTCAACGACCTGCTGGTCCGCTTCCCGACCGCGCTGAAGATCATCGGCCGTGCGGGCGGCATCTATGGTGACTTCTTCAACTTCTACGCCTGCGACATCTCGCTGAAGCTGAACGGGCTGCAGCCCGGTGGACCGGTGCGCACGGTGAAGATCACCTCGCAGCCGTCGGGCAGGTGCACGCCGCAATGAGAACTCTGGAAAGTCCGAACCGGGTCCGTGGCGGCCTGATGGGCATCCTCGTCCTGGTGCTCGTGGTGGGGGTGGGCCAGAGCTTCGCCAGCGTCCCGATGCTGTTCGCGCAGCCGAAGTACTACGCGCAGTTCACCGACACCGGCGGCATCAACCCCGGTGACAAGGTGCGAATCGCCGGCGTGGAGGTCGGTGAGGTGCTGACCACCGAGATCGAGGGCGACAAGGTCGTGGTGGGGTACACCCTCGGCGGCACGCAGATCGGCCGCGACAGCCGGGCCGCCATCCGCACCGACACCATCCTCGGACGCAAGAACCTCGAGATCGAACCGCGCGGCTCGCAGAAGCTCCCGGTGAACGGGGTCATCCCGGTCGGCCAGACCACCACGCCGTACCAGATCTACGACGCCTTCGCCGATGTCACCAACGCTGCATCGGGTTGGGACACCGACTCGGTCAAGCAGTCGCTGAACGTGCTGTCCGAGACCATCGACCAGACCTATCCGCATCTGAGCGCCGCTCTGGACGGCGTGGCGCGGTTCTCCGACACCATCGGCAAGCGCGACGAGCAGATCAAGCAACTGCTCGCCAACGCCAACAAGATCGCCGGCGTACTCGGCGACCGCAGCCAGCAGGTCAACCAGCTGCTGGTCAACGCCCAGACGCTGCTGAGCGCGATCAACGAGCGCCGCTACGCGGTCGACATGCTGCTCGAGCGGGTCTCCGCGTTCTCCACGCAGGTCGAGGGTTTCATCGACGACAACCCGAATCTCAACCGGGTGCTCGAGCAACTGCGGGTGATCAGCGGAACCCTCAACGAGCGCAAGTTCGACCTGGCCGACGTGCTGACCACGCTGAGCAAGTTCACTGCGGCGCTCGGCGAGGGCGTCGCGTCCGGGCCCTACTTCAAGGTCATGCTCGTCAACCTGCTGCCGTATCAGATCATCCAGCCGTTCGTCGACGCCGCGTTCCAGAAGCGGGGCCTGGATCCGGAGCAGTTCTGGCGCAGCGCCGGCCTGCCCGCGTTCCAGTTCCCCGACCCGAACGGTCAGCGCTTCAACAACGGTGCGCCGCCGCCGGCCCCGACGCGGCTCGAGGGCACCCCGGAGTTCCCGAATCCCGCGGTGCCCAAGGGCAGCCCGTGCTCGTACACCCCGCCCGCCGACGGCATCCCCAGCCCGGCGAACCCGCTGCCGTGTGCGGATCTGACAGTGGGTCCGTTCGGCGACAACCCGTACGGTCCGAACTACGGCCCGCCCAACGTGGTGTCGTCGGCGCCGAATCCGAACGCGCCGCCGCCGGCGCCCGGCATCGCCAGCTCCGGGATCCCCGGTCAGGTCGCACCGTCGGCGCCGGGTGTCCCGGTTCCGCTGCCGCCCGCGCCTCCGGGCGCCCGGCACGAACCCCCGGGACCGTTCCCGGGCCCGACCGCCACGGGTGGCAACGTGACGCAGGCTCCGCCGCCGCCGGCGCTGACCGGTCCGCCGCCACCGCCGGGACCGGGGCAGCAGTTGCCGCCGGCCGGTATCCCGCCGCTGCCGGGGAACCCGCCGTTCCTCCCGCCCGGCTCGCAGGAAGCTACGGGGGACTAGCCGATGTCGACGATCTTCAACGTCCGAAACCTCAAGGCGCCGAGCATGTCTCGCGCCGCGATCATCATCGCCACCCTGGCCGTGGTGCTGGCGCTGGTGGCCGCGTTCGTGGGCTGGCAGCTCTACAAGAAGCTGACGACCAACACCGTCACCGCGTACTTCACCGACACGCTCGCGCTGTACCCCGGCGACAAGGTCCAGATCATGGGCGTGCAGGTCGGCCGGATCGACAGCATCGACCCCGACGGCGACAAGATGAAGGTCGTCTTCAGCTACGAGAACAAGTACAAGGTGCCCGCCAACGCGACCGCCTCGATCCTCAACCCGAGCCTCGTGTCATCGCGCACGATCCAGCTGGCGCCCGCCTACACCGGCGGGCCGGTCATGGAGGACGACGCGGTCATCACGCTCGACCGCACGCAGGTGCCGGTGGAGTACGACGAGCTGCGCAACTCGATCGACCGCCTGCTGACCGATCTCGGCCCCACCCCCGAGCAGCCCAAGGGTCCGTTCGGCGAGGCGATCGAGTCTTTCGCCGACGGACTGTCCGGCAAGGGCACCCAGATCAACACCACGCTCAACAGCCTTTCGGAGGCGCTCACCACGCTCAACCAGGGCCGCGGTGACTTCTTCGGTGTGGTCAAGAGTCTCGCTCTGTTCGTCAACGCGCTGCACCGCAGCGATCAGCAGTTCGTCGCGCTGAACCGCGATCTCGCGCAGTTCACGAACTCGTTCACCAACACCGACCGAGAGTTGGCGAATGCGCTGCAGGATCTCAACAGCCTGCTCACCACGACGCGCCAGTTCCTCGACGAGAACAGCGAAGTGCTGACGACCGATATCAACAATCTCGCCGACACGACCAACGCGATCCTGCAGCCGGAGCCGCTCGACGGGCTCGAGACCGGTCTGCACGTGTTCCCGAACCTCGCGGCCAACGTCGTCAACATCAGCTCGCCGAACAACGGTGGCATCGTCTCACTTCCGGTGATCACCAACTTCGCCAACCCGATGCAGTTCATCTGCAGCTCGATCCAGGCCGGCAGCAGGCTGGGCTACCAGGAGTCGGCGGAGTTGTGCGCGCAGTACCTCGCGCCGATCCTGGACGCGATCAAGTTCAACTTCCCGCCGTTCGGGCTGAACCAGGTGAGCACGGCGATGACGCTGCCCAAGCAGATCGCCTACTCCGAGGACCGGCTGCGGCCGCCGCCCGGATACAAGGACACCACTGTGCCGGGCATCTTCTCCCGCGACACCCTGTTCTCCCACGGCAACCACGAACCCGGCTGGGTCGTCGCGCCCGGTATGCAGGGCGTCGACGTGCAGCCGTTCACCGCGAACATGCTGACCCCCGACTCGCTCAACGCGTTGCTCGGCGGCCCCGATCCGGTGAACCCGGCCGCGCCGCCGGCCTTCGGTGTGCAGCCCAACGGCAAGCTGCCCGGGCCGCCCAACGCCTACGCCGAGAACCAGCCGCTGCCGCCCCCGTGGTATCCGCAGCCGGGTCCGCCGCCGGTGCCCGCGCCCGGCGTGATCCCGGGTGACCCGGGTGGTTCGACGATGTCCGCTCCGGCGGCGGGTCCTGCACCCGCTGCGCCGGGCCCGCCCCTCCCCGCCGAGGCAGGACGGTGATGAAATCCATGCGTGCACAAGCGCAGACGACGCCCGCGGCGAGCGGACGCCGCAGGCTGTCGACGATCGGTATGCGGACCATGGCGTTGGCCGTGGCCGCGGTGCTGCTGAGCTCCTGCGGATCGTGGAAGGGCATCGCCAACGTCCCGCTGCCCGTCGGTCCGGGCTCCGGCAGCGACAAGATGACGATCTACGTCCAGATGCCGGATACATTGGCGCTCAACGTCAACAGCCGCGTCCGGGTGGCGGACGTCTTCGTCGGCAGTGTGCAGGCCATTGAGCTGAAGAACTGGGTCGCCACGCTGCGCTTGGACATTCAGTCCGATGTGAAGCTGCCCGCCAACGCGTTGGCGAAGATCGGCCAGACCAGCCTCCTGGGTTCCCAGCACGTCGAGCTGGAGGCGCCGCCGGACCCGGACGCCGAGCCGCTGCGCAACGGGGACACGATTCCGCTGAAGAACGCGTCCGCTTTCCCCACCACCGAGCGGACCCTGGCCAGCATCGCCACCATCCTGCGCGGCGGCGGCATCCCGAACCTCGAGGTGATCCAGACCGAGGTCGACAATCTGCTGACCGGGCGGGCCGAGCAGATCCGCGAGTTCCTGGGCCGGCTCGATGTGTTCACCGACGAGCTCAACCAGCAGCGCGAGGATCTGACCCGGGCCATCGATTCGACCAACGAGCTGCTGACCGTGGTCGCCGATCGCAACGCCACCCTCGACCGGGTGCTGACGGAGTTCCCGCCGCTGATCGAGCACTTCGCCGAGACGCGGGATCTGTTCGCCGACGCCATCCAGGCGGTGGGCCGTATCAGCGCCGCCACCGACACCTACCTGGGTCAGTCGGCCGACGATCTGAACACCAACCTGCGCAATCTGCAGCGTCCGCTCAAGCAGATCGGCAAGGCCTCGCCGTACCTGATCGGCGCGCTCAAGCTGATGCTGACCGTGCCGTTCAGCATCGAGAACATCCCCAAGGCGATCCGTGGCGACTACATCAACGTGTCGCTGTTGGTCGACCTCACGCTGTCGGCCATCGACAACGGCTTCCTCAGCGGCACCGGGATTTCGGGCATGCTGCGGGCCCTGGAGCAGTCGTGGGGACGTGATCCGGCGACGATGATCCCGGACGTGCGGTTCACACCGAACCCGCACAACGCGCCGAACGGACCGCTGGTCGAGAGGGGTGAGTGAGCTGTGCTGACCCGCTTCATCAAGATCCAGCTGGTGATCTTCACGATCCTGACCGTGCTCGCACTGAGCGTGCTGGGCTGGTACTACCTGCGGGTGCCCAGCCTGATGGGCATCGGGCAGTACACGCTGAGTGCCGAGCTGCCTCGCTCCGGCGGGCTGTACGAGACGGCGAACGTCACCTACCGCGGCACCACGATCGGTAAGGTCACCGCCGTCGAGCCCACGGAGACCGGTGCCAGGGCGACGATGAGCATCGACAACAAGTACAAGATCCCGGTCGACGCCGTCGCCAACGTGCACTCCGTGTCGGCCATCGGTGAGCAGTACCTCGACCTGGTCTCCGACGGCAATTCCGGGCAGTACTTCAAGGACGGGCAGACCATCACCGAGAGCACGGTTCCCAGCGAGGTGGGCCCCGCGCTCGATGCGGCCAACGAGGGTTTGTCGGTGCTGCCGGCGGAGAAGATCGACTCGTTGCTGACGGAGACGGCCGACGCGGTCGGTGGGCTCGGTCCCGCGCTGCAGCGGCTGGTCGATTCGACGACGAACATCGCCTCGGATTTCCGCGAGAACCTCGGACCGGTCAACGACATCATCGACAACTCGACGCCGATCCTGGAAAGCCAGGTCACCTCGGGCGACAACATCGAGCAGTGGGCCCGCAACCTGAACATCCTCGCCGCCCAGTCGGCCGAGCAGGACGCGGCACTGCGCAGTGGTCTGCAGCAGGCGGCGCCGACCGCCGATCAGCTCAACGCCGTGTTCAGCGGGGTACGCGATTCGTTGCCCCAGACACTGGCGAACCTGTCGGTCGTGTTCGACATGCTCAAGCGCTACAACAAGGGCCTCGAGCAGACGCTGGTGGTGCTGCCGCAGGGCGCCGCTGCGTCGCAGGCGGGCACGATCTTCGAGGGCGAAGGTCTGCTGCACTTCGGCCTGTCGATCAACCAGCCGGCGCCGTGTCTGACCGGCTTCCTGCCGGCCTCGGAATGGCGCTCGCCTGCCGACACCAGCATGGCGCCGCTGCCGTCGGGCACGTACTGCAAGATCCCGAAGGACTTCCAGGGCAACGTCGTCCGCGGAGCGCGCAACTATCCGTGTGCGGATGTGCCGGGTAAGCGCGCGGCCACGCCGAAGGAATGCCGCAGCGACGAACCGTACGTGCCGCTCGGTACCAACCCGTGGTACGGCGATCCCAACCAGATCCGGGACTGCCCGGCTGCCGGCGCGCGTTGCAACCAGCCGGTGCACCCGGGTCGCAACGGCGTGATCCCGGCGCCGTCGGTCAACAACGGGATGAACCCGCTACCGGCCGACCAGTTACCGCCACCGCAGTCGTTTTCCCCGATCAGCGATCCGCTGAGCCCTCCGGGGCAGGGTCGTGTCGAGTGCAGTGGACAGCAGCCCAACCCGTGCATCTACACTCCGGCACCAGGGCCACCCGGCACTGCGGTGTACAGCCCAGCCAGCGGCGAGGTGGTCGGGCCTGACGGCGTCAAGTACAACGTCAGCAATACGATCGAACCAGGAGACAACGGATGGAAGGAGATGCTGGCACCCGCCAGCTGAACCCCACTCCAGATGCTGACGAAACGCCGGACACCTCGGTAGCAGTATCCCCGGACGACACAACCGAATCCGCGACCGAAGAACCGGCTGAGCCGACCTCCGACGGGCGTCGCGTCTCGCGGCTCGGCCGCGGCTGGCTGACCGCGATCTGCGTGACGTTGCTCCTGCTGACCGCGGGTGCCGGCGTAGGCGGCTACTTCGCACTGAAGTCTCACGAGGAGAGCAGCGCGCTGGCGACCGCGGAGGTCGAGGCGGTGCGGGCTGCCAAAGATTGCGTCGCCGCCACCCAGGCGCCCGACACCACCGCGATGACGACCGGCCAGGCCAAGATCATCGAGTGTTCGACCGGTGACTTCGGTGCCCAGGCCGCGCTCTACAGCGGCATGCTCGTCGACGCGTACCGCGCGGCCGACGTCCAGGTGCAGGTGTCGGACATGCGCGCAGCGGTGGAGAAGCACAACGGTGACGGGTCGATCGACGTGCTCGTGGCCGTTCGGGTGAAAGTCTCAAACTCCGAAGCCGCCGATCAGGAACAGGGTTACCGGCTGCGGGTGCAGATGGCGCCGGCCGACGGCACCTACAAGGTCGCCAGGCTCGACCAGGTCACCTCGTGACGGCGGTGCTCGAGCCGGTGTCGTACGAAGCCGTGGCGGGGACGCCCGCCGACCGCGTGGCCGAGTGGCACACCCGGGCCGGCGCGCTGGCCGTCGACGTGCTGCCCGGTCTGGCGGTGCTCGGCACCACGGTGCCGTGGCTGCTGGTCGGCCCGCAGCTCGGGTGGCTGTGGTGGGTGTTCGTGGTCATCGCAGCGCTGACGGTCGTCGCCATGGCGGCCAACCGGTGGCTGCTGCCGAGTACGACCGGATGGTCGCTGGGGCGGGCGCTGTTCCGGATCCGGGTGGTGCGCCGCGACGGCGCCGCGGTCGGGTTCGCGCGGCTGCTGGTGCGGGATCTGGCGCATCTGCTGGACACCGCGGCGCTGTTCGTCGGCTGGTTGTGGCCGCTGTGGGATCGGCGCCGGCGCACGTTCGCCGACCTGCTGGCCCGCACCGAGGTCCGTCCGGCGGCGCGCCCGCAGCGGGACATCCGCCGGCTGACGGCCAAGGTGCTCGCCGGCGCCGTCGTGGTCAGCGCGCTGGCCGTCGGACTGAACTACGCCGTCGTGTACCGCCAGCAGCAGGCGGTGGACCGCGCGCGGGCGCAGATCGTCGAACAGGGACCCCGGATCGTCGAACAGCTGCTCAGCTACACCACGGAGACGGTCGACGATGACTTCGCGCGCGCACAGTCGCTGACCACCGACTCCTACCGCGAGCAGTTGATCGCTCAACAGAACGCGGTGCGGGAGGCAGGCGCCTCCACGAACGAGTACTGGGCGGTGGTCAGCGCATTGTTGCCCAACCCGCCCGTGACGCCGGACCGCGCGGCGATGCTGCTGGCGATGCAGGGGCAGCGCGGGACGAAGGTCGAGGAGCTGAAGTTCATCACGGCCACCGTGCGGGTGGACTTCGCGAAGGTCGGCGACGACTGGCGGGTGGACAACCTGACCGTGTTGAAGAAGCCGCTGATGCAGGGGGCCGGCGGGTGAGCCCCCGGCGCAGAGTCGAAGCGCAGGAGCGTGACTACTTCTTCTTCCCGGTCGAACCGGTCGAGCCGCGCAGCCGCCCGTTCACGATCTGGTCGACGGTGGCGGGGTTGCTCCTGGTCGCCGCGGTCACTGCGGCGTCACTGATGCTGGTGTCCTACGAGATCGACCGGCGGGCCGAGCAGCGCGACGCCGAGGCGCTGTACTACGTGCGCGGCTTCATGACCATGTACACGACGCTGGATCCGTTCGACGCCAACGCATATGCCGAGCGGGTGCAGGGTCAGGCCACCGGTGAGTTCGCGACCGCGTTCAAGGAGAAGGAGAACGAGATCCTGATCCAGGTCGCGCGCGCAGAACCGACCGAGGGCGGCGTCGTCGAGGCCGGCGTGCAGCGGTGGAACGACAACGGCAGCGCGGATGTCCTCGTCGCCACCAAGACCACATCGAAGACCCCCGACGGCAAGTCGACCATCGAGAGCGGCAACCGCTGGGTGGTCACCGCGACGAAGGAAGGACAGCAGTGGAAGATCAGCCAGCTGATTCAGGTGATCTGACCACCGGGTCCGTCGACAAGCCGGCCCGTACCCGGCGGTGGCCGCGGCGGCGTGCGAACAAGGTTGCGACGCCGGAGGTTCAGCGCGGCGAGGACTCGTCCGCTGCCGATGTCGACGAGCCGGCCGAGGAGTCTGCGACCAAGGTGCCGACGGGTAAGTCGCGGCGCACGCCGAAGCCCGTCGTCGAGGAGCTGGAACCGGAATCCGAAGCCTCCGAACCGGAACCGGCGCAGGAAACCGAATCCGATCCGGAGCTGGCAGACCCCGAACCGCCGCCGCTGCTGATGCCGTATCGACCGGCCGGGAAGCGACTGCTGATCGCCGCGACGGCGGCATCGGTGCTGTTCGTCGCGGCCGGCGCGTTCGCCGGTGCCACGCTGCAGCCGTACCTGGCCGACCGGGCGGCGGTCGAGACGAAACTCGACATCGCGCGCACCGCAACAGAGGCGATCACCACGCTGTGGACCTACACCCCCGACGACATGGCGGCGCTGCCCGACCGCTCTTCGCGCTTCCTCACCGGTGATTTCGCCACGGAGTATCGCCGCTACATCGACGCGATCGTGGCGGCCAACGCGCAGGCCCAGGTGAGCAACACCACCGAGGTGGTGGGGGCGGCGGTCGAATCCCTGTCCGCCGACGAGGCGTCCGCGCTCGTCTACACCAACTCCGTATCGACCAGCCCGGTGAGCAAGAACATCCCGTCGCTGCAGTACCGGTCGTACCGGTTGACGATGGAGCGCGACAACGCCGACTGGCGCATCACCTCGATGGTGCCGGTCACCAATCTGGACCTCACCCCACAGCTGTAACGGGGAATCCGGTGCCACAACCCGTCACCTCGCCGGTCTCGCACCGCCTGACCGTCACGGCGTTGATGCTGCTGACCTTCGCCACAGGACTGGTCGACGCTGTCAGCATCCTGGTCCTCGGCCACGTCTTCGTCGCGAACATGACCGGCAACGTGATCTTCCTGGGGTTCTGGTTCGTCGACAGCACCGTCGTCGACCGGACCGCGGCGGTGATCGCGTTCCTGGCCTTCCTGGCCGGCACCGTGCTCGGCGGGCGGCTCGCCCGTCACCTCGACAGCCGGGTGCGGCGCTGGCTGGCCGTCGCCCTCGGCTTCGAAGTCGTTCTGCTGGTGGCGCTTTCGATTCTGGCCGGCACCGGCGTCCTCGATTATCGGGACGATGGCAAGCTCATCCTGATCGCCGGGCTGGCGGTGGTGTTCGGCGTGCAGAACGCGACCGCGCGCACGTTCGGCATCCAGGAGCTCAGCACGACGGTGCTGACCCAGACGATCGTGGGCATCGGCTTCGACAGCCGGCTCGCCGGAGGAACGGGCCGGCGCGAGAAGTTGCGCTACGGCGTGGTGCTGACGATGCTCGCGGGCGCGGTGGTGGGTGCCACGATGACCCGGGTGACGGTCGCGCCGGTCATCGCGCTGGCCGCGGTGGTCGTGGCGACAGCCGCCGCGATCTTCACACTGGGTCCGGCGGCCGACGCAGCGTCCTCGCGTTGAGACTGCTGTCAGATCACGGAAATCGCCGAGAACACGATCTGTGCGCAGTATCAACGCGGCTAGGGTGGGTTATGCCGACAGTTCTGGTCACCGGCGCCTCCCGTGGAATCGGTCGCGCCATCATCGCCCACCTCGCCGCGCAGGGCTGGGACGTCATCGCGGGGGTGCGCAACGACCGCGATGCCGCTGAAGCATCGGCTCTCGACGAGCGCATCACGCCGGTGCTCCTCGACGTCACCGATCCCGACCAGGTGGCCGCGCTGCCCACGCTGCTGCCGGCGACGCTGGACGCCGTCGTCAACAACGCCGGGATCGCCGTCGCCGGTCCGGTCGAGACCGTCAGCCCGGACGACTGGCGAAAGCAGTTCGAGGTCAACGTGTTCGGGCAGATCGCCGTCACGCAGGCGGTACTGCCCAAGCTCCGGCAGTCGCGTGGGCGGGTGATCTTCGTGTCCAGTCTCAACGGGCAGATCGCGATGCCGCTGCTCGGGGCCTACAGCGCCTCGAAGTTCGCGCTCGAGGCGTGCGCCGATGCGCTGCGGGTCGAGGTGCGGCCGTGGGGGATAGCGGTCGTCGTCGTCGAGCCGGCGCAGACCGACACCGACATGTGGCGCGGCGCCGACGACATGGTCCGCGAGACCGAGGCGGCGATGCCGGCACATCAGCGCGATCTCTACGCGCGCCATCTCGCCGGGATGAAGAAGTTCGTCCCCGCCGCACGCAAACTCGCGGTGCCGACCGAGAAAGTGGTGGCGGTGGTCGACCGGGCGCTCACCGCCAACCGGCCGCGCGCACGGTACGCCGTCGGCGTCGGGCCGAAGGCGCAACTGGCCCTGATGACCAATGTGCCGACTGCGGTGCGCGATCGGGTGCTCGCCACCATGACGCGGATACCCCGTCAACTCTGACGTGACCGCATTCGTCAAACGCCGTCCGGACGCCCCGCCGGGGTTCTTCGCCTGTGAGGCAGCCGGACTGCGCTGGCTCGCGGTTCCCGACGGGGTGCCCTGCGTCCGGGTGCTCGACGTCGACGCGTCCGCACTGACACTCGAACGCCTGCAATCGGTTTCGCCCACCCCCATCGAAGCGCGCACCTTCGGTACGCGGCTGGCGGTGACCCACGCCGCCGGCGCCGCGGCGTTCGGCGCCGCGCCCGGCGGCTGGACCGGGCCCGGGTTCTTCGGACCACTGAGCAATCCGCTGCCGATGTCGCTCACCGGCCACGACGCGTGGGGTGAGTTCTACGCCCGGGAGCGGATCGGGCCGATGGGGGAGCGGGCGCGTCTGCAGCTGAGCAACCAGGCGCGGGCGGATCTCGACACCGTCATCGGCCGTTGTGCGACAGGCGATTACGACGACGGCAGCCCGCCCGCCCGGCTGCACGGCGATCTGTGGAGCGGCAACGTCATGTGGACCGCGGACGGTGTGGTGTTGATCGACCCCGCGGCGCACGGCGGCCACCACGAGACGGATCTGGCCATGCTCGCCCTGTTCGGCTGTCCCTTCCTCGACGACGTGATCGCGGGATACGAACAGGTGCAGCCACTCCGGCCCGGGTGGCGGCAGCGCACGGCGCTGCACCAGCTGTATCCGCTGCTCGCCCATGTCGCGTTGTTCGGCAGCGGCTACGTCGGACAGACCGAACGCGCACTTACCGCGGCGATCAGGGCATCACCTGGCGGGTGACTTCGGCGAGCACCGGCGCCGTCAGCTCCGCGTACTCACCGGTGATGTGGTTGTCGTCGCGGTACACCAGTGTGTTCCCGACGATCACCGGGCACACGGCCTCGGTGCAGAACAGATCGGTCAGCTCGGCGTACCGACCGCCCGCTGCCGCGACGGTCGCCGATTCCGCCGTCACGCCACCGGCGTCGACGGCGACATTGCGGGCCGGGGTGCACGCACCCACGTCGTCGATGTGTCCGGACAGGCAGATGGGCACCGTCGACTGCGGATCCGGCGCCGGGCCGAGCACCAGCACTGTCGCCCCGGTCGCCCGCAACCGAATCACCAACCGCGACAGGCCGTCCAGCCACGCCGGATCGTAGGTGGTGAAGCCGAAGTCCCCGCCGTAGCGGCGGGACATGTCGACCACGATCAGCTGCGGCCGTTGCGCTTCGAGCCGGGTCAGCGCATCCGTACGCCACTGCTCGCACTCGGTGTACGTCCGGCCGAGATAGGGGCTGCGGATCGGTAGCTCCATCAACGGGCAGGTCACCTTGGCCATCGTCTCGAGTCGCCAATGGTTCTGCTGGGCAACGATTTCCAGGGACGGCTGCCACATGGCGGCGTGCGAGTCGCCGACCAGCGCCACCCGCTCCGGGCCGTTCTCGTCCCCGGACACGCACTGCGGTTGGTCGACCTCCCGCCACGACAGCACGCACCCGTTGAGGAAGATCTCGGGTTTGCCGACCCCGCCCAGCGACGGATCGAGGTTCGCCGGAACAGCCCGCAGTGCGGCGGCCGCGGCCACCGCGGCGCGGACCTGATCGCGGGCGGTCGGCGCGGGCGGCGGCGTGACGTCCTGCGGGGTGGCGGCGACGGACGGCGCCGTCAATGCCACCGGAACCGCCGGGGTGCCGTCGCCGGTCGGCACGGGCCGTACGGTCAGCAGCACGATCGCCGCGCACACCGCGGTCGCGGTGGCCACCCCGCCCACCGCGAGGCTGCGCAGCGCCGAACCCCGCAGCGCGGCGGCGAACCGCGCCGGGTTCTCGACCAGGTGCAGCGTCAGGATCGCCAGTCCCAGTGAGATGACGACCAGCGCGAGCCGGCTCGCCAATCCGAGATCGGTGCCGAGCACCACCGGAGCCAGGGTCAGCACCGGCCAGTGCCACAGGTACCACGAGTAGGACACCCGCCCGGTCGCGGTGCACAGCGGCTTCGACAGCAGCCGACCCACACCGAGATTCGGTGTCGCGCAACCGGCGACGATCACCAGCGCCGTACCCACGACGGGCAGCAGCGCGGCAGTGCCGGGGAACGGCGTCGCCGACGAGTACCGCACGCACGCGACGACGACCATGATCAGCCCGGCCCATCCGACCAGGGCGGCGACAACCGGCGGCAGCCGGCGCCACCACCCCGCCGACAACGCGATCAGCCCACCCAGCGCCAGCTCCCAGGCCCGGCTCGGCAGCGAGAAGAACGCCCACGACGGCCAGCTCTGCGTCCACGCCAGCGAGATGGCCAGGGATCCGCCCGCGACCGCCAACAGCACCACCGCGTACGGCAGCACCGACCGCGCGGCCGCCGGACCGAAGCGCCGTCCGATCAGCAAAGCGGTGCCGACGATCAGCGCGGGCCAGACGAGATAGAACTGCTCCTCGACACCGAGAGACCAATAGTGTTGCAGCGGGGAGGGATCGGTGGCGGCCAGATAGTCGGTACCGGTGACGGCGAAGCGGTAGTTGCCGGCGTAGAGCGCGCCGGCGACGGCGTCCCACAGCGTGGCCCGCGCCTGCAGTGGCGGGAGCAGCACCACCGCGCCGATCGCGGTGGCGATCAGCACCAGGGCCGCGGCCGGCAGCAGTCGTCGGGCCCGGGCGGCGTAGAACGCGCCCAGGCGAACCCCTCCGGACGCGACCTCCCGCCACAGCAGCCCGGTGATGAGGAACCCCGAGATCACGAAGAACACGTCGACGCCGACGAATCCGCCGCCCAGTCCGGGGACCCCGGCGTGGTACAGCACGACCGCCACCACCGCGACCGCGCGCAGCCCCTCGATGTCGGTGCGGAACCGTTTACGCAGCGGCGGTCGACCGCTCACGGGCGCGCCGCGTCGGAGGCCGGGCCGGGAAGGGTTCGTCACACTGGTCACTTGGGAACCGATGGTCCCACGGCTGCGGCGCCGAACCCGGTATTGACCGACGTCGGACGGGGCGAGTCAGTTGAAGGCGAGCCAACTGGGCAGTGCGCGTTCCTTCGAGTTGCACAGCACCGCCCGGGTGTCGCAGTTGCCACGCGGTGACCCGGCACCACTCCACATGCCGCCGGTGTCGCGGCGCAGCACGATCGCAGACGACCCGCCGCCGTCGAGCAGCACGGCATGGTCGGCGCCGAGTCCGCGGAACAGATCCTGCATGTTGTCGGGGGTGTAGTTGCCGCCCTCGAAGACGTAGAGCTGGTCGCTGCTGCTGTTGTAGCCGATGGCCGTACGGGCAGCGCTCGGTCCGGGGTCGTTCATCTGGTCGGTGTCACCGGGCGCCAGCAGCCCCAGCCCGGCCACGGCGACGAAGCGCGCTCCCGCGTCCACCAACTTGATGATCTCCGGGCCGCCGGCGTCGTAGTCCTGCTCGTGCTTGGGCATCACCACATAGGGCGCCCCGCCGACGGGCAGGATCATCGTCGCCAGTGCCGCCCACCGCTCGTCGCCGCCGGACAGACCCTGTTTACCGGCGTAGGGGATGGTTCCGGTGACCGGGACGTTGGCCCTGCCCTGGCCGCGGGTGTTGTCGACGTAGGCGCCCAGCGGTGAACTGCAGCCGGTGTCGCGCCAGGACCCGCCCTGCTGACCGCGCACGTCGAAGAAGTTGGCGTTGATGGCGATGACCGGCTGGCCGAGCGCCTGCCATGCCTGCAGCGGGGTGTATGTCTCCGCCGCCTGCCGCAGGCCCTCGCTGGTGCGGGCGCGGGGATCGCGTTCGCAGCGGGCCTGATAGCCCTGGTGGGTGTCGACGAGCAGACGCGGGTTGAGCCGTCCCGAAGCGTTCTTGACCGTCATCAGATGGCCGCCGTTGTTCATCGTGTACTCACGGCCGTCGGCGGCGCGGAACGGCGCGGCGAACTCGCCGCCGAAGTTGTAGACGAGATAGGAGCCCTTGGTGTTCGCGATGGCCCCGAGCAGTAGCGCCTTCGCGTCGCTGGCGTGTGCCACCGGCGCTGCCAACGTGCCCAGCGCGGCGCTCAGCGCGACGGCGACCACACCCGCCGTGCACCGCTGGAACAGCTTTGCCGAGAACCGCACAGTCCAACGATATTCACACCCGTCACTCTGTCAACTTCCGTAACACCCAGGTCACGGGGTGGCTGCGGGGTGGTTGCACTTCCGGCATCAGGTTTGCCGGATCTGCGTGAGGGGGGTCGCGAACGGGAACACCGGTTGTCGTCGGCGTCACTCGGGCGCCGCGACGATGGGAAGAGCACAGCAATGGGAACAATCATCGTGGCGCTCGTGGTGGGGGCAATCCTCGGTGCCTTGGCACGGTTGATCATGCCGGGCAAACAGAACATCGGCGTCATCATCACCGTGGTACTCGGGGCGGTTGGCGCACTCCTCGGCTCCTGGATCTCCAATGAGATGTTCGGCACCGGCGACAAGATGTTCTCGCCTATCCCATTCCTGATCGGACTGGTTGTGGCGGTCATCCTGATCGCGATCTACGTGGGCGTCACGGGCCGGCGCGGCACCCGGCCAGGAACCAACGTCCGCTGAGCGGCTACCGCGGCGGTGCGAGGCGGTAGACCGCTCCCGCGTCGTCGTCGGTGATGTACACGGCGCCGTCGGGGCCGGCCACCGCATCGACCGGCCGGCCCCAACGGGAGCCGTCCCCCGACTGGAACCCGCCGACCAGCGTCTGCTGATCGCCGAGATCGCCACCGCTGTAGGGATAGAACGAGACCTCGGGCGCGCGTGGTGGTTGTGCGTTCCAGGATCCGTGGATTCCGACGAGAGCGCCCTGCGTGTACGGGGCGGGTAGTGACCCGTCCACGAAACTGAGCCCCAGCGGGGCGGAGTGCGCACCGAAGCTCTGCTCGACCGGAGACAGCGCCGCGCAGTCCATCTTCGACCCGTCGGCGTTGGTCTGCACATCCCGGATGAATCCGAGATCGCCGGTGCCGCCGGACGCACCCTGGTCGATGTTGCAGTAGGGCCAGCCCAACTCCCGGCCGGGCGTCAGCTTGGGGAGTTGCTCGGGTGGATGGTCGGCGACGTATTCGGGGTCGACCCGGCCGGTGGCCGGATTCAGCACGTTGTCCCGTCCGTTGACCGCCGTCCACACCGCACCGTCGGGGGCGACGGCCAGACCCGTGCCGTTCCGGACGCCGGTGGCGAACGGTTCGGCAGGGCCGCCGCCCGCCGGCACCCGCATGATCGTGGCGCGCGGCGGGGTGGCGTCGCGGTCCTCGGCGGAGATGTTTCCCGTGGAACCAATGGAGAAGTAGACCGCGCCGTCCGGGCCGACCACCACGCTCTTGAGCGCATGGGCGTAGGCGCCGCGCAGGTCGGGGCTCTTGGCATCGGGCAGACCGGCGGCCACCGTACGACGGTTGATCGCAGCACCGTCGACATAGTCGTAGGCGTCGATCTGATCGCTCTCGGCGATGTAGAGAGTGGCCCCGGAGAACGCCATGCCGTGCGGCTGGTCGAGGCCCTCGAGAAACGTGCTCTCCCGGGGCGGCTCGCCACCGGGTTCCAGTTTCACGATCCGGCCGGACTCCGGTACCGAAACCAGCAGCGCACCGTCGGGCGTCCACCGGGCCAACCGCGCCTCCGGCACCCGAGCCCACACCGACAGCGACCAGCCCGCGGGGATCAGCGCTTCGCGGGGTTCGTCGAACGGAGCGTCGGCCAGTGCCGGCGGGACGGCGACCGGCGCCGCCGCCAGTCCCGTGGAAGCCGGCGCAGACGAGGACGCGGCCGTGGTGGACTCGGGCGCCGGAGCCGGTTGCGGGTCCGACGAACACGCCGCCGCAACGAATGCGGCGCTCACGGCGACGCCGATCCGCCTACACGTCACCGAGACTCGCATGCATCTCCCAGACCAGGATCTCCGACGGCGCGACGGCGGTGACGCGCTGGCCGCCGGAGGCGGTGAACCGGACGGCGTCGCCGGCGCCGAGTGCGCCCGCCCCTTCAAGCGTCACCTCACCGCGCGGGACGAAGAGGTGCAGATACCGCGCCTGCGGCAGTTCGACGGTGTCGCCGGGTTGCAGCCGTGCGCCGTGCAGCGCGGCGAACCTGTTGCGGATCGTGATCGCGGTGTCGTCGGCGTGTTCCGGCATCCCCGAGGCGATCGTGACGAGCTTGCCGCGCAGCAGCTCGTCGTCGATCTCGAGCTGCTGATAACCGGGGGTGACACCGGATTCGTCTGGCAGCACCCACATCTGGACGAAGTGCACCGGTTCGGAGTGCATGGGATCGCCGGTCAGCGTCCACGAGTCGTTCTTCTCGGAGTGCAGGATTCCGCGGCCTGCCGACATGCGTTGGGCCAGACCGGGATAGATGACACCGGAGTGACCGGTGGAGTCCTGGTGCACCAGCGAGCCACGCAGCACCCAGGTGACGATCTCCATATCGCGGTGCGGGTGGGTGTCAAAACCGGCAGCCGCTGCGACCCGGTCGTCGTTGTTGACCAGCAGCAGGCCGTGGTGGGTGTTCGCCGGGTCGTAGTGGTCGGCGAAGGAGAACGAGTGTTTGGAGTCCAGCCACGAGATCGTGGTCTTCGCGCGGTCTCCTGCGCGCCGGACGTCGACGGTCTCCGCTACGGCCATGGTCATCACCCCTCGAGGTCCTGCGCCAGCCTAGGTGGCGGCACTGGACGCGACAACATTGATGATGTGTCATGTATTCCGTGTGGTTGTCAGAGGAGGAGCAGCGGATCTGGCGCAGTTACCTGGCGATGGTGTCGGCGCTGGACAGGGCGATGAACCGGCAGCTGCAGGCCGACTGCGGACTGTCCCGCAGCGACTATGACGTGTTGGTGACCCTCGCCGAGGGTGGGCCGCTGCGCATGAATGCCCTCGGTGAGGTGCTGGGCTGGGAGCAGAGCCGGCTGTCGCACCAACTGCGCCGGATGCGCGACCGCGGCCTGGTGAACCGGTCCGGCGCTGCCGAGGATCGCAGGGGTGCGACGGTCTCGCTCGCCGCGGCCGGACGGGCGGCGCTGCGCAAGGCGGCGCCGGGACACGCCGCGCTGGTGCACGGGCTGGTCTTCGAGGCGATGACCGCCGCGGAGCGGGAGACGTTCGGCGCGGTCGTCGAGGGGGTGCTGCAACGCGCGCTCTCGGCCCCGTGACGGTATTAGGCTGCCGCGATGAGCACACCCCCGACCAGGCCTCGCGCGTTGCGGGCCGTCGTCATCTCCTGCCTGGCGGTGGCGCTGCTGATGGCGGGCAGTCTCGCGCTCTACGCCTCCAGCCGGCACTGGTCGGAGGAGGCCACCCTCATCGGGGACATCGACAACCCGGACCGGGTCGACATCGTCATGTGGATCAACCGCGTCGACACCTCCGCGTCGACGGTGTCCGTGAGCGTCATCGAGGTCGACGCCTACGGGCGGTTCGCCGACGACCAGGGCAACCTGAACCTGCCCACCCGGCTGACGTCGAGCTCGCTGGTCAACCCCTCCGTACCGCTGCCGCAGAACGACTCCACCCCGGTCATCGAGCAGCGGTTCGGGGTCGGTGGCACGCCGACCGACTACCCCTTCGACCGGTACACCACGACGATGGCGTTCAACGTCGTCACCGACGACGGCACCGTGTTGCCGACGTCGGCCACCGTCGCCAACACCGACTCGTTCTTCTGGATCACGCCGACGCTCAACACCGACTACGGCGACGGCCTCGACGTCGACCTGCTGATGAAGCGCAGCACCCCCACGGTGGTGTTCGCCGTCTTCGTCATGATCCTCATGCTCGGCCTGGCGGCCGCAGCCGTCACGGCGTCCTACTACGCGCTGCGGTGGCGGCGCGGTCTGGTGCTGCCGGCATGTTCGATGATGGCGGCGATCCTGTTCGCCCTGATCCCGTTGCGCAACGCGGTGCCCGGCGGCCCGCCGATCGGCTCGCTGATCGACTTCGCGTCGTTCTTCATCGCCGAGGCGGTCATCTCGATCTCTCTGATCACCAGCGTGGTGCTGGGCTATCGCCACGACATCGCGTTCGAGCGCGCCGAGGCTGAGCGCGCCGGCCTGACCATCGACGAGTATGCGATCGGCCGCAAACCCTGAGCTGTCGAGCGCTACACGCGGTCGGGCAGGCCGAAGGCCGCGAAGTCCGTGGCGTGGAAGGCCACCACGTGCGCGATACCGGCGGCCGTCACGTCGAGTACGTGCAGCTGGAAGGGATCGTGTACTCCGGTCTCGCGATTGCGCATGTACACGGCGGCGGCGGGCTGACCGTTCGCGGCGGTGGGCAGCAACCGCATGTCCCCGGGGAGCTCCGCGGGACAGTGCGTCTTGGACAGCAGCACGATGTTCTCGGGGCCGGTGTACCAGCCGTCGAACGGCGGCATCTCCCAGACCGCGTCTGCGGTGAACAGCTCGACGAGCTGATCCATGTCGTAGGTCTCCCACGCGGTGACGTACCGGGCCAGCAGGTCCTGCGCCTCGGGGGAGTCCGGTGGGGCAAGCGCGTCGTCCTCGCTCGGGCCGATCTCGTCGAGCTGGGCTCGGGCCCGCTGCAGCAGGCTGTTCACCGCCGCGGTCGACGTTCCGACGGCCTCGGCCACCTCGGCGGCCTTCCACTGCAGCACCTCACGCAGCACCAGCACCGCCCGCTGCCGCGGCGGGAGATGCTGTAGCGCCGCGACGAACGCCAGCCGCACCGAATCGCGGGAGCCCACGATGGCCGATGGATCCGAGGCATCGTCCGGCAGCGGTTGCAGCCAGGGGACCTCCGGACGCTGGTGGATGTCGTCGACCGGATCGGAACTCGGTGTGCCCAGACCGGACGGCAGCGGCCTGCGCGCGCGGCCCTCCAGCGCGGTGAGCGAGGTGTTGGTGGCGATCCGGTAGAGCCAGGTGCGCACCGACGAATTGCCCTGAAAGCCCTTGTAGGACTTCCACGCCCGTAGATAGGTCTCCTGTACGAGATCCTCGGCGTCGTGCAGCGATCCGGTCATCCGGTAGCAGTGCGCGAGCAACTCCCGCCGGTACTGCTGGGCATCGGCGAGGAAGGCGTCTTCGGCACTGCCGTCATCGGTGTTCGCGGCCAGGACGGTCACGTCTCCCGAGCTTACGCAGCAGCCCGACACGGTGCATCTGACAATTCGGGGCCACCGGATAGTCTCCCGGGCATGGCCAGCACCCGCACCGAGCGAAGCTTCGACGGCGTCGGCGGTGTCCGCATCGTCTACGACACGTGGACGCCGGACACCACACCGCGCGGCGTCGTCGTCCTCGCCCACGGCTACGCCGAGCACGCCCGCCGCTACGACCACGTCGCGCAGCGGTTCGGCGCGGCCGGACTGGTGATGTACGCACTCGACCACCGCGGGCACGGCCGCTCCGGCGGTAAACGGGTTTACCTGCGGGACATGTCCGAGTACACCGCCGACTTCCACCGGCTGGTCACGATCGCCGGCGAGGAACACGCGGGGCTGCCGAAGATCGTCGTCGGCCATTCGATGGGTGGCGGGGTGGTGTTCGCCTACGGCGTCGAACACCCCGCCGACTACACCGCGATGGTGCTGTCCGGACCCGCGGTGTACGCGCAGTCGGGGGTCAAGCCGTGGCTGGTGAGGGTGGCCAAAATCCTGGGCCGGATCGCCCCCGGCGTCCCGGTCGAACAACTCGACGCCGACGCGGTGTCCCGCGATCCGGAGGTGGTGGCGGCGTACAAGGCCGACCCGCTGGTCTACCAGGGCAAGCTGCCCGCGGGTGTCGCGCGCGGACTGTTCACCGTGGGGGAGTCGATGCCCCGGCGAGCCGCCGCGTTGACCGCACCGCTGTTGGTCGTGCACGGCGAGAAGGACTCGCTGATCCCGGTGGAAGGCAGTCACCGGCTGGTCGAATGCGTGGGCAGTTCCGATGTCCGCCTCAAGGTCTATCCCGGGCTGTTCCACGAGGTGTTCAACGAACCCGAACAGGCGCTGGTACTCGACGACGTCACGGCGTGGATCGAGGTCCGGCTGTGAGAAGCCCGGCCATCAAAGCTCTTGTGGCAGTAATGCTCTCATGCCTGCTGCTGATCGGCGGGTGTTCGTCGGAGGAATCGCAGCCGGCGGCGGCCGACTGGACCGAGGACGAGGTCACGTTCACCGCTGATGGGCTGACCATCTACGGCACCTACCGGCACCGCCCGGACACCACGGGACCCGCCGCCCTGCTGATCTCGGAGAGCGGGCAGACCGACCGCAACGGCGACAACGCGGTCGCGGGTCCGGTCGGCAACATGCGCCAGCTCGCCGAACTGCTCTCGGGTCACGACGTGGCGTCGCTGCGCTACGACAAGGTCGGTACCGGACGCACCGGCATCGGCCCGTACGCCGCGCGACCGGCGGATGTGGGTAGCGCGGTGTACACGACGGGCGCGGCCGCCGCGCTGCGCTTCCTGGCCGACCAGCCGGGCACCGAGAGGGACCGGGTCTCGATCTACGCGGTGGGGGAGGGCGCGGTCCACGCGATGACGCTGGCCGCTGCGACCACCCCGGACGCGCCGAAGGTGCACTCCCTGGGGCTGCTGCAGCCGCTGCCCGGCCGCTATCTGGACATCGTCACCGACCGGGTGCGCGGACAGGCCTCGCCGGAGGTGCTTGCGCAGTGGCTGGCCGCCGTCGACCAGATTCGCACCGCGGGCACCGTGCCGGCACAGCTTCCCGAAGGGCTCAGCGCGATCGTCAATCCCGGCAACGTCAAGGCCGTCATCGAAGCCGACCGGATCGATCCGCTGGCACTGGCCGCCGACCTGCCCGCGGGCACGCCGGTACTGCTGACGTGCTCGGACGCCGACGGCCAGGCCCGCTGCGAGGCGCTGCGCCCGCTGATCCAGGCGCTGAAGCACACCGCGCTGACCGTCGTCGAACTCGACGGAGTGAGCCACGTGCTGCGCGACGATCCGACCGACAACGTCGCCAACTACGCCAACGGTGATCCGCTTTCTCCACAGGTCGTCTCGGCGATCGATGGATTTGTCGGGAAGTAGCCATAATCTGGCCCACATGAGCGACGACAAGATGCTGGCGCGGATCGCGGCTCTGCTGCGCCAGGCCGAGGGCACCGACAACCCGCACGAGGCCGAGGCGTTCATGGCCGCCGCACAGCGGTTGGCCACCGCGACCTCGATCGATCTGGCGGTGGCCCGCTCACACTCCGCGCAGCGGGGCAAGGCGCAAGAACCCGTGCAACGCACCATCACCATCGGTGAGGCCGGCACCCGTGGCCTGCGCACCTACGTCCAGCTGCTGGTGGTGATCGCCGCGGCCAACGACGTGAAGTGCGATGTCGCCTCGAATTCGACGTTCGTCTACGCCTACGGCTTCGCCGAGGACATCGACGCCAGCCACGCGCTCTACGCCAGCCTGGTGACCCAGATGGTCAAGGCGTCCGAGGCCTACATCGCCACCGGCGCGCACCGGCCGACGCCGACCATCACTGCGCGGCTGAACTTCCAGCTGGCGTTCGGCGCCCGCATCGGGCAGCGGCTCAGCGAAGCCCGCGACGAGGAGCGCGCTGCCGCCACCAAGGATCGCGATCGTCGTCCGGGCACTGCAATTGCGTTGCGCGACAAGGATCTCGAGCTCAAGGACTTCTACCGGCAGGCTTCGCAGGCGCGCGGCACCTGGCGGGCCACCAGCGCGACGGCGGGCTACTCGTCGGCGGCGCGGCGCGCCGGTGACCGGGCGGGCAGGCGGGCACGACTGGGGATGGGTCCGGAGTTGGCCGGCGCCCGGCACGCGCTGGAGACGTGACCCCGCGCGATACCCAGCGCGCGCAGGTCTACGGCGCGGAGCAGTTCGTGCGCACGCTGTTCGACCGGGCCGCGCAGCACGGCAACCAGGTGGTCGAGTTCTTCGGCGCACAGCTGACGCTGCCGCCGGAGGCGCGGTTCGCGTCGGTGGCGTCGGTGCAGCGCTACGTCGACGACGTACTCGCCCACCCGACGATCCGGTCCCACTGGCCCGGCGCCGGACCGCTGAGCGTCCGGGCCCGCCGCGGGGTGACGGCCGCGCACTACGAGCGCACCGACGACCGCGCCGTGATCGCGGTGCCCGAGAAGCGGACGACGTGGGCCCTGCGGGAGCTCGTGGTGCTGCACGAGATCGCCCATCACCTCTGCCGGGCCGAACCCGCCCACGGACCGGCGTTCGCCACCACGATGTGCGAGCTGGCCGAGGCCGTGATGGCGCCGGAGGCGGCGCATGTGCTGCGGGTGGTGTACGCGAAGGAGGGGGTCCGGCTGGGTTAGCGTTCATGGCGTGAGTGAGCCGGATCCGCAGGCGGTCGATGAGTTGTTCGGCGAGCTGCTGCACACCGAGGACGAAGCGTTGGTAGCCGCCAGACAATCGGCCTCGGCGGCCGGGATGCCGCCGATCGAGGTGTCCGCGCAGCACGGCAGGCTGCTCGCGCTGCTGGCCACGATGATCCATGCGCGCCGCGTCCTGGAGATCGGCACGCTGGCCGGCTACAGCACCATCAACCTCGCCCGCGGCGCCGGACCCGATGGACACGTCGTCACCCTCGAGTTCGAACCCCGGCACGCCGAGGTGGCCCGCGAGAACCTGGCCCGCGCCGGCGTCGCCGACCGGGTCGAGGTGCTCGTCGGTGCGGCGCTCGACACCCTGCCCACGCTGCAGGGTGGCGAACCGTTCGACCTGGTGTTCATCGACGCCGACAAGGAGAACAACATCGCCTACGTCGAATGGGCCATCGCGCTCGGCCGGCCGGGCACCGCGATCGTCGTCGACAACGTCACCCGGATGGGGCGGATCTACGATCCGGCGCCCGATGACGTGCAGGCCCGCGCGGTGCGCGAAATGCTCGAACTGATGGGTGACCATCCGCGGTTGTCCACGGCCGCGATCCAGACCGTCGGCACCAAGAACTGGGACGGCTTCGCGGTCGCCGTCATCACCTAACGCGGTCACGTAGTCCGTTTAGCGGCCGTGCCGCTCGGGCATCGCAACGCACATGGGTGTCGAGGTGAGCGGTGGCTCGGTGGTCGTCAGCCGCGTGGTCCGGGCTGCGCCGTCGGCGGTATGGGCGGTTCTGACCGATCTGCGGGCCTGGCCGAAGTGGGGTCCGACCGTCGCCGGGGCCGAACTCGACGGGGCCGGATCCGGGGCCGGCGAACTCGCCCTCGGCGCCCGCGGCAAGGTTTTCACGCCCGTCGGTGTGCCGCTGCCGTTCACCATCACGGAGTTCGAGCCCGGTCGGCGCTGGGCGTGGCGGGTGGCGGGGATTCCCGCGACCGCCCACGGCGTCGAACCGGTCGGCGACGGGACCCGGGTCTACATGTCGGCGCCGCTGCCCGCCGCGCCGTACGTCCCGGTGCTGGCGATCGCGTTGCGGCGCATCGACCGGATGACCAGCTGACCTCAGCCGGTCCAGTCCGCAGCGACGTCGCGCAGTGCGGCGACGATCGCCGCCTCGTTCGCCCGGAACCGTTCGGTGGGTGCCGGCACGGAGATCGCGACCATCTGACCGTCCGCCGTCCGACCGGCGACGCCGGCCGCCGAGATACCGACGGTGTGTTCATCGCGATCGAAAGCGATTCCTGTGCGGCGGATCTCGGGAAGTTCGGTGCGCAGCTTCGCCACGGTCGCCTCGTCGAGACCGGCCATCAACGAGTCGGCCGCCGCTTCCTCGAGCCGGGCCAGTGCCGCCTTGCCGTTGGCGGTGTCGCCCAGCGGGAAGCGCACCCCGACCGCCGACACCGCGCGCAGCCGGTGCGCGGACTCGACCTGGTCGATGAACCACATCTGCCGGCCGCGCAGCACCGACAGATCGACGGTCTCACCGGTTCGCGCCGCCAGCTGCTCGAGCGCCGGGCGGAAGCGTGCGGCGAGTCCCGCGCTGTCGGCGCTGGTGAGTGCGAGCAGCCGGGTGCCCAACAGGTAGCGGCCTTGCTCGTCGACGGCGGCGAGGCCGACGTCGGTCAGCCCGACCATCAACCGGCGCACCGTCGACTTGGCCAGCCCCAGCCGCGCCTCCAGGTCCACCAGCCGCAGCCGGCCCGGCTCGGTGGCGATCTCGTCGAGCGCGGCCGCCGCGCGGCGTAACACCTGGATGCCCTCGTCACGGGCGCTTCGTCCAGTTCGTTGATTCTTGTCCGAGGGCGTCACCCCGTCACTATATTGATCCGCACAATGAATCCGACAAATTCACTATGCGAATCAGGGAGAGACCATGACTGCTGTAGTCGCTCTGCCGAGCGACCGACATTTCCGTCGCGGCGAGCCCGGTTACGAAGAGGCCCGCCGCGCGACGGTGTGGAACGCCCGTACGCCGCAGCGTTATCCGGATGTGGTGGTACAGGCCGCCGACGCCGATGACGTCGTCGCGACCATCCGCTATGCCAAGGCGCACGGTCACCAGGTGGGCATCCGCTCCGGTGGGCACAGTTGGGCGGGCAATCATGTGCGCGACGGCGGCGTGCTGCTCGACGTCAGCCGGTTGGATCACTGCACCGTCGACCGGGACCGGATGGTGGCCGTCGTGGGTCCGGGCAAAGGCGGCAGCGTACTCGCCACGGAGCTGGCCGCTGACGGCGTGTTCTTCCCCGCCGGGCACTGCAGGGGAGTGCGGATCGGCGGGTACCTGCTGCAGGGCGGTTACGGCTGGAACAGCCGCGTCCTCGGGCCGGCGTGCGAGAGCGTCCTCGGTCTCGACGTCGTCACCGCCGACGGCGACCGGCTCTACGTCGACGCCGAGCACCACCCCGATCTCTACTGGGCGGCCCGCGGCGCCGGACCCGGATTCTTCGCGGTGGTGACTGCATTCCACCTCCGGCTGCATCCCAATCCGCCCGTCTGCGGCAGCAGCCTGTACGTCTACCCGCTCGACTACGCCGAGGACATCTTCACCTGGGCACGCGCCGTCAGCGCCGAGGTCGACCGCCGCGTCGAACTCCAGATCGCCACGTCGAAGTCGGTGCCGGGCGCCGGTCTGGACACCCCCGGCATTGTGTTCGCCTCACCGGTCTTCGCGGACTCCGAAGCCGACGCGCGCGACGCGCTGGCGCTGCTCGACTCGTGTCCTGCGCGCGAAAAGGCGGTATTGGCAGCGCCTTTCGCTCCGACTGACCTGCCCACCTGGTACGACGGCATCATGAGCAACTACCCGGACGGTCACCGGTACGCCGCCGACAACATGTGGACGTCGGCATCGGCGGAGGATCTGATGCCCGGTATCCACCGAATCCTCGAGACGTTGCCGCCCCATCCGTCGCACTTCCTGTGGCTGAACTGGGGCCCGTCGCCGCAGCGGCAGGACATGGCCTACAGCCTCGAGGACGAGATCTATCTGGCGCTCTACTCGGTGTGGCAGGACGACACCGACGACGACCGCTACGCGGACTGGCCGCGATCCAACATGGCTGCCATGGCGCATCTGGCCACCGGGATCCAGCTCGCCGACGAGAATCTCGCGCAACGGCCCGCCCGGTTCGCCACCGACGATGCCATGGCGCGATTGGACAGGGTCCGCGCCGATTACGACCCCGACGGGCGGTTCCACGCCTGGATGGGCCGGCCCTGATGTCGGCTTACCTCGGCTACCGCGGCGACGACGCCGACACCGCGTGGGCATCGTTCTTCGACCGGCAGATGGCGCCGCTGCCGGCCCATGTGGTCACCGCGTTGCAGCACGGTCCGCAGGCCGATCAGACACTGCTCGGATTCGATGACGCCGCAGACCTTCTCGACGCCGGGTACCAGCAGACCGAGAACGGATTCGGACATCTGCGCGGTGGCGGTTTCAGCGTGGCGGTGCGCACGGACATGCCCGGCGTCACCCCTGCGATGTGGGACTGGTGGTTCGGCTGGCACGGCAGTCAGACCACCCGCTACAAACTGTGGCATCCGCGTGCCCACGCCTCGGCGCGGTGGGCGGACGGTGGCGGTGACGGCCGTTGGGTCGGTCGCACCTCTCTGATCGAGGAGTACCTCGGGTCGGCCTACGCCAAGGCCGCGATCCGGTTCGTCGAACCGTCGGTGCTGGGTCTGGATGCCGGATGCCTCGGCGAGGACGTCGCGGTGTGTGCGCGACTGGGGTCGAGCGAGACACCGGTCGACATCGGCTGGTTCGTCCACCATGTGCGAGCCACCACCGGCGGTGCGGAGATGCGGTCGAGGTTCTGGATGGGTGGCCCGTACATCGGTGTGCGGACCTCAACTCGCCTGGCCGACAACGTCGTCCGCCCGGTCGCCGCGCGCCGGCTGCCGGAGCCGCGTGATCTGCTCGTGCACTGTGCGCAGGAGATGAATCACCTGGCCGGCTTCCTGCCCGCGCTGTACGCGAGATTCGGCTGAGTGCGGACTCACCAGAGCGACAGGCCCCACTGAGCCAGCACGGGGGCCACCATCGTCGCGTGCACGATGCGGCCGGACAGGTCGTCGGTGTGGGCGTACAGGATCCCCACGGCCGCCACGGTTCCCTCGGGATTGCGGGCGTAGACCGGCGCGCCGGAATCACCGAGATCGTCCCACGCCCGGAACGACACCTGGGTGTCGGTGACGGCGGTGACCGGCCCGCATGACAGACCCGTGCGTGCACCGGATTTGCACAGCTGCGGATTCTCGCGGCGGACGTCGTCGGCCGTCATCACCCGGGTGACCCGCATCGCGTCCACGTCGGGAACCACGGGCACCGAACTGCCGACCAGATCGACCAACCCCGCGTCGCGGACGCCGGGCTGCACTTCCGATCGAATGTAGCGCCCGATAACCCTGTCGCCCATGGGAGTTCGTTGCAGGACGGTGTCGTTGGCCGGGTCCCGTCGGCAGTGCCCGGCCGTGAGCATCGCGGGTGCGCCGGCGGGGGTGCGGACGGTGAAGCCGGACGTGCACTGGAAGGGCTGGCCGTTGGGGGCCAGGATCGTACTCAACAGATACGCGCCCGGGCTGGCCACCGGATACTCGCCGAAGGCGTGCGCAGCGGATGGTTGGGACCAGGTCAGCAGGGCGATCAGCGCCGCAGCGGCGCCGGCGGCGGATTTCAGTCGATCAATCATCGACGCGACTTGTACCCGGAGCAGCGGTTCCTACACGGCATGCCTCATCTTCCGTCACCGCGAGCATGCTCGGGGGCGATTCGGATTTTTGTCGGACCCCTCTGCTTTGATGGTGATATGTCCTCAGCGGCAGCGTCTTTGGTCAGTCGGGTCAGCCCGAAAGACCGCCTCGAGGTGCTGTTCGACGAGTTCGCCGAGCTGTCCGGGCAGCGCAACGCGATCGACGGACGGCTGATCGACATCATCGCCGAGATCGACCGCGACGAGCTGTGGGGGATGACCGGCGCCCGCTCCATGGAGGCGCTGGTGGCCTGGAAAACCGGCGTCACCCCCCGCAACGCGGAGGTCATGGTCACCGTCGCCCGCCGCGCCGAAGAGTTTCCGCGCTGCACCCAAGCGCTGCGCGAGGGGCGGCTGTC
>NZ_LZSU01000036.1 GCF_001665575.1 Mycobacterium sp. 852013-51886_SCH5428379 | reverse complement strand
TCCCCGACCTGCACGGCCACCGCACCGGACACCGCCCACATCGTCGTCAACATCCTGGCCGACCCCGCCGCGATCGAAGCCGCGCAGAACCTGATCGCCGACGAAGACCGCGGCCAGCAGGAGGCATACGCCCACCGCCAACCCGGCACTGAGTCAAAGGCGGAGGCGGAGGCCGAAGTGGAGACCGAGCCGGAAGTTGAATCCGAGGCGTCGGCCGAGCCGGAGGCGGAGCGGGAGGCGGCGGCCGAGGTGGAGGCCGAGGTGGAGGCCGAGGCGGCGGGTGAAGCCGAGCCGGAGGCAGAGGCCGGGGCTGAGGCGGAGGCGGAGGCGGCGGTCGAGTCGGAGCCCGAGCCGCAGGCCGAGGCCGAGGCGTCGAATCCCGTTCCCTGCCCGCAGGATTCGGGAACGGCGATGATGCCCGATGGCACCATCCTGCCCATCCCCGCACTCGCCGAAGCCCTGCGCGCCGGGGCCAGGATCAAACCGCTATGGCAGCCCGGCCCGGATCCTGAACCGCACTACCGTCCGTCGGCCAAACTCGCCGCGTTCGTGCGCGCCCGCGACTTGTTCTGCCGTTTCCCCGGCTGCGACGTCCCCGCCGCACGCTGCGACGTCGATCATGTCGTGCCGTGGCCGTACGGGCCGACCCATGCGTCGAACCTGCACTGCAAGTGCAGAACCCACCACCTGGCTAAAACCTTCTGGGACGGCTGGTCCAACCAACAACACCCCGACGGCACCGTCACGTGGACCACCCCGGCCGGCGCGCGCTACACCACCACCCCCGGCAGCAGACTGTTCTTCCCGCACTGGAACACCACCACCGCGCAACTCCCCCCGCTCGCGAAGCCGCCCCCGGATCCGGACCGCACCGCCAAGATGCCGAAACGACGACGCACCCGCGCCGCCGAGAACACCGCACGCATCAAAGCCGAACGCGCCCACAACGCCGCCCAACGACGAGCCGCCGCTCAAGCCGTCCAAGCCGCCAGAGTGAGAGCCGCCCGGGCGCAACACCCACCACCCGAACCACAACACCTCCCCAACTACGGCGACGACCCACCACCCTTCTGAGTTGAGGGCGGCCGGCTATTCGGCTGCCAGCACGCAGAACTCGTTGCCCTCGGGGTCGGCCAGCACCACCCAGGTCTGCTCCCCCTGGCCGATGTCGATGCGTCGGGCGCCGAGACCGAGCAGCCGGTCCACTTCGGCCTGCTGGTCATCGGGGGTCAGGTCGACATGCAGCCGGTTCTTGACGACCTTCTCGTCCGGGACGGGCAGAAACAGCCAGTCCACACCGGTTCCGACCGGCGCACGCAGTACGACGTCACCGTCGCCGGCGTCCTCGGCCGGCCAGCCGAGCACCTGCGACCACCAGTCCGCCAGCGCCCGGGCATCCTTCGCGTCGACACACAGGTCGCTGAACCTCAGGGACATTTCACTACCATTGCGCCAGCTCCTTTTTCATGACCTTCCCCATCGCGTTGCGCGGCAGCTCGTCGACCATGCGGACCTCCCGCGGCCGCTTGTGCACCGAAAGCTGTTCGGCCACATAAGCGATCAAGGCGTCAGGATCGGCGTCGCCGACGATGAACGCCACGATGCGCTGCCCGAGGTCCGGATCGGGCAGTCCGACCACCGCGGCCTCGCGCACACCCTCGTGGCCGAGCAGCACCGTCTCGATCTCCCCCGCGCCGATACGGAATCCACCCGACTTGATCAAGTCGACCGACTCCCGGCCGACGATGCGGTGCATCCCCGCGTCGTCGATCACCCCGACGTCACCGGTGCGGTACCAGGTGCCGTCGAACACCTCGGCGGTCGCGTCCGGCCGGTTGAGATAGCCGTCGAACAGCGTCGGCCCGCTGACCTCCAGGCGGCCGATCGTCTCCCCGTCGTGCGCCACCGGTGCGCCCGCCTCGTCGACCAATCGGGTCTGGACGCCGGCCAGGGGCAGCCCCACCCAGCCCGGGCGCCGATCGCCGTCCACCCGGGTACTCAGCGTGATCAGCGATTCCGTACTGCCGTACCGCTCCACCGGCTGATGTCCGGTCAGCGCCGATATGCGCTCGAACACCGGCACGGGCAACGGCGCGCTGCCGGACACCAGCAGCCGCGCGGGCGCGAGCGCCCGGGCGGCGGCCTCGTCGGCCGCCATCCGCGACCACACCGTCGGCACCCCGAAGTACAGCGACCCACCCGCGGCCGCATAGGCCTCCGGCGTGGGTTTGCCGGTGTGCACGAAGCGGTTGCCGATCCGCAGCGAACCGAGCACACCGAGGACCAGTCCGTGTACGTGATACAGCGGAAGGCCGTGCACCAGTGTGTCTTCCGGCGTCCACTGCCAGGCGTCGGCCAGGGCATCGATGTCCACGGCGACCGCACGCCGGCTCAGCACGACGCCCTTCGGCGGGCCGGTGGTGCCCGAGGTGTAGATGATCAGCGCCGTCGCGTCCGGCGACGGTTCGGCGTAGCGATGCCACGACCGGGCGTGCAGACGCACCGGGACGTGCTGGAGACCGCCATCGTCGGCCGGGCGCTCACCGAGCCACGCCTGAGCGCCGGAGTCGGTCAGGATGTGCCGGCGTTCGGCGATCCCGACGTCGGCGGGGACCGGGACCACCGGCACCCCGGCGATGAGACAACCGGTGATCGCCAGCACGGTGGTGGCGGTCGGGGTGGCGAGGACCGCGACGCGCCGGGCACCGGCGACACGCTCGGCCACCGACGTCGCGGCGCCAACGAGATCGCTGCGGCTGAGCGTGGCGCCGTCGATGCGGACGGCGTCGGCGAGGTCGGCGCCAGCGGCGACCGCAGCAGGATTCAACGAGGCCAGCAACACGCCTGAGACGCTACTCCCGGGCGGCCTCGGCGATACTGGGCCGCGTGAAGACGATCCAGCGCGTCGCGACCCGCGAGGTGTACCGCAACAATTGGATGACCGTGCGTGAGGACGACATCCGCAGGCCTGACGGCACCGAAGGCATCTACGGCGTCGTCGACAGGCCGACGTACGCGCTGGTCATCGCCCGAGATGACCAGGACCGCGTGCATCTGGTCGAACAGTTCCGGTATCCGCTGGGACTGCGGCGCTGGGAGTTCCCGCAGGGCACCGCCCCCGGTCGCGCCGACATGGAGCCCCTGCAGCTGGCAGCCCGCGAACTACGTGAAGAGACCGGACTGCGTGCGGAGACCATCACGCGGCTGGGACTGCTCGACGTGGCGCCGGGGATGAGCAGCCAGCGAGGCTGGGTGTTCCTGGCGACCGGGCTGACCGAAGGCGAACACGACCGCGAACACGAAGAGCAGGACATGCGCAGCGCCTGGTTCACCCGCGACGAGTTGGAACAGATGATCGCCAACGGCGAGATCACCGACTCGCAGACGATCGCGGCGTACACGCAACTACTGCTGTGGGAACGGGCGCGGCGACGGGAAGAGCGATGAGTCCCGCGGGGCAGCCGGGTCTACCCGGTATGAGTGACGAAACGACGATCCGAGAACTGATCACCCGATGGGTCGGCGCCGTGGCGGCGTGCGACCAGGACGGCGCGGTGGCCGACCACGACGACGACATCGTGATGTTCGATGTGCCGCCGCCCTACGACGGCGTGCACGGCATCGACGCCTACCGCGACACCTGGCCGTCGTTCTTCGACTATCTGCGCAGCGGCGCCAAGTTCGAGCTCCTGGACTTGACCGTGACCGCAGGCGATGACGTCGCGTTCGCGTACGGACTGCTGCGCTGCGGCACCGACGAGCTGTTCGCCGCCAACCCGGACAACCGGCTGCGCCTCACCATGGGGTTGCGCAAACGCGACGGGCGCTGGGTCATCGCCCACGAACACCACTCGTTCTGCATGCTCGAACCGTGACCCGGCATCGGTAATACGCCGGTCATCCCCACGGAAAGGTCACGAAACTCCCCGAACCGACCATGACGGGGTGGCAACCCTGATCAGACTGATCACCGTGGGCAGAGCGCACCCCAGACCGGTCGACGAGATCCCCCCGCTGCGCCGGCTCCTGCCGCTGGCCGTTCAGCACGTCCTGGCGATGTATGCCGGCGCGGTGGCCGTACCGCTGATCGTCGGCGGTGCGATGGTCAGCGCGGGCCGGCTCGACCCGTCGGACATCGTCCACCTGATCATGGCCGACCTGTTCGTCGCCGGGATCGCGACGATTCTGCAGGCGGTCGGCGTCTGGCGCTTCGGGGTGCGACTGCCCCTCATACAGGGCGTGACGTTCGCCGCGGTCGGACCCATGATCACCATCGGTGTCAATCACGGCGTCACGGCCATCTACGGCTCGGTCATCGCCAGCGGCGTCTTCATGATCCTGCTGGCGCCGGTGTTCGGCCGCTTGATCCGGTTCTTCCCACCCCTGGTGACCGGCACCGTCATCCTCATCATCGGGGTGTCGCTCATGCGGGTTGCCGCAGGCTGGTTCGGCGGCGGCACCGCGACGGGTGAGGACTTCGGCGCCCCCGCATCCGTCGGCATGGGCTTCTTCACGCTGGCCGTCATCCTGGCCATCGAGCGGTTCGCCCCCGAGACGGTGCGACGCGTGTCGATCCTGCTCGGCGTGGTCGTCGGCACCCTCGTCGCGGTCCCCCTCGGCATGACCGACTGGTCCCACATGTCCGACTACGGCTGGGTGGGCGTCGTGACGCCGTTCCAATTCGGCCTGCCGACCTTCGAGGTCAGCTCCGTCATCGCGCTGCTGATCGTCGCGATCGTCGTCATGACCGAGACGACCGGCGACATCGTCGCGGTCGGCGAGATCGTCGACGAGAAGATCACCCCGCGACGGCTGGCCGACGGTCTGCGCGCCGACGGTTTGGGCACCGTGCTCGGCGGCGTGTTCAACACCTTCCCCTACACCGCGTTCGCCCAGAACGTCGGCCTCGTGGCCATCACGGGCGTCCGCACGCGGCACGTCGCCACCGCTGCCGGCGTCATCCTCATCCTGCTCGGCCTGCTCCCGAAGATGGCCGCCGTCGTCGAGGGCATCCCGCTGCCGGTGCTCGGCGGGGCAGGTGTGGCGCTGTTCGGCATGGTGGCCGCCAGCGGCGTGCGCACGCTGTCGAAGGTGGCGTTCGACAACACCAACATCCTCGTCGTGGCGATCTCCGTCGGCGTGGCGATGCTCACCGAGGCGAAGCTCTATTACGCCGACCCCGGCTCCCCCATCGATGTCTCGCTGGACCTGTACCACCAGTTCCCCGAGTGGTTCCAGACGATCTTCCACTCCGGCATCTCCGCGGGCGCGGTCACCGCGATCGCCCTGAATCTGTTGCTCAACGGGCGGTCTCGCGTTGCCGCACCGGAGTATCCCGCGGGCTATGACGCTCCTCGCGGTGCGCTTCCGGACCCGCGCGACGCGCTGCGGGCCGCGGACCCGTCGACTCCGCCGGAGGATTTGCGCGCGCTTGCCGAGCGCCGGCCCGAACTGCACACGATCATCGTCACCAACCCCTCGACCGATGTGGCGACCTATGAATGGATCAAGGGACACGACGATCCGCAGGTCGCCACCGTGTGCCGCAAGTGGGATGAGGTCACCGACGGCCGGTTCTCGCGTCGAACACGGGAGCAGCCCTGAATAACAACATTGTCATTTTTGGGTAACGGCCCACGGGACGGGCCAAAACCGCGGCTACTCTTGTGCTTCCAGCGAGGAGTGCGAGGAAGGCGATGGCGACCCGTCGAGCGTTCACGGCGCTGCTGACAGCAGCCGCCGTCGTAGTCGGCATGGCGGGAGCGATCGTGACGGCGCCGCCCACCGCGGGCGCCCCCGTGGGACAGCTGTGGACCGGGCCGTTCAACCTCGTGAGCTTCGCATCCAAGAAGGGCGGAACCAGTTCGGCCGCACTGCAACCCGAGGCCGACTTCTCCGCGTCATACGTGTTCAAGAGCAACTGTTCCAGTGGCGTCTGCATCGCGACGGTGGTCAGCGGTCCCCGCCCCACCAATCCGACGATCCCACAGCCCCTTCGCTACACGTGGGACGGCGCCCGGTGGACACAATCCTACGACTGGCAGTGGGACTGCTTCATGGGCGACGGCCAGCCGAAGGTGTGGGCGCCCGCGCGCAGCTTCTCCTACTACGTTCCGCAGCGCGACGGGTCGTTGCAGGGCAGCTGGACGACGGAGATCTACGGCGGCCCGTGCAGCGGCAACGTGACGATGGCAGTGGCCGCGACGCCGATCTGGTGACGCCGGCAGCTCAGTGCTGCACCAGCGCCCGGAGGAAGAACGTGAGATTCGCCGGTCGCTCGGCGAGCCGGCGTACCAGATAGCCGTACCATTCGGTGCCGAACGGCAGGTAGACGCGCACCGCCGCCCCGTCGTCGGCGAGCCGGCGTTGTTCGTTGTCCCTGATGCCGTACAGCATCTGATACTCGAATCCCGCTGCATCGCGGCCGTATTCGCGCGCCATCGCGGGCACCGCCTCGATGATCACCGGGTCGTGCGAGGCCACCATCGGATAACCCCGCCCGCCCATCAGAGTGTCCAGACAGCGCAGATACGCGTCGGTGACCGCGGCGGCGTCCCGCCACGCCACCGACTCGGGCTCGTCATAGGCGCCTTTGCACAGACGGATTCGGGCTCCGGACGCCGCGAACTCCGCGCAGTCGTCGGGCGTGCGCCGCAGATACGCCTGCAGCACCGTGCCCACCCAGGGGAAGTCCGCTCGGAGTTCGCGCACGATCGCCAGGGTGGACTCCGTGGTGGTGTGGTCCTCGGCGTCGACGGTCACCCAGGCGCCCACCCGGGCGGCGTGACTGCAGATCGTCCGCGCGTGCTCCAGAGCGATCTTCTCCCCGTCGCGCGCCAGCGCCTGTCCGAGCGCCGAGAGTTTCATCGACACCTCGAGCGGCCGGACGTCGCCGGTATCCGGCTCGTCGCGCCGGCCCAGCGCTTCGAGCAGCCTCACATAGGCGTCGACGGTACCAGCGGCGGCATCCGCGTCGGTGACGTCCTCACCCAGGTGGTCGACACTGACCATTCGTCGCGAATCCCTCAGCGCAGCAACCGTCGTCAGTGCGTCGTCCACCGACTCGCCCGGGACGAACCGGTGCACCACCTCCCGCGTGAGCGGCACGCGTTCGACCGCACCGCGCAGCCGCGACGACCTGCTGGCCGCCAGGATGACCGGCCGCGCCACCCGCTGGAACGCCCCCACCGCTCACCCCTCCATATGCGGATAGATGTGGGTGGTCGGCGGCACGAAGTTCTCCTTGATCGACCGCGCGGACGTCCACCGCAGCAGGTTCATCGGTGACCCGGCCTTGTCGTTGGTGCCCGACGCGCGAGATCCGCCGAACGGCTGCTGCCCGACCACCGCACCGGTCGGCTTGTCGTTGACGTAGAAGTTGCCCGCGGTGTGCCGCAACCGCTGCTGGGCCCGCAGCACCGCGACGCGGTCGTCGGCGATGACCGCCCCGGTCAGGGCGTAGCGGGCGCCGCCGTCGACGACGTCGAGGATCGCGTCGTACTCGGCGTCGGGATAGACATGCACGGACAGAAGGGGTCCGAAGTACTCCTCGCGCAGCGATTCGTCGGCCGGATCGTCGGACAGCAGCACGGTCGGTCGTACGAAATACCCTTCGCTGTCGTCGTATTCGCCGCCCACGGCGATGGTGACCTCCGGTGCCGTCTTGGCCCGCTCGATCGCCGCGACGTTCTTGTCGAACGCGCGCCTGTCGATCAGCGCACCGCCGAAGTTGGACAGGTCGCAGACGTCGCCGTAGCGCAGCGCCTCGGTGGCGGCCAGGAAGTCGTCACCCATCCGGTGCCACACCGATCGCGGGATGAACGCCCGCGACGCCGCCGAACACTTCTGGCCCTGATAGTCGAACGCGCCGCGGATGAGCGCGGTGCTCAGCACATCGGGGTCCGCGCTGGTGTGGGCGACGACGAAATCCTTGCCGCCCGTCTCCCCCACCAGCCGCGGATAACCGTGGTAGCGCTCGATGTTCGCGCCGACCTCACGCCACAGGTGCTGGAACGTCGCGGTCGATCCGGTGAAGTGGATGCCCGCCAGCCGCGGATCGGCCAGCACCACCTCTGATACTGCGCGACCGTCGCCGGCCACCAGATTGATCACCCCGGGCGGCAGCCCGGCGGCCTCGAGCAGCTGCATCGTGAGGTAGGCCGAGAACATCTGTGTCGGCGAGGGTTTCCACACGACGGTATTGCCCATCAGCGCAGGCGCCGTGGGGAGATTGCCGGCGATCGCGGTGAAGTTGAACGGCGTGATCGCGTACACGAAACCCTCGAGCGATCGGTAGTCGGTACGGTTCCACACCCCGCGGCTGCTCACCGGTTGCTGGGCGAGGATCTGGCGGGCGAACGCGACGTTGAAGCGCCAGAAGTCGATCAGCTCGCACGGTGCGTCGATCTCCGCCTGGTAGGCCGACTTCGACTGGCCGAGCATCGTCGCCGCGGCGATCTTCTCCCGCCACGGACCGGCCAGCAGATCGGCCGCGCGCAGGAACACCGCCGCGCGTTCGTCGAACGGCATCGCCTCCCAGTCCGGTTTGGCCGCGGTCGCCGCGTCGACGGCGGCGGTGGCGTCGGAGTGGTCGGCGTTGGTCAACGTGCCCAGCACCGCGGTGTGCCGGTGCGGCTGCACGACGTCGATGGGCTCACCCGCACCCATCCGGTGCCTGCCGCCGATGACGTGGGGCAGGTCGATCGGTGCGGCGGTGAGCTCGGTCAGCGCCTCGAGGAGGCGCGCGCGTTCCGGTGAGCCGGGGGCGAAATCGTGGACCGGCTCGTTCGCAGGCGGAGGTACGTCGCTGATCGCGTCCATGCTCGTCAGGGTGCCCCGCCGAACCACCGGCCGTAGTTAGCCGATCCGCCAAAGAACCGTCGGCAGACAGTTACGATCGGACAGTATGAGCGCCGCGCGTGTCCGGCTGGGTGACCTGCTGCTGGCGCTGGATCGCACCATGGTCACGCTCGCCGTCGCCCCCCGGGGTCTCGACGCCGCCGTGGGTTCGGTGGCCCTCGTGGACGCCGACGACGTCCGCCTCGGTGTCGCCCACGCCACCGGTAACGCCGATCTGTTCTTCCTCCTGGGTGTTCCCGACGAGGCCGCGGCGCGCTGGCTCGAGCAGCAGGTGCGCCGGCCGGTGGCCGTCTTCGTCAAGGAGCCCACGGCGGCGCTGCAGCGCCGGGCCGCACGGCTGGGTGTGGCGGTGGTGGCCGTCGATCCGCACGCCCGCTGGGAGCGGGCCTACCGACTGGTGACGCAGTTCCTGGAGCACGTCCGCGACGACGACGATCCGCACCTGCCCGGCGGCAATGACCTCTTCGCACTCGCTCAGTCGGTGGCCGACCGCACCCGCGGACTGGTCACCATCGAGGACGACGGATCGCACGTGCTGGCCTACTCGTCGCCGAACGACGAGGCCGACGATCTGCGGCGGTTGTCGATCCTCGGCCGCGAGGGGCCGCCCGCCCACCTGCAATGGCTGGCCGACGCCGGCGTGTTCGATGCGCTGCGCTCCGGGTCCGACGTGGTGCGCGTCCCCGAACGACCCGAACTGCGGCTACGACCGCGGCTGGCGGTCGGCATCCACCTGGCTGCGACGCGCAGGCCGCCGCGGTTCGGCGGCACCATCTGGCTGCAGCAGGGCGGCGAACCACTGGCCGACGGCGCCGACGAGGCGCTGCGTGGCGGCGCCGTCCTGGCGGCGCGCATTCTGGCCAGAATGGCGGCGACACCATCGGTGCACACGTTGCGGCTGCGCGACCTACTGGGCCTGACCGATACCGACACCGGCGCCACCGACACCGCCGCCATCGCCCGCGATCTCAGCCTCGAGATCGACAGCCGTGCCGCGCTCATCGGATTCCGCGGCGGGCCGGGCCTGACCGAGGTGATCGCGTTGAGCGCCACAGCATTTCGCGCGGACGCGCAGGTGGTACCCGCCGACGACCGGGTATATGTGCTGCTCCCGAAGATCGGGGCGCCGTCGACGGTCACGTCGTGGGTGCGCGGTGTGGTCGCGACGATGCACCGGGAACGGGGTGCGACGGTGCGGGCGGTGATCGCCGCACCGCTGGCCGGCCTCGACGCGGCCGCGGCGACGCGCCTCGACATCGACCGCGTCTTCGACAGCGCGAGCCGCCATCCCGGCGCGATCGGACAGGTGACCTCGCTCTCCGAGGCCCGCACGACGGTGCTGCTCGATGACATCGTCGCCCAGGTCGCGGGTCAACCGCGACTGATCGACCCGCGGATACCCGCACTGCGCGAACAGGATCCGATCCTGGCCGAGACACTCGCCGCCTACCTGGACGGCTTCGGCGACATCGCCGCGGTGGCCCGACGCCTGCACGTGCACGCGAACACCGTGCGCTACCGCGTGCGCCGCCTGGAAAGCATCCTGGGTGACTCGTTGGACGACGCGGACGACCGGTTGGTGCTCGCGCTCAGCCTGCGGGCCACCGATCCGATCACCCCGTGAACGCGCCGGCCACCAGCTCGTCGAACCGCTCGATGGCCTCGTCGCCGTCGTCGTCGATTCCGCGCAGCGGGCCGCGGTCGGCCAGATAGCGCTTCGCATACAGGCTGGCCACCAACGCTTTTCGCTCGTCGCCACGCTCGGCGCGCTCCCACGCGGCCTGTTCGGTGAGCAGCACCCCGGCGTAGACGTCGGCCATGAACTGCGCCAGCGGGAACAGCCGCGCCTCGGCGATCGCGCCGTCCAGCTTCGTCCACGCACTGACCGCAGCCTCGAGGTCCGACACCCGGCGGGCCACCAGCCCCGTCGTCGCATCGTCGTCGGAGACCGACACCGCGCCCTGCAGGCGGGCGAGCAGATCTTCGTGCGCCCGCGCTTTCTCGATACCGCGGCGCACGTCGAGGCACAGGATGTTGTCGGGCCCCTCCCAGATGGTGTTGACCTGGGCGTCGCGCAGCAGTCGGGCGACCGGCCAGTCTTCGATATAGCCGTTGCCGCCGTGGATCTCGATCGCGTCGGAGGCCATCGTGATTCCGAGCCGGCACACCTTCAGCTTGGTCACCGGCACCGCGATCCGCTGGCGAATGCGGCCGGGCTGACGATGATTGGCCCGCCCGGTGCCGTCGAAGACCAGGGCCTGCGCGGCCTCCACGTCGACGATCATCTCGGCCAGCTTGCGCCGCATCAGCGGTTTGTCGATCAGCGCCGAACCGAACGCCTGCCTGCGGCGGGCGTAGCACAGCGATTCCACCAGGGCGCGGCGCGCGTTGCCGAGCGCGAACAGCGCGATGCCGAGCCGGGCGGCGTTGGTGAGCTCCATCATCCGGCCCAGCCCCTTACCGTCGGACGGGCCGGCCTCGGACGAGGGTTCGCCGGAGAGCAGGAACGCCTCGGCGTCGGCGAACTCGACCTCGCCGGAGGCGACCGATCGGGTGCCGAGCTTGTCCTTCAGCCGCCGGATCCGCACCCCGTTGCGCGAGCCGTCGCGCCGCGTGCGCAACACGAGGAAGGTCGCGACGCCGCGGCTGTTGTCCGGCGCGCCCTCCGGTTTGGCCAGTACGACGAACGCCTGACCGTCGCAGTTCGAGGCGAACCATTTGACGCCGTTGAGCAGCCAGGCGTCTCCGTGCCGGGTGGCCGTCGTCTCCAACGCCCCGAGGTCGGATCCGCCGGTGCGCTCGGTCAGCATCTGCGCTGTTTCGCCGTCCCACTCGCCGGAGGCGAATTTTGCGAGCACGTGGTCCCGGACGTCTGCGGGGGCGTACGCGGCGACCAGCGCCTGCACCATCCCGCCGCCGGTGCCCAGCGCGCAGCCCATCCCGATGTCGGCCTGGTCGAGCAGATAGTTGGCCACATACATCGGGATCGCCGAGCGGCCACCGGCGGCCCGCACGTCGTCGCGCAGCCGGTGCTGGGCGTCGAGCACCGCGCGTTTGGACTGGGTGAACGACGCCGGCATGACGACCCTGCTGACGTCGTGACCCCAGCGGTCGTAGCGCTCGAGCGTGGGCGGATGACGGTCGGTCTCCTCGGCCCATCGGGCGACCGGTCCACCCATCAGCTCGCCGATGGCGGTCAGATGCGGTTCGGCCACCGCCACCTGCTCGGGCGGCAGGTAGTACGCCAGTGTCGTCTGCAGCGTGGGGTCGGTGGTGTACCAGTTGAGGCCGACGGCACCGGTGAAATGCTCGGTGCGGTAGCGGTCGGACTTCTCCGGTGTGTTGAACGCGGTCATGAGAGGCGGCGCGCGGCGGCGTCGATGCGCTCGTCGGTGGCGGTGAGCGCCACCCGCACGTGCTGCGCGCCGCGGGGTCCGTAGAACTCGCCGGGCGCGGCGAGGATTCCGCGATCGGCCAGCCAGTCGACCGTCGCGCGGCACGGTTCCCCGCGGCTCGACCACAGATACAGGCCCGCCTCGGAGTGGTCGACGGTGAACCCGGCTTTCTGAAGTGCCGGCAGCAGGATCTCGCGCCGTCGCGCATAGCGCGCACGCTGCTCGCTCTCGTGGGCGTCGTCGTCGAGCGCGGCGACCATGGCCGCCTGCACCGGCGTCGGAACCATCATCCCGGCGTGTTTGCGCACGGCGAGCAGTTCGGCGACGACGGCGGGATCGCCGGCGACAAAGCCGGCGCGGTACCCCGCCAGCGAGGACGTCTTCGACAGCGAGTGGATGGCGAGCAGTCCGGTGTGGTCGCCGCCGCAGACGTCGGGATGCAGCACGGAGAACGGTTCGGCGTCCCAGGCCAGCCCGAGGTAGCACTCGTCGGAGGCTACGAGCACGCCCCGGTCGCGGGCCCAGCCGACCACCTTGCGGAGGTGGTCGATGCCGAGCACCTTGCCGGTCGGGTTGCTCGGCGAGTTCAGATAGATCAGTGCGGGTCGTTCCGGACCCAGCTGGGTCAGCGAGTCGGCGCGGACCACTCGGGCCCGGGCGAGCCGACCCCCCACCTCGTAGGTGGGATAGGCGAGTTCGGGGACGACCACGACGTCTT
The DNA here is from genome assembly GCF_001665575.1 of Mycobacterium sp. 852013-51886_SCH5428379. Classification (GTDB taxonomy): domain Bacteria; phylum Actinomycetota; class Actinomycetes; order Mycobacteriales; family Mycobacteriaceae; genus Mycobacterium. The sequence continues at coordinate 294,734 of NZ_LZSU01000036.1, read as the reverse complement.
CCGCAGTCAGCCCGAGCAGCGTCGGCAGCCAGGCGATGAGCTCCTTGGTCCCGACCACGGGCAGCACCGCGTCGTCGGCGAGGCGGGTGATGCCGTACCGGCGTTCGAGTGCAGCCTTGGCCGAGGCCCGCAACGCGGGGGTCCCCGCGGTGGTCGGGTAGCCGGGCGCCGCGCTGGCGGCGGCCAGCGCCTCCCGGATCAGCGGCGCCACCGGATCGACGGGCGTACCCACCGACAGGTCGACGATGCCGTCCGGATGAGCGCGGGCCCGCGCCCCCGCCTCGGCGAGCGTGTCCCACGGAAACTCCGGCAGCGCGGCCGAAACCGGTCGCCGGCCGACCTCAGGCACGGGAGTCGTCAGTCTTCACCCTGCGGCGGCAGATCCTTGACGACCTGCGGGTCGTTGTCGGTCTGGCCGACCTTCGACGCGCCGCCCGGGGAGCCGAGCTCGGCGAAGAAGTCCGCGTTGTGCTGGGTGTAGCCGCTCCACTGGTCGGGGACGTCGTCCTCGTAGTAGATGGCTTCGACCGGGCACACCGGTTCACACGCACCGCAGTCGACGCACTCGTCGGGGTGGATGTACAGCATGCGAGCGCCCTCGTAGATGCAGTCGACGGGGCACTCTTCAATGCACGCCTTGTCCTTGACATCGACACAGGGCTCGGCAATGACGTACGTCACCGGTTCTCCTAGGTGTTCCTCGGTCTAGCTGTCCAGTGGGCTGCTGGTACGGGTCGGGCCGCCGAGACGACGTCCACCTGTCCGCCTGGAAGTATCCCCAGACGAATTGTGGACGATCGTCTCAGTGTGCCCTAACTTCACGCGACGTCCGTTAGGGGTGCCGCGTGGTTACTGATACTAAACGTCTCACATAGAACCCGACCAGTCACCACACCGCGAACGAGGATCAAGCCTGCTTGAGCGCTTCGATCTCCAGAGTGACGGTCACCTTGTCGCCGACTACAGCGCCGCCCGTCTCGAGCGGCACGTCGATGTCGATGCCGAAGTCCTTGCGGTTGAACACCACAGTGGCCTCGAATCCGGCCACCTCTCCATGGCCCATACCGGGGTTGACGCCGTTGAACTCGAGTTCCAGCGTGACCGGCCGGGTGATGCCCTTGATCGTCAGCTCGCCGTCCAGGGCGTACCGGTCACCGTCGGGGCGGACGCCGGTCGAGGTGAACGTGGCGGTGGGGTACTTGTCGGTGTCGAAGAAGTCCGCGGCCTTGAGGTGGGCATCGCGCTGTTCGTTGCGGGTGTTCACGGAATCGACCGCGATCTCGGCGGTGACCGCGGCAGAGCCGTCTTCGGCGACGGTGATCGCACCGCTGAATTGGTCGAACGTGCCGCGCACCTTGCTGACCATCAGGTGGCGTACGGAGAAGCCGACGGTGGAGTGGATGGGGTCGATGGCCCAGGTGCCGGCGCCCAGGGTCGTTTCGGTTGCTTTCGGATGTGCAGCTGAAGTCATGGCGGTCTCCTTTGTTCGCGGCGTCGGCCCTCCCGACACACGCACATACAAACGGACTGCAGTCCGATTCCATTCCCGGCGGGCGTTCCCTCCAGGGTCGCGCCCGCACTCCGAGGACCGCCCAAATAGGATTGCTCGACTGCTCAGACGCAGCCGTCGACCCGTCGGCCGCGGGCGGCGTGACCGATAGGGAGACATCTTGCCGGGCCCAACGACGACGATCGACACGTCGAATGCGGAAGAACTCGTCAGGGCGTGCGTCGCCCACCTGTTGTCGCTGCTCGACGGGTCCGGCAGGTTCGTGTACGCGCACAGGTTCATGCATCCGGAGGAGGCGCTGAGCGGCTACAACCTCCTGCGTCACTGCGGCACCGTGTGGTTCATGTGCAAGGCGATACGCATTCTCGGGATCGAACTGAGCGCAGACGAGAAGCAACGCCTCCGTTCCGCGCTCGGATTCATCCAGGCGCTGACCAAGGAACCGACGTGGGCCGGAGAGCCGGCCCGGAGACTGTGTTTGACGTCGGACGACGTCGTCAAGCTCGGAGGCGTCGGGCTCTCGGCGCTGATGATCCGCGAATACGCAGTTCTGGAGGGGACACTCCACCAGGAGCCACTCGTGGCGCTGTATCAGGGAGGGCCGGAGACAACGCTGACAGGTCTGGAGAATTACCTGGTCAGCCAGCTCGAGGGCGATGATTTCATCCACAAGCGCACCTTCTCGACCGGGGCCGTCCATCCGTTCCGGAGCGCGTACTACACGGGCGAGGCGTTGTTCGCGCTGATGCAGTCCTCCCGACAGGTTCCCCGCATCAGGACCACAATGGAGAAACTGCTCGACGCGGACTACGGGCTGCCACAACAGAGTCACTGGATGGCGTATGCCGCGTGCGCCTCGATCAAGGTCGGCTACTGCGACGAGAAGAAGACGGGCGCGTACATCGCGCGGCTGCTGGACAGCATCATCTCAGACGAGGCCTATCGCGAGCGCCACGACTCGACGCCGATCGCGTGCCGCACCGAAGCGCTCGTGGAGATCCTTCAGACACATCAAGCGGGCAACTACCTGACGGAATGTCTGCCGCAATCGGCGGTCGACGCGGCGACGACCGCGGCAACGGAGAACTTGAACCTGCAACTCGAGCACTACGGCGCTGGGCAGTTCAAAGGGGGCCGTACGTCGGACACGGTGCAGATCGATTACATCCAACACAACGGCGCGTCGTTCCTGGGCTGGTGGGAGCTCGCGTCCTGACCGCCCCTTCGCGCTACGCCGCCAGCGGCGCGTAGGTCGTCGTGCGCTGGCGCGCCGGCCGGCCGATACCCGCGGCGATCGACACCAGTTCCGACACGCTCTTGGCCGATCCGTTCTCCGAGCCGGCCATCCGGGAGATCGTCTCCTCCATCAGCGTGCCGCCGAGGTCGTTGGCGCCACCCTGCAGCATCACCTGCGTCCGCTCGACGCCGAGCTTCACCCAGCTGGTCTGGATGTGGTCGATACGTCCGTGGAGCATGATCCGCGCGAGCGCGTGCACCGCGCGGTTGTCGCGGTGCGTCGGCCCGGGCCGGGCCCCGCCGGCGAGGTACAGCGGCGAGGATTGGTGCACGAACGGCAGCGGTACGAACTCGGTGAAACCGCCTGTGCGGTCCTGAATCTCGCGCAGGACCCGCAGGTGGCCCACCCAGTGCCGTGGCTGGTCGACGTGGCCGTACATCATCGTCGAACTCGACCGCAGTCCCACCTCGTGCGCGGTGCTGACCACCTCGATCCACATCGACGTCGGCAGCTTGCCCTTGGTCAGGATCCAGCGGACCTCGTCGTCGAGGATCTCCGCCGCGGTGCCCGGAATCGATCCCAGCCCCGCCTCGCGCAGCGCGATCAGCCACTCGCGGATCGACAACCCGCTCTTGGTGACGCCGTTGGCGATCTCCATCGGCGAGAACGCGTGCACATGCATCGACGGCACCCGCTCCTTGACCGCGCGCACCAGATCCGCGTACCCGGTCACCGGCAGTTCGGGATCGATGCCGCCCTGCATGCAGACCTCGGTCGCCCCCACCACGTGGGCCTCCCACGCGCGGTCCGCCACCTCCTCGGCGGACAGCGAGTACGCGTCAGCGTCACCCTTGCGCTGCGCGAACGCACAGAACCGGCAGCCGGTGTAGCAGATGTTCGTGAAGTTGATGTTGCGGTTCACGACGTATGTCACGTCATCGCCCACCACATCACGCCGGAGCGAATCCGCCAGGGCCGCAACGGCATCGAGGGCCGGGCCGTCCGCGGTGGCCAAAGCCAGGTACGCGTCGTCGGACAAGCCCGCGGGATCGCGTTCGGCCGCTCGCAACGCGGCGAGCACGTCGGTGTCGATGCGCTCGGGCGCCCGGGCGGCCAGCTCCTCGACCTTCTCGCGGATCGACTCCCAGTCGCCGAACGCGCTGCCGAGGTCGCTGCGTGTCTCGGTGAGCCGGCCCTCGCTGTCGATCGCCGAGTGCAGGTCGGTGCGGCCCAGCGACTGCAGCGCCTCGTCGGGTTCCTGCCACGGCCTGCCCTGCGGGTTGACGTCGAGCGCCAGCCCGTCGGGCCCGGCCAGCGCATCGACGTGACCGCGCACCCGCGGATCGATCCACGCGGCACCGGCCTGGACGTACTGCGGCTGGGCGGTCAGGCGCTGCACCAGGTCGTAGCCCGCCTCGGCGGTGACGTCGGCCAACTCGTCCAGCGCCGGCCAGGGCCGTTCGGGGTTGACGTGGTCCGGGGTCAGCGGCGACACGCCACCCCAGTCGTCGACGCCTGCGCCGATCAGCGCCAGGCACTCCTCGCGTGACACCAGGTTCGGCGGCGCCTGCACCCGCATCTTGGGCCCCAGCACCAGCCGGGTCACCGCGACCGTCGCCAGGAAGTCGTCGATCCCGGTGTCGGGCACCTCGGCCATCGCGGTGTGATCCTTGGCCCGGAAGTTCTGCACGATCACTTCCTGGACGTGGCCGAACTCCTTGTGCGACCGGCGGATCGCGTGCATCGTCTCGGCCCGCTCGGTGAGCGTCTCCCCGATCCCGACGAGCAGACCGGTGGTGAACGGGATCGACAGCCGACCGGCGTCGTCCAGCGTGCGCAACCGGACGGCGGGATCCTTGTCGGGGCTGCCGTAGTGCGCCAGACCCTTGGTCTCGAACAGTCGCCGGGAGGTGGTCTCGAGCATCATGCCCATCGACGGCGCCACCGGCTTCAGACGCGAGAGTTCCGACCAGCTCATCACGCCGGGGTTCAGATGCGGCAGCAGCCCGGTCTCCTCGAGCACCCGGATCGCCATCGCGCGTACGTAATCCAGCGTGGAGTCGTAACCGCGTTCGTCGAGCCACTGACGCGCCTCGTCCCAGCGGGCCTCCGGACGATCGCCGAGAGTGAAAAGCGCCTCTTTGCAACCGAGTTCGGCACCGCGGCGGGCAACGTCGAGGATCTCGTCGGGCTCCATGTACATGCCCTTGCCCTGTTTGCGCAGCACGCCGGGCACGGTGACGAACGTGCAGTAGTGACAGGTGTCGCGACACAGATGCGTGACGGGGATGAACACCTTGCGCGAATAGCTGACCGGCAGCCGGCCGTTCGGGCCCCGGCGCTCGGTGGCGGACAATCCGGCGTCGCGCACCCGGGCGGCGCTGGCACACAGACCGGCGAGGTCGTCGCCGCGGGCGGCCATCGCGATCGCCGCCTCGTCGACGTTGAGGGCGACACCGTCGCGGGCGCGCCGCAACACTCGGCGCAGTGCGGCCGCGCTGGGCTGATCAGAGCCGTGCTGGGGGTTCAGAGCCACTCCCGAAGAACCCCCACGTCCGCGATAATCATCCGCGTGTCTCACATCCTGGAATCACGGCCAACGGCATACCGGCCACAGTAGTCCCACGTCGGGCCGCGGGGGTGGACCCGCCCATCAGCGCCACCACAGCAGCCAGGCCGCCGGTCCGGCGCCGAGCACGAGGTAGAACAGGGCGCTGTAGGCCATCACGCCGGCGCCGCCGAAGACGATGTCGCCACCCGGTCCGCCGAGGGTCAGCACCGCCACCGTCGCCAGCCAGGCCCACAGCGGAAGCGCCGCGAGGCGCCCGGAATCGGTCCATTTGAGCGCCACCCACACCAGTGCCGCGTTCGTGGCGCCGGCGAGCAAGGCGGTCAGCGGGAACGGGATGGCGCCGATCCGCAACGGCAGGAACAGCGCGCCCAGCACCGCGACGACGACTCCGTCGACCGCCAGGAGCGCGAGGACCAGCGCGGGAACAGGACCGCGGGTCAGGTCGGGATGCTGTCGAGCAGGCCGACCAGCGAGCCCACCACCCACTGGTAGTTGTCGAAGCGGTCCTGCCAGTGCTGCAGATTGGGGTCGAGGTCCGGGTCCATCAGAGTCCCTTCGGCGTCGCTGGATGACGGGAGCCTACCCCTGCTGCCGGGGCTGAGCCAGGTCCAGTCCGGCGAGGAGGTCGTGGCGGGGGCCGGGTTCGCCGGAGACCAGCAGATAGTGCTCTTCGGCCAGGACCGGCATCGCGATGCCGTTGGACAGTGCGAAGGACCGCCCGTCCGGCGCCACCGAGATCTGGGTGGCGTGTGCACGCATCGCAGCGAGCTTGGCGCCGAGGCTGTCACCGACGTCGATGACGACGTCGATCCGGTCGTCGGGGAAGCCGAACGGCACCTCGTCGATGGTGATCCGGGTCCACCCGGCGGGCACCTCACCCAGGTGGCGGAGGCCTGCGGTCATGGCCGACGTCGACGAGACGGTCCAGAAGAATCGCGGAACCTGCCACCGCGCGGCGGTGACAGCCGCCGTGGTGACGCGGTGGGCCTGGATGTGGTCGGGGTGGCCGTATCCGCCGTCGGGGTCGTAGGTCACCACCACATGCGGACGGAATTCGTCGATGACGGTGGCCAGCACGCCCGCCGCGTCGGTCAGATCGGCGTCGGCGAAGCGCGGATGGCCCCGTGGCGGAGTGCCGGCCATACCGGAGTCGCGCCAATGGCCGGGGCCGCCGAGGAAGCGGGGTTCGTCCACGCCGAGCGCCTCGAGGGCCCGGGTGAGCTCGAGGATCCGGTATCCGCCGAGCTGATCGGCGTGGTCGACGGCGAGCTGCGCGTACCGCTCGCCGATCACCTCCCCCTCCTCGCCGAGGGTGCAGGTCACCACGCGGACGTCGGCGCCGCGGGCGACGTAGTGCGCGATGGTGCCGCCGGTGGTCAGCGTTTCGTCGTCCGGGTGCGCGTGGACCAAGAGCAGACGCGGGCGTGCCCTCACCGGCGGGACCGGCGAGGGCACGTCAACCTCACTTGCAGAGTTCGACGATCTGCTGACGCGTGGCGTCGCCCTCGCGGAGCCGCGCGGTCTGCTGCGGGTCACTGTTCGGCACGTTGGCCAGCGCGTTGACGCCGATGTCCTGGATGGTGTTGCCGAACTTACGGGCGGCCTCGGCCAAGTCGCCCGGCACCTCGGAGTCGACGCTGTTGACCAGGTACTGGCCGCCACCGATCAGGGCGAGGCGGGCATTGCCCGCCACCGCGGCCTGCGGGACCGGATCCGGGCCGAGGTTGTTGTTGGTCTGCAGCTGCACGGCCTTGGCGACGGTGTCGAAGGCGGTGCAGACGCGCTGCTTGGGGTCTCCCGGCAGAGTGGTGTCCGAGGCCGACGAGGACGAGTCCTTGCTCAGCAGGGACCAGGCCGACAGGGCGACGGCGATGACGGCCAGCGCCAGGGCCGCCGGCGCCAACCACTTCGGGGCCGGTCGCTCCACCGCGACGGGGGTTCTGCCCACCGCCGAAGAAGAGGAGGAGGACAACTTGTCCCTGCCCCCGGTCGATGCGGCGGTCTCGGTGCGGTCTGCTTCATTGGAATCCGGCATGAGGTGATGATAACCGTCACGGACAACGTCGCGCGGGCCGCGTCTCCGCTTTCCCGGGCCGGGGAATCTGTTTGCTCCAAGGTCTGTTACCCCGTTACGCGGACACGCTATGGTGAGCGGTCAGGCGAGCCGCTCGGCTTGCTTACATCGACCAGTGACGATAGAAAGAGTGCGGTGACGAATTCCCCTGTCTCGTCTGAGAATTCGAGCCCGCTCCGCGAAGCGATGGTCCGCAGGCTGCTCCGCCGCGGTGAAGCGCGCGGGGAGATCATCATTCCCGCCGTCCCCGGGATGCTCGACGAGTACGTCCAGATGTGCAGCAAGGTATTTGCCACGGTCGGCTCGCCGTTCACTCCCGAGCAGCTCGATCATTTGCGGAGCGCGCTCGAGAGCCAGCTGGTCGCGGCCTATCAGGCCACCCAGCGCTCGGACATCATCATCACCTGGCACACCCCCGTCGGGAGCGTGCTGAACTATCACATCCAGCCGCGCGCGAAGACGATCGCCGAGACGTACGACGACTGGATCGCCACCCGCCAACCTCCGCTGTTCGGAACCCAACCCGATGCCCGGGTGTGGGATCTGGCCAACGAGGCGGCGAATCCACGACAGTTCTCGATCCTCGACATCGGCGCGGGTACCGGCCGCAACGCGCTCGCCCTCGCCCGCCGCGGACACCCCGTCGACGTCGTCGAGGTGAACGAGAAGTTCGTCGACATGATCCGCAAGGAGGCGTCCCGCGAACGACTGCGGGTAGGCCTCATCCAGCGCGACGTGTTCGCCACCTCCACCGAGGATCTCGACGACGACTACGACCTGATCATCCTGTCGGAGGTGGTGCCCGAGTTCCGCACCACTGAGCAGCTGCGGACCTTGTTCCAGCTCGCCGACGACTGCCTCGCCCCGGGCGGGCGAATGGTGTTCAACGCCTTCATGGCCGCACACAACTACACGCCGGACGAGGCGGTCATCCAGCTCGGTGAGCAGATGTACACGCGCATCTTCACGTACCCCGAAATGGCCGCGGCCGCAGAGGGTTTACCGCTCGAGCAGGTCTCCGACGACTCGGTGTTCGACTACGAGAAGGCGAACCTGCCCGAGGGCGGGTGGCCTCCCACCGGCTGGTATCCGGAATGGGTGAGCGGATTGGACGTCTTCGCTCTGCCCCGCGAGCTGTGCCCGATCGACATGCGTTGGCTGGTGTACCGCAAGCAGGCGTGAGCCTGCGCTCGGCGTGCCGGTCAAAGGCTGAGCGACACTCCCGGCATGAACCGCTGGTAGAGCGAAGTGGCCACGGCCGCAACGTCGTCGGTCAGCGGATACATGTGGCGATACTGCAGGGCCTGCTTGCCGATCAGCCCGAGTCGCTCGGCGAACGTGGGGACGCGGTACGGGTCGAGCAGTGGCTGATTGAAGGGCGCGCAGTCGCCGCGCTGGAATTCGAAGGCGGCGCTGATCCGCGGGGCCGCGCCGAGGCGGCTGCCGCGTCCGCCCCAGTGCAGGACGGCCTGATTCCAGGCCAGCATGCTGCCCCCGGTGGCAGGAAGCGCGCGGATGTCCTGCGGGTTGTGCACGACGTTGTTACCCTCGCCGTCCCAACGCCGTTCGATGAACCGCGGATCCCGGTGCGCGGGGAGCACGTACATGCAGCCGTTGAGTGGCGTGGCATCGGTGAACGGCAGCCACACCGTCAGGGTCTGCGGTGAGTTGTCGTCGTAGATCGTCGGCTGCACGCGGTCGCGGTGCGGCCCCCAACCGGCCGAATCCTCGTTGGGCTTGACGTGCCACACCCAGAAGTCGGGAAGCGCTCGGTAGTCCTCGCCGAGGGCGGTGGACAGGAAACGCGAAAGACTCTGGAACGCAAGCCACAACTCGTCGTAGACGAACGCGAAGGGCAGCGGGATACCGCACTGGAACAGTGTTGACACCGCGTTGCGGACGGGTGCGATCCGGGCCTCCGGAAGGGCGTCGGCCACCTGGACGTAGCCCTCACGGTTGAGAACCGGAACCAGATCGGCGGGGTCGCCGACGGCCGCGGGTGCTGCGAATCCGTCACCCTCGATCGACATGCCGGGGCACAGCTGCCGCCAGAATTCGCGCTGTTCGGCCTGCTGAGCGGAGAGCATGGTCTGCATAGGGCCATGCTACCGCGCAAGCATCATGATCGAACCTTCGAATATCGGCCGCGAACTGCGAATTCCCGCTTCCAGCACGGCTGAACGCTGGCTATCCCGCTGCCGGTCCGGTAGAAGAAGGGGTGATGAACACGCATACCCCCGGGCCGACCACTCAGGCGCAGTTGCGCGAAGCGATGGCTCGTCGGCTGTTACGCCGCTCGGTCTCCACCGGTGAGATCAGCCTGCCGGCCGCACCGGGGATGATCGACGACTACGTCACGATGTGCGAGGACCTGTTCGCCGCGACGGGATCCCCGTTCACCCCTGAGCAGAAAGACCATCTCAGGGTCGTGCTGCAGGGTCAGTTGGATCGGGCGTTCGCGGTGTCGCCGAGGTCGAACATCGTGATCACCTTCAACTCTCCGGTCGGCACCGGGCTCAACTACAACGTCAACGGTCAGTGGTGGACAGTCGAGGGTGCCTACGAGAACTGGATCAGCACCCGTCAACCGCCCCTGTTCGGCAACCATCCGGATGCCCGCATCGTGGCGCTCGCGGGTGAAGCCGCTGATCCCACAACGCATCACGTGCTCGACATCGGAGCGGGCACCGGACGGAACGCGCTCGCGCTGGCCCGCCGAGGGCATCCGGTCGACGTCGTCGAGCTGACACCGAAATTCGCCGACATGATCCGCGCCGAGGCCGAGGCGCAGATCCTCGACGTCCGGGTGATCCAACGTGACGTCTTCGAGACGCTCGACGATCTCCGCCAGGACTACCAGATGACTCTGTTGTCGGAGGTGGTGTCGGACTTCCGGTCGGCTCAACATGTACGCGCGCTGTTCCACCTCGCCGCGCACTGCCTGGCTCCGGGCGGACGCCTGGTGTTCAACACGTTCCTGGCCAAGCCCGGTCACACCCCGGACCGCGCGGAACGTGAACTGGGACAGCAGATGTACACGAGCATCTTCACGTGGGATGAGATCAACGCGGCGGTGGCCGGTTATCCGCTGGAGTTGGTCTCCAACGACTCGGTCTACGACTACGAGAAGGCGAATCTGCCATCGGACGCCTGGCCGCCGACAAGCTGGTACGTGGACTGGACCACCGGTCGGGATGTCTTCGACGTCCCCCGTGAGGAGTGCCCGATCGAGATGCGGTGGCTGGTCTACCGAAAGAACGTCTGACCGCTAGAAGACGATCGTCTGGTTCCCGTGCCGGATGATCCGGTCCTCACAGTGCCAGGACACCGCGCGGGACAGCACCGCGCGTTCGACGTCCGCACCGAGGCGCACGAGGTCCTCGACGCCGTGCCGGTGATCCACCCGCACCACGTCCTGTTCGATGATCGGACCCTCGTCGAGATCGGCGGTCACGTAATGCGCCGTGGCACCAACGAGTTTGACGCCCCGTTCCTTCGCGCGCCGGTACGGTGCCGCGCCGATGAAGGCCGGCAGGAACGAGTGGTGGATGTTGATCAGCGGGCATCCGACCTCGTCGAGGAAGTTCGACGTGATGATCTGCATGTACCGGGCCAGCACCACCAGATCGACATTGCCACGGAGGAGATCGAGCATCCGACTCTCGGCCTCTTCGCGAATCTCCTTGCGCGCCGGGATGTGAATGAACGGCACCCCGAATGGACGCACCTGATCGGCCAGGTCGGCGTGGTTGGCGATCACCATCGCCACCGACATCTCCAGTTCTCCTCGGCGGTTGCGCCACAGCAGATCCAGGAGGCAGTGGTCTTCTTTGGACGCGAGGATCGCGACGCGCTTGGGCTTGGCGGCCTCGGTCAACCGGAAGTCGATGTCGAACTTCGTGGCGACCTCTTTGACGAACGACCGCTCCAGGTCGTCGCGGGCCGCGGCCAGGCCTGGGAGGTGAAAGATGGTGCGCTGCATGAAGGTTCCGCCGGTCTGCTGGGTGGAATGCTGATCCAGCGAAACGATGTTGGCGCCCGCGCCGGCGAGGAAGGCGCTGACGGCCGCCACCAGACCGGGGCGATCCTCACAGCGCAGCAGCAGCCGGCCCATGTCCTTGACCGGTAGCGAGGTGTGGGCGGCCGGGTTCTGACCCACGGTGCCCCCCAGGACGTTCGTATCGCTTCCGGTGGTCGGCCCCTGGTGCACTGCACTCCCCCAATATTTTTCGTCGACGCGGATCGAGCTTAACGACTGCCTAGACAGCAGAACACCGGGCCCACGGATGGACCCGGTGTTCTGAAGAGCTTTCGATGAGTCCCAGGGGTGACGGGGTTACCGCCACCCCCGGGAACTTACATCGTGTGACTCAGACGATCAGGCGTCGTCGTCGTCATCGTCGGCAGGAGCCGCACCGATGCCGTCGGCACCAGTCGCGCCAGCCTTACCAGCGGTGCCACCGGGGCCGCCCGCGGCGCCACCGGCGCCACCTGCGCCACCCTTACCGGCGGTGCCGGGGGTGCCGTCGGTGCCCGGGGTGCCCGGATCGCCGGTGCCGGTGGCGATGCCGCCCGCGCCGCCCTTACCGGCGACACCCGCGTTGCCACCCTTACCGCCTGCGCCACCGTCGCCACCGTTGCCGGCCACGCCGCCACCGGTCAGGAACGGGATGAAGCCGCCGGAGCCGGCCGCGCCACCGGTACCACCGGCGCCACCCTTGCCGCCGTCGGTGCCGGCGCCGCCGTTGCCGCCGTTGCCGCCGACGCCACCGTCGCCATCGAGGATGTTGGCGCCGCCAACACCACCGTTGCCGCCGTTGCCGCCGTTGGCGCCGTCGCCGCCGACGCCACCCTTGCCGCCAGCGCCGCCGTTGCCGCCGAAGCCGAACAGGAAGCCACCGCTACCACCGGCGCCACCAGCGGCACCCGCGGTGCCGTCACCGGCCACAGCGGTCGAGTCGGCGCCATTGCCGCCGTTGCCACCGGTACCGGCCGCAACACCAGCCACACCGGCGCCGACAGCGCCAGCGCCACCGTTGCCACCGTTGCCACCACCGGCGAGGGCGTCGCCGCCGTTGCCGCCGGCGCCACCGTTGACCAGCAGGTTGCCGGAGCCACCGTTGCCGCCGTTGCCGCCGGCCGCGCCACCGTCGGTGCCGTCAGCACCGGTCAGGGCCGGGCCGTCGATGCCGTCGGAGACGCCCTCGACCGGGTTCAGCAGATCCGGGCGCGGGTTCTCGGCGTCCAGGCCGTCACGACCCGCACCACCGACACCACCGTTGCCACCGTTGCCGAACAGGAACGAGGCGTTGCCACCGTTGCCGCCAGCGCTGGGATCGACCGCATCGCCGGTGGCGATGTCGTAGCCGCCGAAGCCGCCGTTGCCGCCGTTGCCGCCGTCACCGAAGAAGAAGCCGCCGTTGCCGCCGTTGCCGCCGGGCGTCCAGCTCTTCGTGGCCGGGTTGTACAGCGCGTTGCCGCCGTTGCCACCGTTGCCGATGAACAGGCCGCCGTTGCCACCGTTCTGGCCGGGCAGGCCATCCGCACCGTTGCCGATGAAGATATTGACGATCGGGATGGCCCCGAAGATGTCGAGGAAGCTGTTGGTGATCGAGGTGATCGGGGTCAGCAGCGCCAGCGGCGAGCCGAAGGCGTCACCGAAGAACGACAGACCACCGAGGAGGTCGCCGAACTGCTCGGGCGCCTGGACGGTGACCGGAGCGGCCTGAGCGGCCGGAGCCGCGATGAGCGCCGCGGCGGGAGCGCCGAGAACGAGGCCGGCACCACCGATGGCGGCAGCGGTCGCGATGAGCGGACGCTTGGTTGAGTTGGACATGTAGTTCATCCCCCTTACGGATGAGAGCTGCTTGATGAGCACCAGCAACGTAGCACCGGGCCTCCTTCGGACGCACCTACTTTCCGGTGCGGATCACCGAGTTACTTGCAATCGAAACTATCGCAACCTTCCTGACGCAACGAGTTTCTGAGAGACCTGAAGATTGCTGGCCCATCGGCCCCAGAAGGGGTTCAGGGGTGAAACCACAGTTCAGAGCGTTCCGATCGTGATGCGTGTGATGATGCTGTGATCTGTGTTGAGAGCGCACTGACAGCGTGTAGGCGTTGGTTCTCAGGCTGCACTCAGCTTTCAAATTCGCTTGGGTCGAATCCGAACCCCCGGTGAACGACGCAGACCCTGCCGGTGAAACGACATCCAGGCCGAATCCTGACCTTGCAGTAGCAAACCGCTCGGCGTAGGGCTCGACGCCGCGTGCACGGCGCGAGCGTGCCGAAGTTTGCAGTGTGAGCCGAATTACAGGTAAATCGCAGGTCAAGATCACGTCACTCGGAAGGCGGGCGGTCGCTGCGTCTTGGCATTTGCAAGGAGTCGCGCACCGCGGCCTGCACATCAGCACGAAACCCATAGCTTCTCAGGCTCCTATTAGGCTAAAGTTAAGCGATTCAAAGCCTCGAGGGGAAAGGCATCATGCTCCGCACCATCAGCCCGTTCCTGGTGACAGGTGTCGTGCTGGCCGGTGCCGCGACGGTGGTGGCCAACCCATTGGTGGCGGCTCCCTCCGACATCCGCGTCTCCGTATCCGATATGGCGCCCGGCGGACAGCCCCTCGACATCCTCGACCCGGTCTTCCTCGAATCGATCGGCGCGATGCGTCCGGGCTGGCCGACCGCTGTCGCCACGCTCGATGCGCTGCTGGCCGATCTCGCCGAGAACCCGACCTCGGTCAGCCCCCAGGTCCTCGCCGAGGCGCTGCAGCGGGCCGCGGAGGCCCCGCCGGCCACGGAAGACTCGCCGGGTGTCCAAGATCATGAGGCGGCCATGCGCCTCGCCACGCCGGAGACGCTCACCGACCCCACGGAGAGCGCCGTGGTGGTCATGCGCACGCTGGCCAACCTCAGCAGCGGCATCAACGAGGCCGCGGGCACGCTGGTCCAGCAGGTGACCATGACGCCGGCGCTCATCCTCGCGCTCACCGAGCAGGTGATCAGCGGCGAGTTGACGCCGGTTGAGGCGCTGCGCCGCCTCATCAACGCGCCGTTCGGCGGACAAGCCGTCATCACCGGCGACGAGCGGATCGACGCAGCGTTCCAGAACACCATCCTGCAGCCGATCCTCGACGCGTTGAACTCCAACGCCAACACACCCGTCAGGACGGGCACCGACGAGCGGAAGTCCGGCGTCACCGGCGGTACCTCCACGGACACCTCTATCTCTGCCGCGCAGGACCGCTCCTCCCTCGATCGCGGGTCGTCGAGCTCGCCCAGCACCGCGGCACGTCAGACAGCGACGGCCGCCGCCCCGCAGCGCCCGACAGTGCAGCAGGATCGCGGACCGGCCGATTCGGCACCGTCCACATCGGCGCCGGCACCGGGCACACCGGGCTCACCGGCCTTCGAATCCGATACGACCGGTGGCATCCGGCAGCAGATCCGCGACGTGTTCGAACAGCTCGGCGACACTGTCAAGCGCCTCACCGGGCAGGACGACAACGAACAGCGCGTCGAGCGGCCCCCCGCCGTCCAGCAGCCGACCCGCGGCACCGACACGGACACCGATACCGGTGCCGGCACCGACGACAGCGGCTCGAACGACGACGACGCAAACGACGCACCCACCAGCGGGGTCGGCCGCTAGGCGCAGATGAGCCGGAGAAACCTGGAGTTCTCCTGCGCCGTCCTTCTGATCGGCCTGCTCGCCGGCCTCGCCGGCATGGCGACCACCCTGCTCCTGCACGCCGTCGAACACCTTTCCTACGCGTACACCTTCGGGACGCTGCTCGACGGCGTCACCGGCAGTAGTCCCGTCCGGCGCGCACTCGCACCGACGATCGGTGGTGCGCTCGCCGGTCTCGGCTGGTGGCTGCTGCGCCGACGCACGGAGGTGCCGGAACTGGCCGGGACCATCGCGGAGCACCGCCCGATCCCACGGTTGGCGATGTCGATCGACGCCCTCCTCCAGGTGCTGGTCGTCGGATCCGGCGCGTCACTCGGCCGGGAGGGCGCCCCGCGCCAGCTCGCGGCCGCGGGAGGCGACGCCGCCACCTCCCGCCTCGCCCTCACCCCGCGCGACCGTGAAATCCTGCTGGCGTGCGCCGCGGGCGCCGGGCTTGCGGCCGTGTACAGCGTTCCGTTGGGCGGTGCGCTGTTCGCCTCGAAGATCATGTTGAACACCTGGCAGCCGCGGGCGCTGGGGACCGCGCTGATCACCTCGAGCCTCGCCGTGGCGGTGGCGGCCCCCGTCACGCGGCTCGAGACACCGCTGGACTGGCCCGATCCGTCGCTGTCGGCGCTGCTGACGGTCCTCGCCGTGCTACTCGCCCCGCTTGCGGTCGCCGTCGGCGCGGCGTTCCACCGGCTGATGACCTCTGCCCGGCCCGCACGCGCGGTGACGTCGTGGACCGTCATCCCGGGCGTCGCGGCAGCCGGACTGCTCGTGGGGATCTGCTCCCTGTGGTGGCCGGAACTGCCCGGCAACGGCAAGAGCGTCCTCGAGGTCAGCATGGACAGCGGGATCGGCCTGGGATCCGCCGCCGCGATCCTGTTGCTCAAGCCGCTGCTGACTGCGGTCTATCTGAGGGCCGGAGCCGTCGGCGGCCTGCTGACCCCGGCGTTGGCGACCGGGGCCGCAGCGGGTTCGCTCATCGCGCTGGCGATCAACACATGGACCGAGCAGTCCGTCAATGTCCCCGCGGTGTCATTGCTGTGCGCAGCCGGCGTCCTGGCGATCACGCAACGCGCGCCGCTGTGGGCCGCGTTCTTCGTGTGGGAGTTGGCGCGGCCGCCCTGGTGGCTGCTGATCGTCTTCATGATCGGAGCTGTCGCGGCGTACTGGCTTCACCGGGTTGTGATCACTGGGGCGACTTCACCCAGCCGCCGGCGTCCCCGACGATCCCGACCGGCACCGCACCGGAGAGATTGACGTTTCGGACGCTGGGGCCTGCGGCGACGATCGTGGTGTCCTGCAGGATCGGCAGCACCGTCGCCATGTTCCACAGCCGCGGTTCGACCGCGTCGATCACCTCGCCGATCGGCTCCGTGCCGTCCAGCGCGGCGTCGATCTTGGGCTGGATGCTGCGGTCGCAGATACCGGTGATGTTGCTCGGCGCCTGCACGAGCGCCCCCGAGTCCGGTTCGGCGGTCGCGCTCGGCGGGGTGGTGGTCGGGGGCGGCGGAAGCGTGGGGCTGGCCGGGGTGGGCGTGACTGACGTGCTGGTTGTCGGCTCGCCGTCGGGCGACGGACTGGCCGGCGCGGTCGCGACCGGGGTGGCCTCCAGCGCCGGGCAGCCGTACCGGGAAGCCAGCGCGGTCGCGAGGTCTCCCCCGGCGTGATGCCAGCCGACGACGGCGTCGACCCGGTTCTCGACGAGCGCCTCGCCGTAGAGCGTCACCGGGTCCAGCGCCAGCACCGAGGCGTCGATACCCACGTTGCGCAACTGGTCGGCGGCGGTGTTGGCGACGGCCACCGAGGTGGGGTCGTTCGCGGCGACTCCGAGCACCAGCGTCAGTGGCACACCGTCCTTGCTGATCGGCCCGCGGCTGGACCCGGTTTCGGGCGCCGGACTCTCCGCCGGCCGGTATCCGGCCTCGGCGAGTAGCGCGAGCGCCGCCTCGGTGCCGATGGCCGGCGGTGCGGTCGGGACGTATCCGGGGTCCGACGGTGACCGCACCTGCGCCTGCGCGAGGGTGACGGTGTTGTCGTCCCCCGCGCCCACCGACGCCAGCAGATCCACGTCGAGCAGTCCCAGGATCGCCTTGCGGACCGAGGTGTCCGACAGTTTGGGTAACTGACCGCGCAACGTCACCTGCAGCACCCTCGGCGTCACGATCCGGGCTGTCCGCACATCCGGGATGGCGCTGAGCTGGGCGAACGTCGCCGCACCGCCGTGCACCTGGGCGACCTGGGTGTCGCCGTTGCGGATCGAGTCGGCCAGCGCCGCGGGCGCGCCGCCGCGGCGGAACAGCACCAGATCCGGTGTGGCGGGCACGCTCCAGTAGCGGTCGTTGCGGGCCAGCAGGATCTCGTCGCGCTGCGGGTCGATGCTCTCCACCCGGAACTGCCCGCCGGTCACAGGCATCGCCTGCGCCAGACCCGCCCCGAATCCGCCAGGCACGTCCTTGACGATGTGGGCGGGCAGGATGTTGTTGAACAGCTCCCGCCAGGCCGGATACGGCTGCGCGAAGGTAACGACGACCTGTTTGGCGCCCTCCACCGACTGCACGCCCGTGATCAGGTCGTAGCCGGCGGGATCCACCACGCCGGGCTGGCTGACCATCTGCCGCCACAGGTACCAGTAGTCGTCGGCGCCGATCGGTGCGTTGTCCGTCCACTGCGCCTCGGGCCGGATCGTATAGGTGACCGTGAACGGATTCTCGTCGGTCACCTCGGCGGAGGTGAGCAGCGTCGGATCGAGCTCCCAGCGCGATCCCGTCGGCGACGCCGGATCCGGCACCGGACGGAACGAACTGGGCAGCACCAGCGCAGCGATGGCGGCGTTCACCGGCGACTGATCCGACAGCAGGTGCGGGTTGAAACCCGGACCGATCGAGTCGATCGCCACAATGATCTGCGTCGCTTTGACCGGAGGCGGCGGCGTGGACTCCGTGGTCTCAGTGCTCTGCGGGGCGGGCGGCGGGCTGACCGTACAGCCGCTCAGCACCAGCGCCGGGACCGAGAGGAGCGCCCCGACCAGCACGGCGGCGCGGCGGGAACGGATCGGCACGTGGTTCAGCCTATCGGCCGTTATCCACGCGCCTTCGCCCGTGAGCGGGCGCGGCCGCGCAGCGTCGCGTCCAACTCGACCTTGCGGACCCGCACGATCTCCGGGGTGACCTCCACGCATTCGTCCTCGGCGCAGAACTCCATCGCCTGCTCCAGCCCCAGCTCCAGCGGCCGGGCCAGCGTCTCCATGACGTCCGCGGTCGAGGACCGCATGTTGGTGAGCTTCTTCTCGCGGGTCACGTTCACGTCGAGGTCCTCGGCGCGCGGGTTGATCCCGACGACCTGACCCTCGTAGGTGTCCTGGCCGGGTTCGACGAAGAACTGACCGCGGTCGGAGAGCTGGATCATGGCGAACGGCGTCACCGATCCGGTGCGGTCGGACACCAGAGAGCCGGTGTGCCGGGCCCGGATCTCGCCGGCCCAGGGGCGGTATCCGTCGAACACCGCGTTGGCGATACCGGTGCCGCGGGTCAGCGTCAGGAAGTCGGTGCGGAACCCGATGAGCCCGCGGCTGGGCACGATGAAGTCCATCCGCACCCATCCGGCGGCGTGGTTGGTCATCTCCTCCATACGACCCTTGCGCGCCGCCATCAGCTGAGTGATGGCCCCGACGAACTCCTCGGGACAGTCGATGGTCATGGCCTCGAAGGGTTCGTGCAGCTTGCCGTCGATCGTGCGGGTGACGACCTGCGGCTTGCCGACCGTCAGCTCGAAGCCTTCGCGGCGCATCTGCTCGACGAGCACGGCCAGCGCGAGCTCACCGCGGCCCTGGACCTCCCAGGCATCCGGGCGGCCGATGTCGACGACCTTGATCGACACGTTGCCGATCAGCTCGCGGTCCAACCGGTCGCGGACCATGCGGGCGGTCAGCTTGTGGCCGGACACCTTGCCGGCCAGCGGGGAGGTGTTGGTGCCGATGGTCACCGAAATGGCCGGCTCGTCGACGGTGATGCGCGGCAGGGCATGCGCGTGCTCGGGGTCGGCGAGGGTGTCGCCGATCATGATCTCCGGTAGACCCGCCACCGCGACGATGTCACCGGCGACGGCCTCGTCGGTCGGGTTGCGCTCGACGCCGACGGTGGCCAACAGTTCGGTGATCTTGGCATTCGTCACCACCGGCACGCCGTCGACCTCACGCATCCACGCCACCTGCTGGCCCTTGCGCAGCCGTCCGTTGTAGATGCGGATGAGGGCGAGCCGGCCCAGGAACGCCGACGCGTCGAGGTTCGTCACCAGCGCCTGCAGCGGGGCGTCGGGGTCGCCGGTGGGCGGCGGGATGTGCTCCAGGAGCACGTCGAAGAGCGGGTCGAGGTTCTCGCCGTCGGGGTTCTCCCCGTTGGCGGGCTGCTCGGTACTGGCGATGCCCGCGCGACCCGACGCGTACAGCGTCGGCAGGTCGAGTGCCTTCTCGGCGGCTGCCTGCGCCTCGTCGTCGAGGTCGGAGGCGACGTCGAGCAGCAGATCATGGCTCTCGGAGACGACCTCGGCGATCCGGGCGTCCGGACGGTCGGTCTTGTTGACCACCAGGATCACCGGCAGATGCGCGGCGAGAGCCTTGCGCAGCACGAAGCGGGTCTGGGGCAGCGGCCCCTCGGACGCGTCGACGAGAAGGACCACACCGTCGACCATCGACAGCCCGCGCTCCACCTCGCCGCCGAAGTCGGCGTGGCCGGGGGTGTCGATCACGTTGATGACGGTCTTGCGGCCGTCGGGGTGGTGGCGGTGCACGGCCGTGTTCTTGGCCAGGATCGTGATGCCCTTTTCTTTTTCCAGGTCACCGGAGTCCATGAGCCGCTCGACGGCGTCGTCACCCCGATGGGTCAGCGCACCGGACTGCCGCAGCATCGCATCGACCAGGGTCGTCTTACCGTGATCGACGTGGGCCACAATGGCCACGTTGCGAAAGTCGTTTTGAAAATCCACGTCCGTAAGTGTTGCAGTGCAGTTGACCGATCGCGAAATGCAGCAACGTACGCCACACTCCGAGAGGTCGCTCACCGCCGCCGACGTGGCACAGTGTTAGCGCCCCCGAACGCCGACGGAGAACACCGCCACCCGACGTGAAGACCACCGACTACGCCAAGATCAAGGCGAAGAAGAAGTGCTGCCGCAGCAAGCCGCGGTGCAAACGTTGCCCACTCGTCCTACACAAGGTGCTCAAGGCCGAACACCAGGGCATTCGGGGTAAAGATCTCGACAAGGTCTTCAAGCGCGCACGTAAAGCCTGATCGACGACGCGGGTCGTCGCCCGGTGCCATGATGACGACGTGGTGGGGGTCGGGGAGGCCGCGCTCCCGGGGGCGCTCGAGCAGTTTCTCGCGCGAGCGTCGGCGGGGCCCGCGGCGCTCGTGGTCGGCGGCGAAGCAGGAATCGGCAAGACGACGCTGTGGTCGACTGCCGTCGATCGCGCACGCGATGCCGGGTTTCTGGTGTTGGCGTCGCGGGGCACGGCCGCGGAGGCGGTCCGGGGCTACGCCGCAGTCGCCGATCTGCTCGCCGGGGTGAGCGAAGAGGCGCTCGCCGAACTTCCGCCGATCCAGCGGTTGGCGTTGGATCGGGTGCTGCTCCGCGACGGGGACCGGGCCGGCGCCACCGACCAGTACGTGGTCGCGGCGACCTTCCGGGGCGTGGTCGAGGCGCTGGCGCGGACCGAGCCGGTCCTCATCGCCATCGACGATGCGCAGTGGCTCGATTCACCGAGCCGCACCGTGGTGGCGTTCACGGCGCGGCGGCTGGCCGGCCGGATCGGCGTCCTCGCGACGGTCCGCACCGGCGATACGGTCGCTTCGGTGGACTGGCTGCAGCTGCCACGGCCGGAGTTGTTGGCGCACATCGAGGTCGGACCGATGGATGCGGCCGCACTGCGGTCCGTCATCGAATCCCGGACGGGGCATACGCTTCCGCGCTCGGTCGTGGCCCACATCCACCGGATCGCGGGCGGTAATCCGTTCTACGCGCTGGAACTCGCGCGCCCGGTGATCGCCACGGCACCGGATTACATTGTCGGGCTTCCTGATTCGCTGTCCTGCCTCATCGACGATCGCCTCGATGGGCTACCGTCCGAGACCGCGGATGCGCTGCTGACGGCCGCCTGCTCGGCCGCGCCGACGGTAGAGCAGGTGGCCGCGGCGTTGGGCGTCAGCGGAGAGGATGTCGCGGCGGCGCTGGCGCCGGCGGAAGCTCGAGGTGTCGTCCGATTGGACGGATTGCGAGTGCAATTCGCCCATCCTCTGCTGGCACACGGGGTGTACACACGCGCCGATGCCGATCGGCGGCGCGCCACTCATCGCAGGCTCGCGGAGTTCGCCCGGGTGCCGGAGGTGCGGGCCCGCCATCTGTGTCTGGGGACCGCGGCGCCCGACGAGGCGACGCTGCGCGCCCTCGATTCGGCGGCGGATGCGGCGTCCGCGCGCGGCGCGCCCAGTGTCGCGGCGGAACTGCTCGACATGGCCATCGCGTTGGGTGGCAGCGATCCCGTCCGAGAACTGCGCGCCGCCGAACAGCTGTTCCGGTCCGGTGCGCACGCCGACGCGGGCCTCCGTCTCGATCGCCTGCTCCCCGACCTGCAGGCCGGCGTGCTGCGCGCCGTGGCATTGATGCTGCGCGGGGCCGTGCACGGGTACGGCGACAGCATCGGCGATGCAGTCGCGGCCCTCACCGAAGCCGTGGCGAACGCCGCCGACCATCCGCCGCTGTTGGTGCAGAGCCAACTGCTGCTCGCGCTGGCCGTGGGCCTCACCGGGGACATGACCGCCTCCGTCGCGCACGCGCGCGCGGCATATGAGAATGCGACGCCGCTCGACGATCCGACCGTCCTCAGCCAGGCGGCGGCGCTGTGGTGCCATGTCAGTTTCATGCACGGATACGGCCTCGACCGCGACACCTTGCAACTGGCGGCCGACGCCGAGAATCACGACGTGCTCGCGCCGGTGACGCTGCAGGCCACGGCGGTGCAAGCCGCTCTGCGGGCCTGGAGCGGTGAACTGGTGCAGGCGCACACCGAGATGGCGGCGGTGGAACAGCGCTGCGCCGAGCGCGGCAACGACGTCGACGCGATCTGGGCGGCCGACTTCATGACGATGATCGAGCTGTGGCTGGGTCGCTACGACGATGCAGCGGAAGCCGCCGACCGGGTTCGGGCCCGCGCCGAGGAGGTCGGCGTCCGCCACAGCCGTATCACAGCGCTGATCTGTCAGGCGGCTGTTGCCGCGCACCGCGGTCGGGCGGACGAGGCGCGCGGCGCCGCACGTGCCGGCATCGCGGCCGCACGGGCGAGTGGGCATCTGCACTACCTCAACGCGGCGATCACGTGGCTGGCCGCCGTCGACGTGGCGCAGGGCCGGCACCGCGCCGCCGTCGCCGAATTGCAGCCGCTGCTGGCCGATTTCGACGCCGATCACGGCACCGAGATCGTCGTCGGCGGGTTCCTCCCGGACGCCGTCGAGGCTCTGATCGCGACGAACGATCATCAGCGGGCCGAAGCGCTGATCTCGGCGTTGGAGACGAACGGCGAGCGGCACGACCGCCCGTGGATGTCGGGCGCCGGCGCGCGTGGGCGCGCGCACCTCCGTTGGGCTCAGGGAGATCTCGACGGCGCGCAGCGCGCAGCGGAGCAGGCGCTGGACCATCACGAGCGGCTCCCCATGCCGGCCGAACGCGCCCGCACACTGCTGCTGCTCGGCCAGATTCAGCGGCGCCACCGACAGCGAAGCGCTGCGACCGAGAACCTGACCGCGGCGGTGCGCGTGTTCACCGACCTGGGCAGTGAACTCTGGGCGCAGCGCGCGCTCACGGAGTTGCAGCGCCTGCAGTACGGCTCGAGGTACGGGGGTCAACTCACCCCGACCGAAGCACGCGTGGCGCGGTTGGCCGCCGACGGCCTGTCCAACCGGGAGATCGCCGCCGAGCTGTTCCTCGCGGTGAAGACCGTGGAGATGACACTGTCCCGCGTCTACCGGAAACTGTCGGTGCGCTCGCGTTCCCAACTTCACGGCGCTCTCAAAGGCGGCGACTGAGCGCCGGCAGCCACGCGCGGTCCGCCGGCACCCACGCCAGGCCGTCGAGTTCGCCGGCCGTCGCCCACCGCAACTGCCGGTGGTCGATCGGCTTCACCTCTCCCCCGGTGCGCGTCACCAGATACGCGCGCAGCACCACATTCTCGGCCAGCGGGATGTCGGGTTCGAGGCGTTCTCCGACGGTCACCTCGATGCCGAGCTCCTCGTGCAGTTCGCGCACCAGCGCGTCGGCGTCGGGTTCACCGGGCATCGCCTTGCCGCCGGGCAGTTCCCAGAGCCCGGCCAGTTCCGGCGGCCGGTCCCGCTGGGCCACGAGCAGCGCTGAATCCTCGATCAGCGCACCGGCAACGACGATTCGGACAGACATCGTCGGTGACGGTATACCGTCGAGACCATGGCCGTGTTATCTGACGAACAAGTCGACGCCGCACTGCCCGATCTCGACGGCTGGGAGCGCTCCGACGGCGCGCTGCGCCGGTCGGTCGAGTTCCCCGCCTTCCTCGACGGTATCGAAGCGGTGCAGCGGGTGGCCGAACAGGCCGAGCGCAGCGACCATCACCCTGACATCGACATCCGTTGGCGCACAGTGACATTCGCGCTCGTCACGCATTCCGAGGGCGGGATCACCGAGAAGGATCTGCAGATGGCTCGGGAGATCGACGGGATCGTCGGCCGGTAGCGGCGATCCAGCCGAGCGTCGCCAGCGTCGCGACGGGGTAGATCAGCCCGGCCCAGGCCAGGTACCAGGGGCGCCCGATCTCCCAGATGGTGGGCTGCGCGAAGCTCAGCAGCCATGGCACCCCGACCACGGTGAGGACGAGCCACGTCCACCGCAGCGCGGCGGCGCCCTGGCGGTCCCGGAACGGGCCGTGCCACAACCAGATCAGCAACGGCAGCAGCCAGACCCAGTGGTGCGTCCAGGAGATCGGCGAGAGCAGCAGCCCGAACAGCTGCACGATCAGGATGGCGCCAAGCCGGTCGGCGCTGCCGCCGATCGCACGCCAAGCCAGAATCGCCAGCGCCGCGGTCACGAGAATGCCGATCACCACCACGGGTCCGTAGCCGGCGTCGTGGCCGAGGATGCGCGACACGCCGCCGCGCCAGGACTGGTTGAACGACGTCCCGATCGGGCCCACCCGGTCGGCGTCGCCGAGCAGATCGGTGAAGTACCGTCGCCCCGCCGGACCGACCGCCAGCACCGAGACCCCGACGGTGGCCAGGAAGACGATCGCCGAGAACACCGCGGCGCCCCACCGGCGGGCGCCCAGGAAGTACAACCCCGCCACCGCGGGTGTCAGCTTCACCCCGGCAGCCAGTCCCACCAGCAGACCCGACAGCCACCAGCGCGAGCTGAGGACCGCCCACAGGACGGCCAGCACCAGCACCACGTTCACCTGCCCGTAGTCGAAGGTGCTGCGCAGCGGTTCGAGCCAGATGCCGACGGCCGTCCACACCATCGCCACGCGGCGGTCGCCGGATGCGCCGAGCAGCCGCTGGCTGAGCCGCACCACGCCATAGAGCGCGGCGATGATGCCGATCTGCCAGCAGAAGGCCAACACGCCGAACGGCACCAAGCTCAGCGGATAGAAGAGCACCGCCGCGAACGGCGGATAGGTGAACGGCAGCGGGAAGTCCGGCGTCTGCTCGGCGTAGACGTAGTCGTAGAGCGACCCCGGATTGTTGAGTGCCTCGGCGCCGCCGACGTAGACGTGCAGGTCGACGAAGTTCGCGCCGTTGGGCACCAGGTAGGTCCAGGCCAGCCGGGCCGCGATACTCACGATGAGCAGCAGCGGGGCGGCCACGGACAGTCGGCGCACGGCTCCCGGCGCACGTGCCGGGGCGTCGGGTGAGGTGTCGATTCGCCCGACTCTACTGAGCCGCGCGCTCCGGTCTCCGTCGTCACTCACTTCCGTAACGACTCCATAAATGCCACACATGTCACTTGAGTAACACCAGTAACTGCGTAGCTTCGGGCGTAGACGTGCCCTCCAAGGATTGGGAGATCCATGAAGCTTCGCAGAAAAATGCTCGCTACCAGCATGATCGCCGCAGCGGGAGCGGTTCCGCTCGCCGTGGCGCTCAGCACCACCGCCGCGGCCCAGCCCGCTCCGACTCCGCCGGTCCCGGCCATCCCATTCCTGGACCAGCTCGGCAACGCGCCGGCGCTGCTGCAGAACCTGGCCAGCGCGCTCGCCCCGGCCGGCGCGGCGACCGGTGTCAGCCCGGCGGCCGTCACGGCTCCGGCGCCCGCGCCCGGTGCCACCGCGTCCATCACGCTGCCGCAGGCGCCGGCGGTCACCTCCCCGGTGGGCAGCCCGTCGACGCTGCCCGGCATGCCGGGGGCCGCGGCCGCCAACCCGTTGGCGGCCCTGATGCCCGCGGGCTCAGCGCTGACCAACCTGTTGCCCGCGGCGGGTTCGGCGACCAGCCCGGCACTGCCGGTGCTGCCCGCCGCGACTGCGGGGCCGGCCCCGAGCCTGCCGATGGGAACGCTGTTCCCCGTCTCCGCTCTGCCCTGACCCTGAATCACCGCGCACTACCACTCGAGGAGTGACATGGCTTCGGCTCAGACGTTGTTGAGGACCACGGTTGCGGCCGGGTCGTCGGTCGTACTGCTGTTCAGCAGTGCGCCGGCGCAGGCCCAACCGGCGCCCACGCTGCCCATCGACGCGCAGCAGGCACCCGGACTGCCGGCGATGGAAAGTCTGGGTCCGGTGATCCAGCAGGCCGCGGCCGATCCGAACAACGCCGCATCGATGCTGATGGCGGCCGCGGCCGCGTTCGTCGGCGACACGGCGGCGCCGACGCCGTCGCGCGACGTGGCCTCGGCGGTCAACTCCTTCGTGGCGGATCCGGCGGCGCACGTCCCGGCGCCGGGCGCGGGTCCAGGGCTCGAGGCGCACATTCCGGCGGGGATCAATCCGGCGTACGCCGTCGGGCCGGCGCCGGAGGCCGCGACCCCGCTCGAGATGCCGCACATGCCTGCGGCGGCGACGATGCCTGGTCCGCCGGGACCCGCTCCGGCCCCGGCCGCGGCTCCGGTTCCCGCTGCTCCTGAGGCCGTTCCCGGCGCTCCGGCTCCGGTGGCGGTGCAGTCTGCACCCGCTCCGGCGCCGGCGCCCGGTGCGGCTCCGGCGGGCACCCCCGGTCCGCCGGGGTTCGCCCCCGACAGTCCGCCCACGCAGGACTTCATGTATCCGTCGATCAGCAACGGCTGCCTCAAGGACGGCGGAAACGTGTTGGCCACGGCGATCTCGGTGGCCGGACCGGCGAAGATCCCGCTGCCGGGACCTGGACCGGGCCAGACCGCCTACGTGTTCACCGCGGTGGGCACGCCCGGGCCGGCCGCCGAGCAGAAGCTGCCGCTGAACGTGACGTGGGTGAACCTCACCACCGGCAAGTCGGGCAGCGCCACGCTCAAGCCGCGTTCGGACATCAACCCCGATGGGCCGACGACGTTGACCGCGATCGTCGACACCGGGTCGGGCAGCATCATGTCGACGATCTTCGGCCAGGTCACCACCACCGAGAAGCAGTGCCAGTTCATGCCGACGATCGGGTCGACCGTCGTGCCCTGAGCTCCGAACGTAAGAATTCCCGGTCGCCATCAGGCGGCCGGGGATTTTTCGTCGTTGGCGTCGACTTCTACGTCGGGGTCGTCGAACCGTGATCGGCACCGCCCTGGTGTAGAACTCGGCGAGACGGCTTGGCCTAGTAGGCCATGAACAGGATGGCGTCGCGGTCGTACTCGCGGCCGGGGTGCACCTCGGACAGATGTGCCTGGGCCTTCTCGACGAGGTCCTCCTCGTCCTTGCCGGTGATCGCCTCGCCGCACGGACAGTTCAGATGTGTCTTCATGTCCTCACCATATGCACCGAAGGGCATGTGAGCCAGCAGGATTGCCGATCCCCTCGCGCTGACTTTGCAGTGAGATCGTCATTTCGCGGAAATTCACGATCTCGCCGCAATGTCAACGCGCTCTCACAACTTCGCCGCCTTCGCAGCGGCCTTCATCTGCTTCTTGTACGCCCGGACCTTGTCCAGCGAGCCGGCGTCGGTCACATCGGCCACCGATCGGTAGGACCCGGCCTGCCCGTAATCCCCGGCCGCTTCCCGCCATCCCGTGGGGGTCACGCCGTACTGCTTGCCGAGCAGGGCGAGGAAGATCTTGGCCTTCTGCTCACCGAATCCGGGCAGCGCCTTGAGCCGCCGCAACACCTCGCGGCCGTCGGGATCGCCCGCGGTCCACAGCGCTGCGGCATCACCGCCGTACTGGTCGACGATCGTCTGCGCCAGCGTCTGGATGCGCTTGGCCATCGACCCCGGAAACCGGTGCACGGCAGGCGTCGTCGCACACAGTTCGGCGAACGCGTCGGGATCGTGGTCGGCGATCTCGCGGGCGTCGACCCCGCCCATCCGGTCGGCGATCTTCTTGGGCCCGCCGAACGCGACTTCCATCGGGATCTGCTGATCGAGCAGCATCCCCACCAGAAGAGCGAACGGGTTGGCCTCCAGCAGCGCGTCGGCCGCTGGATCCTGAACAAGCTGCAGTTTCGCCACGGCGCCAGTTTAAAGTGACCCGAAACGACGAGGTGAGATGTCGGGCGAGCTGGCGATAATCCTGGCGGCGGTGCTGATCTGCGCAGCGGTGGCCGCCGCGGTGGTCGTCGTGCGCACCCGCCGCGTCGTCGCCACACCCACCGAACGCGCCGTCCATACCGCCCTGCACACCGCGTCACTGGCCGCGCGAGCCCTGCGCCGCGGACTCGACGCCGACTCCGCCGAATCAGCGGCCCCGTTCCTGCGCAACCTGACCGGCACCGAGGGCGTCGCGCTCTTCGACGCCGACGGGCGCCTGCTCGCCCACGACCCCCGTGACGACGCCGTCTGGCGGCCGTCGGTCTCGGAGTTCGCCGCGGGCGCCGCGCAAGAGTCGATCGCCGGCGAACGCCGCGTGCTCAAGAAGACCGCCGGATCGTCGGCGATCGCCCAACCACTGCAGGCCGACAACGGAGATCTGCTCGGTGTGCTCACCGTCGTCACCACCCGCGATCCCGGCCCCGGCATGCTCGGCGCCATCGGGGAGGTGGCCCGGTACGCCGCAAGCCAACTCGAGCTCGCCGAACTCGACGCCTCCCGGGCCCGGCTCGACCGGGCCGAGGTGCTGGCACTGCGCGCCCAGATCAGCCCGCACTTCGTCTACAACGCGCTCAACACGATCGCCTCGTTCGTCCGCACCGACCCCGACCGGGCCCGCGAACTCATCCTCGAGTTCGCCGACTTCACCCGCTATTCGTTCCGCACCGCCGGGCAATACACGACGCTGGCCGAGGAGCTGCGCAACATCGACCGCTATCTGACGCTCGAACGGGCCCGCTTCGGCACCTCGCTGACCGTGCGCCTGCAGGTCGCCCCGGAGGTACTCAACGTCGTGGTGCCGTTCCTCGCGCTGCAGCCGCTGGTCGAGAACGCCGTCCGACACGGCTTCGCGGGCCGCGGTGGCGGCTCGGTCGAGATCGTCGCCCGTGACGAGGGCTCCGACTGCGTCATCACCGTCGAGGACGACGGCGTCGGCATGGATCCGGAGGCGTTGCGCGCCGGGCCGGGCGACCCGAATGACACCGGTGCCCACGTCGGACTGACCAATGTCGACCATCGCCTGCGCGCCGCTTTCGGCAACGACTACGGTCTGGTGGTCGAGACCGCGATCGGCGCGGGCACGCGCGTTGTCATGCGGGTGCCGAAGTTCCGGTCGGGCGTGCGGGCCAGCGGAGGTGCGTTCGAGTGAGGCTCACGGTGCTGGCCGTGGACGACGAGGCCCCGGCGCTGGACGAGTTGGCCTATCTGCTGGATCGCCATCCCGCCGTCGGCGAGGTGATCCAGGCCGGCGACGCGACGGCCGCGCTGCGAGAACTCAACCGCCATACTGTCGACGCGATCTTCCTCGACATCAACATGCCCGGACTGTCCGGCCTCGAACTGGCGGCCACCCTGGCCAACTTCGCGCACCGCCCCGCGGTGGTGTTCGTGACCGCCCACGACGACAAGGCCGTGGCCGCCTTCGACGTGGGTGCGGTGGACTATCTGCTCAAGCCGATCCGTCAGGACCGCCTCGACGAGGCCGTGCGACGGGTGAGCGCCGCCCGGGTGGCCGAACCGCAGACACCCGACGACGCTGAATCCGACGTGATCCCCGCCGAACTCGGCGGCATCACCCAGTTGGTGCCACGCGACTCCATCAGCTGGGTCGAAGCGGAGGGCGACTACGCCAGGCTGCACTCCGCGTCGGGTGCCCATCTGGTGCGGATACCGTTGAGCGCCTTGGAGACCCGCTGGCGCGACCACGGCTTTCAGCGCATCCACCGGTCCTATCTGGTGTCGCTGCGCACGGTGACGGGTTTGCGCACGTGCGACGGTGCGGTGCTGGTGCGGCTGCGCGCCAACGGCGCCTCACCCGCCGTCGAACTGCCCGTGAGCCGCCGGCAGGCCCGCGAACTGCGCGACCGCCTGGTGCGCGATCCGATGCGCCACCTCAAACCCACCGGCGCCGATGAGTGAACCCGAACGCCCGCAGCGGGAACGGATCGTGCTCGCCCACCGCCGCGGCGCGCGGATGGTGCGCACCCGGGTCGAGGTACAGGAGCAGACCCAGGTGGGCGACGCGCTGGTACGCGGCCTGGTCCGCGCGCAGCTCGGACTCGCGCTGCGGCTGACCGTCGTCATCGTCGCTGCTGTGGGGGCGATTCCGCTGCTCTACGCGGCGTTCCCGGGCCTCGGTGCGCTGACCGTGTTCGGGGTGCGGCTGAATTGGCTGATCCTCGCTCTGCTCGTCTACCCCCTGCTCTACGGCGCCGGGCGGCTCTATGTGCGGCTGGCCGAGCAGGCCGAACGCGACTTCGTCCGCGTCGTCGACGGCGAACCGTGACCGGCTCACCGCTGACCGCCGCTGCGCTGTTGGCGGCCGCCGTGGCGACGGTGGTGATCGGCGCGTACGGCGTGCGGTTCTCCCGCACGACATCGGACTTCCTCGTCGCCTCCAGGACCGTCGGACCGCAGTGGAACGCCGCCGCGATCTCCGGCGAATACCTCTCCGCGGCATCGTTTCTCGGGGTCGCCGGCCTGATCGCCAAATACGGGGCCGACGCGTTGTGGTACCCGGTCGGCTTCACCGCCGGCTATCTGGGACTGCTGCTGTTCGTCGCGGCGCCGCTGCGGCGGTCGGGTGCCTACACCGTGCCCGACTTCGCGGAGTTCCGGCTCGGCTCACCGCGGTTGCGCAAGGTGGCGATGGTGGTCGTCGTCGTGATCTGCGTGGTTTATCTGGTACCGCAGTACCAGGGTGCGGGTCTGGCGCTGAAAACGCTGCTCGGGATGCCGGTGTGGGTCGGCCCCGTACTGGTCGGCGTCATCGTGATCGCCAACGTCGTCGCAGGCGGAATGCGGTCGATCACGTTCGTCCAGGCCTTCCAGTACTGGCTCAAGCTGACCGCCGTCGCCGTCCCTGCACTCGCGCTGGTGGGGCTGTTCTCCGCCGACCGTGGCGAACTCGGCGGCACGCTGCCGCCCACCGTCCAGCGGCAGACCACGGTCACCATCGACACCGACGTCGTCGTGCAGGTGGTCCGACCCGACGGCATCACCGTCACCGGGAACCTCGACGGCGCCGACGTGACCGCCGCGCCCCTGACCGCCGCCGGCGACCACCACCTCACCGCGGGCAGCACCATGACGCTGGCAGGCGGCGCGTCCACCCCGGTGCTCGCCGGCACCCCCGCAGCCGGCGGTGATTGGATCGCCTCGGGCGGCGGGCTAGGCGGCGGACACCCGCTGTATCAGGTGATGTCGATCATCGTCGCGACGTTCCTGGGGACCATGGGGCTGCCGCACGTGCTCGTGCGCTTCTACACCAACCGCGACGGCCGGGCGGCCCGGCGAACCGCGCTGGCGGTCATCGCGCTGCTCGCGCTGTTCTATCTCTTCCCCACCCTGCTCGGGGTGTTCTCCCGGCTCTACGTCCCGCAGGTGCTGGTCACCGGAACCGCCGACGCCGCCGTGTTGTTGGCGCCCGGTGCTGCGATCGGCGGTCCGATCGGTCAGCTGCTGGCCGCGCTGGTGGCCGCCGGGGCGATCGCCGCCTTCCTCGCGACGTCGTCGGGGTTGCTGGTGAGCATCGCGGGAGCGCTGGCCACCGACGTGCTGCGCGGACGGATCCGGGACTTCCGGCTGGCCGCGGTGATCGGCGGTCTGATCCCGATTCCGTTGTCGCTGGCGATCTCCGGGCTCGAGCTGTCCCGCAGCGTCGGCCTGGCGTTCGCGGTCGCGGCGTCCACGCTGTGCCCGCTGCTGGTGCTCGGGATCTGGTGGCGCGGACTGACCGCCGCGGGCGCAGCGTGCGGTCTCATCGTCGGCGGCGCCGCCTCCGCAGCAGCGGTCACCCTGGCGATCACCGGCGTGGTCGACGAAGGCGCGCTCGGCGGATGGCCCGCGATGATGATCGGCTACCCCGCCGCGGTCACGGTGCCGATCGCTTTCGCGACGATGATCGGCGCCAGCCTGCTCACCCGGCGCAGCGCGCCGCCCGACGTCGCCAGCGTCTTCGCCCGCATGCACGTGCCGGAACGTCTGGGTCTCGGCGTCGAGCGCATGCCGAGGGGATGAGCGCTCACCGTTCGTCGCCGGTCATCGACCGCTCACCGCAGCGCTACCTGTCTTCGCCGTGTGACCCCACGAAGAAGCGGGTATGTGACGTGCGTCTCAATTAGTTTCAACCGAGAACCGCTGCACACGACGAGGTCAGGAGTCACGGTGTCCGAAACGGAGCTTCCACCGCGCGAGGCACATATGCCCACCGGGGAGCAGTATCTGGCCATGCAGGCCAGCCCTGAATTCCAGGATCTACGACATAGGTTGCGCCGCTTCGTCTTTCCGATGAGCGCAGCCTTCCTCATCTGGTACGCCTCCTACGTGCTGCTCGGCGCGTTCGCCCATGACTTCATGGCGATCCAGGTCTGGGGCAACATCAACGTCGGTCTGCTGATCGGTATCGGGCAGTTCGTCACCACGTTCCTCATCACCGGCATCTACGTCCGCTACGCCAACAGGGTGATCGACCCGCGCGCCACCGCACTGCGCGAGGAACTGGAAGGACACGCACCGTGACCACGCTGGCCGCCGAGACCGTCGGCAACCCCGTCGCGAACATCTCGATCTTCGGGCTGTTCGTTCTGGTGACCCTGTTCATCGTCATCAAGGCGAGCAAGAAGAACGCCACTGCCACCGAATTCTTCACCGCCGGAAGAGCTTTCACCGGCCCGCAGAACGGGATCGCGATCAGCGGTGATTATCTGTCAGCCGCGAGCTTCCTCGGCATCGCCGGCGCCATCGCGGTCTACGGCTACGACGGCTTCCTCTACTCGATCGGCTTCCTCGTCGCCTGGCTGGTCGCGCTGCTCCTGGTGGCCGAATTGCTGCGCAACACCGGCAAATTCACCATGGCCGACGTGCTCAGCTTCCGGCTCAAACAGCGCCCGGTGCGGTTGGCCGCAGCCACCAACACCCTCGCGGTGTCGCTGTTCTACCTGCTGGCCCAGATGGCCGGTGCCGGTGTCCTGGTCGCGTTGCTGCTCAACATCGAGAGCGGTCTCGGACAGTCGATCGTGATCGCGGTCGTCGGCGTGTTGATGATCGTGTATGTGCTCGTCGGCGGGATGAAGGGCACCACGTGGGTGCAGATCATCAAGGCGGTGCTGCTGATCGGCGGCGCGGGCATCATGACGTTGATGGTGCTGGCGAAGTTCGGCTTCAACTTCTCCGAAATCCTGGGCACCGCGCAGTCGATGGTCAGCGGCAGCACCGATGCGAAGGTCGCGGCCCGTGACGTACTCGCCCCCGGCGCCCAGTACGGCGCGTCGTTGACCACGCAGATCAACTTCATCTCGCTGGCGCTGGCCCTGGTGCTCGGCACCGCGGGCCTGCCCCACGTACTCATGCGCTTCTACACCGTGCCGACGGCCAAAGAGGCCCGTCGCAGCGTGGTCTGGGCGATCGCGCTGATCGGCGCCTTCTACCTGTTCACGCTGGCGCTGGGTTACGGTGCCGCCGCCCTGGTCGGCCCGGACCGCATTCTGGACGCGCCCGGCGGGGTGAACTCCGCGGCACCGCTGCTCGCCTTCGAGCTCGGCGGGGTGATCCTGCTCGGCGTCATCTCCGCGGTGGCGTTCGCGACGATCCTCGCCGTGGTCGCCGGGCTGACGATCACCGCGTCGGCGTCGTTCGCCCACGACATCTACGCCAGTGTGCTGAAGAACGACAACGTCTCCGAGGCACAGCAGGTCCGGATCTCGCGGATCACGGCGGTGGTGCTGGGCACGCTGGCGATCGGACTGGGCATCCTGGCCCGCGAACAGAACGTCGCATTCCTGGTGGCACTGGCCTTCGCGGTGGCCGCTGCGGCGAATCTGCCGACCATCCTGTACTCGCTGTACTGGCGGCGGTTCAACACCCGCGGTGCGCTGTGGAGCATGTACGGCGGATTGATCTCGACGATCGTGCTGATCGTGTTCTCCCCCGCGGTGTCCGGTACGGCGACCTCGATGATCAAGGGCGTCGACTTCGCGTGGTTCCCGCTGGCCAACCCGGGCATCGTGTCGATCCCGCTGGCGTTCATCCTGGGCATCGTCGGCACGCTGACCTCGCCGGATGACGAGGACCCGACGATCGCCGCCGAGATGGAGGTGCGGTCGCTGACCGGGGTGGGTTCGGAGAAAGCCGTCTCGCACTGACCCGGACGTGACCAGCGGGGAAGCCCGCGGCGATCTGCCGGTGTTACATCACCAGTGACACCGACTCGCCGCGGGCTTCTCCTCGCCCATCCCCTACCGTCGGATGCCGTGCCGCGTCCCGTGAGCCGATACGCCTTCGCCCTGCTGGCGTACGCGTTCGCGGTGATCATGCTCGGTACCACCGTGCCCACTCCGCTCTATGCGCTCTACGCCGACCGGATGGACTTCGCGGTCCTCACCACGACGATCATCTACGCCGCCTACGCCGGCGGTGTGCTGGCCGCCCTGTTGGTCTTCGGTCGCTGGTCGGACGCCGTCGGGCGACGGCCGATGCTGTTGGCCGGGGTCGTGTCCGCGATCGCCAGCGCGGTCGTCTTCCTCGTCGCCGACTCGGTGGGGGCCTTGGTGGTCGCCCGGGTGCTGTCCGGGCTGTCGGCCGGCCTGTTCACCGGGACGGGGACGGCTGCGATCATCGAGGCCGCCCCGCAGCATTGGCGCTCCCGAGCGACGGCGGTGGCAACGGTCGCCAACATCGGTGGACTGGGCGCAGGCCCGCTGCTCGCCGGCATCCTGGTGCAGTACGCGCCGCAGCCTCTGCATCTGGTGTTCGCCGTCCACATCGCGATGGCCGCGCTGGCCGGTATCGCAGTGCTCGTCGTCCCGGAGACGTCACCGCGCAGTGGCCGGATCGGGTTGCAAAGGCTGTCGGTGCCGGCCGAGGCGCGCTCGGTGTTCGTGATCGCCGGGCTCGCCGCGTTCGCCGGCTTCGCCGTCACCGGCCTGTTCACCGCGGTGGCGCCGTCGTTCCTGGAGGAGGTGCTCGGCATCGGCCACCACGCGGTGGCGGGCGCGGTCGTCTGCACCATCTTCGCGGCTTCGGCGGTCACCCAGGTGGCCGCCAACCGCATTCCGCCGCCGCGCGCGGTCGCCGTCGGGTGCGCGATCCTGGTGGCCGGGATGACGGTTCTGGCTGTGGCGCTGCAGTTCTCGTCGTTACCGGGTCTGATCGCCGCGGCCGTGATCGCCGGTATCGGTCAAGGGATGAGTTTCAGCCGCGGGCTGGCCGCCGTCTCCGAACGCACGCCGCCCGAGAGGCGCGCTGAGGTCAGCTCCACCTACTTCGTGGTCGCCTACGTGGCGATCTCGCTGCCGGTGATCGGTGAGGGTCTGGCCGCCCAGACGTTCGGTTTACAGACCGCCGGGGTGTGTTTCGCGATCGCCGTCGCGGTGCTCGCGGCGATCTGTCTGGCCGCGATCCTGATCCGGGGGCGCGGTCACTCCAGGAATCGGGCCGCGTAGGGCGCGAACCGGGTTCGCAGCTCGGCTTCGTCGAGACCGAACATCTCACACGACGTGGCGACCCGGCCGAGACGGCCGCGATGATGACCGGCGAGATAGTCGGACATGACCGACCGGCACTCGTCGGTCAGCGGTTCGCCGGCGAGATCGTAGATCCGCTGCGCGACGCCGAGTTCGTCGGCCATGAAGTCGTCGAACCGTACGTCGGTGGAGCGGTGCGGGCCGACGGCCTCGCGGTCGGCGACCAGGCGGCCGAGCATCCGCTCGAGACGGTCGATCCAGTAGGCGGCGATGTGCTCGACCGGGACGGGGCTGCGGTGCATGCGAGCCGAGTACGTGATCATCGCGATCATCGACAGTGCGACCGGAACCGGGTCGCGGTGGGTGAACACCACCACGGCGTCGGGAAAGGTTTTCGCCAGCACCGGGATCTGCTCGAGGTGCTGCGGTGATTTGAGCAGCCACCGTCGTCCGCCGCGCAGAAACTGCAGCGCCTTGAGCTGCACGGCCAGATGCGCGTAGTGCGGGCTCTGCTCGTGGCACAGATAGTGGTCGCGCCAGCGCGGCACGTCGGCCAACGTCTCGAAGAACATGGTGGAGAAGTCGTTGGCCAGCAGCTGGATCTCTTCGTGCACGTGATCGGTGGTCATCTCGTGCATCAGCCGGAAGTGCGGCATCACCAGATCCATCATGGTGACGGCCATGTCCATCCGGGTGCGCCGCGGGTCGGGTTCGACACCGGCCTCGGCCGCAAGCGGGTACGGTTCGACGCTCTCCCAGTAGGGCAGCGTGCGGAAGGTCGGCGGGGCGCCCAGCAGATTGTGCAGGTGGGTGGTGCCCGTCCGCGGCAGCCCCGCGATCACCACGGGCGCCGTCAGCTCGATGTCGTGGATCTCGGGGTGGCGCGTCAGCAGATCGGTGAGCAGCAACCGGTTCTTCAGCAGCTGCAGTAGCTGGGCGTGGAAGTTGACGACGCCGGCCGGTTCCAGGCCGTCGATCTCCCGCAGCGCGGCGAGATAGACGTCGAGCCGCTCGCGGTAGTCGTCGGCGCCGAAGTCGTCGAGCCCGGTCTCGGCGCGCGCTTTGGCGTGCAGGACGTCGGAGTCGAGCGGACAGTCCGGCGCCAACGTGGCCATCATGTCGCGGATCCGGTCGGCATCGGGGCTGAAGCGGGGTGCCGCGAGGTCGTCGAGCGTCACGACGGCGGCTGTGGCGTCGGTCACAGCGACTTATGTTACTCTGAGTTCCGTAATGGCGACGGACTTCGGGCGGCCCCGCGATCGACGAATCGACGCCGCGGTGCTGTCCGCCGCGGTTGAACTGCTGACCGGCACCGGATACGCCGACCTCACCGTCGAGGCGATCGCCCGGCGTGCACACACCAGCAAGCCCGCCATCTACCGGCGCTGGCCCAGCAAGGCGCACCTCGTGCACGAGGCCGTGTTCCCGATCGATGCGAGCACCGACCTCCCCGACACCGGATCACTGACCGGCGACGTGCAGGAGATGCTGCGTCGCACCGTCGCGGTGCTGACGACCCCGGCGGCCAGGGCGGCGCTGCCCGGACTGGTCGCGGAGATGGCTACCGACCTCACCCTGCACGCGGCACTTCTGGCGCGCTTCCACGACATCCTGGGCCGCGGACTGGCCGACCGGCTGACCCGCGCCGCCGAACGCGGTGAGGTCCGACCGGGGGTGACACCTGCCGACCTCACCGAGGCGCTGGCCGGCATCACCCTGCTCGCACTGCTGACCCGCGGTGACGGCCTCGACGACACCTGGATCGACCGCACCTCCACCCTGATCACGAAAGGCATCTCGGCATGACGCATGAATCCACGGCCGCATGGCGTGAACTGCTCGACACCCTCGGCAGGCTCGACAGCTCCTTTTTGGAGGGGGACCGCGCCGTCACCGACGACCGCCACATCGCCGATGGCTACCGCATGCTGGCCACCACACTCGGCGTCGCCTTCGACACCTACCTGTTCGCCGAACGCAGCCGCCCCGTCTTCGTCGCCGTGAACACCCCGTTCCGCCGCGACCGCCGCTGGGGCGGTGACAACACCGACGCCTACTACTTCATGTGCCCGGTCGACGAGAACCGCCGCTACCGCATCAGCGGCAACCGCGGCGACAGCGTCTACTTCTCGGTGACCGCCTACAACGAACCGTCGCCCGGCGCCTGGTCGGACCGCATCGTCGCCGTCATCCGCGACGACGACCTGACGGTGGACCAGGACGGAGAGTTCACCTTCGATCTGGGGCCGCTGCCAGGAGCCGCGGTGCTGATGACGCGCGACTACCAGGCCGATCCACTGACCGGCCGCCCCGTCGAGTGGCGGATCGAGGCGCTCGACGAACCCGATCCGATCCGCCACGGTGACGCCGAGACCGCCGCCGGGCTGCGCGCGAGCGCGGCATGGATGCGCACGATGTTCGCCATCCTGCCGCTGACCATCGGCGTGCGCGCCGACACTCAATCATTGGGTCACGAGATCGCTCATGCGGCAAATGAATTCGCCGACCCGTACCAGGTACCCGATGCGAACTTCGGCTGGTCGGCGCGAGACGCATGCTATTCCTACGGCAGCTTCGTCCTCGCCGACGACGAAGCCCTGGTGATCACCCACCGGCCGCCGTCATGCCGGTTCTGGAACCTGGTGGTGTGGAACCCGTTCATGGCCGGTCCGTGCGTGACCGACGCCCGGACGTCGGTCAACGGGCACAGTGCGGTCCCGAACGCCGACGGATCGGTGACCGTGGTGCTTTCCAAGAATCTGACCGCCCACCCGAACGCGATCACGACGATGGACTATCCGAGCGGCAACCTCGCCTTCCGCTGGTTCCTCGTCGACGAGGTGCCCGCCCGTCCGCAGGTCTCCCTGGTCAAGATCGCCGACGCGCCGGTGGCCGTGCAGTAGAGGGGTTTCTACTCAAGACGGTGGGTGCCGCGCCTCCCTAGCGTTGCGGCCATGCCACCTGCGACCCGCATGTTCCCCAGCCCGGCCGAGGTCACGGCCGGCACACCGGCCGGCCGCGACCGCGCCATCGACGTCATCCGCATCACCGCACTGCTGGCGGTGGTGCTCGGCCACACGCTGATGGCGACCAGCACCCTGCGCGACGACGTGTTCATCTGGGACAACCTCCTCGCGGAGGTGCCGGCGTTCCAGGCGCTGACCTGGATCTTCCAGATCATGCCGCTGTTCTTCTTCGCCGGAGTCGCCGCCTGCCTCGACTCGTGGCGGCCGGGCCTGAGCTGGGGCGGCTGGCTACTGCGCCGCTGCACCCGCCTCTACCGGCCGGTGTTCTACTACCTCGCGTTCTGGGGCGTGGCGCTGACGGCGTTGCGGTTCATGGTGCCCGTGCACGTGTACGAACCGATCGCGGGAATCTCGGTGCAGCTGCTGTGGTTCCTGGGGTCAGGTTTAGGGCCCTGATGTGGAACAGGACCCCGCCCGGTCGTGTTCGGGCAGGGTCCTGGCGCGTGGGTGGTGGGGTGGTCAGTCCCAGTTGATGGAGTCCGCAACGGCCTTGCGCCGCGCCTCCTCGGTGTCCCGGTCAGCGGTCTCGCGGTCGGCCTTCTCCTCGGCTTCTCTCTCGGCTGCCAGACCCCTGGACTCGATCTCTTCGAGGAATGCCTTGATCTCATCCCGAGCCTCGGCTACCTCTTCGATGGTTGTCCTCCAGGCCATCATCACGTTGTCCGGCAAGCTGTCGCCGGTCGCGCCGATGCCAAGCGGCCGGTCAACGGCAGACACGTTGATGAGGTTCACCTCATACACCGTGAGGTCCCGACTCAGGTCGAACCGCACGTTGTACTTTTCTCCGGCTTTCGTCCCCGCCCGCTGTCCGCGCTCGAAGTAGGGTTCGGCCTTGACGATCTTGAGCGGTTTGCGGTCCTGGGGCATGCGGGCGGTTCCTTCTTCGGAAAGAGTCGGATTGAACTTGTCCAGAATACTTGGCCGCCCGCCGGGGACGGTCAGCCGAACGGCAACGCCTTGACCGCTTCCCACTCGGCTCGCTGCTGGGCGGTCAGTACCGGGGTGTTCTCCGGGTCTAGTGGGCGGGTGCGGACGGTGATCAGCCCGAGTCGGCGGGCTTCTGCGAGTGTGGTCACAGCGCAGAACCGTAGACCCACTCGCGTGAATCAGCACGCACCACAACATCTTTGGACGCCCTAGACCGGATCAGTCCACATCAGTGCTTGGACACTGAAACGAAAGCAGCCCCACCCGAAGGTGGGGCTGCTGACGGGACGGGAAGAGAGGCCGTCTCGATGCCCCCGCGCCTGAATCCACGCAGGCCGGTGGCGTACTGCCGAGTCATCGCCAGATACCTCGGCAGCATGTTTGGTGCCACCCGCATCCCTGTCCTGGAACGGATGGCAAGCATTCAGTTGTGGAGTGCGCCGACCTGGTGCCAGCGGTACCGGGCCGGGGCACCGGTCAGGGAATGAGGTCGGCCCCACAGGGCAGGGCCGGACACCTTGAGGCGGGTGCCGTCCTCGGCGATGAGGGTGTCGCCGATCTCCAGGGCGATGGCGGCGACCGGCACCCCGATCAAACCCTCGGTGGAGACAACGTCCCCTCGGGTGGAGACCCGTTCGACGGACTGCCCGCCGAGGATCGCGCCGTCGATGTCGCCGACGTTGGTGCCGTTCCCGCCGACACGGATGGGGTGGCCGTCCTGGTCGACAGGATCGCCGTGGGCGTTACGGGCCGGGGCGCGGTAGACGGTGACCCTCACAGAGCACGCTGCCTGTGCCGGTTCAACGTGAAGAGTTCGGAGACCGTGAACGATCCCGGCGATGACCGGTAGCTGGCGCTTGACGGTCCCTCGGTCTCGTCCATCGCGATCATGCGCGGGTGGGAGACCAGGCGGGCCGCGAGTCCGAGGATGACCGATGCCAGTTCGTCGTTGGGCACCCAGCCGGGGCCACCGCGAACGTAGGCGCGAACCTGCGCGGTGGCCACCCGGAGGACAGCGCCCGCCTGCTCCGCAGACACTGCCCTACCCAGGAAGTCGCCCAACTCGGTTGGAGTCGGGGTTGGCATGGTCAGGCC
This sequence comes from Mycobacterium sp. 852013-51886_SCH5428379, assembly GCF_001665575.1. Lineage (GTDB taxonomy): Bacteria > Actinomycetota > Actinomycetes > Mycobacteriales > Mycobacteriaceae > Mycobacterium. The sequence continues at coordinate 254,442 of NZ_LZSU01000036.1, read as the reverse complement.
GCGTCGTGCAGGCGAACGACACCGGCAGGGTTGGCGAACCCGAACCCGACACGGGCGGTCGCACGGACCTGGACGGCGTCCTCGGCGAACGCGGCCGACGCGTCCTTGACGATGGTGGTGCCGGTGCGCTGCACGGTGAACACCTGCGAGCTGTCCAGGCCCCACGCGTTGCCGGGGGCGATGTCCGGGCTCACCAGCACCGTGACACCGGCCAGGGTGGCGATGTCATCGAACAGCGGCTTGTTGGACTCGCCGTTCTCCTTCGCCAGCTCCAGGGCCTCGGCAACATCGAGCGCCAGGATGAAGTGGGTCAGCTCGGCACCATCGGCACGGGCGGCGTACTTCGCCTTGATGAACGCGTCACGCGAGGTCAGCGTGTAAGTGCCGGTGTCGACCACGTTGATGCCCGTGAGCGACAGCAGGCCGGATGGCCCGCCGCTAGTCGTGTTGGCGAAGAACGCCTTGTCGATGCCCTTGGCGACCGAGCGGGCAAGGGAGCGGCCGGTGTTCTCGGCGGCGGCAGGGTTGGTGTCCTGCGCGGCCTCGTTGGAGATCTGGGTGCGACCGGCGACCTTCTTCGGGGTTACAACCAGCTCACTGGCGGATGGGTCAGCCAGGGCGATGGTGGTGTTCTCGCCGTACCACGCGACGGCAGGGTCGGCGGTGTGCATTGGGGTGCGCCAGGTCTCCGAGGTGGTGGAGATCTTGGTGGCGGCCTGGAAGGCGATGGACTGCTCAGCGATGACGAGATCGATGAGGGTGCCGTAGTCCTCGGGGGTCCAAGCCTGTGGGAGGTTCTGGTTGAGTACAGCCATAATCAATGTCCTTGTGTGTCAACAGTTTTGGATTACGCCGCCGGGGCGTGAGAGGTGAGCGCCAGGCTCAAGGGCGACGTTGACACCAGGTCGTTAGTCTCCCTAATGGTACCGCGAGTTAGCTGAAAAGCGACGAGAAGTCTCGCGGGCCTGTGTCTCGTCCCCCCTGAGCGCCTTGTCCGACACTGCCGGTGACCCGGCGGGCCTTGATGTAGGGACGTTCGGTGATCGCGGCTTCGATGGCGGCGCTGAGGGCGTCGGCGTCGTCCAGGAGGTCGGCGTCATACGCAATCTCGGCGGGGTTCTCGACCATGCCGAGGGCGGCGACGCGGGCCGTGAACAGGGCGCGGGCCAGTTCGTCGGCGCGGGCCTCGGCGGTGCGGGCCTTGTCACGGTGACCGGCGGACTCCCGGCGCAGCGTCTCGACATACTCACGCGGGAATGAGTCGCCCGCTGCCGCATCGGGATTGGTGTCCGGTGTGGTGACCCCAACAGGGTCGGTTTCGTCGGCCTCCGTGGCCGCTGGGCCGGCCTTTGTATCGCTCATTGTGTCGTGTCCTCTCAGCGGTCTGTCATGTCGGCCATGAAGCGCCCGAACTTGATGTCCTGGCCGACCTGCGCGTCGCGGTCGATGGCAGCCAGTTCTGCGTCGATCTCGTCCTGGCTCATGCCGATCCGGGCCAGGGTGGCACGTCGGGACAGCAGTCCGGACTGGAAGAGCTTCACGGCGGCGTCGGCCTCCTGGGCCTCGGAGCGGGTCGCAGCGGAAGCCCACTTCACGCGAAGCGGGATCGCAGCCGGATCGAGACCGGTCTCGACGGCAATCAGCAGACGGCCGACCTGTTCGAAGGCACGCCCGAACGCGAGTTGCTTCTGTTCGCAGCGGGCGGTCAGCGATGCCTCGGCAGCCCTCAGGCCATCCGCGCTAGGCACCTGCGCAGCCGTCAATGGCGAAAGGTAATGCGCGGGAAGCGAACTGACAGCCGATAGCTGGGAAATGATCACCTGCACGCCCTCCCGGAAACCTGACAGGTCCGACGCGGAGAGCTGCCCAAACTTCGTGTCCGGGTTCTCGCTGATCAAGGTCTGCACCACGTTCACGTCATCGATGGGCGAGACGGTGTCAATGATCGGTTCGCCGTTGCCGTCCAGGATCGGATTGCCGTCCCGGTCGAGACGGGCTCGCTCTACAAGCTCAAGCCCGGAAATCCACCGACGCGGCTTACCAGCGGCCTCGGAGGCCACCATCATGTCGGCCAGCAGCTTGTTGAGCGCATCGACCAGCGGCATCACGTCGCGGATCTCCGAGGCACCGTTGTCCACCGGCACCAGGGGCACCACGCCCAGCGGGTTATCGAGCGTCTCGGCGATGCGGAAGCCTGCGACGGCTGCGCCCTGTGTGTCAGCCACCCAGTGCTCCACCCGGTCGGGTAGATACACCCAGGCATGTGTGGTCTTCGCTCGGTCGTCGCTGTACCGCTTGACCCCGGCGAGGACGCTGCGGTCTGCCGGGTCGCGGATCACGGCGCACTGACGGGGCGACTCGACGGAGGCAACGGGCTTGCCGTCCTTGCCCCACACCAGGACGTAGCCGGTGCCGTAGAGCAGTGCGGCCCGCATGGCGTCGGCTGCCTTCTGGTCGAGATCAGCCGCAGTGAATGCCTCCCAGGCGCGGGCGTCGGAGAAGCCGACGATGCGAAGCCGCTCCACAATCGAGTCGACCGATAGGGCTGGGATGTTGCTGGCGATGCGGGTCAGGCGGTCCCCCAATGCCTTTCGGCTCTGGGGGCTGATAAAGGCTAGCGGCTGGGTTCCGGTGGCGTATCGCTCAAGTTCGGTGAACGTTCCCTGTGGGGCGTTCAGTGAGTGGAGCAGGTCGGTCAGTAGGTCGGCGGACAAGGGGGTCAGATTCCAATCACTCGGGAACGTCGCTTGCGGGTGTTGTTGGCCAACCAAGTGGCTCTGCTCCAAGCCATCAGCAGCGCGGCCAAACAGTCGATCTTCCCGGCGCTGCGTTTGCGGGAGGTCTTGCCGATGCGTAGGCCGCCGTTGGCGTCGATGACCTGGGCGGCCAGGGCGTGGCGGGTCAGCGTCTCGTGCCCGGAGTGGGTGAACTCGCCGGACAGAACGGCACCGTGCAACGCGGTGGTCACCTTGGTGAGACGCGACGGGGACCACGGGAACTCACTGACGGTCAGGCCTTCGGCCTGCAGCACCTGCAGGGTGCGGCCAAGGCGGAAGGGGTCGGCGACCACTTCGCGCACGTTGTATCGCTTCGCGGCGTCCCTGATGTCCCGCTCCACCTGCAGCAGGTCCACGCGCCAGTTCGGATCTCCGGGGTTCTCGTAGCAGGCGAGCACATCGAAATGTGGTGTTGCACTGACGGTGCCGATGATCAGGGCGCAGGCGTCGGAATCGCGGCCACCGAACGCGCCGTCCAGACCAATCACCACATCCACACCCTCGGGGATCGGTTCGACGGTACTCAGACCCTCCCAAGTCGAGGGGTTCACAAATGGGTGCTCGTTACTGGTGACCACCTGACAGAGGCGCTTTCGCCTGTACTCGGCCTCGCCCACCTGAGCTAGCAACGCCGTAGCCCGGTGCCGGTCCAGCAGATCGTCCAGTTGCGGATTGGCCAACTCAAGGCAATGCACGCACGCGGCGTCATGGTGCTCGAACCCTGCAGCACTGAACTCAACGAACGCCAGCGTCGGAGCGTCGGGATTCGCCAAGTGCTGGCTGCGCAGATCGGTCAGAACCGACTGGTCCCGGTTCGGCGGGGTGCCGATACCCAGCACCATGGCCGCGTCGAGCTTGCCTGCACCCAGGAGCAGCGTCGTCCAGGTGTCCGGATCAATCTCGCCGATCTCGTCGGCCAGGGCGATGCTCCACGTTCCCAGACCCTCGATGCGCTTCGCCTCAGCGGGAAGGGCCATCAGGCTGGACCGCTTACCCGGCACATCGATGTGATCGCGAAACACCTGGGCCCGATTCGCCAGTGCGGGGTTGAGCGCGACCATTTGCGCGGCGGGCGACAGCAGCCGCATCGCCATTCGCTCATCGACAGCCACGATTGGGATCTCATTTCCCTGTGGACCTTCAAACAATTCGTACAGCCCCAAGGCCGCGAAGATCCCCGTCTTACCTAGCCCGCGAGGCCCCATGATTGCGCCGATAACCGGACGCGGAACAGGGTCAAGAAACGGCCGCAGCATCTCGACCTGCCAGGGGCGAATACGCATCTGCTCGCCTGCGCCGCGCCCCTTCGGGACGGTCAGAAATTGATGGGCCCATGCCGCGAACCGCTCAGCACCAATCAAGTCGGAATTGAATGGAAGCGGACTGGGGTCGGATGCCCGTTTTGGCCCGGCAGGCATGAGAGACTTCCTCGGGTGGGGTGGTGGGAAACGGTTACGCAAATCGGTGGGCTTGCGGGTCTCGGGAGTCTTGGTCTCGGCGCCTTCAACACGTGGCAGGCGAGAAAGCAAGATGCGGCCAAGGCGGAGCAGGAGCGAGCTAAGCCCGCGCAAGAGCGACAGCGTCAGCTAAGGGAACGACTGCGTAGGCTGTTGCTCGATGCTCAGGGTGAACTCAAGAGGTTGAAACAGGCGTTGGATTCTGGCGACCCCCCACCTGATGACGTGCTTGGTATTTTCGTCACGTTAGAGGAGCAAATCGAAACGCTAGGAACGGAGGGGCTAACGTCCCCGACCTCAAGCTGGCTTACAGACATCCGTACAGCGGCTTACATGGTTCCCAGCGATCTTGAAAACGTGAAGTGGTACGCCGACCGACTCAAGAAGGCATACAGCCGCGATCAGGTAGACACCGAAGAGGTAGAGCAGGCTAGCCGGAAACTAAACGCAAGTCGAAGCAGGCTGCAGCGACAGATCGATTCTGCACTCCTGTCTTTCGAGAAGTGGATCGGAATCGTCGCCAGCATGGACGATGGCGACGAGAAGTTGATTCAACGCTACAAGAGCTAATCTGCCCTCCTGCAGAAAGTAATCGACCCTGCGCTTTGCCCGTCTGGGTCTCGGTCCAGATCACTTGGGGCCCGTCCCCGCATCGCTTTGCTGGTCCCTGCGCGGCCCGTGAGCGCACGTTTAGGCGTCGGGCGCAGTCAGGGGCGAGAAGATGACTCTCGTTGCGTCAGGGGCGCGTCTAGACGGTGCGGGTGACGTTCTCGCCGCGTGCTGCTCCGAGCTTGTTGTTACAGCTCATGCACTGGACTGAGAGGCGTCCTGCTGCAACGTCTTTGAGGGTGAGTCGCCTGCCTGCTTGGATGAGCGCCCACGCTTCTGGGCCGTGGTCGAGGGTTAGCGGGTTGCGCGGTGTGCCGGTGGTGAGGCACGTGCTGCAGAAGCCCTGCGCCGTCGTCGCGGCCTTGCTAAGACGCCGCCACCATGCGGGATAGCCGCGCTTCGCTGCAGAGGGTTTCGAGGGGCTGGGGAGCCGGCAGTCAGGGCATCGCGACCCTGAGCCGATGAGGTCGCCGCATTCGATGCACGGACGGAACAGGCTTCCCACTGCGATACTCCGTTCATGTACGACAAGGCAGCGAGAGCGGAGAACACGCGCCGTGCAATCGCGGTGATGACCGCCTACTTCGCGGAGGAGGAGGGCACTGCCCTCGCCTCACAGATCGCCAGCGAATACGTCAGTGAGCCAGGCGGAGTGCAGGGTCTGTTCGACGGGTTCGTCCACTTGTCCTCACGCCTCATCCAGATGTTTGAGGCGGCCGGGTTGCCACGTTCGCAGGTGTTGCAGATGGTGGCCGAGGCGGTTAACGAGACGGACCAGGAGTAGCGGGCTGGGCGGACGCGGCGGCCTCGGCGTACATCTGGTTCACCAGGCGCTCGCGGGCGGCGATCTCGTTGTCGGCGGCGTCGAGCTGCTCGCGCAGGTATCGCGAGCGGATTCGCTCTTCGCGCAGCAGGACGGCGGGGTCGGTGCTGCGCGGGCTGGCTGCGTAGTCGGACGGCTTGATGTAGCCGGTCATGGGTGCCTCTTCCGTGGTGCGGGTTCGGGGATGGAGTAGGTGCGCGGGCGGTGTGGGACGTGGCAGCCAGCTAGAACGGCCGTGGAACCGAGGGACTCACGGGTGTGGATGTGAATCCCGGCCTTGCACTGGAACGGGCAGCGGATCGTGACCCAGCGGTGGCGCATCTGCAGAATCGAGGCGCTGCCGGTCGCCCAGACGGCCGGTGCGGTCACGGCGACCACTCCCACACGTTGGGTGTGCCGTACAGCCGCTTGTACACGCGCATGATCCAGTCGCGGGCGTCGGCGACGAGGAAGGCGAGCCCCTGTTCGGCGGTCATGCCGGACGGTGCGGTCGTCGGCACGTAGGTCAAGCCCAACCACTTGGCTACCGGCGCGGCGTCGCCGATCTCGAACTGTCGCTTGAGGAAGCTCACGTAGTCGCAGCGAAGCTGCGGGGTTCCTTCGGGCCGGAAGGCGCGGGCCTGGTCCTCGGTGAGCCGGGATGCCGGGCAGCGGCGCTGCCGTGGCCCGTGCTGGAAGTAGGTTCCCTTAGCGGGGTCGCGGGCAACATCCTTGGCGCACAACGGGCATGTGGTGCGCGGGTATCCGTGGGTGACGGTGGTCTGGCTCATGTCTTGTCAATCCCGTTCTGCCGCAATTGTTTATGTCCAATCCTATAGGGCCTGGATCGGGGGATACAGGGAGATGTGGTCACCGACTCGCGCCAGTGAGCACCTGTGCTGCGTAGTCCGCGATCCCGAAATCTGATCGGTAGTGGTCGGTGCATACGCGCCCGTCCCACTCGCAGCGTTGGCAGCCGTCCTGGTAGCCGTCCCGCTTGTCGTGGTGCGGGAACCGGCCGACGACGGCGGGTGGCGCAGGATCGCCCGCGACGGGATCTGATGTATCTGGATCTGGTGTAAGAGGATTTGGTAGAGGCTCTGGTGGGAGGGTCTGAGGCCCGGTTGACATGTCGTCAATGTCCGGTTGAGTGTCGCGAGTGTCCGGTTGAGTGTCGTCAATGTCCGGTTGAGACGGGACGGTCAGCGAGTAGACGGACGCCCACCGCGCACCGTCACCGGACCGGCCACCGGTCGATTCCTTGCGCAGCCACCCGGCCGCACATAGCGCCTGCAGGGCACGTCGCACGGTGCGTTCGTTGATGCCGACATCTTCGGCGATCCGCTGGACACCCGCGTAGGCGTTGGTGCCGTCAGCGTTCGAGTAGTCCCAGACTGCGAGTAGTACACATCGCTCCGCGAGGGTCATCTTGGCTCCGCGTAGAGCCTTAATGTACGCGAACTTGTCGACGCTCAACGGACACCGGCCCGTGCTGTACGGGCTTCCTCGGCACGCAGCCAGTCACGTACCTCTGACTCGTAAGCCACGATCCGGCCGCGGTGTAGGAAGGTTCGAGGGCCGCGCTGGTTTTGCCGCATCCAGCGCACCGTGTGGCGGGTGCGGTCGATTGCCACGGCGATCTCGTCCAGGCTCAGTAGCCGGTCGCCACGTAGTGGTGTGCTCAATTGCTGCTCCATCCGCAGGCTGGTAGATGCGCCATGGCGGGATCGGTGAATAGCGAACCGGGAGAGTCAATCACCCGTATGTCCATTGTCTCACGCAATCGCTCGACAGAGCATCGAGTATTAGCTGAGAGACATGTTCCCACGCAGCGGAGGGAGGTTACAGGGGGACCGTCAGGCGCTTCGCCACTCCACCTCAATACCGGTGCCCACCGGGAAGGACTTGCCGCCCTTCCCGAGCCGGTTGACCGTGATGCGAGTTGTGAGCGTCTGAATGAGCATGCGCTTGCGGTCCACCTCCAGGCTGTCCCACTCGGCACTCAGGTCTGCGTAGGACAGAACATCCTGCACTGCGTGGCGGTGCACGCTCGCCGCGATCTTCTCCTCCACCTCTGCAAGGCTGGCTTTCATCGTCTCGGTGGCTGCCCGCAACTGGCTGGCCGTCAGTTCACCCACCGCGAACTCTATTGCGAGGGAATCCATTCGTGCCCGGATCACGTCAGCCTGAGCCTGCAACACCGAAACGTCTTCGCCGGTGTCGGGACGCGCCCACTGGCGGCGGCTCAGCGTCTGCACCATCAGCTCAGACACCCAGGCGTCCAGCTCGTCCACCTTGCGGTTCACCTTGTAACAGCCCATGGTCTTGCACTTGTAGATCCTCGGCCCGCCGTTTTCGCGCCTGCCGGTACCCAGGCCCTTGCCGCATTCGCCGCACACCAGCAGCCCGCCGAGGAGCTGTACCCGTGCCCGGTCAGCGCCCCACTGCCGACCCTTGCCCGACATGACGACGCACGCCGCCTCCCACGTCGCCCGGTCCACGATGGCAGGCCAGTCACCCGGGCCAACCACGTCGCCCTTGTAGGCCCGGAGACCGGCGTTGCGCGGGCTGCGGAGCACGCGGCCGACAGACGTGGAGTCGAACAGGTTGCCGCTCTGCGTCGTCCTCAGTCCCGCTTCGTTCCACTGCTTCGCGATCCGGTACAGGGTTGCTCCCCGTAGTAGGTCGGCGTAGCCCTGGCGCACGGCCTCAGCCTCGGCCGGGTCCAGTCGTGGGTCCACGTGGTCGTAGACGTAGCCGAAGCTGCGGTGTCCCCACCCCTTGCCGTTCGCGGCGAGCTGCCGCATGGCCCGCTTCTGCCGTGCGGTACGGCGCTCCCCTTCACCTTCACTGACGGCACCGAGGATCTTCGCGACGAGTCGCCCCGAGTCGGTCGACAGATCGAGGTCGCCCGACTCGACGGTCGCGATGGTCACGCCACGTTCGTTGCACAGCTCGATCAGCGGCAGGAGATCCCGCAGCTTGCGGTACAGCCGGTCAGGGTGCCACGCGACGATTGCGCTGATGCGGCCCTCAGCGATGTCCGTGAGCATCCGCTGATACTCCGTGCGGATGCCACGGGTCGCGCTGGTGTTGTTCTCCATGTACTCGACCGGGTGGGACCACCGCCGCGCCTCACACAGCGCCAAGCAGTCCTCCCGCTGGCGGTCTATGCCCAGCTCAAGACCGGCCTTGTCGAGAGACTGCCGCAGATAGATGGCCGTTCGCATGTAGCGGACATTAGTGCCTTCGACCGACACTGTGGTTTCTCGGCGCGTACGTGCTGGTGCTCGCCGCGGTGCCGCTGCTGAGCAGGGTGCACACGACCGGCCGGCTGATCGCCGCGATGGCGGTGACGTACGGCGTCATCGCGACGGTCGACGTCATCCGGCTCAACGTCGAGAGCTTCTCGGCGCTCGGGTATGTGAACACCGTGGTGTGGCTGCTGCCCGGTCTGCTCGGCGTGGCGTACCGCCGCGGGCTGCTGCGCCCCCGGGCGGGCGTCACGCTCGGGGCCGCCATGTTCGCGGTCAACGTCGTGCTGATGTGGCTGGGCCCCTACGAGCTCAGCCTCGTCGGTGTGGAGACCCAGCAGCTCAAGAACATGTCGCCGCCGTCGTTACTGCTGGCCGGCCACGCGATCATGTTGTGCGCCTTGGCGATTGCCGCCGCCCCCGCCATTTCCCGGTGGGCTCGGCGGCCGCGGGTCTGGTGGCTGACCGCGATCGGCAACTCAGGCGCGATGACGCTCTACCTCTGGCATATGCCGGTGCTGCTCGGGATGCACCTGACGTTCGACTATCTCGGCTTCCCGCGGTTCGACCCGGCCGCAACGGGTTTCATCGTGCTGTCCATCGTTCAGGTGGTGATCATGGTGGTGCTGGTCGGCGCCGCGTTCATCGCGCTACGACCGCTGGAGAACTCGCCGCTGCCCTACTGGGACGGTGGCGCGGTGACCGGACCCGGCGGGCGTAGCGCGCTCGTCGGCACCCTGCTGTGCGTGGCCGGGGCCGCCACCCTGGTCTCGGTCAACTGGGGGCTCAAGGAGGACGGCCTGTGGTGTGTGGCGGCGATGCTGGCCGCGCTCGTCGCCGCACGAATATCGTCGAGCTTGACCCTCACGCGACGTGAGGCAGCACTCTGATCGACGTGACGCAGGAGACGCTGGTGGACGCACTCACCGTGGGCCAGGTCGCGGAGCGGTTCGGCATCACGGTCCGGACGCTTCACCACTACGACCAGATCGGCTTGTTGAACCCGAGTCGACGAACGGCATCGGGCTACCGCGTGTACACGTCGGCAGACCTGATGCGCCTGTCGCAGGTGATCGTCTACCGCCGGCTCGAACTGTCGCTCGACGAGATCGCCAGTCTGCTCGCCGAGGGCGACGAGGTCAGCCATCTGCTCCGCCAACGCGAACGCGTCATGGCCCGGCTCGACGAGCTGAACGAGCTCGTCGAGGCAATCGACCAGGCATTGGAGAAAGCGATGACGAACACCCCCATGACCGACGACGACATGCGCGAGCTCTTCGGCGACGGCTTCGACGACTATCAGGCGGAAGCCGAACAGAAGTGGGGCGAGACCGCGGAGTGGAAGGAATCGCAGCGACGGGCGAAGGCCTACGGCAAGGACGACTGGATTCAGATCAAGACCGAGGGAGAAGCCGTCGAGAAGGCCCTGGCCGACGCGTTCCGCGCCGGGCTGCCACCCGAGTCCAGGGAGGCGATGGACGCCGCGGAGCTACACCGACGGCATGTGAACCGCTGGTTCTACGAGTGCCCGCCGGCCTTCCACCGCAATCTGGGCGACATGTACGTCAGCGACCCCAGATACGTCGCCACCTACGACGAATCCTTCGGGCTCCCGGGCCTCGCGCAGTACTGCCGCGAGGCAATCCACGCCAACGCGGACCGCGCCGGAGACTGACCTCCCCCGGCGCGATCAGCCGCTCTTGCGGCGGAACTCGCGGCGGTTTTCGACGGGCCCGTGCTGTTTGGGCTGCTTGCGTCCGCCGTCGCGGTGGTCGGTGCCGCCGCCGGCGTTCGCCTTCTTCCGTTCGAGCGCTTCCCGGAACCTGCGCTTGTTGTCGTCTTCCGGTTGCTCAGCCATGCCGGAAGCCTAGCGTGGGCGGTGCGGCGCCGTCATTCGAAATAACCCGCGCCTGATCACCGCACGCCCGGCGGCATGCCGTAGACGTGGGAGATGGGCAGCGTCAGCAGCACCCGCCGGTCGTCGACCATCGCGCGGCGGTAATCGTCCCAGTCCGGATGTTCACCGGAGATGTTGCGGTACAACGTGATCAGCGCCTCGACAGTGTCGTCGTCGGGGGCGGCGGCGGGCGGGGTGAGCACCGCGTCGCCCTCGGCGACGGCGTACGCCCAGCCGTCGTCCGAACCGACGTGGATCGACGCCCGCGGATCGCGGCGCAGATTGCGCGTCTTGGCCCGGGGCTCGGTGACCGACACCTGAATCGCCACCGCGCGCGCGTCGAAGTAGTAGGAGACGTTGGACAGCTGCGGGCGGCCGTCACGTTTGAGGGTCGCCAGCACCCCCAGCGAGTTGCCGCCGATGAGGGCCAACAACTTGTCGTCGAACACCTGGCGCGCCATGAAACGAGCGTAGTCCAAGGCGGAGTCCTTACCATCGAAAGCGATGAGTGCGATCGACGGCAACACCCTCGACGGCGTCTCGGCCACCACGCTGTGGACGCTGCACAACCGCGGCACCGAGGCCAAGCGCTCCGACGGCGTGATCCGCGATCCGTGGGCCGTCACGCTGCTCGACACGATCGAGTACGACTACCTGAAGTTCGGCAAGCCCAACCAGTCGCATGCGCTGCGCGCCCGCGCCTTCGACACCGCGACCGGCGTCTTTCTGACCGCCCACCCCAGGGCCGCGGTCGTAGCGCTGGCCGAGGGCCTGCAGACCAGCCTGTGGCGGCTGGACCGGACCGGCGTCGCCGACGAACTCACCTGGTACTCGGTGGATCTGCCGCCGGTGATGACGGTGCGCGAGCAACTGCTGCCGGCCGACGACCGCATCGTCGCGCTGCCCCAATCCGCGCTCGACCGCAGCTGGATGGACCGCGTCGACCCCTCGGACGGTGTCTTCATCACCGCCGAAGGCCTGTTCATGTACCTCGACCCCGACGACGTCATCGGCCTGATCGCCGACTGCGCCGCACGCTTTCCCGGCGGCCGGTTGATGTTCGACAACATCCCGCCGTGGTTGAGCCGGCGCACCCTGAAGGGCTGGAAGCTGTCCGACCGGTACACCGCACCTCCGATGCCGTTCGGCTTCACCGCCGACGACGGGGTGGCGCTGGCCGACAGCGTGCCGGGGGTTCGGTCCGCGTACGACGTCGCGATGCCCCGCGGTCGTGGCGTCTTTGACGTCATGTTCCGGCCGGGGTGGGATCGCATCGGCGTCTACCGGCGCGGGCGGCCGAGCATCACGCTGCTGGAGTTCGGGTCATGACGCGCTATGCGGCGTTCCTGCGGGGTGTCAACGTCGGCAAGGTGACGCTGAAGATGGCCGACGTCAAAGCGACTTTCGAGGACGCCGGTTTCACCGCGGTGAAGACGATCCTCGCCAGCGGAAACGTCGTCTTCGACAGCGGCGCCGCGACGAGCACCGTGCGCACCACCGCCGAGCGGGCGCTGCGGGATCGGTTCGGCTACGACGCCTGGGTGCTGGCCTACGACATGGACACCGTCGCCGCGATCTCCGCGGCGTATCCGTTCGAGCGGGAGGTCGAGGGCCACCACTCCTACGTCACCTTCGTCAGCGACGGCGATGTGCTCGACGAGCTCGCCGCTCTGGCGGCGGACGCCGCGCCGGAGGAGAAGATCGAGCGCGGCGACGGCGTCGTCTACTGGCAGGTGCCGAGAAGCGCCACGCTCAAGACCGCCATGGGCGCCACCATGGGCAAGAAGCGGTACAAGTCGTCGACCACCACGCGCAACCTGCGCACCCTGGACAAGGTGCTGCGGTCGGTAGATTCGAAAGCATGACACCAACCCCGAACGCTCCCCTCTCCGGACGGGCGGACGGCAGCGCGCTCACCGGTGTGTCGGAGACGGCACTGCTCACGCTGCAGGTGCGGGCCGCCGAGGCTCGCCGCCCGGATGCCCTCATCGACGATCCGATGGCCGTTCACCTCGTCGATGCAATCGACTTCGACTTCGCCAAGTTCGGGCCCAGCCGGCGTCAGGATATGGCGTTGCGCGCCAAGGCGTTCGACGCCGAAACCCGGCGCTATCTGCGCACCCACCCCAAGGCCACGATCGTCGCGCTGGCCGAGGGTCTGCAGACCAGCTTCTACCGTCTCGACGCCGAGGGCCAGACCCCCGACGTCGGACACGACTTCCGCTGGCTCACCGTCGATCTCCCACCGATCATCGCGCTTCGCAACCAACTGCTGCCGCAGTCCGATCGCGTCGCCGTCCGCGCCCAGTCCGCGCTCGACTACAGCTGGATGGACCACGTCGACGACTCCGACGGCGTGTTCATCACCGCGGAGGGTCTGCTGATGTATCTGCAGCCCGAGGAGTCGATGGCGCTGATCACCGCGTGCGCCGAACGGTTCCCGGGCGGGCGGATGATGTTCGACCTGCCGCCGTCGTGGTTCGCGTGGTGGGCGCGCAAGGGGATGCGGACCTCGTTGCGCTACCGGGTTCCCCCGATGCCGTTCAGCCTCAGTCCGAGCGAGGCCGCCGACCTGGTGAACAAGGTGCCCGGAATCCGGGCGGTGCACGACGTCGCATTACCTCAGGGCCGCGGCCGGATCATCAACTCCCTGGTGTGGGCGGCGCAGCGACTTCCGGTGTTCGACGCGGTGCGCCCGGTGTTCACGCTGCTCGAATTCGGTTAGCCGAACGCGTCCTCGACGTACCGGATCGCGTCGTCGCGGCCGACGCCCAGCGCGCGGGCGGCCGCGACGAAGGTGTGGGCCGCCGTGGCCATCGCGGTGTCGGCCGGATCGCTGCGGGCGATGAACGTGCCGAACCGGCCGCGGGTCTCGAGGATCCCCGACGTCTCCAGTTCGCGGTAGGCCCGCGCCACGGTGTTGACCGCGAGATCGAGCTGCCCCGCCAGATCACGGACCGTCGGCAAGCGGGTGCCCGGCGGCAGCCGGCCGTCGCGGACACCGTCGATGATCTGGAGCCGGAGCTGTTCGAAGAGTGGTTGCGGCGCCCGCGGGTCCATCTGAACCCAATCCCCCAATTCGGCCACGTGCTCAGTATCACCCACCCGACTACCGTTGGTCATGTGCAGGTGACGGTACTCAGCGGCGCCGGCATCTCCGCCGAGAGCGGGGTGCCGACGTTTCGCGACGTGGAAACAGGGCTGTGGGCCACTGTCGACCCCTACGAGATCTCCAGTGTCGAGGGCTGGCGGGCCCAGCCGGAGAAGGTGTGGGCCTGGTATCTGTGGCGGCACTACATGATGGGCGGCGTGGCCCCCAATGACGGGCACCGCGCGGTCGCGGCGTGGCAGGACTACGCCGAGGTGCACGTCGTCACCCAGAACGTCGACAATCTTCACGAGCGGGCCGGCAGTGATCGCGTCTACCACCTGCACGGCAGTCTGTTCGAATTCCATTGCGACTCTTGCGGTGCGGAGTTCGAGGGTGATCTGCCGGAGATGCCGGAACCAGTCGAGGCGGTGGATCCGCCGCGGTGTCCGTGCGGCGGGCTGATCCGTCCGAACGTGGTGTGGTTCGGCGAGGCGCTGCCCGACGACGCGTGGCAGCGCTCGGTGGCGGCCGTGACGTCCGCGGACGTGGTCATCGTGGTCGGTACGTCGTCCATCGTGTATCCGGCGGCGGGCCTGCCCGAGCTGGCAATCGCCCGCGGTGTCCCGGTGATCGAGGTCAACCCCGAGCGCACGCCGCTGTCGGACAGTGCGACGCTGTCGCTGCGCGAGACGGCGGCGGGGGCGCTGCCCGCGCTGTTGCCGAGGTTGCCCGAACTTCTGGGCTAGTTTCCGGAGCGCACGGCCCGGCCGACCGCCACTTCGGCGACCGGTGACGGCAGCCAGCGCGGAAACACCCACTCGTGGCGGGAGGCCACCACGTCGAACCCGGCGCGGGCGATGGCGTCCTCGGTGTGCCGGTGGCTGTGGCAGTTGCCGAGCAGCCGCGGCCACACCGTGGCGTCGGCCACCCGCTGGATCCGGCCCCGCACACCGCTGCCCGCGATGTGTTCGAGATAGCGCAGCTGCCCGCCCGGCTTGAGGAGTCCGGCCAGCTCGCGCAGGACCGCATCGGGATCGTCGATGGAACACAGCACGAGCGCGCAGACCACCGCATCGAACCGGTCCTGGGTGCGGTACTGCTCGACGGTCTCCTCGCTGACCGTCACCGGTACCGGCGCGTGGGCGGCGGCGGATCTAGCGAGGTCGGCCAGCCTGCGCTCGGGTTCGAGGGCGACCACCTCGCTCACCCCCGGGGGATAGTGGGCGAAGTTCGTCCCGGTCCCGGCCCCGACCTCGAGCACCCGCCCGCTCAGACCGGCGAGATTGTCGTGGCGCAGCCGCCGCACCGCCTCCGGCTCGTGGCCGGACATGACCGTCCACAGTCGAGCGAAGAACGGATTGTCCACGCGATGAGTATCACCCATGCAATGTCGGCGTGAGAGCGTCGTCATGGATATATATGCGTGACGGGGCTGTCAGCCCGACATTGCAATCGGACCTCATACCCCGCTCAGGTCCTACTGGCCAGAAACCTACCGAAAAGTAGGATTGCCACCATTTTCCGAATCGTGACTCAATGAATCCTTAAAGGTGACTCATAGGCTCTCAGTCATGTGGATCGACGACACCAGTGCCGATGTCATCAAGGTTGACTTCGAGGCGCTCTACCACGGCGATTTTCTCGTCGAGGGCGACACCTCTGAGCAGCTCGACGACTCGACCCCCCTCGCCCAAGCCGGCTGACCACGCGCGCCCATATGGCGCGCGTGTCAGTTGAGCCGTTTGCTGCCCGGTCCGGTCTCAGACCGCGACCATGTCTCCTGCCGAGCCCACCATGCCGGCCAGTCGACCGGTAATGAGTTCCTCCGCCTCGTCGACCATCCTGGCCACCAGGTCGCCGACCGTCGGAATGTCGTTGATCAGGCCCATCGAGGTCCCAACGCTCCAGATGCCGGCATCCAGATCGCCGATCTCGTAGACCTTCACGCCGCGCTTGCCGGCGACCAGATCCTTGACGTCCTCGAACTGACCCCCCTTGTTGAGGATGTCGACCACCTCACGCGAGACCGCGTTACTCGCCACGCGGGCGGTGTTGCGCAGCGGCCGGAAGATCAGCTCGGTGTCCAGTTCGGTGCCGGCCACGATCGCTTCCTTGACCTTCTGATGGATCGCCGACTCGACGGTGCACATGAACCGCGAACCCATGTTGATGCCGTCGGCGCCCAGCGCCAGCGCCGCCACCAGGCCGCGGGCATCGGCGAATCCGCCCGAGGCGATCATCGGGATGTCGATCTTGGCCGACGCCGCCGGGATCAGCACCAGACCCGGAATGTCGTCCTCGCCGGGGTGTCCCGCGCACTCGAACCCGTCGATGCTGATGCCGTCGACACCCAGGCTCTGGGCCTTGACGGCGTGCCGCACCGACGTGCACTTGTGCAGCACCTTGATGCCGTTGTCGTGGAACATCGGCAGGTGCGGGGCCGGGTTCGAGCCGGCCGTCTCGACGATCTTGATGCCGGCGTCGACGATGACCTGGCGGTACTCGTCGTACGGCGGCGGGTTGATCGTCGGCAGGATCGTCAGGTTCACGCCGAACGGCTTGTCGGTCATATCGCGACAGCGCGCGATCTCGTTGGCCAGATCGGCCGGCGTCGGCTGGGTGAGCGCGGTGATGAAACCGAGGGCGCCGGCGTTGGCCACCGCCGCGACGAGTTCCGCGCGACCCACCCACTGCATCCCACCCTGGACGATCGGATGCTCGATGCCGAACGTCTCGGTGAATTTCGTTCTCAGGCTCATCGGGGCGCCATCCGGATCGCGCCGTCCAGGCGGATCACCTCACCGTTGAGCATCGGGTTCTCGACGATGTGCACGGCCAGAGCGCCGTACTCGTCGGGGTCGCCCAGGCGGGCGGGATGGGGCACCTGCTGGCCGAGGGACTTCTGCGCCTCCTCGGGCAGCGAGCCCAGCAGCGGGGTCTTGAACAGGCCGGGCGCGATGGTGCACACGCGGATGAACTCGCGCGACAGATCGCGGGCGATCGGCAGGGTCATCCCGACCACCCCGCCCTTGGACGCCGAGTAGGCGGCCTGCCCGATCTGGCCTTCGAAGGCCGCGACCGACGCGGTGTTGATGATGACGCCGCGCTCCTCCCCGAGGGGCTCGGTCTTCGCGATGCGCTCCGCGCTCAGCCGCAGCACGTTGAACGTGCCGATCAGGTTGACCTGGATGACCTTGTTGAACTCCTCGAGCGGGAACGCGCCGTTCTTGCTCAGGGTCTTGATCGCGTTGCCGATGCCCGCGCAGTTGACGTTGATGCGCAGCGGGCCCATCTCCTCTGCGGCGTCGAGCGCGGCGCTGACCTGCTCGGGATCGGTGACGTTGGCCTGCACGAAGCGGGCCCGGTCGCCGAGTTCCTTGACCGCGTCCTCACCCTTGAGGTCGATGACCACCACGGAGGCGCCCCGGTCGAGCAGGCGCTTGGTGGTCGCCAGGCCGAGTCCGGATGCTCCGCCGGTGACAACGGCGACGGCGTCTTTGATTTCCACTCGCACATACCTTTCTGTTGTTCGGGCTCAAGCCCAGTCGTTGAGAACTGCTTCGGTGTCCGCGCCGGGCACGCCGGGCGGCTTCGGCGCCGCGTTGGGCGTGCGGGAGAAGCGGGGTGCGGGGGCCGGGAACAGCCAGTCGCCCTCGCGGTAGAAGGTGTCGCGTTCGGTGTTGTGGGATTCGCTCTCCACCTCGCCGAACGACAGCACCGGGGTGCAGCAGGCGTCGCTGCCGGCGAACACCTCGGCCCAGTGGTCGCGGTCGTGTTCGGCGAACGCCTTGGTGAGCGCCTCGCGCAACTCCGGCCACCGCGCCATGTCGTTCTGATCCGGCAGACCGGCGTCCTGCAGGCCGAGTTTCTCGAGGAGCTCGGCGTAGAACTGCGGCTCGATGGCACCGACTGCGACATGCCTACCGTCGGCGCAGGTGTAGGTGTCGTAGTAGGGCGCGCCCGTGTCGAGCATGTTCTCGCCGCGGGTGTCGGTCCACATGCCCATCGCGCGGAACGCCCACATCATCTGCGCCAGGACGCTGGAGCCGTCGACCATCGCGGCGTCGATGACCTGTCCCTGGCCCGAGCGCTCCCGCTCCCAGAGCGCCGAGAGGATCCCGACGAGCAGGAACATCGAGCCGCCGCCGAAGTCACCGGCGAGGTTCAGCGGGGGGACGGGCCGTTCGCCGGCGCGGCCGACCGCGTGCAGCACACCGTTGAGCGAGATGTAGTTGATGTCGTGGCCGGCCTGCTGACTGCGCGGGCCGGTCTGCCCCCACCCCGTCATGCGGCCGTAGATGAGGCGCTCGTTGATCTTGGCGCAGTCCTCCGGGCCGAGGCCGAGACGTTCGGTGACGCCGGGACGGAAACCCTCGATGAGGACGTCGGCCTTGGCGACCAGTTTGAGGACGAGCTCGCGGCCTTCGTCGGTCTTGAGGTTCGCGGCGACCGAACGACGGTTGCGCAGCAGCTGATCGCGACCTTTCGTCGGGATGCCCGGGCCCTTGCCCGGTCGCTCGATACGTACGACGTCGGCGCCGAGGTCGCCGAGAATCATCGCCGCGTGCGGACCGGGACCGATACCGGCCAGTTCGACGACGCGCAATCCGTGCAGGGGTCCCGCCATTTCTACCGCTCCTTCGGAGTAGTTGACCGCGACATAGCTTACTTGTATAACCTTGTCGACCGACCACGGGCATCGCCCGCGCATGCGAAGGTGAACTCATGACGAGCATCGACGACCTCACCGTGGAACTCAACGACGGCGTGCTGGCCGTGACGTTGAACCGGCCCGACAGCCTGAACTCGCTGACCGACGAGATGCTCAACGGTGTGGCCGACACCCTCGACCGGGCGGCCGACGATCCGCAGGTCAAGGTGGTGCGGCTCGGTGGCGCCGGCCGCGGCTTCAGCTCGGGCGCCGGAATCAGCGAGGAGGATCAGCACAAGAAGGCCGAGGTCGGCATCAACGCGGTGCTCGACGCCGCCAACCGGGCCGTCCGGTCGATCGTCGCGCTGCCCAAGCCGGTGGTGGCGGCGGTGCACGGCCCGGCCGCCGGAGTGGGGGCCTCGCTGGCGCTGGCCTGCGACGTCGTGATCGCTTCGGAGAAGGCATTTTTCATGCTGGCGTTCACCAAGATCGGTCTGATGCCCGACGGTGGTGCATCCGCTCTGTTCGCGGCCGCGGTGGGCCGGATCCGCGCCATGCGGATGGCGTTGCTGGCTGAACGGATCACCGCGGCGCAGGCCTATGAGTGGGGCATGGTGACCGCGGTGCACCCACCCGAGGACTTCGACGCCGAGCTGGACAAGGTGTTGGCGACGTTGCGGTCGGGGCCTGCGGTGGCGCTGCGAAAGACCAAGCAGGCCATCAACGCTTCGACGCTGACCGAACTCGAGGCAGCGCTGGGCCGCGAGACCGAGGGTCAGCTGGAACTGCTCGCCGGCAACGATTTCCGCGAGGGCACCAAGGCTTTCCAGCAGCGGCGGACCGCGGAGTTCACCGACCGGTAGTCCGAAAATCGTTGGACGGGCACAGCTCCCGTCCGCGACCATCGACAGGTGAAGACGCAGTACGAAGCCGACACCTGCCGCACCGGCCGGTGGCGCGTACTCGCGCCCTTCGCTTCCCGCGAGTACCGGCTGCTGATCGCCGCGGTGTCGCTGTCGATCTTCGCCGAGGGCATGTGGACCGTCGTGATGGCCCTGCAGGTCATCGCACTCGACAACGATCCCGCGTCGCTGTCCCTGGTGGCCGCCTGCCTCGGCGGCGGCCTGGTGGCGTTCGTGCTCGTCGGCGGTATCGCGGCTGACCGATTCGAACAGCGCGCCATCATCATCCTCGTCCAGATCGTGAACCTCGCCGCGGTGTCGGCGGTAGCAGTGCTGAGTGTGGTTGGTGCGCTGCGCATCTGGCATCTCGCGGTGGCGGCGGCGGCCCTGGGGATCGCTGCGGCGTTCTTCTTCCCCGCCTACAGCGCGATCCTCCCCCGCATCCTGGCGCCCGAACATCTGTTGGCCGCCAACGGTGTGGAAGGCGTCGTGCGTCCGGTGTTCCAGCGCTCGGTCGGGCCTGCGGTGGCCGGCGTCGTCGTCGGTGCCACCGTGCCCTCGGTGGGCGCGGTGACCGTGGCCGCGCTCTTCGGCCTCGCACTGCTCCTGCTCGTCGCAACCCGTCCGGCAGCGGTCGCCCAGCAGCCGCCGGCCGCGCCGCGCAACCATGTTCTGCGCGACCTGCGCGACGGCGTGCGCTTCGTGACGTCCACCCCGTGGCTGCTCTGGACATTGCTGTTCGCCAGCGTGTTCGTACTCCTCGTCCTCGGCCCGATCGAGGTGCTGTTGCCGTTCATCGCGCAGCAGCGCTTCGAAGACGGCGCCCGCGCATACGGTTTCGTCCTCGCGTTCTTCGGCATCGGCAGCGCCATCGGCGCGCTCGCAGTCTCGTCTCTGAGAATGCCGCGGCGCTACCTGACGGTGATGATGGCGATGTGGGGCGCGGGCTCCCTGCCGCTGGCCGTCGTGGGCACGACGTCGTCGTTCCCTGTGATGGCGGCGGCGACCTTCGTCATCGGACTGACCGACGGCGCCGGCATGGTCATCTGGGGCACGCTGCTGCAGCGCCGGGTGCCGACCGAGATGCTGGGCCGGGTGTCGAGCCTGGACTTCTTCGTCTCGCTGGCGTTCATGCCGCTGTCGTTCGCGATCGTCGGGCCGCTGTCGAAGGTGATCCCGATGCAGACGATCTTCCTGGTGGCAGGCGTCGCACCGGTGCTACTGGCCGCGGTGGCGCTGATCGCCGCGCGGATGCCGCGCGACGAGATCGCCCACCCCTTGAGCTGACCGGGCGTCAGACGCCGAAGATCGGTGGCAGCGCAAGGACCATGACCAGCCCCCAGAAGAAATGGGTCAGCATGGGAGCGAGCACCCCGCCGGTCGCCCGGCGTTCCATCGCGCAGACCGTGCCGAGGATGACCGCTGCGAACGCCAGCATCGGATTCTGCGTGCTGACGCCCGTGACGATCACGTAGATGACGGTCGAGACGACGAAGGCGAACCAGCCGTTGTTGCGCTTGCCCAGGGAGGTGAACAGCGAACCGCGGAAGAACAGTTCCTCGGCCAGGCCGTTGATCACGGTGATGGCCACGATGACGGCAAGCGATCCCTGGTTGGCGTATGCGAGGACCTGGACGATGTAGTCGCGCACCGGCTCGATCTCGCGGGCTACGAGCCCGCCGACCACGAAGATGGCACCGAGGATCACTCCGACCGCGGTACCGGTGATCACCGGTCGCTGATTGCGTCCGCGGAAGCAGATCCGGCCCAGATGGACCGGTCCCGATACGAAAGCGCCGAGCGTCCACCACGCCGCCAGGGCCATGGTGAACCAGTAGAACGACGGATCGCCGGGCGGCAGCCGGAGCGAGTAGCCCAGGAGCACGAACCCGACGACGACGAAGAGTGCGACGAGAATCCGGCGACGGCGGATCGTGGCCGGGCCTTCGTTGTGGGGCTCGGCGACGCCGGTCAGGATGCGGCGCGCTTCGGCGAGGAAGCCGCTGCGCTCGTCGCAGGGCGGGGGTGAAACCTCCGTCATGCCGGATGACCTTTCGGTACCAGGTTGACCAGGGTGTCCAAACCGGTGCGCAGCGCACCGGCGACGGGGCCGGGCACCGCACCCAACAGCGCCAGCGCCGGCCGGGCGAGCGGTGGGGTGATGGTTCGGACGAGTTGCTTGATCCGCAGCGTATCGCCTCCGGCCCAGTCGGGGTCGGTGTCCGCCAGATGGTGGACGTCGCTGAGCTTGTCGACCGGTTGGGCGCGCCGGGACGCCAGCGAACGTTTCACGGCCTCGTCGATCGGCATCAGCCCGCCGGGCGGATCGGGCACGATGTCGCGAATGCCGAGCTTGGACGCGGTCATCGGATGGTCCAGCGATTCCACGAGGTCGCCGGCCAGCCCGCCGGGCACCGGCAACACCAGACCACTGACCTGCGAGATCAGGCCGATGGCGATCCCGCGGACCGGTAGGGGTGCCCGCAGTCGGCCAGACAGACAGGCGTAGCGCAGCAGCAGATCGCCGTATGTGGTGGTCTCGGGGCCGCGGATGTCGTACGCGCCGGCCGGGACGTTCTCGGTGTCGGCAGCGGCGACGAGGTAGTGCAGCGCGTCGCGCACCGAGATGGGGTCGAGCGGGTTGGCCGCCCACTTCGGCATCGGGATCAGCCAGAACCGATCGCCCACGTAGCGCAGCATCTCGAACGACGTGGACCCCGCCCCGATGACGATCGCCGCGCCCAGCCAGACCACGTCGGGCCCGCCGTCGACCGACAGCGCCTCGGCCACCTCGGCCCGGCTGGCCAGATGCTCGGACAGGGTGTCGTCGGTCGGCACGAACCCGCCGAGATAGACGATGCGTTTGACGCCGGCGTCCCGGGCGGCCTCGGCGACGGTCCTGGCGGCACGGTTGTCGGATTCGCGGAAGTCGGGCTGTCCGATGGCGTGCACCAGGTAGTAGACGACGTCGACCTCACCGGCGTCGGCGAACGCCTGTTTGACCGATTCCGGCTGGGAGGCGTCGAGCGACACGCTCGTGACGTCGTCGTACCACCCGAATTCCCGGAGCCGCTCGACGGTGCGGCTCGCGACGACGACGTCGGCCCCCTCCTGCAGGAGCGCAGCGACGAGCCGCGAGCCGATGTACCCGGTGGCGCCCGTGACGAGCACCCGCTGAGTGTTCACTCCCGCTTGGTAC
The DNA here is from genome assembly GCF_001665575.1 of Mycobacterium sp. 852013-51886_SCH5428379. Lineage (GTDB taxonomy): Bacteria > Actinomycetota > Actinomycetes > Mycobacteriales > Mycobacteriaceae > Mycobacterium. Next base: position 231,803 of record NZ_LZSU01000036.1, on the reverse strand, counting down.
CCGGGTCCGCTCGCCGGGAACCGTCGTGTTGGCGTTGCCCGCGCCACACCCCGCTGTCAGCGGTGCACGTCGACCAGGTGCTGGTAGAGCACCGCGTTGGTGCGGTTGCCGTCGACGTCGGCGTCGGCGAGTTCGCGACGCACCTTGCCGGGGACGCCGGCGACCAGCGACCGCTCGGGGATCTGCGCGCCCTGCGGAACGACGGCGCCGGCCGCGACCAGCGAGCCCCGGCCGATCCGCGCTCCGTTGAGGACGACGGCGCCCATCCCGATCAAGCAGTCGTCCTCGATGGTGCAGCCGTGCAGGACCGCGTTGTGCCCGACGCTGACGTTGGCGCCGATGGTGGCCGGGAAGCCGGGATCGACGTGCACGGTGACGCCGTCCTGGATGTTGCTGCCCATCCCGATCTCGATCGGCTCGACCTCGGCGCGCAGAGTGGCGCCGTACCAGACACTGGCCTTCGCGAGCAGCGACACCCGGCCGATCACCGCGGCGTTGGGCGCGACCCACGCCGTCTCGTGCAGGTCCGGGGCGTTCTCACCGAGGGTGATGATCAGCGGTTCTGGCATGGGCGTCATCGTATGCGGGCGTTTGTGCTGCGGTGTGAGACAACCGATTCAGCCTGCATCGGTGCAGGTCAGCAGCCTCCGGCGGGTGAAGGTGCAGGTCGCCGAGTTGGTCGCAGGCCAGCGGTGCCCTTAGCATCCGAAACGGCGCCACACAGGTAGCCGGTCCGACGCCGCCCATCCGCAGGCGTCCTGACGAGCTGAGGAGCCGAGAGTGAATACCCGCATCAAGACAGTGGGAGCCGCCGTGGGTATCGCCGCGATCGCGGTGTCCCTGCCCCTGTCGGTCAATGCCTATGCCCAGCCCACGACCGAGCCGTCGTCGGTGGAGACCCCGCTCGGCCCGCTCGAGGGCGACTGCGATCCCTTCCGGGCAGCCAACCCGAACTGGAAGAGCTTCGCCAACCAGCCGGTCAGCCAGGTCCTCGCGCAGATCCCGGACCTGAGCACCTTCAGCGCGGCGGTCTCCGGCGGGCTCAACCCCGCGGTGAACGTGGCGTCGGTGCTCGACAACGGCCCGTACGTGGTGTTCGCGCCGACCAACGAGGCGTTCGCGAAGCTGCCGCCCGAGCAGCTCGAGGCGTTGAAGAGCAATCCGGCCGCGCTGACCGACCTGGACTACTACCACGTGTTCCTCGGTCTGCTGGGTCCCGCCGACGTGAAGGGTCAGCGGCCCACCCAGCAGGGCGCCGAGATCAACGTCGTCGGCACGAACGGTGACATCACGGTCAACGACACCGCCAAGGTGATCTGCGGCGGGATCTCTGCCGAGAACGCCCGGATCTACATGATCGACACGGTGCTCGATCCGGCCGATGCGCCGACGCCGCTCACCCCGACGGGGACCTCGTCGACGACCGAGACCACAACGACCGACACCCCGACCGAGACCACCGAGCCCGCGACGCCGCTGCCCGCTGAGACCGCGGCCCCGGCCGCCTGACACTCGGATAGTGCAGAATCGCCCCTCCTCTTGCGAGGCGGGGCGATTCTGTTTCAGGGGGACGAACTGACGAACCTCAGACGCCGAGGTCGCGGCCGATGATCTCCTTCATGATCTCGGTGGTGCCACCGAAGATCGTCTGGATGCGGCCGTCCACGTAGGCGCGCGCGACGCGGTACTCGAGCATGTAGCCGTAGCCGCCGTGCAGCTGCACGCACTGGTCGACGACCTTCTTGGCCACCTCGGTCGCCCACCACTTGGCCTTCGCCGCCTCGACGGCGGTCAGCTCACCGTCCACGACGCCCTGCAGGCAGCGGTCGATGTAGTTCTCGGTGACCTCGAGCTCGGTCTCCATCTCGGCGAGCAGGAAGCGGTTGTGCTGGAAGCTGCCGATCGGCTGGCCGAACGCCTTGCGGTCCTTGCTGTACTGCAGCGTCTCGTCGAACACCGCACGCGCGCCGGCGATCGCCGAGATCGCGATCGACAGCCGCTCCGAGGGCAGGTTGGTCATCAGGTGGTAGAACCCGCGACCCTCCTTGCCGAGCAGGTTGGCGTTGGGCACCCGGACGTTCTCGAAGTGCAGCTCGGAGGTGTCCTGCGAATGCAGGCCCATCTTGTCGAGCTTGCGGCCGCGGCTGAAGCCCTCCATGTCCCGCTCCACCACGAACAGTGAGAAGCCCTTGTGACCGGCCTCCGGATCGGTGCGGGCGACGACGACGCAGAGGTCGCAGTTGATACCCGAGGAGATGAACGTCTTGGAGCCGTTGATGATCCAGTCGTCCCCGTCACGCACGGCGGAGGTCCGGATGCCCGCGAGGTCGCTGCCCGCGCCGGGCTCGGTCATCGCGACGGCGATGATCGTCTCGCCGCTGGTGATGCCGGGCAGCCAGCGCTTCTTCTGCTCGTCGTTGGTCAGGTCCTTGAAGTAGGGGCCGACGACGTCGTTGTGCAGGCTCAGCGCGGGACCGTGCACCCCGGCCTTGGCGGTCTCCTCGTCGATGATCGCGTTGAACCGGAAGTCGTCGGAGCCACCGCCGCCGTACTCCTCGGGCATGTTGAACCCGATGAGCCCGTACTTACCCGCCGCGGTGTAGGCCGACCGGTCGACGATGCGCTCGGTCTCCCACTTCTCGGCGTTCGGGACGAGTTCGCGCTCGATGTACTCCTTGACGGTGTCGCGGAACGCCTCGTGCTCGGCGTCGTAGATGGTGCGTTTCATGGTATTTCCTAACGTCTTGTGTTACTTGGCTTTCCAGACCGGTTCGCGCTTCTGCGCGAAGGCCATCGGACCCTCCATCGCGTCCTCGGTCTTCAGCAGCGTGGAGAACTCGCTGAACGTCTGCTTCCAGAACGGCTCGTCGGCGGCGACCACACCGTCGACGGCGCCGTAGGACACCCGCTTGCTGGCCCGCACCGCCAGCGGCGCGTTGCAGGTGATCCGTGCGGCGAGTTCGAGCGCGGCATCGACCGCGCTGCTTCCTGAGCCGTCCGGCACCACCTGATTGATCAGGCCCCACTTGAGCGCATCCGCCGACGACAGCGGCTCACCGGTGTAGATCAGCTCCAGGGCGACCTTCTGCGGCAACTGCTGCACGACGCGGAACACCCCACCGGCACCGGCGATCAGGCCCCGCTTGACCTCGGGCAGGCCGAATTTCGCACGTTCCTCGGCGACCACCAGATCGCTGGCGAGCGCGAGTTCGGTACCGCCGCCCAGCGCGGTGCCGTTGACCGCGGCGATGGTCGGCTTGTCGATGAAGTGGCGTACGTAGCCGGCGAAACCCCACTCCGAATGCTCGGGGTGAAAGAGGTTCTCGCCGCGGGAGATCGCCTTGAGATCGGCTCCGGCGCAGAAGGATTTGTCGCCGGCACCGGTCAGGATGACCGCCCGGACCTCCGGGTCCTGCTGCGCTTCCTCGAGGGCGTCGCCGACCCCGATGGACACCGACGCGTTGATCGCGTTGCGGGCCTCGGGCCGGTTGATCGTGATGATCATGACGTTGCCCCGGCGTTCGACGAGAGCGCCGGGCACAGGGGTCGCGGCCTCGGTCACAGGAGTTCCAGGATCGTCGCGTTGGCCTGGCCGCCACCCTCGCACATGGTCTGCAAGCCGTACTGAATGTTGTTGTCCCGCATGTGGTAGAGCAGCGTGGTCAGGATGCGCGCACCCGAGCCGCCGAGCGGATGGCCGAGTGCGATGGCTCCGCCGTTGGGGTTGAGCACCTTCTCGTCGGCGCCGATGTCCTTGAGCCACGCCATCGGGACCGGGGCGAACGCCTCGTTGACCTCGAACGCACCGATCTGGTCCAGGCTCAGGCCGGACTTCTTGAGCGCCTTCTGCGTGGCCGGGATCGGCGCGGTCAGCATGATCACCGGATCGGCGCCGGCCAACACCGCGGTGTGCACCTTCGCCAGCGGCTTGAGGCCCAGCTCCTTGGCCTTCTCGGCCGACATGAGCAGCAACGCAGCCGATCCGTCGGAGATCTGGCTGGAGTTGCCGGCGTGGATCACGCCGTCCTCCTTGAAAGCCGGCTTGATCTTGGCCATCGACTCGACGGTGCCACCGCGGCGGATACCGCCATCCTCGAGGACGACGGTGTCGTTGCCGTCGGCGTCCTTGGTCTTGATGCCGACGATCTGGTCGGCGAAGGCGCCGGAATCCTGTGCGGCAGCGGCCTTCTCATGGGATCGCAGCGAGAACTCGTCGAGCTCGGTGCGGCTCAGACCCCACTGCTCGGCGATCATCTCGGCGCCCACACCCTGGTTCGGGGTCTTGTCGTAGCGGGCCTTGAACGACTCGCCGTAGGGGTTGCCGCCGTTGGCCAGCGAGGAGCCCATCGGGGTGCGCGACATCGACTCGACACCGCCGGCCACGACGACGTCGTAGTGGCCGGCCACCACACCGGCGACGGCGAAGTGCAGCGACTGCTGGCTCGACCCGCACTGGCGGTCGACCGTCACGCCGGGCACCGTCTCGGGCCAGCCGGCGGAGAGCACCGCGGTGCGGGCGATGTCGAGGGCCTGCTCACCGGCCTGCATGACACAGCCCCAGATGACGTCGTCGACCAGCGCGGGATCCACGCCTGCGCGCTCGACCAATCCGTTGAGGACCTGGGCGGAGAGCTCGGCGGGGTGTACTCCCGACAGCGCTCCGTTGCGCTTGCCGACGGGCGACCGCACGGCCTCGACGATGACGGCATCAGCCATGACACTTCTCCTTCGAAGTTCCAACAAACAGGCGGGTTCGACACGACGGTAGAGGACAAGGTTTACTAGGTCAACCAGCTGGTTGGTGGACGCGCGTCACGCTCGTTCCCTCGGTCAGATGGTTTACTGAGTTGTACAGCCGGCCGTCGGCTGGCAGCGGATAGGGAGGCCAGGTGGCTCGAACGACACCGCTGGCCCCGATGATCGGGGTGAGCGCCGCGACCGCCGCCGTCCGCTCTCCGAAGACGGCCGAGTTGGTGGCGGGCACCTTGCGCCGCATGGTCGTCGACGGACAGCTCAAAGAGGGCGACTTCCTCCCCAATGAAGCCGAACTGATGGCGCATTTCGGCGTCAGCCGGCCCACGCTGCGCGAGGCCGTGCGGGTGCTGGAGTCCGAACGGCTCGTGGAGGTGCGCCGTGGATCGCGTACCGGCGCCCGGGTGCGGGTTCCGGGACCGGAGATCGTCGCGCGCCCAGCCGGGCTGCTGCTCGAGCTGTCGGGCGCGACCATCGCCGACGTCATGACGGCCCGCTCCGGCATCGAGCCGATGGCGGTGCGGTTGCTCACCGAATCGGGCAACACCGCCGCCTACGACGAACTGGAACGCACGCTGGCCGAGGATGTGCCGGACGGCTGGGACACGGGTCGGCTCGCCGAGACGACGGGTGAGTTCCACCGCCGGATGGTCGAGCTGTCGGGCAATGCGACGCTCAACATCATCGCCGGGATGCTGCACGAGATCACGGTGCGGCACACGGCGTTCGCGATGAGCGAGAGCAATCCCCCGTCGAAGTCGGACTACGACAAGCTGATGCGGTCCTATCGCCGGCTGCTGCAGCTGATGCGCTCCGGCGACGGCGCGGCCGCCGAGGCGCACTGGCGCAAACACCTCGACACCGCGCGTGCGCTGTTGCTGCAGGGGTTGGAGACGGTCAAGGTCCGGGACGTGATGGGGTGAGGAGCTTGCGGATCACCCCCGACTGGATGGGGTGAGGAGCTTGCGGATCACCCCCGACTGGATGGGGTAGCGCTGTCCCGCCGCCACGTCACCTGGACCGGGATGTCGTCGCTCCACGGCTGGCCGGTCACCATGTCGGATACGTTGACGTAGCCGCGTTCGAACTCGCCCGTGGCGGCGTCGACGAGCCGGTACTCCTGACGCTGCCGGTGGATCGGCTGGGCGTCGAGGAGGATGACGCGCACCTCGCCGGGTTCGAAATGACAGCGCTTCTGCATTGCGGCGATCAACTGCTCGTTGTGCATGTGGCCGTCGCCGAAGTTCCAGCCGACCGCGGTACTGCACAACCGTTCGCCTTCGGTGATGACGTAGTCGTCCTGGTTGCGTCCGGCCAGGGCGTTGTGCACCAGCGTCAACAGCGCTTTGCCGTGAGAGTTGAAGCCGCGGAACGCATATCCCTTGTACAGGTAGATCATCGCCTGTTCGGGGCTGCCGTACACCTTCTCGAGCTGGGAGGCCGGCATGCTGGCGATGGCGACGAGTCCGCGCTCGATCTTCTCGTTGGCCGACGGCTTGATGCACCACCACGTGGTGTCCCAGTTGCCGGCGTAGTACCGCATCCCCGGCAGGAAGGAGATCTTGCGCGGGAACAGGTTTCCCAGCGCCACGGTGATCGCCAGGACGGCGAACAGCACCACCGGCAGCGGTGTGCTCAGCTGGGACAGACCGACGTCGGCGTGACCGACGAACAGCGTCACCACGCAGAACATCATGAAGACGTTCCACTCCAGCGGCACGCCCATCGGGATCGCCGACAGGATGCCGAAGTGGAAGACCAGCATGACGAACGCGGCGATCGCCGTCGGCCAACCGCCGTGGCTGAACAGCAGCACCAGCGGTACGAGCATCTCGATCGCGGTGCTGAAGTGGGCGATGACCCGCGAGACCCGGCCCGGCCGCAGGTCGTCGGGGAACTTCTCGAAGAACCTGCGCTTCAGCGACTTCGTCCGGATCAGTGGGTTGTTCGACATCATCGTCGAGATCACGAACGGGAAGTGCTTGTTGAGCTTCGACGTCGCCGCACCCATCCAGATCGCGACGCAGACGAGTTTGGCGGCCAGGATCATGTCGACGCCGTAGCCGACGAACAGGAACGCGACGGTGAACGAGCCGTAGACCTCACCGCGTGCGGCCAGGAAGATCACCTTGTCGCGCAGTCCCAGCACCGCGAGCAGTCCGAGGATCGTCCAGATCTGCCACATGGGCAGCACACCAATGGTCGTGCCGAGCGCGGGCACCGGTCCGGTGCCGTCGGAGAACAACGCGATCAACAGCACGACGAGCAGCGCGCCGTAGAGCGCGGCGTCCAGCGGGGTGCGGGTGTCGCCCTTGGTCAGCGGCACCCGGCCCGGCCACGGTGGCAGCCGGATGGTGCCGGGCCTCAGCCAGTACAGGATCGACCCCATCGGCGGGAAGAACCGGTTATTCAGCGGGCCGAACCCACAGCCGAGGCCGACGACCTCGAACAGCATCGTGTACAGCACGACCTTCTGGAACACGATCGGTTCGGTCCACCACTGCGCGACGTTGGTGAAGCGGTCGACACCGGAGGTGGCCAGCGCGAACAACCAGCCGCCGAGGATGTAGAGCAGGATCTTCACCACGTAGAACAGGTGCATCACCACGGGCGTGCCGAAACCGACCTCGGCCCAGTGATGGGCCATCGGCCGGATCTTCTCCGAGCGGGTGCCCTTACTCCACTCGGCGAAGTCGACGACGGGCATGTCGGGCTTGAGAAATCCCATGCCCCAAGACTAGAACGCGTTCTAGTTTGACGGAACGGGTTACCCGGTTTCAGCCCGTCTTGGCCGGCGGGCGGTAGAAGATCACCAGCTGGCCGATGCCGCCGGCCAGGCCGAGGACCAGCGCGATCACCAGTCCCCACCAGCCCTGCACCAGATCCCACACCCCGGAGCCGTGGAACAGGGCGTAGTCGAGGCTGAGCTTGCCGGGCCCGATCGCTGGGACGGCCACCGCAGCGGCGGCCAGGATCAGGTTGTACTCCCAGCCCTCCTTGACGATGAAGAAACCGTTGGCGCGGTGCACGGTCCACGCGGCCACGAGCATGAGTGCGACGAAACCCGCGGCGGGCACCGGGGTCAGCAGACCGACGGCCAGTCCGATCCCGGCGGCCATCTCGGTGGTGGCGGCGACCCGGGCGTGGAACATGCCGGGCTTCATGCCGATGCTGTCGAACCAGCCGGCGGTGCCGGGGATACGGCCCCCGCCGAAGAACTTGTTGTAGCCGTGGGCGGCCATGGTCAGGCCGAGCACCACACGCAGGATGAGAACGCCGACATCGTAGGCAGTCATGCAACAGAATCTAGAACATCTGTTAAGCCGTCGGACACCCCCGTGGGGGCTACCACTGCCGGTCGAGCGCCTCGGCGAGGCGTTCGGTGTAGGCGTCGACGTCGCCGATCGCCGATTGTGCGGCGTGGACGCTGACGGTCACGGTGTCGCCGATGCCGTGCACGCCGTGCGTCAGTCCCATCATCGGCGACAGCGGCATCGAGTCGGTGGTCAGCACCACGGGTGCCCCGCCGAACCGCAGATCGGCGGGGCCGCGGTGCACCGACGACACCACGGTGTTACCGATCGCCTGTGCTGCGCGGACATCCGGGTCGAACTGCGCGACGCCCCATCGCAGCAGCCGCGCCGGGGTCGCCGCGGACGCCGCCCGGTCCGCGATCATCGCGGGATGGGCAGCGCGGCGCCTGCGGTCGGCGAGCACCGCCGCGATGCGCCGCGCCCGCTCCGCCGGTGGCAGCCCCGGGAACAGACCGACGCTCATGTTGCCGAAGTGGTTGTGCGCCGGCCGCTGGCCCCCCTTGGCCATCGGCACCTCGGCGCCCAGGCGGCTCGTATCGTCCCCGAGCTCCCCCAGGTGGGCGGCCAGCGCCTCCCCGATCGCGGTCAGGACACCGACGGTGACGGTGGGCCCGGACACGCCGGAGCGGTGTCGCACGAGGGTCCGCAGACTGCGCGCCCCGTCGGGGCGGGCGTTGCTGCGCAGTAGGGGAAACGACTCCCCCTGTGGCGCAACGCGCGCGGCCGCCACATCCCGCACCAGTTGCCGATGCGTACGCGCCGCGCGGATCGCCCGCCACGGCAGCACGGCCGATTCCCACCGCGGCGGTGACGGCACGACGGGCACCGGATCGTCGCGCCCGAACATCCACGCCGCCAGTGCCGCACCCCGCACCCCGTCGGCCAGCGCGTGCGCCATCTGCACGACCGCCACCGTCCCCACATCGTCGACTCCCGGCACACCGCTGATCGACGGGAACAGGTGCACCTGCCAGGTGGCCTGCCGCGCGTCGAGTTGCTCGTCGGCCAGCGCTTCGACCGCGGTCAGGCAGTCGGTCCAGTCCGCACCGTCGAGGCGGTGCACCACCGCGTGGCGTTCGTCGACGGCGGCCGACGCCCACACCGGATAGCCCGCGCGGCGCTCCTGCACCCGCAGAGTCAGATCGGCGCAGGACGCGGCCCGTCGCAGCACCGCGTCGACCGCGCCGGACAGATCGTCGGGCGCACCGGCGAAGGCGTACGTCAGGAACTGATCGCTGGGCACCTTCGCCGACAGCCAGTAGGTCTGGGCGTCGACCGCCGCGAGCCGGCGCACCGTCATGGGACCGGGCGGGTCAGCGGGCGGGACCGATGAAGTCGAGGATGTGCCTACCGACGACCTCGGGCTGTTCGAGTTGCAGGAAGTGACCCGCGTTCTCGACGGCGGCGGACGCGCTGCCGTCCGGCAGGATCGGCTGCACCCAGCGCATGAAATCCGCGCTGGCACAACCGTCGTCGAGGCCGTGCAGGTACAGCGTGGGCAACATCGGGGCGGACAGCCAGTGCTGATGCAGTTCGCGGTAGCGCTCGGGTGGCCGGGAGTTGCGGACGGTCGCGCGGTAGTAGCCGAGTGCGGCACGCCAGCGCGGTTCCGCGCCGATCGCCGCATCGACATGCCGCAGATCCTCGGCGGCGGGGTAGCCGGGCGACCATTGTCGCCACAGCCGGGGCACCACCCACGACGCCGATCGGTCCGGCAGCCAGGGCAGCTGGAAGTACATGATGTACCAGCTGCGCATCAGTTGGCGCGGCAGTCTCGCGGTCAGCCGCAGAGTGCCGGGTACCCGGCCGAGCGGACGGAACGCCGCCGCCGGGGGTACCGACATGATCACGGTCTTGTCGAACGGGCTGTCCGGCATGGCCGCCAGCCCGGCGCCGGCGATCGCGCCCCAGTCATGACCGATGAGCACGTCGCGGCCGGTCGGCCCGGCGGCCTGTAGGACGCGCAGCGCGTCGTCCATCAGGGCACCGACGTGGTAGCTGCCGTCGTTGGCCAGGGAGGACGGCACATAGCCGCGCATGAACGGCGCCACGACCCGCCAGCCGGCATCGACCAGCATCGGTGCCACCTTGCGCCAGCCGTAGGCGGTGTCGGGGAAGCCGTGCAGGCACAGCGCGATCGGGGCGTGTGGGTCCTCCGGTCCCCAGACCAGCGCCCGCAGTTGCACGGCGGGGGTGTTGACGTCGAGCCACCGTGGTTCGGTCATACCGGCTGAAATTCCGAGATCGTCCACTGATCGTCGATCTTGTCGAGCGTGACCCGCACACTCGACGGGGTGACGGTCGGGGCGGCGGTGCCCACGGCGACCGTCTGGTTGACGAACAGCAGGACCACAGCGTGGTCGGGTTCGGCGGACACCGACGCCGACGCCGCGACCTCGGCGGCCGCGGAGATGCCCTGCGCCTTGGCCTCCGGGGCGATCACCGTGTCGACCATCGAGCCGTACTGGTCTTTCCAGGCGCCGCTGAGCCGTTCACGCGCGGCCGACAGCTCCTCGTCGATGGTGTCGGGCTGATAGGTCAGCATCGACACGGTGATCTCGCGGGCCGCCTGCACCGACTCCGTTCGGGCCGTGGCGTCCCGGCTCGCGGTGAAGTTCTGCCACAGGAAGAATCCGCAGGCCGCGACGAGCAGCACCACCAGCGTCGGCAATGCGGCGCGCGCGAGGATCTGCTTCGGCGAGCGCCTGGGCGTCGGGGTCTCGGGAGCGGTCTCTTCGGCCGGCGCCTCGGCGGTCTCTTCGGCCGGCGCCTCGGGCTTCTCGCTCACTGCACGAACTCCACGTTGGACACCTTCGCAGTGTCGTCGACGCGTTGGAGTGTCAATCGCATCCGCCACGCTTTGGGCGCCTGGTCGGGGGCGCCGGCGTTCGACGACTGAACGGTGATCGCGACCAGCACCCGGGCTCCGTTGTCGGACACCGATTCCACGCCCGACTCCCGCAGGGTGCCGACCGATTTGGACTGGGCTTCCTTGACGACCTCGATGAACGGCTTCGCCCGCCGCTCGAAGTCGTCGTAGAAGGTGCCGGTGGCTACGTCGAGGACCCGCTGGACGTCGGCCTCGGCCTGCTGCCAGTCGATGGTCGTCAGATTCTGCGCGGCCTGTTTGCCGACGTCGAGGTACAGCTGACGCTCCTTCTCCGCCTGCTGCGTCTCGTACATGCGGTAGCCCAGCCAGCCCGTCGTCCCGGCCAGCGCCAGCACCAGGACCACCGCCCCGATGATCAGCCGGCGCCGCCGCACCCGGGCGGGATCGCGGTCGTCGTCGTCCAGATCGTCGAGGTGGGTGTCGTCATGACCCGGCGCCGTCGATTCGCCGACGGCGACGCCGTCACTGGCAGCGGAATCGTCGGGGGCCATGGCGCTCCTCTCCTGCATGCGGACCACGTCGTCAGGCGGTGTCGATCGAAACGTTACGTGGCCTACCCGACGAGCCGGTCAGCACCCGGCGCACGCTCACACGGCGGCGACGGCCGCCTCCAGGTCGGCGATGACGATCTTGCGCATCCCGAGCATCGCCGTGGTCGCCGCGGCGGCCCGCGCCGGGTCGGGGTCGGCCAGCAGTTCCTTCAGTCGGTCCGGGACGATCTGCCAGCTGAGGCCGAATCGGTCCTTGAGCCAGCCGCACTGCGACTCCGCGCCGCCGTCGCGCAGGCGGCTCCAGTAGTGGTCGACCTCGTCCTGATCCCGACAGGGCACGGTGAACGAGACGGCCTCGGTGAACGGGAACTGCGGACCGCCGTTGATGCCGATGAAGCGGGTGCCGTCGAGGACGAAGGTGGCCGACAGGACCTCGCCGGGCGTACCGGGGCCCGCGTCGGTGTAGCGCACGAACTCCTCGACGGTGGAGTTCGGGAAGATCGAGGTGTAGAAGGCGGCAGCCTCCTCCAGGTCGTGGTCGAACCACAACGACGGGGTGATCGACGGCATCTCGGTGCTCCTGTCCATGGGGTGTGTCCAGGGACAGACTCGATGCGACCGCCGAACTCATCGCCCCGCCGTGTCCGCGCGCTGACCGCCGACGGCCCGCAGCGCGAAATCGAGGACCTGGGCGAGCGTGCGCTGCACCAGCGCGGCGCGGGTCGGCGGGGTGGCGCTCATCATCCGGCTCACCAGTGCGCTGATCGCGACGGCGTCCAGTTCAGGATCGCTCAGGGGAAAGCTGCCGTCACTCCTGCCGCGGGACAGGATCTGCACCAGCGACCGCTCGCGTTCCGAATGTGTGCTCTCCCGCACCTCGCGGTACCCCTTCGCCGCCCGCACTTCGTCGGAGTCGATCACCCGCATGTGCTGCCGCAGCCGCGCATCGTGCGCCAGCGTGAGCATCTCAGCGATCCACGCCTCGAGCTGACGCAGCGGCTCCTCCCCCTTGTCCAGGATCTGGTCGAGACGGCCGTTGAGCGCGGCGCACTCCTGACGCAGCATCTGCAGGAACAGCTCGTCCTTGGAGGTGAAGTGTCGGTAGAACGCCCGCGTCGAGACCTCGGCGCGGGCCAGGATCGCCGCGATCGGCACCGGACCGGTGTGCGGTTCGGCGATGCAGTCGTACGCAGCGTCGATGATGCGTTCGCGCTCGTCGTCGGTCAGCGATGGCGGATGCACGAGCGCAGAGTTTAGGGACGTGGACCGTCTCTCGGGACCGGAATTGTCGCCTCGGTAACGTGAGGGGTCGGGGTGATCGAGAGGAACGTCCGTGAGTGCGCCGAAGTCCGCCCACAGTGAGCCACGCGTCGTCGAATTCCGCGGTGCCGAGGGGCTCACTCTCGTCGCCGATGAATGGAACCGTGACGCCGCCGGCTCCGGTCCGGGGGCCGACCGGCCCACGGTCCTGATGCTGCACGGCGGCGGGCAGAATCGGCACTCCTGGAAGAAGACCGGTCAGATTCTGGGCGACGCAGGTCTGCACGTGGTGGCACTCGACAGCCGGGGCCACGGCGACAGCGACCGCTCCCCCGACGCCAACTACTCGGTGGACATGCTCTGCGAGGACACGCTCGCGGTGCTCGACCAGATCGGGCGGCCGGTCGCGTTGATCGGCGCCAGCATGGGTGGTCTGACCGGCATCCTGGTCGCCGGGAAGGCCGGGCCGCAGCAGGTCACCCAACTGGTACTGGTCGACGTGGTGCCGCGCTACGAGAAGGACGGCAGCGCGCGGATCCGCGACTTCATGTTCAACCATGTGCACGGCTTCGACTCCCTCGAACAGGCCGCCGACGCGGTCGCCGAATACCTGCCGCACCGTCCCAAACCGCGCAGCCCCGAGGGCCTGAAGAAGAACCTGCGGCAGCGCGACGGACGCTGGTACTGGCACTGGGATCCGGCGTTTCTCACCGCGCCAGGCGACGATCCGTTCGTGCGGGTCGAGAAGCTCGAACAGATCGCGATCGACCTCACCATCCCGATCCTGCTGATCCGTGGGAAACTCTCCGACGTGGTGAGCGAGGAGGGGGTCAGAGACTTCCTGGAGAAGGTGCCGCGGGCGGAGTTCGTCGAGTTGTCGGAGGCCGGACACACCGCTGCCGGCGACGACAACGACGCCTTCACCGAGGTCGTCGTCGACTTCGTCAGTCGGTGAGTGCCGGTCGCCGCACCGTCGGCTTCAACTTCTTCGAGAATCTCGAGCTACCCGCCCCGCAGGTCGATGAGGCGGCCGCCGAGGCTCTCGCCGCCTCCGCGTACGGCCTGACCGCGACGGCGAAATCGCTGGGTAGCCAACAGGATCAGAACTTCCTGATCACCGCCGGCGGCGTGATCGCGGGCGTGCTCAAGATCGCCAACCCCGCGTTCAACGAAGTCGAGATCGCCGCGCAGGACGCCGCCGCCGAACTGATCGCCGAGGCCGAACCGGCCTTGCGCGTCGCGGTGCCGCTGCCGAACACCGACGGCCGGGCGTGCACGCGGGTCGACGGCTTCTTCGGCCCCTCCGGCGGGACCGCCTACGTCCGCCTGCTGCGCTATCTGCCCGGGGGCGCCCTGGTCGACTGCGAGCATCTGTCGCCGTCGGCGGTCGCCGCGCTCGGCGACGTCGCCGGACGCGTCAGCCGGGCGCTCCGGGACTTCGCACACGACGGCCTGGACCGGGCGCTGCAGTGGGATCTGCGTTACGGGCACGAGGTGGTGACCGCGCTGGCCGAGCACGTCGACGATCCGGTGCAGCAGGCCAGACTGCGCGACGCCGCCCGGGACGCGTGGACCCGCATCGAACGCGTGGCCGGCGAATTGCCGCAGCAGGCCGTGCATCTCGACGTCACCGACGCCAACGTGGTGGTCAGCCGGGCCGCCGACGGCAGCATGCGCCCCGACGGGGTGATCGACTTCGGCGACCTCACCCGGACCTGGGCGGTGTCTGAACTGGCGATCGCCGCCTCGTCGGTGCTGGGCCATCCCGGCACCGAACCCGAATCGGTCCTTCCCGCGGTGGCGGCGTTCCACGCCGTCCGCCCGCTGACCGACCCGGAGATCGAGGCGCTGTGGCCGCTGGTGGTGTTGCGCACCGCAGTGCTCATCGTCAGCGGTGCGCAGCAGGCCGCGCTGGAGCCCGACAACGCCTACCTCACCGCGCAGTCCGACGGTGAGCAACGGATGTTCGAGCAGGCGCTCAGTGTGCCCGCCGAGGTGATGACGGATGCCATCCGGGCGGAGTTGGGCGTGCCCCGGTCGACTGCTCCGGTGGCCGTGACCGCACCCATGGTTTCGCCGGATTCAGTTGCCGTGCTTGATCTTTCGGTCACCTCCGAGGTCTACGACCGGGCGTTCGAGCCCGGCGGGTGGCTGCCCGGCGATCTCATCGACCGGTTGGCGCGGCAGGCCGGTGCGCAGGTGGTGGTCACCCGATTCGCCGAGCCGCGCCTGGATCTGGCGCCTCCGCTGAACCAGCGCAGCGCCGAGGTGGTACCCACCGGAGTCGGCCTGTGGACGGCGCAGCCGGTGCCGCTGGTCGCACCCTGGGACGGGGAGGTCGTCGACCGAGGTGCCGACGGAATGACACTGCAGGGTCGCCGGCACGAGATGACGCTCACCGGCGTCCGGTCGGTGGCCACGGGCAGTGTGCGTGCCGGAGACGCACTGGCGGAAAGCCCCGCCGGACAGTGGACGGAGGTGGCCGTGCGCGACGTCGGCGCACCACACACCCCACGACTGGTTCGGCCGGAGATCGCGGCGGGCTGGCTGGCACAGGTCCGCGATCCCGCACCGCTGTTCGGATTGCCTGGTACCGAGTCAGTCACTGCCGCTGCGGATCTCATGTCCCGGCGCGACCGCAGCTTTGCACCGGTGCAGGAGCACTACTACCGCAGGCCGCCGCAGATCGAGCGCGGCTGGCGGCACCATCTGATGTCGACGGCGGGTCGCTGCTATCTCGACATGGTCAACAACGTGACGGTGCTCGGACACGCGCATCCGCGGATCGCCGACGCCGCGAATCGGCAACTGCGCCGGCTGAACACCAACTCGCGGTTCAACTACAGCGCAGTCGTCGAGTACAGCGAGCGGCTCGCCGCCCTGCTGCCGGAGTCTCTCGACACCGTCTTTCTGGTCAACTCCGGTTCGGAGGCAAGCGATCTCGCGATCCGGCTGGCGCTGGCCGCGACGGGTCGCCGCGACGTGGTGGCGATGCGCGAGGCGTACCACGGCTGGACCTACGGCACGGACGCGGTATCCACATCCACCGCGGACAATCCGAATGCGCTGGCGACCCGCCCGGACTGGGTGCACACCGTGGAGTCCCCCAACAGCTTCCGCGGGAAGTACCGCGGCGACGAGGTCGGCCGGTACGCGGTTGAGGCGGTCGAGCAGATCCGGCAGTTGGCGGCCGACGGGCGGCCGGCGGCGGGGTTCATCTGTGAATCGGTGTACGGCAACGCCGGTGGGATGGCGCTGCCCGACGGCTACCTCGAGCAGGTCTACGGTGCCGTGCGAGACGCGGGTGGCTACGCGATCGCCGATGAGGTGCAGGTGGGCTTCGGCCGACTCGGCGACTGGTTCTGGGGTTTCCAGCAGCAAGGGGTGGTTCCGGACATCGTCTCGGTGGCCAAGTCGACCGGCAACGGCTACCCGCTCGGCGCGGTGATCACCAGCAGGGCCGTCGCCGAGGCGTTCCGCTCACAGGGCTACTTCTTCTCGTCGACCGGCGGCAGCCCGCTGTCCTGCGCGATCGGGCTGACGGTGCTCGACGTCCTGGCCGCGGAAAACCTGCAGGACAACGCCGTCCGCGTCGGCAGCCACCTCAAGAGCCGGCTCGAGGCGCTCGGCGAGCGGCATCCGATCGTCGGCACCGTGCACGGCGTCGGGCTGTACCTCGGGGTGGAAATGGTGCTGGACCGGGAGACGCTCGAACCGGCGAGCGCGGAGACAGCCGCGATCTGCGAGCGCATGCTCGACTACGGCGTGATCATCCAGCCCACCGGCGACCATTCGAACATCCTCAAGACCAAGCCGCCGCTGTGCATCGACATCGAGAGCGCCGACTTCTACGTCGACACCCTGGACCGGGTGCTGACCGAGGGATGGTGAGGTTGGCCAGATCCCGTCGCAGCGTGGCGGATTCGGCCGAGGCGATACGCACCGGCGTGTCCTAACGTCGACGATCATGTCCGCCATCCTGCTCAGCGCCCACGTCATCGCCGCGATCCTGGCCGTCGGACCGATCGCGGTGGCCGCCAGCATGTTCCCGCGCTATGCCCGGGCGCTGCACGGACCGGACGCGAGCGCGCCGGCGGCCGCGGCAGTGCTGCACCGGATCTGCCGGGCGTACGCCGCGGTGGGACTCGCGGTGCCCGTCCTGGGGTTCGCCACCGCAGTGTCGATGGGCGTCCTCACCGACGCGTGGGTGCTGGTGTCGATCGCTCTGACCGCGGTCGCCGTCGTCGTCCTCATCGCCGCGATACTGCCCGCTCAGCGGGCCGCGCTCGACGGCGCCACCGTCACCACCCTGGCCATGACGACCGGTGTGTTCAACCTCCTGTGGGTGGTCGTCACGGTTCTGATGATCGTGCGGCCGGGTTCGTCGACCGGGGTGTGACCGGAACCCGGTCGCCCCAAGGTGAGTTCTTCACCAGCTCCAGAAACGTGAACGACGATCCGTTGAACACCTCGTGCAGGAGGGCGGGCAACGTGAACGGCGGCGCCTTCATCGGATTGGCCGCGGCGCCGGCGGCGATGAGCTCGGCCAGCGCGTAGCCCAGGTCGTGGCGCGGCCACGCCGCGTGCACCCGGTCGGCGAAGCCCTCCGGCAGGCGGCCCCGCGCCATACCGTCGACGTCCAGGCTGATCCCGGCGAACGACAGCGCCTGTTCGGGGCCGAACCGGTGTGCCAACCCGACACTGGAGTGCAGCGCGATCGACTGCCACACCGTACGGATGCGGTCGTCGGCCAGTCCGTGTTCGCGGAGGAACCGCGCTGCGGCGTCGGCGCCGTCGACCTCGAAGCGCTGATCTCCCCCACCGTGTTCGGTGATGCCGAGGTCGTGCAGCAGGCAGGCGAGGAAGACGAGTTCGTCGTCGTAGTCGACGCCGCTGCGCAGCCCGTCGGCGGCGGCGAGCTCACGGGCGAAGAGGTAGCTGCGGACGCAGTGGTTGGCGATGACCGTCGGTGCCACCTCGAACGCCAATCGCTCTGCCGCGACGCAGATGTCGGAATCAGGAAAGCCCCACTCGGGGTTCATTCGGTCTCCTTCTGCTCGGGGGTACGGCGCACGCCTGTCACCGCAGACCGCGGTAACCGGCCGGCGCGTGAATGTCCGGTGAGCCGGTCGCCACTCACCTCGACGTCGAACTCGAGGTGCAGCCGCATGGGTTTCGTGACGGTCTGGCGCCAACGCACCCGCTGTACGCCGGCGTCGTCGGAAACCTCGATGTCGCGCAGCGGCACCGTCTCCGAGCTGCCACACGCGTGACCGGCCAGCACATCGTTCTCGTCGGCGAAGTGGTAGTCGACGCGCAGTGATCCCACAGGTGTCTTGATGCGGACGTCCCAGTCGCCGGTGATGCCCACGCTCACACCGTATTCGGCAGCCGGCCGCGCTCCGACCACACGGTGCCGCGGCGCTCGAAGGCGAACATGTCCTCGACCGCCAGCGCAATCCGCGGCCCGTAGGTCCGGTCGAGCAGATGCAGGGCCAGATCAAGACCGGAGGTGACGCCGCCCGAGCTGACCAGGTCGCCGTCGTCGACGACGCGGGCCCGCACCGGAACAGCGCCGGTGGCCTCCAGGACGTCCACGCCCAGATGGTGGGTGTTGGCGGGGCGTCCGTCGATGAGACCGGCCATGGCCAGCGCGAGCGAACCGCCGCAGACCGTCGCCACCGTGATGTCCGGGTTGTCGAGCGCCTTCTGGAGCAGCGGTACCGCGGCGGTCTCGCCGAACCGGGCCAGCAGCACGGGAATGGTGTCCACCCCGTCGTCGGGATCGCCATCGAGCGGGCCGACCGCGCCGGGCACGATGACGAAACCGGGCCGGGTGGGGTCGAGGTCGGCGGTGGCGCGCAGGGTCAGGCCACGCGATCCGCTGACGACCTCGCGGGGCCCCTCGGCCGATACCAGGGTCACCTCGAGTTCGCCTTCCAGAGCGTCGCTGCCCGCGACCAGGACCTCGTAGGGAGCGATGACGTCGAGCGGGTCGAAGCCGTCGAACAGGACGATCTGTGCGTGCATTCCGCCATGGTCGGCCACTCGGCCCCCGCCCGATAGCGGCCGACGGGTCAGCTTTCGCCGCGATCTTGCCAGGGGCGCGCCCACGGCGAACGCACGACGCCGATACTTGGGCGGTGACCGGATCCGACATCGCCGTCTACGCCCTCGCCGCCGTCGCGCTCGCCGAGGCGGTGGGATTGGCAGTGCTGTGGGTGCTGTGGACGCGGGCCCGGCAGGAGGCCGACGAACTGCGCGGCCGCGTCGACGCCCGAAACATGCTGGTCACCGGCGGTCGCGAGGCGGTGAAGAATCTGTGGCAGACCGCCAACCTGGTGCGGGAGAAGGGTTTCGGCGGCGCGCTGCGGTCGTCGATCGAGGATCTGACCGACTGGTTCGAGGTGGAACGCCCGGACCTCGCGCGGCTCGCCCCGGACGGTCGGGTCGCGATCATGTTCTCCGACATCGAGGATTCGACGGCGCTGAACAATCGCATCGGCGACCGGGCCTGGGCGCGGCTCATCGGCAGGCACGCCCGCATGGTGCAGCGGATCGTCGAGGACAACGACGGGCACGTCATCAAGAGTCAGGGCGACGGCTTCATGATCGCATTCGCCGCGCCGGAGCAGGCGGTGCGCTGCGCCCAGCAGCTACAGCACGCACTCCGCAAGCGGCCCAACGGTATTCGGGTCCGAATCGGAATTCACACCGGCAAGTCGGTGCGTCGCGGCGAAGACCTGTTCGGGCGCAATGTGGCGCTGGCGGCGCGGGTGGCCGCCCAAGCCGACGGCGGTGAGATCCTCGTCAGCGAGTCGGTGCGCGATGCGGTCGCCCGATGTGACGGCATCACCGTCGACGAGGGTCGCGACGCCGACCTCAAGGGCTTCTCCGGGAGCTACCGCCTTTTCGCGGTGACCGGCTAGGCCTCGGCCGAGTTCGCCTGGTCGAGGCGCTGATGCAGCCGCGCCCGGATGTCGTCGGCCGTGTAGGCCTTGCGCCGCCGTTGATCGCGCGCGACCAGCGCCCCGCCGGTGACGACTCCGGCGACACCGGCCAACCCGACCCACTTCCACACATTGCGCATCATCAGAGTGTGCCTACGCTGCGCAGGTGAATGTCAACACGGTGTCGCTGACGAGAGCCCTCGAGGAGACGCGGACCGGCGACGTGTGGTTGTTCCGCGGCGCCTCCGGGCCGGATCGCGCGATCCAGACCCTGACCAACGCGCCGGTCAACCACGTCGGGATGACCGTCGCCGTCGATGATCTGCCGCCCCTGATCTGGCATGCCGAGCTCGGCGACAAGCTGGCCGACCTGTGGACCGGCACCAACCATCGCGGCGTGCAACTCAACGATGCCCGCCAGGTGGTCGAGCGGTGGATGACCAGTTACGGGCAGCGGTGCTGGCTGCGTCAGCTCGAGCCGTCGGTCACCCGCCAACAGGAGGACCGGATGCTGCGGGTGATCGCCCGCATGGACGGCACACCATTCCCCAGTACCGCCCGGCTGACCGGCCGGTGGCTGCGCGGCCGGCTGCCAACGGTCAGCGACTTCACCCGCGGCATCCCGTATGTCCACCGGAAGGTGCGCGAGTCGGCCGAACGCCGCAAGGAACGGATCCGGGCGGCAGGGTTGCAGACGGCGTACTGCGCGGAGACCGTCGCGATCACGTATGAGGAGATGGGGTTGCTCGCGACCGAGAAGCAGGACAACTGGTTCGACCCCGGCAAGTTCTGGAGCGGCGACGACCTTCCGCTGGCGCCCGGGTACCGGCTGGGTGCGGAGATCGGCGTGCTCGCCGACTGATCAGCGCCGGAACGCGTCCTTGATCTTCTCGCCCGCGCCCTTGAGGTGGGCGATCGACTGATCGCCGCGGCCCTCGTCCTCGAGCACCCGGTCGCCGGTCGCCCGGCCGAGAAGCTCCTTACCCTTACCGCTGAGCTGGTCGATCTTGTTCTTCGCCTTCTTGCTGCCGCTCACCGCGGGGCCTCCTTCGTCGGGTGCTCAGCAGATACCCGCGCCGGCGGTGCGGCGAAACTCAGCGCCGCCTGGTCGCGGTGGCGAGCACCAGCGCGACGGGCACGCGCACCACGGCGAGGATCCGGTTCACCCGTCGGCGTCGGGCGCGCACCTTGAGGGCGAACCAGCCGGCGAAACCGGCCGCGCCGAGGACCACGACGATCCAGAGCACCGACGCGACGAGGTAGACCACTTCCGCCATGCGATGAGCCTGCTGGGCCGCCGTCGCGCCCGGGTCACGGGGTGGGCACGCTCGGGTTGCGGTGGCCGCTATTTGCAATTGACCCGTTCACGCTAACCCGACCGCTCAGCGCTCCGCCAGCATCATTCGAGGGCGCCGCGGACGATCTCGGCAACACGTTGCTCGGTGGCATCGTCGAGTCGGTCGAAGTACCAGGCCGCAGGCATGAGCAGCCCGTCCCTCCCACCCGCGGGTTTGAGCGTGGCCTTCTCGGAGACACCGAGGCTCATGCGCTCGTCGTTCCGGAAGAAGACGAGGACGGGACTGCTCGCGGACTTGGCGTAACCGGGCATTCCGTACCAGATGCGCGGCTTGAGCTCCGGTGCGGCACCGACGATCACGTCGTGCATGCGTTGCATGACAGCGCGCGCGGGTTCATCCATGCCGGCGATCTTGTCGAGCACCTGCTTGAGGTTCTTGGCGTCCTTGTCGGCCATCGTCATGTCCTTTCGTCAGCCGGTCGCGGTGTACCGGCGAATGGAGTTGCGCACACGAGGGCGCAGCACCCCATCGGGACATGTCCTCTGCAGCTCGGGACTCTCCGCAATGATTCAGGCGATCGTTCACCTGGAAGTGCAGGTTGCAAACTTACTTGGGTACATGGCCGCAATGTCGGGCTGACAGCGCCGCCATGGATATATATGCGTCGTGAGGCTGTCAGCCCGACATTGCGATACAGCTATACGTTGAACCGGAACTCGACCACGTCGCCATCGGCCATGACGTAGTCCTTGCCCTCGATGCGGACCTTGCCCGCAGCCTTCGCGGCGGCCATCGATCCGGCTTCGACCAGATCGTCGAAGGACACGACCTCGGCCTTGATGAAGCCCTTTTCGAAGTCGGTGTGGATGACCCCGGCGGCCTTGGGCGCGGTGTCGCCCTGGTGAATCGTCCAGGCGCGCGCCTCCTTCGGCCCCGCCGTCAGATACGTCTGCAGCTTCAGCGTGTGGAAGCCGGCCCGCGCCAACGCGTCCAGCCCGCGTTCGGTCTGACCGATCGACTCCAACAGCTCCGCCGCCGACTCCTCGTCGAGTTCCTGCAGCTCCGCCTCGATCTTCGCGTCCAGGAACACTGCGTCCGCGGGTGCGACCAGCTCGCGCAGTTCGGCCTTGCGGGCATCGTCGGTCAGTACCGACTCGTCGGCGTTGAACACGTACAGGAACGGTTTGGTCGTCATCAGGTTGAGCTCACGGAGCAGGCTGACGTCCGTGCCCGCGGCGAACAGGGTCTTGCCGCCGTTGAGGATGTCCTGCGCAGCGACCGCCGCCTCCAGAGTGGGTCGGCGGTCCTTGTGCGTGCGGGCCTCTTTCTCCAGCCGCGGGATCGCGCGCTCGAGGGTCTGCATATCGGCCAGGATCAGCTCGGTCTCGATCACCTCGATGTCCGACCGCGGATCGACCTTGCCGTCCACGTGCACCACATCGTCGTCGGCGAACACCCGCACGACCTGACAGATCGCATCGCATTCACGGATGTTGGCCAGGAACTTGTTGCCCAGCCCGGCACCCTCCGAGGCGCCCTTCACGATTCCGGCGATGTCGACGAACGTCACCGGCGCCGGCACGATCTTCTCGGACCCGAACATCCTCGCCAGCTCATCGAGCCGCGGATCGGGCAGCGCGACCACACCTTCATTGGGCTCGATCGTCGCGAACGGATAGTTCGCTGCCAGCACGTTGTTGCGCGTCAGCGCGTTGAACAGAGTCGATTTGCCCACGTTCGGCAGTCCGACGATTCCCAGGTTGAGGCCCACGGATTCCACAGTCTGCCAGAGGCGGCGACCGCCCCGGCGCGCGCTGGCGGCGCGCACCTGTGCCGAGCCGGTACGGTCTACCTGTGTCTGGACCGCGCGCACGGTCGGCAGTGCCGGCCGATCACCGCTCCGCGCACCCCGATTTCCCGGGAGTGCCGTGGTGGGGTGCAGTGCTACTGGCGATCACCTTCACCGCCATCGGCTTCGCGTATGACGCAGGCTCCGGCAACCGGGAACTCGGGTCCGTCTTCGCCGTGTGCTTCGGGTTCGGATGCGTGCTCGCCGTGCTGGCCGTGCGGCAGTCCGGCGTGTTCACCGCCGTCATCCAGCCGCCGCTGCTGCTGTTCTTCGCCGTGCCCGGCGCCTACTTCCTGTTCCACAGCTCCGAGATCCACGGCCTCAAAGATCTGGCGATCAACTGCGGTTATCCGTTGATCGAGCGCTTCCCGCTGATGTTCTTCACGTCGGCGCTGGTCCTGCTGCTCGGCGCCGCCCGCTGGTACCTCGGCCGCTCGGCGCACGCGGCCGCCGCCGCACCGGCGACGGAGAAGCCCCGCAAGGCCGGACCCGGGCTGCTGACGGCGCTCAGCGCCGCGTTCACCGCCGCCACGGCCAAACGTGCGCCCAGCACCGACGAAGACGACGACGACGAGACCGAGCAACCCCGACGCAGACGCGCCGCGGCCGCCGACCGGCCCCGGCGCGCCCGCCCGGCGGCCGAGCGGACTCGCGCCGACCGCGATCGCAGCGCCGCCCGCAAGCCGACCAAGCGCACGGGCACCCCGTCGCGGTCGCGGCACGCTCGTCCGGCCGACACCGAGATCATCGAACCGGTCGTGGACCGGCCCCGTCGCCCGCGGCCGGCCCGGTCGGCGGACGACGCTCCCCCGCCGCGCCGCCGGTCGCGCGATCAGCGCGAGCGCGAGACTCGCCGCACCCGGGACGGTCAGCCGCGCGAACGGCGCAGCCGGGAGCGGCCGAGCCGCGAGGATCTGCCGCCGCTGGACCGTCGCTCCACCTACGAGCGGCCGGAGCGTCGTCGGCGTTACCGCGATTACGACGATTTCGATCCGCTGTCGTCGAACGGCACGAACGGATCGGGGAGCTCGAGTCACCATCCGGTGTCGCGCGTGCGGTACCGGGGCGGCGATGAGGACGGTGCGGAGCGCACCGAGTACCCGAGCCGGTCCCGGAGCCGCCGCAGCTGGGATCCGGACGACTGGGAATACGACGTCTGAGCGCTACGTGACGGGTGCGCTGCTGCGCGCGGGACGGATCTCCCGCGGAAGGGCGAACACCAGCGTCTCGTTGGCGGTCGTGACCGGTTGCACGGTGTCGTAGCCCAGGTCGGCGAGCCGCTCGAGCACACCGCGCACCAGCACCTCGGGCACCGACGCGCCGGACGTGACGCCGACCGTGGTGACGCCGTCCAGCCAGGCCGGATCGATGTCGTCGGCGTAGTCGACCAGATGCGCGGCATCCGAACCGGCGCCGAGCGCGACCTCGACCAGCCGCACGGAGTTCGACGAGTTCTTGGATCCGACGACGATGACCAGCTCGCACTCCGGCGCCATCGCCTTGACGGCGACCTGGCGGTTCTGGGTGGCGTAGCAGATGTCGTCGCTGGGCGGATCCTGCAGCGTCGGGAACTTCTCCCGCAGCCGGCGCACCGTCTCCATCGTCTCGTCGACCGACAGCGTGGTCTGCGACAGCCAGATCACCTTGTTGGGATCGCGCACGGTCACCTTGTCGACCGCATCGGGATTGTCGACGACCTGCACGTGATCGGGCGCCTCGCCGGCGGTCCCGACGACCTCCTCGTGACCTTCGTGGCCGACGAGCAGGATGTCGTAGTCGTCGCGGGCGAACCGCTTGGCCTCGTTGTGCACCTTGGTCACCAACGGGCACGTCGCGTCGATGGTCCTGAGGTTCCGGGCGGCGGCCTCGACGTGCACCGTCGGTGCGACGCCGTGGGCGGAGAACACCACGATGGCGCCCTCGGGCACTTCGTCGGTCTGCTCGACGAAGACGGCGCCGGCCTTGGCCAGGGTCTCCACGACGTAGCGGTTGTGCACGATCTCGTGGCGGACGTACACGGGGGCGCCGTGCTTCTCGAGCGCACGCTCCACGGTCTCGACGGCGCGATCGACGCCGGCGCAGTATCCGCGCGGCTCGGCGAGCAGGACGCGCTTACCGGAGACGCCGGCCGTCACCGAGCTGGACGCGCCCGGAATCCCCATATTGATCGTCGACGGCATGACACCAGGGTACTGACCGTCACGGGTGAAAGCCCAGCCGTAGGCTGTGCGCATGGCTACCGCACCCTATGGGGTTCGTCTGCTGGTCGGCGTCACCGTCACCGCGGTCGAGGAAACCCGCAAGCTGCCGCAGACCATCCTGATGTATCCGATGACGGTGGCCAGCCAGGTGGCCAGCATCGTCATCCATCTGCAGCAGAACATCGCCGACCTGGTGAACAGGGGCGATGAGGCGCTGGACAACCTGTTCCCGCCCAAGGACGAGCAGCCCGAATGGGCGACGTTCGACGACGACGAGGCGTCCGAACCGAGCTCCGACGGCGAACGCCGCACCGAGGGCCGCTTCGCGCTGTATTCGACCGGCGAACCCGAGACATCCGTCACCCAGGAGTCCGAACCCGAGCAGGCCCCGGCCGGTGACGCCACCCCCGGCATCGCGACCGAACTCGATTACGAATCCCTGACCCTGGCCCAGCTCCGGGCCCGGCTGCCCTCGCTGTCGGTGGCCGATCTGGAGTCGCTGCTCGCCTACGAGGGCGCCACCCGGGCCCGCGCGCCGTTCCAGACCCTGCTGGCCAACCGGATCACCCGCGCCAACGCCAAGTGACCCGCGGCCGCGCGACGTGACGGACGAACAGGGAAAGTCGGCCGACAATCCCTGGCCGGTCCGCGCCGTGGCAACCCGGGTCGCCAAGTACATCGACCGCCTCGGCATGGTGTGGATCGAGGGTCAGCTCACCGAACTGAAGTTGCGCCAGACCACGGCGTGGATGGTGCTGCGCGATCCGGCCGCCGACATGTCACTGTCGGTCAGCTGCCCGCGCGACCTCGTCGCCAACGCCCCCGTCGCGCTGACCGAGGGCACCCAGGTGATCGTGCTGGGCAAACCGCAGTTCTACACCCGCAACGGGTCCTTCAGCCTGCGCATCAGCGAGATCCGCGCCGTCGGCATCGGTGAGCTGCTGGCCCGCATCGAGCGGCTGCGCCGGCTGTTGGACGCCGAAGGTCTGTTCGACCCCCGGCTCAAACGACCGATCCCGTTCCTGCCGCGCACCGTCGGCTTGATCACCGGCCGGGCCTCGGCCGCCGAACACGACGTGGTGACGGTCGCGACCAACCGCTGGCCCGCGGTCCGGTTCGCCGTGCGCAACACCGTGGTGCAGGGCCCCAACGCCGTCCCCCAGATCGTGGAGGCGCTGCGCGGGCTGGATCGCGACGACGACGTCGACGTGATCGTGCTGGCCCGCGGCGGCGGCAGCGTGGAGGATCTGCTGCCGTTCTCCGACGAGACGCTGTGCCGGGAGATCGCCGCCTGCACGACCCCGGTGGTCAGCGCCATCGGCCACGAACCGGACAACCCGCTGTCGGATCTGGTCGCCGATCTGCGCGCGGCCACCCCGACCGACGCGGCCAAGCGGATCGTGCCCGACGCCGCGGGCGAGCAGGCGCTGGTCGCCGATCTGCGCCGCCGTAGCGCCCGCGCCCTGCGCAACTGGGTGGGCCGCGAACAGCACCACCTGACTCAGCTGCGCAGCCGGCCGGTGCTGGCCCAGCCGCTGCAGAGCCTGGAGGCCCGCGCCGCCGAGGTGGACCGCGCCCGGGCCGCCGCCCGCCGCGACGTCACCCGGCTGGTGGCCGTCGAGTCCGAACGCGTCGGCCATCTGTCGGCGCGGCTGACCACACTGGGTCCGGCCGCCACGCTGGCGCGCGGCTACGCGGTGGTGCAGGCGATGACAGACGACGACGGGGCGCACGTGCTGCGCGCGACGGCCGACGCCCCGGCGGGCGCGCGGCTGCGGATCCGGGTGGCCGACGGCGCGATCACGGCGGTAAGTGAGGGAGTCGATGAAGCCCATTAGTGAGATGGGGTACGAGGAGGCACGCGACGAATTGGTTGCCGTCGTGCAGCAGCTCGAGCAGGGCGGTCTCGACCTCGACGCGTCGCTGACCCTCTGGGAAAGAGGCGAAGCGCTGGCCAAATGCTGCGAAGCGCACTTAGCTGGTGCGCGTAAGCGGATCGAGGACGCGCTCGGGGCGAACGACGCCGACGGCGACTGACGACCCCACGCCTTCCAGCGTGACTCTTCAAAACTGGAACACGTTTCAGTTATAGTCACCGCATGGGTGACGCATCGTTGACGACCGAACTGGGCCGGGTCCTGGTGACCGGCGGCTCCGGCTTCGTCGGGGCCAACCTGGTCACCGAACTGCTGGAGCGGGGCCACCACGTGCGGTCGTTCGACCGCGCCCCCTCGCCGCTGCCGGCCCATCCGAACCTCGAGACGCTCGAGGGCGACATCTGTGATGCGGAGACGGTGGCCGAAGCGGTGGCCGGGGTGGACACCGTGTTCCACACCGCCGCGATCATCGACCTGATGGGCGGGGCGTCGGTCACCGAGGAGTACCGGCAGCGCAGCTTCGCCGTCAACGTGGGCGGTACTCAGAACCTGGTGCGCGCCGCCCGCGCGGCCGGCGTCCAACGGTTCGTCTACACCGCGTCCAACAGCGTCGTGATGGGCGGACAGCGCATCGTCGCCGGCGACGAGACGTTGCCCTACACCGACCGCTTCAACGACCTCTACACCGAGACGAAAGTTGTGGCGGAGAAGTTCGTCCTCGGCGAGAACGGCGTCGAAAACATGTTGACGTGCTCGATCCGGCCGAGCGGCATCTGGGGCCGCGGTGATCAGACGATGTTCCGCAAGGTCTTCGAAAGCGTGCAGGCCGGACACGTCAAAGTCCTCGTCGGCAGCAAAGACGTCAAGCTCGACAACTCCTACGTGCACAACCTGGTGCACGGCTTCATCCTCGCCGCGCAGCACCTCGTGCCGGGTGGGACGGCCCCCGGTCAGGCGTACTTCATCAACGACGGCGACCCGGTCAACATGTTCGAGTTCAGCCGACCGGTCATCGAGGCATGCGGGGAGAAGCTGCCGACGGTACGGATCTCCGGGCGGATGGTGCTCGCGATCATGACGCTGTGGCAGCGGCTGCACTTCCGCTTCGGTCTGCCCAAGCCGCCGCTGGAACCGCTGGCGATCGAACGCATCACCCTGGACAACTACTTCTCGATCGCCAAGGCCGAGCGCGACCTCGACTACCGGCCGCTGTTCACCACCGAGCAGGCGATGGCGCAGTGCCTGCCCTACTACGTCGAGCTGTACGAGAAGATGAAGGCGCTGCGCTGATCACGCCGTCGCGTCCACACCCGTCTCACTCCACCGCGCCGAGGTGACCTGAACATCGGTCGCCACGGTGCTCACCGCCGTCTCGAGCTCGGTCCCCACATCGGAGCCTGCGGCGACGTCGGCGCGGACCAGCATCTCGTCGGCGGCGATGCGGACTGACGAACTCATGGCCGTCACCTTCAGCCCCGCCTCGTGCAGAGCCGTCCTGAGGAGCGCACGGAGGTGCTCGCCCGCATCCCGGGGCCCGACCACCTCGACGGTGTAGGCGAAAGCCGCCTCGGCGGCGCTCCGTCCGCTACGCAGATCCATCCGGCGGGCCAACGGCTGCAGGAACAGGTTGCCGAACACCACGATTGCCGCACCGGCGATGGCTTCGCGCCACATCCAGGCGCCCGCGAGCGCGCCGACCGCGGCCGTGGCCCACAGCGTGGCCGCGGTGTTGAGTCCGACCACCGACAGCCCGTGTTTCAGAATGACGCCGGCGCCGAGAAAGCCGATGCCGGAGACGATCTGGGCCGCGACGCGGGTCGGGTCGGTGCCCGGGAAACTGAACGCGCCCAGTATGAAAAACAGCGCCGAACCCATGCTGACCAGCGCCATGGTCTGCAGTCCGGCCATGCGGGCCCGCCACTGCCGCTCGAGTCCGATGATCACGCCCAGCAGGGTCGCCAGTCCGACACGGGTGATCAGATCGACGGCCAGCATGGCTCTAGATTCTGCGCCCGTCGGCACCGTGCGGCGGCCAGACACGCGCGTGGCGGTGGGTTCTCCGCGATCCGGGCAATCGGCACCCTGACGGATGCCGCAGTCCTACCATCGACACACGATCTGCTTTTTCCAGGGAGGCGACATGCCCGACGGAAAACCGAACATCCTCGTCATCTGGGGCGACGACATCGGCATCACCAACCTGTCCTGTTACAGCGACGGCCTGATGGGCTACCGCACCCCGAACATCGACCGCATCGCCGCCGAGGGCATGCGCTTCACCGATTCCTACGGCGAACAGAGCTGCACGGCCGGCCGTGCGGCGTTCATCAGCGGGCAGAGTGTCTATCGCACCGGGATGAGCAAGGTCGGTGTGCCCGGTGTCGACATCGGTTGGTCCGCCGAGGATCCCACCATCGCCGAACTACTCAAACCGCTGGGCTACGCCACCGGACAGTTCGGCAAGAACCACTTCGGCGACCTCAACAAGCACCTGCCGACCGTGCACGGCTTCGACGAGTTCTACGGCAACCTGTACCACCTCAACGCCGAAGAGGAACCAGAGCAGTACGACTATCCGCACAAGGACCAGTTCCCACTCCTGTACCAGAAGGCGCTGCCGCGCGGGGTGATGAACTGCAAGGCCACCGCCGAGGTCTCGGCAGAGCCTGACGACCCGAAGTTCGGGCCGGTCGGAAAGCAGACCATCGAGGACACCGGCCCGCTGACCGCCAAGCGCATGGAGACGATCGACGACGACATCGCCGACCGCACCGTGGACTACATCAAACGCCAGCACGCAGAGGGCAACCCGTTCTTCGTGTGGTGCAACTTCACCCACATGCACCTCTACACCCACGTCAAGCCCGAGAGCCGTGGCCAGGCCGGACTGTGGCAGTCCGAGTACCACGACGCGATGATCGACCACGACCGCAACGTGGGCACCGTCCTCGACGTCCTCGACGAGCTCGGCATCGCCGACGACACGATCGTCATCTACTCGACCGACAACGGCCCACACCGCAATTCGTGGCCGGACGCCGGCACCACGCCGTTCCGCAGCGAGAAGAACACCAACTGGGAGGGCGCCTACCGCGTCCCGGAGTTGATCCGGTGGCCGGGCAAGATCGCAGCGGGCGTCGTGTCCAACGAGATCGTCCAGCACCACGATTGGCTGCCGACCCTGCTGGCCGCGGCGGGTGATCCCGACATCAGCGACAAGCTGAAGAAGGGGCACAGCGCCGGTGCGGACGGCGACACCGAATACAAGGTGCACATCGACGGGTTCAATCTGCTGCCCTACCTGACCGGTGAGGTCGAGCAGAGCCCGCGACGCCTGTTCTTCTACTTCAACGACGATGCGCAGTTGGTGGCGATGCGCTTCGAGAACTGGAAGATCGTGTTCGCCGAGCAACGGTGCCAGGGCACCCTGCGGATCTGGGCCGAACCCTTCACCGAACTGCGTGTGCCGAAGCTGTTCAATCTGCGCACCGATCCGTTCGAGTACGCCGACATCACGTCCAACACGTATTACGAGTGGTTTCTGCGGCGCGACTACTTCGCCTTCTATGCGACCGCGGGGGCGGCTGCGTTTCTGGAGACGTTCAAGGAGTTCCCGCCGCGGCATCCGCCGGCCAGCTTCAGCATCGACCAGATCGTCGAGAAGCTCGAGAAATTCCTGGCGTCGGACTGAATGCTCGACTCGTGGCAGGGCACCTCGACGAGGTCCGCGATCGTCGACTTCGTGCAGTGGGCCGGAAACGACATCGC
Organism: Mycobacterium sp. 852013-51886_SCH5428379; assembly: GCF_001665575.1. GTDB lineage: Bacteria > Actinomycetota > Actinomycetes > Mycobacteriales > Mycobacteriaceae > Mycobacterium. The sequence goes on along the minus strand of NZ_LZSU01000036.1, from coordinate 201,153 downwards.
ACCCGAGGAGCGGGTGGCCGTCTTCGACAACGACGGCACCCTGTGGTGCGAGAAGCCGGCGTACATCCAGCTGGATTTCCTCGTGCGCCGGCTGGCGGCCAAAGCCGCCGAGGACCCCGATCTGGGCGCTCGACAGCCGTATCGCGCCGCCGCGGTGCATGATCTTCAGTGGTTCGGCGGCGCCATCACCAAGCACTATCAGGGCGACGACAGCGATCTGAAACTGCTTGCGCAGGCCGGCCTCTCGCTACACATGTCGCTGACCGTGGAGGAGTACGCCGCACACGTCTCCGAATTCTTCGCCGGGGCCGATCACCCCACGCTGGCCCGGCCGTACCGCCACTGCACGTACGCGCCGATGGTGGAGCTGTTGCGGTATCTGGAAGCCAACGAGTTCACGTGCTACATCGTCTCCGGCGGCGGCCGGGACTTCATCCGACCGATCGCGCAGGCGATCTACGGCATCCCGGCCGAGCGCGTGATCGGTAGCGCGCAGGGCCTGAAGTTCAGCGAGTCCGGGGATCTGCTGATCCAGCCGACACTCGATGTGTTCGACGACGGACCCGAGAAGCCGGTGCAGATCTGGAGCCGCATCGGGCGGCGCCCGCTGATCGCGGTCGGAAACTCGAACGGCGACGACGAGATGCTGCAGTACTGCCGCGGTCTGCGCCTGCTGGTGAACCACGATGACGGTGAGCGCGAATTCGCCTACAGCGCAGGTGCGGAACGTGCGCTCGAGCACGCAGCCGCGCGGAACTGGACAGTGATCAGCATGCGCCACGACTGGACGACGGTGTTCGGTGACTGACGATCTCGTCGAGATCCCCACCCAGACGACCACCCTCGGCTCGGACCGGCACTACCCGGAGGAGGCGCCGGCCCACGAGGTCGCCGTCGACGGATTCCTGATCCAGCGGCACGCCGTAACCGCTGCCCAGTTCGCCGAATTCGTATCGGCTACCGGCTATGTCACCGTTGCGGAGCGCCCCTTGAACCCGGCCGACTATCCGGACGCGCCGCCCCAGAACCTGCAGCCGGGCTCGATGGTGTTCCGCCGGACCAGCGGACCCGTCGATCTACGCCACCTCAGCCAGTGGTGGACGTGGACGCCCGGCGCCTCGTGGCGCCACCCCGTCGGCCCGAACTCGTCGATCGACAGGCGCGCCGAGCACCCCGTCGTCCACGTCGCCTACGACGACGCCGAGGCTTACGCGGTATGGGCAGGTCTGGAATTGCCGACTGAGGCGCAATGGGAGACCGCCGCCCGCGGCGGACTCTCCGCGGCGGCGTTCACGTGGGGCGACGACCCCGAACCGCCGGGCCGCAAGCTGGCCAACTACTGGCACGGCGACTTCCCGTGGCGTCCCGAGCCGGGCTACGGCCGCACCGCCCCGGTCGGCAGCTTCCCGCCCAACGGGTACGGCCTGTTCGACATGGCCGGCAACGTCTGGGAGTGGTCCACGGACTTCTATGCCGACACCCGGTCGGCGTGCTGCGCCGAGGACAGTTACGACCCGGCGCAGCCGCAGTTCCGGGTACCGCGCCGGGTCGTCAAAGGGGGATCGTTCCTGTGCGCGGACTCGTACTGTCGTCGGTACCGTCCGGCGGCCCGCCGCGGGCAACCCGTCGATACGGGGATGAGCCACGTCGGCTTCCGCTGTGTCCGTCGGATCTGATGGTGCGCACGCCGCCCATGCGCGAGGATGCCTGCAACACGTTCCAGTTTGGAGGCATATGAGCACCAACCGCACCGCCGTCGTGATCGGCGCCGCCTCGGGGATCGGCTGGGCCACCGCCCGGACGCTGGCCGCCGACGGATTCCGCATCGTCCTGGCCGACCGCAATGCCGACGGCGCCCGCGAACGCGCCGCCGACCTGGGCGAACCGCACACCGCCGCCTACGCCGACGTCACCGACGACGCCTCGGTGCAGCGCCTCTTCGATGACGTCGGACCACTCGACGCCGTGGTGAACTGCGCCGGGTTCAGCAATGTCGGCATGATCACCGACATGCCGGTCGAGCAGTTCCGCGAGGTGATCGACGTCTGCCTCACCGGCGGCTTCGTCGTCGCCAAGCACGCCGGCCGGCTGTTGCGCGAAGGCGGTGCGCTGGTGCAGATCTCGTCGCTCAACGGCCGCCAGGCCGCGTCCGGGATGAGCGCCTACTGCGCGGCGAAGGCCGGTCTGTCGATGCTGACCCAGGTCGCCGCGCTGGAGATGGCGCCGCGCGGTATCCGGGTCAACGCCGTCGCGCCCGGCTTCGTCCACACCCCGCTGACCGATCCGGCGGCGAGCGTGCCCGGCGTGGTCGAGGAGTATCTGGAGAACACCCCGCTGGGGCGCGCCGGGCAACCGGAAGACGTTGCGGCGGCGGTGGCGTTCCTGTGTTCCCCCGGCGCGTCGTGGATGACCGGGGAGGTGCTGGACCTCAACGGCGGCGCGCACCTCAAGCGCTATCCCGACATCCTCGGCCACGTGATGAAACTGGCCGAGGCATGAGCTTCGCCGGTAAGCAGGCCATCGTCACCGGCGCCGGATCCGGAATCGGCGCCGCACTGTGCCGGGCGCTGGCCGCCGCGGGCGCCGAGGTGTTGTGCACCGACGTCGACGCAGCAGCCGCTGAGGCGACCGCGCGCGGAATCGGAGCGCGCGCAGCACGTCTCGATGTCACCGACGCCGCCGCGGTGCAACACGCGGTCGACGACGTCGTCGACCGCTCCGGCCGGCTGGACCTGATGTTCAACAACGCCGGCATCTCGTGGGGCGGGGACACCGAACTGCTCACCCTCGACCAGTGGAACGCGATCATCGACATCAACATCCGCGGTGTGGTGCACGGCGTCGCCGCGGCCTATCCGCAGATGATCCGCCAGGGGTGCGGCCACATCGTCAACACCGCCTCGATGGCCGGCCTGACCGCAGCCGGTCTGGTGACCAGCTACGTGATGACCAAGCACGCCGTCGTCGGCCTGTCGCAGGCGCTGCGTTCGGAGGCCGCCGCCCACGGGGTCGGGGTGCTGGCGGTGTGCCCGGGTGCGGTCGAGACGCCGATCCTGGACAAGGGCGCCATCGGCGGCTTCGTCGGCCGCAACTACTACCTCGGCGCGAAGGGGATGGCAAAGGCCTACGACGCCGACCGGCTGGCCGCCGACACGCTGCGCGCGGTCGAGCAGAACAAGGCCATCCTGGTTCGGCCGCGCAGCGCGCACGGCGCGTGGCTGTTCGCGCGACTGGCGCCGGGGTTGATGGGCCGGATGGCCACACGGTTCGTCGCGCAGCAGCGCGCGGGCCAGCAGAGCGGGGCGGTCGGCGCCGGCAGTGGCTGACGGTCCGCACCACGACGCAACGGCCGGCTTCACTCCCACACAGAAGCGGGCGCTGGCGATCGCCACCGCCCTGGCCGTGGCATTCGGTGCGTACTTCCTGCGCGGCTTCTTCATCCTCGTCGTCGTCGCGGCGGTGGCCGCGTACCTGTTCACCCCGTTCTATGGACGGCTGCGCGGCCGGCTGGGCACGGGGTTGGCGGCCACCCTGACCGTCCTCGCGGCGCTGCTGACCGTGATCGTGCCGGTCAGCATCGTCGTGGTCCTCGCGATCGCGCAGATCACCCAGATGATCGACACCGTCAGCCAGTGGATGGCCACCACCGACATCAGCTCGCTGGGCGACCGCGGTCTGGAACTCGGCAACGAACTGCTCGCCCGCGTCCCCTTCCTCGACATCCACCTCACCCCGGACACCCTGCGCGACGGCGTCGTCACGGTCTCGCAGCGCGTCGGCGAGTGGCTGCTCGGCGTCCTGGAGGGCGCGCTCGGCGGCGTGCTCGGCGCTCTCGCCTCGGCGGTGATCTTCCTGTATGTCTTCATCTCGCTGCTGGTGAACCGCGAGAAGATCCGCACCCTCATCCGACAGCTCAACCCACTCGGCGAACAGATCACCGACCTGTACCTGGACAAGACCGGCGCGATGGTCCGCGGAACGGTGAAAGGTCAGTTCGTGATCGCGCTGTGCCAGGGCATCGCGGGTGCGGTGTCGATCTACCTCGCCGGATTCCACGAGGGGTTCTTCTTCTTCGCCATCGTGCTCAGCGCTTTGTCGGTGATCCCCCTCGGCAGCGGTGTCGTCACGATTCCGTTCGGCATCGGAATGGCGTTGTTCGGCAACGTCATCGGCGGCGTGTTCGTCGTGGCGTTCAATCTGCTCGTCGTCACCAACATCGACAATGTGCTGCGGCCCTTCCTGGTGCCCAAGGAGGCGCGGCTGGATCCGGCGCTGATGCTGTTGGCGGTGTTCTCGGGAATCGCGATGTTCGGCTTCTGGGGCATCGTGCTCGGCCCGGTGCTGATGATCATCGTGGTGACGACGATCAGCGTGTATCTGGCGGTCTACAAGGGTGTTCCGCTGCGCCCGCCGGAGGACGACGCACCGTCCCCGCCGCGGTGGTGGCGGTGGCTGACCGACCGGCTCAGGCGCGGCCCGGCGAAACCAGCCGCTCGGTGAGGAATTCGACGACCCGCTTGCGCGCCTCGTAGGCGGGGTGTCCGTCCACCTCGCGGACCTGGTCGGTGAGCACCGAATGCGCAGCCGAGGAGATGCCGGCCGGATTGCCCTTCGCGGAGTCGATCTCGATGACCTCGAAGGCGTCGCCCAGGCGCTTCTTGAGCGTGGTGAACCGTTCGGCCGGGGACATCCAGTCCTCGCTGAACCGCAACCCGAGCGCACACAGGCCCTCCTCGGCCGCACGTCGCTCGATGACCTGCAACTCGGCTTCGGACAGCCCGGGGTCGCGTTTCTGGGCGGGGGTCAGGGGCAGCGGCACCGACGGCTGGCTGAGGACCGGGGCGAGGACGCTCGCGTCGACGGCGGCGGCGAGGGCGAACCCGCCGGTGAAGCACTGCCCGATCACCCCGACCCCGGGGCCGGGGGTGCGCGCGTTGAGGTCGCGGGCCAGCGCGCGCAGATAGTGCGCGACGGGCCGGTCGGCGTTGGTGGCGAAGGCGGCGAACTCCTTGGCGACGCACCCCTTCACCAGGACCGGCAGCGCGCCCGGACTCATCGCGGGCTTGAGCGGCGTGCCGAACAGTGACGGCGCCGCAACGGTGAAACCGCTGTCGACGAGGTGGTTGCCCAGCGCCAGCACGTGCGGGTGCAGACCCGGCATCTCCGGGATCAGCACCACGCCGGGGCCGTCACCCTTGCGGTAGACGTCGTGGGTGTAGCCGGCGGCGGTGAAGGGTTCGACCGTCCAGCCCGTGAGGTCTGCCTCCGGGGCTCGCGCGGTCACCGCTTCTCCAGTGGCTGCTGTGTCTGGACGGCGGCGGCGAGCGTGCGGTACTCGTCGGCGCTGCCCGCGCCGGTGATGGCAACCTGGGCGGCCCCGGGCAGCCGCGTCGTCCACACCGGTTCCTCACCCTCCCCGCCTCGGTAGACCACCCAGGTCACGCCGTCGACGTCCTCGGTCCCGGACGGCGCCAGGCCGGGGCTGATGGAACCCACCAGGCGCTCCTCGTCGGCGTTGCTCTGCGAGAGGCTCAGGTACTGACCGCTCGGCGTGAGGTAGCCGACGCGGGACACCGCCGCGCGCGTCTGGGCTCCGGTGGCCGGATCGGTGCGGCCGGCCTCGATGCCCTGGCGGCCGCCGGAGTTGGAGGCCCAGCCCTCCGGCAGTGCCGGCACCCGGATCACCACCGGCAGCGCATCGGCGTCGTCCTGCAGCGCGGCGGGCGCGTCGAACGAGGGCGCGGGGCCGGCATCGGTGCGCGTGCCCTGGAACGAACACATGCCCAGCAACCCCGCGAACAGGATGCACACGACCACCAGCGGGGCCATCGACCAGAACATGTCGCGACCGTCCTGCAGCACCCGCGGCTTGGCCTCCGGGTAGGCGGGACCGGTCACTTCCGGCTCGCGGGGGGCGGGCTCCGGGGGCGTGCTCATATCAGCCAGTATCCCAGGTCCCGGACGGTGGACGGGTTCTGGGACAATCACCCCATGCCAGCTGACTCCGATGCTCTTCGCGCAAGCGGCTCATCGCGCCGCCGTGAAGCCCCCGACCGTAACCTCGCGCTCGAACTCGTCCGCGTCACCGAGGCCGGCGCCATGGCCGCGGGCCGCTGGGTCGGCCGCGGCGACAAGGAGGGCGGCGACGGTGCGGCCGTCGACGCCATGCGCGAACTGGTGAACTCGGTGTCCATGCGCGGCGTCGTGGTGATCGGCGAGGGCGAGAAGGACAACGCGCCGATGCTCTACAACGGCGAAGAGGTCGGCAACGGCGACGGACCCGACTGCGACTTCGCCGTCGACCCGGTCGACGGCACCACGCTGATGAGCAAGGGCATGCCGAACGCGATCTCGGTGCTCGCGGTCGCCGAGCGGGGCGCCATGTTCGACCCGTCGGCGGTGTTCTACATGAACAAGATCGCCGGCGGACCCGACGTCGCGGACTTCATCGACATCACCTCGCCGATCGCGGCCAACATCCAGCGCATCGCCAAGGTGCGCAAAGCGTCGGTCTCCGACGTCACCGTCTGCATCCTCGACCGGCCCCGCCACGCGAAGCTGATGGCCGACGTGCGCGCCGCCGGCGCCCGCATCCGGCTGATCTCCGACGGCGACGTCGCCGGCGCGATCTCGGCCTGCCGGCCCGAATCGGGCACCGATCTGCTCGTCGGCATCGGCGGCACCCCGGAGGGCATCATCGCCGCCGCCGCGATCCGCTGCATGGGCGGCGAGATCCAGGCCACGCTGGCGCCCACCGACGACGAGGAGCGTCAGCGCGCCATCGACCGCGGCTACGACCTCGACAAGGTCCTCACCACCAAAGACCTGGTGGCCGGCGAGAACGTGTTCTTCTGCGCCACCGGCGTCACCGACGGCGACCTGCTCAAGGGCGTGCGCTTCTTCGGCGGCGGATGCACCACCCAGTCGATCGTGATGCGGTCGAAGTCCGGCACGGTCCGGATGATCGAGGCGTATCACCGGCTGTCGAAACTCAACGAGTACTCGGCCGTGAACTTCACCGGCGACAGCACCGCCGCCTATCCCCTGCCGTAACCCGATCCCCCCACGACACCCTCAGGGAGCTACATGTCCGACAACGACGTCGAATATCGCATCGAGCACGACACCATGGGCGAGGTCCGGGTGCCCAAGGACGCGCTGTGGCGCGCCCAGACCCAGCGGGCAGTCGAGAACTTCCCCATCTCGTTCCGGCCGCTGGAGCGTACGCAGATCCGCGCGATGGGTCTGCTCAAAGGCGCTTGCGCACAGGTGAACAAGGACCTCGGACTGCTCGACGGCGAGAAGGCCGACGCGATCATCGCCGCGGCCGCCGAGATCGCCGACGGTAAGCACGACGACCAGTTCCCGATCGACGTGTTCCAGACCGGTTCGGGTACCAGCTCGAACATGAACGCCAACGAGGTGATCGCGTCGATCGCCGCCCGCAACGGCGTGACGGTGCACCCCAACGACGACGTCAACATGTCGCAGAGCAGCAACGACACCTTCCCGACGGCCACCCACATCGCGGCCACCGAAGCCGCTGTGCGCCATCTCATTCCGGCGCTCGAGGTGCTGCACGAGTCGCTGGCCGGGAAGGCCCGGCAGTGGCGCACCACCGTCAAGTCCGGCCGCACCCACCTGATGGACGCGGTGCCGGTGACCCTCGGTCAGGAATTCGGTGGGTACGCCCGGCAGATCGAGGCCGGCATAGAGAGGGTGCGCGGGTGCCTTCCAAGGCTCGGTGAGCTCGCGATCGGCGGTACCGCGGTCGGCACCGGCCTGAACGCGCCGGAAGGCTTCGGCGACAAGGTCGTCGAGGTGCTCAGGAACGAGACCGGTGTCGAGGAGCTGCGTCCCGCGGTCGACCACTTCGAGGCCCAGGCCGCCCGCGACGGACTCGTCGAGGCGTCCGGCGCGCTGAAGACCATCGCCGTCTCGCTGACCAAGATCGCCAACGACATCCGCTGGATGGGCTCAGGTCCGCTGACCGGCCTCGGCGAGATCCAGTTGCCGGATCTGCAGCCGGGCAGCTCGATCATGCCGGGCAAGGTGAATCCCGTTCTGCCCGAGGCGGTTACGCAGGTCGCCGCCCAGGTCATCGGCAACGACGCCGCAGTCGCCGTCGGCGGGTTGTCCGGGGCGTTCGAGCTGAACGTCTACATCCCGATGATGGCGCGCAACGTGCTCGAATCGTTCACGCTGCTGGCCAACGTGTCGCGGCTGTTCGCCGGCAAGTGCATCGACGGGCTCGTCGCCAACGAGGACCGGCTGCGCGAGCTGGCCGAGTCGTCGCCGTCCATTGTCACGCCGCTGAACTCGGCGATCGGCTACGAGGAGGCGGCCAAGGTCGCCAAGGAAGCGCTCAAGGACAAGAAGACGATCCGGCAGACGGTCATCGACCGCGGCCTGATCGGCGACAAGCTGTCCGAGGAAGAACTCGACAAGCGGCTCGACGTGCTGGCGATGGCGCGGGTGCAGGACGGCGACTGATCACGGGATGTGGCGGTCGGTGATCGGACCGGCCGTCAGATCCCGCAGCATGCTGGTCAGCGGACCGCGGTAGGACAGCACCGGGCTCTCGGTGTCGGCGCAGTGCTTGAAGCCCTGGCCCATGTCGGCGAGCGCTTCGGCCGAGGTGTACTGCGGCGTCCAGTCGAGCACTTCGCGCGCCCGCGTGGTGTCCAGCAGCGGCACGCTGAACGACATGTCCAGCCAGCCCTCGTCGATCGGTTGCAGCCGCGCCCGCCAAGACAGTGCGACCGCGGGTCGCAGCAGCGACGACGGCACGTGCAGCGGCATCGCGCCGAGCTGCTTGGCGACCTCGTTGCGACGCACCGGCGGCTCGGCCATGAGGTTGAACGGGCCGCCGGCGCCGCGCTCGAGTGCGCGGGCGAAGGCGTCGGCCACGTCGTCGGCGTGGATGATGGGGATCACCAGTTCCCGGTCGAGCGGCAGCACCGGCAGGAATCGGAGCCACCGCGGCTCGACGAAGGCGGGCAGCGCGTAGCGCCGGAAACCGCCTGCGGCGCTGCGCTGCACGATGAAGCCCGGCCGCATCCGGGTGATCGTCACGTCGCCGCTGCCGGCCTCGTAGGCGTCGAGCAGCGATTCGGCCGCCGATTTGTGCCTGCTGTAGGGCGAGGTGTCGATACCCGCGGTGGACCACGTCTCGTCGACGTACTGCCCGTACCGGCCCGCCGCGTAGGTACCGACCGACGACATGTGGATCAGTTGGCCTACCCCGGCGGCATCCGCGGCGTTGAGCACCGCCCGGGTGCCGCCCACCCCGACGGCCTCCAGGTAGCTGATGTTGCGCGTCGGCTGGAACCCCCACGCCAGGTGCACCACGGCATCGGCGTCACGGAACACGAGTTCCAGCTGGGCTTCGGCGTTGGCGTCGGCGAGGTCGAGCTGATGCCATTGGGCGGTCTGGTAGATACCGCTGGACGGGGGTCGCCGCCGGGTGACGCCGACGACGTCGTAGCCGCCGGCGTCCGCCAGTCGTTTCAGCAACGCGGTGCCGACGTTGCCGCTTGCTCCGGTGATCACCACACGAGTCATGACCAGAGCGATACCCGGATGGGGCGCAGTCACACCCCCGGGTTCGTCACGGCAGCGCGCCGGGGCTGAACTCCTCGAGCATCTCGGTGACCAGGGCGGCGATCGGCGACCGTTCGCTGCGCTGCAGCGTGACGTGCGCGAACAGTGGGTGACCCTTCAGCTTCTCGATGACCGCGGCGACACCGTCGTGTCGGCCGACGCGCAGGTTGTCGCGCTGGGCGACGTCGTGGGTGAGCACCACCCGCGATCCGGCGCCCAACCGGGACAGCACCGTCAGCAGCACGTTGCGCTCGAGCGACTGCGCCTCGTCGACGATCACGAACGAGTCGTGCAGCGACCGGCCACGGATGTGGGTCAGCGGAAGGACTTCGAGCATTCCCCGGCTGAGCACCTCCTCCAGCACCGCCGGGCTGGCCAGCCCCTCGAGCGTGTCGAACACGGCCTGGGCCCACGGGCCCATCTTCTCGCTCTCACTGCCCGGCAGGTAGCCGAGTTCCTGGCCGCCGACGGCGTAGAGCGGCCGGAACACCACGACCTTGCGCTGGGTGCGCCGCTCGAGGACGGCCTCGAGCCCGGCGCACAGCGCGAGCGCGGATTTCCCGGTGCCGGCCTTACCGCCGAGAGATACGATCCCGACGGACTCGTCGAGCAGCAGATCGAGGGCGACGCGCTGTTCGGCGGACCTTCCCCGGAGGCCGAACACCTCCCGATCGCCGCGCACCAGCTGGACACGCTTGGCGGCGTTGACCCGCCCGAGCGCATGGGAGTTGCCGCCGAGCAGCCGAACACCGGTGTGGCACGGCAGATCTCGCGCCTCGGCCAGATCGATCTCACCCTCGGCGAACAGCGCGTCCACCTCGTCGGCCGTCACGTCGATCTCGTCCATACCGGTCCAGCCGGACACCACGACGTCCTGGGCGTGGTATTCGTCGGCCGCGAGCCCGACGGCGCCGGCCTTGACGCGGAGCGGGATGTCCTTGCTGACCAGCGTGACGTGTTTACCCTCGGCGGCGAGATTGGCTGCGACGGTGAGGATGCGGGAGTCGTTGCTGTCGGTGCGGAATCCGGCGGGCAGCACCGACGGATCGCTGTGGTTCAGCTCGACGTGCAGCGTGCCGCCTTGCGCCCCAACGGGAATGGGCTGATCGAGCCGGCTGTGCTCGAGCCGCATGTCGTCGAAGAAGCGCAACGCCTGCCGGGCGAACCAGCCCAGCTCGTGGTGGTGCCGTTTGGCCTCCAACTCACTGATGACCACCAGCGGCACGACCACGTCGTGTTCGGCGAACCGCGTGCATGCCCAGGGATCTGAGAGCAACACGGAGGTATCGAGCACGTAGGTCCGAAGAGGAGAATCAGTCACGGAACGCTCCTGAAATCCGCGGGTCCCCCGCGAACCTGTCGGCGGACGCTGCGGCACGGAGCCGGGGCCGGCTCCCTCGTAAGAGCAACGATCGGGTGCCGCCCGGACAGCAGAGCAATTCGCTAGCCATCGGAGCCGACGCTACTCCCGCCGCGCGTCGCGCGCTGTGCAGGCGCGCCGGAGTTGCGCAACAGCGCGTTACGCCTTCGTGAACTCCTGCACCGCAGGCTCGTCGGCCAGTCCCCAGGCCGCGATCCGGTCGGCGATGACGGTGTTCAGCTGGGCCCGGTCGAAGATGCCGTGTTCGGCCACGTTCGCGAGCTTGTCGGCGTAGGCGTCGATGTCGCCGCCCACCACGTCCAAGGCGCCCGCGCGGGCCGCGATGGCGGCCACGGTCTCGTCGCGGTCGACGCCGAGGCAGTGCGCCACCAGGTTCGCGAAGAACTCCTCGTGGCGCTCCTCGTCGCGGGCGATACGGCCCATGAGCGCCTTGAGGACCGGGTCGTCGATCTGCGCCTCGAGGTTGCGGCAGAACACCGCGTGCGCGCGCTCGAAGAACGCCATGAACACCAGCGTCTCGATCTGGGAGTAGGTGTCGGCGCGGTAACCCTTCATCACGTGCTCGACGCGGACGTCCTCGTTGGCGGCCGGGTCGATCTCGCGGGTGACGACGAGGTAGTTGCGCAGCGCGACGGCGTGCAGGTGCTCCTCGGCGGTCCAGCGGCCGAGCCAGCGACCCCACTTCTCCTCGAGGATGAAGTGCTCGACGAGCTCGCGGTGATAGCCGGCGAGGTTGTCCTTGGTGATCAGCAGGATCTCCAGCGCGTCGGTGACGTGCTTGGGCAGCGTGACATCCGAGGGATCCCAGTCGCGCCCACCGAGGAACGCGAAGTTCTCGCCCTGGTCGAACGGCACGTAATCGTGCGCGTACCAGAGGTCCTCGGAGTCGTAGTGGCGACGCAACTCGGCCATGACGACGGGCTCGAGCTCGAGGGTGAACGCGTTAGGAACAGGTTTCTGTGCCATGCAGTTACAGTAACCCAATTCTGTGGGGATCGTAAAATTCCCCGGGGCGTGCCGCAGCTACAACGACAGCCCGGGGTAGAGCGGGTTGGCGTCGAGCATCTCGGCGGACGCGGCGTGGATCCGGTCGGCGGTGCCGTCGGCCAACGTGTACTTGGCCTTGGAGAACCCGGCCGGGCCAGTCGGATTGGGCGTGGTGTTGTTCAGCACGTCGACGACCAGCTCGGCAACCCGGTCGAATTCGGCGGCACCGAAGCCGCGGGTGGTCAGCGCGGGCGTGCCGAAGCGGATGCCGCTGGTGTACCAGGCACCGTTCGGATCGTTGGGGATCGAGTTGCGGTTGGTGACCACGCCGGCGTCGAGCAGCGCGGACTCGGCCTGCCGCCCGGTGAGGCCGAAACTCGTCACGTCGAGCAGCACGATGTGGTTGTCGGTGCCGCCGGTGACCAGGCGGGCGCCGCGCTTGAGGAAACCCTCGGCGAGCGATTTGGCGTTGTCGGCGACGCGCTGCGCGTAGGTCTGGAACGCGGGTTGGCGCGCCTCGGCCAGCGCGACGGCCTTGGCGGCCATCACATGAGACAGCGGTCCGCCCAGCACCATCGGGCAGCCCTTGTCGACGGCGTCGGCGTATTCGGGCTGGGCGAGCACCAGCCCGCCGCGAGGCCCGCGCAGCGACTTGTGCGTCGTCGTCGTGGTGACGTGGGCGTGCGGCACCGGATCCTCGTCACCGGTGAAGACCTTGCCCGCGACCAGACCGGCGAAGTGCGCCATGTCCACGAGCAGCGTGGCGCCGACGTCGTCGGCGATCTCGCGCATCTTGGCGAAGTTCACCCGCCGCGGATAGGCCGAGTAGCCCGCGACCAGGATCAACGGTTTGAATTCGCGGGCCGCGGCGGCGACGGCGTCGTAGTCGATCAGACCGGACTCCGGGTCGGTGCCGTAGCTGCGCTGGTGGAACATCTTGCCGGAGATGTTCGGTCGGAACCCGTGTGTGAGGTGGCCGCCGGTGTCCAGCGACATGCCCAGCAGACGCTGGTTGCCGAGCTTGTTGCGCAACCCCTCCCAGTCCTGTTCGGACAGGTCGTTGACGTGCTTGGCATTGAGCGCCGCTAGCCCTGGGCCTTCTATGCGGGTGGCCAGGATCGCCCAGAACGCGACGAGATTGGCGTCGATGCCGGAGTGCGGCTGCGCGTAGGCGTAGGGAGCGCCGAACAGTTCGCGGGCGTGTTCGGCGGCCAGGCTCTCGACCGTGTCGACGTTCTGGCAGGCCGCGTAGAAGCGGTGGCCGATCGTGCCCTCGGCGTACTTGTCGGAGAACCACGAACCCATCGTCAGCAGGACGGCGGGTGAGGCGTAGTTCTCGCTGGCGATCAGCTTGAGCGACGCCCGCTGGTCGGCGAGCTCTTGGCGCGTCGCGGCGGCGATGCGCGGTTCGACGGACTCGATGACCTGCAGCGCGGCCCGGTAGGCGGCGCTCGCGGTCTCGGCGTACTCGGCGCCCGGTGCAGCGGCCGAGGCGGTCACGGAGTCTGCAGTCATGGGGTTCAGGGTAGTCGCGGGCGCGCCGCGACGGTCACCGCGGTGCCACAGACTCAGGCCGCGCGCAGCGACGACGGAATCAGCGGCTCGTCCAACAGCCGGCCGAACCGCTCCGTCAGCGTCACCCCGTCCGGTCGGTCGTCCAGCCAGCCACGCAACAGCCGGTAGCCCTCGACGTAGGTGCTGGTGTAGGCCCGCCACAGCGGCGAAGACAGGAACCGCAGCGACTGGCGCGCCCGGCGGTCGTCGACCAGCAGCCAGCGCTTGAGGAACTCGACGACCTCGTCGACGTCGCGGCCCTCGTCGTGCAGCATCAGCGCGGCATCCTGGCGCACGTCGGCCAGCGCGGCGGTCGCCGCGGACACCGCCTCGGCGCGGGCCCCGTCGAACCGCAGTCCCAGGTCGGCGTAGATCTCCTCGGCCCAACTCCCCCAGCCCTGCCCCACGACCGCGTAGAGCGCGAGGTCGGCGAGCCCCTCGGCCATCAGGCACTGTGGCGTGTTGACCAGGAAGATCGTCTGCTCGACCTGACCCTTGCCCGCCACCAGCCCGGCTTCCTTCCGGCAGTGCTCGGTGTGGTGGCCGGGATAGGACTCGTGGGCCACCAGCCGCGGCAGGTTGGCCATCTGCTGTTTGAGGTCGGCGTTGACGGCGACCGTCGACCGGTAGTCGCCGAGGTAGTAGTTGAAGCCCGACCACGGTTTGTCGGTGACCACCTCGTAGGTGATGGTCTCGCGATCGGGCAGCGGATACGTCGCCCGCACCCGGTCGCGCAGCGCGCTCGAAAAGGCGTGGATGCACTCCTCGAGCCGCGCCGGCGGGATCTCGTCGGCGGTGCGGTGGGCCTGCACCCGGTCGGCCAGCGAACCGGTGCCGCCGAGCGCCTCGTCGAGTGCGCGGTGGGCCTGCCGGTAGGTCTCCGGGTCGCCCTTGCGGATGCGGACGTCGAAGTAGGCCTCGACCTCGTCGACGAACCCGACCTGCTCGCCGGCGAACTTGCGGCCCGCCAGCGCCAGCGCGCGCAGGTGCGCCGACAGATAGTCCGCACGCACGTCGTCGAAACCGTCGGTGCGGGGCACGTCCGGGACGGCGGCCAGGAGCCGTTCGGCCTGACGGGCGAGATCGGCCGGATCCGGGGCCGGTTCGTCGGCGACCACACCGCGCAACGCGGGGTCCCCGGTGAAGGAGTCGACGTAACCGTCCTCGACCCGATCGAAGCGCAGACCGAGCAGCAGGTACTCGCGGATGAGAGTGTCTGAATCAGTACCTACGTCCATGGCCCACCACGCTAACTGCAAGACTGAACACATGGCGCGGCTGAGCGAACCGAGCCCCTACGTCGAGTTCGATCGCACCCAGTGGCGTGCGCTTCGCATGTCGACGCCGCTCAAACTCACCGAGGAGGAGCTGGTCAAGCTCCGCGGCCTCGGCGAGAAGATCGACCTGCTCGAAGTCGAGGAGGTCTACCTCCCGCTGGCCCGGCTGATCCATCTGCAGGTCGCGGCGCGCCAGCGGCTGTTCGCCGCGACCGCGGAGTTCCTCGGCGAACCGCAGCAGAACCCCGACCGGCCGGTGCCGTTCATCATCGGCGTGGCGGGCAGCGTCGCGGTCGGCAAATCGACCACCGCCCGCGTGCTGCAGGCGCTGCTGGCCCGCTGGGGCAACCACGCCCGCGTCGATCTGGTCACCACCGACGGGTTCCTCTACCCCAACGCCGAGCTGGCCCGTCGAAACCTGATGCACCGCAAGGGTTTTCCGGAGTCCTACGACCGCAGGGCGTTGATGAGGTTCGTCACGGCCGTCAAGTCGGGGGCCGGTATCGCGTGCGCTCCGGTGTACTCACATCTGCTCTACGACATCATCCCGGGCGAGGAGCAGGTGATCCGGCATCCGGACATCCTCATCCTCGAGGGACTCAACGTGTTGCAGACCGGACCCGCGCTGATGGTGTCGGACCTGTTCGACTTCTCGGTCTACGTCGACGCCCGACTGGAGGACATCGAGGGCTGGTACATCTCGCGCTTCTTGACGATGCGCTCGACGGCGTTCGCGGATCCCGCATCGCACTTCCATCACTACGCCACGCTGACCGACGAGGCGGCCGTCTTCGCCGCCCGCGACATCTGGCATTCGATCAACCGGCCCAACCTGATCGAGAACATCCTGCCGACCCGGCCGCGGGCGACGCTGGTGCTGCGCAAGGACGCCGACCACGCGATCAACCGGTTGCGACTGCGGAAGCTCTAGATGCGCCGCACACCGCGGTACTGCAGCGCAGCAAACCCCGCGGTGTAGACGCCGGTGGCCAACGTGATCACGACGCCCGTGACGGTCATCGTCCACACATCGGAGACGACGACGGCCACCGCGGCCAACGAGTACAGCAGGTTCGCGGCGATCACCGCGAGACCCGCTCGCCGTACCGACGGCAGCGCCGCGAGCCCGAACACCACGACGCCGTAGCCGATGAAGAACGCGGCGAGCGAGTATTCGATCGCCGTCGTGGTGCCGGAGATTTCGGCGACCCATCCGGCGATCGGCAGGACGGCGAGGCCGGCCAGCCCGGTGAGGACGGCGTCGGCGCGCATCGCCAGCCGCAGCAGCGAGTCGGTGCGGGTGAATTCGGTGGTGATCATCTTGTCTCCTCTGGTGGGGGGAACTGCTCTGACATCCGGGGGGGCCGGATGCGGGGCGCACGCTGAACCTCGAACGGACGGCGCCCCGCACCGGCGGCAGGGAGTCACGCCAGACGGCGCACCCCGAGGTATTGCAGCCATGCCAGCGCGGCGGTGACGGCGGCGAACGCCAGCACCAGCACGGCACCGACCGAAGTGAGCGGCACCGCGCCGCCGGTCACGCCCACCGTCGCGCCTACGGCGAAGGCCGTGTTGGCGACGACGAGCGCGACGCCGATGCGGCGGAGGCGGCTGACGGCGGCCAGCACGTAGAGCACGGCGCCGTAGGCGACCAGCGCGGCGCCACCGAGCCATGCGGCGGTGGCCGACACACCGGTCAGCCGGGCGAGTGGATCGGCGGTCATCGCGACCAGCAGACCGACCCCGGCGCACACCGTGGCATCGGCGCGCATCGCGAAGCGCAGCAGCGAGTCGGACGAATCGGACAGTGGGCGGGTGATGACGGCGGCCATGTCCGTCACATTGCTCAACAGCCGCTGCCAGATCGACGCACAATGCTGCCAAGAACTGCCGGCCGCAGGTCAGAGCGCTGCGATCAGTGGTGGACGGCGACCGGATCGCTGCGCAGATCCGCGGCGATCACCCGCGCGGCGGCCGTCTGCCAGTTGTGCAGCGACCGCTGCGGCACCTCGGTGACCAACCACTGCCAGGCCCGCCTCGCCACCGGGTCCAGCCCGGCCGGCGTCGCGTTCTGCGCATACGCCCGCACCCCGGCGACGTACGGGAAGTACAGCGAGTTGTAGTGGCGCCACTGTTCGGTGGTGCCGAAGTCGCCGGCATCCCGCGGTTTCAGCGCCGCGATGCGATCGGCCAGCAGCGCCCGCAGTTCGTTGGCCCGCTCCAGGGGTTGATCCGGTGCGCCGCGGGCGGCCAGCCGTGCGTCGATGATCGGCAGCGCCGTGAGCGGACTGGCCACCAGTTTCGACAGATCGCCGTAGTGGCCGAGCGCGCGGCGGGTGAGCCGGGTGAACGTCTCGTCATCGACGTCGTCGAGCGGGTTGACCGATCGCAGCGGCAGCGCCGTCTGAGTGGTGCGCAACGCGGCGCGGTCGGCGCGCAGATCCGGTGACCGCGAGAACGCGAGCCGGTCGAGCAGACCGGCCAGCGGGTCGGCCAACACGTTGATGGCGATCGCGAGCGCCAGGCTGGTGAACAACAGCACCACCAACGCGGTGTGCGGCCCCACGGTCGTTGATCCGGCTGTCGTCGATCCGGTGACGGCCATCCCGATCAGCACCTGCCCGCCGAACAGCACCGCCACCGCCGACGTCGCGACGAACGACCGGCGCATGTGGGCCCGCAGCGCCTGCCCCTCGTCGAAGGCGTCCCAGATCGCGACCGCCACACCCAGCAGCGCGACGTCGAACCCCGTCGACGCCAGCGCCAGCCAGCTCGGCACCAGGCCGAGCGGGATGACCAGGATGGCATTGCCGAGCGCGAAGAACAGCGTTGCGATGATGACGAACCCGACCACCGGCACCGGCCGCACCCCGCGGCGCACCGCGCGCACCATCGCCCCGAGCGACGACACCGACACCACCGCGAACATCAGCCAGTGCCCCGGCCGCACCGGACCCTCCACACTGCCGGCCAGCGCAGCGCCCGCGAACGACCCGGCGGCCACCATCGCGGTCGCCGCGAGCTCCCCGGCGCGGCCGCGCCAGCCACCGGCGTCGTCGGCGCGGGACAGCTCGAGCAGGACGGCGAACCACGCGATTCCCGGCACCGCCACCAGATAGATCTCGATGCGGCCGAGGACGTCGGCACCGCCGGCCAGCCGCACCGCGTCCAGCGCGACCACGGCGGCGAAACTCGTCAATCCGACCGCGGCCAGTACCAGCACCGGTTTGCGGGGGTCACGGGCAAGCAGATACAGCCCGAGCCACCAGCTCAGCGCGAAGACCACGGCCGACAGCGCCGTCATGGCTCAAGTGTGGCATGACGGCGGGCCGCCGCTCACCTGCCGAAGCGGCGGTGGCGCGCGGTGTAGTCGCGCAGCGCCCGCAGGAAGTCGACCCGGCGGAACGCCGGCCAGTAGGCGTCGGTGAACCACATCTCCGAATACGCGCTCTGCCACAGCAGGAATCCGGACAGCCGCTGCTCGCCGGACGTGCGGATCACCAGATCGGGGTCGGGTTGGCCGGAGGTGTAGAGGTTCTCCGAGATCGCCTCGGCGGTGACGGCCTCGATCAGCTGTTCGCCGGTGGCGCCGTCGGCCAGGCATTTGCCGAGCAGCGCGCGCACGGCGTCGACGATCTCCCGGCGGCCGCCGTAGGCGACGGCCACGTTGACGTGGAACTGCCCGGCGGCCGTGTCGGTCTGCGTGGAGTCGACGGCGTCGCGCAGCCGCCGCGCCGGCTCCTCCCCGAGCAGTTCGAGGTCGCCGACGGTGCGCACGCTCCAGTGGTTCACCGGGGCGCAGATCTCCTCGACCACCTCGGTGATGATGTCGATCAGCTCGGCGAGCTCGGACGCGTCGCGCTGCAGGTTCTCCGTCGAGAGCAGGTAGACGGTCGCCATCTCGATGCCCGCGGCCTGGCACCAGCGCAGCATCTCGGCGATCTTCGCGGCGCCGGCGCGGTAGCCGTAGGTGACGTCGTCGTGGCCTTCATCACGGGCCCAACGGCGGTTGCCGTCGCACAGAACGGCAATATGGCGTGGCAGTTGCGATTTGGACCGCGCCAGCTCCTGGCGCAACCGCATCTCGTAGAGCCGGTACGCAGGCTCTTTGAGTCGCGGCGGGATGATGTCCATCGCTGTTCAGACTACTGTGGCGCTCGAGTGCCCCCGACGAGTTCGTGAGGTGAGATGACGACCCCGTCCGCTCCGATTGAGGCCGGCGACGCACGCTCGACCAAGGGCGAACCCGAGGACTTCCCGGAGGCTGTCGCCGAAGGCGTCGCGAACTTCCTCGGCAAACCGCGTGCCCGGGGCTGGATTCACGTCTATTCGGCGGTCGTCGCGGTCATCTGTGGCGCGACCCTGGTGTCGGTGTCGTGGGCCGAACAGTCCACGCGCGCCGGGATCGCGACGCTCATCTACACGCTGACCATTGTGGCGATGTTCACCGTCAGCGGCACCTATCACCGGGTGAACTGGCGCTCCCCGACGGCCCGCAAGTGGATGAAGCGGGCCGACCACTCGATGATCTTCGTGTTCATCGCCGGCAGCTACACGCCGTTCGCGGCGCTGGCGTTGTCGTCGGACGAGGGTGCGGTGCTGCTGTGGATCGTGTGGTCCGGGGCGATCGCCGGGGTGTTGCTCAAGATGTTCTGGCCGTCCGCGCCCGCCTGGGTCGGGGTGCCGCTGTACCTGCTGCTCGGTTGGGTGGCCGCGTGGTTCATCGGCCCGATCATGGACGGCGCCGGCGTGGCCGCGGTGGTGCTGCTGATCGTCGGCGGCGCGCTGTACAGCATCGGCGGTGTGCTCTACGGCCTCAAGTGGCCGAATCCGTGGCCGACGACCTTCGGCCACCACGAGTTCTTCCACGCCTGCACGGCGGTCGCGGCGATCTGCCATTACATCGCGATGTGGTTCGCGGTGTTCTCCGGCTGAGCTAGAGCTGCCGGCGGGCAGGAGCGTAGCGACTCGGGGCTACAACTGCGTGATGTTTTCCGGACCCCAGTAGGCCTTCATCGACGCGATCTGACCCTCACCGTTGAACGTCATCACCTCGATCGGCTGGATGCGCATCTTCGCCCCGCCCATCTCGACGGTGATCGCGAAGACGAACGCCGCCTCGTTACCGCCGGAGCGGAATTCGAGCAGTTCGGTGGTCACCTCGACGTTCTCGGTGTTGGCGTAGAAACCGGCGATCGCCTCACGGCCGATGTGCACCTCGCCCCCACCGACCGGATCCTCCAGCGTGGCGTCCTCGGCGTAGAGCGCGGCGACGTCCGCGGCGCTGCCGGTGCACACGGTGTTCAGATAACGCTCGACGATGGCCCTGGAATCGACGGTCATTGCCGGGACGCTACACGGCCCGCGGCGAGCGCGGCGGCCAGATCCCGAGCAGTGGTCACCGGCAGATCGCACACCCGTCCGCGGCACACGTAGGCGGCGTCGGCGCCGTCGACGCGGTCCCGGCCGGCCAGCAGTTCCGACGAGTCCACGGCTCCGCCGACGACGACCGCCCCGCCGGGCGCGAGGACCCGCGCAGCGTGCAGCAGGTCCGACGCGGCGGGGTCGCAGGCCACCGCGATCTGGATCGGTCCGCGCACCGCCGCCTCCGCGACGGCCAGCCAGTGGCCGCCGGAGCGGGCGGCGCGGGCCAGGATCGGCGTCGCACTCGCCAGGGTCGCGTCGGCCGCCACGGTGTAGCGCTCGGTGGGTGCCAGGTGGGCGGCGAGCTGCAGTGCTTCGGCGATGCTCGACGCCCCCGACGGGGTGGCGCCGTCGAACGGGTCAGCAGGCCGGACCATCAGCGCCTCGGCGTCGTCGGCGGTGTCGAACCAGTGGCCGGGTCGCGCCGGATCGGTGAAGTGGTCCAGGGCGGTGTCGATCAGACCGAGCCCGGCGGTCAGCCAGCGGCCGTCACCGGTCGCCTGGAACAGGGTGAGCAGCCCGGTGGCCAGTGCGGCGTGATCGTCGAGGATCGCGGCGCTCGGGCCCACCCGTCCGCCGAGGCCGGCGCGGCGCAGCCGGCCGTCGACGAGGTGCAGCCGGATCAGGGCGTCTCCGCAGCGGACGGCCGCGTCGAGCAGATCGGGGCGGTCCAGCGCGACGGCGGCCTCGACGAGCGCGGTGATCGCGAACCCGTTCCAGGCGGTGACGACCTTATCGTCGCGGCCGGGCTGCGGGCGGGCCGCGCGGGCGGCCAGTAGCGCGGCGCGTACCCGCGCGAAGCGCGCCGCATCGTCGGGATCGACACGAAGCTGCAGCACCGACGCGCCGTGTTCGAACGTGCCGGCCTCGGTGACGGTGAAGAGTTCGCCGGCCCAGCGGCCGTCGTCGGGACCGAGCACGTCCCGCAGCTGGGCGGGCGTCCACACGTAGGTGAGGCCCTCGACGCCGTCGGTGTCGGCGTCCAGTGACGAGGCGAACATCCCGTCGGCGCCGAGGTCGCGGATGAGGAAGTCCGCGGTCTCGGCGGTGACGCGGCGCGCCAGCGGATCGCCGGTGCGCCGGGCCCAGTGCGCGTAGGCCCGCAGCAGCAGGGCGTTGTCGTAGAGCATCTTCTCGAAGTGCGGGACCACCCATCCGGCGTCCACGCTGTAGCGGGCGAAGCCGCCTGCCAGCTGGTCGTAGATGCCCCCGCGGGCCATCGCGGCGCCGGTGCGTTCGACGGCGGCCAGCGCGTCGGCCGCACCGGTGCGCTCGTGGTGCCGCAGCAGCGCTTCGAGCAGCGCCGACGGCGGGAACTTCGGCGCGCCGCCCAAGCCGCCGTGGGTGCGGTCCTCGTCGGCGAGCACCGCCGCCACCGCCGCGTCGCACAGTTCCGGCGCCACCGGCGGTCCGCCGCCGGGCAGCCCGGCCGCCATGGACGTCAGCTCGCCGGCGACCTGGTCGGAGGCCTCCTCCACCTCGGCGCGTCGCTCGCGCCACGTCTGTGTGACGGCCGCCAACAGCTCCAGGAAGTTCGGCTTCGGGTAGTAGGTGCCGCAGAAGAAGGGCCGGCCATCGGGGGTGAGAAAGCAGGTCATCGGCCAGCCGCCCTGGCCGGTCATCGCGACGGTGGCGTTCATGTACACCGCGTCGAGGTCGGGACGTTCCTCTCGGTCGACCTTGATGCAGACGAAGCCGGCGTTCATCACGGCAGCGACCTCGTCGTCGGCGAACGACTCGTGGGCCATCACATGGCACCAGTGGCATGCCGCGTAGCCGATCGACAGCAGGATCGGCACGTCGCGGTCCGCGGCCTCGGCGAGCGCAGCAGCGTTCCATTCCCGCCAGTGCACCGGGTTGTCCGCGTGCTGACGCAGGTAGGGGCTGGTGGCATCGCCGAGGCGGTTAACCGGGGGGCTCCGTCTTGTGCTTCGGCGCCGCGGTGCCCGGCGGGGTGTCGACCCCGAGGTCGACGGTGCCGTCGTCGACGGCCTGGTCGGGTTCGGGGTGTTCGGGGTCGAACGATTCCGGCAGCCGCTTGAGGTGGCGGTTCATCGACCACACCAGCAGGAAGACCGCCACCAGGAGGGCGACGACGACCAGCAGCCCGAACGGGCTGGCCTTGCCGAAGTCCGGTCCGGTATCGCGGGGTGCCTGGCCGAGCAGTTCGGTGGCCAGCAGCAGGGTGTGGGTCATCGGTCGACCTCGATACCGGCGAAGAGATCGTCTTCCGGCAGCGTCACGGGCACACGCGAGCGGGCCAGCTCGAACTCCTCGGTCGGCCACAGCTCCTGCTGCCACTCCATCGGCGTGGCGAAGAAAAAGCTGTTGGGGTCAATCTGGGTGGCGTGGGCGCGCAGCGCGTCGTCACGCTGGTGGAAGTACTTCGCGCACTCGACTCGGGTGGTGACGCGCCGGGCGTTGACGTCGAGCTCCGGATCCCAGTTCTCCAGCCATTTCGCGAACGGGCCCGTCATGCCGCGCCTGGCGAACTCGTCCTGCAGCAGCTGCATACGTTCGCGCAGGAAGCCGTGGTTGTAGTAGAGCTTCGACACGTTCCACGGTGTTCCGGCGTCCGGGAACAGCCGATGGTCGCCGGCCGCCTCGTACGCCGCGAGCGACACCTGATGGCAGCGGATGTGGTCAGGATGCGGATAGCCGCCGGTCTCGTCATAGGTCGTCATCACGTGGGGCTTGAATTCCCGGATGACGCGCACCAGCGCCTCGGTCGGCCCCTCGAGCGGGACGAGCGCGAAGCAGCCCTCGGGCAGCGGGGGTAGCGGATCACCTTCGGGCAGGCCGGAGTCGACGAAACCCAGCCAGCGGTGCTCGACGCCGAGGATCTCCGCGGCCCGGGCCATCTCGTCGCGCCGGATCTCGGCCATCCGTCCGTGCACCTCGGGGATGTCCATCGCGGGATTGAGGATGTCCCCGCGCTCGCCGCCGGTCAGCGTCACCACCATCACGCGCGCACCCTGATCGGCGTACCGCGCCATCGTCGCGGCACCCTTGCTGGATTCGTCGTCAGGGTGCGCATGCACCGCCATCAACCGCAGTTCACTCATCTCATTCCATCTAACTCGTGCGCCCTCGGAGGTATGCCCGGGGGCGGTCCGCGTCTGGCCTCGTCGTCGAGGTCGCAACCAGCCAGGCCGGCTTTGCGTTCTATAGTTCCAGTTCCCCCTGCACCCCCCGACCGACGGGCACCCCAAACCCATGATCGAACGTCCAGAAGCCCGCTACGGGCGTCGGCCGATGTCGCGACGCGCCCGGCGACTGACGGCGATCGGGCTGACCGCACTCGTCGTCGTGGCCGGGGTGGTGATCGCGGCCATCGGCTTCGCGCGACTGGGCGCCCAGGACGTGGAGGGCGAGCTGGGCGCCTACCGGCTCATCGACGACCGGACCGTCGAGGTCACCCTCAGCGTCACCCGCGAGGATCCGTCGCGGCCGGTGGTGTGCATCGTCCGGGCGCGATCCAAGGACGGCAGCGAAACCGGGCGGCGCGAACTCCTGGTGGCGCCGTCGTCGCAGGCCACGGTGCAGGTGAAGACGATCGTCCGGTCCAGCAGCCCGCCGGTGATCGGCGACGTCTACGGCTGCGGAACCGACGTCCCGCCCTATCTCGTCACCCCCTGACGAAGCCGGCCGACGGGACCCGCGCAACAAACGCCGAACTGCGAATTTCTGAAATTCCGGTGCGCTGCCGGTGGTACGATCGATCGGTACACGGTTCCGGCTGGGGCCGTGTATTGCTGCATTTGCGCACCTGTGACGTGCTGACGACGCGGCGATGCACTCGGCAAGACCCCGGCCAGCCCCGCACCGGCTTCGCAGCGGATGTAGACGTCCGCAATTTCACACAGACAGGAGCGCGACGACATGACCGATACCCAGGTCACCTGGCTGACCCAGGAGTCCTACGACCGGCTCAAGGCGGAGATGGACCAGCTCATCGCCAACCGGCCCGTCATCGCCGCCGAGATCAACGACCGCCGCGAAGAGGGCGACCTGCGCGAGAACGGCGGCTACCACGCCGCGCGTGAGCAGCAGGGTCAGGAAGAGGCCCGCATCCGCCAGCTGCAGGAGCTGCTCAACAACGCGAAGGTCGGCGAGGCGCCCAAGCAGTCCGGCGTCGCGCTGCCCGGTTCGGTGGTCAAGGTCTACTACGACGGCGACGAGTCCGACACCGAGACGTTCCTGATCGGCACCCGCGAGCAGGCCGTCAACGACGGCAAACTCGAGGTGTACTCGCCGAACTCGCCGCTCGGCGGCGCCCTGCTCGACGCGAAGGTCGGCGAGACCCGCACCTACACGGTGCCCAGCGGCAGCACCGTCAAGGTCACGCTGGTCAGCGCGGAGCCCTACCACTCCTAGGCGGCTCCCCCATCGATGGCGCGGATCGCCGAAGACCTGCTCCTGCTGCTGCTCGACAACGCCTCCGCGCAACCCGGCCTGGACCCGTCGCGCCGTGGGCGGGTGCTGGCGGCCGCGGTGCTGCTCGACCTGGCACACGGCTGCCTGATCCGGCCCGCGGTCGACGGTGATCCGGTCCGGGCGGGCCGGCTGGTGGCCCTGTCCGTGCACGGTTCGCCCGACCCCGTCCTGGCGCCGGCGCTGAATCTGCTGCAGCAGCGCCCGCTGGCTCCGCGCACCGCCGTCGGCAGGCTCCGCAGACACACCGAGGACGCGGTACTCGGCCACCTCGAACGCACCCACCAGATCGGGCGCGCCGGTCCACCCGGCGGCAGGCCGCAGGCGTGGCCGCTCATCAACCGGGACCGGGCCGCAAACGCGCGCAGTCTGTTGCTGTCCGCCCTCTTCGACCGGCGGCCGCCGACGCCGACGACCGCCGCGATCATCACTCTGCTGCACGCGGCCGACGGGCTCGGCGCACTGCTGAGTCTCAACGACCGCGGCTGGCGCTGGGTGCACGGCCGGGCCGGGGAGATCGCACTGGGCAGCTGGGTGGACGAGTCCCGCGCGGACCCCGCCGCGATGACCGCGCGGATCAACCTTGCGGTGACGGCGGCGGCGGTCCGGCCGGCGTTAGGCTAGCGCCTGCTCGACGTCGGACAGCAGGTCGGCGGCGTCCTCGATCCCCACCGACAGACGCACCAGATCATCGGGCACCTCGAGTTGAGACCCCGCGGTGGACGCATGCGTCATCGCGCCGGGGTGCTCGATCAGCGACTCGACCCCACCGAGCGATTCGGCGAGGATGAAAATCCCTGTGCGCGAACAGAAGTCGCGCGCCGCCCGAGCACCGCCCGCCATCCGCACCGACACCATTCCCCCGAAACCACTCATCTGCCGCGCGGCGACCTGGTGGCCCGGATGGCTGGGCAGACCCGGATAGAGCACTGACGTGACCGCGGGGTGCTCGTCGAGGAATTCGGCGATCTTCGCCGCGTTCTCGCTGTGCCGCTGCATGCGCAGTACCAGCGTCTTGAGTCCGCGCAGCGTCAGATACGCATCGAACGGGCTTGGGACACCGCCGGATCCGTTCTGCAGGAACGCGAATGCCGTATCGAGTTCCTGGTCGTTGGTCAGCAAGGCGCCGCCGACGACGTCGGAGTGGCCGCCGATGTACTTCGTGGTCGAGTGCAACACGATGTCGGCACCGAGAGTGAGCGGCTGCTGCAGGGCGGGCGAAGCAAACGTGTTGTCCACCAACACCTTCACGTTCGACGCCCGCGCGATCTCAGAGATCCCGGCGATGTCGGCGATCGACAGCAGCGGGTTGGTCGGCGTTTCGACCCAGATCATCCGGGTGGCCGGCGTGATGGCGGCGCGCACGGCGTCCAGATCGGACAGCGACACCGCGGTGTGGCTGATGCCCCAGTGGGTGAACACCTTGTCGATCAACCGGAACGTACCGCCGTAGGCGTCGTCGGGGATGACCAGGTGGTCGCCCGGGCGCAGCACCGCGCGCAGCGCGCAGTCGGTGGCGGCCATTCCCGAGGCGAACGCCCGCCCGTAGCCGGCCTCCTCGACGGCGGCCAGCGCGGACTCCAGCGAGGCGCGGGTCGGGTTGCCGGTACGGGCGTATTCGAAGCCGCCACGCAGCCCGCCGACGCCGTCCTGCGCGAACGTCGAACTGGCGTAGATCGGGATGTTGACGGCGCCGGTCTGCGGATCGGGAGCGAAGCCGGCATGGATCGCTTTGGTGGCCAGCCCGTGGCCCGTGCGCTGTTGACTCATAACACTGTCGAGCCTAGCGAAGCCCGGTGTAGACATGGATTCATGACCAGAGCCGTCGACGATCTGCTGGACACCGACACGATGCTGACCCCCGAGGACCGGGAACTGCGGGAGACCGTCCGCCGCTTCGGTGAGCAACGCCTACGCCCGTACGTCGCCGAGTGGTTCGAGGCCGGAGAGGTGCCGGTACGCGAGCTCGCCACCGAGTTCGGCAAGCTCGGCCTGCTCGGCATGCACCTGGAGGGCTACGGCTGCGGCGGATCGTCGGCCACGTCCTACGGCATCGTCTGCCAGGAGCTCGAGGCCGTCGACAGCGGCCTGCGCAGCATGGTGTCGGTGCAGGGGTCGCTGGCGATGTTCGCGATCCACCACCACGGCAGCGAGGAGCAACGCGAACAGTGGCTGCCCGGGATGGCGACCGGCGACCTCATCGGCTGCTTCGGCCTCACCGAGCCGGATTTCGGTTCCAACCCCGCCGGCATGCGCACCACCGCCCGCCGCGACGGCTCCGACTGGATCCTCAACGGCGCCAAGATGTGGATCACCAACGGATCGGTCGCCGACGTCGCCGTCGTCTGGGCCCGGGCCGAGGAGGGCATTCTCGGCTTCGTCGTCCCGGCCGGGACCGAGGGGTTCTCCGGGCGGGAGATGAAGCACAAACTGTCGCTGCGCGCATCGAACACCTCCGAGTTGGTGCTCGACGACGTGCGGCTGCCGGCCGACGCGCAGCTCCCGCAGGCGCGGGGGCTCTCCGGTCCGCTGGCGTGTCTGTCCGAGGCGCGGTTCGGCATCGTGTTCGGCAGCGTCGGCGCGGCCAGGGACTGCCTGGAGACGACGATCGACTACGTGGGCAGCCGCGAGGTGTTCGACAAACCGCTCGCGGCCTATCAGCTGACGCAGGCCAAACTCGCCGATATGGCGGTCGAACTCGGCAAGGCGCAATTGCTGGCGCTGCATCTGGGCCGGCTCAAGGACGAGGGCCGGATCCGGCCCGACCAGGTCAGCTTCGGCAAGCTCAACAACGTCCGCGAAGCCATCAAGATCGCGCGGCAGTGCCGAACATTGCTGGGCGCCAACGGGATCACGCTGGAGTATCCGGTGCTGCGGCACGCCAACAACCTCGAGTCGGTGCTGACCTACGAGGGCACCTCCGAGGTGCATCAGATGGTCATCGGAGAGGCGCTCACGGGTGTCAGCGCCTTCCGATGACCGGCGCTAGTAGTAGCGCTGAACTTGTTGCTGCGGCAAGTATGGCGAATCGACGGGGACGCAGACGGTGTTCATGATCTTGTCGGCCAGCGTCTGGCGCTTGGAGTCCCACAGCGGGAACAGGTAGCCGATGTAGCAGAGCACCTGGTCGACGAAGTGCGCGAGCTGCCGGACGATGGACAGCCCGAAACCGATCGGCTGCCAGGTCTTGTCGCTGAGCACCTCGAACTTCATGACCGATTTTCCGATACTCTGCCCGGTCCGGCCCTGCCGGTAGCCGAGGTTCCAGACCCAGAAGCCCATCGCTGACAGCCACATCAGCGTGAACACGGCCACCCCCGGCCCGGAGATGGCGCTATCGCAGGCCGCGCCCACCCCGGTCTCGGCCTCGATGCAGACCGAGTCCCCGGTGCCGATCGCGACGCCGTATCCGATGCCAATGAGGACGAACGGGATCGCGCCGTCCACCAGTGCGGCCGGCACCCGGGTGAACCACGAGACGTACGCGTCCGGCGGCAGGACCTGCGCCGGCGGCGGATACCCGTCGTAGGTCATCGCGAACTCCTCCGGCTACGGGGTCGCCGGCGCCAGCGGACCTCCGGTGAGGCGACGGTAGGACGAAACCACCAGCAGGCCGGCCACCGGTGCGCCGACCAGCAGGCCGATACCGCACAGGAACGAGCCGACGAAGATGGCGATCATCGCGAGCAGCCACGTCAGCAACACCGGCACGAACTGGGCCTTCGCGACCGTGAAGCTCTGTTTGATGGCTTCGACCGGGGACAGTCCGCGGTCGACCACCGCGACGGTGGTGAACAGCAAGAAGATCGACGCGATGAGCCCGGGCACGTAGCAGAGCGCATAGCCGATTCCGGTGATGATGCCGGTGAGGAAGCTGGCGATGACGACACTGCCGACGTTGCGCGGCTTGAAGAACGATCCGATCGACACCCGCTGACCGTCGGCGATGTCGAGCAGCCCGCGGTAGTAGCCGGCCAGTAGCGCTCCGGACACCACCAGCAGCACGAGGTAGCCGACGAGCATCACGAGGATGCCCGCGCCGCTGAGCTCGGCGTAGAAGTCGTAGGAGGCGCCGCCGTCGTAGTTCTCGTACACCGACGTCGCTTCCGGGGAGACGCCGATGGCGACGGCGTAGATCACGCCGACGAGCACCGCCAGCACGGCGCCGACCGCCAGGGTCGCCACGATCAGCGCAAGCGCGTTCTTGGAGAACTTGTTCCAGGCCCAGGACAGCCCGTCGCCGATGCTGAATTGGCCACCGGGCCCGCCCATCTGCGGATATCCCGCGCCGGGCGGCGGGTAGCCACCACCGAACGACTGCGGGGGTGGGTAGTAGCCGGTGGGCGGAGGCGGATAACCCCCGGGAGGCGGCGGCGGTGGGTATCCGCCCGCGGGCGGCGGCGGATAGCCACCGGGAGGCGGCGGCGGTGGGTAACCCCCGGGAGGCGGCGGCGGGTAGTTTCCGGGCGGTCCGGGCGGTTGCTCGGTCATGGCACCTTCCAACTGTGTCGTGCGAACGATCGCAGAGCGAAGCGCTATGAATTTACCCGCGCGGAAGTCACCGGGGCGGTTTATCCGCACCGGACACGGCCGTCAGCGCCGCGTACGGCCGTCCGAGAGGAACCCGAGCAGGTCGTGCCGGGTCAGCACGCCGACCGGTTTGCCCTCCTCGACCACCATCAGCGCGTCGCATTCGGCCAACGACTTCGCGGCGGTGCTGACCAGTTCGCCCGCACCGATCAGGGGCATGGAGGGGCTCATGTGGTCGGCGACGGCGTCGGCGAGTTTGGCCCGGCCCTCGAACACCGCCGAGAGCAGCTCCCGCTCGGAGACGCTGCCGGCGACCTCACCGGCCATCACCGGCGGTTCGGCGCCGACGACCGGCATCTGCGAGACGCCGTACTCCCGCAGGATGCCGATGGCGTCGCGGATCGTCTCGGACGGATGGGTGTGCACCAGATCCGGCAGCGATCCGGATTTGCGGCGCAACACGTCACCGACCGTCGACTGTTCGATCGACCCGTCGAGCTTGTTGCGCAGGAAGCCGTAGGACGACATCCAGTCGTCGTTGAAGATCTTCGACAGGTAGCCGCGGCCGCCGTCCGGCAGTAGCACCACGACCAGCGCGTCGGGCCCGGCCTTCCGGGCGACCTCGATGGCCGCGACCGTCGCCATCCCACACGATCCACCGACCAGCAGGGCCTCCTCGCGCGCCAGCCGGCGGGTCATGTCGAACGAGTCGGCGTCGGAGACCGCGATGATCTCGTCGGGGACCGACGGGTCGTACGCCGTCGGCCAGAAGTCCTCGCCCACACCTTCGACCAGATACGGCCGCCCGGTCCCGCCGGAGTACACCGACCCCTCCGGATCGGCGCCGATGACCTGGACCTTCCCGCCGGACACCTCCTTGAGGTAGCGGCCCGCCCCGGTGATCGTCCCGCCGGTGCCGACGCCCGCGACGAAATGCGTCACCTTGCCGTCGGTGTCCGCCCAGATCTCCGGGCCGGTGGTCTCGTAATGGGATTCGGGACCCATCTGGTTGGAGTACTGGTCGGGCTTCCAGGCGCCCTCGATCTCCGCGGTCAGCCGGTTGGACACGCTGTAATAGCTGTCCGGATCGTCCGGCGCGACGGCCGTCGGGCACACCACCACCTCGGCGCCATACGCGCGCAACACATTTCGCTTGTCCTCGCCGACCTTGTCGGGGCAGACGAAGATGCACTTGTATCCGCGCTGCAGCGCCACCAGGGCCAGCCCGACGCCGGTGTTGCCGGAGGTCGGTTCGACGATGGTGCCACCGGGCTTGAGCTCACCGCTGGCCTCGGCAGCGTCGATCATCTTGATCGCGATGCGGTCCTTGGAGCTGCCCCCGGGGTTGAGGTACTCGATCTTGGCCGCCACGGTCCCGGCGCCTTCCGGGACAACGGAATTCAGCCTTACCAGAGGGGTGTTGCCGATGAGCTCACTGATGTGCCGCGCGATACGCATGACACCATCGTGTCAGGCGCTGTACAAGGTCACCAGGTGGCCTCTCGGATGTACTCGCCGATCTGCTTGAGCGACCGCTGCGCCTCCGAGACGATCGGCGCTCCCAGCTGGAAGACGTGCATCTGTCCGGGCCACACCCGCACCTCCACCGGCACCCCGGCGGCGGCAAGCAGCCTGGCCGCCTTGCGGGCGTCGCTGATCAGGACCTCGGAGCCCGACACGTGGATCAGCGTGCGCGGCAGTCCCGGTTCGATGTGGTCGAGCGGCTCGTACACCTCTTCGGGGCGGCCGTCGACGATGTTGCGTTTGGCGGCTTCCTCGATCAGCTCGACGAGCGCGTGGAACGCACGGGCGGGGAACATGGCGTCGCTGCGCACGTTGGGATGGCCGGCGCGGGCCTCGTTGTCCAGTTCGAACAGCGGCGACATGGTGACGACGGCGGCCGGCGTCTCGGGCACCGGGTCGTCGTGCAGCCGCTCTGCCAGCGCCAGGGACAGGTATCCGCCCGCGGAGTCGCCGGCCAGCACGATCTGGTCGGGCTCGTAGCCCTGGTCGCGCAGCCACTGGTAGCCGTCGTAACAGTCGTCGATGGCCTGACCCACGGAGTTCTTCGGGATCATCCGGTAGTTGACGACCAGGACCGGGCTGTCGGCGAACTTGGACAACGCCGTGATGAGCCGGCCGTGCGAGTTGGCCCCGCAGGTCAGGAACGCGCCGCCGTGGGCGTAGAGGATCACGCTGCGCTTGCCGTCGGCGGGCAGCACACCGGGAGCGCGGACGATCTGTGCGTTGCAGTTGGGCAGCGAGATGGTGGCCTTGATGGTGCCGGGCACCGGGCGCATGACACGGCAGACGAAATCGACCGCACCCCACGGCCAGGGCATCTTCGGCGCGAGGCTGCCGATGGTCAGGGTCGGCTTGATGGTGAGCGTCGCCGCGAGCGCCATGACCCGGGCGGCCACACTGGGCCCGTCCTCGATGATCTCGACGGGCGCCCCGTCACTGACCGGGAACCGTCGCGCCTTGGCCCGAGTCGCCCGTAGGGCCGCATGGCCGGAGCTGGGTACCTTGCTCGGTGCAGTCATTGCCATCACCTTCTACGCCGTTGTAGTGCCGGGTGCTCAGCTACTCAGCCAGTCTCCGTAACTTAGCTTCGCACATGTAACCGGTATCACACCCTTCTAAACAAAATAGGTGGTGGGTTCGATACCGCACTGTGATCGCCATCGTTGCCGTGGCGCGCCGTAAGCCGCCGATCCCCGACTTAAACTCGCCGTGTGGGAATTCGCGCACGTCGCCGAGGAACCATCGCCCTCGCCACGGCGGCCACCGTCGCCTCGACCGGTACCGCCTACATCGGGGCGCGCAACCTGCTGAGCGGGCAAGCCGATCAGGCCCGTCAGACCATCCCGAAGGCCTGGGACATCCCGCCCCGGGCCGACGGCGTCTACTCCCCCGGCGGCGGTCCGGTGCAGCGCTGGCAGCGTGGCGATCCGTTCGACCTGCACCTGATGGTTTTCGGGGACTCCACCGCGACCGGGTACGGCTGCCGGGACGCCGAGGAGGTGCCCGGCGTCCTGATGGCCCGCGGACTGGCCGAACAGTCGGGTAAGCGAATCCGGCTCAGCACCAAGGCGATCGTCGGCGCCACCTCGAAGGGGTTGTCCGGCCAGATCGACGCGATGTTCGTCGCCGGCCCGCCACCGGACGCCGCGGTGATCATGATCGGCGCCAACGACATCACCGCCCTCAACGGCATCCCGCAGTCGGCCCGCCGGCTCGGCAAGGCCGTCGCCCGGCTGCGCTCGAGCGGCGCGGTCGTCGTCGTGGGCACGTGTCCGGATTTCGGAGTGATCACCGCGATCCCGCAGCCGCTGCGCACCGTCACCCGCGCCCTGGGTCTGCGGCTGGCGCGGGCGCAGGCGTCGGCCGTACGCGCCGAGGGCGGGGTGCCTGTGCCGTTCTCCGATCTGCTGGCACCCGAGTTCTACAAGCAGCCCGACGTGCTGTTCTCCGACGACATGTTCCACCCGTCGGCGGCCGGGTACGCGCTGGCGGCCAGCCAGCTGCTGCCCGCCCTGTGCGAGGCGCTCGGTGAGTGCCATGTCGATGGTCCGCCCGACCGGGCGCTGCGCACGCGCGCCGCCGACGTCAGCACGCTGCTGGCCAAGGTGGGCGGCGTGACCCGACTGTGGCGGCGTACCACCGGGGTCCCCGCACCGGTCGTCGCGTCCGCAAGCTAGGTTTTCCTCAGCCGCAACCGAGGAGCCGTCATGCCTGAAGCCGTCATCGTCTCGACCGCGCGTTCGCCGATCGGCCGCGCCAACAAGGGGTCGCTGGTCGACATGCGGCCCGACGACCTCGCCGCGCAGATGGTGCGCGCCGCCCTGGACAAGGTGCCCTCGCTCGACCCGCGCGACATCGACGACCTGATCATGGGCTGCGGTCAGCCCGCGGGTGAGTCCGGTTTCAACATCGGCCGCGCGGTCGCCGTACAGCTGGGCTACGACTTCATGCCCGGCACCACCGTCAACCGGTACTGCTCGTCGTCGCTGCAGACTTCGCGGATGGCGTTCCACGCGATCAAGGCCGGCGAGGGCCACGCATTCATCTCCGCGGGCGTCGAGACCGTGTCGCGCTACGCGAAGGGCAACGCCGACGGCTGGCCCGACACCAAGAACCCGACGTTCGCCGAGGCGATGGAACGGTCCACCCAGGGCGCCGCCGGTGCCGACGAGTGGCACGACCCGCGCGAGGACGGCGTGCTGCCGGACCTCTACATCGCGATGGGTCAGACCGCCGAGAACGTCGCGCTGTTCACCGGTGTCAGCCGCGAGGACCAGGACCACTGGGGTGTGCGCTCGCAGAACCGCGCGGAGGAGGCCATCAACAGCGGCTTCTTCGAGCGGGAGATCTCGCCGGTGACGCTGCCCGACGGGACGGTCGTGAGCAAGGACGACGGCCCGCGCGCGGGGACGACCTACGAGAAGATCAGCCAGCTCAAGCCGGTCTTCCGGCCGAACGGCACGGTGACTGCCGGTAATGCGTGCCCGCTCAACGACGGCGCCGCCGCGGTGGTCATCATGAGCGACACCCGCGCCAAGGAGCTGGGCCTGACACCGTTGGCGCGCATCGTGGCGACCGGCGTGTCCGGGCTGTCGCCGGAGATCATGGGCCTCGGTCCGATCGAGGCGTCGAAGAAGGCGCTGGCCAACGCCGGGATGAGCATCGGCGACATCGACCTCTACGAGATCAACGAGGCGTTCGCCGTCCAGGTGCTCGGTTCGGCGCGCGAGCTGGGGATGGACGAGGACCGACTCAATGTGTCGGGCGGGGCGATCGCGCTCGGTCACCCCTTCGGCATGACGGGCGCCCGCATCACGGCCACGCTGCTGAACAACCTGCAGACCCGCGACAAGCAGTTCGGCCTCGAGACCATGTGCGTCGGCGGCGGCCAGGGTATGGCGATGATCATCGAGCGCCTGTCCTAGCTCCCCGCTCCCCCTCTGCGTTGACTTTGCACACAGATCGTCGCCCGCGGCGATATCGCGATCTGGATGCAAACTCAACACCCTCGTAGCCGCCACGCACGCCGAACTCGGTCCAGGATGTCGGCGTCGCCGCTGCGTGCGGCGACGCGGACGACCTGCCACTGGGCGGCGGCAAGGTCTTCCAGACGCCGGATCTCGTAGGCGAAGAGCTCCTTGGACGTGCGGTGGTGGTCGCCCTCGTATTCGACGGCGACGTTGATGTCCTCCCAGCCCAGGTCGAGGTAGTACCTGCGCCGTCCGTCGGGGCTGCGGACGGGGATCTGAGTACGCGGTCGCGGGTAGCCGGCGCGCATCAGCAGGAGACGCAACCACGTCTCCCTGGGCGACTCCGCCCCGGCATCCATCAGGCCGAGCGCCGACTCCAGCTGACGGAGACCGCGTGAGTGCGGATGACACCGCGCGACCTGGAAGACGTTCACCGCCTCGAATCCCGTCGCGGCGGCGAGTGCGTCCAGGCGGGCCACTGCTGTGTCGAGCCCACCACGCCGGCCCAGGTCGAACGCAGTGCGCTCGATCGTGGTGACGGGCAACCCGCCGATGTGGACCCGTTCGGCGCCGTGCAGCGTCATCGCGGAGGTGCGTAGGCCGGCAGGTGGTCTCCCGCACGACACGATCAGTTCGACGGGCTCGGTGTCGTCGACCCACTTCGCGCCGTGCAGCGCGGAGGCGGTCGCGCCCGCGATGACGCCGCGTCGCTGCGACCAGAGCCAGGCTGCGATTGCCCGTGCGCGGAGAGTGAGCACGATGTCGGGGTGCACGTACACGTTCGGGTGCAGCGCCACGTACTGCGATCGGAGCTGGTGCTTCCGGATCACGCCGGCGGCCACTGCCTCCGTACCGATGAAGGGCTTGTCGAGCATGCTCGAAGGTTCGGCCCTGACGCCGACGTCCTCACCCGTCGAGATTGTCTACAGAGCGCGATCTGTGGACGAATCGCGATCTGTGAACAAACTCAACGTCCCCCACACAACAGAAAGCCCGGCACCACCGGTGCCGGGCTTCCCTCGCAGAGCAACTAGTCGTTGTTGAAGTAACTCAGCAGGCGCAGGATCTCGATGTACAGCCAGACCAGGGTGACGGTCAGGCCGAGTGCGACGCCCCAGGCCGCCTTCTCCGGCGCGCCGGCGCGGACCATCTGGTCGGCCGAGTCGAAGTCGATCAGGAAGCTGAACGCCGCGAGCGCGATGCAGACCAGCGAGAAGACGATCGCCAGACCGCCGCCGTCGCGCAGGCCCAGGCCGGCACCACCGCCGACACCGAACAGGCCGAGGACCAGGTTGAGCAGCACCAGGGCCAGCACGCCGAACATGCCGGCGACGATCATCCGGGTGAACTTCGGCGTCACGCGGATCGCGCCGGTCTTGTAGACGACGAGCATGCCGAAGAACACACCCATGGTTCCGACGATCGCCTGGGCGATCATGCCCACACCGCCGAAGGACACCACGTTGGCGATGATGAACGACACCGCGCCGAGGAACAGACCTTCGAGTGCGGCGTACGCGAGCACGATGGCCGGGTTGTCCTGCTTACGGCCGAACGTGGCGATCAGCACCAGCGCCAGGCCGCCGAGTCCGCCGACGAGAGCGAACGGGGTGGCGAGCCCGAGGTTCCCGCTGACCAAGTAGTAGGAGACGACGGCGACGGCCGACAGCACTGCCAGCGTGACGCCGGTCTTGGTGACGACGTCGTCGATCGTCATCGGCCGGGCGACGCCGGTCTGCTCGGGATGCTGGGCGTAAGGCGCCGCGTACGGGTCGGCCTGCACCTGCTGGGCGCCGTAGCCTGCGGCTCCGGTCCCGAATGTGGCATAGCCGCCCTGCGTCTTCGGCAGGGAGCGGAATACCGGGTTGCTGCTCTCGCGCACCGTGGGGTCCTCTCAAGTAATGGTCCGATAGTGGTCCGAAACTGTCGAACACTCGCTCAACGAGCGTCGTGCCGGTCAGGTTCCCGGAACCGAAACTTTTTTCACAGGAACTTCCCAGCCCTATCGTGCGAAACCTTACCCGTCGCACACGTCGGCGGGGTCACGATCTAGATTGCATTCGTGGCAGAAAACGAGGACGTCCTAGTAACAGTGGAGAACGGTGTGGGTCTGCTGACCCTCAACCGGCCCAAGGCGATCAACTCACTGACCCACGGCATGGTCACCATCCTCGGCGAAGCCCTCGACCGCTGGGCGCATGACGACGCGGTGCACACCGTGCTGCTCCGCGGCGCCGGCGAGCGCGGTCTGTGCGCCGGGGGCGACGTGATCGCGCTCTACCACAGCGCCAAGGCCGACGGCGCCGACGCGCGTCGATTCTGGTTCGAGGAGTACCAGCTCAACTCCTACATCGGCCGCTATCCCAAACCCTATGTCGCACTGATGGACGGCATCGTGATGGGCGGCGGCGTCGGCGTCAGCGCACACGGCGACGTCCGCGTGGTCACCGACACCACGAAGATGGGCATGCCCGAGGTCGGCATCGGCTTCATCCCCGACGTCGGCGGCACCTATCTGTTGTCCCGCGCGCCCGGTCTGCTCGGCTACCACGCGGCGCTGACCGGCGCACCGTTCTCCGGCGCCGACGCCATCGCGATGGGATTCGCCGACCACTTCGTCCCGCACGACGCGCTCGAGGCCTTCACGGCCGCGGTCATCGCCGACGGCGTCGACGCCGCGCTGGCCGCCCACGCGCAGGAACCGCCCGCGAGCCCCCTGCTGGCAGAACGCGACTGGATCGACGAGTGCTACGCGAAGGACACGATCGCCGACATCGTCGCGGCGCTGCGGGCGCACGGCGCAGACGCGGCCGCCGGTGCCGCCGACCTGATCGAGACCCGCTCCCCCGTTGCGTTGGCCGTGGCGCTCGAATCGGTCCGCCGGGCCGCCCGGCTCGACACACTGGAAGACGTGCTCCGCGACGAGTATCGCGTCTCGTGTGCGTCGCTGCGCTCACACGACTTCGTCGAGGGCATCCGCGCCCAGCTCGTCGACAAGGACCGCAATCCGAAGTGGTCGCCCGCCTCGATCGCCGAGGTCACCACCGACGACGTCGACGCCTATTTCCAGCCCGCCGACCCCGATCTCACCTTCCCCCACAAGGAGTGACCATGACCGCCTACGAGACCATCCTCGTCACCCGCGACGGCCGGGTCGGCACCATCACACTGAACCGGCCCAAAGCGCTGAACGCCCTCAACAGCCAGGTGATGCACGAGGTCACCACGGCGGCAGCGGAATTCGACGACGATCCCGACATCGGCGCGATCATCGTCACCGGTAGCGAGAAGGCGTTCGCCGCGGGCGCCGACATCAAGGAGATGGCGAGCCTGTCGTTCGCCGACGTCTTCACCGCCGACTTCTTCGCGCCCTGGGCGAAGTTCGCCGCCACCCGCACCCCCACCATCGCCGCGGTCGCCGGCTACGCCCTCGGCGGCGGCTGCGAGCTGGCGATGATGTGCGATCTACTGATCGCCGCCGACACCGCCAAATTCGGCCAGCCCGAGATCAAGCTGGGCGTGCTGCCGGGCATGGGCGGCTCGCAGCGGCTGACCCGCGCGATCGGCAAGGCCAAGGCGATGGACCTGATCCTGACCGGACGCACCATCGATGCCGCGGAGGCCGACCGCAGCGGTCTGGTCTCACGGGTGGTGCCCGCAGACCGGCTGCTCGACGAGGCCAACGAGACCGCCGCCGCGATCGCCGGCATGTCGCGCAACGCGGCGCGGATGGCCAAGGAAGCGGTGAACCGGGCGTACGAGTCCAGCCTCACCGAGGGTCTGCTCTACGAGCGCAGGCTCTTCCATTCGGCGTTCGCCACCGACGACCAGAAGGAAGGTATGGCGGCGTTCAGCGAGAAACGCCCCGCCAACTTCACGCATCGCTAAAGTGCTGGCGTGAGCGACACCGCGGAGGTCCTCGACAAGACACCCCCGCAGGAGACGGCCGAGCAACCACCCGCCCCGCGGGCCTGGTGGTTGCGCCATTACACGTTCTTCGGCACCGCGACCGGCCTGGTGTTCATCTGGCTGTCGATGACGCCGTCGCTGCTACCGCGCGGCCCGCTGTTCCAGGCGCTGGTCAGCGGTGGCGCCGGCGCAATCGGTTACGGGCTCGGCGTCTTCGGCGTATGGCTGTTCCGGTTCATGCTCTCCCGGGAGCACACGCCGCGCGCCCCGAAGTTCGCCTGGCTCGCGCTGATCGTGGTCGGAGTCGTCGGCCAGGTCCTGATGATCGTGTACTTCCACGTCTGGCAGGACCAGGTGCGCGATTTCATGGGCGTTGCGCGGCTGGCGTTCTGGGACCACCCGCTGACGGCGGTGCTGTCGATCGTGGTGCTGTTCGCACTCGTCGAGATCGGCCAGCTGGTAGGCAAACTCGTCCGATTCCTCGTGCGACAGCTCGAGAAAGTCGCTCCGCCAAGGGTTTCCGCGGTCGTGGCGGTGGCGCTGGTGCTTGCACTGACGATCGCACTGCTCAACGGTGTCGTCGTGCGGTTCGCGATGAGCACCATCAACAAGACCTTCGCCGCCGTCAACGACGAGACCGATCCGGACAACGCAGCCCCCACCTCGGTGTTGCGCTCCGGCGGGCCGGAGTCCCTGGTGAGCTGGGAGTCGCTGGGCCATCAGGGGCGCGTCTTCGTGGCGAACGGACCCACTGTCGCGGACCTCGAGGAGTTCAACGGCGCGCCCGCCATCGAGCCGATCCGCGCGTACGCGGGGCTGAACTCGGCCGACGGCATCCGCGCGACCGCCGAGCTGGCGGCCCGTGAACTGCTGCGCACCGGCGGGCTGGACCGTGCGGTGGTCGCGGTCGCGACGACGACGGGCACCGGCTGGATCAACGACGCGGAGGCCTCCGCGCTGGAGTACATGTTCAACGGCGACACCGCGATCGTGTCCATGCAGTATTCGTTCCTGCCGAGTTGGCTGTCGTTCCTCGTCGACAAGGAGAACGCGCGTCAAGCCGGACAGGCACTGTTCGAAGCCGTCGACGCCCTCGTCCGCGAACTGCCCGAGGCCGACCGCCCCCGGCTGGTGGTGTTCGGGGAGAGCCTGGGCTCGTTCGGCGGCGAGGCGCCGTTCCTGGCGCTGAACAACCTCGTCGCGCGCACCGACGGCGCCCTGTTCTCCGGACCGACGTTCAACAACGAGATCTGGGCGCAGCTGACCCACAACCGCGATCCGGGGTCACCGGAATGGCTGCCGATCTACGACAACGGGGAGAGTGTCCGCTTCGTCGCGCAGCCCGAAGACCTCGACAGGCCTGAACAGCCCTGGGAGACACCGCGGGTGGTGTACCTGCAGCACGCCTCCGATCCGATCGCGTGGTGGAACCCCGATCTGCTGTTCTCCCGGCCGGACTGGTTGAAGGAACCGCCCGGCTATGACCGCACCGCGCGGATGAAGTGGATCCCGGTGGTGACGTTCCTGCAGGTGTCCGCGGATATGGCGGTGGCGGTGAACGTCCCGGACGGTCACGGGCACGTCTACGTCGCCAACGTCGTCGATGCGTGGGCCGCCGTCCTGCAGCCACCCGGGTGGACGCCGGACAAGACCGCCCGGCTGCGGCCGATGATGC
Organism: Mycobacterium sp. 852013-51886_SCH5428379; assembly: GCF_001665575.1. Taxonomy (GTDB): domain Bacteria; phylum Actinomycetota; class Actinomycetes; order Mycobacteriales; family Mycobacteriaceae; genus Mycobacterium. Next base: position 161,385 of record NZ_LZSU01000036.1, on the reverse strand, counting down.
ACTCGGGCGAGAACGGCTAGTTCAGCTGCGCCAGAACGCCTTCGCCCTGCAACGCCTGGTAGCCGCCGATGACGTCGGTGGCGCGGTGCAGCCCCAACTCCTGTAGCGCGGCCGCGGCCAGGCTCGAGGTGTACCCCTCCGAGCACAGCACCACCCAGAACACGTCGTCGTCGACCGCCTGCGGCAACCGGGCGTCGCTGGTCGGATCGCAGCGCCATTCGAGCACGTTGCGTTCGATGACGAGCGCGGCGGCCACCTCGCCCTCGCGGGTGCGCTGGGCCGCGGGCCGGATGTCGACGAGCAGTGCGCCGTCGGCGACCGCGGCGGGTACGTCGGCGGCGGGCATGCGCTGCAGCTTGTCCCGGGCGGCTGCGAGCACCCGGTCGATGCGGCTGGTCGTCATGTCATCCCTCCGGCGAGTCGGTCAGTTCGGTTCGCTTGCGCCGCAACCGGTCCGGTGCAGCGACCTCGTAGTAGGACATCGCGGTCAGCGGTGGCGAGTAGGCGTGCACGCTGAGTGTGGGACCGGCCACCGTGATCGACTCGGGCGCCCACACCACGTCGTGCACCCAGCCCAGCGGGAACGCGGCCTGATCCCCCGCCGACAGCACCCGGCGGCGCAGCCCCTCGCCGTCCCAACGGGTTTCGGCCAGCGCGCCGGACAGCACGGTCAGCGCGCCGAGGGAGCCGCCGTGGTCGTGCAGTTCGGTCGACTTCTCGGGCACCCAGCTGATCAGCCACACGTCGAGTTCGTCGTCGCCCCGCAACCGGGTGTACCAGCGGTCGTCGCGGGGGATGCCAGCGGGTGGCAGCAGATGGTCGTAGCGGCCGCTGAGCACGTCGTCGGCGCTGCGGTCGGTCTCGAAGAGCAGATCGGGCAGGCGCAGACGGGTGGGTGCGGACACGGCAGGAGGCAGGGCGAGAGTCATCACGGAACTCCGGGAGGGAACGAGGATGGGACGAACAGGTCAAGAGGGGTGGGCGTCAGGCCCGACAACACTCCGCAACCACGGTCCGCTCCGTCATGGCCGCCAGTGTTGCATAGATTGGCGGCATGCGCAGGCACCACATCGGCCTCACCCTCGTCACCGCAGCGCTCGCCGGCGGCCTGGCTCTGTCCGGTTGCAGCTCCGGTTCCGAGGAGGCCGCCGAGCCGTCCTCGTCGCAGGCCGCCACTCCGGAGACGTCCCAGGAGGAGACCCGGTCCGCCGCGCCGGGCCGAGTCGAGGTGTCGCCGGGCGGGGTGACGACGGCCGTCGGCGCCCCCGCCGAATCCACCGAGGACGAGTACTTCCAGGCCTGCAACGCCGCAAGGCAGTGGATGACCGGGAAACCCGGAGATCAGACGGCCAAGGTCGAGTCGTACCTGGCGGAGCTGCAGGCGACGGAGTCGGCGGGTCCGGCCACGTTCGGCAGCCCATGGTCGAAGCTGGCGCCCGGCCGCCAGTCCGCGGTCATCGTGGCGGTCGAGGCGGCCGCCGCGGAGCTGTGCGGCTGAACCTCGCGGGTTTGATTCACGCTGCGCGGAATGGCGCACAATAACGCCATGAGCAAGCGCGTCGCCCTGGTGCTCGGCAGCGGTGGCGCCCGTGGTTATGCGCACATCGGGGTCATCGACGTGCTCCGGACACGCGGCTACGAGATCGCCGGTATCTCCGGCTCGTCGATGGGCGCGCTCGTCGGCGGGTTACAAGCGGCCGACAAGCTCGACGAGTACGCGGAGTGGGCGCGGTCGCTGACGCAACGGGCGGTGCTGCGCCTGCTCGACCCGTCGATCACCGCCGCCGGGGTGCTGCGCGCCGGCAAGATCCTCGACGCGGTCCGCGACATCCTCGGCGAGGTCAGCATCGAGGATCTGCCGATCCCCTACACCGCGGTCACCACGGATCTGATCGCGGGCAAATCCGTATGGCTGCAACACGGTCCGGTGGACGCGGCCATCCGCGCGTCGATCGCCATCCCGGGCGTCATCTCGCCGCACGTGCTGGATGGCCGGTTGCTGGCCGATGGCGGCATCCTCGATCCACTGCCGATGGCCCCGGTCTCGGCGGTGAACGCCGATCTGACCCTCGCCGTCAGCCTCGGCGGCAGCGAGTCCGGCGGTCGCGCCGAACCGCAGGACGAGTCCCATGACGACGAGAGCGCCGCCACCGCCGAATGGCTGAACCGATTGCTGCGCAGCACTTCTGCGCTCCTGGACACCAAGTCGGCGCGGGCAGTGCTGGGGCGACTGGGCACCGCAGTCGACGACGAGGACGGCGAGGAGGTCCTCGAATCCGCCATACCGAAACTCGGCAGCTTCGAGGTGATGAACCGCACCATCGACATCGCCCAGGCGGCCCTGGCCCGTCACACGCTCGCGGCCTACCCGCCGGATCTGCTGATCGAGGTCCCGCGGTCGGTGTGCCGAAGCCTGGACTTCCATCGCGCGGCCGAGGTCATCGAGGTGGGTAGGCAGCTGGCCACCCGCGCACTCGACGACTTCGAGCAACCCGTCGCGCTGGGTTCCTGATCAGCCCAGGAAGCTCGCCACCTCCGCGGCCACCCTGCGGCCCTGTGCGCGCCCGGCGGTCGCCGACGGCACCCGGCACGCCGGATCGAGTGGGTTGGTTCCGAACGCGGCCAGCGCCTCGTCGTCGGCGAAGATGCCCAGCGTCGGCGCGGGGAACGTGTCGACCTCGGCGACGGCGCCACTGCCGAAGGGAGACGGCGAGTTCCGGCCCGACGGCACCAGCGCGACCACGGCGTCGCAGTCGGCGGCCACCGCCATGTTGACGGTGCTGCCGACGCCGCCGTCCATCAGTCGGCGCGCACCGATCGTGACGGGCGGCCACACCCCGGGCACCGCACAGCTGGCGGCAACCGCGTCGACGATCGACACCCCCGAGGAACGGTCGAACACCACGAGTTCGCCGGTGGCGGTGTCGATCGCGGTGATCCGCAGGTCGCGCTGCGGCCAGTCGTGCACCGGCAGACGGGCGGCGATCACCGCGCGGCGCACCTCTTCGGTGACGGTCGGGGTGGTCAGGGCGATCTGGCCGATGCGTTGCAGTTTCTCCGCCACACCGAGGTCCGGCGCGGACATCGCCGTGATGAACAGCTCCGAGATGGCCTCGATGCTGACGCCCGAGTCGATCTCGGCCGACTCCACGGCCAGCTGCCGGTCGAACAGCGCGTCGATACCCAGGCCGCTGCCGAGTTGCCCGGCCACCGTCGACCCCGCCGAGGTCCCGACGATCACGTCGGCGTTCAGCAGCGCCTCGGCCGCAGCCGGGGATTCGTCGGCGATGCCCCGCAGGACGCCGGTCTCCCAGGCGATACCCGCGATGCCGCCGCCGGCCAGCACCAGTGCTCGCTTCGTCACACGCCGCAGTGTGCCCGACGGCCGGCCGGGCTACCGCAGCCGGGGTGCGGCCTTTCCGCTGAACATCGGGAGATCGAAGTAGGTGGCGATCCCCGGCGACGCGGCGCACACCGCAGGCACGGAGTTGACGCAGTGCGCGGCCGTCGCGACCACACCGTTGTTGCTCTCCAGCCCCTCCTCGACGCTGTCGGGCTGAAAACCTTTGACCACCAGGTTGAAATCGGGATTGCCCCGGACCTCCATCTCGTAGCGCTCGCCCGCGGGCCCGAACGACCACGGCGGATCCAGGTTCTCCTGACCCATCAGCCAGTTCACCGTCACCCGCACCACGACCTCGTTGCCGACCACGGCCTCCCAGTGGAACCGCCGTCCGGCGACCTGCCCCGGTTCGATCGCGCCGATCGGCGAATCGATCGGGGCGGTGGCGACGGCGATCTCCTGCGACGACCGGATCTTCGGATCGGCGTTGAACCCGACCGCGTCGACGACCATCCGGACCGCCTGGATGAAACCACCGTCGAGCAGTTTCTGCATCGGCCCGCTCAACGCCTTGTCCGGGGTGTCGCCGAACCCCATCACGTGGCGGACGACGTCGGGCGCGTCGTAGGTGCGCAGATCCGAGTACTCCTCGGCACGGACGAAGGTGACGCCGGTGGCCATCACCGACAGCAGCAGCGGGAACTTCTCGCTGATCCCGCCCGGTGCGATACCGGTGCCGTGCAGCGTCGCGCCCCCTTCGAGGGCCGCCTCCCGCAGCGGCGCGGCTTCCTTCTCCCTGGGATAGAACCAGCCGACCGGGGTGACCACGTTCTTGCCGGAGCGCAGCAGCGCCGCCACCTCGGCGGGGTTCGGCAGCAACGGGGCGTAGATCACCGCGTCGGCGTCCAGGGCCAGGATCGCGTCGACGTCGTCGGTGGCGGCGACGCCGATGGGACTCACCCCCACGAGCTCACCCACGTCGCGGCCCGCTTTGGCCGACGAGTGCACCCAGCACCCGACCAGTTCGAGGTCCGGGTGTTCGAGCACCCCCTTGATCGCGGCGACGCCCACTCCGCCGGTTGCCCATTGCACGACCCGCAGCGCCACGCCGCCCTCCTCGCCTCAAAACTGGAACACGTTCTATTGTGGTCTACACCACTTCTCGCCGGATGCGAAGGGATCAAGCCATGCCGAAGAAGGTATTCGTCGTCGGGGTCGGGATGACCAAGTTCGAGAAGCCCGGTCGCCGCGAGGGGTGGGATTACCCCCAGATGGCCAAGGAGTCCGGCACCAAGGCGCTCGAAGACGCCGGCATCGACTACTCGGAGGTGCAGCAGGGCTTCGTCGGCTACTGCACCGGGGACTCGACGTCGGGCAACCGGGCGCTCTACGAACTCGGGATGACGGGTATCCCGGTGGTCAACGTCAACAACAACTGTTCGACGGGGTCGACGGCGTTGTTCCTGGCCGCCCAGACGATCCGCGGCGGGTTGGCCGACTGCACCATCGCGCTGGGTTTCGAGAAGATGCAGCCGGGTTCGCTGGGCGGCGGGGCCGATGACCGCGAATCCCCGATGAAGCGACACATCTTGGCGCTCAACGAGATCGACGAGATGCAGTTCCCCGTGGCGCCGTGGATGTTCGGCGCGGCGGGTCGCGAGCACATGAAGAAGTACGGCACCACCGCCGAACATTTCGCCAAGATCGGCCACAAGAACCACAAGCATTCGGTGAACAACCCGTACGCGCAGTTCCAGGAGGAGTACACCCTCGACGACATCCTGGGCGCCCGGATGATCTCCGATCCGCTGACCAAGCTGCAGTGTTCCCCCACCTCCGACGGTTCGGGTGCGGCGATCCTGGCCAGTGAGGAGTTCGTCGACCGCCACGGTCTGGTCGAACAGGCCGTCGAGATCGTCGGTCAGGCGATGACCACCGATTTCGAGAGCACCTTCGACGGCAGCGCCCGCAACCTCATCGGCTACGACATGAATGTGCAAGCGGCGCAACAGGTCTACACGCAGTCGGGACTGGGTCCGGAGGACTTCCAGGTGATCGAGCTGCACGACTGCTTTTCGGCCAACGAGTTGCTGCTCTACGAGGCGCTGGGCCTGTGCGGCGAGGGCGAGGCGCCCAAGCTGATCGACGACGAGCAGACCACCTACGGCGGTCGCTGGGTGGTCAATCCGTCGGGCGGTCTGATCTCCAAGGGCCATCCCCTCGGGGCGACCGGTCTGGCGCAGTGCGCGGAGCTGACGTGGCAGCTGCGCGGCACCGCCGACAAGCGGCAGGTCGACAACGTCACCGCCGCCCTGCAGCACAACATCGGGTTGGGCGGCGCCGCGGTTGTCACGGCGTACCAGCGCGCGCAGCGCTGAGACCGGCCCGGGAAGTAATCCTCTTCCGTTTGCGCTGATCAAGGAGGAGAATCGCAAACGGAGCATGGAGGTCGGTCATGGGCGTGGGTATGAAGATCGCCGCTGCGGTCGGCGGACTCGGGGCAGCGCTGGCCGCTCCGGCCGGGTTGGCGTCGGCCGATCAGCGATCGGCGCAGGACGTCATCAACCAACTGCGCAACGAGGGCTACAGCGTCAACATCGATCGCGTCGGTAGCGCGCCGCTGAGTGAATGCGTCGTGACCAACGTGCGCAACTCGCAGGGCGTCAACCAATGGTCGCCGATGTACCGGTTGGGACTGCCCGAAGAGTTCAACCAGTTCACCTTCCCGGTCATCGCACGGTCGGTGTCGGTGACGGTCAACTGCAGCTGATCTGACACGGAAACGACCCGGCCGCTCTCCTCGGCCGGGCCGTCCCGCTGCGCGCACCTACGCTGGGGCAGGAACTTTCGCCTGCGCCGGCGCCTCGGAGCGCGAATCCGGGGTGTGGTCGTCGACCATGGTCAGCTCGTCGAACGGATCATCGCCGCGCAGCACCGCGTCCACCCGCTCCTTGTCGATGGTCCGAGTCCAGGATCCGACCAGGATGGTCGCCACGGCGTTGCCCGAGAAGTTGGTCAGCGCACGGGCTTCGGACATGAACCGGTCGATGCCGACGATCAGCCCGACCCCGTCGAGCAGATCCGGGCGGTGGCTCTGCAGGCCGGCCGCCAGGGTGGCCAGCCCCGCTCCGGTCACCCCGGCCGCACCCTTGGAGGCGACGATCATGAACACCAGCAGCCCGATCTGTTCGGTCAGCGACAGCGGGTCGCCGAGGGCGCCGGCGATGAACAGCGATGCCATCGTCAGATAGATGGCGGTGCCGTCGAGGTTGAACGAGTAGCCCGTCGGCACCACCACGCCGACGGTGCTGCGGTCCACGCCGAGGTGTTCCATCTTGGCGATGAGTCGGGGCAGCGCGGACTCCGACGACGAGGTGGACACGATGAGCAGGTACTCGCGGGCCAGGTAGCGCACCAGTTTGAAGATCGAGACACCGGCGACGACCCGCATCAGGGTGCCGAGAATTCCGAAGACGAAGACCACGCAGGTGAGATAGAAGCCGAGCATCAGGGCGAGCAGTTGGGTGACCGCAGCCCAGCCGGTCTGGCCGACGACGTTGGCGATGGCGCCGAACGCGCCGATGGGCGCCAGCCACAGGATCATGACGAGCACCTTGAACACCAGCTTCTGCAGGTGTTCGATCCCCCGCAGGATCGGCTCACCGCTGCGCCCCATGGCCTGCAGTGCGAACCCGACGAGCAGCGCCACGAACAGCGCCTGCAGGACGCTGCCGGCGGTCAGCGAGGAGAGCATCGTGTCCGGGATGATGCCCTGCACGAAGTCCATGAGACCGCCTGCCTCATGAGCTTTCTCGGCCAGTTCGGCGCCCTTGCCCGTGGCGCTCTCCGACAGGTTCATGCCGGTGCCCGGGTGCAGGATGTTGCCGACGAGCAGTCCGATGGCCAACGCGAAGGTCGACATCGCCAGGAAGTACACGAAGGCCAGCCCGCCGACCTTGCCGACGGTGGCGGCTTTGCGCACCGACCCGATGCCCAACACGATCGTGCAGAAGATCACCGGCGCGATCATCATCTTGATCAGGTCGACGAACATGGTGCCGAGCACGCCGACGCTCTTACCGACCTCGGGGGCGAGGATGCCGACCGCCACACCCGCGACGACCGCCACGATGACGGCGATGTAGAGCCAGTGGGTGCGGTCGCGCCGCGGACGCGCGGGTGGGTCGGGCACGTCGGGGCGGTCGAGGGTGACGGTCACGGGAATCCTCCGGTCGACATCGAATGTGGTCTGCAAGTAGGTTCGGCGAGGACGTGAGCCAGGTCACGCTTTAGTGCATTTCGTTCAGTGGGAAGGATCAGCATGGACGCCAGGAGCGCCTGATTGCCCATGGGACCCGATCGCAGCCCGTCGACTCGCCGGCCGTGGCCACTCGCGACCCAGGCGATCATGTTGCAGATCGCAGTGATCGTCGTGATCGTGGCCGCGGGCAGCGTGCTCGCGATCCTCGACGCCCGGCGCGACGGTGACGACGCGGCCCGTCAGCAGGTGATCGGCATCGCGACCGCGCTCGCCGATTCGCCGTCCACCGCACAGGCCATCGTCTCCGGTCGGGCCACCGACGCCCTGCAACCGGTCACCGAGGCCGTGCGCGGGCAAACGGGGATTGCGTTCATCACGATCATGGCGCCCAACGGGATTCGCTTCACCCACACCGACCCCGCCCAGATCGGCGGCCGCTATCTCGGCACCACCGCCCCGGCGCTGCGGGGTGAGACGTTCAGCGAGGTCTACACCGGCACCCTAGGTCCGTCCATCCGCGCCGTGGCGCCGGTGCGCGACGTATCCGGGCGCATCGTCGGGCTGGTGTCGGCAGGCATCACCCAGCAGACGCTCGCGCAGCGCTGGCGCGCGCAGCTGCCCACCATCGCGGTGGTTATCGTTGCCGCCCTGGCGATTTCGGCGCTGGGCATATGGCTGATCGGCCGGCGCCTGCTCCGGCAGACCCACGGGCTGCGGCCCGACGAGTTGCAGGTGATGTACGAACATCACGACGCGATCCTGCACTCGGTGTCCGAGGGGCTGATCGTGCTCGACCGCGATCGGGTGCCGTTGGTCAACGACGAGGCCCGCCGCCTGCTCGCCCTGCCGCCCGGCCCCGTCGGCGCCGCCGATCTACCTGAGTTCCTGCGGTCTGCCGATCCGGGCGTTCGCGACGAGGTGCATGTCACCGAGGACCGGGTGTTGGTGGTCAACCGGTCACGGGTCGCGGGCTCGAATTCGGAGGTGGTGACCATCCGAGACCGCACCGAATTACAAAGTGCGCTGGGCGAACTCACGTCGCTCAAGGTGCTGACCGACTCGCTGCGGGCCCAGGCGCACGAATCGGCCAACAAGCTGCACACGGTGGTGACGATGGTCGAGATGGGCCGTCCCGACGAGGCCGTCCGGTTCGCGACGCATGATCTGGAGCTCTCGCAGCGACTCGTCGACCGGCTGTCGGGCGCGGTGGCCGAACCGGCGCTGGTGGCGCTGCTGCTGGGCAAGACGGCCCAGGCCGCCGAGCGGGGCATCGCGCTGACCGTCACCGAGGACACCCGGCTGCCGTCGCACACCGACGCACTGTCGGCGCAGGAATTGGTGACGGTGCTGGGCAACCTCGTCGACAACGCCATGGACGCGTGCGACCGCGACGACCCGTGGGTCGAGGTGACCGTCGCCCTGGAGACGGACTGTCTGGTGATCCGTGTGGCCGACAGCGGTCCGGGGATGGACCCGGTGACGTTCGAGAAGGCCATGGAGCGCGGGTACTCGACGAAGAACCACGGCGGCGCGACGGCCCACCAGGGGCTCGGCCTCGCCCTGATCGCCCAGGTGGTGCGGCGTCACCACGGCACGATCACCGCCGAACGCACCTACGGGTCGGTCATCACCGTGACCGTGCCGGAGGTGGCGCAGTGATCACCGTGCTGATCGTCGAGGACGAGCCGCTGATCGCGGAGGCGCACCGGACGTATCTGTCCCGGCTGCCCGGCTTCACCGCGGCCGCGGTGGTGCACACCGCCCGCGACGCGATGCGCGCCGCATCCGAGGCGACGGCCTCCGACCGCCCGGTCGATCTGGTGCTGCTCGACATCGGACTCCCCGATACCAACGGAATCGCTTTGGCCTCAGCGCTGTCTGGGCTGCGGCCGGCTCCGGACATCATCGCGATCACCTCGGAGCGCGATCTGGAGATGGTGCGGGCGGCAGTGTCGCACGGCGCGTTGGCGTATCTACTCAAACCGTTCACCTTCGCCGCGTTCCGGGACCGGCTCGAGCGTTACCGCCGCTACCGCGAGGCGCTGCCGTCCGGCACGGACGCGGCCAGCCAGGCCGAGGTGGACCGGGCGCTGGCCGAACTGCGGGTGGGCACCGACCGCGCGGCCGCCCCGAAGGGCGCTGCGCCGGCCACCAACGACGGGATCGCCCGGGCGGTGCGGGATACGCCCGAAGGCCTGACCGCCGACGCGGCGGCCCGGCTCGTCGGGGTGTCCCGGGTGACGGCGTGGCGCTATCTCGAACGCCTCGCCGACGACGGCACCGTGACCCGGCTGACCGACTACGGCGGGGCGGGCCGGCCGAAGACGCGCTATCAGTGGCGCCGGCCGGAGTGAGCGCTGATCAGACCGCGGGCTCCAGCTCGCGCACCTGGCGGCCGATGATCGGGTCGGTGGCGACGAAGTGCGAGTACGTCATCGGCGTCGCGGTGACCGGGACCTGCAGCGCGGTGATGGCGCCGTCGTAGTCGGCGACGTACACCCGACGGCCGTCACCGCGCACGGCGACAGCGGACGGCTGTCCCGGGCCGCTGATCTCGTCGACGATCTCTGTGCTCAACGTGTCGAACACCGCGACGCGGTCGTAGTCGACCACGTAGGCGCGGGTGCCGTCGGGGCTCATCGCCAGCTGGGTGGGTGCGCCGCCGACGGCCGCCGAGAAGGTAACGGCGTTGGCCGCGAGATCGATGACGTCGATCGCGCCGCCGACGCGGCGGTCCGACCGCAGCACGTAGGCCAGTCCCTCTCGGCCCAGCGCCAGATCGCGGATCGGCGAGGGCAGGCGCAGCCGTCGCACGGAGCGACCGGTGGAGGTCTCGACGGTGAGCAGTGCGCTGCCTGCCAGCCCGGTGACGGCGACGTAGAGATGGTCTCCGCCGTGATCGATGGCCAGGGCGTCGATGCTGGTTCCCGGACGGTAGGGGACGCCGAAGACGCCGACGCGTTCGGCGGTGGTGTCGATGACCGCGACGTCCACGCTCTCCTCGCCGGTGCGGCCGACGAACACACGCTTGCCGTCGGCGCTGGCGATCAGCGCGGTGGCGCTGAACGCCAGCGGGTAGGTGTGCACGATCTCGCCGTTGTTGGTGTTGACCACCACCACGGCGTCGTAGTCGTGGGACGTGACCGCGACGTACGCGCGGTCGTCGGCGACGGTGACCAGCACCGGGTCGCCGTCGACCTTGACGACACCGCGGACCGCCAGCGTGTCGGCGTCGAGCACCGAGATCGACTTGTTGCCGGAGTTGGCCGTCACGACCACGCCGGACAGTCCGTCGACGGCGACGTCGCCGACGGGTCCGCGAGGCAGTGCCGCGACGCTGGAAATGGTGACCTCGGGGTCGACGGCGTGCACACCGGTGGGCGCCGGGGCCTGCTCGGTGGTTTTCAGGCGCGAGAAAGTACGGGTCAAGATATTTGCCATGGTGTTGGGACCTCCGCCGGCGTCATGGGCGCCTGGCTCTCGATGTGAGTCGTATTCGCACCTCAGGTGGCGCGATCCCCACCGAGTGTAGCGACGCGAAATCCCCTACCGATCCCACGTTTTGGGCGGCCGGGACTCTGCGGAGCGCAGATTCTCAGAGCCCGCTTAGGAAATTCTTCGTTATCGAATTGTGACCGAATTGCAGCAAGCCATAGGGCCGTGTTGACGAGGTGTTTTCACTGGCCAGCGAAGAGCTCATGATCAAACCGCCCGGTCTCGAATCCCTCGGATTCTTACCTTTATCCGGTGACATTGAGCCGCAGATCACAATAACCGTCAGCAAATTCTCGGTGGCGCTATCCGTTCAGCGCAGTCGGCGCGCGGCAAAGCGCGCAGGACCGAAGCGACCGTGTCACCCGGCTTCGCTGGGCACCAACCGCAGCCGGAGCGCCTCGGCGGTCGCCGGGCCGACGACGCCGTCCACCTCAAGGCCCGCGGTGCGCCGTTGGAACTCGCGGACCGCGGCCTCGGTCTGGGGGCCGAAGCGGCCGTCGAGGTCGAGGTGGCCCGCGTATTCGGCGTAGGCGAATTTGAGTCGCCGCTGCAGTTCGGCGACCTGCGGACCCTCGGCTCCCCGGAACAGCAGGACGTCGGCGTACCGGCCGACCGGCACGCGGGGTCGCGGCGCGAGGGGCGGATCGGCGACCGTGCCGATGCCGATGCGCGCCTGCACGTCGGTGCGCAGAATGTCCATGTCGATCGCGCCCGGATCCCATTTGCCCTGCGCCCGGCCCGCGTACTCCTTGTGGCCGATGGTCCGGTCGGCGCCGTGGCCGAGCCGCCGGTTGATCGCCGCGCACGACCGCACCAGCGCGACGTATTGGGCGTCGGGCCAGTTCTGCCGGTGCGCGGCGGTGGGGCTGGTTCCGCTGTTGGCGCATTCGATGCCGATGGTGTGCCAGTTGCCCATGTTGGTCGGCAGCCATGGATACCTGCCGACGCCGGCGTGCCAGGCCACCCCGGCCGCGACGACGGTCACCGTCCCGTCCCTGGCGATGTGCAGCTGCGACAGGGGGCCGGGCAGGTCGGGTCTGCCGACGGCGATCGACGTCGCCGTGGCCCGGTCGGAGCCGGTGTGGTGGACCATCACCCCGCGGATGTCCCGGAAGTCGCCGTGACCGCGGCCGCGCCACCCCGGATACTCGACCGGCGCCAGCCCCTCGTCGCGCAGGACGTCGGCGAGCCACACGGGATCGCCGGCCCACGGCCGCGTCGCCGCCACCGGGGAGGGCGCCTCAGCGCGCGGGCAGTGCGGCGGGCAGCGCCGCGGGCAGCGCCGCCGGGACAGGCAGGCCCGGTGCGGGCGGGGCGACCGGGACGCCCGGCGGCAGGGCCGGCGGCGGCGGAGGTGGCGGCGGCGGCATGAGCACCCGCAGCATGTCGCCCTTCATCGCCTGCAGCTGCGATCCCCAGTACGCCCAGCTGTGGGTCCCCTTGGGCGGGAAGTTGAACACCGCGTTGCGACCACCGGCCGCCAGATACTTCTGCTGGAAGTCCTTGTTCGAGGAGACGGTGATGTTCTCGAGGTACTGCGCGCTGAAGTTGCCGCCGAAGTCGTGGCTGGTGTCCAGATCGGACATCGCGCCGCCGCCGCAGTAGATCCACAGCGCCGTTCCGTTGGCCACGAGCCTGCTGACGTTGACGGTGGGGTCGTTGCGCGTCCAGGCGACGTCGCTGGTCGGGCCCCACATATTGGTGGGGTTGAAGCCGCCGGCGTCGCGCATCGCGAAGCCGATCAGTGTCGGCCACAGCCCGCCGGACGGGTTGAGGTAGCCGGACAGTGAGCTCGCGAAGATGAACTGTTGCGGGTACCAGGTGGCCAGGTTGAGCGCCGCGCTGCCCGACATCGACACCCCGACCACCGCGTTGCCGGTCGGCATCTGTCCACGGTTGGCGGCCAGCCAGCCGGGCAGCTCCTTGGTCAGGAAGGTCTCCCATTTGTAGGTCACCTCGCCGCCCGAGTTCTTGGCCGGCTGATACCAGTCGGCGTAGAAGCTCGACTGGCCGCCGACGGGCATCACCACCGAGATGCCGGAGTCGTGGAACCACTCGAAGGCCGCGGTGTTGATGTCCCAGCCGTTGACGTCCTCCTGGGCCCGCAGCCCGTCGAGCAGGTAGACCGAATGCGGTCCGCCGTTCTGGAATTGCACGCGGATGTTGCGTCCCATCGACGGGGACGGCACCTCGAGCACCTCGACGGGCAGCCCCTCACGCGAGTACGCCGAGGCGGTCGGCGCGTGGTCGACCACCATCAGTGCGGTCGTGAGCGCCGCGAGCACGAGCGCCCCGACCGCACGCGTCCAGCTCCAGCCACCGAATCGTTGCGTCACCGCTGATCCACCCCATCCCAAGTCAGTAGACGTCGGGACGCTAACAGCGGCGCGACGCCGGCCCGCGCGCGCAGCGCCGCCCTTGACCGCGTCGTTATGAGACCTTGCGGAGACTGTGGCCTCAGAGTTCGACGGTCGCGACGATGCCCATGTCGGCCAGCGCCCGCACCACCACCGAGTGCAACCAGTCCTTGGTGTTCGGGCCGCCGGGCTGCCACGCCGACACCGACGCCGTGAGCCGTCCGCCGACACGGCATCCGCCGAGGAAGAGCAACCCGCCGGAGCGGTCGAGGATCGTGGAGGTGATGCCGGGTTCGACGATGCGGTACGTCACTGCGGACGCTGCGGCGCCGTCTGGCCGGCTCACCGCGGCGTCGAGGTCGCCGATGTTGGAGCAGCCGATCGGCGCGCCCCGCTCGGTGACCATCCCCTCGAGTCTGCGCACCAGGAACCGCGGGGTCAGCGGCGTCAGCGGCAGCGGCGCCAGCAACGGATTGGGCTGCTCGCGCAGCGCCACCAGTTCCCGTTTCAGATCGGCCCGCAGCCCGGTGAGGTCGGTCGTCACCCGCTGCGGATCTGCCCGCACCCGGGCCTCGGTCAGCGCGTTACCCCGGGTGTCGCCGGGGACCCGTTCGCTGACCGGGAACGACAGCGTCACCCGGTCGTCCGCGTCGTGCCGGCCCATCAGCAGCCCGATCCGGGCGGCGAATGCCCCGTACAGGGTGTTGCTCGTCCCCCCGAGCGCGGCGGCGCGCTCGTCCCATCGCTCGACGTCGGCCACGCACAGCACCGACGGCACCACCACGGCGCGGTCCTCCGCGCCCGTGACGGCGGGCCGGGGTGACGCCATCGATGCCGACAGGTCGTCCCGGGAACTGCGCGCCACGCGGACCGTCGCGCCGACCGCCCTGACGATGTCGGGTATCGCACGGACCACCCGCCGGGCGTCCTCGGCCCGGGCCGACCGGCGGCTGCGCGATGCCGGCGGCGGGTAGCCGAGGTCGTTCTGCAGATCGTTGACCGCGGCGATGATCGCCGTACAGATCGCCAGGGCGTCCCCGGTGGTGTGGGAGACGACGAGGGTGACCGCCGCGCCGCCGTCGCTCAGCGGCTGCACCCCCAGGTGCCAGGCTGGGCCCGACTCCGGGTCCACCGGCCGCCCGGCCCGCTCGTCGAGCCAGGCCCACACCTCTTCGCGGGTGCGGTCCGCCGCGGCGATGTCCAGATCGGCGGGACCGCGCGACGCCACCCACCGGTGGCGGCCGAACGGCAGTGGCGACCGTTCGATCAGCCTGCCGAGCAGCCCGTGGCCGAGGTTGCGCTGGAACCGGCGCAACGCGTCGATGTCGACCGGGCGGTCGTAGAACCAGGTGAACTGGATCGACGGACCCCGGCCGAGGGCGCGCAGCCCCAGAAACGACGCCTGATCGATATAGGCCAGCGTGTTGTCCACGAGGTGGCGGCTCAGGGCAGCGTCGCTCAGGGCAGGGCCACCGCCACGCCGTCGAGGCGCCACAGCGCCTCGAATAGTTTGCGTGCCGTCTTCTCCGCCTTCTTCTCCGCCTCGTGCATCGCCGAACCCTTGACCGCGGCGGCGGCGATCTGTCGGATCGTCGACTCGCCGTCCACATTTCGGGCAATGGCCGCCTGCACCGGCGTCACCTTGAACCGGGCACTGTTCGTGAAGACCTCGTCACCGGCCGTTCCGGCCCCGATCCGCCAGCTCGGCACGTAATCGAGCGACTCCAGCTTCGAGAAGTCGATCGTGTAGCTGCTCTTCGGCCGTTCCGGCCGGCACGCGATGAAGAAGTGGCAGCCGTTGGCGGTCTGCAGGCGCTCCATCACCGACCAGTGCTTCTCGCGCGGCAGCGCGTGCACCGCCTGGGTCATCTCATTGTCCGGCGAGTGCATCTCATGCATGTAGTACGGCGTGCGCAGGAACCAGTCCTGGAACACCAGACCGGCATCGGCCACCAGCGCCAGGCAGTCATCGACGGTGTAGTTGCGGTCGCGCCCGTGCAGGAACGTGTCGACCAGACCGGCGTCGTACTTCAGGTCCGGAGCGATGCGCATGTAGCTGCGCACGGGGTGGTCGGCCGGCAGCAGGTCGAGCGCCTGGCGCACCTTGCGCACCGACGGCTCGTTCTGGCCGAGATCCAGGTCGCGGCACACCGACTGCATGATCTCCACGCCCAGGCGGCCGTACTTGGCGTACAGCATGATGCCGATCGCGCCGTCGGGGCGCACGCACTCGGCCAGCGCCCGCATGCCCTGGAGCGGATCGGCCATGTGGTGCAGCACGCCGGTGGACACCACCAGATCGAACTGCTGTCCCAGCGACGGCAACTCCTCGATGGGCAGTAGGCGCAGTTCCAGATTCGACAGGCCGTGCTTGTCCTTGAGGTACTGCTGGTGGTCCAGCGACGGCTGGCTCACGTCGACGGCGAGCACCTTGGCGTCGCGGTTGTTGTAGGCGAAGACCGCCGCCTGGTTGGTGCCACAGCCGGCGATGAGGATGTCGACGTCGTGCTTGTATTCCTGGTCGGGCCAGAGCACCCGGTGCGCGTGGCTCGGATCGAACCACTGCCAGCTCGTCTCGGTCCACGTCTCCAGATCCTGGATCGGCTCCGGGTACCGGTACTGCTCGTACTGGTGGGCGACGATGTCGGCACGTGGATCAGCGGTCATGTCGGGGCGAGCTCCTTAAGTGCTTGTCGTTGTGGGTCAGGGGGTGATGACGGTCTGGGTGTTGACCAGCCGCATCGCCTCTTCGAGGGCCGGAATCTGCGCCTCGGAGCCGTCGGCGTTCATCTGCATCACGAACACGCCGTCCGGTGCCGGGAACAGCACCGTGGTCTGCTGGATGGCGCGGCGGACGTTGTCCTGCTCGCGGAGAAAGGTGCCCTCCATCTGCACACCGTCAAAGCCGCTGACGCGCAGCGGGGTGCCGTTGGCGCCGCGGTATTCTCGCTTGGCCTTCAGCTCCCCCGGTGCGTACAGCAGGGCCCGTGTCAGATCTCCGGGTCCGGTGAGTTTCGAGATGATCGTGATGATGTTGGGCGGATCGGCAAGCAGCGCTGGATCGTTGAGATACATTGCGCTCCAAGCCCATTGGGGCGTGTCGGGGCCCGCACCCACCCACCCGGGGGGCAACGGCATGTTGACCGTCGGCGCACCGGGGTCACCCGGGTGCATCGCGGTCTCGGTCAAGCCGTTGTCCCGGATGAAGTCCTGGATCGTGTAGGTCTGCGCCACCTGTTGTGACGGAGGCACCGCCGTCTGGGTGACCACCGGCGGCAAGGTCGTGGACGCATCCGACGACATCGACTGCTCGTCGGCCGGCTCAGAACCGCAGGCGCTGACGGCCACGACGGTCATCAGCGCGGCCAGCGCTGCGCCCCAACTCCTTCTCGGTGCCATCCACTCCCCCTCCGGACGATGTCCCGCGCCACAGCATAGGTAACCGGTACCCCGACGACCGTCGATTCCCCTCACGGTAGTCCCCGCGCGCGGATCTCCACGCGATCTCCACGCAACCTCCAAGTGCGCGGTCCGCCCCATCGACATGATCGGTGTCAGGAATCAACAGCAACTCCTCCGGAGTGGCTCACCGAGAAGGGAACTGACATGGAGAACACCGCATCAAAATCAGCTCTGTCGCTGTGTGGCGGCGTGATGCTCGTGCTGGCGGGGGCCGCTGCAGTCGGCACGTGCGCGCTGGTGGCCGCGACTCCGGCAAACGCCCAGGGCGCCGCCGCGACGATCGACCAGCTCGAGGCCACCGGGTTCGACGTGCGGGTCACCCGCGTGGGCAGCGCACCGTTGAGCGAATGCATCGTCACCGACATCGGCGACCCGGTCGAGCAGCGGCGGCTGACCCTGGTGCAGGGCCGCGATGACGACGACAGCAGACTCGTCCCGGTGGTGTTCAAACGCACCATCACGGTGGCGCTGAACTGCGCGTCGTGATACCCGGACAGGAGCCAGGATGCGCATTGGCGTGGTGTTTCCCCAGACCGATCTCGGCGGTGATGCCGGCGCGGTCCGCGCCTACGGCGAAGCCGTCGAGGCGCTCGGCTATCGGCACATCCTGGCTTACGACCACGTCGTCGGGGCGGATCCGGCGGTGCACACCGGCTGGGCCGGCCCCTACGACGTGCACACCACATTCCACGAGCCGTTCGTGATGTTCGGTTATCTGGCCGCCGTCACCCGGACCGTCGAGCTCGTCACCGGAGTCATCATCCTGCCGCAACGGCAAAGCACCCTGGTCGCCAAACAGGCCGCCGAGGTCGACCTGCTCAGCGATGGTCGGCTGCGCCTGGGCGTCGGGGTCGGTTGGAACCCCGTCGAGTACGAAGCGCTCGGCGAGAATTTCACCGATCGCGGTAAGCGCTCCGAGGAGCAGATCGCGCTGCTGCGCCGGCTGTGGACCGAACAGACCGTGTCCTTCGCCGGAAAGTTCCACCGGGTGACCGGAGCAGGGCTGGCTCCGCTGCCGATCCAGCGGCCGATTCCGGTCTGGCTCGGCACCGCCTCGGCGCCGGGATTCCGACGCGCCGGCCGGATCGCCGACGGCTGGTTCCCGATGACGCGGCCCGGCCGGAAACTCGACCACGCGCTGGCCCTGGTCGCCGAGGGCGCCGCCGCGGCCGGTCGCGATCCGGCCGAGATCGGCATGGAGGGCCAGGTGAAGTGGTCCGGCGACGACGACGCCGTGCGCCGCGAGATCGACGCCTGGGCCCAGGCCGGCGCGTCCCACGTTTCGGTCAACACAATGGGCGCCGGACTGTCGACGGTCGACGATCATCTGGCCGTGCTGACGCGCCTGGCCGCCGGCTCCTGACATCACCGCAGGTCAAAAAACCGCACGTCACGGGGTGTTTGACCCCACAGCCGTAAAAGTCGCATCAGCGGTACTTGTTTACATACCGTCGAAGACATGCAACTGACGCGGTTCACCGACCTGGGACTCCGGGCGATGATGCTGCTCGCCTCCGGCGAGTCCACCGACCGCCGCATCACCACCCGCACCATCGCCGCGGGGGCCGGTGCGTCCGAGCACCACATCGCCAAGGCGGTCTCGCGGCTGGTGGAACTCGGGATGGTCAATGCGCGCCGCGGCCGCGTCGGCGGACTCGAGTTGACCGACGCCGGCCGCACCGCATCCGTCGGCTGGCTGGTTCGCCGGCTCGAGGGTGACCGAGAGGTCATCGAATGCGGCGGCGACGACCCGTGCCCACTGATCGCCGCATGCCGACTCCGCCGGGCGCTCGCGGAGGCCAAGGAGGCCTTCTACCGCGAACTGGACCGGCACACCGTCACCGACCTCGCGGGCAGCCCAAGCCTGCCCGTGATCCTGCAGCTCACCGGAGAAAGGAATCCACTGTGACCCTCATCGAGCAAGGCCCGCCCGCGGTCCGCGACGAACTCGAGCCTGAACACGCCGAGGTCATCAAGGCCACGCTGCCCCTGGTGGGCGCGCACATCGACGAGATCACCACGGCGTTCTACGAGACGATGTTCGGCAGCCATCCGGAGCTGCTCCGCAATCTGTTCAACCGCGGCAACCAGGCCCAGGGGGCGCAACAGCGGGCGCTGGCCGCGTCGATCGCGACGTTCGCCACCCACCTGGTCGATCCGGCGCTGCCGCATCCCTCGGAGTTGTTGTCCCGGATCGGGCACAAGCACGCGTCGCTGGGCATCACCGCCGACCAGTATCCGATCGTCCACGACAACCTCTTCGCGGCGATCGTCGCGGTGCTCGGCGCGGAGACCGTGACCGCGCCGGTCGCGGCCGCGTGGGACCGGGTGTTCTGGATCATGGCCGATACCTTGATCGCCCTCGAACGTGAGCTCTACGCGAGCGCGGGGGTGGCCGAGGGCGACGTCTTCCGGCGCGCCAGGGTGGCGGCCAGGACCGACGATCCGTCGGGTGTGGTCCTGCTGTCCGTGCGGCTCGACGGCGTCGACGCCGTCGATTCCGTTCCCGCGCAGTATGTCTCGGTCGGCGTAACGCTACCCGACGGCGCCCGGCAGCTGCGGCAGTACAGCCTGGTCAACCCGCCGGGTGCGGAATTGTTGACGTTCGCCGTCAAACCCGTCGCCGCCGTCGGGGACGCGCCTGCCGGCGAAGTGTCCACCTGGATCCGGGAGAACGTACGGGTCGGTGACCTGCTCGACGTCACCCTGCCGTTCGGCGATCTGCCGGCACCGAATGCGGATGGCCGCCCGGTGGTGCTGATCTCGGCCGGCATCGGCATCACGCCGATGATCGGAATCCTCGAGCATCTGGCCGCCGAGCGACCCGATGCCGAGGTGCGGGTGCTGCACGCCGACCGCGGGGACCGTGACCATGCCCTGCGGGAGCGTCAGCAGGAACTGGTCGCAGCCCTGCCGAACGCGACGCTCGACACCTGGTACGAGGACGGCTTGACCGGTGACCGCGCGGGGGTGCACCCCGGCCGGGTCGCGCTCGACCAGGCGCTGCTGCCCGACGACGCCGACGTCTACCTCTGTGGCAACGACGGATTCGTGCGGGCGGTGCGCGACCAGCTGAGCGCGCGGGGTGTGCCGGCAGACCGGGTGCACTGCGAGTTGTTCAGCCCGAACGACTGGCTGATGGGATAGCTCGAGCATCGGTGCCGCGCGCCGTCAGGAGATCCACAGTTTGCGGATGGACGGCGTGCGGTATCCAGCTTCCGGCGGCCGCGAGGGCCGACCGAGAAGTCGTGAGGAGTCATCGTGAGCGGAACCGACAAGGCGAACAACAAGATCGAAGAGCTCGGGGGCAAGGCGAAAGAGGGCCTCGGGAAGCTCACAGGCGACAAGAGCACCGAGAACGAAGGCAAGGGTGATCAGGCGAAGTCGAACCTGAAGGACGCCGGCGAAAAGGTCAAGGACGCCTTCAAGAAGTAGGCGCGCCGCTCAGGGGACCACCAGCAGGAGCACGAGGAGGAGTGATCCGGCGGTACCGACCAGTCCGCCGATCAACAGTGCGCGCACCAGGAACGCTCGGGACCGCACCACGCCCCACAGCAGCAACAGCGCCAGCAGACCGCCGAGCGCGAAGAGAACCGCTTCGATCAACGGCAGGGCGAGGATCCCTGTCACCGCCAACCAACCGGCGACCACCCCCACGCCGGCGAGGAGCACTGCCGCCACCCAGCGGAGGACGGAGCCGCTCAGCGGTCCGGCCAGCCGGCGAGAAGCGTTCGGGTTTCGGCGCTCACCAGTTCGACGGCGTCGCCCACATCCACGGTGACGACGTCGCCTACGGTGCCGTCGTACGGTTCCGTGCCGAACGACAGCCCGAGCAGCCCGTGGAAGTCGTCGGTTCGGACGAACGTGTGCGCGCGGGAGAACAGGGGCTGCACGTCGAACACCCGGACCCGGAGTTTCTCCCGGTTGATCCGGCCCAGTTCGCGCCCCGATTCCGGATCCGTGACTACTTGTGCGGCAACGGAATACACGGCGAATACCATGCCGGGCACCACTCCCGCCTCGCCGCCTCTGTTGATGATCAACGTGTAGTCGTCCTCGATGAGGGCGACCTGACCGGCGAGTGTCCGGCCGGTCATGACGCGGCCAGGGACGCGCTCCCCGGCTGGATGCGCGGCCGGATGCGGTAGTCCTCCGGCTCGGCGACGCTGATGTCGGCGGTGCCGTCGGTGCCGAGGGCGAGTTCGGCGGCGGTTTTGGCCTGGAAGAGCGCGATCACGCCCTGCTGATGACGCTCGGACCCGAAGGTGTTGAGTGCCAACGTCAGCTTCTTGTCGATGTAGGCGACCGACTGCGACAGGTCGGCCTCGGGCGCAAGTGTGCTCGGCCGCTGCGTCTGCGTCCGGTCGGGGCCGGGTCCGCTGTACCACCGGTGCCCGAGGACGCCGACGGCGATGCAGCACACCGGGATCACCACCACCGAGCAGATCAGCGCTGCGGTACCGGTCAGGCCGATCGAGCCGACGATGCCGAGCATGGCCGCGACGCCGAAGAAGGACAGGGCCCGCATCGTCGGCGGGACCGCGCGGATCGTGCCGCGGAGCTGCGCCACCGCGCGTCCGCCGCCGCGGGCCGACGCGGCAATCGCCCGCGCGGAACCGGCGATCGCGGCGACCGCGATGCGACCCGCGTCGTCGACGTGCTTACGGGTGATCGGCGGCTTCGGCACCGACCGCGTCTGGCGCGGAGCAGTAGCGACCGGCTCAGCCGGCTCGGCAGCAGGAGACTCGTTGATCACAGATGCATCAGCAGTCACATCCGTATCATCCTCCGGTGCTGCCGGATCGCCGGTCTGGCGCGCCGGGGATCAGCCCTGGAGCCGCACCATTCGGGCTGCGGTGGGCGGCGTGACGGCATCGGCCGCGGCCGGTTGGAACCTCGGCGTCGCGATGACGGGTAGTCCGATCGCCACCCCGCTGGCCGGTCCCGCCGACGTGTCGAGCTCGAACGCCTCCCCCGGCAGGCCGTAGACGCCGGCGCAGGCTGCACCGTCGCACCGCCCGGTCTCCGGATTGATCCGTCCCGCGAAGATGTCATTCGCCCATCCGGCGATGATGGTCTGGGCAGCCGCTTTGTTCTGTTCGGTCGGGAAGCCCTGGTACAGGTACGAGATGAACTGGATGGCCGGCGTCCCACCCTGCATGGCGTCGAGGTGCTGCCCGCCGTCGAGGATCACACCGTTGAAGTAGCCCGGCCGGTGCTCGACCAACGCGGCGTCGACCCGGCGCGCCTGTTTGGGTGCACCGAGTTCGAAGACGGGGATGTAGGTGTCCAGCAGTTCCAGTTTGTCCAGCCCGTCGGGGAGGACGTTGGCCGGCGGTGCGCCGTCGAGCAGCACCAGTCCGGCCAGTTGGTTGCGGGCCCCGCTCGCGCGGATGGCCTCTGCGTAGTAGCCCGCCGCACCGGCGGCCACGCCCGCGCCGAGGGAATGACCGACGATCATGAACTGCTCCGGGAGCGCGGCCTCGGCGCCGTACTTCTCGGCGAAGCCCGCGGCGACCGCGCTGGCGGTCAACGCGTCGCGGTCGCCCAGCAGGAGGTTCGCGGTGGCCTGGTACACCTGATCGTCGCCCAGCCAGAACCCGTCCTGCCGGTAGCGATTCGACGACAGGGTGGGCACGACCACGACGCTGCGGGTGCTGTCGGCGAGGTAGGACGCGGTGAAGCTGTACATCGCGCCGACGCCGAGGAAGCCGTGCTGCAGGTAGATGAGCCGCTGCGGGACCTCGTCACCGGCCGGGTAATACCAGTCGGCCGGCACGGTGCGGCCAGTGGTGATCTCCAGGGTGGAACTGCGCACGGTGACGTCGGTGCCGGGCGCCGCGATCGGCGGACCCGCGACCGCGGTGACGGCGACGCCGATGACGTCGAACACCAGGGATTGGACCGCGTCGAGGAGGGGCTGCGGCCGCGCGGTCGATGTCGCGGGCTGGGCGGCGTCTGCGAGCGGCACCTGCCGCGCCGACAACGTCGTTGTCGCGGAAGCGGATTCCCCGTCGTTCTCCCGCTGCGCGGTTCGGGCCTGGGCGCGCGCGGCGCGCTCCACCCCCGCCGACGGGGCTTCCTCGGCCTCGGCCCGGGTTTCCGCGCTCCGGGTGCCCGAAGTCGTCCGCGCCGGTTCGGAGCCGCCCCGGGTGATCCCCGCGGTGCGCTCCGAAGAGTCGGATGACTTGGCATCCGACGACTCAGCACGTGACGACTTGGAGCTGACCCCGGAACTCGAAGTGTCAGATCCGGTGTCCGCGCTCGCGGTGTCCGCCCCTGCGATCAGGGCCGCCGAGACACCCGCCGCGAGCACGCCCGCACCCATCCACGCCGACAGTTGCGCCACCACATCTCCCAAGGTCCGATTCGCTGGTCGGCCTCAAGCTAGGGCATCAGCGTGTTCCGGAAGACACTTTCCGGCAACTGTTCATAAGTTGGCTTACCGGAACTCACATTCGCCGCGGATCGATCAGGGTGACGCCGGAGAGCGGGGCGTCCGCCAGCGTCGCCAAAAGGCCGGCACCCTCGCTGAGCCCGACGATGCGTTCCACGAGTTCCTGCGGCCGCAGCACGCCGGCCTCGATCAGCGCGAGCATCCCGGGATAATCGGCGCTGGCCATCCCGTGGCTGCCCAAGATGTCCAGCTCCCAGGCGATCACCCGATCCATCGGCACCCGCGGATGCCCGGCGACATTCGGCAGCAGGCCGACCTGGAGGTGCCGTCCCTGGCGTCGCAGGCTGTGGATGGCCTCGGCGCAGGTGGCCGGCGCCCCGACGGCGTCCACCGCGACGTGGCTGCCGCCGCCGGTCAGTTCGTGAATCTGGTCGGCCACGTCCCGTCCGCTGCCGTCGGCTGTCACGGTGTGCTCGGCGCCCAACCGTCCGGCCAGCGCCAGTGCGGCGGGCTCGCGGTCGACGGCGATCACCCTGGCGCCGAGCGCCGCACCGATCTGGACGGCGCTGAGCCCGACGCCACCGGCTCCGACGACGGTCAGCCACTCGCCGGGGCGAATGCGGGCGCGGTCGGTGAGAGCGCGGTAGGCGGTGGCGAACCGGCAGCCCAGACCCGCCGCGGCGGCGTCGTCGACGGTGGCGGGCACCGCGACGAGGTTGGCATCGGCGGCGTGCAGGGACACGAACTCGGCGAAGGATCCCCAGTGGGTGAACCCCGGCTGGGTCTGATCGGGGCAGACCTGCGCCTCGCCCGCGACGCACCATTCGCACCCACCGCATCCGCAGACGAACGGGGTGGTGACGCGGTCGCCCACCGCCCATCGCGTCACATCGGCGCCGACCGCGGCCACGACGCCGACGAATTCGTGGCCGGGAACGTGGGGCACCGCGATGCCGTCGTCGTGGCCCGCCCACCCGTGCCAGTCGCTGCGGCACAGACCGGTGGCGTGCACCGCGACGACCACACCATCGGCCGGGGGCCGCGGGTCGGGGACGGACCGGATCTCCAGTGGTCCGCCGAACTCGTCGAACAGCATGGCGCGCACGACATCAGTGTGCCGCGCTGGGATCATGGACCGGCAGGACGGAGGTGGTCGAGGTGATCGAGGTGTTCGCAGCGCACCGCGAGTTCGTCGCCTACGGACCGTCACATCTGGTGGTGCTCACCGTGTTCGCCGTCGGTGCGGCACTGCTGGTGTGGCGCGGCCGGCGGCAGACCGAGGAGCAGGCCCGCCGAATGAGTCGGGTCTTCGCACTCCTGATCCTCGCCGCGTTCGCCACGGCGCTGTACTACAAACTGATCCGGCCGGATCTCAGTACGTCGATCCCCCTGCAGCTGTGCGACATCGCCGAACTCACGGCCGCCTACGCCCTGTGGTCGGGCCGGCACCGCGCGTTCGTCCTCACCTACTTCTGGGGGCTGCTGTTGAGCTCGCAGGCGTTGCTCACCCCGGACATCGGTACGCCGCAGGAAGGGGCGCCGGACTTCCCGAGCCATCTGTTCCTCACGTTCTTCGTCCTGCACGTGTTCGTGGTGTGGTCGGCGATCTATCTCACCTGGGGCCGCGGACGGCGCCCGGGGTGGAACGACTGGCGGTTCGCAGTCGTCGTGACCCTGGGTTGGGTGGCCTTCACACTGGCGTTCAACGCGATCGCCGGGACGAACTACGGCTACCTCAATGCCAAACCGCCCACCGCGTCGGTGCTCGATCTACTGGGGCCCTGGCCGGCGTACCTGCTGATCGAGATCGCGGTCGTGATCCTCGCGTGGGCGCTGATGACGTGGCCGTGGGCACGGACGCCAAGGAGCCGACAAGAATCCACCAAGGCCTCGACCGCACGCTGACCTCAACACCTCCGCCCTGGAGCGGAGGTCACGACAGAGAGGTCTCACCATGAGGTTCACCGCCCGCACCGCCCTCGTCGCCGCGATCATCGGCGGTGCCTCCGTCGGCCTGCCCGGCGTCGCCGCCGCCGCCCCGCTCCACGATCCGCGCGGGTTGTGCGCGACGCGCGACGACGCCGGCAACTGCCAGTTCGGCTGGGCCGGCCCGTCACACAGCGTCGACGGGGTGTTCCCCGCGGACTACCCGCAGGAGCAGGCGGTCGTCGACTACCTGACCCGGGCGGTCGACGACTTCGAGGCCGACTCCGGACCGCTCGGTGGTCTCGACAATCCCCTGCCCCCGGAGGACTTCTCGGCCACCGGCACCCGGTACATCTCCGGCGACGCGGCGACCGGCACGCAGTCCGTCGTCATCGAGGTCGATCAAATGCTGCGCGGCGCAGCGCATCCGGCGGCCTGGTACAAATCCTTCACCTACGACATGGGCACCCGGGCGCCGGTCACGTTCGACGGCCTGTTCCGGCCGGGCACCAAGCCGCTCGAGGTGATCATGCCGATCGCCCAGAAGCAACTGAGCGACGAGGCCGGACAGCCGGTGACGATCGATCCGGCGCTCGGCCTCGACCCGGCGAACTATCAGAGCTTCGCGATCACCGACGACGCGGTCGTCTTCTTCATCGATCGCAACGGCCTGGTGCCCGCTTACGGGACGACGGCGACGGTGACCGTACCGCGCAGCGCGATCGCCGGCATGCTGACACCGGGCCTCTGACCTCGCGGGCACGTACCGTCGAGTCATGGTGCTGCAGCGCGAACTCGGTGCGATCAGGGGCGGCCTGGGCCGCGCGCTGTTCGGGATGGTGGCCGGACCCGACGGACCCGACAACCGGGCCCGAATCCACGGAACGCCGGGCCCGCGATGGTTCGCCGAGGACCGCCCGATCCGCCGCGTGCACGGCGACGCGTCCATGTTCGTCGGCGGACTGCGCGCGCTGCTGCTGCAGTCGCTGCATCCGCTCGCGATGGCCGGCGTCGCCCAACACTCCGACTACCGCGGAGACCCGTGGGGACGCCTGCAGCGCACCAGCACGTTCCTCGCCGTCACGACGTTCGGCACGGCGACCGACGCGCAGCGCGCCGTGGACAAGGTGCGCGGCATCCACCGCCGCGTCCACGGTGTCGGTCCGGACGGTACGCCGTACCACGCCTCCGACCCCCATCTGCTCGAGTGGGTGCACATCGCCGAGATCGACAGCTTCCTGCTGGCCCATTCGCTCTACGGCGCACGTCCGCTCGACCAGCGCGGCCGCGACGGATACGTCGCCGACACCGCCCGTGTCGCAACGGCTCTGGGTGTCGAGAACCCGCCACGCACCGAAGCCGAACTGCGGGAGCGGATCGAGGCGTTCCGGCCTGAACTGCGCGGAACGGCCGCTGCGCGCGACGCCGCGCGTTTCCTGCTGTTGACGCCGCCGCTGCCACTGCCGGCCCGCGCGCCGTACGGGGTGCTGGCCGCAACGTCGGTGGCGATGCTGCCCGCGTGGGCGCGGTTGCCGTTGCGGCTGCCCTACCTGCCGCCGCTCGAGGCGACGGCGGTGCGGTTGTCCGGCCGGATTCTGGTCGGCGGGATCAGATGGGCGATGACGGCCGCTCAGGACAGCACGTCGGCGACCGCGGCGCCGAGCCGCCGGCCCGACAACCACGCCGATTCGACGCGCGGTGCGCCCGACGGGCACCACGCGTCGCCGCAGACACCCACGGGTCGCTGATCGGTCAGGAGTCCGAACGCGGCGTCACCGTGGGTGCCGGCCGGCTTCGCGAACGTCCATCGGTGGGCGTGCGTCCACACCGGTTCCGCCGACACGCCGAGCAGTCGGCGCACGGCGGCCAGGACCGGCGACACCGAGTCCTCGGGACGGTCGAGATGCCGGCGGGCACGGGACGCGGTGGTGTGGGCGACGAGCACCGGCGCGTCATCGCCCCGCCGCGAGCCGTCGTCGGCGACGAATGAGACGTCGGGGTCGTCGTTGACGAACGCGGCGTCGCGCAACTGCCAGCATCGTTCGGGCCACCCTGCGGCGACGGCGATGACAGGTTCGTAGTCGACCCAGTCGAACGCCCCGGGCGCCAGACGGGCGGCCTGCGGATCGGGCATGGCCAGGATTACGGCGTCGTGACTGAAGGCGTCCAGCGAGTCGACCGGCGTGGCGAACCGGCCATCGCCGGGCAGCAGATCCGTTATGAGAGAACGCAGTCCACCCGGGGTGGCGAAGCGCACCGGTCCGGTCGTGGCCTCCCGGCCGTCGGGCGACACGACGTCGAAGGTGTCGGTCCATGGGTGCGCCAGGCGGCGGCTCACCCAGTCGTCGACCACCGCGGCGAAGGCCTGATCTTTGACGGTGAAGTAGGCGGCGCCCAAATCGACGCGGCGCTCGTGCAGGGTCGGCGAGGCCATCCGGCCGCCGGGTGCCCGGCCGCGCTCGAACATTTCCACAGCGATTCCGCGCTCCCGCAGCACCTGTGCACAGGCCGCGCCGGACATGCCGGCGCCGATGACCGCCACGCGCCGAAGTGTCATGCCGGCCACGCTAGACCAGAGGTTCACGCGGGCCGCTGACACGAGGACCTGCGAATTGCCTGTATCAATTAACGCACGTGTTAATGTCCGTGATCTGCCTCACGTCGGGTGAGTGGACAGGGCTGCGCGAGCAGCTCGGTGGAGTCGAGAGCAAGGGAGCAACAGTGGCCGCCCCCAGCCCACGGAAGCCTCGTCGTACTCGAGGCCGCCACCGCAAGCCCTCCACCTTCCAGACGACGGAAGCCGCGCGCTGGTTGCGCGCAGGTGTGGTCGGCGGCGGCCTCGCCGCGGCGATCGCGTGTAGCCAGGGTGTTGCGTCGGCCAGCACCGACGACTCATCGCCGTCGACGGGTCCGTCCTCCAGCACCGGCGCAGCGGGCTCCGACGACGGCGGCAAGGCCGGCGGCGTCACGCGCAGCACACGCACCGCAGACAGCACTCCCGAGGACAACTCGCGGACGTCGAACACGCGGTCCGGGTCCGCGGGCTCCGACCAGAGCGCCACGACGGCCGCCTCCAGGACACGCGCCGAGGACGACGCCCGCGTCGAGAATTCACGGACGCTGAAGCAACGAGCCCCGCAGGACGAACCGGCTGACGACGCGCCGGCCCCCGGCACACCGTCACCGGTCGCATCCGCGCCGTCCGCGCAGCCGACGGGCGCCGGCCGTGCGGTTCCGGCCGAAGACACCACGACGTCGACGAAGACCACATCGATGAGGACCACCTCCCCGACGGGGACCACGTCGACGAAGACCACATCGATGAAGACCGCTGCCGAAACAGCGGCCGAGACGATGGACACCGCTTCGGCGGCTGCGGCCCAGATGATGGACACCGCTTTCGAGACGCAGTCGACGCTCAACACGACAGCACCGGCCGCTTTCGCGGCCACCGCCGCGCTCACAGAGGACGAGGTGCTGTTCCAGAACGTGGTGGCCCGGGCGGTGATGCGCCTGGACGGCTGGCCGGGGCCGCCGCGCAATTTCGTCGACATCACCAATTACCAAACCGATCAGAGCCTCGACGCCGCCAACAATCAGCTCGACAACATCGTCGCGACGGCGCCCTTCGGCAGTCCCGCTCGGTGGCTACCGGACCTCATCACCATGGTGGGGGCCTTCTTCATCCCGGCTATCCCGAACTCGACGTTCACCGACGGACTCAACGCGATGGGCGACTTCCTGAACCGGGTGGTGCCACCGTTCAAGATCGCCGACGGGGCGGGCACGCTCGACATCATCTCGCCGTACAAGATCATGGGTGCTGCGGTGGTCGGCACGGCCACGGTTCTCCAAGACATGCTCAACGGCATCTACGACCCGGCCCAGTGGGCGATCCATGTCATCAAGGCGACCACCGGGGCTAATGCCACCGTCTCCGACCTCAGCGACTTCGGCAGCCTCCAGGCCAAGGTCGTGGCCGCCCAGGCCGGGGCAGTACTCGGGATCGGCGACGGCGGCGCGTTCGACGAACCCGAAAGGGCCTGGAACATCACGCTGCCCACCTGGAGCGAAGCCCAGGTGAATCCGTTCACGATCGTGACCTACATCGCCCTGGTCGCCATGTACAAGCGGTTCCAGGAGATGGCCGCCCTGACGACGTTCACCACATGGACGACGTACGACAGCTGGCACTACACCAACGGCTTGGGCATGTACGCGGCAGGCACGTTCCATGCGGTCGATCCCGACGGCGGCTCAATCGTGTTCCGTGCCGACGGCACACTCGGCCGGACGTATACGACCGAGGGCAATGCGTTGGTGACCATCAACACCGTGGGAGGCGGTTTCACCTACACGCCACCGGCATTGTGGGATCCCAAGCGTCAAGACGCTGCCTTCTTCCACCGCAGCACTTCGGAAGACCCGGAAGAGCGGTTCGACTGGGTGACCGTGAAGGCGTACTCCGCCAACGGCGTCCCCTACGACATCCGCGTGGGCATCGAGATCATCAACGGGACGAACGCCGCCCCGGTCTACACCGGTGTCACGGGCCAGAACACGGACGCAGCGGGCACGGTGAAGGGCAGGATCACCGCCACCGATTCCGACGGCGACCCCTTGAGGTTCTACCTGGTCGATTCGTCGGTCAACGGCCTGAACGGCAACTCGGCCTACACCAAGAACGGCGCCGCCAACGGCGGCATCGTCACCCTCAACGAGACGACCGGCGACTTCACCTACGTGTCGAGTGCGACGGCCGGCGCCAACCAGACCTTCCAGGTGCGGATCAACGACCGCCATCACGGCAACACGATCGTCACCATCACGGTGCCGAACACCACCTCGATCAACCCGGCCAACGTCAACACCTCGACGCCCTACGTGGTCACCGGGACAGTGCCGACCTCGACCAACAAGCCGGGAGCGTTCACCAGCTACACACTCGTCGGAGGCACGACGAAGGGCACTGTCACATCGTTCAACCCGACTACCGGGGCGTTCACGTACACCTCCAATGTGGGTCGTGTGTTGGACAACGACGACGTGGTGACCGTCATCGCCACCGACGCCAACGGTCGTTCGGTGACCCTCCGCATGGCGGTGAAACCGAAGACCGACACCACCAATCCGACCCTGACGTTGACGACACCTCCGACGGTCGGCACGCTGAACGGCACCACTCAGACCAGCACCGGGAAGCTGACGTACTTCGACGCGGACGGTGATGCCCCCGTCTGGAGCAATACGACCTCCGCGAGGGGCGCCACCGTCACCTTCGCCCCCGACGGCACGTTCACCTACACCAGCAACCTCACGACCGCGCAGCGCCATGCGGTCGCCAGGATCGGCGCCGCCGGCAGCACCTACAACAACGTCGCCTTGGCCGCCTGGGAGGACGCGTTCACGGCCACCGTCTCCGACGGCTTCGGCGGCACCGCCACCACCGTGGTCAAGGTCCCGATCTACGCGATCAACGCCAATCCGACGATCAGCACGAACAATCCGGCGTGTGGATTCGGCACCTGCACTGCGACGGCGACCACGACCGACCCTGACGGAGACAATCTCAGCGGCTCGCTGAACACGTCCAACAACGGCACGGGAAGCCCCTGGTACACCCTCAGCCGGGGGTCGGTCACCATCAACGCCGGCAACCAGCACACCTTCAGTTGGACCGGCAACAGCAACGGCGCCGGCACCCAGCAGACCGGCATCCAGATCTACACCGTCTATGACGGCTACTACCGGGTCACCAACGGTGTGGTCGACTCCAGCTACTTCTCGCGTGCATGGGTCCAGTGGAACAACACCACCAGGACCTTCGGGAACTAGCCAGCTGCAGACGCCCCTCTCAGAAGGGTGGTGGGTCGTCGCCGTAGTCGGGATGGGGTTGCGGTTCGGGTGGTGGGTGGTCCGGCCGGGCGGCTCGCACTCTGGCGGCGTGAGCGGCGGCGGCTGCGGCGGCTCGTCGTTGGGCGGCGTTGTGTTCGCGTTCGGCGGTGATGCGTGCGGCGGTGTCGGCGGCGCGGGTGCGTCGTCGTTTCGGCATCTTGGCTTTCCGGTGGGGATCCGGCGGCGGCTTCGCCAGCGGGGGTAGGTCGGCGGTGGTGACATCCCATGTGGGGAAGAACATTCGGCTGGCGGGCGTGGTGGTGTAGCGCTTACCCAGCGGGGTGGTCCAGGTGACGGTGCCGTCGGAGGTTTGTTCGTCGTGCCAGCCGTCGCCGAAGGTTTTGGCCAGGTGGTGGGTGCGGCATTTGCAGTGCAGGTTCGACGGGTGGGTGGGTCCGTAGGGCCAGGGCAGGACGTGATCGATGTCGCAGCGTGCGGCGGGGACCTCGCAGCCGGGGAAGCGGCAGAACAGGTCGCGGGCGCGGACGAATGCGGCCAGCTTGGCGGAGGGCTGGTAGTGCGGTTCGGGATCGGGTCCGGGCCGCCACAGCGGTTTGATGACCGCCCCACCGCGGATCGCTTCGGCCAACGCGGGAACCGGAACCCCTACCGCACCGGGCAGTAACGCGGTGCCGGCATCCTGCGGGCAGCGAGCGGGATTCGAGGGACCCGCCTGCGCTTCACCCTCCGACTCGGCTTCACGTTCCGGCTCGACCCCAGCTTCCGGCTCGGCGGAGGGTTGGGCTTGTCGGCGGGCGTATGCCTCCTGCTGCTCGTCATCTTCAGCGGCGATCAGCCTCTGCGCGGCCTCGAGTGCGGCGGGGTCGGCGATGACCGAGATCACGACATTCGAATTGGTCGGCGCGGTCGCAACGCAGTCGGGGTTACCGCACCGGCACGGCAGCTGGGCTTGGCCGTGGATGATCGCGCCCATGGCGCAGCTGCGCCGCTCGCCGAGGTCGCGCGGGTCATCGGGACAGATCCCGGTCAGCAGGGCGGTGATCCGCTTCTCCAGCACCGCGGCGTCAAAGCCGAGGATCTGACCCCAGATGCTGGTCAGTTCATCGGGGTCGTCATGGGCCCCGACATGAACGTCACGTTTCTTGATGCTCTCTTTGGCTCGGGTGACCGCGTCGGGGTCGTGGCGGTGGATCAGAGCGTCGATCGCGGTGACCAGCCGTTCATCTGACAGCGGTGCCCACCGTTGGGCTTTCGCGGCGAGCGCGGCGTCGATGACGGCGAGGATGTCGGTGTCGATGATCAAACGGGTACGCCAGGTGATCGTGGAGATCATCCGGGCACTCAACCGGCCCTGCAGGCACAGCGCCGCGACCTTGGGCAGCCGATCCCGCAGCGCGACCGCGATCCGCATCTGCGCCGAGGCTTTGCGCTGTCCGACAGTGAGCACCGCCCCGACCTCGGCGGCGGTGGTCGCCCACGAGTCGAGTTGCCAGTCGTCGCACTCCTCGTCGTAGGTCACCGTCTGGTGCACCAACTGCGCGAGTGCCGCCAGCTTGCGCGCCCCCGCCCGCGCCTCCTCCACCGCGGCCTGCTCGATCGCAGCGACCAACGCGGAGTCGCCCATCCCCGCGAACGCCGCATCGAACATACATTCGATTCTAGCCGAATCCACCGACACGAGTTCGAGTTATCCACAGTCAGGCGCGGATCGCCGGCCCTATAGCACCTTCGACAAGAAGTCCTGCAGCCGTGGATGTTTCGGGTTGTCGAATACCTCCGCAGGGGTGTCGTCCTCGACGATCTTCCCATCGGCCATGAAAAGCACCCGGGACGCCACTTCGCGCGCGAACCCCATTTCGTGGGTGACCACCACCATCGTCATACCGCCGGCGGCGAGGTCGCGCAGGACCTGGAGCACGTCCCCGACCATCTCGGGATCCAGGGCGCTGGTCGCCTCGTCGAACAGCATGATCGACGGATTCATGGCGAGGGATCGGGCGATGGCGACGCGCTGCTTCTGACCGCCGGACAGAGTGGCGGGCTTCACGTGCGCCTTCTCCGCCAGGCCCACCTGATCCAGCAACTCGAGGGCCCTCTTCTCGGCCGCCGCCTTATTCATCTTCTTGGTGAGAAGCGGTGCGAGCGTGACGTTCTCGATGACCGTCATGTGCGGGAAGAGGTTGAAGTGCTGGAACACCATGCCGATGTGCTGTCGCACCTCGTCAAGGTTGATCTTGGAATCGGAGAGGTCGAAGTCGTCGATGATGACCGTGCCGTCCGTGATGTCCTCGAGCTTGTTGAGGCAGCGCAGGAACGTCGATTTGCCCGAACCTGACGGCCCGATCACGCAGACGACTTCACCGTGTTTGATCGTGGCGTCGATACCGTCGAGGACCACGAGCTCGCCGAACGACTTCTTCAGCCCTTCGATGCGGATCTTGACCTTGTCCTTCGGTTCGGCGGCAGCCGCTTCGGGAATCAGCCGGCTCATTTCACGATCCTCTTCTCCACCTGGTCGGACAGCTTGGTCAACGCCATGATCACGACGAAATAGATGACGCCGATGATCAGCCACATCTCGAACGACTTGTAGTTGCCCGCGATGATGATCCGTCCGGTCTGCGTGAGTTCGGCGATACCGATGACCGACAGGATCGAGGTGTCCTTCAAAGTGATCACGAACTGGTTGATGTACGAGGGGATCATCGTGCGGATCGCCTGCGGCAGAATCACTTTGCGCATCGTCGGTAGATAACCGATACCCAGGCTGCGCGCGGCCTCCATCTGCCCCTTGTCCACCGACAGGATGCCCCCGCGCACGATCTCGGTCATGTAGGCGCCGGCATTCAGAGACAGCGTGATGATGCCTGCGGTCAGCGCCGACATCTGGAAGCCGAGTGCCGACGGGATGCCGAAGTAGATGAAAAAGGCCTGCACGAGAAGCGGTGTGCCACGGAAGATGTCGACGAAGGTGGTGCCGACGGCCCGTAGCCAGATCGACCGCGATACGCGCATCAGACCGAATATCGTCCCGAGCACCAGTGCGACGGCGATGGAGACGACGCTGAGGATGATGGTCATCTTCAGGCCCTCGAGCAGGAGCGGGGACGTGCTCTTGATCAGGCCGAAGAACGAGTCGTCAGATGCGGTGGCTTCCTCGCCGAGGTAGGTATTGATGATGTCGTCGTAGCGGCCGGACTGCTTGAGGTTGTTCAAACCGGTGTTGAACTTCTGCAGCAACTCGCCATTCTGGCCCTTGTTCACGGCGAACCCGTAGCCGGTCGGGTCCTCCTTCGGTGTGACGGTCTTGAAACCGTTTCCCTGGGCGATGCCGTAGAGCAGCACCGGATAGTCCTCGAAAACGGCGACCGAGTTACCGGTCTTCACCTCGTCGAACATTGTGGACGAATCGGCGAACGAGACGACCTCGAACCCGTACTGGTCTTTGATCGAGTTGGCGAAATCTGCGCCCTGGGTGCCGTTCTTGACCGATACGCGTTTGCCGCGGAGGTCCTCGTAAGACTTGATGGTGTCGTCGTTCTCGAGCACGGCCATCTGGATGCCGGACTCGAAGTACGGTTCCGAAAAGTCGAAGATCTTCTTGCGTTCGTCGGTGATGGACATGCCGGCGATGACGCCGTCGACCTGATTGGCCTGCACGGCCTGCAGTGCCGCATCGAATCCGAGCGGTTTGATGTCGACGTTGAACTTCTGATCCTCGGCGATCGCGCGGATCAGGTCCATGTCGATGCCGACGAAGTTGCCCTGTGCGTCCTGGAATTCGAACGGGGCGAAGGTGGTGTCGGTGGCGATGACGTAGGTTTCGCCTTCGGCCTGGGCATGCGGCGCCGCGACGATTGCGGCGAGCAGTCCGAGCAGGAGCGCCGTGACGGCGGCGGTCAGAACGTGTCCTGGCCGACGGTTGCGCATATGTGTTCTCCCATCTGGCCCCGGGTGGGATGTCACACGCTAGTAGCGGCCAGGGGTTCGACGCGGGCGTTTGGACACCGCGTCGGGAAGCCTGAGAGCACTCAGACGGCAACCACTGAGAACCTTGATTTGCCAAAGATCCATCCGATTGTAATTTTCTCTTGCAGACAAATATTTTCTGGCGCGCGCTACGTTTGCTCGACCGCTCAGGGCCAAGCAGCAGGGCGCTGCGGTAGGGCCCGCCCAGACCCAACAGCTGCGCGACCTCCGCCAGCGCCTGTCCGCTGATGAAGCTCGCATCCACCGAAATCAGGAAGGCGGCGGCCGAAGCCACTCGTGCCGCGCCGGTCACCACCACCACGTAAATCACATCAAACCCGTTTTCCTGCAACCAGTTTGGTCATTTCTCGATCCCGCTACGAACCGGCAGGGTTGCGCGCTTCCCTTCGGCCACTGCAGAGTCATAGACATGCACCGTCCACAACCACAGGTGGACACCGAACGCGGGGAATTCGCGAGCCTGGCCCATGCCCGCAGTCGGGCCGAGATCCTCGACGCGCTGCAGACCTCCCCGGCGGGCCTCACCAACGCCGACGCGGCCGCGCGACTCGCCGCCGAAGGCCCCAACCGGCTGCCGCAGCCCCGGCACCGTTCGGCCGCCGTGCGCTTCCTGTCTCAGTTCAACAACACGCTGATCTACATCCTCATCGCGGCGGGCGTGCTCAAAGCGATCCTCGGCGACTGGGTGGACTTCGCGGTGATCGTCGCCGCCGCCGTCATCAATGCCGTCGTGGGATACCTGCAGGAAGGCAAGGCTGAACGGGCCCTCGACAGCATCCGCAACATGCTCTCCGTCAGCGCCCAGGTCCGCCGCGACGGCGAATGGGTCAACGTCGACTCGGAATCCATCGTGCCGGGCGACGTGGTGCGGATCGGCTCGGGCGACCGAATCCCCGCCGATATGCGGCTTCTCGAGGTGACCAACCTGCAGGTCGAAGAATCGGCGCTGACTGGCGAGTCGGTACCGGCAACCAAGAACACCACCCACGTCGAGTACGACGCCGGGCTGGGCGACCGCACATCGATGGTCTATTCGGGCACGATCGTCGCCGCGGGCAATGCAGTCGGCGTGGTGACGGCCACCGGATCGGCCACGGAAATCGGTCGCATCCAGAAGATGATCACCGACGTCCAGGGCATCCAGACACCTCTGACGCGCCAACTCGACCGGTTCGGCAAGCAGCTGTCGGTGGTGATCCTCGGCATGGCCGCGGTGATGCTGTTGGTGGGACGCCTCATCCATGAGTTCTCGATCGAAGAGCTGATTTCGGCGGCGATCGGATTCGCAGTCGCGGGGGTGCCCGAGGGACTGCCGGCGGTGGTCACCGTGACGTTGGCGCTGGGGGTACAGCAGATGGCCCGCCGCGATGCCATCACCCGAAAGCTGCCGGCCGTCGAGGCGCTCGGCTCGGTGAACGTCATCTGTTCCGACAAGACCGGCACGCTGACGAAGAACGAGATGACGGCGCGGTCGGTGCTGACCTGCACCCATGACTTCACCGTCAGTGGAACGGGCTATCGCCCCGACGGGACGCTCGAACTCGACGGGGTGGCCGTCGCCCTCGATGAACACCCTGACCTGCAGGCGGTCGTCATCACCATGGCGGTGTGCAACAACGCCCGGCTCACCTCCGTGGACGGCACGTGGCGCATCGTCGGTGAGCCCACCGAAGGCGCGTTGCGCACGCTGGCGGCCAAGGCCGGCGTCGATGACGGCAGCTATCCGCGGCTGGCCGAGATGCCGTTCGAATCCGCCTACAAGTTCATGGCCACCAGAAATATCTCGCCCGACGGCAGCCACCTCCTGCACGTCAAGGGTGCTCCGGATCGCCTGCTCGACCGCGCCACCACCCAGAGGTGCCAGGGGCGGCAGGAACTGCTGGACCGCGAGTTCTGGGATCGGCGCATCGACGAACTCAGCGACCAGGGGCTGCGGGTTCTGGCCGCCGCCCGGAAGCCGTTGGGAGACGACGCCGCGGACCAGGACGCGATCCGGCTCGACGACGTCGACGGTCTGGAGTTCCTCGGCGTCGTGGGCATCGTCGACCCGCCGCGGCCCGAAGCCGTCGACGCCATCACGCGGTGCCACAGTGCGGGGATCCGGGTGAAGATGATCACCGGCGACCATGCCGGCACGGCGCGCGCCATCGCTCGCGAGATGGGCATCGTCGATGCGCCGGACCCGCCCGTGCTCACCGGCGCCGACCTGCAGGCGATGAGCCAGCCACGGCTGCGCGAGGTGGCAGGTGATGTCGACATCTACGCACGGACCAGCCCCGAGCACAAACTGCGCATCGTCAGCGCGCTGCAGGCCGAGGGCAAGGTCGTCGCCATGACCGGGGACGGTGTCAACGATGCGCCGGCGCTGACCCGGGCGGACATCGGCATCGCGATGGGTATCAAAGGCACCGAGGCGACGAAGGAAGCCGCGGGCATCGTGTTGGCCGATGACGATTTCGCCACCATCGAGCGTGCTGTCGAAGAAGGCCGACGGATCTACGACAACATCCGCAAATCGGTGCTCTTCCTGTTGCCCGCCAACGGATCTCAGTCGCTGGTAATTCTCGTGGCGATTCTGTTCGGCTTCGCCCTGCCGCTGCAACCGGTGCAGATCCTGTGGGTGAACATGATCAGTGCGGTGACGCTGTCGTTGGCGCTGGTCTTCGAGAAGGCCGAGGACGGCCTGATGTCGCGGCCACCGCGGCCGCACGACCGGTCACTGGTCGGGCCGGCGGACCTCGCGATGATCGGGCTGGTATCGGTGCTCGTCGCCGGCGCGACGTTGGCGGTCTACTTCCTGGCACGCGCAGATGGCCAGCCGCAGAACATCTCTCAGACCGCTGCGGTCAACATGTTGGTCCTGGGCCAGGTGGCATACCTCTTGAACTGCCGTTTCATCAGCTCGTCGAGCCTTCGGCCCGCGGTACTCCGCGGGAATCCCTGGATCTGGCGGATGACGGCGGCCCTGCTGGTCCTGCAGGGCCTGTTCGTCTACGCCCCGTTCATGAATGCCTGGTTCCAATCGGCCCCGTTGACGCTGAACGGGTGGACGGTGACGTTTGTGCTCGCCGTCGTCATCTTCCTGTTGATCGAGGCCGCCAAGGCCATCGGGCGTCGGCGGGGCCTGGCCGCGCAGCCTGGCGCCGACCCGTCATCTGACGGCACGTAGGGTGTTCGCCTACTGTCAGGATTGTGGCAGGGGATGCTCCGACCGACCTGGCGCAGCGCTTGGGCGCGCTCGCGGTCGAGATGCAGGGTAAATCGGATACAGAGTCGACCCTCGAGTCGATCGTCGAGGGTGCCGTGAAGCTGGTGCCGGGCGCCAAGTGGGCCGGTATCTCTCTGATCAGCGGCCGTGCGGTGGAGCCGCGCGTTCCCAGCGATCCGCTCGTGGCCAAGCTCGACGCTCTACAGTCCGAGATGAACGAGGGGCCCTCTCTCACGTCGCTCCGCGAGCACCGCACCGTCCACATCGACGATATGACGACGGAGTCGCGGTGGCCGAGATTCTGCGCAGCGGCGGCCGAACTCGGTACCCGCAGCCTGATGTCGTTTCAGCTGTTCGTTGTCAGGCAGAACCTGGGAGCACTCAACATCTACGGCGACGAAGTCGGGGCCTTCTCCGACAACGATTCGCTGCTCACCGGTGAGCTCTTGGCGCAACACGCCTCAGTCGCGCTCATGGGGGCGACTGCCGAGGCGAACTTCGACGACGCCCTGGCCAGTCGGGACATCATCGGCCAGGCCAAGGGCATCATCATGGAACGCTTCGACGTCGACGCCTTCGACGCGTTCGACTCACTCCGCAGATTGTCGCAAGAAACCAACGAAAAGGTCGTCACCGTCGCCCGCAAGATCACCGAAGCTCGCCGCCCCAACGCGTAGCCCACCGCCACAGAAGAACGCTGCACGAAGTAGACAGAAGCCATGAGCGAGGGAGTGGCCTGATGTGCCGTCTGTTCGGGCTCCATGCCGGCCGTCCGGTGCCCGCGACGTTCTGGCTTCTCGACGCGCCCGACAGCCTCTCCGAGCAGAGCCACCGCAACCCCGACGGCACCGGACTCGGGGCGTTCGACGCAGACGGGGTGCCGGTGGTGCGCAAGCAGCCGATAGCGGCCTGGCACGATCGCGCCTTCGCGACCGAGGCCCGCGAGATGACGGGCACGACGTTCGTCGCGCATGTCCGGTACGCGACCACCGGCGCGGCCCAGGAGATGAACACGCACCCGTTCCTGCAGGACGGGAGGATCTTCGCCCACAACGGCATCGTGGAAGGCCTCGACGCGCTCGACACCCGGCTGGCCGAGCTCGGCGCGGCGGACATGGTGCGAGGCGACACCGATTCCGAGCGGGTGTTCGCGTTGATCACGGCATCGATACGGGCGGGCGACGGCGCGGTCGAAGCGGGGTTGGTGGATGCCCTGCGCTGGTTGAG
The DNA here is from genome assembly GCF_001665575.1 of Mycobacterium sp. 852013-51886_SCH5428379. GTDB lineage: Bacteria > Actinomycetota > Actinomycetes > Mycobacteriales > Mycobacteriaceae > Mycobacterium. Next base: position 121,863 of record NZ_LZSU01000036.1, on the reverse strand, counting down.
CACCAACGTGCCCATCTATGCGCTCAACATCCTGCTGGCGTCGGCCACTGACCTGTGGGCTCTGCGGTATCCCGAGACCCACGAGCTGTACGTGCTCGACCGCACCGGCGCGCGGTCACGACCATTCGACCTGCGCACCAAGCGGATTCGAGCGGGGAGCGGGTCCCTGGATGACGCGGCGTCGGTGGTGTTCGCCAGCGAACCCATGGACGACGAGCGATGGCAGCTGATGGAACCGGGAGAGCTCGTCCATGTCGGGTCCGACCTGACGATCAGCCGCCGGACGGTGCTCCCCGACCCGCCGACCCACCGGATCGTCCGCGCGGATCTCAGTGCGGAGGCAACGTCGGCTCAGCATCCGTTGAAGTGAGGGCCTGCGTTCCTGGGCTCTGGGTCCGGTGCGGTAGAGAGGTCAGCCCACAGAGTCCGCATTCGTCAGCAGCACGGCGGCCTCGTTGTACGGGAACGCTCGGTAGAGGGGCCGAGAACGCGGTACGACGAAGGCTGCGGCCTCGGCCTTGCTCATGATCCGTGGGTTGACGAGCGCAACCGCCCGTCCCCGCTTGCGAAGCACCGCGGATCCGCCGGCCTGGACGTTCTTCAACCAGTCCGTCTGCGGGCCGTAGCCGATGAGGACGGCGTAGCCATCCTGGGTCTCGAACACCAGCAGGGGCGTCCGATATGGCTTCCCCGACTTCCGCCCGACATGCTCCAGGGTCCCGAGGAACGGAAGCCACGGCGTGATCGCACGCGCCGCCGGATTGGTGACCCGCCTGTTGAAATGTGCGATCCGTCGAGAGACCCGCATCTGCGGAGTTTACGGCCCGCCCAGACCGATCAGATCGGTGACGTGGTGATCGCGTCCGGCCAGGTAGCCGCCGTCGACGGCCAGCGCCTGCCCGCTGACGAAGCTGGCGTCCGCCGAGATCAGGAAGGCGGCGACGGCAGCAACCTCTGCCGCCCGACCGAATCGCCGGAGCTTGTGTTCGTAGCGGAGCCCTTCGCGCGGTCCCTCCATGCCCGGCATGCCGACCACCGAGTCGAACAGCGGCGTCTCGATGAAGCCGGGGCAGATGGCGTTGACCCGGATGCCGCTCGGTCCGTAGTCGATGGCGGCGTTCTTGGTGAGCAGCACGACGCCGCCTTTCGACGCGTTGTACGAGCTGCCGCCTGCGGTGCCCTCGAGCCCCTCGATGCTCGACAGGTTGACGATCGCACCGCGTTCACCGTCGACGCGGTCCTGCAGGAGCATCTGGCTCAGTGCGGCGCGATTGACGACGAAGGTGCCTCTGAGGTTGACGTCGATCACGCGGTCCCATTCGCCGTCGGGCAGCAGATGGATCGGCCCGCCCCCGGCCACCCCGGCCGAGTGGACCACACCGTCGAGCCGCCCGGCCGCGGCGACCACGGCAGCAACAGCGTCACTGATGGCGGATGGGTCGAGGATGTCGGCGCGGCGGTAGGCGTATCGCTCGGCGGTGCGGTCGGTCTCGACGAGGTCCACGCCCACGACATGAGCGCCCTCGTCGAGGAGGCGCTGCACCGTCGCCTCGCCGATGCCGGACGCCGCCCCGGTGACGAGTACGCCTTTGCCGTCAAACCTGTTCATCTGCCACCCTTTTCGCGTCGCCGTCCCCGTGTGCCTCAGTATCTACGGTCCGGGCTGCGTGTGGTGCGAGTTAGACGACGAGCTTGTGGGTATGCCCAGGACCACACGGTGCGACGGGAGGCTCGTGATGGTGGGACTGGGTGTGTTGCTGCTGGTGCTGGCGGGTGTTTCCGTCGTGGCGGGTCTGGTGCTCTACGGCACCGGTGTCGGAACGGTGCCCGACGAGCCAATGCGTGACCCGACCGCCACCCGTCGGGGGGTGTCGCGCATCAGGTTGCCGGAACTGTTCGCGACCATGAAGACCTCGGTCAGAAGCGCCACCAGATCTGACGCCGACAAGGGGCAGCGGCAGGCGTCGATGGGCGCCTTTCTGGTCTTGGTGGGATTGATCCTGGTGGTCCTCGCGGTCCTGCTGTTCATCACTGCGATGGTGTGATCGTTGTAGATCGCCGAGTGCCGGGCTGCAGTTGGCGGCGGGCTGCGGTGTGACGCGGGCGCACCCCGCTCGTGGTCATCCGGTGTGCCCCCAGTCGGACTCGAACCGACACTTGGCGGATTTTAAGTCCGCTGCCTCTGCCAATTGGGCTATGGGGGCGCTGCAGCTCAGAGCATAGTTGAGGCCGTTTCAGCCGTCCGCTCACGTCCTGAGTACCGCAGTGATACCGCAGTACCCTCGATGGCCTTGCCCAGCGCATCCGCCACGCCGCTCAAATCGTCGTTTAGCAGGTGGCCGTAACGATCGAGCGTCATGGCCGCCGTTGCGTGCCCCAGGAGTCTCTGCACGACCTTGACGTTAGCGCCTGCGCTGATCGCCAGTGACGCCGTGGTGTGCCTCAGGCCGTGCGGTACCAGCCCCTCGACGCCGACGTCCTCGCACGCGTTGTCGAATGCCCAGCGGTATTCGCCGAGTGGCAGGAACCCGCCCTTGCGGCTGGGGAAGACCAGCGCGTTCGGGTCGGCGGGCAGCTCGGCCTTGAGTTTCTTCCAGACGGGTTCGGGCACTGGCACGTGGCGATCCCGCTTCGTCTTGGTCGTCGACTCCACGATGCCCTTGCCGGTGACCGCCGTTGCGGACGAGCGAACCGTCAGCACCCGATCCCCCACATGCCGGCGTCTCAACGCAACGGCTTCGCCGAATCTAAGCCCGCAGTACCCCAGCACCAGCGTCAGCGTCTCGAACCGATCGGCGGCCTTGGCCAGCATCAACAGCTCAGCATGGCTCAGGTAGCGCCGCTCACGCTCGACTTGCTCGGGAAGATCCTCGTCCCGCTTGATTTCCAACGCGACGTTCTTCGCCACCTTGCCAGTCCGTTGGGCGTACTTGAGGACAGCACCTACCAGCTGATGCGCTTGGGTGATTCGACTTGCCGATAAACCGGCTCCGCGTTGCCCACCATCGACCGACAGAGACCCCAGCCACGTCGAATAGGACTCGTAGTCAAGCCTTTTCAGCGGAACACCTTCCCACTTCGGCAAGACTACGGTGTCGAGCAACGAGCGATATCCTGCAACGGTTTTCGGCTTACGGTGTTGTTTGGTAGCGAACCACTGCTCGGCCACCGAGCCAAATGTCTCCGCACTCTTCCGCGGATCGACATACTCGCCGCGCTGGAGATCAGCGGTCAGGCCGTTGAGGTATGCCTGCGCATCCGGCTTGCGCTGGAAACTCTTGGTGCGTTCAGCACCTGTGCTGTCGACCCATCTGACGCGCCATCGCGAGACCTTGCCGTAGACCGCGGATCGCTCCGTGTGCATGGCGCCATCCTGGGCTTTGACACGCTTGTGCCAGCGGTCGTCAATCCCCGCCCGTTCGTTCCGGGTGATCATAGCCCAACCGTACCGCAGTAATCCGTTCTGACTATCCGCTCCGTCGCACCGAAGTTAGATTCCTTCACCGTCCAAGAAACCTCGCGACGACCGATTCATCAAAGCGAGAACGTATTTTAAGCAAATGTGGCTGAGGTCGTGGACAGAGCACGAGGGCACCAGTCACTGTTGGCTGAGTCGAACCGACATTGGCTGAGGAGGAACCTGATGGAACTGCTAGGAGCGAAGGAAGTCTCGGACATAACGGGAGTTCCGGTTGGAACACTGAGGTACTGGCGGCATTCAAACATCGGGCCGGCGAGTTTCACTCTGGGACGTCGAGTCGTCTATCGGCGGGACGAGGTACTGCGCTGGATTTCGGAGCGGGAGAAGGCCACCCGGCGTGGAGGCGGCGACGCAGCGTGAGACCCGCACACGAGAAAGACCTCGGGGACTAGCCGAGGTCTTCGTTCGAACCAGCCGATCGCTCAACACGGAAGTTCCTCATGAGAATAACCCGTCATACCCGCCTGCAGAAGCACCACAGGCAAGAAAACCCATGAGTGCCAACGGAGAAACAGACAAGAAGTCGGTAGCAGCACGCTTGGTCGGGATGGCGCAGGAGCGCTATCTCCTCGGAGTGTCCGAGGATGGTGAGCCCTTCGGGGCCGAGCGCAATCGGCCGCACCTCGCGATGCTCCTCCGCGGCGGCCGGGCAGGGCTCCGCGCCGATCTCGCCGCACGCTACTTCACCGATACCGGCTCGGTAGCCGGAGGGCAAGCGCTGACCGATGCCACGCTGATTCTGGAGGGACTCGCAGCCACCCAGACGGCGGAGAAACTGAACCTACGCGTCGGTGACCATGACGGAACGATCTACATCGACACCGGAAGTCCAGACGCCCAAGTAATTAGGATCCGCGATGGAAGGTGGTCGATGGTTACCACCGCACCGGTGCGGTTTCTCCGAAGCAAGCTAACGGGAGCGATGCCGGCACCCTGCTCCGATGGTGATTTAACGGGGCTCTGGGACTTCGTCAATGTCGCCGTTGAAGATCGACCAGTTCTTCTTGCTGTTCTCGTCGCGGCACTGGTCCAGTGCGACGTCCCGCATCCGGTGCTGGCGCTCTTCGCCGAACAAGGCAGCGCCAAGAGCACAACCACCCGGATGCTGGTCGACCTCATTGACCCCTCTCCGGTTCCCCTTCGCCAGGCGCCACGCGACACCGACTCGTGGGTGACCGCCGCCTCTGGGTCGTGGGTAGTTGCTCTGGACAACTTGTCCGCGATCCCGCCTTGGCTGTCGGACTCGTTGTGCCGCGCTGCGACAGGCGACGGCAACGTAAAACGCGCCCTGTACACGGATGCCGATTTGGCTGTCCTGAAGTTCCGCCGATGCGTGATCGTCAACGGAATCGATGTTGGCGCAGTGCGCCCAGACCTTGCAGAGCGGCTAGCAACAGTGGAACTGCGACGAATCGAAAGGCATACGCGACAACCGGAGTCCACGATGCGACAACGTTGGGAAACGGCCCTACCAGCGATTCTGGGTGGGTTACTCGACGTCGCTGCCGCTGTTCACCAGCGACTAGAGACCATCTCGGTTGACGAGCCGCCACGGATGGCGGACTTCAGTCGCACGCTGGCGGCCGTAGACGAGTTGTTCGCGACAGATGGCTTACGCCGCTACATGTCACGTGCGGATCAGCTCTCTGAGGACAGCCTGTCCGTCGACCCGTTCATCGAGCAGCTCCGCACCCGCACACAGGAGCCAATTGTCAGTCGATCTGGCGGTGATTTGCTGGCGATGCTCACGCCAGTCGGCGACCATTGGCGGCGCCCCAAGGAATGGCCGAAGAACGGCCGCGACGTGACAGGCCTTCTGCGGAGGCACGCACCGGCACTGCGGAACCTGGGATGGGCTATCGAGGACGACGGCGCCCGGAACCATCGGAACGTCCTCCGGTGGACCATCTATCCGCCGTACAAAGATGTAGTAGCCCATCAAGCCTCGCAACCCTCGTGTTCCTCGCCAACGCAGATCGGGGTAAATGCGGCCTTCGACGAAGGACAAGAGACCGCAATTCACTCCGGTATCGCAGTCGGCGATGCTGGCGACGAGTTCACGGCGGAAGCGTCATGAGCCTGGTGGTCCAACAGACAGTCAGGTGCCGAGATGCTTTATGGCGTCTTGCTTCATCTGATCTGCCAAGGCTTCGATATCGGTGAAGAGCCTGCGATTGGCAGCTCGCCGCGGCGGCGATGTTGGGTGCCGCGGTTCCTCTTGAATCGGCAGCAGCAAGGCGACGGAGCGACCGTCCTCTTCCCTGATCTCGTAGGACTCGCCTCTTTCCACACTGGAAAGCACGTCGTCGAACTCGCGCAACAGGTTCTGCGCCGTAATGATCTTCAGAATCGCCGTCCTAAGGGTCGAGGATGAATCCAGTTTCGCTTCCTCACAGGGCCTTTGCCTCACCGACATCCGGGACGTCATGTTCGGTCACCTCGAATAGACACAGTGAGGCAGTGCCGATTCGCCAGTTCAGCACTACCAAATCCATGCAACCGCAGAAGCATCAACACGACGACCACCGTGTGCGACACTCATCCGATCAGGTTGGATGCCGCCACCCCCCGGCACATTCAAGGCATCTTTGGATTCCAAAGACTCTGCGCCTGCCGGCAATATGTGACAGCTTCGGGATCTACCACCTCGATGTCGCGCAGTACACCCTCACACTCCTCCGGTGAGCATCCGTAGTCAGTGAGCGCCTTCATCCAACTCACCAGCACGGCCGCGCGGCTGGATGGGTCATCGTCGGACCAGGTGGCCCACATTCGACCGAACGTGGCCGCCACACTGTCACGGAAAGCCGCATGCACCAACGAATGAGCGCTGTCGAAATACGATCGAGCCACCCAAGCGTATTTGACCAGCTGCGGCATCCCGAGTTCGCGTTCGATCACACTCGGACTCGCAAGGCGTATTGCGGCGCGCCACTGTTCCCGCGCGGTAACGATGTGCCCGTGCGGCGAAGTGGACTGAAGCATGAGTACGTACTGGCCGCCTTCCGAGTAGTCGGCCGATCGCCAACTCGGGTTGCGCCCAGGCACCGCTATCAGCGAGGGCGCACGCATCGTCGAGCGATCCCATGCCGGCGGAGGAGGACACAGCGATGCGTTCGCGCACAGCATCTTTAGGTCCGTACTGATCCGCTCCAGCCTGTCGGCGTAACCAATCAACGGATAACTGACCAGCGAGGAGCTTTCGCCCCACAGCTCATCGCCAGTCCGAACGTGGAACTCCCGCGCCCACGCACATGCTTGATCTACGACGTTGGCCAGATGGGCATGCTGCCGCTCGAGCTCTGCTCGCCACGGTCCTCCGTCTACATCTCGGCGATCTGCACCCGTCACCTAGATCGCCCTTCCGCGGAAGCGAAAAGATCAGTGATCCAACTATTTCCGCGACTATCGAGATAAGCGTGAGCCGCGGCGTAAACCATGTCATCTAGCGGCAGGCTCGCAGGCGTTGTACCGGTGCTGTCGTCAGCGATCCATCCCAAGACCACCTCAAGCATCCGGCAAATGAGCCATTGCGCCCTGTATTCTGCAGCAGAGCTTTCAGAGCGCTCCTCATCCCAGCCTGGCTGAACCATTGCAATGCTGAACCACTGCTGCTGAACCGCTTCGGCGAATCGTGCACGTTCCGACGCGTCGACCCTGCCGTCCGCCGCGGTCGGCCACACCATTTCGAAGTTCGACGGTATCCGGGGACCAATTGAGTTCACGATCGCGAGGCGGGCGTCGGTGACAAGCGCATCGGTGATCAATCTCGCGGCGCGGCGGTCGAGGCCTCGGGGACGGAGTTGCGCTACTCGCTCGGACAGTTCTGGGAACTCTCGCACCAGTCGGTGTGCAGGGTTCGCGCTAGAACCGAAGGCTCGTTTCCCGATCGAGGCTGGCATGTTCATCGCGGAGCAGGTGGCCCACTCGGTATCCCAGCGTTGCGCGGCGGTCATTAGCGCCGCGACCACGGACCAGGTGGTGGCCGCAGCAGCTAAGCGCCAGACAGCCGGCTCTGCGGCTTTCAGCTCTGCGTAGGCCACCAGCGTCGCAGCCGGATCAAGGTTGCCAGTCCATCGCTGACGAAATCCCTCGCCGACGGCGGGGTCAGACCAGAGCATCTGCACTCCGTCGGGTACAGCGATCCCGGCGGGTACATACCCAGCTCCGTGGTGGGACAGCGCTATCACCTGACGCTCACCGGTGGCCGAGTACATCACGCCAACCGCCCACAACGCGAAGGAGCGACCGGACTCTGTGGCGTAAAGCAGTTCCCAGGCCAATTGCTTGACGAACTGTAGGTCGTTGGACTCGTTACGTTGCCGCTCAAGATCGCGGGCCGCCGCGGCAGCTACGCGTGAAGGCAACGTCGCTACCGGAGTCGTCATTGCCGCCGTCGCGACCGACGCGGTAACGGGTGCCATCGCACCAGCAGGGCTGCCAACCGGCGGACCGGCGCCCGCCGTCGGTGCCACCGTGGCCGCGACTTGCGACGGCGGGCCCATTGGCCCCGGAGGTAGCAACGCCGCTGCTGCGACCGGCGGGTAAGGACCATTCGGCGCCGCCAGCGACCCCAGTGCTGACGGCGGCACAGCACCCGAAGCTGCCACGACTGGTGCATGCGTAGCGCCACTCGAAGCTAGAGGCTGCGGGACCGCCGATGCGGCGACCGAGGCAGGGCTAGCGGCGGTGGGTGACGCACCAGCCCCTAATGCCAGAGGCGCTGGTGGTGCGACAGGCAAGGGTCGCGAAAGTGCGGCCGCCGGAGATGTCGACGTCGATGTTGGCGAACTCGCCGATCCTGGAGACGCCATTCCTCCGGCACTCATGCCATACGACCCCGACACCGAACTGCCAAACCCGCTCGCTGAGCTAGGAGTCGACAGCGATGGCGAGCTTCCGAGGCCTACTCCGCTGCTACCGATGCCTCCCGCCGCAGCGCCAGGAGCCCCGCCTGTGTTCGGCATCGAGGGAGAGCGCGAGCTCGAGGGCGGAAGGAGCGCCTGTCCAGCGCTCACCCTTGGGATCGTGTTGGCAGAGGAAGACTCAGCGTCTGGCAATTGTGGAGCGGACTCACGATGCTCCGTTGCACTGCTCTCCGCAGCCTCGTCAGTGGGCCGCTCGGGCGACTCGTCAGATCGCTTCTCTGTAGACCGATCAGCATCGTCGGACAGCACCGGGTCGCCGCTGGGCGGGCTCTCCGGTGCTGGTCCAAACCGCAGCTCAAATTGGCCTGACAGTGCTTGAATTTCCTCGGCCGCGCCGACGGCTGTCCTGCGCGCCAATGCGGCCGCGCTGGTGATGATGCCGATAGCAATCGGGCTTCTGCTGGGCACGAGGGACAGTTGGTGATGAGCCTCCGCATCGATCGAGTCGATCCTACGCTCGGCGCTGTGTTGGATCGTGGCAACACCTTCTATCAAATCAGCTGCGGCGCTGTCAGTCTCCGCCTTGTTGTCAGCCTCGACTTGAAGACGCCAGTACGCCCGATGCATTGCTTCGAACCCTCTCGATTGCGCGACGCCTGCGGCCTGCAATCCGTGAATCGCGACCCGGTGAGCATCTACCGCAGAAGCGGTTGCTGCCGCCAGCCGACGCTGGACGGCGGCCTTGCCTTCGCACGCTTCACGAGTGGTTGGCCAAACATCTGGAGTCACGATGAAACTTGAGTACTGGCGATCGGGGGGTGCCGCGCCCATCAGCCGGCTCCCACTGCTTCGCAAGCAGATTCAGCAGTGTCCAGGGCGCGCGAGTACGCGTCAACCATTCCGTTAGATATCGATGCGGGCTCACGTCGCAAGTCTGAGTCGACCACAGCGGAGAGTGACCGTCGCAACTCGCCGAATGCATCGACGATCTCCAATGGCACCTCTGGACCTACGCTTGTATCCAGATAGTCCAGCTCTGCACCGACCGCACTGAAGTAATACCCCTGCACACCAAGGCTTTGCGGTGAAGCCCAATCATTCGCACGGTCGACTCGGTCGATGAAAGCGCCCCGTGCAAGTCCGACACCGCTCTTTAAATTGCGTAGGCCAGCACACGCCACCGTGGCCGCTGCAACCTGCTTCTCTTGGGGTATCGCTGCCGGCATTGCTGATGCCGCAGGCGGCATTGGAGGCGCCGGCTGCTCGCGGGTGACAGCGACAAGACCGGCAACCAGTCCCGCGACACCGACCGTGGTGCCGATCGCTCCAAGGACGAAAGCTGACCCGCTCATAGTCATTCAGCCACGGCTCGAAGTACAGCGGCGTTGGACTCGTCAATGGCAACAAGGGAATCCACTGCTGCGGCCGCAGCGGTGGTCAACGTTTCGATATGCGTGAGAAGCGCGCTCGCGCGGCTGCCCTGGGCGGCGATTGCGGTGAAGTCTGCGACGCCAGCGGCCGCGTCAATGATGGACAGCGTCCCGGTGGCAATCGGACCCGCCACTTCGAACGCGGCGGCGTCTTCGCCTGCCCACTGTGCAGCGGTGATCCCCACATGGGCAATGCCCGGTTGCAGATCAAGGCGGTTCATGATGCCTAAGATACCGCCTCGCAGCGACAGTCCGCCATCGTTGAGCACACTTTCGATCCGGACATATTCCCACTTCAGTGGCTCTAGCTGCAATTTCAAGCAAATAAGACATTGCCCGCGGCGTAGCGTCGAAATGACCGTTTTTGCCCTTGCCCTCTCGGCGGACGGATTCTCGTCCCCCTGGAGGGGCTTGGAGTGTCCTGCATCCTCATCGCCGTGAGCGATGGTAGGGCCAACTTCAGTGCCGATATCACCGAGGTCAACGAGGTCTCCGCTCAGCGGAATGTTCGACCCACACCCAATGTCAGCCTCCGACTGGTGTACGAGATGAGCTCGGGCTCCCGCCCAGAGGCATACTCCGTCACGGTGTTGTGGATTGCCTTCTGACGCTTTAGTCGCGGTACGGGTGAACGGCTTTCGCGAGGTCTCGGGCAGCTTCGAAGGTGGCGCGGTCGAGTTCTTTCCGTCGAGCGCGTTTAGCAACACTGGATAACAGAATTCTCATCGCGTCGGCGTTGTGAAGAGCCAGTTCGACTGCATCGCAGGCGGAACGGATGTCCGGCGCAGGCATCTCGGCATTTTTGCGCGGTTCTGCCCTGCCAGCGCCAGCGTGAGGGACCTCTACAACGCGGATGGGTTCTCCGTACCGCTGTGCGGCTGTGCGCGCGGCTGAGGCATCCCTGCGGCAAGTGTCGGAACAATAGCGGCGGGGACGTCCGCGTCGAGGAGCCACTTCAGGATCCAGCATCACCGCGTCGCATCTGACGCATCGATTTGGATCGAAGTTTGAGCCGTCGATCGCCGTGCGCGACAGGCGATCAGCGTCCACTGGCACGAGGCTGCTCGACTTCGCACCGTTCACCACCGGGATAGAACGCCCATTACGGGATCTCGTTGAACACTGGTCTCCACTTTCGCTCGCACGCGCTCTGCGTAGCACGCCCTGGAGGACGCGAACTTCAACTTCTGCAATGCCGGCGATTGATGCGATCGTCTGACCACGATCCCTCATCCGGCCGATGACGGTTTGCAAATTGACGAGATGACTCACCCGCCTCCTCGCCGCGTCCTCCCGGATGTCTCCCACAACTTGGTCGAGCCTCGTGCTCTCCCAGGTATCGACGGCGCCCAACCTCTGCAGGAGCACACGAATCGACGCGGCGTCGTCTACGTTGGCCCGGTTGTTGCGGGCCCTCTTTTCGTTCGCTCTGCGTTGAGCCTCTACCGCTCGGTATCGCGCCCGAATCTTCTCGCTTGCAGTCATGGGGCCAACGTAGGAGAACCGTGCTGGAATAGTCCACCACCACAGACACATTCGCCGAGCAGCACGGGCGAGGTGGCGTCGAAGAGATGCGGTTAGCCCAGTCCGACTGCCACCGAACCTCACGGGACCGGCGGCACTAACTCCTAACTGGCAAGGGCGAAGCCTAGCGTTCGCGGCGGCCGATGTACGTGTCGCGTGCCGCACGCCTTTCGGCGTTGATGACCTCTGCGTTGAACGCAGTGGCCAACTGGGCGTACTTGGCGTCAAGCACACGTTCGTCAGTCGCCGCAGTTTGCATGGCGACCGGTCGGGACTCGTTGGGGGAAGGTGACGCCATGTCTCCAACGATAGGCCGCCGGAACTCTGCTATTAACGTGCGCGGCGAGTCGGCTCTCCGGGGGCGCGACACCTCGGGCTCACCTAGCACTCACAGGTCCTTTTTCTTGCGGGTGCGAGCTGTTCTCGCGCGCCGCCCAGTAGGCATCCCAGATCCGGCATCCCCTCGATACTTGCTGCTGCGTAGGCCGCCAGATCCCGTTTGCTCGTCCAGCCATCTGCACCAGCGCCCTCCTACTCACCGCCGCCCACTCCAAACCCGCTGTTCACCGTTCAGATCCACACACCTCTTGCACTCCGGGCGCGAAGATCGCCAATCAACTTAAAGTTGACGCACGCGGGTGGCGCTTGGGGCGAGAGCCGCCAAGCCGCCATTGAACCATTTCCCGTTTGTGCTGATGAGCGATTTCGGCCCAGATCGTGGTAACTTGCCGTTGACATTGACAACTGTGAGTTGACCGTCTGGAGGCCTTCAGTTGAGCGTTCCAGGTTCGGCGCACCTCGTTCTCGCCGCGGGCGTGGTCCATCTTGATGAACCGTCCGCGGTCTTTGAAGCGATGCTGTCGGGGTGGCGACGCCAGCAGAAGTCCCGGCTGCTTGCCGAGGCCACGATCGAATCGCGATTGGCGTTCGTGCGACGGTTCGCTGCGTTCGCCGAGACGCATCCGTGGGATTGGACGGCCGGCGATGTCGAGGACTTCACGGCGGCTCTGATGTCGGGAAACAACCGCAAGGCGCCCTCGACAATTCGCGGCTACCACATGACGCTGCGGTTGTTTTGTGACTACCTACTCGATGGCCGTTATGGCTGGATCTCGCAGTGCGAGCAGCGGTTCGAAAGGATCCCGTCGCAGGTCTGCCATGACTTCAACACCGCGGCGCATCTGGTCGAATACGAGGGCAAGCCCGCCCGCCGGCCGTTCACCTACGACGAGGTGGAAACGTTGTTCGCGTTCCTTGCCGATCGAGTGGACATCATTGCGCGTTCGGGTCGCAAAGGCGCGTTGGCGGCGTTGCGCGACGCGCAGATGATCAAGACGGCCTACGCCTTCGGGTTACGCCGTCGAGAGCTGTGCTACCTCGACGTGGCCGACCTGCGTCCCAACCCGCGGATGCCGGCGTGGGGAACGTTCGGCGCCGTCCACGTCCGGTATGCCAAGTCCAGCCGCGGCAGCGCCCCTCGGCGTCGCACGGTGCTGGCCGTTCCCGAGTTCGACTGGGTGATCGACGGACTGCACCAATGGGTCGATCAAGCCCGGCCGCTTCTGAGTCCCGGCAGCCGTCAAGAGTTGTGGCTGACTGAGCGTCGGCAGCGGGTGGCGACCAAGCAAATGGACAAGCGATTCGCCTACTTGCGGGCGCAGGCCGGTCTGCCTCAAGACCTCACCCTGCACTGCCTGCGGCACTCCTATGTGACCCACCTGATCGAGTTCGGTTACCCGGAACGGTTCGTTACCGAGCAGGTCGGACATTCTTACGCCTCGACCACCGCGATTTACACCTCGGTGTCCAACGACTTCAAGACCAAAACGTTGCAGGCGGCGCTGCGCCGCGTCTACGGATCCGCGACGACTGAAGGGAGCCAGGATGAGCACTAGAACCGTCCTCCGGTGGAACCTGCGCCGCCTGATGGCCGAGAACGGCATGTTCGCCACCACCGACCTCGTCGCACCGCTGCACGAACGTGGCGTGGAGATCTCCCGACAGATGGTTCACCGGATCGCTACCAAGCCTCCACAGCGCATCAATCTCGACCTGCTGGCGGCGCTGTGCGACATCCTGGCGTGCACCCCCAACGATCTGTTCGAGCTCGCCCAAGAACAGATCCGCGAGGCACCCGCAGTCAACGACAGCGGGTCCGGGATCGGCGACCTGCGGCCGATCCGCGCCAGGATCCGCCGCCCCGGCGACAACGAGTGAATCGACGAGCCTGCTGGGAGTGCGCAAGCACCAACTACCTGACCCGGCTGACGCATGGGTGTCGCATTTGTGTCGGCTGCCGTCGCAGGCGGCACTACCACCCCGAAACCTGTCCGGGCTGCCATGTCGTGCGGCCGCTGGCATGGCGACGCGGCGAGACGGTGGTGTGCGCGTCATGTGCCGGTGTCGAGTCGATCTTCGGGTGCCGCGAATGCGGGCGCGAAGACCATCCCTACGGGCACAATCGGTGCGCGCGATGCTTCCTGCGTGAACGCCTCAGCGACTTGCTCGCCGACCCGACGACCGGCCAGATTCACCGCCAATTGCGGCCGGTCTTCGACGAGCTGGTGAACTCCGAACGCCCACAAACAGGGCTGTGGTGGCTGCGCAAGAAACCTGGCATCGGCCCCCAACTTCTCGGGCAGATGGCTTGCGGCGCGGTCGACATCAGCCACGACACCTTCCGCACCCTGCCCTCGGATCGTGCCCACGACTACCTTCGCAGTCTTCTCGTCGCGGTCGGTGTCCTGGAACCGTTCGACATCCGCATCGAACGGATGCTGCCCTGGATCGAAGACATCGTCGCCGAACTGCCCGCCGAGGACGCCGCCTTGATTCGCCGATTCGCGCACTGGCAGGTGCTGCGAGGAATGCGCAAGGCCGCCCGTGAAGACCGGTTGACCAAGTCGATGGCCGATGCGTGTCGACGGCGCATCCGCGTCGCGATCGAGTTCGTGGGCTTCCTCGCCCGCCATGACGCCAGTGCGGCGACCGCGACCCAGGATCTGTTGGAGCGCTACCAAGAACACGTCGGCAGGATGCTGAACCATGAGTACGCCTTCATCGTCTGGCTACGCCAATCCCGCACCAACACCAAACTCCGAGTCCCCGACGTCCCGCAGTCACCGCCCTCAGTAACCGTCTCCGATACGCAGCGGTGGGCGGCCGTAGAGCGTCTGCTGCACGACACGACCGTGCGCCGTTATACACGAATTGCGGGCCTGCTCACATTGCTGTTCGCACAGCCGCTTTCACGCATCGTCGCCATGCGCACCAGTCAGGTCGCGATCACCGACGACCGGGCCGTGCACGTCACCTTCAGCAAGATTCCAGTCCAGATGCCGCCGCTCCTCGACGACCTCATCCGTGAGCACCTCGAGCACCGCGGCAAAAGCCTCTACGCCTCACGCGGAACCGGCTGGCTGTTCCGCGGCGGCAACCCTGCAGCGCACCTCGCCACCGAGAACATCCGCTCCCAGCTCGTCGCCATCGGGATCAAGCCCTACGAGAACCGCAAAGCGACCCTCTTCCACCTCTCCGGCGACATGCCCGCACCAGTCCTGGCCGAACTGCTCGGGCTCACCGACAAAAACGCCGCCGACTGGGCCAGACTTGCTGCCCGCGACTGGACCGCCTACATCGCCGAAAGAGCCCGCTGACCGTATCGCTGTGCCTCAGATGGATTTCGCGGCGGCGGTTCCAGCGCTTGAGTTCTCGCGAGTGATTGTTCACTGCGTGGCGTCGACGCTGTCGAGCCTGCACTTCTCCACCCAAGTCGCCAGAAGGCTTAAAGCGGCGAGCCTCTCGGCGGCCTCCTGCGCCGATAGCTGCGTCCGGTCGTGGGTGGTTGGGTTTCGGATCGCAGCATGGACGCCCGTCGAGAAACTCAACAAGCCGCGGTTCATCGATATGACGGTCTGGTCTTGATTACCTCCGAGCCAGCGCAATCGCGGAGCACCAGCCTTGGGTGGACTCTGCGAGAAGGCCTGCGTGAAAACGTCCTTGTCGTCGAGGTCAGTCCTTCCGGTGAGCTGGCGGACGTGGTCGATGACAGCGCCCACGGCGGATGACACCGCTTCGCGGTACAACTCGATGCGCCATTGGCCTCGAGCCGCGCCCCAGACCAAAGGGTGCATATCCTCGATGCTGATGTCGCCGGTGACATCGACACGGTCGACCATCGATTCAAGGATGCCGATGGTGTGTTCGGACGCGGCGAGGATGTCGTCCGGCTGTACGAGCGAGTGCGGCTGGGTGACAGTTATCCACATCTCGAACGGGTTAACCGGACCGCCGAATCCCGGGCGGGATATCCGCACACCGGTGATGTCGGGAAGATGCGCAATACGGCCAGCTGTCCGTGAGCAGCGGCCCTTCGCCGCCACCCATTCGTCGTCTGACACATCAGATCTCGGTGTCACGGCGGGCAGACTGGCGTAGCCGGCAAGTACCTCGTCAGGCAGGTCGGGACCAGCCATCGCCCGAAGCCCAGCGGTGAACTGACACAGCTCGAGCAGGGCGCTGAACGCCCGCTCAAAGTCGCGCACCTGTTCCGCTGCTCGCCGCAGGAACCGTGGATTCAACTTCAGATCGTCATTGTCACCCATGTACGCAGCTCAGGGCCCAGTCGCATACGGCGCGTTCGCCCGCACGTTCTCGGCGGCGCGCTCCGCGTTGTAAGAGCTGGCGAACGACTCACCTGAGGCGGCAACTTTGTCACTCGACCGCCATGCGCGCCACCGCCAGCTTCCGCCGACGTCCTGGAATGTCTCATACCGTGCTGCGGACCCGCCGGACTTGAAGGCATTTGCCGCTCTGGTGGCGTTGGCTTGCGATTCGAAGCCTTCGCCTGCCCAGGCGACCATCTCATGGTTGTCGCCGTACAAGGCCCACGTGGGATAGCGGTTGGCGTCACCAGTGACCGTGACCTTGAAGTACATCGGATCCTCCTGCCTGTTGACCACAGGTACGCAGTCAGCTCGCAACAGTCTTATCAAGAGACACCGACAGCCAGCGCTTGCGACGCAGCGAACAAACTCGCCCTCGAACAGACCTCTGATTTGGGCATTCACCCCACTCGGAATTCGACCCCTCTGCCAATAAGCACGATCACTTAACGACGGACGATATCCGGATAAAGATCCGCGGCGCAGACACCCCGCGTCCCAAGGATTGCGAGACCGCGGATGCGAGGGGTTGCCCGCGAGACACCTCACGGACGTAGGGGGAAGAGTTCTCAACGCGGGAAACGGCGGTCCGAACACTGAGGTGGTGCACTCACTTTGCCGGCACGAATCGTCACGCGGATGCCCATGGAATCTGCGCGCACGGCCTCGCCGATGATGGCGACGAACGGTCCTTCGATGCCATCGCCGACGCGATTTGCGAGAAGGCGAAAAGGGCCCGAAGACCAGCCGGCTGGACGCTGTGATTTCGTTGTGCCTAGCGAGCTAAGCGCGCGGGGCGGCCCGTCTTCTTGGTGGCGATCTTCGACTCTTTGGCGTCGCTATCGGTCTTGCGGTGGGCGGCGAGGAAGTCATCGACGATGTTCGCGCAGTCATTGTGAGTGATGGTGCGAAGCCCGGTCATTCGGGCGAAGGCGAGTGGTCCGACGAGTTGGCAGAGCGCCAGTTCCCGGTCGAAGTCGTCGAGTTCGGCTTGTGCTCTCGGGCTGGTGAGTATGGCGTCAAATGGTTGACGGTACTGGTCAACGACTCGGGCCCGTAGCGCCCCGGATGTGTGGCGCTCATCCGCTTCGTTAGTGGAGCCGGTGGGCCCCAATGAGAGCCACGCGAGTGTCGTGACATGCAGCGGTGCGTCGTTGAAGAGTGCGGCTTGGCGGCTGAGCAATTCGATCAGCTGCTCACGGAGGGGTCCGCTGGTCGGTGCCGGAGTGGTCACTTGCGGAAGTAGGCGTTCGAACGTGGCTGCGAGCAGATGCGACGAACTGTGGAAGTGGCGGTACAGCGTGGTTCGGGCCACTTTGGATGCTTTGGTGACGGCATCGATAGTGACCGCTTCCACCCCACCGGTGCTCAGTAGCGTTGCCGCAGCATCCAGCAGCCGGGTGCGTGACCGGATGCGCCGCGGGTCCACGTCATCGTCAGGGACTGGCGCTGACTGACTGTTGCTCACTCATTCACCTCGGGCGGTCGATTTTCACGCGATGTTGTCCTGGCAGTCTAGCAGTGTGGTACTAACGGTAGCGCAGCGAAACCGATCGTATTGGGGGGTGATGGTGCCCAAAAGCGTGTTGCCGCCGGAGCGGCTGCCCTCGCACACCACGACCTGCATGGGTTGCGGCCCGGACAACCCTCACGGACTGCGGCTAGTGGTGCATCGCAGCGGCGACGCGGTGTACACCGATGTGAGGTTCGACGAGCGGCATATCGGGGCCCCGGGCCTGGCTCACGGCGGGGCAGTGGCCGCCGCATGTGATGACGTCCTGGGCTTCACGTTGTGGATCGCCGGCACCCCGGCGGTGACCCGCACCCTGACGGTCGAATATTTGCGGCCGGTGCCGCTGCATCAGACCCACCGGATTACTGCCCACATCGTCTCTCGTGAAGGGCGGGCGCTGCATGTCACGGCGACAGGCACGGGTGAGGGTGGGATCGCCCGCTTCACCGCCAGTGCAGTGTTCATTGTCGTCAGCCCTGAGCACTTCGCCGCACACGGCGATGTCAGCGCTTTCGGCGATCTTCTGGAGCAGTTCTCGCGCCGCGGCGGTCTGGACCCGGGGCCGTCATGACTTTCCCTCAGGCGCGCAGCCGCGGGAAAACCCTGCCTTCGGAAGCGAACTCGGTCGCTGCAGAGAAGCGGGCCGCTAACGCGTCGCGTTCACGCGCCTCCGCACGGCGCCGGGAAACGATTCTGGATGCAGCTTTGGCCGTGGCCGCGGCCGGTGGTTACGAGGCGGTTCAGATGCGGACGGTTGCCGAGCGGGTCGGCATCGCCGTCGGCACGCTTTACCGCTATTTCCCGGCGAAAACCCACTTGCTGGTAGCAGCGCTGACGCGCGAGTTCCGTCGACTCGACTCGGCCGGCGACTGGGCGGGTGGTGAGGGCACACCGCTGGAACGGCTCGAACGGCTCACCGCACATCTGCATGACCGCTGGCAGCGCGACCCATGGCTGACGACGGCCATGACACGGGCCTTCGCCGTCGCAGACACCCGCGCCGCCGCGGAACTCGACCGCGCGGCCGATGAGATCCAGATCCTGCTAGCCCGCACGCTCAGGGGCGGCGAACCCACCCCCGCCGATCTGCACGTCGCTGGGGTCATCTCCGACATCTGGTTGGCCAACCTCGTGGCCTTCAGCGGCGACCGCGCGACAGCCGCCGACACCCGCGACCGCATTGACCGAGCCACCAGGCGCGTCGTGACCAACGCTGCTCGGCCCACCGCCAACCGATAACGATACTACTGGTATCGCAGCGCTACTTAGCGTACTCTTTGGGGATACGGCTCAACGATGCGTCGAAAAGAGACTGCCATGTACACCCAATGGATCGAAAACCTTGTCGTACAACGCCTCTCGCTGCATGGCGGCCTGGTTCTGGATTTCGATGACTACAACGAAATCGTCATCTCCTGCCCCCTGCTATTGACCCTTCCGGCCGTCGGCACCTACCCCATCGAGGCGGTGCGCATTGACCCCCTCAGGATCGCGACCCACGAACGCCCACTGCTGAACCTCGCCGGCGCAGTGTGCACCCAGGCCTGTTCTAGCGACGATGGAGGACTACACCTGAGCTTCTCGCGCGGACATCGCATCGATGTCGATCCCGACACTGAACAGACAGCGTGGGAACTCTACGGCATGCGCCACGGCTACATGGCCTGCCTACCTCAAGGACGGGTTCGCGTGGTCCGCCATGACCTCCCCGACACCGACGACGCCAACATCGTCAACAGCGCCACGCAATCATCGGCGGGGTCGGCGCGGCAGAGCCACTGATGCGGCCGCGGACGCGGCGACGGGTCGACGTGGGCGGCAATGCGTGGATCAGGTTGAACGTGGACCGGACTGCCCTGGCGACATCGAGGCGGGCGAGCATTCCCCGATGATGCTGTCGAGGTTTTGCTGCACGCGTTCCGCAGCGATGCCGACCGATGGTGAATACAGCATGATGTGGTCGAGGACGCCGTCGTAGCGTCTCAGTTGTTCACGGACTTCGTGTGCCGTCCCGGCGACGCCCATGGTGTCGATCATCTCGTCGGACACCGCGGCGAACATCGCCGGGAAATCGCGCTGGGCGAATGCTTCCCGGATGGTTCGGCCTTCGCTGGCGAATCCGTTCACATCGAGTACCGTCTCGTAGGATTTGACCGAGGAGTAGAACGCAATCTGCTGCGCCAGTTCGCGCCTGGCGACCTCGGCGTCGTCGTGGATGGCGCACATCACCATGGAAATGATTTCCACGTCATTGGGGTCGCGGCCGGTGTGCGCGGCACCCCGGGCGATAGCGGGCCGGACGATCTCCTCGACGTAGGTGGTGGTGAACAGGGGATGTCCGGCCAGGCCGTCGGCCACCCGCCCGGCCGCCTCGCACATCCGGGGCCGGACACCGGCAGTGACGATCGGGATCGGCCGGCTGGGGGGTCCCACGTCGCCGGTCGGGGTGAGATTCATTCTGTAGAAACGGCCCTCGTGATGGATCGGCCCTTCATGCAGGTTCCAGATCCGGCGCAGCAGCATCACGAGTTCTTCCATCCGCAGCGCGGGCGCGGAGGTGTCGGGCACGCCGTGCCAGTCGCTCATCATCCGTTTGGTGCCGTTGCCGATTCCGAGTACCAGCCGTCCGTTGGAGAGTTCGTCGAGATCACGCGCCTCGGTGGCCAGCACCAGGGGGCTTCGGCCGACGCCGTAGAGAATGGAGGAACCGATCCGGCAGTTCTGTGTGCTGTTGGCCATCGCGGCCATGGAGATCGATCCGGACCGGGAGTAGAACTCCGAGGCCCATACGGCGTCGAACCCGGCCGCGTCGGCGGCCTGGGCGGTCTGGGCCAGTGACTTCAAATCCGCGCCGAGAACCGACAGGCCGTAGGTGCTCATGACTGGTCTCCTGTGCGCGGGCGCAGGCCGTCGAACATGACGGCGCTGAGGGTGCTGGCGACCACCGTCTCGTCGAGGTGGTTCTCGGTGACCAGGTACATGAGTGCATTGATGGTGACCGCGCCGAACAGCGCAATGGACGTCGATCGTGCATCGGGCTGGGCGACGAGGGATCCGTCGCGGGCTCCTTCGATGAGCAGAGTTTCAACGGGTTGTTGGTAGGCGGTATTGATCATCTCGGCGATGGCAGGCATGCGGGCCGCTCGTCCCAGTTCGCCGATGAGTGCCCGGCATACCGCTGGCCGCTGCGCCATTGCCCGCAGTTGTGCGCGGATGACAAGTGCGAGGCGTTCGGCACCGGAGCCGTCGGTGTGCACGATCGCGGTCACGGCATCGGAGATGTCCTTGAGGAGGTCTTCGAGCAGGAAGGCAAGGATGTCCTCTTTGCCGGCGAAGTAGTAGTACAGCGTCGCTTTCGGCACACCGGTCACCGCGGCGACGTCTTCGATCTTGGAGTCGTTGAGCCCCTTCTCGGCGAACAAGTCCGCCGCGGCGGGAAGCCGGTCAGAGATCTGACGTGGAATCTTGCGCATTTGCCCCACCTGTCCCGTTCGGCCGGTTTAGACTGCCAGTCTAAACCGTCGTTACTTTGGTGGTAGGAGGTCTTGTGGTCTCGGTGCAGATTCGTTACGACCCGTTCGACGCCTCGATCCTCAACGACCCCTATCCGACGTATCGGTTATTGCGTGACGCGGCTCCGGTGTACCGCGCCGAGGAATCCCATACCTGGGTGTTGAGCCGCCACGCCGATGTCCAGGCCGCAGCACTGGATCACGGCACGTACTCCTCGGTGGACGGCATCTTCCCCACCCCGCCGGGATCGGACTTCATCGGTTCGTTCCTGCCGATGATGATCGTGATGGACCCTCCGCGCCACGACCAGTTGCGTGCCCTGGTCAGCCGGGCGTTCACTCCCCGGCGGGTGGCCGGGCTGCAGGGCGCCATCACACAGATGGCCGCGGAGTTGTTCGAGCGCCTCGACGAGGGTTCCGGATCGGCGGACTTCGTGACCGACTTCGCCGCGATCCTGCCCGCCGCGGTGATCGCCGATCTGCTGGGCGTTCCCGCCACCGATCGTGATCAGTTCCGATTGTGGTCGAGCCAACTGGTCCAGGTCGACGTCAACCACGGACAAACCACCGACGCACTGACCGCCGCCGCCGCGATCTACGCCTACTTCACCGACTTCCTCGCCGACCGCCGCAAGAACCCCCGCGAGGACCTGATGTCGGCGTTGGCCAACGCCACAGTCGACGGGATCGGACTGACCGACGAGGAAGTCCTCGGCTTCTGCGCGCTGCTGCTCGTCGCGGGCTACGAGACCACCACCAATCTGCTGGGGAACTCCGCGGTCGTGCTGGCCCAGCATCGGCAAACCCGCCGACGCCTAGCCGCCGATCGAACACTGTTGGGGCCTGCGGTGGAAGAGTTGCTGCGTTACGACTCACCTGCACAGGGACTTTCACGAACCCTGACCCGCGACGTCACCCTGCACGACACGACGATGCGTCAAGGTGAGAAGGTGCTGCTGTTGTTCGGGTCGGCCAACCGCGACGAGCGTGCCTTCCCCGATCCGGACGTGTTCGACATCGAGCGCACCAGTGAGCACCAGGTCGCCTTCGGTCGCGGCATTCACTTCTGTCTGGGTGCGGCGCTGGCGCGGATGGAGGCCCGCATCGCTCTGGATGCATTGTTGGACCGGGTGCCTGACTGGGAGGTCGATCTTGAATCGGCGCGGCGGCTGCGGTCCGGGCCGATCCGGGGCTACACATCGCTGCCCATCACTTGGACCACACCGGTCTAGCCCGTGCCCCTCTTCGACGACGCGTCGTGTGCTTCACCGCGACGGCCAGGTTCATCGCCGTCGATGTCGAGCACTCCGCCGCGCCGTCGACCTCGGCGCATTCGGCGACATGCTCAAACGATTCGCAGGCTCGAACGGTGATTGAACCCATGGCCGGACAGGAGAAAGGGGCATGGTGGTGGCAATGACATTCGCGCACTTCGATGAGCAGATCGCCGACCAGCTGCTCAGATCGGCGACCACAGCCGGTGGACTGTCGACGTTCCTGAACTTTCGGCACACCGAACTCGCCGCCGGTCGGCTGGTGGCAGAGATGGAAACCCGCGCCGAACTGCTCACACCCTTTGGCACCCTGCACGGCGGATGTCTATCGGCGATGGTCGACCACTGTCTCGGAGTCGTGTTCTACCCCGTCATTCCGGCCGGATCATGGGTCGCCACCACCGAATTCAAGCTGAACCTGCTGCGACCCGTGTCCACCGGTGTGTGTGTCGCCGTCACCGACATCGTGTCACTGGGCAAGCGCAGCGGAGTAGCGCGCATCGACATCAGCAACGGCGACAAAGCCGTCTGCGTAGCCCAGGGCACGGTCACGATCGTGAACGCCGCGGGCAACGCACAATGAAGGCGCTTGTAGCCGGTCGCACGCTTCGGGCGGACTCCGATCTCGCCAGGAATTTGTCATGACCTCCGCCGTGCAGCATCGGGTCCGAACCCAGGACGGGATCACCCTGGCCGCCGACTGCTACGACCACGATGACGCCCGTCCCGTCGTGCTGCTCCTGCACGGCGGCGGCCAGAACCGGCACGCGTGGAGCACTTCAGCGCGTCGCCTCCACGCATGCGGATACACAGTCGTCGCCTACGACACCCGCGGTCACGGCGACAGCGACTGGGACCCCGCCGGCAGGTACGACCTCGAGCGACTCGCGACCGATCTGCTCGCCGTGCGTGAGCACTTCAGCGCGGATATCGCCCCTGCCGTCGTAGGTGCATCCCTTGGGGGCATGACCGTGCTCGGCACGCATCTGTTGACATCCGGGGCGTTGTGGGCGGCGGTTGTCCTGGTCGACGTCACCCCGCGGCTTGAATTCCAGGGCGCTCGTCGCGTAGTGACGTTCATGGCCGCACATCCCGACGGCTTTGGCACCCTCACCGACGCCGCCGAGGTGATCGCCGCGTACAACCCCCATCGCTCGCGCCCGGCCAACGTCGACGGCCTGCGCAAGGTGCTACGGCAGCGTCACGACGGCCGCTGGATCTGGCGGTGGGACCCGGCATTCATTCACTCCAACTTCGACTTCCTCCGCGACGAATCGACCACGGGAACGGAGCAATTCGACGCGATCAGCCACCTGCTGATCGACGGAGCCCGACGGGTCAGCGCCCCAACACTTCTCGTAAGGGGCCTGTTGTCCGACGTGGTCTCCCAAGCCACCGTCGACGAGTTCCAGCAACTGGTTCCCCACGCCGAGACCGTCGACGTATCCGGTACCGGACACATGATCGCCGGCGACGACAACGACGCCTTCAGCTCCGCCGTCACCGAGTTCCTCGGCCGAAGCATCCTCCAGCCCCCGCCGTGATCGGGCAGCGTCGAGCGGCCAGTAAAAGTGGGCCCCACCAAGGTTATTGAAACGCTGCCTATGACTAAGAGGAGGCCCTCACAACGCCTTTCGGCACGCCGAATAGACCGCGACAGGCTCTGGTCGAGCTAGACGCTGCTACGCACTTGTTGGCCACCATCGGCGTCGAAGAGTTCCTTGGTCCAGCGTTCGAGGATTTCTGCGCTGTCCCAGTCGTCGGGATGAAATCCGCCGCGGGTGTAGGAACGAAAGCGCTCAATTGCTGCTGAGCTGAATAGCGGGTTATGCCGGAAGGCTCGAAGGCTGCGCAGCAACCGCACCGGGTTGTAGGCGGCACGGTCACCGGCCAGAGAGCGGGTGGTCTGGATGACCAACTCGCTGAACAAGAGGAGGCTGGCGATCCGCATCCCCCAGACCCTGGTGCGTTCGCTTCCACCGACCGTCTCATAGACATCGAAAGCGACGGCCTTGTGCTCGCATTCTTCCAGTGCGTGCCAGAGCAGAATAGGCCGCACTTCGGTGTAGCCGATGAGTTCTTGAGCTTCGTCGCTGGTGAGAATGATTTCGGCGAATGTCGCCGTATAGTGCTCCAGGGCGGCCGTCACAGCCAGGCGCATCGTGGGAGAAAAACGCTTCTCAAGTCGGCCAACCAACTTCTTGATATGCCGATCGATCCCCTCGGTGGGATAGCCCATCGCTTGGAGCCGATCGTTGAGCAGCTGATGCTGGTGTCGGTGGGTGGCCTCTTGTGCAATGAATCCCTTGACCGCCTCCTTGAGGTCAGCGTCGCTGATGTGGTCCCGGTACTCGCGGACTGACCGGATGAAGAAGTCTTCCCCTTCGGGGAACGTGGCCGACAAGGTGGACACAAAGTGGCTCATCACCAAGTCGCCATCGACGAAGTGCTGCCGACTGGTCCCGGCAGGCATGTCGAATCGAACACGGCGGGGCTTCGGGACGACCCGCGTGGTGGGCCGTGTGGACGAATCGTCGCTCATGTTGTTCTCCCGTTCGTCAAAGGCACGCTGGCAATCTGACTCTAAGCCTTGTCAGAATTAGATGGCAAGCTATCCACGTGGTTTCGGCGCGGGTGTATAGCGGGATGTCCGCCGAGGAGCGTCACCGGAACCGGCGCACCCGTCTCATCGAGGCCGCAACCGAGTTGATCGGCACGCGCGGTGTTGCCGCCGCCACTGTGACTGCCGTCTGCGCTGAATCAGGCGTCACGTCACGCTACTTCTACCAGCACTTCTCCGGCCGAGACGCCCTCCTGCGGGCTGTCTACCAGCAGCTCTATGCCACCTTCCAGGAGGTGATAGTCGACGCGATCCCCGATGCCGGCGAGCCACCGGAGGTGCTGGCGTACGCGCCGATCCGCAGGCTGGTCAGCATGATCGACAACGACCCTCGGCTGGGTCGGATCCTGTTCGTGGAATCTGCAACCGAGCCGCTGCTCCGAGAGCTACGCAGCGAACTGATGGCGGGTTTCACCGACCTCGTCTTGCGCGAAGCCAGACTCCACCTCGACATCGCCGACTCCGCCGTTGGGGTTGCCCATTTGGCTTCGACCTTGGGCGTGGGAGGGCTATTCGAAGTCTTGCGCCGCCGACTCGACGGAGAACTCGAGTTCACCACCGATGAACTCGTTCAGCACTGCGCAGGTTTCCTGGGCAGCCTCGGCAATTACGTGCTGCTGCAGAACACGGACCAGTCGGCCACAACCGAAGCCCGACCCCACAGGTAGCGGCCCGCGGCCCCGCTACGCGATGTGGCCGTCCGTGCATTCGATGTCAACGTCGAGGACCAGCAACAGCAAGACCCTGAACGACATCCAAGGCCAGTGTCGTCGACTGAACAGCGTCGGCCTTGGCTTCCAGAAGCCAACTGAGTGTTCGACCATTCCTCTGCCTACTGTGACCGCGGCCGCGGGCCTACTCGATAGCGGCCGCCACCACGTGCACTACATGCGGTAGCGTAGCGATACCGACAGTATCGCTACGCTACCAGTGGAGGTCTAGTGACCGACGGCACTGCAGATTCCCCAAGCCAGGCCACGCGTTCTGGTCGGCGCGCCAACGGATCCCCCGACCCGGCCGACACCCGCGAGTACAGCGAACGGTTGGCAGCGCTAGCCCGATTCACCCTCCGGCACAAAGCGCTGGTCATCGGGGTATGGCTGGGCGCCGCGGTGGTTCTCGCGCTGCTGTTTCCCCAGCTGGAAACCGTGGTGCGCCAACAGTCGGTGGACCTCATTCCTCGCGATGCGCCGTCCTTGCAGACGGTTGACCGCATGAGCGCCGCGTTCGGCGAAGAAGGCTCGAAAACCATGGTGTTTGTCGCCATGGAAGACCCCAATGGGTTGACTCCGACTGCACGGCAGCGCTACGGCGAACTCGTGAGCCGGTTGCAGACCGAAGGCGACCACGTCCTGCTGGTGCAAGACCTACTGGCCGATCCGATTACCGAAGCCCAGGCGGTCAGCGTCGACCGCAAAGCCTGGTACCTGCCCGTCGGCGTCGCCGGCACCCTCGGAGACCCCACGGCCGCAGAATCCGTCAACGCGGTGCGCGACATCGCCGCGGAGGTGTTCACCGACTCAACCACGACCGTGCAAGTGACGGGACCACCGGCGACCTTCAGCGACATGATCGCCTCCGCTGAGCACGACCTGCTGCTGATCTCAATCGCCACCGCTGGCGTGATCGCCCTGATCCTGCTGATCGTCTACCGGTCGGTGTTCACCGCGCTGTTACCGCTGCTGGTAATCGGGTTGAGCCTGGCAGTCGGGCGCGGCGTGCTGTCCGCCCTCGGCGAGATGGGCATGCCGGTCTCCCAGTTCACCGTCGCCTTCATGACGGCGATCCTGCTCGGCGCCGGAACCGACTACACCGTGTTCCTGATCAGCCGATACCACGAGCAGCGCCGCGCCCAAGTACCCGCCGATCAGGCCATCATCCACGCCACCGCCAGCATCGGGCGCGTCATCCTCGCCTCCGCCGCCACCGTCGCACTCGCGTTCCTGGCCATGGTCTTCGCGCGGCTCAGCGTCTTCGCCGCCCTAGGCCCCGCGTGCGCCATCGCCGTGCTGTTCGGATTTCTGGCCACCGTCACCCTGCTGCCACCCGTGCTGTCGCTAGCCGCCAAACGCGGCATCGGTGAACCCAAACCCGACCGCACCCGCCGCTACTGGAACAGCGTCGCCGTCGCCGTGGTCCGCCGTCCCGTGCCACTACTCATCGTCAGCCTGGTCATCCTGCTCGCCCTATCAGCAGCCGCTGCAACCATCAAAATCAGCTACGACGACCGCAAGGGACAACCAGACACCACAGCCAGCAACCAGGGCTACCACCTGCTGGACCGCCACTTCCGCAAAGACGTCGTCATCAGCGAATTCCTCGTCGTGGAAAACCCGACCGACATGCGGACCGGGAAAGGACTGGCCGACCTCGACGAGATGGCCTCCCGCGTCTCCCAGATCCCCGGCGTCACCAAAGTTTCCGGAGTCACCCGCCCCACCGGAGAGCGCCTCGACCAAGCAGAACTGGCCTGGCAGAACGGCCAGATCGGCGACAAAATGGCCGGCGCGGTCGCCGAGGGCAACTCACGCAAAGACGACCTCGCCAAACTCACCGGCGGCGCCGACCAGCTCGCCGACGGCCTCGCCCAACTCGACAGCACCGTGCGCACCGCCCTCACACCACTGGCCGGAATCCTCACCCAAGCCCAATCCGCAGGAACTCAGGTCAACCAATTCCGGCCACTGCTGCAACAGCTTTCCGCCACTGCCCCCGCCGTCGACCAAGCCATCCAATCCGGCCCAGGACTACGACCGCTGGCCAACCAAGCCCAAAACGCAATCACCCAGCTCGACCCACTCGTCGGCGCCCTCAACACCTCACCGTGGTGTGCCACCACCCCGCAATGCGCCCAAATCCGCGACCAGGTGAAGATCCTGGTCACTCTGCGCGACAGCGGATTCTTCACCCAGATCGCCGACCTCGGGGACCGCTACGATCCCGCCACCAATGCCACAGTCGGTGGCACCCTCGCCAACGTCCAAAACGCAGTCGCCTCGCTGGACAAGGCATTCGGAGCCCTCGGTGACCCCGCCGACCTCGCCACCAACCTCCGCCGATTGCAGGACGGAATCGGACAGCTGGCCTCCGGCGCCCAAGCACTCGCCACCGGCGTCCGCACCCTCGCCGACAGCAACATCGAAATGCTGTCCGGCATGAGCCAGATCGCCACCCAACTGCAAAACTCTTCACGCGCAGCGGCCGACTCCGACTCCTCGAGCGGTTTCTACCTGCCCGCCAACGCATTCGAGAACCGGCAATTCACCGACGTCGCCGAACAATTCCTCTCACCGGACGGCAAAACAGCGCGGTTCATGATCGAAAGCAGCCACGACCCATACAGCGTTGAAGCGATGGACCTCGCCAGCCGCATCACCGACACCGCCAACACCGCACGACCCAACACGTCACTCGCCGACGCCACCGTGTCCGTCGCCGGCTTCCCCGCCGTCAACTCCGATATCCAACGACTCCTATGGGCCGACTTCGCACAACTGGCCATCGCCACCATAATCATCGTCGGCGTCATCCTGGTCCTACTGCTGCGCGCACTCCTGGCACCCCTCTACCTACTAGGCACCGTCGTGCTGAACTACCTCGCCTCGCTCGGCATCGGCGTTGTGGTCTTCCAATGGGGACTGGGCCACGAAATCGCCTGGCCCGTACCGCTGCTGGCGTTCATCATCCTCGTCGCCGTCGGCGCCGACTACAACATGCTGCTCGTCTCACGGCTCCGCGAAGAATCCGGAACCAACATCCGCGTCGGCGTCCTGCGCACCGTGGCAAACACCGGAGCCGTCATCACCTCCGCTGGCCTGATATTCGCCGCCAGCATGTTCGGCCTCATGGTCGGCTCAGTCGCCATCATGATCCAAGCCGGCCTCATCATCGGCTTCGGGCTGCTGCTCGACACCTTCCTCGTGCGCACCCTCACCGTGCCCGCCATCGCCACACTCCTACGCGAAGCCAGCTGGTGGCCCACCAAAGCAACAAACCCGCGACGTGGTCAGACCAACGCAGGAGGCATGAAGGACGCACCTCACGTGCTGGTCCAGGAGAGGTGAGAAGCGAACAGAGCAATACCCGGCGCTACATGCCGACCAGCGTGAGGGCGTATTCACCCCGAATGAATACGACCCCTGCGCCAGTATGATCCGTCGGTTACGACGGACGAAATTCGGACTTGGCCACGTCTGCGCCCCAACGTGACAGCGACATTCCGGCGATTACGACGGTCCTCAGAGGGCTAGGACATCCCCGCAAAACAACCGACCGGATGCACGCCGAAGTGGTCGTCGGCAGAGGCCCACCTTCGGTCGCTTTCTCTTGCGATAGGGGCTGCTCCTAGGTCTTCGTTGTTACGCTCGTCGACGCGTCCACCTCGGGCCTTGCCCGCGGTAGTTACGAGGCTTAGGCGAGTGCCGGGGGTTGGCAAGGTGAAGCGGCTTGTAATCGGTCTTGGGACCCTCGCAGTAAGCCTGGCGACAGCTGGCTGCGGGCTCGGAGCCGATCAAGATTCGGTGCGATGGGACGCGCTTCCACACACTATGGGTTGCGCATTAGACCCAGCGGATCGAGCTGCGGATCCGCCCGGATCGGCGCTTGTCCGCGAGATCACGCTGTCCCACGTCGACCCGAATCAGTTGCAGCTTGACGTCGAGTTCAACTTTCAGATTCCGCCGGAACCGGGCGTCGCTCGGAACGAGTTCGGGCCGACGGATGCCCCCGGCAGCATCCTGACCGACTACCTGATAGAGCCCCACCACGCGAACGGTGTCGTGGCGATCTCTGGCCCGCGACCAAGCATCGGACAAGGCTGGTACGCGGACGTGTCTGAGTTCGACTCGGCGAACCCCGACGTCTTGACCTCTGTCGCGACCGAGGGGCGCATTCTCACTTTGCGTCTCGACCTCAGCAACCAGCCGACGATCCTCGGCGAGGGCGAATTCAAAGCAGATATTCAGATCGTCCAGATGGTGGCAGGACGCGTTGATTCGGTGCCGAATATCTTCCCGGTTCGCGGGCAAAATTGCGGCTGGAATACGCCCGCTCGTGAGACACCTGAAGCTCCGATCCGGCAGCCCGTACCGCAGACCGTCACACCGACCCCTTTTCCCGAGATACCGCCACCTCTAGCAGGCATGGACGCAAGCGGCTTTCGCGAGCACCCCGGTGCCCGCTGTGAACCAGCGGATGAGCTAAAGCTCGCGCAGATTACCTCAGATTCGACCCTTGTCGTCTGCCTTCGGGGCTCTAATTACTACTACCGTGGAAGCCGTCTTAGCGACGGAGCCTCAATTGCCCTGACTGACGTCACCGAAGTTCCTGGGGGCTTCGACGCCGTTAATACCGTTGACGGAACGCGGTACCAAGTGCGTGGCGATGGGCTGACAATCATCACGGCAAAACAAACCTATATCGAGCCGGCTGTTGAGCTTTGGCAGCGTGATCACCCGTCGGCGCCGGTGCCCTCTGTTCAACCACAAACGCAGTACGTGATCACCCAGTCTCGGCAGGTTCGATGTGCCATTTCCCAAGAATCTGTTGCGTGCGAACGCAACTCGGCTGACGGTTTTCCGCAGGCACCTGCCAGCACCGGCGGAGCAGCGCACTGGAATCTCGCAACCGTGGACTTTAGCGGCGCATTCGCTTGGGCCGAAGGAAACATCGGCGGCGCAGATCCGAATCAAGACGTACTGCTGGCTTACGGGACCGTGGAACATTTCAACGGTTGGAACATCGAGGCGAGCGCGGACGGAACCCGTTTCACTAATGCTGCCAGCGGCCGCGGCATGTTCGTCAGTATTGAACGTGTGGACTCGTTCTGAGACCGATGTGCAGCCAGTGCGCGGCCTTCCTGCCCGAGACTATGAGCTGCCTCGCTCCCGCGGACACCCGTCCTACCTGACGTATTGCGCGAGGATGGCGAGTGACGTTTGCACGTCATGTCTCAACGATCGGTCCGGGGGGCGCGCCGGATCATTGCACCTCGGTCAGCACGTTGTCGAGCAGAGCTTCGAGCTCAGGAGGACCTAGGCGTTGCGCCTGCGAGGCCTTGTCGTTGTCGTCGAACTCGATCCCCTCGCCGATCAGCATTTCCATCGGATCTCGGGTGTCGGCCGGGTCATGCCACTGGAATTTGAAGCTGATGGACCCATCGCTGCTGAGGACACGGTAGGCGTTCGTCACCGCGGGGTCGTGTGCGATGTGATTTGCCGTCGGCTGTGCCGCCGTACCTACTAGTTCGGCAAGGTCACCGTAGGAGGTCCACGAGCCTGCCGGCAGCGCTGCAACGGCATCGTCGACCCGTGTCCAGTCGAACCCAGAGTGCGCCGTTACAACCCCCGGCACAGGGGCCGACCACAGCGCGATTGCAGCGTCGGCGAGCACCTGCGAACGCGCCTGAATCTCATCGACTCCCCACTGGGAAGCGGCGGCGAGATGCTCGTTCAGCTTAAGGTCCGAATTCTGCAGAATCTCCTGCTTGCGCTCGAACAGCTGATTCGAAAGCTTCGAGTTCCACGCCGTCAGCGTCAGATTTCCTAGCGTGTGGCCGAGCCGCTCGAAGACCTCGCGCGGCTCGTGACCGGCATCCACCAGGTGCTTCTTCCAGCCCTCACTGAGCGTCTGCGGCATGACATGTTCGATTGAGAGCTTGGCAGAGTCGAAGTCGAGATCAACCTCGGCTCGTAAATGGGATTCCAGGCGCTGTAGAACCAACCGCTGCTGGTGGGCCCGCCCATTGGAGTAGTAGTGCACGTTGGCGATCCCGTCGCGGACACGCTCGTCGTCGGGCCACCGTTTGTCCCGTGACAGCTCTCGACGCACCGCCACGTCAATCGGCTCACCCTGGGGAAGATTGTTGATCACGGCAATGAAGAGCCGGTTCAATACGTTCGTCGGTACATCGACGACGTAGCGCCTGACGATGAAGGACTCGATCGCTTCGAGGCAGGACTCAGCTTGCGCGGTGGTGGCGCGGCCGGCATCGACTTCGGCGTAAATGTGGAGCAGCAGCGGATACGTCGTGCCGGCACCCCAGCCACGCAGGAATGCCAAGTGCCTCAGCGCCTTCTTGCTAAGTCCGAGATCCGATGCCGTGGAGTTCGGATCTGCTGGTTGCAGGAACAGCGAATAGTAGGCGCCTCTTCGCGCAAGCCGCTTGACGTGTTCTTCGAGGAAATCGAGATCCGCTGCTGACGGTTCGAGGCGGCTTCGGGCTGCTCGATAAACATCGCCCTGCTTGACGAAATCGCCCGTCGACTGAAGATCGTCCCTAACCAGCCCTTCCAGGCCCTCCACTCCTAGCGCCTTTTCGAGTGGACGCCAGTGCTGCGTATAGACCGTGTTCGAGCGGGGGCCCAGCGCCATGAATAGGTAATTGCGCAACAGATCAGATTGCGTCAGCCCCACACCAGTCGCGTTGATCGACTCGAAGATCTTGTGGGGCCGCTCGCCTTCGGAAACAGTCACGAAGACGAGCGCCAACCGATCGCCGATCGTCGTCGCGAGCCGTTCCGGGACAAGCTCGCCGGCTTCGCGGAGAGTGCTGATCTTGCGATGGAAGAATCGGTAGGCGTTCACGATCGCACTGTGGCCGGACACGTCGGCCGGGTCGGTCAGCACTGTCCAGTACGGAGCAGCATCTTCGTCGCCCGGCACTAGGCGCGCCCACCTGGGCGACCCCTTCGGCTCGGTGTCGTTGATTAGGTATTTCTTGTTGAGCCGGTCGAACTGGTCAGGATCGTCAAGCGCCGCGACATTCCGCAGAGCTGCGAGCGCGACGGACAATGTAGTCAGACGCTGCTGACCGTCGACGACGCGAAACTCGCGGAAGTCATGCAGCGGGTCGGCATCCTTCTCGACCGCCACGATGCTGCCGATGAAGTGCTTCGGGACCGCGCTCCCGTCCGCAAGCGCTCGGTCTTGTTCGGCGATGTCTTGCCACAGATCTTCTTGCTGACCTGTCTTCCAGCGATAGTGCCGCTGGTACAGCGGCACCTGAAACTGGCGGTCCTGCGTCATCAGATCGCGGAAGGTCCCCTCCTTGGCACGCATCTAACGCAGGATAGTCAGGCGGCGCCGTTGGATGTTGTCGGTAGCGTTTGTGACTATGTTCTTCCCGAGAGGGCAATCTACGACGGCGTTGCCCGAAGGGGGCGGGTTTGGGATCGATTAACGACGTTATCGACGCGTTCCGTCGAGCGCCGACCAACGTCGACCGCGGCACCTTGTTTGAACAGCTCATGGTGCGCTTCTTCGAACTCGATCCGGCGCTAAACCAGCAGTACGAATCGGTCTGGCGTTGGATCGACTGGCCGGACCGTCAGGGCAAGCCCGATACCGGTATCGACCTGGTGGCACGCGAGCGCGACACAGGCAATTACACGGCCATCCAATGCAAGTTTTACGAGCCCACGCACACTCTTGCCAAGGCAGATATCGACTCGTTTTTCACCGCCTCAGGCAAGAAACCCTTCACCAACCGCGTGATCATCTCCACGACGGACAAGTGGGGAAAGAACGCTGAGGACGCCCTGGACGATCAGGCCATCCCGGTGCAGCGGATAAATCTCGCAGACATCGCCGAATCACCCATCGACTGGGACATTGCCTGGCCGCAGGACAGCCTGACCATCGAGCTGTCCCCCGCCGAACGTAAGCAACCGCGCCCACACCAGGTCGAGGCGATCGGCGCAGTGCTGGCCGGATACGCGGTCGGCAATGACCGCGGCAAGCTGATCATGGCGTGCGGCACCGGCAAGACGTTCACCGCCCTCAAGCTCGCCGAGCGCGTCGCCAGCGAAAACGGTGGCACCGCCCGCATCCTGTTCCTGGTCCCGTCTATCTCGCTATTAAGCCAGTCGCTGCGCGAGTGGACCGCCCAAACCGCACTCGACATACGCGCATTCGCCGTGTGCTCCGACACCAAAGTTGGACGGCTGCGAAACGCCGAAGACTTCAACGTCCACGACGTCCCCATCCCTGTCACCACAAGCCCCGCCAACCTCGTCGACGCCATGGCGCACCGTAAGCGCGCTAAGGGCCTCACCGTCGTGTTCTCGACCTATCAGTCGCTGCCGACTGTCGCCGACGCGCAAACGCTGGGGTTGGACGACTTCGACCTCGCGATCTGCGATGAGGCCCACCGCACCACCGGCGTCACCTTGGCCGGCGAAGACGACTCGAACTTTGTCCGCATCCACGACAACGGCTACCTGCACGCCAACCTGCGGCTGTACATGACAGCCACTCCGCGCATCTTCAGCGACGCCGTGAAAGACAAAGCCGACCAACATTCCGCCGAGCTGGTGTCGATGGACGACGAGCTGCGCTACGGCCCGGAGTTTCACCACCTGTCCTTCGGGGATGCGGTCGAACACGGACTGCTCACCGACTACAAAGTCCTCGTGCTGACCGTCGACGAATCGGTCATGGCTGCACCCCTGCAGCAGCAGCAAGCCATCTTCGGCGAGATCCCAAACCTCGACGACGCCTCCAAAATCATCGGTTGCTGGAACGGGCTCGCAAAACGCGCAGGCGCCACCGCCGACGGAACTCCCAGCTTCACCCTCGGTGAGCCTCCGATGCAGAGAGCGGTCGCCTTCGCTAAAGACATCGCCACCTCCAAGCACATTGCCGACCTCTTTCCCCGCGTCGTCACCGCTTACCAGGAATCCCTAAACAAGCAGGAAAACGAGGGGCACCCCGTCGAGGGCACCAATCGCGACCTCGCTTGCGAGGTGCACCACGTCGACGGCACTTTCAACGCGCTGGAACGCAACGCCGAACTAGCCTGGCTCAAATCGCCAGTCGCTGAAGGCGAATGTCGCATCCTCACCAACGCTCGCTGCTTATCCGAAGGCGTGGACGTGCCGGCCCTCGATGCGGTTCTGTTCCTGCACCCGCGCAACTCCATAGTCGACGTCGTGCAATCCGTCGGGCGTGTCATGCGGCTATCCCCCGGCAAGGACTACGGCTATGTCATCCTGCCCGTCGCAGTCCCCGCGGGTGTCGACCCAGCCACCGCGCTGGCTGACAATGTGCGATTCAAAGTGGTGTGGCAGGTGCTCAACGCTTTGCGCTCTCACGACGAACGATTCGACGCGATGATCAACAGCATCGCGCTCAACCAGACCGACAAGAAGACCGGCCAGGGCAACAACCGCCTTCTTGGCGGCCACATCGGTCCGACGGCGAACGGTACTGACGGCGACACCGAAGTGCCGACGAAAGCTGTGCCAGCGCAGATGGCGCTGTTCTCGCTATCGGAATGGCAGGAGGCCATCTACACACGCATCGTCGATAAAGTCGGCACACGCGTGTACTGGGACCAATGGGCTACCGACGTCGCAGACATCGCCCAAGCCCAAATCACAAGAATCAACGCCATACTCGATGACCCGAGCGCCGATAAAGCGGTCATCGAGCAGTTCGATTGGTTTCTAAAAGGGTTGCGTGACAATCTCAATGACTCCGTTACCCGCTCGGATGCAATCAGCATGCTGTCACAACATCTGATCACGAAGCCGGTGTTCGATGCGTTGTTTGCCGGCCACGACTTCGCCATCCACAACCCTGTCTCCAAGGTGATGCAGGCGATGGTCGATGCTCTCGACGGCACGGGCCTCGAATCCGAGACTGCCCGCCTCGACAAGTTCTACGACTCAGTGCGATTACGCGCCGAACAGGTTGTCAGCGCTGACGGTAAACAGCACCTGATAGCCGACCTCTACGAAAAGTTCTTCCGAACCGCATTCAAGAAGCAGTCCGATGCTCTCGGCATCGTCTATACCCCGGTGGAAGTAGTCGACTTCATCCTCCGAGCCGCCGACCACGCCAGCCGCGCCCATCTCGGAAAAGGCTTGACGGACGAAGGCGTGCACATCCTTGACGGCTTCACCGGCACAGGCACCTTCCTGACCCGATTACTGCAATCCGGGCTCATCACTCCTGGCGATCTGAAACGCAAGTACTCAGAAGAGCTTCACGCCAACGAGATCATGCTGCTCGCGTATTACATCGCCGCGGTGAACATCGAAACTACGTATCACGCTCTGACCGGCAAGACCACCGGCGCCGATGATTACGAGCCATTTCCCGGCATCGTCTTGGCCGATACCTTCCAGATCCACGAAGCCGACGACACACTCGACGCAGAGGTCTTCGCGGCGAACAACGAACGAATTGCCGCAGAGATAGCGACTCCAATTGGCGTCATCATTGGCAACCCGCCCTACAGCGTCGGACAGACCAGTGCCAACGATCTCAACGCCAACAACAGATACCCCACCCTGGACCGCCGCATTGAAGCTACCTATGCAAGGCGCTCAACGGCGCGCAGCCAACGGACGCTCTACGACTCCTACATCCGCGCTCTCCGTTGGGCTACAGACAGGATTGGCGACATCGGCGTTGTGGCCTTCGTGTCCAACGGTGGCTGGATCGACGGCAACACCGCAGACGGCATACGCCTAACCCTCGCTGAGGACTACAGCCATATCTACGTGTACAACCTGCGCGGCAATCAACGCACCGCGGGAGAACTGTCACGCAGAGAAGGCGGCAAGGTCTTCGGCGGGGGCAGCCGAAACACCGTAGCCATCCTGATAGGAGTAAAGGCCCCTGCCCACGCAGGCTCTTGCCAGATTCACTACCGCGATGTTGGCGAGTATCTCAGTCGCGAGCAGAAGCTTCGGATTGTCTCCGACAGCACTCTCGACAGTCCCGAGTGGAGGGATATTGTCCCTAGCGAGGAGGGTGACTGGATTAACCAACGCAACTCAGCGTTTGGTTCATGGCCGGCGCTCGGACGAAAGAAGGGCGACGATTCAAGTCTGCCAAGCGTATTCGCCACCTATTCCCTCGGCCTCGCAACGGGCAGAGATGCCTGGTGCTACAACTTCTCCAAGAGCAAACTCGAGACGCAAGTCAAGACGATGATCGGGACCTATGAGGATGCCCGCACGGACTTCGCCACGCTAGCCGCGGACTCCACGAAGCGAATTGAAGATGCGGTGAACATATTCCTCGATACCCACCCGCAGCATATGCGTCTGGACCGAATCAGCTGGAACCGCAACGCAAAACAAGACCTCGTTAAGAACCGTGAGTATCGCTACGTGGATTCCGCAGTTACACCTGCGATGTACAGGCCGTTCACCAAGCAGTACTGCTACTTCCACCGGGATATGAACGCAATGCTGTATCAGCTGCCCGCCTTATTCCCCACCCCAAGGCATAAGAATGTCGGGATAGTTCTTACAGGCCCTGCATCACACTTCGAGTTCACGCCATTCATCACCTCTGAGCTACCCAATCTGCATCTGCTTGACACCGCTCAGTTCTTCACCCGCTGGAGGTACCAGAAGGCTGACGAGGGAACGCTGGACTTATCCGAAAATGGTGACGTCGATGAACACGGCTACCGTCGCCTCGACAACATCACCGACCAGATACTCGTGTGGTACCGGGACGCAATCCGAGCCCCGGTCGAAAAAGATGACATCTTTTACTACGTCTACGGCATCCTGCACGACCCTGCGTACCGATCCCGCTACGCCGCTGACTTGAAGAAGATGCTTCCGCACGTGCCTACACCGAACGGTGCTGAACGTTTCAAGTTCGTTGCCGACATCGGCCGCAAGCTTGCGCAGCTTCATCTCAATTACGAACAGTCAGAGCCTTATCCGCTGGAAGTGAACCTCAAATCGGGAACCGACCCCAAAGATCGCGAAACATGGAGAGTCGCAAAGATGCGCTGGCGTTCGAAGACCGACAAATCAGCGATTCTGTACAACGGCCGCATCACCATCGCTGGTATCCCCGACACCGCGCACGAGTACATCCTCGGCTCGCGCACCGCACTTGAATGGCTTATCGATCGCTACCAAGTCAAGACTGACAAAGCGTCCGGCATCGTCAACGACCCCAACGACTGGTGTGACGAGCACAACGACCCGACCTATATCGTTAACCTCAT
This sequence comes from Mycobacterium sp. 852013-51886_SCH5428379, assembly GCF_001665575.1. Classification (GTDB taxonomy): domain Bacteria; phylum Actinomycetota; class Actinomycetes; order Mycobacteriales; family Mycobacteriaceae; genus Mycobacterium. Next base: position 83,995 of record NZ_LZSU01000036.1, on the reverse strand, counting down.
CAAGAGGGTTACGACCGTCAGTGTGGAAACGGCCAAGCTAGTCACACTCTTGGCCGAGGCTCCTGATGAGTAAACGAATCGAGCAGTCCCTGCGCGAAAGGGAGCGGTCGACCGTCAATTTCATCCACCGCGCAGACCGAATCACCGCCGCGACCCGGTGCGGTTCTAGCGTGTCTAATCAGGACAAGAATTAGCGCATGGGCACACACTTGCGACATTGCGCGCCGCGAAGCAATGGGCACGACGCGCCTGAACATTTCAATAGAATGCGATCATCCCCTTCAAAGGAACTAGGTTTGTACGATAATACCGCCTGCCCATGCCCCCAGTCCTAAATCGCTCGCCCGTGTATTACAACGACTGCCCACAGTCGTCGTTCTCACGATGCGATTTCGACGAGTCGGGCATGAACCTTCACCGGAATCCCGGCCGTCCTGGACAAACGCTTGCTATATTTGTCCATGGATTTGACGGTGACGGCTATGGAACATGGCTAGACTTTCCCAAGTACATATTTAACGGCACTCCCGACGGCACAGCAATCGACGTCGCAATATTTAGGTACGACACGGGACATATCGCTGCACTGAAACGAAAGGTCAATCTTCCAGTCGCAGCCGAACGTCTCGCGGAGTCTATTCGAGAGCTTTCGGCAACTTATAGCTCGATCTATTTTGTCTGCCACAGTCTCGGTGGGTTATTGGCGCATGTCGCGATCGAAAACTATCTAAATCAACACACATACAACCACAAGACGTTCAGCACGATAATTGGAGGCATGTTCCTTCTCGGCAGCCCTCGCGCCGGCAATTGGATGGCTTTGCCACTATTGACCTGGTTCTACCGCGAATTCAAGTGGTTGGCCCGATTCTCAGAGAGAATCACGTCCACTGAGAAATTCTTCACTAATAACGTCGAAAGCGAAGCAGTTGCAGATCCGGGTCGTAAGCCGTTCTTGATTCCTCGATTTGTGTGCATGGGCAATGCCGATGCTGTTGCAGAAGAATTCAGCGTGACCTACGGGATGCCGGCTGATCGAATCTACTACCCAGATCTAGACCATGGGCAGTTGCCAAAACCTACTTCCGCCACCTCGCGACAAGTTACATGGCTATGTCGCGAAAAAAGGCGTATCGATCAATTGCGGGCGCAATGGTTCCGGGGCCGCGCACATGCAGCAACACACTCAGTCGAGAAATCGAAACGTCGTGCCCTGTTTTTCGCTGAATTGTGGACCGACACGAGTGGTTTCGAATATCGAACTATATACGATCAGGCTCGACATGAAGTCGCTCTCGAGCATAGTAGCGACCGGACTGAGGTGGCGATTCACGATAAAGGTCAACTTGCCGAGGATGCTGCTGGGATTGACCTGCTGATTTCTGTCCACAGTACTCAACGCGTGCTCGCGACGCCGGAGTCCGAGCACAAAATTGTATTAGAAGCGCAACGACGCCACCAGCAAGAGAACAGCCTAACTGTCGCGATGGCGCCAGTCGGCAGAGATTGTGCGCAAGCTTGCACAAAGATGGAGGCCTGGCTGGCCCCCAACCGCCCGTACCGGCGGTTCTACATTGAAGGGGCATCAGGTTCTGTTCAGCTCAAGTTGCTCATGCGAAAATGGTTGGACTCAATTCTTACTGAATCAATGAATTTCGCTAATTTTCAAGAGACCTCACTGGGCGATATTCTCCAGCCGCCGTCGCCTTACAGGCGCCTTGCCGATATCGAGGAATACAGATGAAGCTGGAATGGCTAGCCGCGGTTCTCCGGCCCCACGATATAGCCGCTCATCCAAACTTTCCAGTTCCGGAATATGATCGTCAACCACACGTAATTCTCGCGACCGCTATCCTGGGCAGGTCTACAGCTCGGTGGCCATCGACGACGGCAAAGATTGAAACCGAACCTTCGCACAAAGACTCTGAAACCCTAGGCGCCGAACTCGCGTTAAAGACGTTCGCCGACTCTACGCTACGCGCAGCGACGACGGATCTGTTCGGGTTGTTGGTGGAAGAAGATCTAGACCTCGGCGTACGCTGCGCTTTGACCTTAGTCGCCGCATCTGCCCTGGCCGAGCTCGAAGAGCGCGAATCCGTCGAGAAGATTCTGGCTCTCGGCCTAGATGCAACAGCCGCAAACGCGGATTTATCGCATAAACTGGTGCGCATCTGTTTACTGCAGCAATTAAGCCTTCGAAGGCGTGATTGGGGATCAAAGGACACGCGGCTGAGCAGTGAAGCTAACTCACTCCTTGCCGAGGTTCGACCAGAAGCCGTTCCAGCTTTCAGCGTCGGGAAAGGCAGCACAACTGACTCGGGCGACACCATCCGCAGAATTTGTGAGGCGCTTCAGTATGCGATTTGGTCAACTATTCCCAACACATTTACACCGTCTGAGCTGGGGAACGAGGACGCAATAGATTGGCGATCCATTGTGCAGCATGGGCGGTCCGAAGAAATACTGATTATTCACCGCACAGAAGCAGAGCAGTACGAACGTTTCGTGGAGTCGCAGTTTCGCCGGCTTTACAGCGACAGATCCATTAGGTTCGGAAACACTAGTTCCGACCTATTCTACGTGAATCTTCGCAATGAATTGTACGGATCGGGAGCAGTGTACGAGTCGCGGCAAAATCTAGCTGTTCTTAGACTAGTTGAAGCGGAACTAAGCGAGACTGGCACAAACTATGCTGACTGCTTAAGGCTGCTGCGTTACGGGCGGCATAGCGATCACTTGATGCTCGCACTCGACCGAGTGAGATTAGGCGGCCCGTTAGCCGCCCTTAGCGCCGATGCCCGCCAGGTCATCGCCCGAAGATTAACGCCCGGTCACGTTCGTAGCTCTGATCTTTCTGTACTTCGGGCTGCGGCCGATCTCCTATCAGAACCTGAGGCTGCCCGCGCGCTGTCTGCTGTCTTGGGTCTAATTGATGCAGGTAGCCCAACAAACGATCCGGGGAGATGGTCAGCCCACTTCGCTCGGTTGGAACGCAGCTGGCTTACTGTCGCATCGCTGGCGAATGCTGCGGGTGAAACCGACGAGACGGTACGAAAACTCTTGAGCGATGTTCGGCAGGCCAGCACGGATCTCAACGGTGAGAACTACGACCAATCAGTAGATCTCGCCTACGCCAAAGCGTTCCAGAGTATCGAGGTCGGTGATGACTGGCGCGAATCAGAAGGCGGTGCCGATTGGGCCGCGTGGATCGAAGATGCCGATCTCTGGACATACACACGAGACGTCGCCCGTCAGAAGTTGGGCGTTCAGTTCGTGGCAGAAGGTCAGACGGTTTCGAACGTCACTGGGGCTGGTGAGGTAATCGGCGACGCACTTTCTGGCCACCGCGTTCCACCAGAACAATTGAACGCGGCAGCAGATATTGTGGTCGCCGAGATCATTGATCTGCAATTGGCGAATCAGAAGGGCAGGTTCCCGGGAGGCGGCCTGGATCCGGCTCAACTCGCGGTGGATCTCATACGCCTGGGAATCACCCGTGTCTGGGCTCCGTTCCTCGCGTTCCTTCTGGACCCCAGAGTCTCGAGGAAGTACAAGACCCGCGCGATTGATCGAGTTTTGACCTCCGGTATCGAGCTCCCGGCGGAACACACGGATACCGTCGTTGAGGGCCTCGACAGCCTTCTGACCGCACGGGATGCAATGCCGGTAGAAGCAGATTCGATCCGCCCATATCCTGCTGGTGTCCGGCTGGCTGGATCATGGCAACTCGTCCAGGAACCCGAGCTTATGGGCATGTTGACGAGTCTCGCTGGCATGAACTCAACACGAGCTCGCATCGAAGCAGCAAAATGCCTATCGATGCTGGCCGCAAGGGCTGATTATTTGTGGCTGACACCACTAGCTCTTCAATCTAGCTATCAGCAAAACGCAGAAATGCAGGGCTATGCCGCGAACGCCCTGGCCCTGCTGTCAAATCCAGTTTCCGCTGGGTCTGAGCCTTGCGTTCTCCGGCTAATTGATCTGATTCATTCCGACGGAATGATAGCGCCGCTCTTAGCAATCCGGGGTCTGGCAAACGGGTCCCTTAGAGTTGACCCTCGGCTGGTGTCTGCTGTGGAGCATGTTTCGGGCGCTCATCCGTCGCGGCGAGTCAGAGACGAAGCAGGTGAACTCATTTCGCGTCTACGAGGGCCAGCGAACTCTTGAATCGCGTCAGTCGTGGACTGCAAGTGTCGAATCTGGCCGAACACTCGGGCGGTTGTCCGTGGCTGCCGCAACAACCAGCTCAAGCTGCTGCTGTGACACGGCGGCATGCCGTGCCAGGTCTTCTTTTGTAGTACCGTTCTCGGCCAATAGCGCAACCGCGGCACCAAGTAGAGACGGCGACTCCGGAGGACCGAGCGGGCCGGGTTCAGGTGTCCCCCAGCTTGATAGAGCAACATTGGCGCGCTTGTACGCAGACTCGGAGAACAATCCAAGACTGTGAGCCCTATAAACGAGAGCGCGCAGACTGATACCCCAGCGTCGTTTCGCCGCATGCAGCATGTCCCAGTTGAGGGTACGGGGAAGGTCGTCGATGACCTCATCAGCAGGTGCCAGAAACGCGGAGGCAAAGTCCTGCGCTTGGTTCTCAATCACTTTCGAGCCCGGTTCCGCATCTGGATGCAGCAGCAGGTGCCCGAGTTCGTGAGCACAATCAAATCGGCTTCGGGCTTTGTCATCCTTCATCGAAGAGAGCAGCACGACCGGACGCTCAGTCGCGGTCGTCGAAAATGCGTCCACGCGCCTGTCAAATTGGTCTCCCGGATAGCGGAGAACTAGGACTCCTCTTGCTTCGAGGAGTCGGACCACATGGGGAATCGGCCCCTCAGTGATCCCTAGCATCTGCCGGGCTTCCGCTGCGGCACGTTCGATGTCGGCTTGGGATACTTCGCCGAAGTAACCCTTCAACGACGGCAAGCTCGGCGGCGGAAGATCAACGAAGTCCTCTACGGCGGTGAGAACTTCTAACGCGAGTTCCGCGTGCGCGAGAGCCTGATCGCGACTGATGGCCGGCGTAGCACGAAGCGAGCGGAAATGCGCCGACGCAGCGGGTATCGACTGATCGCCCACACTGCGCATCAGGAACTCGCGTGGTAGCCCTAACCGAAGTGCTAGTTCGGCGGCCACGGCGGTTGTCGGCCGGTACTGCTCTCGTTCAAGCTGCGTGATAGCAGTGGGAGATATGTCGACTAATGCCGCAAGTTCAGCACGGGACATGCGAGCCATACGACGCGCGATGGATAGGCGTGCTCCGCTGAACGTCGCGACGGAGCCGCTACCCCGACGTCGGCGCGCAGCCTGAACCGCATCACTTAAATCGCTCATTCCCCTGCCGTCTTAGGCTTCGGCTTCAGGCGAATCTCCGGCTGAGGAAGCGGCCTTCGTTCGAATGTGTCTGGACCCGGCCCCGTTGGCCGAGTACGGTCGGTCCGCATACCTCCGCCGCCTGCCTGATGCCACCAAACACGTTGCACTGCGAGCCAAGGGTTGTCATGGCTTAGCGTAGGTAGACCTATCCAGCCTGCGGTGTCTGGGTTAGATGAACCGCCGGCCCAGACCAAGACGACGTCACATAGGGCTCTCGGGTCACCTTCTGGAGGGAAGACACCATCGAAAAGAGTCCCGCTGCCAATTTGATATGGGTTGTAGCGTGTCCGGTTGTTACGGGCTGCAGCCTTCCGCACGTCACTCTCGCCAGCCCACTCAAATTCTGCCCATTCGGGTTCCGCGAGAGTGACCATTGGTTTCGCCTTCATTACTCGAAGACTGACGCCGCCGGACTCAATAAGAAGAGAATCATTCGGTGCCGTGACATGCGCTCGTGGATCGAGTTTGCCGTCGCCCATATGAGACCAGCGCTCACGGAGTGCGAGTTCGCGAATGTTCTCGGCCGCCGTCACGCCCAACGAACGAGGCGTGTCACCCAGTTCACTAGGCTCGTAGCGAGCGGTGTTGGCTCGCCATACTCGTGCAACTGTGGACTCAAGCACTTCAATCACGCGGGTTTCCCGCAGCTGCTCAACAATGACATCAAGACGATTCGCAGCCGCCCGGTCCCATCGATCCATGCAATTAGTGAAGCACACATAGCCTGAATCCGCGAGAAATGAAGTACGGCATGTCGCCGAAGAGTTGCGGTTGAACCTTCGTTTCCATCCTGCTCAGGTCTGCTTGCTCCGTCCTCCGGTCCGCAGTAGGTCCGCAGCACTCCACACTGAGGCAAGCAGCACCCAACGCAACCAACGCCGCTCACATGCGACGTCGCCCGCGAGCCAACACAACCGTCTCACTCAAACTCCCAGGTCTCGTGGTTCGGGACGAAGAAGTCGCCGACACACGATCTTCCGGAGCCTCAGGGCCGCTTCCGCGACGTCACTCCCCATGCAGCCGACCTGAGAGCCGTTTGCCGTACCGCAGTAGATACCGCAGTGCCTTCGTTCGGAGTCAACACCAGCCAACGCAGCCAACACCGTATCCGCAGCTAGAGATATTTCTTCCTACTGCTACCGGAGCTAGCAAACACAGCAAACGCCCAGTTCAGAGGATTTTAAGTCCGCTGCCTCTGCCAATTGGGCTATGGGGGCGTTGCAGCTCAGAGCGTAGTCAGGCCGTTCTGCCCCGTCACGATGCGCTGAATACCGCAGCGGTGTCGATGGCCGTCTCGCTCCAGCGTCATCGAGGCGGCGGCCGGCCCCAGGATTGTCTGCACGACGTTGACGTTAGCCGCTGCGCTTATCGCCAGCGAAGGCGCCGCGAGTCACTGAGCCGTCGTCAGACCTCGCTCGCCGGCCTTGGCGAAAGCGTCGTCGATCAGAACGACCTCCACGCCTGCGCGGTCGAGAAGGGACGTCGCGATCGAGGCACGGTAGCCCGACCCGCAGTGCACCCACACCGGTCCTCCGGGCACATCGTCCAAGCGGTCCGGCAGTTCGTGGAGCGCAATGTTGGTGGCACCGGGGATGTGCTCTTTGTCGTACTCGTGGGATTGGCGCACGTCGAGGACCGCCACCGATCCAGAGGCGAGTTCTGTTGCGAGATCATCGAAGTCAACGACGGGGTAGGAAGCCAGCGGATCACCGTTGCCGAGTGTGTCAACGCTAGCGGTAGCAGCACCGGTGAGCCGATCGACACCGATGCGCACCAGTTCTCGTTTGGCCTCGGCGACCTGTTCGGGTGAGTCTCCGATCATCGTGACTGGCTCACCCCAGTCGTAGAGCCAGCCGAAGTAGCTGACGAACGATCCGGACAACTCGAAACCGTATGTGCCGGGTAGGTGACCGGCGGCGAACGCTGTCCGGCTGCGCAAGTCCACGACCCACTCGCCGGCAGCGATCCGGCGCCGCAACTCGTCCGGGTCGATGAGGGCCGGCGGCGTGAGATCGACCGGCGCGGGACCTTCGCTGTTGATGACGCCCATGTGGGCGTAGTAGGCGGGGTAGGCCGACAGCCCGGCCAACAACTCGTCGACGAAACTTTGTTCGTCCTGAGTCAGAGCCGGGTTCGTGCTGCGTTGCTCTTCGATGGTCGAGGAGTCGCCGGACGCCGGTGTGGCCGAACAGAAACTGCCGAAGCCGTGGGTCGGGTAGATCGGGGTGTCGGGGGGCAGGCGGTCGGCAAGCTTATGCACCGAGTGGTATTGGGCGTGCGAGAGTTCCTTGGTGTCGTCGGGCCCGATCAGGTCGGTACGTCCGGTCGTGCTGTAGAGCATCGAACCGCCGGTGAACACGCCGTGCACTGCGCCGGTATCGTCGCGCAGCACATAGCTGACGTGGTGGTGGGTGTGGCCGGGGGTATGGAGCACTTCCAGTTGGATCGGTCCGGCGTCGATGATGTCGCCGTCGGCGACAGCGCGTCGGGTGTAGTCGACGTCATCGCCTGCGGGTACGGCGTATTCGGCGCCAGCGGTGCGTGACAGCTCCAATCCGCCGGACACATAGTCGTTGTGGAGGTGCGTCTCCAGCACGTGGGTGATGCGAACCTTGCCCTTTTCGGCGAGGGTGAGCACGCGGTCGATGTCTCGTTGCGGATCGATGACCACGGCGACGCCGTGGTGTGCCACCAGGTAGCTGCGGTCACCCAGTCCGGAGGTTTCGATGATCGAGACGTCCATGTTCTGCTCCTTGATGTCGGGTCAGCGGATGAGGAGAGTGTCGACGAGCACGTAGGCGGTGACAGTGAAGACGAGATAGGCGAACCAGCGTTGCAGCCGGGCGGTGTCGGTTCTGGTGCCGAAGTATCCGGCCACCAGCGAGGTGGCCATCGCGGCTGCGACGAACGCGCCGGTGACCTGCCAGTCGACGCTGATTCCGTGGAGGTGAGAAGCGATGCCTGCGGCGGAGTTGGCGATGATGATCAGTAGCGATGTGCCGATGGCGGTGGACATCTCGACCCCGAGGACCACCACGAGCGCCGGGATGATGAGGAATCCGCCGCCGACGCCGAACAATCCGGTGAGCAGCCCGACCAGCAGTCCAGCACCGAGCGATCGGGGTGCGCACCGACGCCAGTTGACCTGGCCGGCATCGATCTTGCAGGCCGTGCCGGTGGCGCCCTGATCGGCGAGCATGCGGACGCCGGCAACCACCATCACGACCGCGAATCCGATCATCAGGACCGACGGGGGTAGGTGAGCGCTGATGGCGCTGCCGGCCACCGTGGCCGGTACCCCGGCGGCGGCGAAAATGCCGGCCATGCGCCACCGCACCTGCTTGGCGCGGATCTTCGGCAGCACCCCGACCGCCGAGGCCGCGGCGACGACGATCAGCGAGATGGGGATCGCCTGCTCGACATCGAACCCCATCCCATAGACCAGCGCCGGCACAGCCAAGATGGACCCGCCACCGCCGAGCAGACCCAGCAGCACGCCGATCAGCGCACCCAGGGCCAGGCCTATCGCGATCCCCACGACAGCTCCCCTATCCGTTCCATCGGCGCCGAAACATCGCGGCGAGCCCGCGGGGCGGTTCCGCGCGTTGCGCGCTTTGACACTGTCGGTTGCTCACGCTGCGGCGTGGGCGTCGACCCACGCGTTGTAGCCTCCGAGCAGATCGGACACCTGCCCAATGCCGTTGGCGCGCAACAATGATGCAGCCACGCTCGACCGCCAGCCACCGGCGCAGTGCACGACGATCGGCTTGTCGGTCGGCACCTCGCCGATACGCAGGCGCAACTGAGCGAGCGGGATGTGCAACGCGGCAGGGATGACGCCGGCCTCGCGCTCACCGGGGTTGCGGATGTCGATCAGCGTCACCGCATCGTCGGCCAGCAGGGCGTCCAACGCGGAGACCGTGGCGCGCGGTGCAGTCTGCACCAGGTCGGCGAGTTCGGCGGGGAACTGTTGGTCGCGGCCCACGTTGAGGTAGCCGATGGCGCCGTCGGAGCCGATACGCGCCAACCGCAACGCCGCCTGCTGCTCCTCACCCGGATACGTGATCAGTGCGATCCGGTCACCAACCTCGGCCACCATGCCACCGGTTTCGGCGAACCGTCCGTCGAAGCCCACGTTGACCGTCCCGCGCAGATGCCCAGCGGCGAAATCCTCCACGCTGCGGGCATCGACAACCCGCACACCGGCGTCGAGCGCGGCGCGGATCTGATGCGGGGTCATCTCGGGCACGGTGCGGTCGGGCTGCAGCAGGGGGTGCACGCGTTTGTTCATCGCAGCGTCGGAGGCGAAGTACGCCGGCGCCGCGGGCTGACCCGCGGTCAGCATCGCGACGAACTCTTCTTCGGGCATCGGTTGCACCGACGGATTGCTCGCCCGCTGCTCACCGATCGTGGAGGTGAGTTCGGTCGACAGGTTCTTTCCGCACGACGAACCCGCCCCATGAGCGGGCATCACCGTCACGCTGTCGGGCAGCGTCATGAGCTTGTCGTGGATCGTGTGGTACATCGCCAGGGCCAGTTCGCCGGTCGAGCTGTCGCCGATGTTGACCAAGTCGGGGCGGCCGACGTCGCCGATGAACAGCGAGTCGCCGGTGAGCACGGCCGTGGGCTGGGCCCCGGCACGTTCGCGAACGAGCACGCTGATCGATTCCCAGGTGTGGCCCGGGGTGGACAGGATCTCCAGGTCGACCTCGCCCAGTGACACGTGTTCTCCGTCGGCCAGCCGGCGGATCGGGTAATCGGTCTCGGCGGCCTCCCCGAAGCCGATCCACGCGCCGGTCGCCTCGACCAGTTCCAGGTGACCGGACACGAAGTCGGCGTGAAAGTGGGTGTTGATGACCCCTTCGATCGTCACGCCGTACCTGCGCGCATCGGCCAGGTAATCGCCGATGTCGCGGCGCGGATCGACCACCACCGCGCGGCCGGTGGTTTCGTCGCCGATCAGATACGACGCGTGTGACAAACACTCGATGTAGTACTGCTCCAGAATCATTGACGTTCCTTTCTGTCCGTCGCGAGGTGTCCCGCAGATACCCCCCTGGGTATGCTAACGTCTTGTCACGATACCCCCCTGGGTATCAGATAATCAAACGATCGGAGATCCCCCTTCATGTCGACCACCACGATCGACGCCGCCACGCTGCAGGAACTGCTCGTCTCGGCCGATCCGCCGCGCCTCATCGACGTCCGCACCCCGGCGGAGTTCGAGACGCTGCACATCGACGGCGCCGACAGCGTGCCGCTCGACCTACTGCGGAAACACGGCGGTGACATCGCCGGCCACCTCGATCAGCAGATCGTCTTGATCTGCCGCTCCGGGCAACGCGCCACCCAGGCCGAGCAGACACTGCGGCAAGCAGGTATGGCGAATGTCCGAATTCTGGACGGGGGAATCACCGCGTGGGAGGCCCGCGGATTCGCCGTCAATCGCGGCACGCAACGCTGGGATCTGGAGCGGCAGGTGCGCCTGGTGGCCGGGCTGATCGTTGCGGTCAGCGTGCTGCTCAGTGCGTTCGTTCCGCACCTGGAGTGGATCGCCTTTGCGATCGGAGTCGGCCTGACGGTGGCTGCACTGACGAACACCTGCGCGATGGGAATGCTGCTGGCCCGACTGCCCTACAACCGGGCCGGCGTCACCCCCTCCGCGCACAACAGATGACCTATACCCCCTCGGGTAATCTTGGAGGTGACGCAAACGAAAGGAAATGCCATGGTCGGCGACCAGGAAGCCATCGATGCAGTCCTCAACCGGCTGCGCCGGGCGCAAGGACAACTCGCCGGTGTCATCTCGATGATCGAGAACGGGCGCGAATGCAAAGACGTCGTCACACAGCTGGCGGCCGTCTCCCGCGCCCTGGACCGCGCCGGCTTCAAGATTGTCGCCACCGGATTGCGGGAATGCCTTACCGGTGAGCAGACCGGCGCCGACAAGCCCATGACCGAAGCGGAGCTTGAAAAGCTGTTTCTTGCGTTGGCCTGAGTAACCCACGACAAAGGAGTCATGGTGAGCATTGCACTAGCCACCAGCCTGAACGCGACATTCGACGACGCCGTGAAGCGCACCCGAGAAGCCCTGTCCGAACAGGGATTCGGCGTCCTCACCGAGATCGACGTCAAAGCGACACTGAAGAACAAGCTCGACGAAGACATGGAGAACTATTTGATCCTCGGCGCGTGCAATCCGCCACTCGCCCACCGTGCGATTACAGCGAACCGTCAAATCGGGCTGCTCCTGCCGTGCAACGTCGTGGTGCGCAGCGACCCCGATGACCCAGAGCGCACGATCGTCGAGGCCATGAACCCTCAACTTCTCGTAGACGTCACCGACGAACCGCAACTCCAACCAGTCGCTCGAGAAGTCGCCGACAAGCTTGAAGCTGCGATAGCCGCCCTGGCCGATTGACGCGGTAGCGCCGCGGGCCACGCGACGCGGAACTACGCGTGCATCGAGCCGACACTCGCGGCCGATGCATGCGCCTCCCCGACCCCCAGCTCCGCGGCAACCGACACCACCAGCCCGCCCAGCATGAACGCCGCGATCACGGCCGCCAGCGCACCCGTACCCAACGACGGGATCCACCGCCGCCAACCTTCCGCGTGCCCGCCGCCGTGGTGGTACTCATGCGTCAGCGCATGCCCCTTCCCTCGTTGCAGCAGATAACGATTCACCGGATATGCCGCGACGAACGCCGCGCCCAGTGCGATCGACATACCGACCCAGAACACGACGTTGACCAAGCCCGCGTCCATCGCCCCGGGGATCACCGCCATCACCGCGTTGTCGACGATCTCCATCGTCAGGATCGACAGCGTGTCCGCGGCGAGCACCACACTGAGTGCCGACCCGAACGCCAGCCCCGCCTTCAGCAGCGGCAGCGTCGACAGCGAGTAGCCGAACAGGAACGCCAGCGCCACGGCGAGGACGATCGTCCCGACGGTGCTCAGCCCCAGCGCGGTGCCGATGATCAATCCGAGGATCTCACCGATCGCACACCCGGTCAGACAGTGCAGCGTCGCGCTCGCGGCCATCGTGTTGACGCCGCCACCCATGTCGTGATGGGCGTGCTCGTGATGTTCGCTCATTCCGCCGACTATACCCCTAGGGGGTATGTACGCGGAGCTGTCGATACAGACCCGCCGTACGGTTGGCGCACATGACCATCACGCTGATCAATCCACCGGGGCTTCCTAGCGTCGACATCTACAAGCAGGTGTCGGTGGCGACGGGCTCCAAGCTCGTGTTCCTCGCCGGCCAAGTCGCTCGCAATGCCGAAGGCGATACGGTCGGTGCCGGTGATCTCGCCGCGCAGGTCGAGCAGTGCTACCTCAACGTCGGCGCTGCCCTGGCCGCAGCCGGTGCAACCTTCGACGACGTCGCCAAGCTGACCGTCTACCTCGTCGACTGGTCTCCCGATAAGATGGCCGCCTTCGCCGAGGGGGTCGCCCGAGCTTCGGCCACCCTCGGCATCACCGCCCTGCCACCTCTCACCGGCATCGGCGTGGCCGCCCTCGCCGAGCCCGACATGCTCGTCGAAGTCGAGGCGGTCGCCGTGATCGACTGACGCCGAGTCTAATTCGCGTCTGTCAGCGCCGCCGCGTCCAGCGACAGCACTAGCGCCGGCCGCGGATACCGCAACTCAGCGCACGCGTCTTCGACCGCCAACTGCAACTGATGCACCCCGTCGCGCAACGCCGCCGGGTCCGCGTCGCAGCGGCCGAACCCCGACAGGCACGCCCGCGTCATGATCACTCCGTGCGCCCGCCGCAACCGCGCCATCTGCTCGACCATCGCGCCCACGGCGGCCGCCGCGTCATCGTCGTCCCCGCGCATCCGGCACCGCAGCCCCACGACGTCGAGCCGCCCCATCCCCACCACCGATGCCGCCAACCGCTCCCCCGTCGCCTCGGTCACGTCCACCACCACACGTGCCGTCGCGGCCGGCCGATGCGCGATCAGCATCACCTCCGTCCACGAACCGATGACGAACCGTCCGACCGCCGCCGTCATCGCGGCCTCCACCGTCGACACATCCGGACACTGCGCTGCCAGCCGAGCCGCGGGCAGGCCTGCCTCGAGCGCCAGCCGCAGCTGTTCGGCGCCGGACACGTCGACGCCCACTCCTCGTTTGCGCACCCAGTCGGCCACCGACGCCGTCGTCAGCAGCTCTGCAGGCACCTGCAACGGCGTGCCCCGCAGCGCGCGGTGACAGACGGCGTACCGGGGCAGCGCTCTTGTGCGGCGGAAACGGTTCATGCCGAGATCCTGACCCGAACATCTGACATGTCGCTGCACACGACCTGGCAATCCGCCCATCGCGTCCAGAACCCGTAAAAGTCGCGGCCGCCCCCGTCAAGAAACCGTCAAGACCGAACCCACTGCAGTCGACCACGCCGATGCTGGTCCACGCCCACCGAGAGCCGGTGGCCGTGAACGGGAGACGGAATGTCTGTTGTCGTGTACATCGCGCTGACGGTGGCGATCTTCGCGCTGCTCGGCCTGATGCAGAAGTGGGTCGAACGGCTGTGATCGAGAACATCGTCGGACTGATCCTCGCTGCGGCCGTCGCGGTCTTCATGCTCGCCGCGCTGCTCTTCCCCGAGAGGTTCTGAGTGCACACCACCACCGCGGGGATCCTGTTCCTCGCCTCGCTGATCGTCGCGCTCGCGGCCGTCCACGTTCCGTTGGGCGACTACATGTTCGGCGTTTACTCCTCCCAGAAGCACGGGCGCGGAGAACGTCTCCTCTACCGCGTCATCGGCGCCGACCCGCGGGCCGAGCAGACCTGGGGCGGCTACGCCCGCAGTGTCCTGGCGTTCTCGGCCGTCAGCCTGCTGTTCCTGTTCGCGCTCCAGTTGGTGCAGGGCCGGCTGCCCCTGCACCTCGACGAGCCCGCCACCGAGATGACTCCGGCGCTGGCGTGGAACACCGCGGTCAGCTTCGTCACCAACACCAACTGGCAGGCGTACTCGGGCGAATCCACCCAGGGCCACCTCGTCCAGATGGCCGGGCTGGCAGTACAGAACTTCGTCTCCGCCGCTGTCGGCATGGCCGTCGCCATGGCCTTCGTCCGCGGCCTGGCCCGGCGCACCACCGGCGAACTCGGCAACTTCTGGGTCGACCTGGTCCGCGGCAGCCTCCGAATCCTTCTGCCCATCAGCATCATCGGCGCCGTCATCCTCGTCGCCGGGGGTGTCATCCAGAACTTCGCGCCGCACGACCAGGTGGTCACCACGCTCGCCGGCGCTCAACAGACCATCCCCGGCGGACCGGTCGCCGGCCAGGAGGCCATCAAACTGCTGGGCACCAACGGCGGTGGCTTCTTCAATGCCAATTCCGCGCACCCGTTCGAGAATCCGACGGCGTGGACCAACTGGGTGGAGATCTTCCTGCTGTCCTGCATCGCGTTCTCGATGCCACGCACCTTCGGCCGCATGGTCGGCAGCGGCAAGAAGGGTCGCAATCAAGGACTAGCGATCGTCGCCGCGATGAGCGTGATCGCCACCGCCAGCGTGTCGTTGATGCTGTCGTTCCAGCTGCAGGCCCACGGCACGGTGCCCACCGCCGCGGGCGCGGCGATGGAGGGCGTCGAGCAGCGTTTCGGGGTAGCGGATTCCGCCGTGTTCGCCGATTTCACGACCCTGACCTCCACCGGCGCGGTCAACTCGTTCCACGACTCGTACACCAGCCTCGGCGGGCTGATCACGATGTTCAACATGCAACTCGGCGAGGTGGCGCCCGGCGGCGTCGGCTCCGGCCTCTACGGCATGCTCATCCTCGCCATCATCACGGTGTTCGTCGCCGGACTGATGGTCGGTCGGACCCCGGAATACCTCGGCAAGAAGATCACTCCGCGTGAGATCAAGCTGGCGGCTGCGTATTTCCTCGTCACGCCGGTGATCGTGCTGACCGGCACCGCAGCCGCCATGGCGCTGCCGGGGCAACGCGCGAGCATGCTCAACACCGGGCCCCACGGCCTCTCCGAAGTGCTCTACGCGTTCACCTCTGCCGCCAACAACAACGGCTCCGCGTTCGCCGGGATCTCGGTCAACACCGACTGGTACAACACCGCCCTGGGCCTGGCCATGCTGTTCGGCCGGTTCCTGCCGATCATCCTGGTGCTCGGCCTGGCCGCGTCGTTCGCCCGCCAGGCCGCGACGCCCGCGTCGGCCGGCACCCTGCCGACGCACCGACCCCAGTTCGTCGGCATGGTCGCCGGCGTCACCCTGATCCTGGTCGCCCTCACCTTCCTGCCCATGCTCGCGCTGGGCCCGCTCGCCGAAGGACTCCACTCATGACCGTCACCGCCGTCGCCGCACGGACCATCGACTCCGAACCTGCTGCGCCGAAACGCATTCGCGGCGGATTGCTCGACCCGAAAATGCTGCTGCGATCACTGCCCGCAGCGTTGCGCAAACTCGATCCCCGCACCCTGTGGCGCAACCCCGTGATGTTCATCGTCGAGATCGGCGCCGTATGGACGACACTGTGCGCGATTGCTGATGCGACGTGGTTCGGCTGGCTGATCGTGGTGTGGCTGTGGCTGACGATCGTGTTCGCCAACCTCGCCGAAGCCGTCGCCGAGGGCCGCGGTAAGGCCCAGGCCGAGAGCCTGCGCAAGGCCAAAACCTCCACCATGACGCGCCGGCTGACTTCCGAGGGTGTCGAGGAGGAGGTCGCCGCACCGCTGCTGCGCCAGGGCGACGTCGTCGTCGTCGAAGCCGGTGAGGTGATCCCTGGGGACGGTGATGTGGTGGAAGGCATTGCCTCGGTCGATGAATCGGCCATCACCGGTGAATCCGCACCCGTCATCCGTGAGTCCGGCGGCGACCGTTGCGCCGTCACCGGCGGCACCACCGTGCTCTCCGACCGCATCGTCGTGCGCATCACGCAGAAGCCGGGCGAGAGCTTCATCGACCGGATGATCGACCTCGTCGAGGGCGCCGACCGGCAGAAGACCCCCAACGAGATCGCGCTCAACATTCTGCTCGCCGCGCTCACGCTGATCTTCGTGTTCGCCGTGGCCACCCTGCAACCGCTGGCCATCTACTCCAAGGCGAACAACCCCGGCGTACCCGACACGCTCGCACTGGACGGCGACGGCATCACCGGCATCGTCATGGTCTCGCTGCTGGTGTGCCTGATCCCGACCACCATCGGCGCACTGCTGTCGGCCATCGGTATTGCCGGCATGGACCGCCTGGTGCAGCGCAACGTCCTGGCCATGTCGGGCCGCGCGGTCGAGGCCGCAGGTGACGTGAACACCCTGTTGCTGGACAAGACCGGCACCATCACCCAGGGCAATCGACAGGCATCGGAGTTTGTTGCGCTGCAGGGCATCTCACAGGACCGCTTCGCCGACGCCGCGCAGTTGTCCAGCCTGGCTGACGAGACCCCCGAGGGCCGCTCGATCGTGGTGTACGCCAGAGCGCAGTCACGTGCCCGCACGCCCGGCGAACTCGCCGACGCCCAGTGGGTCGAGTTCAGCGCCACCACCCGCATGTCCGGAGTCGACCTACCCGGGCTGCAACTGCGCAAAGGGGCGGCGACGTCGGTGGCCGAGTGGGTGCGAAACCATGGCGGCGACGTACCCGCCGATCTCCACGACCTCGTCCACACCATCTCCGCCGCCGGGGGCACTCCGCTGGCCGTCGGTGAAGTCCGCGACGGCGCCGCCGCCGCGATGCTCGGCGTCATCCATCTCAAGGACGTCGTCAAGGCGGGGATGCGCGAACGCTTCGACCAGATGCGCCGCATGGGGATCCGCACCGTGATGATCACCGGCGACAACCCGTTGACGGCCAAAGCGATCGCCGACGAGGCCGGTGTCGACGACTTCCTCGCCGAGGCGACGCCCGAGGACAAGATGGCGCTCATCAAACGCGAGCAGGCCGGCGGCAAGCTCATCGCGATGACCGGCGACGGCACCAACGACGCCCCGGCCCTCGCGCAGGCCGACGTCGGCGTCGCCATGAACAGCGGCACGTCGGCGGCCAAAGAGGCCGGCAACATGGTCGACCTCGACTCCGATCCGACCAAGCTCATCGAGATCGTCGAGATCGGCAAGCAGTTGCTGATCACCCGCGGTGCGCTGACGACGTTCTCCATCGCCAACGACGTCGCGAAGTACTTCGCGATCATCCCCGCGTTGTTCGTCGGCCTGTTCCCCGGCCTCGAGCTGCTCAACGTCATGCGGTTGCACAGCCCGCAGTCGGCCATCCTGTCCGCGGTCGTCTTCAACGCGCTCGTCATCGTGGCGCTGATCCCGCTGGCGCTGCGCGGAGTGCGCTACACCCCCGGCAACGCCGCAAAGCTGTTGAGCCGCAACCTGTCGGTCTACGGTCTCGGCGGCCTCATCGCACCGTTCATCGGCATCAAACTGATCGACCTCGTCGTCGCCCTTCTCCCGGGAATGTGAGAACTCCAATGTCTGCAATCTCCAGCGCCATCCGGCAACACGCCGCCGCCCTGCGTGCGCTCCTGGCCCTGACCGTCGTCCTCGGCCTGGCCTACCCCGCCCTCATCTGGGTGATCGCCCAACTGCCCGGTCTACAGGACAAAGCCGGTGGTTCGATCCTCGAAGCAGATGGAAAACCTCTGGGCAGCAGCCTGATCGGCCAGCTCTACACCGACCCCGACGGCAATCCGCTGCCGCAGTACTTCCAGGGCCGACCGTCCGCGGCGGGCGACGGTTACGACCCCATGGCCAGCGGCGCCTCCAACCTGGGCCCGGAAGACCTCGTCGACACCCCCGAACGGACCAGCCTGCTCACCACGGTGTGCGAACGGAGCCGTGCCGTCGCCGAATTCGACGGTGCCGACGGCCGCCGGCCGTTCTGCACCGGAGGCGGAGTGGGCGCCGTGCTGTCGGTCATCGGCACCCCCACCACGACCCGGGTGGTCAGCGTCAACGAGCCCTGCGCCACCACACCGCGCCCGTTCCTCGACACCTACAACGGCGTGCGGGTCCAGTGCGCCGAACCCGGCGAGGACTACAGCATGGGCCGCCTCGTCCCGATCCGCGGTGTGGTCACCGATCCGCAGGTGCCCACCGATGCCGTCACGGCCAGCGGCAGCGGTCTGGACCCGCACATCTCCCCCGCCTACGCCGAGATCCAGGTCAACCGCGTCGCCACCGCCCGCGGGATGAACCCCGATCAGGTCCGCGCACTCGTCGCCGCACACACCGACGGCCGCACCCTGGGCTTCCTGGGCGAGCCGCGGGTCAACGTGCTCGAGCTCAACCTGGCGCTCGACGGTCGGTAGCAGATGACGAAATCGACACCAGGGCGGTGACGCACGTCGTTTCACGACCCTGGTGTCGATCTCGGTGCAAAACAGAACCAAGGGATGATGAACAGGTGAGCACGCCGAAACGCGGGGAGCTGCGCATCTACCTCGGCGCGGCTCCCGGCGTCGGGAAGACCTACGCCATGCTGGGCGAAGCGCACCGGCGGCTGGAACGCGGCACCGACCTGGTGGCCGCGGTGGTCGAGACCCACGGCCGCCGGAAGACCGCCGAACTCCTCGACGGTATCGAGGTGATCCCACCGCACTACGTCACCTACCGCGGCGCCCGCTTCCCCGAACTCGACGTCGACGCCGTGCTGGCGCGCCGCCCGGAGGTGGTGCTCGTCGACGAACTCGCCCACACCAACACGCCGGGCAGCCGCCACCCCAAACGCTGGCAGGACGTCGAAGAGCTGCTCGCCGCGGGCATCACCGTGATCTCGACGGTCAACGTTCAACACCTGGAAAGCCTCAACGACGTCGTCACCCGCATCACCGGCATCGAACAACTCGAGAAGGTACCCGACGATGTCGTCCGCGCCGCCGACCAGATCGAGCTGGTCGACATCACCCCGGAGGCGTTGCGCCGCAGACTGTCTCACGGCAACGTGTACGCCGCCGAGCGTATCGACGCCGCACTGAGCAATTACTTCCGGCGCGGAAACCTCACCGCCCTGAGGGAACTCGCGCTGCTCTGGCTGGCCGACCAGGTCGACGCCGCGCTGGCGCGCTACCGCTCCGACAACCGGATCACCGACACCTGGGAGGCGCGTGAACGCGTCGTCGTCGCCGTCACGGGCGGCGCGGAATCGGAGACCCTGGTACGCCGCGCATCGCGCATCGCCTCCCGGTCGAGCGCCGAGCTGCTGGTCGTGCACGTGGTGCGCGGCGACGGCCTGAGCGGATTGGCGGCACCGCAGATGGGCCGGGTCCGCGAACTCGCCGCCAGCCTGGGCGCGACGCTGCACACCGTGGTCGGCGATGACGTCCCCACCGCTTTGCTCGACTTCGCCCGCGAACGCAACGCCACCCAGCTGGTCATCGGGACGTCGCGACGTTCCCGCTGGGGCCGCATGGTCGACGAGGGCATCGGCGCGACGGTCGTCCAGCAGTCCGGCTCCATCGACGTCCACATGGTCACCCACGACGAAGCCGGCCGGAGGCGGCGCCGGGCGGGCTCCCCGCGCCACCGACACGCGCTGTCGTGGGGTGCCGCCCTCGTGGTCCCTGCCGCGATCTGCGCGCTGACGGTCCTGTTGCTCGATCCCGTACTGGGCGTTGCAGGCGAGAGTGCGGTGTTCGTCGTGGGCGTCCTGCTGGTGGCACTGCTGGGCGGCGTGGCCCCCGCCGCGCTGTCGGCGGTGCTGTCCGGTCTGCTGCTCAACTACTTCCTCATCACGCCCCGGCATACGTTCACGATCGCCGAACCCGACAGCGCGCTGACGATCGTGGTGTTGCTGGCCGTCGCCGTCGCGGTCGCCGCACTCGTCGACAGCGCGACCAAACGGACCCGCGAAGCCCGCCGCGCCTCCCGCGAGGCCGAACTGCTCGCCCTCTTCGCCGGCTCGGTGCTGCGCGGCGCCGACCTCACCATGCTGTTGGAACGCGTCCGCGAGACGTACTCACAGCGCGCCGTCAGCCTGGTGCGGGCCGGCACCGGCATCGTTGCGGGGGTGGGCGAGAAACCGTGCGCCGAGGTCGAGAGCGCCGACACCGCCATCGAGGTCGGTGACGACGAGTTCTGGTTGCTGCTGGCGGGGCGCACCCTGGCCGCGCACGACCGGCGGGTGCTGGCCGCCGTCGCCGGACAGGCCGCCGGTCTGGTGCGGCAGCGGGAACTCACCGCGGAGGCCAGCCAGGCCGAGGCCATCTCCCGTGCCGACGAACTACGCCGCGCGCTGCTGTCCGCCGTCAGCCACGATCTGCGCACCCCACTGGCCGGGGCCAAGGCGGCAGTCTCCAGCCTGCGCAGCGACGACGTCGACTTCTCCGCCGAGGACACCGCCGAACTGCTGGCGACCGTCGAGGAATCGGTCGACCAGCTGACCGCGCTGGTGGACAACCTGCTCGACTCCTCGCGGCTGGCGGCCGGTGCGGTGCGGCCCGAGCTCCGCCGGGTCTACCTCGAGGAGACGGTGCAGCGGGCGCTGCTCGGAATTAGCAGGGGCGTCGCCGGGTCGGGGCAGCTCGACAGGGTGCAGGTCGACGTCGGTGACTGCGTGGTCGCGGCGGACGCGGGCCTGCTGGAGCGGGTGCTCGCCAACCTCGTCGACAACGCGCTGCGGTACGCCCCGGACGGACCGATCCGGGTGACCGCGGGACGGGTCGGCGACCGCGTGCTCATCGCAATCGTCGACGAGGGGCCCGGCATTCCGCGCGGCGCCGAGGAGCGGGTGTTCGGCGCGTTCCAGCGGTTGGGCGACCAGCACAGTGCCGGCGGCGTCGGACTCGGGCTGTCGGTGGCCCGCGGATTCGTCGAGGCGATGGGCGGCACGGTGACCGCCACCGACACCCCCGGCGGTGGGCTGACCGTCGAGATCGAGCTGGCCGCCCAGACCGGCGACGGCGCATGACGACGCGTGTGCTCGTCATCGACGACGAACCCCAGCTCCTGCGGGCCCTGCGCATCAACCTCTCGGTGCGCGGATACGACGTCACCACGGCCGCGACGGGCGCCGACGCGCTGCGCTCGGCCGCCGACCACCGGCCCGACGTGGTGGTCCTGGACCTCGGGTTACCCGACATGTCCGGCATCGACGTGCTGGCCGGTCTGCGCGGCTGGTTGACGGCGCCGGTGATCGTCCTCTCGGCGCGCACCGACTCCGCCGACAAGGTCGAAGCACTCGACGCGGGTGCCGACGACTACGTCACGAAACCGTTCGGCATGGACGAGTTCCTGGCCCGGTTGCGCGCCGCGGTGCGCCGCGCCACCGCGGCCGGTGACGACGAACCCGTTGTCGAGACCGAGTCGTTCACCGTCGACCTCGCCGCCAAGCGGGTGACCAAGAACGGCGCGGAGGTCCACCTCACCCCCACCGAGTGGGGCATGCTCGAGATGTTGGTGCGCCACCGAGGCAAACTCGTCGGCCGCGAGGAGCTCTTGCGCGAGGTGTGGGGACCCGCCTACGCGAAGGAAACCCATTATCTGCGTGTGTATCTCGCGCAGTTGCGCCGCAAGCTCGAAGACGATCCGTCGCATCCGGTGCATCTACTGACCGAGGCGGGGATGGGATACCGGTTCCAGCCGTGAGGCCGACAGCACGGGTATACCGTTCCAGGCATGGGTGCCTACCGAGACCTCTTCGATGCGAGCGTCGCTGACCCCTCCGCCTTCTGGGCCGAGGCCGCCAAAGCCGTCACCTGGACGCGGGAGCCGAGCACGATCCTCGACGACTCCAATCCGCCGTTCTACCGCTGGTTCCCGGACGGTGAACTGAACACCTGCGCCAACGCGCTGGACCGGCACGTCGACGACGGTCGCGGCCAGCAGACGGCCCTGATCTACGACTCTCCCGTCACCGGCGTCAAACGCACATACACCTACCGCGAGCTGCTCGACCAGACCGCGCGCTTCGCCGGCGTGCTGCGCGGCCTCGGCGTGGCCAAAGGCGACCGCGTCGTCATCTACCTGCCGATGGTGCCCGAGGCACTGATCGCGATGTTGGCGTGCGCCCGCCTCGGCGCGGTGCACTCGGTGGTGTTCGGCGGCTTCGCCGGGCACGAGCTGGCCGCCCGCATCGACGACGCCCGCCCCACGGTCGTGGTCTCGGCGTCCTGCGGTGTCGAACCCACGCGCACCGTCGAGTACAAGCCGATGCTCGACGCCGCGCTCGACATGGCCGAACACACCCCGGCGGCGTGTGTGATCCTGCAGCGCGAACACCATCCCTGCGAGCTGACCGCGGGCCGCGATCACGACTGGGCCGAACTGCTCGCGAAGGCCGAGCCCGTCGACCCGGTGCCCGTGGCCGCCACCGATCCGCTCTACGTGCTCTACACCTCAGGCACCACCGGCAAGCCCAAGGGCATCGTCCGCGACAACGGCGGCCACGCCGTCGCCCTGCTGTGGAGCATGCGCCACCTCTACGACATCGCGCCGGGCGATGTGTACTGGGCCGCTTCAGATGTCGGCTGGGTGGTCGGGCATTCCTACATCGTCTACGCGCCGCTGCTGCTCGGCGCCACGACCGTGGTCTACGAGGGCAAACCCGTCGGCACCCCCGACGCCGGCGCGTTCTGGCGGGTGGCCGCCGAATACGGCGTGAAGGCGCTGTTCACCGCACCGACCGCGATCCGGGCGATCAAGAAGGTGGATCCGGAGGGTCGCCTGCTCGCCGACTACGACCTGTCGAAACTGCGCTACCTGTTCCAGGCCGGCGAGCGACTCGACCCCGCCACCTACGAGTGGGCCGCCGAAAGACTCGGCATCCCGGTGATCGACCACTGGTGGCAGACCGAGACGGGCTGGGCCATCGCCGGCGACCCGATGGGGGTCGAAGCGCTACCGGTCAAACCCGGTTCGGCGACGGTGCCGATGCCCGGCTACGACGTCCACATCCTCAACGCCGACGGATCGGAGTGCGGACTGGACGAGGAGGGCGCGATCTGCGTGAAGCTGCCGCTCCCGCCCGGCACCCTGCCCACCCTCTGGGGTGACGACGACCGCTACGTCAAGTCCTATCTGTCCGCGTTCCCCGGGTACTACCTCACCGGAGACGGCGGCTATCTCGACGGCGACGGCTACCTGTTCGTCATGGGCCGCACCGACGACGTCATCAACGTCGCCGGACACCGGATGTCCGCCGGCTCCATCGAAGCGGTGCTGGCCACCCATCCGGCGGTGGCCGAATGCGCGGTGATCGGCGTCGCGGATGACCTCAAGGGGCAGGTGCCGCGCGGGTTCGTGGTGCTCAAATCCGGGGCGTCCGAAGACGGACTGCAACAGGAACTCGTCGCCGCGGTTCGCGACAACATCGGCGCGGTGGCGTGCTTCCGCACCGTCGACGTCGTCCCCGCGCTGCCGAAGACCCGGTCGGGCAAGATCCTGCGCAAGACGATGCGCGGCATCGCCGAGGGCCGAGACGAGCCGCTGCCGTCGACCATCGAGGACCCGTCGGTGATCGAGGCGCTACACCCGGTGCTGCGCGGCTGACCGGTTACCCTCGCACGGGTTGACGACGGGCCCGGCCGGGTATTTCGTCAGCGCAGGTCCGACGAGCGTCGACCGGATGGAGGCGAGGCGATGGCGAGAAAGCCCACGCTGATGGCCGTCCAGGGCGCCGCACTGCTCGTGGGCGCGGGTTTCCTCCTGCTCGGCGCCTTCGGTTTCGTGCCGGGGCTGACCGTCAACCAGGACGCGCTGCGGTGGCTGGGTCACCCCTCGGATGCCGATGCCGAGTTGTTCGGCGTCTTCGCGGTCTCGGGGCTGCACAACGTCGTGCACCTCGTCTACGGAGCGGCCGGAATGCTCTCGGCGAGAACGTATGCCGCGTCGCGGGCATACCTGCTGATCGGCGGCGTCGTGCTGCTCGGCGTGTGGATCTTCCGCATGGCGACGGCACACAGCGCCATCGCCGAACTGTTCCCGCTCAACCGCGCGGACAGCTGGCTGCACTTCGTGCTCGGCGTGATCATGGTGATCCTCGCGCTCACCCTGGCCGCGCAGCGCGACCCGACGAAACCCCGGCGCCGCAAGCGCCGCACCGCGTCCCACGCCTGAGCGGTGACCACCGCGCTGCTGTGGGGCGCCGTCGCCGCGTCGTCCCTGGTGATCGGCGCGCTCGCCGGGGCGGCGCGAGCCTGGAATCAGCGGCTGATCGGTCTCGTCCTCGGCTTCGGCGCGGGTGCACTGGTGTCGTCGATCTCCTTCGAACTCGCCGAGGAGGGCTTCAAGGTCAGCGGCGCGGTACCGGTCGCGCTGGGCCTGGCCCTGGGCGCGGTGACGTTCTACGTCGCCGACCGGACCGTCGACCGGTTCGGCGGCGCAGATCCGAACGCGTCATCGGGTAAGCCGCTGCTCATCGGGGCGCTCTTGGACGGAATCCCCGAGCAGGCGGTCCTGGGCATCGGTATCGCCACCGGCGGCGCCGTGAGCCCCGCACTCCTCCTGGCGATCTTCGTCTCGAACCTCCCGGAGGCCGTCGGATCGGCCAGCGACATGCGCGCCGCCGGCCATCCCCGGCGACGCATCCTCGCCGGATGGGCCGTGATCGCCGCCCTCTGCGCGGCCGCCACCGTCGGTGGATTCGCTTTGCAGGAGGTGGCCGGCAACGCGCTGCAGGGCGGCATCGACGGATTCGCCGCCGGTGCGCTACTGGTGATGCTCGTCGGGTCGATGATCCCGGAGGCCACCGAAAAGGCTCGTGAGCCAGCAGGTCTGGCCGCAGTCCTCGGTTTCGCACTCGCCGCGGGACTGTCCCTGGCCGGATAGGATCCGCGGATGGTCCCCACGTGGCAGATCGGCCCCGTCGAGGTGCCGGTGCACGGGGTGTTCGTGGGTCTCGGGGTGTGCGCCGCGGTCGTCGTGTTCGTGCTCGAGGCGCGCAGGCGCGGTGCCATGAACGAACAGTCGGTCGTGGCCGTTGCCGGTGCCCTCGTCGGCGGGGCGATCGGTATGCGGCTGTCCGGGTGGGCACGCCATCTCGATCCCGGCGCGAACCCGAGCCTCGCCGAGGCGTGGCAGTTCGGTTCGCGCAGCATCATCGGCGGTCTGCTGGGCGCCTATGTGGGGGTGCTGGTCGCCAAGCGCATCGGCGGGTACCGGGGCAAGACCGGCGATCTGTTCGCACCGGCGGTCGCACTGGGGATCGCGGTCGGACGCATCGGCTGCCACCTCACCGAGGCGCCGGGGCGGCCCACCAGCCTGCCCTGGGGTGTGCACGCTCCGGCCACCACGCCGGAGTGTCCGGGCTGCCTGACCGGCGCGGCGATGCATCCGTCGTTCCTCTACGAGATCGCCTTCCAGCTCACCGCGTTCGTCGTCCTGCTGTGGTTGCGGGACCGTGTCCACCGGCCCGGCGAACTGTTCGTCCTCTACATCACCGCGTACGCCGCGTTCCGCTTCATCGTCGAGTTCGTCCGCGCCAACGACACCGTGTGGCTGAATCTCACGCGGCCGCAGTGGGTTCTGCTGCCCACGCTGCTGCTTCTCGGCATTCGGCTGTGGTACGGCCGGCGGCGTGGTTACTATCGCTCACCAACCGGCTACCAGGGAGCACGCGCATGACCACCGGACCCGGTCCTCCGTACCCCCCGTATCCGCCGTACCCACCGCCGTATCCCCCACCGCCGCCGCCCCGCAAGATCTCCCTCGGCATGATCTTCGTCGGCGCCCCGATCTACGTCGTGTTCAACGCGGTACTCGGTTTCGGGGCGTTCATCGCGGCCGGTTCGCAGACCGGTTCGGCCAACCCGATCCTCGGCGCGGCGGCAGTCATGCTGGCGCTCATCGCCTTCGTCGGCGGCGGCGCACTGCTGGCGACGAAAAATCCGCACGCCAAGGGAATCGGCCTCGGTCTGATGATCGGCTGGGCGTTGATGTCGGTCGTCACCGTCGGCTTCTGCACCGGCGTCAACCCCGCCATATACAACGCATGACGGCCGGTATGGGGTTGCGCGGGGACCGGTTGCACCGGTACGTGACCGCGTTCTGTCCGCGCTGCCACGACGAGGCGCCGGAACGCCCCCTGGCAGACGTCGAACGGTTGAGCGGCATGCTCATCGAGCGCGAGGGCCGAGTGTGGCTGGAACGTGGCTGCCGCACGCACGGTCTGGTGCGCACGCTCTACGACGAAGACCCCGAGATCCTGACCTACCTCGAAGAGTGGACCGCACCCACCAAGACCCACACCCCCGACGTCGCGGGCAACTTCGATCCCGTTCCGATGGCGTATCTGCGCGGGCTGCCGGAGATGCAGACGCAGCACACCTGCATCCTGTTGCAGGACATCGCCGAGACGTGCAACCTGCGCTGCCCGACGTGCTTCACCGACTCATCGCCCGATCTGCGCAACGTGGTGGCCGTCGCCGACGTTCTGGCCAGTGTCGACCAGCGGCTGGCCCGGGAGAACGGCCGCCTCGACGTGGTGATGCTCAGCGGCGGCGAACCGACTCTGCATCCCGAGCTGCCGGAACTGCTCGCCGAGCTGACCGCCCGGCCGATCACCCGGATCCTGGTCAACACCAACGGTCTCCGGCTGGCCACCGACGACGGGCTGCTGGACCTGCTGACCACCCACCGCGAACGTGTCGAGGTGTATTTGCAGTACGACGGCATCTCCGAGGCGGCGCACCGTCATCATCGCGGCGGCGATCTGCGCCGGATGAAAGCCGAGGTGTTGCACCGGTTGTCGTCCCGGGAGATCTTCACAACCCTGGTGATGGCCACGGCGCTGGGGGTCAACGACGACGAGATCGGGCAGATGGTGCAACTCGCGCTGGACACCCCGTTCGTCGGGGGCATCACGATCCAGCCGCAGTTCGGTTCGGGCCGCAGCGGGCTGATCGATCCGCTCGACCGCCTCACCCACACCGGTGTGCTCGCCCGCCTGGGGCCGCAGACCGACGGCGCCGTCACGTGGCGGGACCTGACCGCGCTGCCGTGTTCACATCCGCACTGCTGTTCGGTCGGCTATCTCATCCGGGACGACAACGACCAGTGGCGCTCACTGGTGTCGCTGATCGGCACCGACACCCTCAAGGCACGACTCGGTCTAGTCTCCAACCGCATCGCCGATTCCGAACTACCCCGGCAACTGCGGGTGGCGGTGCAGGAATCCCTGCTCGGCCTGCTTTCCGAACAGTCGTCGCTGTCTCATCCGCAGATCGGCGACATCTGGAAGATCATCTGTCAGAGTTGCGATCTCGGGATGTCGACGCTGCTGACACTGGCGTCCTCGGCGCTGCCCGGTCGGCGGCGGAAGCTGCGGCGGCTCCTGGGCGAGCGGGTCGTACGGATCACGGTGAAACCGTTCATGGACATGTCGACGATGATCGAGGAGCGCCTCATCCAGTGCTGCGTCCACGTCGGCACCCGCTCGGACCAGGATCAGTGCGCGCCGTTCTGCGCCGTACAGGCCTGGCCCGCCCTCAGCCGACAGCGGCTGTCGGCATCGGCGAGAACGGCGCTACCGGTGGTCGCCGTACGCCACGGGTGACCGCTGCCGAGACGACGCCGATCACCGCCCACAGCAGCGCCTGGTTCACCAGCGTGTAGACGCGAAAGTCGGCCAGCACCTCCGCGGGGAAGCCGTCGAGCACCATGCCCTCGGGTCCGGTCAGCGGGCCGGGCACCTCATGGAATCCGGGCAGCGCCACCATCGCGCAGAGCATCAGCGTGGCGTAGCCGCCGACCGCGAGGACACTGGCGCGCCGACCGCCCCACCGGCGTGACCATGCCACCGCAGCCGCCAGCGCCACCACGGCGCCCAGCACCGACAGCCCCGTCATCGTGAGGAACGCCGAACTACGTTCGGGCACAGTCTCGTCCAGTCCGACGGTGGGCGGATTGGCCGGATACTTCAGACCCGGTAGCACGGCGACCGCCACGGATCACGGTATAGGCCACCGCGAACAGCACGCTCATGATGACGCCGAAGGCCACGATACCGACCCCGGCGCCCGCGTTCTCCTGGACCGCCCGGGTGAACAACTCGTGGCCGTGCGCGTGGTGGTCACCGCCGGCGAGCTGGGATTCGACATGTTCGCGCTCACCCTCGTATGCCACCGCGGTGCCGATCAACGGCTCGATCTTCACCCGGCTGAACGCGAAGCACACCAGCCCGGCCACCGCGCCGGGAACCAGATACCGCACCGCGGCGGGCATCTCGGTCGTCAGCGGCACGGGAACCCCAGCAGGTGACGGGCGTCGTGCAGGAACTCGTGGATGTGGGTGTCCTCGCCGAACACCGACACTGCGCCCTGGTCGAAACCCACGAAGTAGTAGGCGATCAGCGCGAGTAGGGTGATCGTGGCCAATCGGGCTGGTGCGGCGAGGTTTTCGGCGGTCGACCGGATGTCCGGCCGCGGCACGGCCAGACCGGGGTGGGCGCCGCTCATCGGGAGATTGCTCATCGGAGACTCCTCTGGGGGTCGGGTCTAGTGGTCATGGGGATGGTCGTGCGCAACGGCGTGGTTTCCCGCGTCCGTCAGCACCGGCGCGGTCAGCAAGTCGTGCCGGTCGACGAGTTTCTCGAGGGTCGCCACCCAGTGGTCGTAGTACTCCCATTCGCCCACGCCGGGTCGCCTCGGTGTGCACCGGCGCGTTCGTGCTGGCCGCACTCGGCCTGCTCGACGGCCGTCGCGCGACCACGCACTGGGCGCATTGCGCCGATCTGGCGCGGGCCTACCCCGGCGTCACGGTCGATCCCGATTCGCTCTTCGTCCAGGACGGCCGGTTCATCACCGGCGCAGGCATCAGCGCGGGGATCGATCTGGGCCTCGCGCTGGTGGAGAGCGACTACGGCCCGGACGTGGCCCGGCGCGTGGCGCGCTGGATGGTGGTGTTCCTGCAACGCCCGGGCGGTCAGGCGCAGTTCAGTGTGTGGACCGAGGCGGCGCTGCCGGTGAGTCGGGGGCTGCGCGAGATCCTGGACGCCGTGGTCGCCGATCCGGCCGCCGACCATTCGATCGCAATGATGGCAGACCGCGCGGCGGTCAGCGAGCGCCACCTGGTGCGCATGTTCCACGACCAGGTCGGGATGACCCCGGCCCGATTCGTCGAGCAGGCCAGGCTGGAAGCCGCGAAGATGCTGCTCGCCACCGGAGACCTCGGTCAGGGAACCGTCGCGCGCCGAGCGGGATTCGGCTCTGCCGACACTATGCGCCGCACCTTCCGCCGCGCGCTGGGCGTCTCACCGAGTATGTACCGCAGCCGATTCCGGACCACCGGCGTCCATCAGACGCTCTAGGCCAGCGACAGCGCGATTCCGTCCAGGATGTCGTGCTCGCTGACCACGAGTTCGGTGATCCCGGCCCGCTCCCGCAGTTCGCGCGCGAGTTCGGTGACGATCAGCGCACCGCCGCCGATGACGTCGACACGGCCCTCGTGCATGGGTCCCAGGGCGGCGCGCTGCGTACGGGTCATCGCGATCAGCTCGTCACAGACCTCCAGCACCGCATCGAATCCCACGCGCGAGAGGTGGATCGCCTCGGAGTCGTAGGTCGTCATCTTGTGCGCCAGCGCCGACAGGGTCGTCATGGTGCCCGCCACGCCGACCCACGTCTTCGCGCCGGCCACGGGTACGGCCCGCAACGCCTCGTCGAGCGCCTCGCGGATGACCGCACGCGCGGCGTCCACCTCGTCGGCGGTCGGGGGGTCGGAGTGCAGACACCGTTCGGTCAGCCGCACACAGCCGATGTCGGCCGAGAAACCGGCGTCCACACCGTCGTCGGTGCCGCCGCCACCGAGTACCACCTCGGTCGATCCGCCGCCGAGATCCACCACCACGAAAGGCCCTGCACCGGAGTCGAAGTCGGCGACCGCGCCGCGGAACGACAGCTCCGCCTCCTCGGTCCCGGTGATCACCTCGGCGACCGATCCGTCCACCACCGCGCCGAGCACCTCGGCGGTCATCGCGAAGAACTCGTCGCGGTTGGCCACGTCCCGCGCCGCCGACGTCGCCACCATCCGCACCTGCGTCACCCCGTGGTCGCGCATCAGCTGGGCATAGTCGACGAGCGCGGAACGCGTGCGTGCCAACGCGTCCGGGGCGAATTCACCCGTCGCATCCACCCCCTGCCCGAGGCGCACGATACGCATCTCCCGGTGCACGTCGGTCAGTCCCCCGTCGGCCAGATCCGCGATCAACAGCCGGATCGAATTGGTTCCGCAGTCCACTGCCGCGACTCGGCTCACGTCCACACCTTCCGGTCCAAGATCCCCGCCATCCCCGGTTCGGCGGCCAGTATCGCCAAAGCCTCGTCACCGAACGGGTTGACCCCCGGCCCCTTTGCCAGTGCATGGGCGATCACGACGTGGAGGCACTTCACCCGGTCGGGCATCCCGCCCCCGGAGAAGGTGGTGCCCAGCGACTCGATCGCGTCGCGCTCGGCGAGGTAGGACTCGTGCGCGCGCCGGTAGGCCGCCGCGAGATCTTCGTCGTGGGCGAGGCGCTCGGTCATGTCCCGCATCAGGCCCGACGATTCCAGCCGGCTCGCCGCCGCGGTCAGCGCCGGATGGGTGAGGTAGTACAGCGTGGGGAACGGTGTGCCGTCGGGCAGCCGCGGTGCGGTCTTGACGACGCCGGGTTCGCCGTTCGGGCATCGGTAGGCGATCTCGAGGACACCGCGGGGCTCCCGCCCCAACTGGCGGGCGACGGCGTCGAGATCGGCGGGCTCAACCACCGGGCGCCGGGAACGCTGGTGGCGGCGGAGCGGGCGGCGGAGGCGGACCCGGCAACGGGGCGACGGGCGAAAGACCATGCGGGTCATCGGCGATGGTCTTCCACAGCGACGTGTACCACGGCTCTCCGGACGGGACGGTGTTCGGCGCGGCGTCGGGGCCGTCGGGGGTGATCGCGCCCGGGGGCAATTGCACCTCGAACGGGATGTCCCCGGGCATCACGAAGCCCAGGCGCTCCCTGGCCTGCGCGGCGATGAACACCGGATCCGCCAACTTGATCTTCTGCTCCTCGAGGTCGGCGATCTGTGACCGCAGCAGTTCCTCGGTCTCCTTGAGTTGTCTCATCTCGGTGCGCTGCGCGAAGTAGGTGCGGACCGGCCCGGCGATCGTCAGCGTCAACACGCACACCACCGCGGCCAGGATGGCCGCCCGCCGCGCAGCCGACCCGAACCGCTGCTCGGACTGGCGGGCGGCGAGCTCCTCGGCCCGCAGCATGATCGACCGCCCGACCGATACCGCCTCCGCGCCGTCGGCGGACTCGCCGTCCGCGGCGGCGCCTTCGGTGTCTCTGGCCGAACGTGCCTCGATGGCCCGCGGCTCACGCGCCGCTTTTGCCGAAGTCTTCGGGCGACCCCGCCCCGCGCCACCGGGAGCACCCGGCTTCCCCGGTCTGGATGAGGCCGGGGACCGACGCTTGGGATCGGGCCGCTTCGACTCGGGCACGAGCTATTTGGTCTCCAGGGCAAACCGCGGGAAGGCCAGGTCGCCGGCGTAGCGGGCGGCGTCGCCGAGGGTCTCCTCGATGCGCAGCAGCTGGTTGTACTTGGCGACGCGCTCGCTGCGGGCCGGGGCACCGGTCTTGATCTGGCCACTGCCCACCGCGACGGCCAGGTCGGCGATCGTGGTGTCCTCGGTCTCGCCGCTGCGATGGCTCATCATCGTGCGGTAGCCGCTGTTGTGCGCGAGCGCGACGGCGTCCAGGGTCTCGGTCAGCGTGCCGATCTGGTTGACCTTGACCAGCAGCGCGTTCGCGGCGCCCCGGTCGATGCCCTCCTCCAACCGCTCCGGGTTGGTGACGAACAGGTCGTCGCCGACGAGCTGAACCCGGTCACCGATCTGGTTGGTCAACGCCACCCAGCCGTCCCAGTCGTCCTCGTCCAGCGGATCCTCGATCGACACCAGCGGGTAGGCGTCGAGCAGGCTCGCGTAGAAGTCGGCCATCTGCTCGGCCGTGCGGGTCTCCTTCTCGAAGCTGTAACCGGTGCCGTCGGTGAAGAATTCGGTCGCGGCCACGTCCAGCGCCAGCGTCACGTCGGTGCCCAGCGAGAAGCCGGCACCCTCGATGGCCGTGGAGATCAGGTCCAGCGCGGCCTTGGTGCCCGCCACGTCGGGGGCGAAGCCGCCCTCGTCGCCGAGTCCGGTGGACAGGCCCTGCCTCTTGAGCACCGACTTCAGCGAGTGGTACACCTCGGCGCCCCAGCGCAGCGCTTCCTTGAACGACGGCGCACCGATCGGCGCCACCATGAACTCCTGGACGTCGACGCCGGTGTCGGCGTGCGCGCCACCGTTGAGGATGTTCATCATCGGCACGGGCAGGATGTGCGCGTTGGGGCCGCCCAGGTACCGGAACAGCGGCAGCCCGGCCGACTCGGCGGCGCCCTTGGCCACCGCCAGCGACACCCCGAGGATCGCGTTGGCGCCCAACCGCGACTTGTCGGGGGTGCCGTCGAGATCCAGCAGGGCCTGGTCGATGAGCCGCTGGTCGTCGGCGCTCATCCCGATGACCGCAGGGGCGATCTCGTCGAGGACGGCCTGCACCGCTTTGTCGACGCCCTTGCCGCCGTAGCGGGAGCCCCCGTCGCGCAGCTCCACGGCTTCGTGTTCACCGGTCGACGCGCCCGAGGGCACTGCGGCCCGCGCGAAGGTGCCGTCGGTGAGGGCCACCTCGACCTCGACCGTCGGGTTTCCGCGGGAGTCGAGGATCTCGCGGGCTCCGACCTGCTCGATGATGGGCACTGGCGTCTCCTCCTGGGGTGCGGCGCGGGGCTGGCCTTTCGGCTCACCAGCCTAGATGTTGGTAGGCCGGGTCACAGCGCGCGGCCCTCGGCGTAGGCGGTCGCCCAGTCGCGCACCGAGCGGGCGTACTGCTCGGAGTAGTTGTAGGCCCGCAGCGCGTTCATCCAGCCTCGGGGCGTCGACAGGTTCTTGCCCGTGTAGCAGAGGTAGCCGGCCGAGGACAGCGCCGCGTCGTCGATGTTGTCGGGATCGACCTTGCCGTCACCGTTGGCGTCCACCCCGTACAGCCGCCACGTCTCCGGGATGAACTGCATCGGACCCATGGCCCGGTCGAGATCGGTGTCGCCGTCGAGCAGTCCCGCGTCGGTGTCCGCGATCCGCATGTTGCCGCTCGATCCGTCCAGCCGCATCCCGCGGATAGGCGGGGTGACCTCGCCGTTCGAGGCGACCATCGCGCCGCGGTACCTGCCGTGATGGCTCTCGATCATGCCGATCCCGGCCAGCGTGGTCCATTTCAGGTTGCACTCCGGGTTCTCCACCTCGGCCACGCGCGCGGCGTAGGCGTAGGCCTCCAGCGCGGTGACGGGGATACCGAGTCGGGGTGCGCGTTCCTGTGCCCATTCGTGCAACTGGTCGGCGGGGCGGCCGGAGGCGTAGGTGTCCACAGCCGGCACGGGATCGCCCGCCGGGGGCGGGACCCCTTCGGGAATGGGAATGCCCAGCTGCCATGAGCAACTCGAGGCCAACAGCAGGGCCGCGGCTCCCGTCACCACGGCGCCCTGCACCCAACGAATCGGCGACACCGGACTCCTCTACCCCTTCCGTGTCCCCATAGTTCCATGCGTTCGCACCGAACCGGGGTCAGTCACGCCGTCGGCGAACGGTTACGTTGGGTCAGCCGCGCTGTTAAAGTAGGCAAGCCTTGCTTTGCCCGGTCGAGGCATAGAGTGAAAAGTCCCTGGTAGCGAGGTCGACGATGTCGGTGGTCCTGAGCGACGCGATCATGTCCGTCGCCGCACCCAACATCACCTCGCAACTCTTCGGCAGCGGCCTGATCGGCCTGCGCGAAGGGCTCGAAGCCGCGATCGTGGTGACGATCCTGGTGGCGTTCCTCGTCAAATCCGACCGGCGCGACGCCCTGAAATGGGTGTGGCTCGGTGTCGGCGCAGCGGTGGCGATGACCGTCGTCGTATTCCTGACGATCCAGTTCAGCGCGTACACCATCACCGGGCTGGGTGCGGAGGCCATCGCGGGGGTCGCCTCGCTGATCGCCGTCGCCATCGTCACGACGATGGTGCTGTGGATGAAGTCCGCGGCCGCCGGACTGTCCGGTGAGCTGCGCAGCAACATGGATCGCGCGCTGGAGACCGGACCGTACGCGGTGACGGCGCTGGCGTTCCTGGCCGTCGGCCGTGAAGGCGTCGAGACCGCGCTGTTCATGGTCGGCTACGCCGAGGCCGAGACCGCGTGGCCGTTGTTCGGCCTCATCCTCGGTGTGTTGATCGCCGCGGCCATCGCCTACGGGATGTACGCCGGCGCCATCCGCATCGACCTCGCCAAGTTCTTCAAATACACGGGCGTATTCCTCATCGTCGTGGCCGCGGGGATCCTCTCCTACGGCATCGGCGCGCTCCAGACCGTGGGCTGGCTGCCCGGTCTGACGACGCGCGCGTTCGACATCTCCGGCTGGTTCCACTGGTCGTCGTGGTACGGCGAGGTGATCCAGGGGATCTTCAACATCACGCCGACGCCGACCGTCCTGCAGCTCGCCGGCTGGCTGGCCTATCTGGCCGTGGTGCTGTTCGCCTATCTGCGGCCGACCCGCCGGGCCGCCGCACCCGATCCGACCCCCACCCCACCGTCTGAAAGGTCCACCACGTGAACGTCACCCCAGGAGCCAAGGCCGGCGTCGCCGCCGCCGCGTTGCTCGCCGGTTTTTCGCTGGTCGGCTGCCAGGCCAAAGAGCAGTCCGGCGACAGCGGCGCCAGCGGACCGGGCGAGATCACCGTCGACGCCTCCGACGACGCCTGCGCGCTGTCGGGCACCGAGGCCACCTCCGGTCCGAGCACCTTCGTCGTCACCAACAACGGCAGCAAGGTCACCGAGTTCTACGTCTACAGCGAGGGCGACCGGGTGATGGGTGAGGTGGAGAACATCTCCCCCGGACTGCAGCGCAAGCTCGTCGTCCAGCTCTCCCAGCCGGGCACCTACGAGACGTCGTGCCGGCCCGGCATGGTCGGTGACGGCATCCGCGGCGACTTCGTCGTCACCGGTGAGGCCAAGCAGGTCGACACCGAGGGCAAGTTCAAAGAGGCCGCCGACAGCTACAAGCGCTACGTGACCAGCCAGACCGACGCGCTGGTACCGGCCGTCGAGGCGTTCACCGCCGCGATCAAGGCCGGTGACATCGAGTCCGCCAAGGCGCAGTTCGGCCCGACGCGGACCTACTTCGAGCGGATCGAGCCCGTCGCCGAGTCGTTCCCGAACGATCTGGATCCGCGCATCGACCTGCGCGAGGCTGACCTCGAACCCGGCCAGAAGTGGACCGGCTTCCACCGCCTCGAGAAGGACCTGTGGGTGAGCGGGCTGCAGCCTGACACCAACGCGATCGCCGATCAGCTGGTCGCCGACGTCAAGGAACTCAACGACGGCGTCAAGGCGCCCGACTACACGATCGACTCGACGCAGATCGCCGGCGGCGCCCAGGGTCTGCTCGACGAGATCGCGATCAGCAAGATCACCGGCGAAGAGGACATCTTCAGCCACACCGACCTGTGGGACTTCAGTGCGAACCTGCAGGGTTCGCAGACTGCGGTGGCGTCGGTGCGGCCGATCCTCGACGAGCGCGACGCCGAGCTGGGCAAGCGGGTGGATCAGCGGTTCGAAGAGGTCGAGGCGTTGCTCGAGAAGTACCGCGAGGGTGACGGTTTCGTGTCGTACGACAAGGTCACCGAGCCCGAGCGGCAGGAACTGTCCCGCGCGATCGACGCGCTGAGCAAGGAAGTCAGCCAGGTGCAAGGTGTCGTCGCCCCTCAGTAATCCTCCCGAAGGCATCTCCCGGCGCCGGCTGTTCGGCGCGGCGGGGGTGACGGCCGCGGTGGTCGGCGCAGCCGGTGCGGGTGCGCTGGCCGGCCGGGCGACCGCGGCCACCGCAGCGCCCGCGAGCCTGCAGTCGCCGGTGGAGTTCCGCGGCGAACACCAGGCCGGGATCGTCACCGCACAGCAGGACCGGATGACGTTCTGCGTCTTCGACGTCACCACCGACCGCCGCGACGACGTCATCGCCCTGCTCAAGCAGTGGACCGAGATGGCCGAACGGATGACCAGAGGCGAGGAGGCCGTCGACCAGGGCGCGATCGACGGCAACCCGTACGCCCCGCCGGGCGACACCGGCGAGGCGCTCGGACTGCCCGCGTCACAGCTGACGCTGACCATCGGGTTCGGGCCGTCGTTCTTCGTCAAGGACGGTAAGGACCGCTTCGGCGTCGCCGACCGCAAACCCGAGCAGCTGGCCGATCTGCCGAAATTTCCGAACGAGACGATGGACCCCAACCGCTGCGGCGGGGACATCGTCGTGCAGGCCTGCGCGAACGATCCGCAGGTCGCGTTCCATGCGGTCCGAAATCTGGCGCGGGTCGGCTTCGGCACCGTGGCGGTGCGCTACACCCAACTCGGGTTCGGGCGCACCAGTTCGACCACTGCCGAGCAGGCGACGCCGCGAAACCTGTTCGGATTCAAGGACGGTACGGCCAACATCAAGGCCGAGGAGACCGGCCTGATCGACGAGTTCGTCTGGGTGGCCGACGGCGATGGACCCGAATGGCTCACCGGCGGAAGCTATCTGGTGACGCGGCGGATCCGGATGCGGATAGAGAACTGGGACCGCACGACGCTGCTGGAACAGGAGCGGGTGATCGGACGGCAGAAGGGCAGCGGCGCCCCCAACGGCCTGGTGGACGAGTTCGAGGAGCTCAACCTCGACCTGGTCAACGGTCGCGGCGAACCGTTGATCGACAAGGACGCGCATGTGCGGCTGGTGTCACCGCAGAACCTCGGCGGTATCGAGATCCTGCGGCGCGGTTACAACTTCACCGACGGCACCGACGGTCTCGGTCATCTCGACGCCGGGCTGTTCTTCATCGCTTTCGTGCGCGATCCGGTCAAGCAGTTCATCCCGATGCAGGCCGAGATGTCGCGCAAGGATGCGATGAACGAGTACATCACCCACACGGGCACCGCGATGTTCGCGTGCCCGCCGGGCCTGCGCGAGGGTGACACGTCGGCGTACTGGGGTTCGACGCTGTTCTCCTGACCCCTCCCTCTTGCGCCCAAATGAACGTTTGGGCGCAGAAGTGCGAGAAGATCTCGGCATTTCGTCGATCTCGGCGCACGCTGCGGGCGGGTTACCCGCGGTGCATACGCGTCGACCGAGATCGACGAAATGGCGGAAGCTACTCGGTGTTTTCCGCCCGTTTGTTCATTTGGGCGTCTTCGGGGTCGAGCTCGTCGACCGTCACGGGCCAGTGCGCGCGCCACTCTTCTTCGGTGATCTCGCTGAGCGCCGCACCGTCGAGTTCCTCGGGCACATCGGTGCCGCGACGGTCGGCCGCAATCGACAGCTCGACCGCGCGCACCGTGTCCATGAACTCGAGAACCGTTGCACGCAAGGCATTCTCGGCGTCCCGATCGGCCGAGACGGTGACGGTGGTCAGGTCGGCGGGTACCAGGTCGGCGGGCAGTCCGGCCTGGGCGGCGCGGGCGAGCACCTTCTGCGCGAGCGCCAGCGCGGGCTGACCGGTCGGCACGTCGTCCATCGACGACACCACCCCGCGGCGGGCCTTCTCCAGCGCCTTGCGCTCCTCCCACTGCGCGAGCTGCGCCTCCAGGGAGATCTCCTCCCCGGCGAGCACGGCGGGCACCCGGTTGCCGAGCTTGCGCACCAGCGAGTCGGCAACATCGTCGATGCCGAACGAGTGCTGCGGCGCATCCTCGGCGATGCGTGCGTGAAACAGCACCTGCAGCAACACATCTCCGAGTTCTTCGCGCATCAGGTCGGCGTCACCGCTGCGCACCGCATCGAACAGCTCGTAGGTCTCCTCGAGCAGATACCGCCGGAGCGTCTCGTGGGTCTGCTCGCTCTCCCACGGCCCGGCGGTCCGCAGTTTGTCCATCATCGCCACGGCGTCGACCAGCCGCTCCCCCGCCTGCGGTTCCGGGGCCGAGATCACCCGGTCGCCCGCGGCGATCCGCGCCCTGACGGCGGGGTGGGCCGGATCCGACGACAGCAGCACCGCCGCCCGGTCGTCGTCGGATTCATCGGTGAAACACGGCCGGGCCGCGGGCAGCGACCACGGCACCTTGATCGGCATTTCCTCGGTGTACTGCACGTCCCCGGTCAGCAGGTCGATCGCGTCAACGGGAACCAGGGAGGGGCGGCGGGGGTCGACCAGAACGACGGTCACCTTGCTGCCCCCTCACGGATGTCGACGCGAACGCTGACCTCGGTTATATCAATACACCGTCGCGGCGGGCCCGGCGTGGCGATGGCCGCCCCACCCGAAGGCAGAGCGGCCATCGACCACAGCGGTGAGGTCAGGGCACCGGCACGTACACGACGTCCGGGATCTGCCAGTGGCCCGGCGCCTGCTCGAAGAACGGGTTGACGACGCCGTTCACCGTCGGCAGCTTCTTCAGCTGACCGGGCGGGATGCCGAAGAACGGGTTCGGGACACCGTTGATGAACTCGGCGTTCTTCAGCTGCCCGGGCGGGATGGCCTGACCCGGCAGGTTGAAGTATCCACCCAGTTCGGGGAACGCGATGTCCGGCAGATTGACCCCCGGCACGTTCACATCAGGGACGTTGACGCTGGGCACGTTCACGTCGGGGATGTTGACCGCGGGGATGTTCACGTCCGGCACCGCGGGCACCGGGATCCGCGGCGGCTGCGGAGCCGCCGGATCGGCCTGCGCCAGGCCTGCGCCCAGCCCCAGCGCGCCCAGGCCGAGTGCGCCGGCCATGGTCGTGGTCGCTGCGATCTTCTTGAATTTCATGTCACTCCTTCGCCTTGCGTCACGACGACACCGAATCTCGGCGTGTGTGATGTTCGGTTTGGGATTGCATGACCGCTCTCTGTACGACGATCTCGCCACCCGCAACGGGTCGGCGATGCAACACCTTGTTTGACCCCCCGCTACGTATGTCGGACCGCGGCGCCGAGGCGTTATCAGCGGTTTGCGGATTCCGCCCCCTGAAACCGCCCGAAACGCGCGCTGACCTGTGCCTTCAGGAAGTTGAAGTCAATTTCGCGGTGACGTCCACGCTGCCTGGCGTCTCGCCGTGCAGATTCAGCAGCAGATTGGCCGCCATCTGCACCAACTCCAGATCTCTGATGCGCGGCGCGCCGACCCCGGATCCGGCCCGCGGTACCGGGACCTGCACCGTCGACGTCGTCGCCCGGTAGTTCGCCCCCGGATAGAGCCGCTTCAACCTCATCTGGGCCGAATCCGGCAGCTCCAGCGGGGACACCCGCAGGGTCGACGTCGACGTCGCGGCGAGTTCGGTGACGCCGTATTTCCGGCACAGCAGCCGCAGCCGCGCGACGGCGACCAGCCGGTTGGCCGGCTCCGGCAGTGGACCGTAGCGGTCGACGAGCTCGTCGATCACAGCGTCGACGCCCGCATCATCTGACGCCGCGGCAAGCCGCCGGTAGGCCTCCAACCGCAACCGGTCGCTGCCGATGTAGTCCGGCGGCAGATGCGCGTCGACCGGCAGGTCG
This sequence comes from Mycobacterium sp. 852013-51886_SCH5428379, assembly GCF_001665575.1. GTDB lineage: Bacteria > Actinomycetota > Actinomycetes > Mycobacteriales > Mycobacteriaceae > Mycobacterium. The sequence continues at coordinate 44,187 of NZ_LZSU01000036.1, read as the reverse complement.
ATCCGCACATCCTTCGGCTCCTCCGCGGTCTCGACGGTCTTCCCGTCGGCGGCCGCTCGATATGCTTCCACCGCCTCGCCGACCAGCCGGACGTACAGGTCGAAGCCGACGCCGGCGACGTGGCCGGACTGCTCGGCGCCCAGCACGTTGCCTGCGCCGCGGATCTCGAGGTCCTTCATCGCCACCGCCATACCGGCGCCGAGCTCGTTGTTCTGCGCGATGGTGGCGAGCCGGTCGTAGGCCGTCTCCGTCAACGGCGCCTCCGGCGGATACAGGAAGTAGGCGTAGCCGCGCTCCCGAGACCGCCCGACGCGGCCGCGCAGCTGGTGCAACTGGGACAGGCCGAACGTGTCGGCCCGCTCGACGATCAGCGTGTTGGCGTTCGAGATGTCCAGGCCCGTCTCGACGATCGTCGTACAGACCAGGATGTCGTACTCGCGGTTCCAGAACCCCTCGACGGTCTTCTCGAGCAGTTCCTCCGGCATCTGGCCGTGGGCCACCACCACCCGCGCCTCGGGAACCAGGGCCGAGATCCGCGACGCCGCCTGGTCGATGGTGCGCACCCGGTTGTGGATGTAGAACACCTGTCCGTCGCGCAGCAGTTCGCGGCGCAGCGCGGCGGCGACCTGCTTGTCGTCGTGCGGGCCCACGTAGGTCAGCACCGGATAGCGCTCTTCGGGTGGGGTCAGGATCGTCGACATCTCGCGGATGCCCGCCAGGCTCATCTCGAGCGTGCGGGGAATCGGTGTGGCGGACATGGTCAGCACGTCGACGTGCGTGCGCAGCGACTTGATGTGCTCTTTGTGCTCGACGCCGAACCGCTGTTCCTCATCGACGACGATGAGCCCGAGGTCCTTCCACGTCACGCCGGTCTGCAGCAGCCGGTGGGTGCCGATGACGATGTCGACCGAACCCTCCTTCATCCCCTCGAGCGTCGCGCGGGATTCAGCGGGATCGGTGAAGCGGGACAACCCCTTCACCGTCACCGGGAAACCGGCCATCCGGGCGGTGAACGTCTGCAGATGCTGGTCGGCCAGCAGCGTCGTCGGCACCAGCACCGCGACCTGCTTACCGTCCTGGACCGCCTTGAACGCCGCCCGCACCGCGATCTCGGTCTTGCCGTAGCCCACGTCACCGCAGATCACCCGGTCCATCGGAACCGGTTTCTCCATATCGGATTTGACCTCGGTGATCGCAGTCATCTGGTCGACGGTCTCGGTGAAGCCGAACGCGTCCTCCATCTCGGCCTGCCACGGGGTGTCCGGGCCGAACGCATGTCCGGGGGCAGCCTGCCGTTTGGCGTAGAGCGAGACCAGTTCGCTCGCGATCTCCCGAACCGCCCGGCGCGCTTTGGTTTTCGTGTTCGCCCAGTCGCTGCCGCCGAGTTTGGACAGCGACGGTGACTCGCCGCCGACATAGCGGGACAGCTGGTCGAGCGAATCCATCGGCACGTAGAGCCGGTCGGACCCGCCGCCACGCTTCGACGATGCGTACTCCAGCACCAGGTATTCGCGACGGGCGCCGCCGACGACCCGTTCGGTCATCTCGACGAACCGGCCGATGCCGTGTTGATCGTGCACCACCAGATCACCGGCGGTCAGGGCCAATGGATCGACGACGTTGCGGCGTTTGGCCGCAAGGCGTTTGCCCTCGGTGGCGGCGACGCGGCTGCCGGTCAGATCGGCTTCGGTGATTATGACGAGGGCAGCGCTCGGTAGGACGAGACCGTCGTGCAGCGGGCCCTTCAGCACCCCGACCACACCGGCTTTCGGTTCGGTTCCCGGCTCGAGAAGCGTTGCGGGAGTGTCGGCTTCGGCGAGCTGTTCGACGACGCGCTGCGCGGTGCCCTGACCCGGGGTGACGACGGCTCCGTAACCGCCGGTGGCGACGTGCGCGCGCAGCATCGCGAAGATCTCTTCGACCGAGCTCTGGCCGCGCGCCGACGGCGCCGAGCGGATGTCGAGGGTGACCGCGTCGCCGGCGTCGCTACCGAGCTGGCTCAGCGTCCACCACGGATGTCCGCCCGCCTGCGCACCGGCGCGGACGTCGGACAGTTCGAGGAAGCCGGAGGCGCCGAGCTGCTCCAGGTCGATCGGTGCGTCCCCGCCGACCGCAGCCGTGGACCACGATGCCTCCAGGAATTCCCGGCCCGTCTTGATCAGATCGCCGGCCCGCGTACGGACCTTCTCCGGATCGCACACCAGCACCGGCGCGCCGTCGGGCAGGTGGTCGGTGAGCATGGACAGTCGCCCGGGACCCTCGACCGGCTTGAGCAGCGGCAGCAGCGCCTCCATCCCCTCCACCGGGATGCCCTCGGCCAGCTTGGCCAACATGTCCGGGATCGCGCCGGGCACGGTGTTCTCGCTGGTGGGGTGGTCGGCGGCGAGGGCGGCGGCGCGTTCGCGGACGTCCTCGGTCATCAGCAGCTCGCGGCACGGCACCGCGATCATCGTGCTGACCTCGATCTCCGGGATCGACCGCTGGTCGGCGACGGCGAACATGCGGATCTCGGAGACCTCGTCGCCCCAGAACTCGACGCGGACGGGGTGTTCGGCGGTCGGGCAGAAGACGTCGAGAATGCCGCCGCGGACGGCGAATTCGCCGCGTTTGGCCACCATGTCGACGCGCGTGTAGGCCAACTCGACCAGCCGGGCGATGGTGTCGTCGAAATCCGCGTCCTCGCCGACCGTCAGCGTCACCGGTTCCACGGCGGCCAGCCCCGGCGCCATCGGCTGCACCACCGAGCGGGTGGTGGTCACCACCACGCGCAGCGGCGGACCGAGGCGGGAGTCGTCGGGGTGCGCCAGCCGACGCAGCAGCATCATCCGGGCGCCGACGGTGTCCACCCCGGGGGACAGCCGCTCGTGCGGCAGCGTCTCCCACGACGGGAACAGGGCGACCGCGTCGCCCATCACCCCGCGCAGTTCGGCGGTGAGGTCGTCGGCCTCGCGGCCGGTGGCGGCCACCACCAGCAGCGGTCCGGTCGACGCCAGCGCGGCGGCCACCAGGAGCCGGGCGCTGGCCGGGCCGACCATGGTCAGCTGGTCGGGCCGTTGCGCGGCGCGCTCGGCGAGATCGGTCAGGCAGGGATCGCGTAGCGCCAGTTCGACGAGCCCCGCGATCGGGTTTTGGACATGGTTGGGCCCCGATGCGGTCATGATGGCGTCCAGTCTAGGCGCGCCCCGGGTCAGTCCTCGTCCTGCAGCCTGGGGTCGGCCTCGAGGTGGGTCAGCCCGTTCCACATCAGGTTCACCAGATGCGCCGCGACCACCTCCTTCTTCGGCTCCCGGGTGTCGAGCCACCACTGGGCGGTCATCGACACCGACCCGACGAGAGCCTGCGCGTAGAGCGGCGCCAGTTCGGGATCGAGCCCGCGGCGCGCGAAATCGCCGGCGAGGATCGAGGACACCTGGTTGACGGCGTCGTTGAGCAGCGTCGAATACGTGCCCGAGGTGATCGCGGCCGGGGAGTCACGGATGAGGATCCGGAAGCCGTCGGTGCGCTCCTCGACGTAGGTCAGCAGGGCCAGCGCCACCCGCTCGACCCGCACGCGGGAGCGGTTGTTGGTCAGCGACGAGGTGATGCCGTCGAGCAGCGCCGACATCTCGCGGTCCACGACGACGGCGTAGAGCCCCTCCTTACCGCCGAAGTGCTCGTAGACCACGGGTTTGGAGACGTTCGCTCGCTGGGCGATCTCCTCGATGGATGTGCCTTCATAGCCGCGCTGCGCGAACAGCGACTTGGCGATCTCGATGAGTTGCTGACGCCGCTCGCTGCCGGTCATCCTCGCGCGGGGTGCGCGCGCTTCCTTCTCCGGCGCTGCCATCAGGCGAGCCTATCGGCTTCGACTACGATCTCGGGGTGATCGATCCGTCGTGGTGTAATCGGCAGCACCTCTGATTTTGGTTCAGATAGTTCAGGTTCGAGTCCTGGCGACGGAGCCCCTCCCCCGCCGCGAGCGTGCGTGAAATGACAGTCTGAGCGGCGTGTCCCTGTGCAGACACGCACGCTCGCGCTAGATGAGGACGACAGCGATGACCGGAACTGACCAGACGGCGGTGCTCATCCTGGCCGCGGGGGCAGGCACCCGGATGCGCTCCGAGACACCGAAGGTGCTGCACACCCTGGCCGGCCGCAGCATGTTGGCGCACGCGGTGCATGCCGCCGCCGAGCTCGCGCCGGACCGGCTGGTCGTCATCGTCGGCACCGAACGCGAGCGGGTGACCGCGGCGGTCGACGAGTTGGCCGGCAGCCTCGGCAGAACGGTCGACGTCGCGATACAGGACCAGCAGCTGGGCACGGGGCATGCCGCTCAGTGCGGACTCGACGCCCTGTCCGACGATTTCGCCGGGACGGTGATCGTCACCGTCGCCGACGTCCCGCTGTTCGACGCCGCGACGCTGCGTGACTTCGTCGCCGCACACGGCGATGCGGCCGCGACGGTGCTCACCACCACGGTGCCCGACCCCACCGGATACGGCCGCATCGTGCGCGACGGGGAGCGGGTCACCGCGATCGTCGAGCAGCGCGACGGCAGCCCCGAGCAGCTGGCGATCAACGAGGTCAACGCCGGGGTGTACGCGTTCGACGCGGCGGCCCTGCGCTCGGCGCTCGCCCGGCTCGACACGGACAACGCCCAGGGCGAGCTCTACCTCACCGACGCGGTCGCGATCCTCACCGCCGACGGGCGCACGGTGGGGGCCCACCACCTCGCGGACAGCGCGTTGGTCGCAGGCGTCAACGACCGCGTCCAGCTGTCCGCGCTGGCCGCCGAGCTGAACAGGCGGATCGTCGAGCGCCACCAGCGGGCCGGGGTGACGGTCGTCGACCCGCAGACCACCTGGATCGACGTCGACGTGACCATCGGCCAGGACACCGTGATCCGGCCCGGTACGCAGCTGTTGGGCCGCTCCCGCATCGGCGGGCGCAGCGAGATCGGCCCCGACACCACCTTGACCGACGTGACCGTCGGCGCCGGCGCGACGGTCGTGCGCACCCACGGTTCGTCGTCGGAGATCGGCGACGGCGCCACCGTCGGACCCTTCACCTATCTGCGGCCGGGCACCCGGCTCGGCACCGACGGCAAGCTCGGCGCCTTCGTCGAGACCAAGAACGCGACGGTGGGCGCAGGCACCAAGGTGCCGCATCTGACCTACGTGGGCGACGCCGACATCGGTGAGCACAGCAACATCGGCGCGTCGAGCGTCTTCGTCAACTACGACGGCGAGAACAAGAGCCGCACCACCATCGGCTCGCACGTCAGGACCGGTTCGGACACCATGTTCGTGGCGCCGGTGACGATCGGGGACGGCGCCTACACCGGTGCGGGCACCGTGGTGCGCGACGACGTGCCGCCGGGGGCGCTGGCCGTGTCGGCAGGTCCGCAGCGCAACATCGAGGGCTGGGTGCTGCGGAAGCGGCCGGATTCGGCGTCGGCGGCCGCGGCCCGGGAGGCGCTGGGTAACTCGGGTTACGCCGAGCAGGACGCAGAGCGACCGTAGCGCTACCCGCGGGTAAAGCATCAGAATCGCTACGTACCATTAGGCGGACAGCGATCCCCGACCGGCAAGGGCGCACAGTGGGCACCGAGTGGACCGACAACCGCAAAAATCTGATGCTCTTCTCGGGCCGCGCGCACCCGGAATTGGCTGAACAGGTCGCCAAGGAGCTCGACACTCCGGTGACCGCGCAAACCGCGCGCGACTTCGCCAACGGCGAGATCTTCGTGCGGTTCGACGAGTCGGTGCGTGGCTGCGATGCGTTCGTGCTGCAGTCGCATCCGGCGCCGCTGAACCAGCATCTGATGGAACAGCTCATCATGATCGACGCGCTCAAGCGCGGCAGTGCCAAGCGGATCACGGCGATCCTGCCGTTCTATCCGTACGCCCGCCAGGACAAGAAGCACCGCGGTCGCGAGCCGATCTCAGCCCGCCTGGTCGCCGATCTGCTCAAGACCGCGGGCGCCAACCGCATCCTCACCGTCGATCTGCACACCGATCAGATCCAGGGGTTCTTCGACGGGCCTGTGGACCACATGCGCGCCCAGAAGCTCCTCACCGGCTACATCGCCGAGAACTACCCGTGCGAGAACATGGTCGTGGTCTCCCCCGACTCGGGCCGCGTCCGCGTGGCCGAGAAGTGGGCGGACGCGCTGGGCGGCACGCCGCTGGCGTTCATCCACAAGACCCGCGATCCGTCGAAGCCCAACGAGGTGGTCTCCAACCGCGTCGTCGGCGACGTGCGGGGCAAGACCTGTGTGCTGACCGACGACATGATCGACACCGGCGGCACCATCGCCGGTGCGGTCAAACTGCTCAAGCAGGACGGGGCCGGCGACGTGATCATCGCCGCGACCCACGGCGTGCTGTCGGATCCGGCGCGGGAACGGCTCGCCGACTCCGGTGCGTGCGAGGTGATCGTCACCAACACCCTGCCGATCGGCGAGGACAAGCAGTTCCCCCAGCTGACCGTGCTGTCGATCGCACCGCTGCTGGCCAACACCATCCGGGCGGTGTTCGACAACGGTTCGGTGACAAGCCTTTTCGACGGATCCGCCTAGATGTCGTCCACCATTTACCACAACCCGCGGTGCTCGACGTCGCGCAAGACGCTGGACCTGTTGCGCGAGAACGGCATCGAGCCCGACGTGGTGCAGTACCTCAAGACGCCGCCCTCGCGCGCGGAGCTGGAGGCGATGATCCGCGACGCCGGTATCGACGTGCGGACCGCGGTGCGCAAGCGGGAATCCCTCTACGCGGAGCTCAATCTCGCCGACGCGACCGACGACCAACTGCTCGACGCGATGGCCGAACACCCGATCCTCATCGAGCGGCCGTTCGTGGTCACGCCGAAGGGCACCCGGCTGGCCCGACCGATCGACGCGGTGCGCGAGATCCTGTGACAGCGCGCCGCGCCGCGGCCCCGATCGCGTTCCTGGTCGCCCTCTCGGTCCTCGGCCTGACCGGCTGCGGACCGAAGACGCCCGACTACCAGTCGGTGTGGAGCATTCCGACCTCGGCGCCGCCGCCGCCGGCCACCAGCACCGAAGCGCCGGTGCCGGTCGCTCAGTTCTTCGAAGAGGCGGGTGTCATCGGACGTCCGATGGCGCCGGAGAAGCTGACCGACCTCACGGTGACGATGCCGACGCCGCCGGGCTGGCAGCCCTATTTCAACGCCAACTTCGAACCCGGAACCCGGGTGATCGCCAAGGGCGACACCTATCCGATCGCGATGCTCATCGTGTTCGAGCTGACGGGCGATTTCGACGTGGCCGCGGCGGTGAGCCACGGAGACGACGACGCCCGGTTGTCGCAGAACTTCAAGGAGCTCAACGCCTCCGACGAGAACTGGCGCGGATTCCCGTCGTCGATGATCGAGGGCAGCTACGACCTCAACGGCGCACGGATGCAGACCTACAGCCGGATGGTGATCGCCACCGGGGCGCCTCCGACCAACCAGCGCTACCTCGTCCAGTTCACCGTCACCGACTTCGCCGACGAGGCGGAGAAGAACGGCGCGGACATCGAGGCCATCATCTCCGGGTTCACCGTCGCCCCCAAGGGCTGACCGGAGCCGGCACGGCCCGCACTACAGTGGCGCCATGACCGAATGGACTGCCGCCGCCCTTCCGTCCTTCTCCGGCCGCACCGTGATCATCACCGGCGCCAACAGCGGTCTGGGCCTGGTCACCGCCCGCGAACTCGCCCGTGTCGGCGCCGACGTCGTGCTCGCGGTGCGCAACACCGGCAAGGGCGACGAGGCGGCCGCGACCATGAGCGGCAGCGTCGCGGTGCGCAGGCTCGACCTCCAGGACCTCACCTCGGTGCGCGAATTCGCCTCGGCCACAGAAAAAGTGGACATCCTGGTGAACAACGCCGGCATCATGGCGACGCCCTACGCGCGGACCGTCGACGGCTTCGAGAGCCAGATCGGCACCAACCACCTCGGCCACTTCGCGCTGACCAACCTGCTGCTGCCCAAGATCACCGACCGGGTGGTGACGGTGTCGTCGTTCATGCACGTGTTCGGGCGCATCAACCTCTCCGACCTGAACTGGAAGGCCCGGCCGTATTCGGCGTGGCCCGCCTACGGGCAATCGAAGCTGGCCAACCTGCTGTTCACCAGCGAACTGCAGCGACGGCTCAGCGGCGCCGGGTCACCGGTGCGCGCCCTGGCCGCCCACCCGGGGTATTCGCACACCAACCTGCAGGGGCAGTCCGGCCGGCGATTCGGAGATGCCCTGATGGCCGTCGGCGGCAGGTACTTCGCCACCGACGCCGACTTCGGGGCCCGACAGACGCTGTACGCGGTGGCCGAGGATCTGCCGGGCGACACGTTCGTCGGCCCGCGGTACGTGATGCGCGGGTCCACCGGCCCGGCCTGGCGTACCCCGCTGGCCCGGGACATGACGACCGCCGCGGCGCTGTGGGAGCTGTCCGAGCAGCTCACCGGCACCCGGTGGCCGCTCTAGATTTCCGCTGGACCGGGTGACTGCGGTACCCTCGACCACGCATCACGGCGAGGGTGGCCAGGCCACCGTTATCGACGGGAACACTGTTCACGCTGTTGTCCTCCCCTGCCGTGTCCATCCCCGGCATACAGGAGCAACACATCATGGCCAAGAACGCGCCGAACAAGCTGACCGCCGCGGTCCGCACCGAGACCGGTAAGGGCGCGTCGCGCCGCGCCCGCCGCGAGGGCAAGGTGCCCTCAGTGCTCTACGGCCACGGCACCGATCCCCAGCACCTGGAGCTCAACGCCCGCGCCTTCGCCGCGGTGCTGCGCCACGCCGGCACGAACGCCGTGCTGACGCTCGACATCGACGGCAACGAGCAGCTCGCGCTGACCAAGTCGCTGGAGATCCATCCGATCCGCCGCACCATCCAGCACGCCGACCTGCTGGTCGTGCGCCGCGGCGAGAAGGTCACCGTCGAGGTCAACGTCATCGTCGAGGGTGACGCCACCCCGGGCGCCCTGGTCACCCAGGAGACCAACAGCATCGAGATCGAGGCCGACGTGCAGTCGATCCCCGAGCAGCTGGTCGTGTCGGTCGAGGGCGCCGAGGAGGGCACCCAGATCACCGCCGACAAGGTCGAGCTGCCCGACGGTGTCACGCTGGTCTCCGATCCCGAGCTGCTGGTGGTCAACGTTGTCGCCGCGCCGAGCTCCGAGGAGCTCGAGTCCGACGGCGGCGGCGCCTCGGTCGAGGAGCAGGCTGCGGAGGCCGCCGAGGCGGAGGCCGCCGAGGCTGCCGACGAATCGGCCGAGTAACCCCCGTGGCGGAGCCGCTGCTGGTGGTGGGGCTGGGAAATCCCGGGCCCGTCTACGCCAAGACCCGGCACAACATCGGCTTCGTCGTCGCCGACCTGTTGGCCGGTCGCCTCGGATCGGGCTTCAAGCTGCACAAGAAGTCCGGTGCCGATGTCGCGACCGGCCGGCTGGCCGGGCGGGCCGTCGTCCTGGCCAAACCGCGGACGTACATGAACGAATCGGGCCGCCACGTCGGGCCGCTGGCGAAGTTCTACTCGGTGGCGCCGGCCGACGTGGTCGTCCTGCATGACGAGCTGGACATCGACTTCGGCCGCATCCGGCTGAAGTTCGGTGGCGGCGTGGCCGGGCACAACGGGCTGAAGTCGGTGGCCGCGGCGTTGGGCACCAAGGATTTTCAGCGGGTGCGTATCGGCGTGGGCCGTCCACCCGGCCGAAAGGATGCGGCGACGTTCGTGCTCGAACCGTTCAGCAGCAGAGAGCGCACCGAGGTGCCGACGATCTGCGAGCAGGCCGCCGACGCCACCGAACTGCTGATCGGTCAGGGCCTGGAACCCGCCCAGAACACCGTGCACGCCTGGGTTTAGGGCACGGGTACCGTGGCGTCAATGGACGACACCGCCGCGGGCCGGCCCGATGCGAGCGACCTCAGCGAGATCTCCGAGACGGCGCTGCTGACGCTGAACGGCAGAGCCGCGCAGGCCCGGCACCCCGACGCCATCCTCGACGATCCGATGGCGATCCAACTCGCCGACGCGATCGACTTCGACTACAGCAAGTTCGGACGCCGCAAGGGCCAGGAGATGGCGTTGCGCTCGCTGGCGTTCGACCGGGCCTCGATCGCCTACCTGACCGAACATCCCGACGCCACCGTCGTCGCCCTGGCCGAGGGTCTACAGACCAGCTTCTGGCGCCTGGACGACGCGCTGCCCGGCGCCCGGTTCCGTTGGCTGACCGTCGATTTCGCGCCGATCATCGCTTTGCGGCAGCGACTGCTGCCGTCGTCGCCCCGCATCACCACGCTTGCGCAGTCCGCCCTGGACTACAGCTGGATCGACCAGGTGGACACCAGCGGGGGCGTGCTCATCACCGCCGAGGGGCTGCTGATGTATCTGCAACCCGACGACGCCATGGGGCTGATCAGGCAGTGCGCCAGAAGTTTTCCCGGCGGCCGCATGCTCTTCGACCTACCACCGGTGATCGTCAAGAAGGTCGCGCCGAAGGGTTTGCGGTCCGGGCGGCACTACCGCGTCCCACCGATGCCGTTCGCGCTGACGAAGTCGCAGCTGGCCAGCCTGGTCGACATCGTGCCGGGTGTGAAGGCAGTCCACGACCTCCCGATGCCGGAGGGTCGCGGCTGGTTCTTCCGCACGGTGTTCCCGGCCTTCTGGCGGCTGCGGTCGGCCGAGAAGTTCAGCGGTGCGTACACGATGCTCGAATTCGGCTGACGCCGGCCCGACGCCGGTCAGCCGCCGGTGCGGCGCGCGTAGGCGCGAAGCGCGAACGGCGCGAAGAGCGCCGTCAACACCACCGACCACAGGATGGTGGCGAGCACCGGATGATGCAGCGGCAGTTGGGCGTCCAGTGGGGCGGGCCCGCCGTTGCCCCACAGTTCGCGCATCGCCTGGGCGAGTGAGGACACCGGGTTCCACTCGGCGATGACGCGCAGCCAGTGCGGCATCGGTTCGGTCGGGACGAAGGTGTTGGCCAGGAACGTCACCGGGAACAGCACGGTGAACATCGTGCCGTTGACCGCCTCGACGGTACGCATCAGCGAGCCGACCAGGATGCCGAACCAGATCATCCCGAACCCGAACACCAGGATCAGCGCGAAGGCCAGCACCGCCTCGGCGACGCCGCCCCGGATACGCCATCCGATGGCCAGGCCGGTCAGTGCCATCACCACCACCCCGAGCGACGAATGGATCAGGCTGGCGATGCTGCGCCCGATCAGTACCGACGACCGTGAGATCGGCAGCGAGCGGAACCGGTCGATGATGCCCTTCTCCACGTCGGCGGTGATGCCGGCGGCCACCACGAAGGCCGAGAACACGATGGTCTGCGCCTGGATGCCCGGCAGCAGGAACTCGCGGTAGGACGCGCCGCCGGTGTTGGTGATCGAGGCGCCGAACACGAACGCGAACAGCAGCACGAACATGATGGGTTGCGCGGTGACGTCGCTGAGCATCTCCGGCATGCGCTTGGTGTGGATCATGTTGCGCTTGACCATGATCCACGACTGCTGCGCGAGGTTGGTGCGCCCGGCCGCCGTCACGCGCTGACCTCGTCCTCGGTGCGGTGTCCGGTCAGCGACAGGAACACGTCGTCGAGGCTCGGTCGCGACAGGCCGATGTCGTCGACGTCGATACCGCTGTCGCGTAACCGCCCGGCGACGCGGATCATGTCGTCGAGCCCCTCGGCCGCCGCAGTGATCTGACGGGCCCCGGCGTCGACGAACACCTCCGCCCCGTCGCGGGCCAGCAGATCCCGCGCTGCGGGCAGGTCCTCGCCGTGCGCGACGGTGACGACCAGGCTGGCGTTGCCCGCCTGCCGCTTGAGCTCCAGCGGTGAGCCCTCGGCGATGATCCGGCCCCGGTCGATGACGACGATGTTGTCGGCCAGCTGATCGGCCTCCTCGAGGTACTGCGTGGTCAGCAGCAACGTGGTGCCCTGCTCGACCAGTCCGCGCAGCACGTCCCACAGATCGCTGCGGCTGCGCGGGTCCAGGCCGGTGGTGGGCTCGTCGAGGAACAGCACCGGTGGCGCGGCCAGCAGGCTGACGGCCAGATCGAGCCGGCGCCGCATACCGCCGGAGTAGGTCTTGACCACCCGGTCGGCGGCATCGGCGATCGAGAAGCGATCCAAGAGTTCGTCGCCCACCCGGGCGAGTTCCTTACGGCGGATCCCGTACAGGCCGCCGATCATGCGGATGTTCTCCCGGCCGGTCAGGAGTTCGTCGACGGTGGCGACCTGGCCGGTGAGGCCCATGTTGCGGCGCACGTCGTCGGGTTGGGTGCGCACGTCATAGCCGGCGACGCAGGCCGTGCCGCTGGTGGGTGCGGTGAGTGTCGTCATCATCCGGACCGTCGTGGTCTTCCCGGCGCCGTTGGGGCCCAGGAGGCCCAGCACGGTGCCCGGGGCGACGGTGAAGCTGACGTGGTCGACAGCCGTCTGGCCGCCGAAACACTTCACCAGGTCGATCGCTTCGATGGCCGGTGTCATGCCGACCAAGGTATCGGCCGCCGGTGACAGGCGGCCTAGGTGACCAGCGAGACCGAGTTGGCGCGGCGCAGCTTGCCCGACGAGGTCTTCGGGATGCTGCCGGGGCCGAGCACGACGACGTTGCGGGGACGCACGTCGACCTCGGCGACCACCTCGTGGGCGACCTGATGCTCGATACGGCGTACCTCGGCCGGGTCCTCCCAGTTGTTGGACTCGACCGCGACGGCGAACGTCTCGCGGGAGTGTCCGGCGTCCAGGCGCACGGCCACCGCGCAGCCCGGCCGGACACCTTCGACGCGGCCCGCGGCGCGCTCGATATCGGTCGGGTAGATGTTGCGGCCGGCCATGATGATGACGTCCTTGACGCGGCCGCAGACCACGACGTGGCCCTCCTCGGTGATGTAGCCGAGGTCGCCGGTGTCGTACCAGCCGTGCTCGTCCTGCGCCGGTACGAAGCCGCCCATCGTCATGTACCCCGGCGTCACGCATTCGCCGCGCAGCTCGATCACGCCGACGCCGCGGGGCGGCATCACGCTGCCCTGGTCGTCGATGATGCGGGCCTCGAGATCGGTCAGCAGCGGGCCCAGAGTGGCCAGGCGCTTGGTGTGGCCCTTGGTGGCGGGCACGGCCCGGCGCAAGGCGGCCAGCAGGTCGGCGTCGACCTCGTCGACCTCCAACCCGGCGCCGCAGGGCGAGAACGACACTGCCAGCGTCGTCTCGGCCATACCGTAGGCCGGCAGGATGGCGTGCGGATCCAGACCGAACGGCCTACCGGCATCGAGCAGGTCCTCGACGTCGGCGGGCTCGACCGGTTCGGCGCCCGACAGCGCGAACCGCAGGGTGGACAGATCGAAGTCACCCGGGGTGGCGTTGCGGCGCAGCCGCTTGGCCAGCAGCGCGTAGGCGAAGTTGGGCGCCGCGGTCATGGTGCCCTTGTACTTGTCGATCAGCTTGGCCCACAGCAGGGTGTCGCGCAGGAAGTCCATCGGCGTGACCTTGACCAGCTCGGCGCCGAAGTACATCGGAATGGTGAGGAAGCCGACCATGCCCATGTCGTGGAAGCAGGGCAGCCAGCTGACCATGACGTCTTTGTCGACGTTGTACTCGGCGCCGATGAACATCGCCTCGGCGTTGGAGTAGATGTTGCGGTGGGTGATCTGCACGGCCTTGGGCGATCCCGTGGAGCCCGACGTCAACTGCATCAGCGCCAGATCGTCCTCGCCGACCTCGATCGGGTCGATCGGCTCGGCGGTCAGCAGATCGGTCACGGTGAGCACCGTGATGCCCTTGTCCTCCAGCACCGGGATCGCCGCGGTGAACGGTTCACCGACGACGACGGCCTTGGCCTCGATCATGCCGATGACGTTGAGGGTGTCCTCGGCCCACGTCATCAGGTCGGTGCGCGGGGTGGGCTGGTGCAACATCGTCAGGCTCGCGCCGCGCATCCACAGACCCTGGGCGGTCGGGGCGATCTCGACGGGCAGACCCTCGAGCACGCCGACCGCGTCGCCGAGGCCGATGCCCGCGGCTTGGAGCCCGCCGGCGATCCGGCGGGCGCGCTCGTGCACCTCGCCCCACGTGTGCCGGACGGGTTCGAACGGTTCACCGGTCACCATCCCGGTGTTCACCGTGCGCGCATTGCGGTACATCTTCTCGGTGAACCTGCTCACGAGGACCTCCTGAATACCGGCACCACTGCCCGGTTTCTCATGCTCCGCTGCAAAGCCGACGCTGCCGAGTAGGCGCGCGTACACGATTGGGGAGCAGTTCGGTTTCGAATCGGTGAGGGTGACCCGAGGGCACCCGCGCAGAGACGACGAAGGTCCCGCCGTGGCTCGCATGACTGACCGCTGACATTCACCGTCGACCATCTTAAGAAAACTCTTAAGTAGCTGACAAACTTTGGCAGCAATTGAGTCCTGTGTCACATACCGGCCGCGGGGCAGATTCAGGCTGAAGGGGACGGCGCCGGGACCACCCGCGCCCCCTGCACCGGACCGCTCGCCACGCGCACCGTACGGCAGACCCCGGCACCCGCCAGCTGGGCGCCGATGTCGATCGCGGCAGGCGACGACGAGCACAGGAACGCACACGTCGGCCCGGACCCGGAGACCACGGCGGCCAGCGCGCCGGCGTCCAGACCGGCCCGCAGCGTCCGGCGCAGCTCCGGGTAGAGGCTCAGCGCGGCGGCCTGCAGATCGTTGGCCAGCAGTGGTGCCAGCTGCCGCGGATCGCCGGAGGCCAGCGCTGCCAGCATCGGATCCGGAGCGCCGGTGCGCGGCGGTGCGCCCCTGGCGCCGTCGGCGGTGGCGCGCAGCCGGTCGAGCTCGGCGAACACCTTCGGCGTCGACAGCCCTTCGGACGCGAACGCCAGCACCCAGTGGAAGGTGCTGCGGGCCAGCACCGTCGCCAGCTCCTCACCCCGGCCGGTACCGAGGGCGGTACCGCCGTGCAGCGCGAACGGGACGTCGCTGCCCAGTTCGGCGGCCATCGCGTGCAGATCGCGTCGGGGCACCCCGAGTTCCCACAGGTGGTTCATCGCCACGAGCACACCCGCTGCGTCGGCGCTGCCGCCGGCCATCCCGCCGGCGACCGGGATCGACTTCTCGATCGAGATCGCGACATCCGGGGCGCGGCCGACGTGCTCGGCCAGCAACTCCGCGGCCTGCCAGGCGAGATTGCGATGGTCGACCGGAAGGTCCTCGACACCTTCGCCGGTCAGCTCGAGGGACAGCACGTCGGCGGTGGAGACCGTGATCTCGTCGAGCAGAGACACGGCGTGGAAGACGGTCGTCAGATCGTGGTAGCCGTCGTCGCGCAGGTCGCCGACGCCGAGAAAGAGATTGACCTTGCCCGGCACCCGTACCGTGACCGAGCCGGTGGGAACCCACTCGGAGGCGGTGTTGCCGTCGCGCACGCCCACGAGGCTAGTCCCGGACCGGCCGACCGCAAACTCGGTGGACGTCCGTCAGGGTCAGCGAACCCGGATGTGTTCTTCGGCGTCGTCGGAGCGCTGGAGCAGCCGGACGAAGTCGGCGATGCTCAGCGTCTCACCCCGGCGGGCCGGGTCGATGCTCGCGGCCAGCAGCCGGCGTGCGGACTCGTTGCCGGACCCCGCCCACTCGGCGAACGCGTTGCGCGAGGTCTTGCGGCGCTGCGCGAACGCGATGTCGATGAGGTCGAAGACCTTGGCGCGGAAGTCCGTGTCGGTGGGCCACGGCGTCGTCTCGTAGCGATCCAGCCGGACCAGCCCCGAGTACACGCGCGGGATCGGCCAGAACACCGTCGGCGAGACCATGCCGTAGCGGCGCACGTTGCCGTAGAACCGCACCTTCGCGCTCGGTACGCCGTAGTCCTTGCCACCCGGTTCGGCGGCCAGGCGCTCGGCGACCTCGGCCTGCACCATGACCATCACCGAGCGGATCGTCGGGAACTCGGCGAGCAGATGCAGCAGCGCGGGCACCGCGACGTTGTACGGCAGGTTGGCGACCATCGCGGTCGGCTGCGCGTCCAGATCTGACGGCATCAGCGTCAGAATGTCCTGGTTGAGCACCGTCAGCCGGTTGATCTCGCTGTGCGAGTGATCAGCGACCGTGGTGGGCAGCTGCTGGGCCAGCACCGGGTCGATCTCCACGGCGGTGACGTGGGCGCCGCGGTCGAGCAACGCCAGCGTCAAGGATCCGAGGCCGGGTCCCACCTCGAGCACATGGTCGTGCCGATTGACACCCGACGCCGAAACGATCCGGCGCACGGTGTTCGCATCGTGCACGAAGTTCTGCCCGAAGGCCTTGCGCGGGCGAAAGTCGATGTCTTTCGCCAGACGCCGTATCTCGGTCCGCCCGAGTAGCCGAATCGTCAGGACGCCCCCACTCTTCCACTGCACGTGGGCCAGGCTCCCCAACCTTGCCGTGCCCGCGTGACTTCAGCAATCGCGATCTGCTCTTCTCGTGTAGCCAGATCCGCCCTCGCAGCATACCTCAGACCGCCCTGGCGCTCCCAGGTGTTTTGGTCAAATTGGACGCCACCGAAGTAACCGTTACCGGTGTTGATGGTCCAGTTGCCACCGGCCTCGCACTGCGCCAGGGCATCCCACGTGGCGCCGTTGACCACCGGGGGCACCTCGGTGCCCGGTTTCGCACCCACCCGGACGACACCGTCCCGCGACGGCGTGATGATCGCGTTGGCAATCGGCAGCCGGCCGGTCTCCACACCGTTGACGACGGCGACGGCAAAGGTGACGTCCTGGACGCCGGGCGCACCGGCATCCTCGACGATCTGGCGGCTCATGTTCATCGTGACGTCCTCGATGCGGCGGTTGGCCGGCAGCAGGGGCATCTGCTCGGTGCGCTTGTCGATCCGGATCCGCGTCACCTGGATCTGCATCCCGTCCACCACCGGCGACGACGCGTCGGGCACGACCCGGTCGCGCTGCTGCAGCGGCGCACCTGCGGCCTCGAGCAGACCCGCGACGTTCGGGGCGGCCAGCCGCACCGTGCGGATCACGCCGGCGTCGTCGATCTGCACGGTCTTGGGGCTGACGACCGGAAGCGCCATCCCGCCCAGCGGGACCCGGGTGCCGCGCGACGCCGCGGCCGGCGCCTTGTCGGTCATCTGCAGCTGGGCCAGCGCCTCGTCGACGGTGGAGGCCGTGGTCCAGACCTGCTCGGTGCGCGCGCCGTCGGTCGAGATCTCCAGCGGACGGCTGCGCCGCAGCGTGATGGTGTCGGCCTGATGCACCGGGGTGTCACCGGCGGGGAACAGGTCGTCGCGTTCGCCGACCTCGAAACCGTTCTCCTGGACGACGTCGATCACCGTGGACTTCATCGTGCTCACGGTCATGGGGGCGCCGTCGACCTCGAGCGTCACGGTCTTGTGGGTGGCCACGGCGAAACCGCCGGCGACCACCAGTGAGAGCAGCAGGGCGCCCACCAGGAGGCGGAGGGCGGGCGATCGGTCTTCGTGCAGTCGGTTCAGAGCAGTCAAGATGCGGTAGGTCTCTCGGCTATCGGTGCATATGTCACTTGTCGGCCAACACGCGTCGGAAGCCGTATTCGATCACAAGACGGTAACGAAAGTCGGCTTACGGCGCCAATCAGGCCAATCCGTAGACGCGCTGGGCGGTGTCCGCCGTCTGGGCGGCGAGCTCCGGTGCGGGCCGCCCGACGATCTCGGCCAGCGCGCGCACCGTGTACGGCAGACAGTACGGCTCGTTCGGCGCGCCGCGAAATGGATGCGGTGTGAGAAAGGGCGCGTCGGTCTCCACAAGGAGCTGACCGGCCGGGATCAGGGCGGCCGCCTCGCGCAGCGCGTGGGCGTTCTTGAAGCTCACCGTTCCGGACAGGCTCAGGACCCAGCCGGCGTCCACACAGGTGCGGGCCATCTGCGCGTCGGAGGAGAAACAGTGGAAGATCACGGTCTCCGGCGCACCCTCCGCGCCGAGCACGTCGAGGACCGCGGCATCGGCGTCGCGGTTGTGGATCATGAGCGGTTTCCCGGTGCGCTTGGCCAGGTCGATGTGCCAGGCGAAGGCCTCGCGCTGTTCGGCCGGGTCGGCGCAGCCGTCGAGCCGGCCGGGCCAGTACAGATCCATCCCGGTCTCCCCGATCGCGACCACCCGGGGGTGGGCGGCGAGGCGTTCCACCTCGGCTTTCGCGTCGTCGGTCAGGGCGTTCGCCCGCGTCGGATGCAGCGCCACCGCGGCGTAGACCCGCGGATCCCAGTCGGCCGCCGCGGTGGCCCAGCGGGCGGAGTCGAGGTCGTCGGCGATGGTCACGACGGCACCCACACCGACGGCCGCGGCCCGGTCGACGATGGCGCGGACGTCCTCGGCGGTGCTCGCGCCGCACGCGTCGAGGTGGGTGTGGGCGTCGATCAGTGGGGTCAGCGGCTCGGGCGGGGGCGGGGCCGGGCGGTTCGAGCGACTCACCAGCACACCATAGAGTTGGGTCCGAAATGAGCAAGCCAGGCAGTAGTCCGACGTACTACATCACCACCGCCATCGACTACCCCAATGGCGCACCCCACATCGGGCACGCCTACGAGAAGGTGGCCACCGACGCGATCGCCCGCTTCAAGCGGCTCGACGGGTTCGACGTCCGCTTTCTCACCGGCACCGACGTGCACGGGCTGAAGATGGCGCAGACCGCGGAGCGCGAGGGCATCCCGACCGCGGACCTGGCCCTGCGCAACTCCGACACGTTCGAGGCGATGCAGCGCAAGCTCGACAGCTCCTTCGACCGCTTCATCCGCACCTCGGACGCCGACCACTTCGAGGCGTCGGCCGAGATCTGGAAGCGGATGGACGCCGCGGGCGACATCTACCTCGACTCGTACTCGGGCTGGTACTCGGTGCGCGACGAACGCTTCTACAGCGATGACGAGATCGAGACCCGCGACGACGGCGACAAGTACTCCATCGAGACGGGCACCCCGCTGACGTGGACCGAGGAGCAGACCTACTTCTTCCGGCTCTCGGCCTACACCGACCGCTTGCTGGCGCACTACGAGGCGCACCCGGAGTTCATCGGGCCCGACGTCCGCCGCAACGAGGTGGTGAGCTTCGTCTCCGGCGGACTGCGGGACCTGTCGATCTCGCGCACCACGTTCGACTGGGGCGTGCCGGTGCCCGGTCACCCCGACCACGTCATGTACGTCTGGGTGGACGCGCTGACCAACTACCTGACCGGCGTCGGCTTCCCCGACGTCTCGTCGGTGGACTTCCAGAAGTTCTGGCCCGCCGATCTGCACGTCATCGGCAAGGACATCATCCGATTCCACACGGTGTACTGGCCCGCGTTCCTGATGTCGGCCGGAATCGAGCTGCCCCGGAGGGTTTTCGCGCACGGATTCATCAACGTCAAGGGCGAGAAGATGAGCAAGTCGGTGGGCAACGTCATCGACCCGGTGAACCTGGTCGACACCTTCGGTGTCGACGCCGTGCGCTACTTCCTGCTGCGTGAGGTGCCATTCGGCCAGGACGGCAGCTACAGCGAAGAGGCGATCATCGGGCGCATCAACGCCGACCTCGCCAACGAGCTGGGCAATCTGGCGCAGCGGTCGCTGTCGATGGTGGCCAAGAACCTCGGCGGCGCCGTTCCGGCGCCCGGTGCGTTCACCGCCGAGGACACCGCACTGCTCGACGCCGCCGACGCGCTGATGGACCGGGTGCGTGGGCATTTCGACCAGCAGGCGATGCATCTGGCGCTGGAGGCCATCTGGTCGGTGCTCGGCGCGACGAACCGGTACTTCTCCGCGCAGGAACCGTGGGTGCTGCGCAAGACCGATCCCGACCGTTTCGCCACGGTGCTCTACACGACGTTGGAGGTGGTGCGCATCGCGGCGCTCCTGAGTCAGCCGGTGATGCCGACCTCCACCGCGAAACTGCTCGATCTGCTGGGCCGACCCGAGGACCAGCGCTCCTTCGACACCATCACGACACGGTTGGCGCCGGGCACCGCGCTGCCCGCCCCGTCGGGTGTCTTTCCTCGCTATCAGATGGATTCGAATGACTGACCTCCACGGCAAACTCCAGGACATCTACGACGAAGTCGCACACCGCAATCCGGGTGAGGCGGAATTCCACCAGGCCGTCTTCGAGGTGCTCAACAGCCTCGGCCCGGTCGTCGAGAAGCACCCCGATTACGTCGACTCCGCAGTGATCCGACGGCTCTGCGAGCCGGAACGCCAGATCATCTTCCGCGTGCCGTGGATCGACGACAGCGGCGTGGTCCAGCTCAACCGCGGCTTCCGGGTCGAGTTCAACTCCGCGCTCGGACCCTTCAAGGGCGGCTTGCGTTTCCACCCGTCGGTCTACCTCGGCATCGTGAAGTTCCTCGGCTTCGAGCAGATCTTCAAGAACTCGCTGACCGGTATGCCGATCGGCGGCGGCAAGGGTGGTTCCGACTTCGACCCCAAGGGCCGCAGCGACGACGAGGTGATGCGGTTCTGCCAGTCGTTCATGACCGAGCTCTACCGTCATCTCGGCGAGTACACCGATGTGCCCGCCGGTGACACCGGCGTCGGCATGCGCGAGATCGGTTACATGTTCGGCCAGTACAAGCGCATCACCAACCGCTACGAATCCGGGGTGTTCACCGGCAAGGGGATGACCTGGGGCGGCTCGCAGGTGCGTACCGAGGCCACCGGTTACGGCACGGTGTTCTTCATCAACGAGATCCTCAAGGCGTCCGGCGACACGTTCGAGGGCAAGGACGTGGTGGTCTCCGGATCGGGCAACGTCGCGATCTACGCCATCGAGAAGATCCACGAGCTCGGCGGAAACGTCGTGGCCTGTTCGGATTCCAGCGGCTACGTGGTCGACGAGAAGGGCATCGACCTGAGCCTGCTCAAGGAGGTCAAGGAGGTGCGCCGCGGCCGGATGTCGGACTACGCCGAGCTGCGCGGCGGCGGGGCGTCGGCCGTCGAGGGCCGCAACGTCTGGGAGGTGCCGTGCGACATCGCGATCCCGTGCGCCACCCAGAACGAGATCAACGGTGACGAGGCCGCCGCACTGATCAAGAACGGCTGCCGCGTCGTCGCCGAGGGCGCGAACATGCCGTGCTCGCCGAATGCGATCAAGCAGTTCTTCGACGCCGGCGTGACGTTCGCGCCCGGTAAGGCGGCCAACGCCGGCGGGGTGGCGACCAGCGCGCTGGAGATGCAGCAGAACGCCTCCCGCGATTCCTGGACGTTCGCCGACACCGAGATGCGGCTCGAGCAGATCATGCGACGCATCCACAATCGCTGTCTGGTCACCGCGGACGAGTACGGCCAGCCGGGGAATTACGTCGCGGGCGCCAACATCGCCGGTTTCATCCGGGTGGCGGACGCGATGCGCGCACTTGGCGTGGTGTAGTGATCCGCGCCACACTATGTGGCGACATGTCACACGCCGGGCCTCGGCGGTGTCTTGAGGTCAGACCGGCTCAACGGAGAGCCGGCTGACCACAGGAGGTACCCATGAACGACCGCACCCGCATCGTCGTGCTCGGCGGCGGCTACGCCGGCGTGCTGGCCGCCAACCGGCTGCAGCGCGCCGACATCGACGTCGCCCTCGTCAATCCCCGCCCGCAGTTCGTCGAGCGCATCCGGCTGCATCAGCTCGCCGCGGACAACGACGACGCCGTCGAGAGCTTCGATGCCCTGCTGGGCGAGGGCGTCCGGCTCGTGGTCGACGGCGCCGAGCGGATCGACGCCGCAGCCCGCCGCGTCGAGCTGACCTCCGGCGCGACGATCGACTACGACTACCTGGTCTACGCCGTCGGCAGCACCGGCGCCGTTCCCACCGGCGTCCCCGGTGCGGCTGAATACGCCTACCCCCTCAGCGAACTCGAACAGGCCCACCGCCTGCGCTCCCGCCTCGCTGATGTGGCGCTGTCGGCGCCGATCGTCGTCGTCGGCGGCGGCCTGACCGGGATCGAGGCCGCGACCGAATTCGCCGAGGCCGGCCGGCGCGTCACGCTGGTGACCGACGTGCTGGGCGCGACGCTCAGCGCGGGCGGACGGCGGTCGGTGTGCAAGGTCATGGCCAGACTGGCCGTCGACATCGTCGAGGGGGCCGCGGTCGCCCGCGTCACCGCCGACGGAGTGGAGCTCGCGGACGGCACGCACCTGCCCAGCGCGGTGACGGTGTGGACCGCCGGGTTCCGCGTCCCCGGGCTGGCCGCGGCCAGCGGACTCACCACCGACGCCCTCGGCCGGCTGCTCACCGACGAAACCCTCACCAGCGTCGACGACCCGCGCATCGTGGCCGCCGGCGACGCCGCGGCACCGTCCGGGTTGCCGCTGCGGATGAGCTGCCAGGCGGCGCTGCCGCTGGGCGCCCAGGCCGCCGAGACCGTGCTGCGCCGCATCGAGGGCGCCGAGCCGGCCCGGATCAACCAGGCGTTCACCGGGCAGTGCATCAGCCTCGGCCGCGATGCGGGCACCATTCAGTTGGCGCGGTTCGACGATTCCGTCCTACCGCTCTACATCGGCGGACGGGTCGCGGCCACGATCAAGGAGCAGGTCTGCAAGGGCACACTGGCATTCCTGCGCAAGGAGGCCCGCAAACCCGGAACCTACTTCTGGCTCAAGGGCGGTAAGCGTCAGGAGAAGATCCCGATGGCGGTATCGTGACCGACGACGTGAGGACCGAGCACGCCGAACGGTTCACGCTGTTGCGGCCGTTGCTGTTCACGATCGCCTACGAGATCCTCGGTAGCGCAACCGAATCCGACGACGTGCTGCAGGAGAGCTACCTCCGCTGGGCGGAGGTCGACTTGACGACGGTGCAGGACACCAAGGCCTACCTCGCCCAGCTCGTCACCCGCCAGGCGCTCAACTCGCTGCGGGCGCAGTCGCGGCGGCGCGAGGACTACGTCGGCCCGTGGCTACCGGAACCGCTTCTGACAGAGGCGGATCCGTCGGCCGACGTGGTCCTCGCCGAATCGGTGTCGATGGCGATGCTGGTGGTGCTGGAGACGCTGAGCCCCGACGAACGCGCGGTGTTCGTGCTGCGCGAGGTGTTCGGCTTCGGACACGACGAGATCGCCGCGGCACTGGGCAGATCGGCCGCCGCGGTGCGCCAGATGGCGCACCGGGCGCGCGAGCACGTGCAGTCCCGGCGCAAGCGGTTCGACCCCGTCGATCCGAAGGTCTCCACGGAGATCACCACGCAGTTCTTCACCGCGGCCGCGACCGGTGACCTCGACGGGCTGATGGCGATGCTCGCACCCGATGTGGTGTGGACCGCCGACAGCGACGGCAAGGTCAGTGCGGCCCGCCGACCGGTGGCCGGCGCGGATCGGGTGGCCAGGCTGGTCATGGGCTTCGTCCGACTGGCCGGTGGCGAGGGCCGGGTCGAGGCGGCGATCTACAACAGCGCGCCCGCCCTGGTGCTCTACCTGGGCGACAGCCTCGAGGGTGTGGTGACCTTCGAGGTGGTCGACGGGAAGATCACCAACTTCTACGCGATGCGCAATCCGGAGAAGCTCACGGGCGTGATGGTGCCCCGCCGGATCAGCCGATGAGCCGGATCAGCCGATAATGAGCCGGTGCGCATCGATCGGCTCGGCGACCTGGGCGACGGCCCCGCCGTACTGACCGCTGTCGGGGACGCGGCGGCGCGCCGCTCGCTCGCCCCGCCCGCCGCACTGCTCGGCGACTGGTTCGGCTCTCTGGCCGTCATCGCACCGTCGGTCGAGGTCGTGCCCACCGACCCGGGCCGCGTCTTCACCGTCCCGCCCGGCACCGGAGACGCCGGCCACGAATGCGTCGGAGGCGGCTGGTTCGGCTACCTGTCCTATCCCGACGCAGGCGCCGACGGGGCCGGCCCGCGCATCCCGGTGGCCGCGGGCGGCTGGTCGGACAGCGTGCTGCGCTGCGATCTCGACGGCTGCTGGTGGTACGAGAGCCTGACCGGCGATCCGCTGCCCGACTGGGTCGCCGCCGCGCTGCGCGATCCCGTCACGAGACCTCCGAGCGCCGACTGGAGCATCGACTGGACCCCACCCGATCGCGACGCCCACCGCCGCGGCGTGATCGACTGCCTGGCCGCGATCGCCGCCGGCGAGGTGTACCAGGCGTGCGTGTGCACACGGTTCACGGGCCGGCTCCGCGGGCACAGCCTGGACTTCTTCGCCGACACCGTGTCGCGGGGACGGCCGGCCCGCGCCGCCTATCTGGCCGGTGGGTGGGGTGCGGTGGCGTCGCTGTCGCCGGAGCTCTTCCTGCGCCGCCGCGGTACGGCCGTGACCTCCAGCCCGATCAAAGGCACACTCCCCCGCTGCGCCGACCCGTCCGACCTCCTCGCCTCCGTCAAGGACGTCGCCGAGAACATCATGATCGTCGACCTGGTCCGCAACGATCTGGGCCGGATCGCGGCCACCGGGTCGGTGACGGTGCCCGAACTCCTCGCGGTATGTCCCGCCCCCGGGGTGTGGCATCTGGTGTCGACGGTCGCCGCCCGCGTCCGCACCGATCTCCCGATGGCCGAGGTGCTCGACGCGACCTTCCCACCCGCGTCGGTCACCGGTACCCCCAAGTCGCGAGCCAGGACGCTACTGCCCGAATGGGAACAGTCACGACGCGGAATCTATTGCGGCACAGTAGGACTGGCATCACCGTCGGCGGGGTGCGAACTGAACGTCGCGATCCGCACGGTGGAGTTCGGTGCCGACGGCTCGGCGATCCTCGGCGTCGGCGGTGGCATCACCGCCGACTCGGATCCCGATCGCGAATGGGACGAATGCCTGCACAAGGCGGCCGCGATCGTCGGCGCCGTTCACTCCCGTGAACGCAGCACGGCGTCATAGAGCTCCCGCCGCGACGGGGCGCCAGGATGGGCGGCGATCACCTCGGCGCAGGCGTCCTTGACGCGCACCCCCGCGGCGACGCGGGCGTTGACCTCCTCGACGAGGGTGTCCACGTCGGCGACCGGCACAGCACCCGCCAGCACCACGGTGATCTCGCCGAGCACCCCGTCGGCCGCCCAGTCCGCGAGCTCGGCCAGCGACCCGCGCCGGATCTCCTCGTGGGTCTTGGTCAGTTCGCGGCACACCGCCGCACGCCGATCGGGCCCCAGGACGGTCACCGCGGCGCGCAGGGTCTCGGGCAGCCGTCGCGGGGATTCGAAGAACACGCACGTGCGCTGCTCGGCGGCGAGCATCTGCAGCCACGCCGTCCGCGCGCCCGGCTTGCGCGGCGGGAAGCCCTCGAAGCAGAACCGGTCCGACGGCAGACCCGACACCGCCAGCGCCGTCGTCACCGCCGACGGACCGGGCAGGCAGCTGACGGGCAGACCGGCCTCGATGCACGCCGACACCAGGCGGTAGCCGGGGTCGTTGATCAGCGGCATCCCGGCATCGCTGACCACCAGCACCGTCGCCCCGGACCGGACGGCGTCGACCAGCGCAGGCACCCGCGTCGCCTCGTTCTGGTCGAACAGGCTCATCACCTTGCCGGTCGGGCGCACATCGAGCGACTGCGCCAGCTGGCGCACCCGCCGGGTGTCCTCGGCGGCGACGATGTCGGCGCGGCCGAGGGCGGCGATCAGCCGCGCCGACGCGTCCGTGGGCAAACCCAGCGGGGTGGCGCCGAGCAGCAGTCGACCGACAGTCAATTCGGCGGGCAGGAGCGGAGCGACCGGGGGAAGGACATGGACACAGCCTACGATCTGTTGGCGTGACCGCCCCCGCCACCGAAGCTCCGCGCGCGGTCCCCGTCATCAGCCCGGCCCCGCTGGTGCCCGTCGCCGACTTCGGTCCACTCGACCGGTTGCAGGGTTGGGCGATGACCGCGGTGATCGCGGCGCTGGCGGCGATCACCCGGTTCATCAATCTGGGCTCGCCCACCGATGCCGGGACACCGGTGTTCGACGAGAAGCACTACGCGCCGCAGGCCTGGCAGCTGCTGCACAACAGCGGCGTCGAGGACAACCCCGGATACGGCCTGGTGGTGCATCCGCCCGTCGGCAAGCAGATGATCGCGATCGGCGAGGCGCTGTTCGGTTACAACGGTCTGGGCTGGCGGTTCTCCGGCGCGGTGTGCGGGGTGGTGCTGGTCGTGCTCGTCGCGCGGATCGCCCGCCGGATCACCAGGTCGACGGCGGTGGGCGCGATCGCCGGGCTGCTCCTGATCGCCGACGGCGTCGCATTCGTGTCCTCGCGGACCGCGCTGCTCGACGGCTTCCTGGCCGTCTTCGTGGTGGCCGCGTTCGGCGCTCTGATGGTCGACCGCGACGACGTCCGCGCCCGCATGCACGTCGCCCTTCTGGAGGGCCGGATCGCCGAGACGCCCTGGGGTCCGCGCCTCGGCGTGCGGTGGTGGCGCTTCGGCGCGGGCGTCCTGCTGGGGCTGGCCTGCGCGACCAAGTGGTCGGGCCTCTACTTCGTCGTGTTCTTCGGCGCGATGACCCTGGCCCTCGACGTCGCCGCGCGCCGCCAGTACCGGGTGCCGCGCCCGTGGCGGGGCGTGCTGCGTCGCGATCTGGGGCCGGCGGTCTACGCGCTGGGGCTCATCCCGGTCGCGGTGTACCTGGCGTCGTACGCGCCGTGGTTCGCCTCCGAGACCGGGGTGGACCGCCACGAGGTCGGCCGTTCGATCGGCGAGGACAGCGCCTGGCCGGTACCCGATGCGCTGCGCTCGCTGTGGCACTACACCTACGCCGCGTTCCGCTTCCATTCCGGGCTGACCAACGCGGCAGGCAATCACCACCCGTGGGAGTCCAAGCCGTGGGCCTGGCCGATGTCGCTGCGGCCGGTGCTCTACGCGATCGACAACCAGGACGTGCCGGGCTGCGGTGCGCAGTCGTGCGTCAAGGCCGTGATGCTGGTGGGGACGCCGGCGATGTGGTTCCTCGCCGTGCCCGTCCTCGGCTGGGCGATGTGGCGGACGTTCGTGAAGCGCGACTGGCGCTACGCGGTGGTGCTGACCGGATACTGCGCGGGCTTCCTGCCGTGGTTCGTCGACATCGACCGCCAGATGTACTTCTTCTACGCCGTCGTCATGGCGCCGTTCCTGGTGCTGACCATCGCGCTCATCCTCGGCGACATCCTGCACGCGCCCCGGCAGAACGCCGAACGGCGAACCCTGGGCTTGATGGTCGTGGCGGGCTATGTGGCGCTGGTGATCACGAATTTCGCCTGGCTGTTCCCGATCCTGACCGGCATCCCGATCTCGCAGTCGACCTGGAATCTTCAGATCTGGCTGCCGAGTTGGCGGTAGCGCTTTTCGCGAAACAGCATTCCCGGTCACCAAGCCCGCCTGTTGGCAACCCTGCTTACTGTCTCGCGGTGCTGTCGGACGCCGTGACCATCATCAGCCCATGGGCACCGTATTTGTGGGTAGCGAAGAACTGGCTCGCGGCACGATCACGCGGGCACGCCTGCTGACGGCGTACCGGGCGCTGTTTCCGAACGTGTACCAACCGGCGATCGCAGAGCCGTCGCTGTACGCGAACACCGTCGGCGCGTGGTTGTGGTCGAAGCGTCGTGGTGTGATCACCGGCAGAGCGGCCGCGGCGCTGCACGGTGCCGAGTGGGTGGATGCGAATTCACCCGTCGAGTTGATATGGCGCAACAACCGCCCACCGCAGGGGATCATCGCGCGCAACGACCGCTTCGCCTATGACGAGGTCGTCGAGATCAACGGCCTGCCGGTCGCATCGATCCAGCGCACCGCCTACGACCTCGGGCGGTTTCTCCCGCGGGGGGAAGCCGTCGCCCACCTCGATGCGCTCGCACGGGCGACGGGCCTGGCGGCCGCACATGTGGCTGTCGTCGCCGGCCGCTACAGTGGCGCCCGTGGTGCCCGCCGCTGCAGGGAGGCGCTCGATCTGATGGACGCGGGCGCCCAGTCTCCGAAAGAGACGTGGTTGCGCCTGTTGCTCATCGACGCGGGTTTTCCGCGGCCGGCAACCCAGATCCCTGTAGCGGACGATTACGGCGATCCCTTCGCCTTCCTGGACATGGGCTGGGAGGACGTGAAGATCGCCGTCGAATACGACGGCAAGCAGCATCAGGACGATCGCGGGCGATACGTGTGGGATCACCGACGGCTGACGCTGCTGAGACGGCGGGACTGGCTGCATGTCCGCGTCATCAATGAGGACCGACCGCACGACATCCTGCGGCGGGTCCGCGAAGCGTGGGCCCTACGCGAGACAGCACAGAGGGCGGTCAAGCACCCGGCTTGATAGCCGGGAATGCTGTTTCGCGCACGCTCAGAGCGGATCCCGCGCCGCCGGGCACGACATGCAGCGCGGTCCGCCCCGCCCCGTGCCGAGCTCCGAGGCCGGGATCGGGAGCACCTCGATGCCCGAATCACCTAGTCGCGCATTGGTTTCGACATTGCGTTCGTAGGCGACGACGACACCGGGGGCGACGGCGAGGGTGTTGTTGCCGTCGTCCCACTGCTCCCGTTCGGCGGTGACCGGATCGAGGCCCGTGTCGATCACGCGCAGCTTGCCGATACCCATCGCGTCCGCGGCGGCGTCGACGAACGGTGCGGCCCGGTCGATCTTCACCCCGCCGGCGGTGCGGTGAATGGTGAACGCCGACAGCGAGTCGACGATGTTCGGATACATCACGACCGCGTCGGTGTCGACCATCGTGCATACCGTGTCCAGGTGCATCTGCGCCCGCTCCTGCGCGATCGGCACCGCGAGCACCGTATGCGCGAGGTCGTCGTCGAACAGGCTGCGCGCCAAGGCTTCCGCACCCGCGGGCGTGGTGCGCTCCCCTACCCCGACAGCCACCACACCGGGTGCGAGCAGCAGCACGTCACCGCCTTCGACCGGCGCGGAGCGCGACTCGTAGGCGCGCCGCACCCCGAGGAACCGGGGATGGTGCGCGTAGATCAGATCGGTCAGCGACGTCTCGCGCACCCTTGCCGGCAACGCCAGCGAGGTGATCGCCACCCGCGGCCCGATCCAGAACGACGAGTCCCTGGTGAACAGCAGATTGGGCAGCGGGTCGATGACGAAGTCACCGCCGTGATGCATCCGACGGACCAGCGACAGTTCACGCTCACCGAACGGCAACTCGTTGAACGTCATACCGGCCATCAGCACGTGCGCCAGCTGGTGCGGGTCGAGCGTGCGCAGATACGCCGAGAGTTCCTGCGCCAGAGGCAATCCGAGCCGACGCGGATCGACGGCCGCCGCGATGCCCTGCATCCTCGCCGCGCCACTGGCCAGCGCCTCCCGCAGCAGATCGGCCAGCAGCAGAACCTCGACACCACGCGATCGCAGCACGTCGGCGAACAGGTCGTGTTCCTCCTGTGCCTTCGCCACCCAGGGCAGTCCGTCGAACAGCAACGCATCGTTGTTGCGCGGCGTCAGTCGCTGCAGTTCGGCGCCGGGCCGGTGCAGGATGACGACACGCAGGGTGCCCACCTCGGAGTTCGAGCCCAGCACGATGTCGGCCATCCGATCACCGTAACGCCATCGCGGCGCGCCGGAGAGCTCCGACAGATACCTGAAGTATCGTTGAGGTCATGGAGGGCCGTGAGCTGACCCCGAGCGAAATGGCGGTACGCAGTGGCGTCGCGGTGTCGGCACTGCACTTCTACGAACGTGAAGGCCTGATCAGCAGCCGCCGCACATCGGGCAACCAGCGCCGCTACGCCCGGGAGACGTTGCGCCGCGTCGCGTTCATCCGCATGTCGCAACGGCTCGGCATCCCTCTGGCCCGGATCAGGGACGCGCTCGCCACCCTGCCGTCGGACCGGGTGCCGACGAGTAAGGACTGGGCGAAACTGTCGGCAGGCTGGCGCGCCGACCTCGACGAGCGGATCCTGCACCTGCAACGCCTGCGCGACAACCTCGCCGGCTGCATCGGTTGCGGCTGCCTGAGCCTCAAGACCTGCGTCCTGACGAACCCGGACGACGTACTCGCCGGACAGGGCCCCGGGGCCGTCCGCCTCTGAACCGATCGAACGGGTGTGCGATACACTCGGCGGCATGGAGCAGGCTCTTCAGGGCTCGCTTTTCGAGCATGCAGAGCGCCGCCATCTCGGTAACGGCGCATGGCTCGACGTCCGCTCGGGCTGGCTGACCGACGCCGACAGCCTCTTCGACGAACTGCGGGCCTGCATCCCGTGGCGCGCCGAACGGCGCCAGATGTACGAGCGGGTGCTCGACGTGCCCCGGCTGCTGAGCTTCCACAACCTCGTCGAGGACGCCGCACCTCATCCGCGCCTGAAACAGATGCGCCGACGGCTCAACGACGCGTACGGCGGAGAACTCGGCGAACCGTTCACCACGGCGGGGCTGTGCCTCTACCGCGACGGCAACGACAGCGTGGCCTGGCACGGGGACAACATCGGCCGCAGCAGCACCGAGGACACGATGGTCGCGATCGTCGGGCTCGGCGCCACCCGGGTCTTCGCGCTGCGGCCCCGCGGCGGTGGGCCGTCGCTGCGTATCCAGCACCACCACGGGGATCTGCTCGTGATGGGCGGATCGTGCCAACGCACATGGGAGCACGCGATTCCGAAGACGGCCAGGCCGACGGGTGCGCGGATCAGCATCCAGTTCCGGCCGCACGGGGTGCGCTGAAGCGGGATCAGCCCCGGACGTCGGTAACCGCTTCGCTGAGCAGATCGCGGGCGCGCTGCGTGTTCACCGGAACGACGCGCTGCCCGGGGATCACGAGCGGATTGGCCGTCACGATCACCAGGTAGTTGTCGAAGCTGGCCACGTAGTTGTAGAGCTCACCTGTGCGGGGGACGCCACCGACCACCGTCTGCACCACGCGGTGGGTCGCCGACGTCCGCGCGCCGTCGATCGCCGGGGCCTCGACGGTTTCGACCAGCCCACGCACCTGCGGCCCGGCGAACTCGATCTTCTTGCACGCCGGATCGACCTCGTCGAGGGCGAGTGGTTCGGAGGTCTCCACGGCGATCGCGATGAACCGGTTGCCCTCACCCTCGGCGGACGCGGCGGCCATGTTGCCTTTGAGACCGGCCTC
This sequence comes from Mycobacterium sp. 852013-51886_SCH5428379, assembly GCF_001665575.1. Lineage (GTDB taxonomy): Bacteria > Actinomycetota > Actinomycetes > Mycobacteriales > Mycobacteriaceae > Mycobacterium. The sequence continues at coordinate 13,249 of NZ_LZSU01000036.1, read as the reverse complement.
GGGCAGCAGTCCGCGGGCGGCTTGCGCGCATTCCGGCGGCGTGAAGTTCACGCCCTCCGGCATCGGTTGCGGCGCAAGCAGCTTCGGGTCGATGCCCGTCGGCGCGATGTCGCGGTATTGGAATTGCGGACCGAACTGCGCTCTGACCTCGGCGATCCTCGCGATGTCGGGAGCCGTTTCGGCGGTGGGTGTCTGGCTGTCGGAGCCGCACGCGGTGGACAGGAGAGCCACGCAGGCCACGGCCGTCAGGGACTTCGGGGCGTCCATCGCGGCCAATGTACCCGCCGTCGGGCGCTCACTTCCGTAGCGCGGTGACCGTTTCGGCGAGCAGTTCGGCGGCGAACCGGCCGTCGAGTACGGGGTTGGGCGACCCCGGATCGGTGACGACGGTGACGTACACCAGACGGCCGTCCTGCGCCGCCATCGCCGTCGTTGCCTCCGAACGGGTTTCGGTGCCGCCCTCGACGACGGTCAGCGATTCGGCCGCCATCGCGACGGTCTGCGCGCCTGCGACGGCCGGGGCCGCCACGAGACGAGCCGTACCGGTGCTCGGGCCCGCCGAGATCTGCCACGTCGCGCACTCACCGACCCTCGCCGGATCGATACCGGAGGCGCCGGTGGCCGCGACCGCATAGACGATTCCGCCCGCACCGGAGGCCGACCAGCCGCGCAGCGTCGCGGGATCCACCGCCGGATCCGACAGCGCGGCGCAGCGGTCCGGCTCCGCCCGCCACTCGGGTCCGAAACCCCACTGCGCCACGGGCGTGACGCGTCCACTCACGCCGGTGACCTCGTACCCGGGCGGCAGTGCGTAGCGGGCGCGATCGATGCGGGTGGGGTCGATGTCACCTGTCGGCGCAGCGGCCGACGACGGGGTCTCGGGCGCCGATTCGTCCGAAGGCGCCCCGCACGCCGCGAGGACTGTCGCGGCGACTCCGACAGCCGCGATGTGGCGCACCTGCCGATGATGACACAACGCCGGTATCGTCCGGGCATGATCAACGGCAGATCCATGACCACCCCCCTGCGGACGGGCACCGTCGCCCTCGCCGCCGCGATGGGCATCGCACTCGCCGGATGCAGCTCGGACACGTCGGGCGATGCGGTGGCCGAGCAGGAGACGACCTCGAGCGAAGCGACGTCGAGCAGTGCACCCTCCTCGCCCGCGGGCCCGACGGAGACCTCACCCGCGGCGGCGCCGCAGCAGACGATCGCCGAGTACCTCCGCGAGAACAACGTCGAGCAGACCCCTGTTGCACCCGGTGCACCCGGCTCGCCGAAGGTCGATCTGCCGCAGCTGCCCGGCTGGGAGGACGCCGGCCCGAAGGCGCCCGAAGGGGCCTACAGCGCCGTGCTTTTCGCTGATCCGTCGATGGCGCAGGATCCGCCCATGATCAGCACGTTCATGTTCAAGCTCACCGGCAACGTCGACCCAGCCGGAATCTTCGCGGCGGCACCCGCCGAGCTGACCACCCTGCCCGGCTTCGAGTACCTGGGCGATGGGAGGGAAAGCGAGCTCAGCGGATTCGACGCCTACCAGTTCGGCGGCGCGTACACCCGCGACGGCGTCAAACGGATGATCGCGCAGAAGACGGTCTTCATCCCGGCCGAGGGCGGGGGGTACCTGCTGCAGTTGACGGCCGACGGTACCGAGGACCAGATCGGTCCGCTGCTCGACGCGACGTCGACCATCGACGAGCAGACCGTCATCACGCCCTAGAGATCCGCGAGGCCTCGGCGATCTGGTCGGGCGTGGGCCGCACGCCGGTGTAGCGCTCGAATTGTTCGGCGGCTTGCAGCGCGATGACCTCTGCGCCGGTGATGACCGGAACACCGGCGGCGCGGGCCGCGACGACGACAGGCGTCTCGGCGGGCATGGCCACGACGTCGAAGACCGTGTGCGCACACGAGATTGCGGCCTCGTCGAACGCACGGTCGTCCTCCCCCGGCCCGCCCGCCATGCCGATCGGCGTGACGTTGACGAGGACGGCACCCTCGCGCGGCCGGACGTCGGAGGTATACGTGTAATCGAGTCGGCCGGCCAACCGCACACCGGTGTCGCGGTTACGGGCCACGATCGTCCCGTCGCTGAATCCGTGGTCTCGGAACGCCGCTCCGACCGCTGCCGCCATTCCGCCACTACCCCGGATGATCACCGGACGCGACGTGTCGAGTCGGTGTTCGTCGATCAGCCGCTGCACCGCGAGATAGTCGGTGTTGGAGGCGATCAGGCGTCCGTCGTCGTTGACGATCGTGTTCACCGCGTCAATGGCCCGAGCCGAGGGCTCCACCTCGTCGACGAGCTGGATGACGTCCTGCTTGAACGGCATCGACACCGAACAGCCCCGGATCCCCAGCGCCCGTACGCCACCGATCGCCGCCGCGATGTCGGTGGTGGTGAACGCCTTGTAGATGAAGTCGAGTCCCAGCGACTCGTAGAGATGGTTGTGGAAGCGGGTGCCGATGTTGCTGGGCCGCCCGGCCAGCGAGATACACAGCCGGGTGTCCTTGCTGAGCGGAGGTCGTCCCATCAGCCGACGGCCCGGATGACCTGGCGGGCCGTATCGCGGATCTGCGCGGTCAGACCGCGCGGCAGCGGTGCTTCGGCCGGCACGTCCACGACGGTGGTGACGACGCCCAGGTCGTCGAACACCCAGTGGGCGCCCAGTTTGTCGAGGATCCTGCGCATGGCGACGTTGTCGGTGAGCACGCGAGCGGTGAACCGTCGCACTCCGTCATCTCTCGCGGCGACGATGAGCGCGTTGAGCAGGAAGGTGCCGAGTCCGCGGCCCTGATAGTCGTCGCCAACCATGAACGCCACCTCGGCGGTCGTCGGATCGTGCTCGTCGCGCACGAAGCGGGCGTCGGCGACCACCGGACCGTCGATGCCGTCGGTCATCACCCACACGAAGTGGTCCGCGTAATCGACCTCGAACAGATACGCCATCAGCCGCGGCGTCGGCCGACGGGCGGACTGGAAACGGCGGTAGAGCGTTTCGCTCGAGAACTCGACCGGACCGTTGATCGTCCGTTCGTTGTCACCGGGCAGCACCGGCCGCAGAAACAGTTCGGTCCCGTCGGCGACCCGCACCGGGATGGGGGTGAGGAACGCCGCCAGTCGCTGCCGCGCCAACCGTACGAGCCGCGCCATCATCTCCGGCACGTCGAGCATCGTCGCGAACGCCTCGTGCGCCCCGACCCATCCGGTCAGCGCCCCCATGGCGACGACGGTCGCGGTGCGTGGGGTGTCGCGCATCAATGCGATCTCGCCGACGATCATCCCCTCGTGCACCTCCACCACGGTGGGAGTGCCGTCGGGGGCGAGATGGGTGACCGTCGCGCTCCCGGACCCGATCAGCAGGAACGACACCGCCGCCTCGCCCTGGCGCATCAGGACCTCACCCGGCGCGGCGGTCAGCGGCCGCAGGTGAGACGCCAACGGCCCCAACGATTCGATGGGGCAGCCGGCGAAGAAATCCAGGCCCGCGAGTTCGGCTGCGCGGACGGCGGTCGAACCGGCCACGACCCGAGGCTACATCGTTTTCGCCGGCGTGTTCCCACACGCCGGCAGGGACATACGAAAAGCGCCCGGTTCCGACCGCTGCTGAGTTGCGGTGGGAACCGGACGCGATCCGTGTGTCAGCGGTTCAGGTGGTTACCAGTCCCAGATCGGGGAACCGGGGCCACCGAACGGACCGAAGTCCAGGTACGTACCGATGCCGCCCGTGATGCCGGGCACCGCGCGGATCGAGTCCTTCGACTCGCCACCGGCGGGCGCCAGCGGCGCGTTGATGTTGGCCGCGCGAACCTCCGACGGTCCGGCGTTGACGACCCCGGGATCCGCGACGCGAATGCCCTCTTCGGCCACCGGGCCGGCGAACGGGGCGAAGGGGTCGGCTTCGACGTCCGAGACGTCGGCACCGGCGATCCCCGACCCGAAGGCCACAGCGGCGCCGGCGACTGCGAGCGCGCCCAGTCCCGCGAAGCCCAACTTCGTTGCCCTGCGGACGAGGGCTTCGGCGTGATCGGCCATCGGCCTTCCCCTATCTCTATAGCGTGCGGGACGGAATATCCCGGACAGTTGACGTTCAAACCCGGTCGAAGAGTAACAGCACGAATCCCACCCCGCACCTGCTAGAAGGTGGTTTCTCGAGGGCTGATCCCGGTTAGCCGCCCGCGGCCGGATCGAACCACTAACCTGACGGCGTGAGTGACTCGATGTCGCAGCCCGGGGACGGTCCGGGCGGGGACGGGGGCGGGGTCGACGAGACTGCCGAATCGACCGTCGCACAGATCAACCGCGCGCTGATCGAGACGGCCGCCGGACCGGGTATCGACGACCCGACGGTGCGCCGACTGGCGAGCCAGCTCTCGGAGAATCAGGAACTCCTCGACTCCCTGATGGACCTGTGGCTGAGCGATGCCACGCGCCTGGAGGCCCTGCACGGAACCGGCTTGATGACCGGCGAGCAAGGGCAGGCACTCGACCGCGTCGCCAAACTGACCGCCGAGGCGCTCGGCACCCGCTACGCAGCGATCTCCCTCGTGGACAAGGACACTCAGCTTCTCGCCGGATGCAGCGTCACCGACGCGGACTTCGTCCGCTCGCGGCCCATCCAGTTGTCGGTGTGCAAGTTCGCCGTAGTCGCCGGTCGACCGCTCATTGTGGAAGACACGACGGCCCACCCCCTGCTCGCGAAGCATCCGGTGGTCACCTCCGGTGAGGTGCTGGCCTACGCCGGCGTGCTCTTAACTGACGACGATGGAAATATCGTTGGCACGCTCTGCATCTGGGACGACCACCCGCGTCCGTGGACCGGGCCACAGATCCAACTACTCGAGGATTTCGCCGCGCTGGCGCGGGCGAAGGTCTTCGGGGCGACGCGGTAGACGACCCGCACCCGGCCAGAATGCGAAATGATCTTGAAATTCTTTGCTCATCCGGTCGACCAGGTCCGTCGTTCCAGCGGTGGGGGCGACCACGGACACGTATTGTCCGAGCGAGGCGAGGGAAAGGTTGAGCGGTCGATGGCGTCGACAGAGGCAATCTCGGCCGAGGTGAAGCCTCCACGTCCCAGGGACCCGCAGGCCCCCCGGAAGCCGAAATCGTTCGCCGCGCTCGTGCGCACCAACCCGCTCAACACAATCATCACCGTGGCGGTCGACGCGATCAGCGCGTCGCTCGGCCTGGCACTCGGCTTGTGGTGGGCGCACAGGACGCAAGAGGTGCTCGCCCCGTTCTGGATGGTGGCGCTGTTCGTCCCGCTGGCCCTCGCCATGCTCGCGCTGCGCTCCGCCTACCGCCGCACGCTCGACCGCAGCGTCATGGACGAGATCGGTCCGGTGGAGACGACCGTGGCGCTCGCGTCGATGACCGTCCTCGCGGTGCTGGTCTTCAACGACGTGACCGGTAAGCCCGGCGCGCTGATGTCGAAGATCTGGATCTGCGCCGCGCTGCTCATGCCGGTCGGCCGGCTGATCCACGCCTACATCCAGCGCCGGCTGCGCGTCACCGCCAACAGCGAACTCGTCTCACCCACCCTGATCGTCGGCAACGGCCGCGTCGCGCATCAGGTCGCGGAGCGGCTCAGGACGTCCCCCCAGTACGGGCTGGCGCCGGTCGGATTGGTGTCGTTGGAGGAGCCGTGGACCGGTGGCGACGACGTCAAGGCCCTCCCCCTGGTCGGCACGCCCGAAGACGTCGAGTCCGCGATCGCGGCCACCGGTGCCGAGGCACTGATCATCGCCTTCTCCCGTACGCAGGATCAGCTGCTCACCCGCGTCATCCGCGTCGCGCATCAGCACGGTCTGCGGGTCTGGGTGGTGCCGCGGATGTTCGACGCCGTCGGCGAGAAGGTGCGGGTCGAACACATCGGTGGGCTGCCGCTGCTGGCGCTGCCCACCGCCAACCCGCGCGGATGGCAGTTCGCCGTCAAGCACATCCTGGACCGGATGCTGGCCACCATCGGCCTGGTCGTGATCTCACCGCTGTTCCTGACGCTGATGCTGCTGGTCCGGCTGAGCTCGCCGGGGCCGATCTTCTTCAAGCAGGAGCGGGTGGGCCGGGACGGGCAGGTGTTCGACTGCCTGAAATTCCGCACGATGCGGGAGCCGCGCGCCTCGGACGCGGCGTTCCAGTTGGGCTCCGGATCCGCGCCCGGCGGCGTGGAGGGTGTCGACCGCCGAACGAAGATCGGCAAGATCATGCGTGCGACGTCGATGGACGAGCTGCCACAGTTCATCAACGTCGTGAAGGGCGATATGAGCCTGGTCGGGCCGCGGCCGGAGCGGCCGGAGTTCGTCGAGCTGTTCGAGATCCAGATCCGCCGCTACGGCGAGCGCCATCGCGTCAAGGCCGGTGTCACCGGCTGGGCTCAGGTCAACGGTCTGCGCGGCCAGACCTCGATCGCCGACCGCGCGGAGTGGGACAACTACTACATCGAGAACTGGTCGCTGGCCCTGGACATCAAGATCCTGTTGATGACGGTGCTGGCAGTGCTCAAACGCGCCGAGTGACGCGGGTTGAGGCCTACGACCTGCTGAATCAGAGTGGAGCTAAGGGGAATCGAACCCCTGACCTTCTCGATGCGAACGAGACGCGCTACCAACTGCGCTATAGCCCCTGATACCGGTACGAAAGGCTACCAGCCTCATCGCACCGGTCGAAACCGGCTACTGCCCGGCGGCTCTGGGCAGGTCGTAACGGCGGGCGAACGCGACCTCGTCGAGGTGCTCGAACGCCGGATCCTCGTCGTCGATCTCGAGCACCGCGGCGCCCGGGCGACGCAGTCGGGCCGGGACGACGTCGAGGTCGGAGTCCGCGGTGTTTTCCACGCCCAGCCGTGACCGCCGCACCCGCTGGGCACGACGACGCCGCACCTGCTCCTCGATGCGCGTCTGGCGGCGCAGATAGCCGAGGTAGAGGGCAGTGACCACACCGACCGTCGCGCACAGCCACCACGCCCACGGAGCGACCAGGTAGGCGGCCACGCCGGTGACCAGAAGGGCGACCGCCATGGAGGTCACCATCCGCTTGCGGAACTGGTATTTGCGGGCGCTCACCGCGGCAGCCGTCTTCGACTCGTTCCGACGCCGGCGGGCCGCACTGACCGAGTCGGCGATGCTGGAATCGCTGTCGTCGGTGGAGGATTCGAGACCCGACGAATCCGGCACGTACTCGTACTCGTCTTCGGTGCCGTCGGATTCGGCGACGGGTTCGTCCGCGTCGACGGGTTCGTCCTCGACGTCCTCGACGTCCTCGACGTCCTCGACGGCTTCGAGGTCCTCGGGTTCCGGTGCCGCGGCGACCGGCTCCACGGGGGGCTCAGCGGCGGCGGAGATACCGATCGGCAGGGCGCCGGAGTCCTCCTCGACGACATCGACGTCAAGATAGTCGGGCTCGGCGTGCTCCGGCGCGGCCGCCGCGAGCACCACGGTGCGCCGAGGGGCGGCCTCGCGCTCGGTCTCAGACTCGAACTCCGGCTCGCCTTCGTCCTCGTGCTCGTCGACGGAGGGCTGCCAATCGGGGTCCGAATGGTGGCCGGCGGCCGGCCGCGTGCGACGGAGCAGGCGCGCGCCCGAGCCGGAGTTCAGCACTCGGGTCGACAGCGCGACGTCGCTCGTGCGGCGAACGGCGTCCCGCTTGCTGATCAGCATCGGGACCAGCACGAAGAGCCACAGCACTACGAGCGAGATCCAGAGGAGAGATTGGGGGATGCTTGGCATGGAGCCTGCTCCTTTCCCCTTCAGGCTAGGTCCGGTGACCAGCGCATCTGGGGACGACGCGCCGGGGACAATTACACACCTGTAATTAACTGCATACAAGCACCGCCAGTAACATCCGTCACACGTGTCACATTCCGGCGTCGCGGTTCCGGGCCGGCTAGACCCATGCCGCGCGACCCGCGCGCACCAGCGCCGCGACCGCGGACGTCCCCATCTCCTCGACAGTCACGGCCACCAGCAGGTGATCGCGCCACGCACCGTCCACCTCGAGGTAGCGCTTGAGCAGACCCTCTTCACGGAAACCGACCTTCTCCAGAACCCGACGACTGGCGGCGTTCTCGGGTCGTACGGTGGCCTCGACGCGGTGCAGGCTCACTGCGCCGAAGCAGTGGTCGACGCCGAGGGCGAGCGCCGCGGTCGCGACGCCCCCACCGATCAGATCGCTGGCCACCCAGTAGCCGATCCACGCCGACCGCAGCGCGCCGTGCGTGACGTTCCCGATCGTGAGCTGGCCGGCGAACTCGCCGTCGAGTTCGATCACGTAGGGCAGCATCCGCCCTTTGCGGGCCTCCGACCGCAGACCCGAACACACCGCCGGCCATGACGACATCGCGTGCCGCAGTTGCCAATCCAGGCCTGTGACCGGTTCCCACGGCTCGAGGTGGGCGCGGTCGGCCAGCCGGATCCGGCTCCACGCGGCGGCGTCCCGCAGCCGCACCGGGCGCAACCGGACCACGCCGCCTGCGACGCGCACCGGTCCGGCCGGGGTAGGCCATCCGGGGTGGGCAGGATTGGATCGCAGCACCATCACCTCGGTTCGAGAATCAGCCGCGCTGCGCGAGGAATGCGACGTCGACGGTTTCGCCGGTGCGGACCTCCTCGACCTCGCTCGGCACGATCACCAGACAGTTGGCCTCGGCGAGGGTGGCCAGCAGGTGAGACGACCCACCCGGGGCGCCGCCCAGCGCCTGCACGAGGTACTCCCCGGTGTCCTGATCGCGCATGAGCTGACCGCGCAGATAACCCTTGCGGCCCACCACCGACGTGATGGGCGACAACGCCCGGGCGGGCACCATCCGGCGCATCGGGGCACGCTTGCCGAGCGAGAGCCGGATCAACGGCCGGACCATCACCTCGAACACCACCAGTGCGCTCACCGGGTTGGCCGGCAGCAGGAAGACGGGGACGCCGTCGCGGCCGAGCTGACCGAAACCCTGGACCGACCCGGGGTGCATGGCGATCCGCGCCACCTCCATCTCCCCCAGCCCGGCCAGGACCTTGCGCACCGATTCGGCCGCGACACCGCCCACGGCGCCGGCGATCACGACGATCTCGGCGCGGTTCAGCTGCCCCTCGACCACCTCGCGGAGCTTCTCGGGATCGGCGTCGACGATGCCCACCCGGTTCACCTCGGCACCGGCGTCGCGGGCGGCGGCGGCCAGCGCATAGGAGTTGACGTCGTAGACCTGGCCGTTGCCGGGCGTCCGTGAGATGTCGACCAGCTCCCCGCCGACCGACAGCACCGACAGCCGCGGCCGCGGATGGACGAGCACCCGTTCGCGGCCGACCGCCGCCAGTAGTCCCACCTGCGCGGGACCGATGATCGTGCCGGCCCGCACAGCGACGTCACCGGGCTGGACGTCGTCACCGGTGCGCCGCACGTATGCGCCGGAGCGGACGCCGCGCAGCACCCGGACCCGGCCCGCGCCGCCGTCGGTCCACCGCAGCGGCAGCACAGCGTCGGCCAGCGTGGGCATCGGGGCACCGGTGTGCACGCGCGCCGCCTGGCGGGGCTGCAACCGGCTCGGGGTCCGCGCGCCCGCCTCGATGGTCGCCATGACCGGCAGACTGATGTCCCGACCGTCCTGGTCCTCGCCGTCGCGGCTGCCGACCCCCAGCACGTCGACACTGCGGACCGCATAGCCGTCGATGGCCGCCTGGTCGAAACCGGGCATGGGCCGTTCCGTGACCACTTCCTCGGCGCACATCAATCCCTGCGCCTCGGCGATGGCGACGCGCACCGGCCGCGGTGCCACCGCGGCGGCGGCTACCCGGGCCTGCTGCTCCTCAACCGACCGCACAACACGCCTCTCTGTCTTCTGGGCCTGTCGCGCAGCACTATTCCTCTGTCAGGCCCAATCGCTCGACCAACCACTCCCGCAGTTCGGGCCCGTAGTCGTCGCGTTCCAACGCAAAGTCAACCGCAGCCTTGAGGTAGCCGCCCGGATTTCCCAGGTCGTGTCGGGTGCCCCGGTGGACGACGACGTGGACCGGATGCCCCTCGTCGATCAGCAGGGCGATCGCGTCGGTCAGCTGGATCTCGTTGCCCGCGCCCCGCTGCACCCGGCGCAGCGCGTCGAAGATCGCCCGGTCCAGCACGTACCGACCGGCGGCCGCGTACGGTGACGGCGCGTCCTCGGCCTTCGGCTTCTCCACCATCCCGCGCACCCGCAGGACGTTCGGATTGGCCGCGTCGGGCACGGTCTCCACGTCGAACACGCCGTAGGCGCTGATCTTCTCGGGAGCGACCTCGATCGCGCACAGCACCGAACCCCCGCGCTTGGCCCGCACCTTCGACATCGTCTCGAGCACACCGGTGGGCAGCACCAGATCGTCGGGCAGCAGCACCGCGACGGCGTCCTCGTCGTCGGACAGCGCCGGTTCCACACAGCTGACGGCGTGGCCGAGGCCGAGCGGTTCGCTCTGCACGACCGACTCCACCTTGATCAGGGCCGGCGCTCGACGCACCTTCTCCAGCATTGTCTGCTTGCCGCGGGCCTCCAGCGTGCCCTCGAGGAGGAGGTCTTCGACGAAGTGTGCGACCACACCGTCCTTGCCCTCGGAGGTGATGATGATCAACCGTTCGGCACCGGCCTCGGCCGCCTCGGCGGCGACGAGCTCGATACCTGGTGTGTCGACGACCGGCAGCAACTCTTTCGGCACCGTCTTCGTGGCGGGCAGGAATCGCGTGCCCAGCCCTGCGGCGGGAACGATCGCGGTGCGCGGGATGGGAACTTCGGGCGGTGTCATCGCCTCAGAGATTAACCGGTTCGCGCTGGTTCAACCTCCGATAGAGCCAAGACCGGCGAAGGAGCGGGTGACATGGTGGACGTCGTGGGTAACTCGAGGAAAGCCGACGTGCGGGCTGCGGTGCTGTCCGCCCGCCGCAAGTTGTCGCATTCCCAGCGCGAACGCGACGCCGTGGCGCTGTGCGGGCACCTCCCGGGCGTCGTCGCCGCCGGCCATACGGTGTGCGCGTACGTTCCGGTCGGCTCGGAGCCCGGATCCCCGGCGGTACTCGACACGCTGCGCGAGATCGGCGCGCGGGTCCTGCTTCCGGTCGCCGGTCACGACGCCTCTGGCGTACCGACGGCCCTGCAGTGGGGCGAATACGTGCCCGGCTCGCTGGTCGAGGCCCGCTATGAACTGCTCGAACCACCCGCTCCGTGGCTGGCGGCGGAGGCGATCGCCGAGGCAGCGACTGTTCTGGTGCCCGCGCTGGCGGTGGACCGCATGGGGCGACGGCTCGGGCGCGGCGCCGGCTACTACGACCGGTCACTGCCGCTCGCGGCACCGGATGCACTGTTGGTCGGGGTGGTGCGCGATGATGAACTGGTCGAGCACCTGCCCGCGGAGCCGCACGATGTCGCCATGACGCACGCGTTGACCCCGGGGCGTGGCTTGGTCCGGTTGGGGGAATGACTGTCCCGACTTGGCGGTTTTGGCACTTGACTCGGTAGAGTGCTAATTAGTTTGACGACCTCGGAGGTTCTCGTGCCTACCTATTCTTATGCGTGCACCGAATGCGACAACCGCTTCGATGCCCAGCAGGCGTTCAGCGATGATGCGCTGACCGAATGCCCGCAGTGCAACGGCCGCTTGCGCAAGCTCTTCGGCAAGGTCGGCGTGGTGTTCAAGGGCAGTGGCTTCTACCGCACCGACAGCCGCGAATCGGGGAAGAGCTCGAACAACGGCACGTCGAAGAGCTCCGAGAGCTCGGGCGGCTCCGATTCGTCGAGTTCGTCCGAGAAATCGTCGTCCGCCTCGTCCTCCGGCTCGTCTGGCGACTCTTCCGGTTCCAGCACCAAGAGCACCGCACCCGCCGCAGCCTCGAGCTGACGGCGCGCAGTTATCCACAGGCCGCGTCCCCGGCCGCGCGCGAACGCGCCCTCGGTCTGCCTAACGTGGGCGGGTGGGGGAATCTCTGGCGCCGTCCGCGGCCGCTCGACTGGCCGAATTGCGGCCCGACTGGACCAGAACCGTGTTGGCGCGCCGCATCGTCGCCGCGGCGCTGGTCGCCCTCGCCGCTGCGGCAGCCGTGCGCTCCGATCCGCGGGGTGACCGCGTCGAGGTCGTCGTAGCGGCCCGCGACCTCTCCCCCGGCACGGCGCTGACCGCGGACGACGTCGACACGGCGCAGCTGCCGGCCGAACTGGCGCCCGAGGGGGCGCGCGTCGATACGGCCGACGTTCTCGGCGCGAGCCTGGCCGGGCCCGCCCGCCGTGGCGAGGTGCTCACCGACGTCCGGCTGCTCGGGCCACGGGCGGCGGAGGCCACGGCAGGTCCGGACGCCCGGCTCGTTCCGCTGCACCTGTCCGACACCGCGCTCCTGGATCTGATCCGGTCCGGGGACGTCGTCGACGTGCTCGCGGGCGGCGCCGGTGACGACGGCGAGGCGGCCCGACCCCAGGTGATCGCCACCGAGGCCGTTGTCGTCCTGGTCTCCCCCGAAGCGTCCGGTCCGGCGGCTGCCGGCGACCGGGTCGTCCTGGTCGCGTTGCCCGCACGCGCCGCCAACGAGGTGGCCGGCGCCGCCCTTACCCGAGCAGTCACGCTGACGTTTCGCTGAGCTGCCGTCGGGCCGTCGACCAGGGGACTAACGTTGCGCCCCATCAGCCACACCGCGCAATGGAAGGAGTATGTACATGTTGAAAGGCTTCAAAGACTTTCTCGCCCGTGGCAACATCGTCGATCTGTCGGTCGCTGTAGTCATCGGCACCGCGTTCACCGGCCTGGTCACCAAGTTCACCCAGAGCATCATCGAGCCGCTGATCAACCGCATCGGGGCCGGCGGGGAATCGAATTACGGCATCCTGCGCATCAGTATCGGCGGTGGACAGGCGATCGACCTGAACATCCTGATCTCGGCGATCATCAACTTCGTCCTGGTCGCCGCCGTCGTGTACTTCCTCATCGTGCTGCCCTACAAGAAGCTGCGCGAGCGCGGGCAGGTCGAGCAGGCGCAGGACACCGAGCTGTCGCTGCTCACCGAGATCCGCAACCTGTTGGCACAGGCGAACAGCGAGGAACCGCAGACGAAGGGTCCGGGAACGGGGCCCAGCCCGGACACCGCCGAAACCACGAGCGCGGACCGGACGTAGACGACCGAAAGCAGAACAGCCCCCGGATTTCTCCGGGGGCTGCTCTGTGTGTTCGCCAATGGAACTAGTTCATGTTCCAGGGGGCGCCGTAGGTGGTGACGCTGTCACCGGTCGAGGCGATCAGTCGGGCGTAGGGACGCAGC
>NZ_LZSU01000035.1 GCF_001665575.1 Mycobacterium sp. 852013-51886_SCH5428379 | reverse complement strand
AGATGTGTATAAGAGAGGGGGTGGCGGCAGCGCGTCGTTCAGATATGCCAGGGGATCGGAGCATCCGCTGACGTCGACGAACCGTCCGCCGACCGACGCGCACAACGTGGCGTGCGCCGTCGGAACCACTGGCGTGAGGCCGGCGGCGAACATCAGCGCAACCGCGCCGGCTCCGGAATACGACCACATTCTTCGCACCCGCCCATGTTGCGTCATCGACGCGTCATCCGTAGGGACTTCGCCGTAATCGCCGCGTCCGCAGGCGTTCAGAGAGTGCGCCGACTGACGAAACACCGGTGCAGGCCGGTGACGGGATCGTCGAACTCGATGCGCTGGGCGAGCAGTTGCAGCGGTCTGCTGAAGTCGTCGGGTGCGACGTCGATGATGTCCGGGTAGAGCGGATCGTTGCGCAGCGGCATACCGAGGGCGGCCATGTGCACCCGTAGCTGGTGCGTGCGGCCGGTGCGCGGGGTCAGCCGGTAGAGATCGCCGTCGACGTGTTCGACGAGGGTCTCGGCGTTGGGCTCGCCGTCCTCCTCGACTGCCTGTAACTGCCCGCGGTGCTTGACGATTCGGCTGCGCACCATGACGGGGAGCGCGGTGTCGGTGCGGAGGCCGGAGCGCGCGAGGTAGGACTTGCGTATAAGTCCGCGCGCGAACAGGGTCTGGAAGCGGCCGCGGACCTCGCGTCGGGTGGTGAACATCAGCACCCCCGCGGTCAACCGGTCCAGCCGGTGTGCCGGGCTCAGCTCGGGTAGTGCCAATTCGCGGCGCAGCCGGACCAGCGCGGTCTGCGCGACGTGTCTGCCGCGCGGCATGGTCGACAGGAAGTGCGGTTTGTCGACAACCACCAGATCGTCGTCGCGGTACAGCAGCGGGAGGTCGAACGGCACCTCGACCTCGTCGGGCAGATCTCGGTACAGCCAGACATACGCGCCCGGCGGCAGCACCGTGCCCGCCGTCACCGGACTACCGTCGGCGGTGACTACTTCTCCGGCAAGCACTTTCGCCGCCGCCGCCTCGCCGAATCGACTCGCCAGTTCCACCAGAACCGCCCCGCCCCGTAACCGCACCCGGGCCGGACCCAGACCGTCCCGCTGCGGCAGCGGGGCGATCACGTCAACGGCACCGGCTCGAGGATCTCCGCGCGTGCCTCCGGGGCCGCGGCGCGCAGCGCGTCGGCGGACTCGTCGTCGGGCTGCTGCTGGCTGCGCACCTCGGCGTCGACCCGGGCGCAGTAGGTGTCCACCTCGCGGTCGACATCCTCGGCGCTCCAGCCCAGCAGCGGGGCGACCACCTCGGCGACCTCACGCGCGCAATCCACCCCGCGGTGCGGATACTCGATCGAGATACGCATCCGCCGCGACAGGATGTCCTCCAGATGCAGCGCGCCCTCGGCCACGACCGCGTAGGCCGCCTCCACCTTCAGATAGACCGGCGCCTCGGTGATGGGCGTGAGGAGTTCGGGCCGATCCTCCGCCAGCGCCAGCACCTCCCCGATCAGCGAGCCGTACCGGTCCAGCAGATGACGCACCCGATAGGGGTGCAGACCGTTCTGCTCACCGACGTGCTGGGTCTGGTTTATCAGCGCGAAATAGCCGTCGGCGCCCATCAGCGGCACCTTCTCGGTGATCGACGGGGCCACCCGGGTCGGTACGAATTCGGCGGCCGCGTCGATCGCGTCCTCGGCCATCACGCGATAGGTGGTGTACTTGCCGCCGGCGATCGCGACCAGGCCGGGGGCGGGTACGGCGACGGCGTGCTCGCGGGACAGCTTCGAGGTCTCCTCGCTCTCCCCCGCCAGCAGCGGCCGCAGCCCGGCGTAGACACCGTCGATGTCATCGTGGGTCAAAGGTGTGGCCAGCACCGTGTTGACGGTGCCGAGGATGTAGTCGATGTCGGCCTTGGTGGCCGCCGGATGGGCGAGGTCGAGATTCCAGTCGGTGTCAGTGGTGCCGATGATCCAGTGCGTGCCCCACGGGATGACGAACAGCACCGAGTTCTCCGTGCGCAGGATGATCGCGACCTCGCTGACGATGCGGTCGCGGGGTACGACGACGTGCACGCCCTTCGACGCCCGTACCCGGAACCGGCCGCGTTCCTTCGACAGCGCCTGGATCTCGTCGGTCCACACCCCGGTGGCGTTGACCACCACGTGACCGCGGACCTCGGTGACCGCGCCGTCCTCGCTGTCGCGCACGACGACCCCGATCACGCGGTCGCCTTCGCGCAACATGTTGACCACCTGCGTCGAGGTGCGCACCACCGCGCCGTAGTGGGCGGCCGTGCGGGCCACCATCATGGTGTGCCGGGCGTCGTCGACGACGGTGTCGTAGTACCGGATTCCACCGATGAGCGAACTGCGCTTGAGGCCGGGCGCCAGCCGCAGTGCGCCGGCTTTGGTCAGATGTTTCTGCGCGGGAACGCTTTTCGCGCCGCCGAGCTGGTCGTAGAGGAAGATTCCCGCGGCGATGTAGGGCCGCTCCCAAATCCGATTGGTCAGCGGGAACAGGAACGGCAGCGGTTTGACCAGATGCGGCGCCAGCGTGGTCAGTGAGAGTTCGCGTTCGTGCAGCGCCTCCCGCACCAGACCGAATTCGAGCTGTTCGAGATAGCGCAGCCCGCCGTGGAACATCTTGCTGCTGCGGCTCGAGGTGCCGGAGGCGAAGTCGCGGGCCTCCACCAGCGCGACCTTCAGACCCCGGGTGGCCGCATCGAGGGCGGCGCCGGCGCCGACTACTCCCCCGCCGATGACGACGACGTCGAACTGCTCGCTGCCGAGCCGCTGCCAGGCCTCGGTGCGCTGGTCAGGGCCGAGAAGGGTCTGGTCGTTGCCGGGTTCGCGCACGCCTGACTCCTGGTTACTCGTCGGTACGGGTCGTGTCCAGGCTACGTGGCGCTGCCGGATTTGCCCGACTCCAACGCTGTCGTCGGGCCTAATCCAGATCGTCGTGCGCCATCAACCGGCGTCCGGCCTCGACGATCGAACCCGACAGCGACGGGTACACCGACAGCGTTTGCGCCAGGTCGGTCACCGAGATGCGGTTCTGTACCGCCAGCGCGATCGGCAGGATCAGCTCCGAGGCGATGGGCGCGACCACGACGCCGCCGATCACCACACCCGTCGCCGGCCGGCAGAAGATCTTCACGAAACCGTGCCGCAGCAGCGACATCTTGGCGCGGGCGTTGGTGTTGAGCGGGAGCATCAGGGTCCGGGCCGGGACGCTGCCGTCGTCGATGGCGCTCTGCGGGATGCCGACGGCGGCGATCTCGGGGCGGGTAAAGGTGGCCGAGGCGACGGTGCGCAGCCGGATCGGGGCGACGCCCTCGCCCAGTGCGTGGTACATCGCGATGCGGCCCTGCATGGCGGCCACCGACGCCAACGGCAGCAGCCCGGTGCAGTCGCCCGCGGCGTAGATGCCCGACGCCGGCGTGCGCGAGACCCGGTCGACCGGGATGTACCCACCCGGGGCCAACTCGACGCCGACCCGCTCCAGGCCCAGGCCCGAGGTGTTCGGCACCGACCCCACGGTCATCAGTGCGTGGCTGCCCTCGACGGTGCGGCCGTCGGCGATGGCCACCTTCACCCCGCTCTCGGTGCGGGTCACCGATTGCGCGCGGGCGTTCTTGATCAGCGTCACCCCGCGTTCGGCGAACACCTCCTCGAGCGCCGCGGCGGCGTCGCTGTCCTCGTGCGGCAGGATCTGGTCGCGGCTGGCGACCACGGTCACCGTCACCCCGAGTTCGGTGTAGGCGTTGCAGAATTCGGCGCCGGTGACGCCTGAGCCGACGATGATCAGGTGGTCGGGCAGCTCGGTGAGGTCGTAGAGCTGGCGCCACGTCAGGATGCGCTCGCCGTCGGGTTCGGCATTGGGCAGCACCCGGGGGCTGGCGCCTGTCGCGATCAGGACCACGTCGGCTTTGAGCACGCCGGTCTTGCCGTCGTTGGTGGTCACCCGCACGCGGTGATGCGCCATGCCCGGGACGTCGTCGACCAGTTCCCCGCGGCCGCCGATGACGGTGACGCCTTCGCGCAGCAGCTGGCTGCCGATGTCGGCGGACTGCGAACGGGCCAGCGTCTTGACGCGGTTGTGGATGTCGGGCAGCGAGATCTTGGCGTCCTCGATGCTGATGTCGAATCCGAGGCCGGATGCGCGGCGCAATTCGGTGCGCACGCCGGTGGAGGCGATGAACGTCTTCGACGGCACGCAGTCGTAGAGCACGCACGCGCCACCGACGCCGTCGGAGTCGACGACCGTGACTTGAACATCCGGACCGCTGCCTGCGGCCACCAGGGCTGCTTCGTAGCCGGCGGGGCCGCCGCCGATGATGACGATCCTGGTTGTCACGGTCCTAATCTATCCGGCCCGGTTCGATCATGATGTCCGGCGGTGATGCGGTGCTACGGCCGAGGGTTAAGCTCTCCTACCGTGCCGCTCTACGCCGCGTACGGCTCCAACATGCATCCCGAACAGATGATGGAGCGCGCACCGCATTCCCCGATGGCGGGCACCGGCTGGCTGCACGGCTGGCGGTTGACGTTCGGCGGCGAGGACATCGGCTGGGAGGGTGCGCTCGCCACGGTCGTCGAGGATCCGCTGAGCAAGGTCTTCGTCGTGCTCTACGACGTGACCAAGGAGGACGAGGAGACCCTCGACCGCTGGGAGGGTTCCGAGCTCGGCATCCACAAGAAGATCCGCTGCCGCATCCATCCCCTGACTACTGATACCGACACCGAACCGGTGCTGGCCTGGCTCTACGTCGTCGACGCCTGGGAGGGCGGGCTGCCGTCGGCGCGGTATATCGGGGTTATGGCCGATGCGGCGGAGATCGCCGGCGCCCCCGCCGAGTACGTCCACGATCTGCGGATCCGCCCGGCCCGCAACATCGGCCCCGGCACCCACGGCTAGCCCCTCCACCCGCGAGCGTGCGCGTCTGCACACGACACGCCGCAGTTTCACGGCATGTCGCGCACGCTCGGCGCTGGCGAGTGTGCAGAGCCCGCTCAGTCGTCGAATTCGATGACCGGCATCGGCTCGGTCGGCACCTCGGCGACCGCCATCTTGGCCACCGAGTCGGCGGGGATCACGTCGCGCGCCAGGGCCAGCAGCGCCCGTTCGGTGCCGACGTCGCGCCCGGCGCGTTCGGACAGCAGCCAGCGGATCTCGAGCAGATCGCAGAACGCCTGGATCGCGGTGCCGGTGCCGCCGATCGCTTCGTGCGCGCGGTGCATGGTGGGGGTCGCCACCTCCATCACCCACAGCTGTGCGGCCGTCGCATCGTCGACGTCGTGTCCGGCTTCCTGGCTCAGACGCGCCTGGAACGTCCACAGGTCGCCGAGCAGGATGCGGGCCTGCCCCTCGCCGGTGTCCAGCCCGGTCAGCTCGCGCAGCCGTTCGGCGTGGTAGCGGCGATCGCCGACGGCGACATGGAGCCGTTGCCGGTCACCGCCGGTGTCGCCCACGGGCTGCAACGTCACCTCTTCCACGGCGAACCCGAGTTCGTTGAGGCGGCGGATGGTGCCCTCGACGCGGTAGCGGTCGGTGAAGTCGAAGACCGGCTCGGCGTGCAGGACGTCCCACAGCCGCTGGTAGCGATTCGGGATGTCCTGGGCCTCGGCGATCAGCGTGTCCTCGAGGTCCTCGGACGCGCCCAGCCAGGCGGCCAGATCCATCAGATCGGCGGCGACATTCTCCACCAGGATGTCCAGGTCGTGACGGCGCTGGCCGTTGGACAGCTGCGGGTGCACCTCACTGGTCTCCGCGTCGACGAGCCACGCCTGCAGGACCTGGCCGTCGCGGGAGAACAGCGTGTTTGCCAACGAACAGTCGCCCCAGAACACGCCGTGGCGATGCAGTTCGACCAACAGTGAGGCCATCGCGTCGAACAGCCGCGCCCGGTGTTTGGGTTCGTCCGGCGGCAGCCGGCGGAACAGCCGTCGGTACTGCCACGAGCCGTCGAGGAAGCGGGTCAGTAGCAGCGAGGTCTCGAAGTCCGGCTGGTGGACCAGACCCGCGCGGTGCACCGCGGGCAGCCCCATCTCCTCGAGGGCGCCGAGCACGCCGTACTCCTTGTCGGCGATGCGCGGCGGCAACTCCTTGACCGCCCACAGCGCGCCGTCGCAGTGCACGAACCGGACGAGGTGGCGGCTCGGGCCCACGGCGACGTCACGCAGGGGCACGTCGGGCGCCGTCCACTCCTCCAGAGGGCGGTCCCATGGAAGCGCGAGCAGACCGGGCGTCGGCGTGCGCAGGCGGAGCTCCGGCACGGCCATCACTCCAGCCTGTCACCTCCGGCCCCGTCTTCGCGAGCGTGCGTGTCTGCACACGGACACGCCGTGGGAAGCGTGCAGTTTGCGCACGCTCGTCGGAAAGTTGTCCACAGGACGCCCGGCGGGGTCTTCCGGTGCTCACGCTCGCCCGGTCACGATCTCGGCCATGGAACCGACGCTGCACGCGCTGTTCGAGGCCCAAGACGGCGTGGCCACCAGCGCCCAGATCCTGGCGCGGGTGAGCCGACGTCGGTTCGAAGCCGAGCTGGGCTCGGGCCAGCTCGAACGAATGTGGCACGGCATCTACTGCCGCGGCGCGGCCACCGACACGCTGCGGCTGCGTGGCCTGGACCTCGCCTGCGGGCGCTCCGTCCCGGTCTGTCTCGGCACCGCCGCCGCCGTGCACGGCTTCGACACCGAGACGTCCACCGATCTTCATGTCCTCAATCCGCCCGGAGGACAGCTCCGGTCGGCCGACGGTCTGGTCGTCCACCGTCGCGACGGCGCGCCTCTGGTCACCGTTGGCGGGCGGCTCGCCACCGCTGCTCCCTGGACGGCCGTCGAGGTCGCGCGTGGGTTGCGTCGGCCCCGCGCTCTCGCGACGCTCGATGCGGCGCTGCGTAGCGGGACATGCCGCCGACCGGACCTGTGGCGGGCGGCCACTGACCAGTCCGGACGGCGCGGCATCGTCGCCGTGCGCGATTTCATCGCCATCGCCGACAGCCGCGCGGAATCCCCGCTCGAGAGCGAGGCACGGCTGGTGATGCTCGACGGTGGCCTGCCGTCACCCGAGCTGCAGTACGAGCTCATCGACGGCAACCGGGAGCGGCGCCGGCTCGACTTCGCCTGGCCCGCATACCGGCTCGCGGTGGAGTACGACGGCATGGACTGGCACGCCGGCGCCGAGGCCATGAAGCGCGACCGGCGGCGGACCGCGGCTCTGATGGACGTCGGGTGGACGGTCATCGCGATCGTCCTCGACGACGTGCGGCACCGCCCATGGGAACTCGTGGCCCGCATCGACAAGCAGCTTCGTCTCCGTCGCGCGGCGTGAGCGCGACGAAAATGCCGCAGATGCGCGGCGTGTCGTGTGCAGACACGCACGCTCGCGGAAGTTAAGCCAGCAGCGCGGACTGCTCGACCAGGTTGACCAGCACCCGCACCCCGACGCCCAGCGCCCGCTCGTCGAGGTCGAAGTTCGGCTGGTGCAGATCGAGTTGCGCGCCGCGACCGCCCCACACGCCGAGGCGGGCCATCGCTCCCGGCACCTCCTCGAGATACCAGGAAAAGTCCTCGCCGCCGCCGGACTGCCGGGTATCGGCGAGCGCGTCCGGCCCGATCGCCTCGATCGCATGCATCATGATCCGCGTCGACAGCTCTTCGTTGACCACCGGTGGCACGCCCTGGCGGTACTGCACGCTGTACTCGATGCCCAGCGGAGCAAGCAGCGACGAAACGGTCTCGCGGACTAGCGATTCCAGCGTCAGCCAGGTCTCGCGGGAGGCCGTGCGGATGGTGCCGGCCAGCGTGCCGGACTGCGGGATCGCGTTGGCGGCGGTGCCGGCGTTGACCGCACCCCACACCATCACGGTGCTGTTGCGCGGGTCGATGCGGCGCGACAGCACCCCGGGCACGCCGGTGATCAGCGTGCCGAGTCCATAGACCAGATCACTGGTCAGATGCGGTCGCGAGGTGTGTCCACCCGGCGACTGCAGGGTCACCTCCACCTGATCGGCGGCCGAGGTGATCGGGCCGGGCCGGACGGCCACCCGTCCCACCGGCAGCCGGGGGTCGCAGTGCAGCGCGAAGATCCGCGTGACGCCGTTCAGCGCGCCGGCGGAGATGGCGTCGATGGCGCCGCCGGGCATCAGTTCCTCGGCCGCCTGGAACAGCAACCGCACCCCGACGGGTAGCGACGGGGCGGACGCCAGGGCCAGCCCCGCCCCCAGCAGCACCGAGGTGTGCGCATCGTGACCGCAGGCGTGCGCCACGTTGGGCACCACCGACGAGAACGGCAGACCCGTCCGTTCGGCCATCGGCAGCGCGTCCATGTCGGCGCGCAGAGCGATCCGCGGTCCGTGGTCGGGGCCGAAGTCGCACGTCAGTCCGGTGCCGCCCGGCAGTACCTTCGGGTTCAGGCCGGCATCGGCGAGTCGCGCCGCGACGAACTGCGTGGTCGCGAACTCCTGACGCCCGAGTTCAGGGTGGGCGTGGATGTGGCGGCGCCAGGACACGAGTTCGTCGTAGTTCGCCGACAGCCAACGCGCCGCGGCATGTTGCAGCACGCTCACGACGCCCGCCTCCTCTGCCTCTCGAGCACCCGGTCCCGCTGCTCAGCCGTCTCGGCAAGCCGCACCACCGTCCGCGCGAGCATGGTCGCACCTTCGACGACAGCGGTGTCGGCGCTCGGGGACGCCGCGGCCGCCGCGAACGCCGGCTGATGGATCGACGCGCCGCCGGCGTCGATGCCGACGACGGGGTGGATACCGGGGATCACGTGGGTGACGTTGCCCATATCGGTGCTGCCCAGTGGCAGCGCCGCCTCCAGATCCGCAGCAAGGGGTTCGCGTCCGATGCGCTGCATCTCGTCGCGGAAGACCGAAGCCAGCCACTCATCAGGTCGCAGCTCGGCGTAGGGGGGCGCGGTCTCGGCGACCTCGTGCTCACAGCCGGTCGCCACGGCGCCCGCGGCGAAACACCCCGCGACGCGTGCCTCGAGCTCGTGCAACGACACCGAGTCCGAGGCCCGCATCGTGTAGCGCAGCGCGGCCCGCGCAGGGATGACGTTGGTGGCCTGACCGCCCTCGGTGACGATGCCGTGCAACATCTGGCCGGGAACCAACTGCTGACGCAGCAGCCCGATCGCGACCTGCGCGACGGTGACAGCGTCGGCGGCATTCACGCCGAGATGGGGAGCGACCGCCGCATGCGATTCGTGTCCGGTGTAGACGACGTCGACCTCCGAGAGCGCCAGCGAACGGGCGGCCGCGATGTCGACCGGACCCGGGTGCAGCATCACCGCGGCGGCGATGTCGTCGAATACGCCGGCGTCGAGCAGCAGCGCCTTGCCACCGCCCGTCTCCTCGGCGGGGGTGCCGACCAGCACTACCGTCAGACCGAGCTGGTCGGCGACCTCGGCCAACGCGAGCGCGGCGCCGACCGCGGACGCGGCGATGATGTTGTGCCCGCACGCATGCCCGATGCCGGGCAGCGCGTCGTACTCCGCGCAGATGCCGACGACGAGCGGTCCGCTGCCGTAGGAGGCGCGGAATGCGGTGTCGAGCCCGCCGGCGGCCGGGGTGATCGCGAAGCCGTGCTCCGCGACGAGCGCCTGGGTCTTCGCGCAACTGCGGTACTCGGCGAACGCCAGTTCCGGCTCGGCGTGGATGTCGTGGGACAGTGCGATCAGATCGCCACGGCGACGGTCGACGGCGTCCTCGACGCTCGTGGACGCGGTGGCGGAAGGCATTAGCGCAGTATCTCACTCCCCCGACGGGGCTAAGCTGCCCTACCGTGACGAGCCCGGAAGTCAGCCCGGACGCCGGCCCCGACAGGACGGCGCGGGAGGCGGCGGCGGCGATCCGTGACCGCACGGGCATCGACGCCCATGACGTCGCCGTGGTGCTGGGGTCGGGGTGGGCGCCGGCGGCCGATGCGCTGGGGACGCCGCGCGCGCAGGTTCCGATGACCGAGTTGCCGGGTTTCACGCCGCCCAGCGCTCAGGGCCACGGCGGGGTGCTGCGATCGGTCGAGGTGGGCGGCCACCACGTCCTCGTCCTCCTCGGCCGTATCCATGCCTACGAAGGCCACGATCTGCGTCACGTCGTGCACCCGGTGCGCGCGGCGTGCGCGGCGGGTGCCGACACGATCGTGCTGACCAACGCGGCGGGCGGGCTGCGAGAGGACTTCACCGTCGGCCAGCCCGTGCTGATCAGCGACCATTTGAACCTGACCGCACGATCGCCGCTGGTCGGCGCCCAATTCGTAGACCTCGTCGACGCCTACTCCCCCCGGCTGCGTCAGCTGGCCCGGGCCGTCGACCCCGGGCTGGCCGACGGCGTGTACGCGGGGCTGCCGGGTCCGCACTACGAGACGCCCGCCGAGATCCGGATGCTGCGCACCCTCGGCGCCGACCTGGTCGGCATGTCGACGGTGCACGAGACGATCGCCGCGCGCGCGGCGGGCGCCGACGTCCTGGCTCTCTCGCTGGTCACCAATCTGGCCGCGGGGATGACGGGTCAGCCGCTGTCGCATGCTGAGGTGCTGGAGGCGGGCCGTCAGTCCGCGGCGCGGATGGGCGCGTTGCTCGCCGCGGTCATCTCGTCGGTCTGACCCGACGGCGGGTGCCGGGTCAGTCGGCGGCTCGCCCACACCACGGCGCGGGCGATCAGCGGTGAGGCGAACAGCATCAGCAGCACCCGCAGCACCTGCGCGGCGATGATGAAGGTGACGTTGGAGCCGGTCTCGACGGCGGTGGCCAGGACGGCGTAGACGCCGCCGGGGCTGGTCGCCAGGTAGCCCTCCAGCGGGCTGAGGTGGGTGTAGTGCGCGAGGACCACGCCGAGGCCCGCTGTTGCCGCACCGAGCAGCACGATCAGCGTCAGCGCCGCGGGCAGTACGCGGCCGATGACGCGCAGCGATTGCATCGTGAACGCCAGGCCGGCCTGCCATCCGATGAGCAGATAGGCCGCCTGCACCAGGACCGCGGGTACGGCCAGCCCGGGCGCCCCGGCTTGTTCCAGCACGCCGGTGAGTTCCGCGACGACGGTCAGCGCCATCGGGCCGAGCAGCCCGGCGCCGGGCAGTCGCAGCAGCCGCCCGCAGACCGTTCCGGCCACGACGAGGACCAGAAGCAGACCGACGCTCGCGTACCACGGCATGGTCGTGGTCGGGCCGAGGTCGCCGGACGGCTGCGAGCGGTCGGGGCGGTAGACCAGCGCGACCACCACCGGCATGGACGCCGTGATCAGGGCGACGCGCAGATACTGCACCACCGACACCACGCGGTCGTCGCCGCCGAGGTCGCGGGCGATGGCGACCAGACCCGAGGCGCCGCCGGCGGTCAGCGCGAGAGATCCAGTGAGAGGGGTGATCTCGCGGTGCAAGCCGAGCAGTGCGCCGGCGATGACGCTGAGCACCAGGGTCGCCACCGCGATCGCGACGACGAACGGCCAGTCCGCGCCGAGGGCGCCGATGGCGTCCTGGCGGACCATCGTGCCGATGTAGACGCCCAGCACCCCTTGTGCGGCGACGCCGGCGGGTCGGGCCAGTGCGCCGGGTGAGAGCGAGGTGAGGGCGAACCCGATCGCGACGACGAGTGCGGCGAACAGCGCTGCGGACGGCACGCCGGCCAGGGTCAGCGGCACCGTCACGCCGATCGACGCGGCCGCCAGCAGCACCCATTTGATGATTCGCCGCACTGACACCTCCCGATCCCAAGTATCACCTTGGTATCTCGATCATGCAAAGGCGGTGTTCGCGGTTGGATGCCAAGGTATAACTTGCTTATGATGCGGCGCGGCGACGACTCGGCGACCGAGTTGAGAGAGGCGATCATGGCGGTAGCTCGGCAGTTGCGCCGGCACCGCCCCGACCACGGTCTGACGCTGAGCCAGATGGAACTGCTCGGCGAGGTGAGTCGGACCGGGGTGAGCACGCCCGCCGAATTGGGTGCGCGGATGCGTGTGCGGGCGCAGTCGCTGACCGACAGCCTCAACGAACTCGTCGCCCGCGGATTGATCGTCCGGCGTCCAGACGACCGCGACCGGCGCCGGCAGCTCATCGAGATGACTCCCGACGGCCGCGCGTTGCTGGCGGCCGACCGGGCCGAACGCGACGCATGGCTGCGCGATGCAATGGCCGAGACGCTCACCGACCTCGAATACGAATTGCTGATCATCGTCGCGCCGGCGCTGAGGAAGCTGGCATTAATCGACGAAAAACGGGGCACTCTGGGCCCATGACGTCCTCGGCCACCGCGACGACCGTCCAGGAGTGGATCGCCCACGATCCCGATCCGCAGTCTGCTGAAGAGCTGTCGCAGCTCAGTCAGGAAGAGCTCCACGAGCGCTTCTCCAGACCTCTGACCTTCGGAACGGCCGGGTTGCGCGGCCCTCTGCGCGCCGGGCCCAACGGTATGAACCTCGCAGTCGTCATCCGTGCGGCGTGGGGTGTGGCCAAGGTGCTCAAGGACCGCGGACGGGAGGGATCGCAGGTGCTGGTCGGCCGCGACGCGCGGCACCGCTCCGACGAATTCGCCCGCGCCACCGCCGAAGTCCTTGCCGGACAGGGCTTCCGACCGCTCCTACTGCTGGCCGCCGCACCCACACCCGTCATCGCGTTTGCGGTACGGCACATGGTCGCCTCGGCGGGCATCCAGATCACCGCATCGCACAACCCGCCGACCGACAACGGGTTCAAGGTGTACTTCGAGGAGGGGCTGCCGATTGTCGCGCCCATCGATCGCGAAATCGAGCAGGCCATCGCCGAAGCGCCACCGGCCGACGAGATCCCCCGCGCACCTGTCGACACCGCGGGGATCGAGGAGATCCAGTCCTACGTCCACCGCGCCGCCCTGGTGCGACGGACGACGGATCCGGTCCGCGTCGCGGTGACCCCGCTGCACGGTGTGGGCGGTGACTATCTGCTCGACGCACTCGTCCGCGCCGGCATCAGCGACATCCACGTCGTGGAGAGCCAGTTCTCCCCCGATCCCGACTTCCCCACCGTGAAGTTCCCCAACCCGGAGGAGCCCGGCGCCGTCGACGCGCTGCTCGAGTTGGCCGCCGACGTTGACGCCGACATCGCGATCGCCCTCGACCCCGACGCCGACCGGTGCGCGGTCGGGGTACCGACCCCCGACGGCTGGCGCATGCTCTCCGGCGACGAAACCGGTTGGCTGCTGGGCGATTACCTGCTGTCCCAGATCGAGCCGGGCGACGTCATGGCCGGGATGGCGGTGGCCAGCACGGTGGTCTCGTCGCGGATGCTCTCCGAGATCGCCGCGCGCCACGGCGCCCGCTACATCGAGACGCTCACCGGCTTCAAATGGCTGGCCCGCGCCGACGTCGACCCACCCGGGCACACCCTGGTGTACGCCTACGAGGAAGCCATCGGGCACTGCGTCGACCCGGCCGCCGTGCGGGACAAGGACGGCATCAGCGCCGCCGTGCTGGCGTGCGATCTGGTCGCGGCACTGCATAAACAGCACCGCACCGTGCTCGACGCCCTCGACGACCTGGCCCGCCACCACGGTGTGCACACCACCATCGGCGTCACCCGGCACGTGGCCGACGCCGATGAGGCCGCCGCGGCGATGGCCCGGCTGCGCGACACCCCACCCGACCGACTGTGCGGATTCCCCGTGACCGTCATCGACCTGCGCAACGCCGACCCGCCGCTGCGCACCGACGCGCTGATCCTCACCGG
This sequence comes from Mycobacterium sp. 852013-51886_SCH5428379, assembly GCF_001665575.1. GTDB lineage: Bacteria > Actinomycetota > Actinomycetes > Mycobacteriales > Mycobacteriaceae > Mycobacterium. Next base: position 93,388 of record NZ_LZSU01000035.1, on the reverse strand, counting down.
GTCCGAGGGCGAAGGTCCGGACGCCACGGCGGTACGCGTGGTGATCCGGCCGTCGGGCACCGAGGCGAAGCTCAAGTCCTACATCGAGGTGCGCTGTCCCGCGGGTCCGGATCTGGCCGCATCTCGCGCCCGCGCCGACCAGTTGCGCGACGAGGTGGCCGAGACCGCACGGCAGTGGTGAACCTCCGCCGCTGATCGGACGGAACCGCACCGGCCTGCCGACCGTCCTATCTACATGCCCGCCGATGTCCGCGTGGACGGTGACGCCGTCCGCATCCTTGCCAGCACCCATGCCGATCACGCCGCCGCGCTCGCCTCAGCGTCAGCCGCCCTGACCGCTGTACCGGTCGGCGCCGTCGCCGACGCCCTGGGCGCCGTCGGTGCGCGGTTCACGGCCGCCCTGGCCGATGCGCTCGCCGCGGCCACCGCCCGGGCCGATGCGCTCGCCGACTTCGCCGCAGCCGGGTCGGCGACCGCGGCTGCGGCGGCGATGTCCTACGACGACGTCCAGATCCGCGCGGCCGCGCTGATCCGCTGCTGAGATGCCCGGCGCGCTGACGGCCGCCCTGTCCGCTCCGCTGCACGAACTCCAAGCGCTGGTGGGGCCCGGCTGGTCCGGCGCAGGGCCGGCCTCTGCGCTGGCCGGCCTGCAGGACACGCTGTCCGGGGTGGCGGAAGCAGTGGACGCCGCCGCACGGCAGGCCGGTGCCGGCTGGACGGGAGCGGGTGCGCGTGGCGCCGAGGAGTTCAGCGGGGCGACGTCGGTGGCGGTGCTGCGGCTGGCCGAATACGCCGGCGAGCTGGGCGCCGGGACCCGCGCCGCCGGTGCGGCCGCCGCCCACGCCCGCGGCCGGCTGCGCGACATCGTCGACCGCTTCGAATCCCGCGCCGCCGCCCTGGAACCGCATCTGGACACACCGGGGGTGGCCGAGGAACTCCTCGCCGAAGCGCAAGGCGCGCTGCGCGAGGCGGTCACCGTCGTCGAAGAACTGCGCGCCGAGCTGGACAGCCGGTCCGCGGCGGTCTCGCCCGCAGGTGGGTCCGCGCCGATGTCGATGCCCGGTGCGCCCACAGGGGTCGGCGGCGGAACGTCGCCGACTGCCGGATCCGGGTCCGGGGGTACGACCCCCTCCGGCGGCGGTGAGTACGCCAGCCTCGCCTCACTCACGACGCCGCGGCCCGACGCCGCCACGTTCGGCGACGGCACCGCTGTGGCACTCCCCGGCGGAGCCACCGCCGACGCCCCCAATCAGGTTGCCGCCGAGGCGGTTCGGCACGCGCTGACCCAGTTGGGCGTGCCCTATCAGTGGGGCGGGACCACGCCGGGCGTCGGGCTGGACTGCAGCGGGCTGACACAGTGGGCGTATCGCGAAGCAGGCCTGGACATTCCGCGGCTGGCCCAGGAGCAGGATGTCGGCGCCGCCGTCTCCCCCGGGGCGCTACGGCCGGGCGACCTGGCGGTGTGGAGTGGCCATGTCGCGATGATCGTCGGGGACGGGGTCATGATCGAGGCGGGTGACCCGGTGCAACTCTCGCCGGTGCGCACCACCAACGCCGGACAGGGCTTCCATGGCTTCTTCCGTCCCACCGGCTGACGCGCACCGCGTCGACCACGCCGTCGCGCGGGCCAGAGCCGTCGCGTCGGTGTGCGCCGGCGCGACCGAGGCGTTGGCGGCCGTGCGCGGCCGCGCTCAATCGTCCGACGGTGTCGTCACGGCGGCGGTCGACGGCGCCGGCACGCTGATTTCGTTGACCTTGGCCGAGTCGGCCTGTCGGCTTCCCGCCGCGCGGATCGGACCGCTGATCGTGGAGACGGTGCAGACGGCGGGCCGCGCCGCCCTGCAACGGCGGCAGGCGGTGCTGCTCGACCTGTGCACAGATCTCGGTCGTTAGGCTGTGCCGCATGGCTGCAGACATCGTGCCGGTTCAGATCTCCCTGACCAAGGGTGACCTGTACACACTCTGGGCTCCGCGCTGGCGGGACGCCGGGGACGAGTGGGAGGCGCTGCTCGGTAAGGACGAGGACGTCTACGCATTCGAATCGGTCGCCGACCTGGTGGCGTTCGTCCGGACCAACACCGACAACGACCTCACCGACCATCCGGCCTGGCAGAAGTTGACGGAGGCGAACGCGCACCGCCTGACGCCCTCCGAGGACCGCCACCACGACATCGTCGGCGTCCCCGAGGTGGTCGCGGAGAAGCCGACCGCTGAGTCCGTCGCCGCCCTGCACCGCACGCTGGCCCTGGTGTCGTCGATCGGATCGGTGTGCGATCTGACGCCGGTGGCCAAGTTCTTCAATGGCAACCCCGTGCTGGGCACCCTCGGCGGCGGCATCGACGCCTTCACCGGCCGCAGCGGACGCAAACGCTGGGGCGAGATCGAAGCGGTCATCGGTCGCGGCTGGGACGGCGTGCTGGACGCCATCGACGAGATCGTCACCGTTCCCGACGTCGACGCGAAGGCCTCGGAGAAGGCCGCCGCCGAACTCGACGAGCCGGCGCCCGAACCCGACGAGACCGAGGACGCCGACGCGGGTGTGAGCGTGGAGCAGCCCGACGACGCCGACGTGGAGGTCGAGCCCGCCGCCGTGGCCGCGGAGGGCGCCGTGCTCGGCGGCGACGAGGACTTCTGGGTCAAGGTCGGAATCGATCCTGTGCGGATGATGACCCGCTCGGGCACCTTCTACACGCTGCGCTGCTATCTCGGCGATCAGCCGGTGTTCCTCGGCCGCAACGGCCGGATCAGCGTGTTCGGCTCCGAGCGGGCACTGGCGCGCTACCTGGCCGACGAACACGACCACGATCTGTCCGACCTGGCCACCTACGACGACATCCGCACGGCGGCCACGGACGGTTCCCTCGAGGTCGAGGTCACCGAGGAGAACATCTACGTCCTCAGTGGGCTGGCCGACGACATCGCCGACGGTCCGGACGCGGTCGACCGCGAACAGCTCAACCTCGCAGTCGAGCTGCTGCGCGACGTCGGTGACTACGCCGGGGACAACACCGTCGAGCAGACATTGGAGCCGACGACCGCACTCGGTGCGTTCATCGCCCACGTCCTCGGCACCGCCGACGCCGTACGCCCCGAGGCTCCGTTCGCCGAGACGGTCCAGCAGTGGGAGGCCCTCGAGGCGTTCGTGGAGTCCCGGCTTCGGCAGGAGTAGGGGTCGGGAGTGGTCAGCCCACCAGCACCGCGTACCGGGGTTTGATCACGTCGTCGATGAGGGCGAGCCGTTCGTCGAACGGGATGAACGACGATTTCATCGCGTTGATGGTGAACCGCATGAGGTCGGTCCACCCGTAGCCGAACGCTTCGACCAGGCGCAGCATCTCCTGGCTCATCGTGGTGTCGCTCATCAGCCGGTTGTCGGTGTTGACCGTGACCCGGAACCGCGACCGGGCCAGCAGGTCGAACGGGTGCTCGGCGATACTGGCGACAGCTCCGGTCTGCACGTTGGAACTCGGGCACAGTTCGAGCGGAATTCGCTTGTCGCGCAGGATGCCGGCCAGCCGGCCCAGGGTCACCGCACCGTCCGGTCCGACGGTGATGTCGTCGACGATGCGCACCCCGTGGCCCAGCCGGTCGGCCCCGCAGAACGCGATCGCCTCGTGGATCGACGGCAGACCGAAGGCCTCGCCGGCGTGGATCGTGAAGCGCGCGTTGTTGTTCCGCATGTATTCGAACGCGTCGAGATGACGGGTGGGCGGATAACCCGCCTCGGCGCCCGCGATGTCGAACCCCACCACTCCGCGGTCACGGAAGCGGATCGCCAGCTCGGCGATCTCCCGGGACCGCGCCGCGTGGCGCATCGCGGTGACCAGACAGCGCACCGTGATCGCCCGGCCGTCGGCGGCGGCGGACTTCTCCCCGTCGGCGAAGCCTGCGAGCACCGCGTCGACGACGTCGTCGAGCGACAATCCGCCGTCGATGTGCAGTTCCGGCGCGAAGCGGATCTCGGCGTAGACGACGTTGTCAGCGGCGAGGTCCTCCACGCACTCCCGCGCCACCCGGTGCAGCGCCGAGGGGGTCTGCATCACCCCGACGGTGTGGGCGAACGGTTCGAGGTAGCGCACCAGCGACCCGCTGTGCGCGGCCGTGCGGAAGAAGTCGGCCAGCCCGTCGACGTCTTGGACGGGCAGATCGTCGTAGCCGGTTTCCTCGGCGAGTTCGAGCACGGTGGCCGGGCGCAGGCCGCCGTCGAGGTGGTCGTGCAGCAGCGCCTTCGGGGCGTGCCGGATCGAGTCGAGGGTCAACGGTGTCATGCGGTGATCCGATCGATGATCAGCGGGCGCTTCGGCGGTGCGGCGTCGGTGACCGTCCACGCGCCGTCGAGTTCGGCGGCGGCGGGCCCGATGCGCCCTGGGGTGTCGGTGTACAGGGTGAACAGCGGCTCACCGGCCGCCACGACGTCACCCGGACGCCGGTGGATGACGATTCCGGCGCCGGATTGCACCTGCTCACCCGGAGCCGAGCGGCCCGCACCGAGCCGCCATACCGCCAGACCCACCGCCATCGCGTCGATGTCCCCCATCGTGCCATTGCGCGGCGCCCGGAGGATCTCGGAATGCGCACCGATCGGCAGCGCGCCGGGCGTCAACGCAGACAGGTCGCCGCCCTGGGCGGCGACGAGGGCGCGGAAACAGTCCATGGCGGTGCCGTCGCGCAGCGTCTGCGCGGGGTCGCGGGCGTCCAGCCCGGCCGCATCGAGCATCTCCGTCGCCAAGGCCACCGTCAGTTCGACGACGTCGGCGGGTCCGCCACCGGCCAGTACGTCGAGCGATTCGGCCACCTCGACGGCGTTTCCCACGGCCTGTCCGAGCGGGACCGACATATCGGTCAGTACTGCGCGGGTGGTCAGTCCGTGTGCGGTGCCGAGTTCGACCATCGTGCGCGCCAGTTCGCGGGCCTCGGCCAGCGACGGCAGGAAAGCCCCGGAGCCGACCTTCGTGTCGAGCACCAGGGCGCGGGCACCCTCGGCGATCTTCTTGCTCATCACCGAGCTCGCGATCAGCGGCAACGATTCGGTCGTGGCGGTGACGTCGCGCAGCGCGTAGATCTTGCGGTCGGCGGGCGCGAGCTCACCTGCGGCGAAGATCGCCGCGCCGATCTCGGAAAGCTGTTGCCGGATCTGGGTTTTGGTCAGCTCGGCAGAGAAGCCGGCGATCGCCTCGAGTTTGTCGAGCGTGCCGCCGGTGTGGCCGAGTCCGCGGCCGGCGGCCTGGGGCACCGCGCCGCCGCAGGCCATCACCACCGGAACCAGCGGGATGGTGATCTTGTCGCCGACCCCACCGGTGGAGTGTTTGTCCACCAGCGCCAGCGGACGCCCGTCCCGGCGCAGGTCGCCGAAGTCGAAGCACTCTCCCGAGGCCACCATGGCCGCCGTCCATCGGGAGATCTCCGCACCCGACATCCCCCGTAGGAAGATCGCCATCAACAGGGCCGACATCTGGGCGTCGTGCACCGTACCGCGGGTATACCCGTCGATCACCCAGTCGATCGCCGCGTCGGACAGGGTGCCACCGTCGCGTTTGGTGCGGATGACGGACGGAGCATCGAGATGCGACCATGCGCCCTGCGCGTCGAAGGCGGTCACCGCGCACGCTCGAGATCGTCGGGTCCGAAGGCGTCGGGCAACAGTTCGTGCAGCGGACGCGGGCCGCGCGGATGATCGATCAGCATCTGCGGGCCGCCGTGTTCGAGCAGTACCTGCCGGCACCGTCCGCAGGGCATCAGGACCTCCCCGTCGGGGCCCACACAGACCAGTGCGAGTAGCCGTCCACCACCGGTGGAGAACAGGGCGCAGACCACAGCACATTCGGCGCAGAGACCTAGGCCATATGAGACATTCTCCACATTGCATCCGGCCACCACCCGCTGATCGTCGACCAGCGCAGCCGCGCCGACCCGATACCCCGAATACGGGGCGTACGCGGCCCTGGATGCTTCGATTGCCTTGTAGCGCAACAGTTTCCAGTCGATTTCCACTGACATCCCAGCTCCTCGGCAGCGATTCTGAATGCATTCCGAAACCACCGCAGCAGCACCCGCGGCGGCGGATAGGGCAACCTAACTTCTGCCCTCTGAGCGGGGCATACGGCTACACGCTAGTTCGTTCAGCAGTACAAAGGGGTCTAGAGTCGCCCCGAGGTTTTGGGGCAGGAGATCAAGGCCAGTTCAGGTCGCGATCGCACCGCCCCGGACGTCCACCGAAGGCGTTGGAGGCCCAGTGAGTACTACGACCCCGGTTGGTACTGGGAACAAGCCGGATACCGACGTTCCGTCGCCCCGCGCGAAGAAGAGGCGCACCCTGTACCGGGGAGACCCGGGTATGTGGTCGTGGGTGCTGCACCGTATCTCGGGCGCCACGATCTTCTTCTTCCTATTCGTCCACGTCGTCGACACCGCGCTCGTGCGGGTCAGCCCCGAGGCCTACAACGCCGTGATCGAGACGTACAAGACCCCGATCGTCGGCCTGATGGAGGTCGGCCTCGTCGGCGCGGTGCTGTACCACGCGCTCAACGGCATCCGCATCATCCTGATCGACTTCTGGAAAGACGGTCCGCGCTACCAGCGGCAGATGCTGTGGGTGGTCGCCGGCGTCTTCATCGCGGTCCTGATCGCCTCGGTCGGCGTCATCGGTATGCACATGGCGGAGAGGTTCTTGTGATGAGCAGGAGCGAAGCGACCCGAGAAGGGTTGAAGTGATGGCCGAAAATCCGTACGACCACATCAGCGAACGCGGTGGCCCTGCGCCGGTGATGCAGCGCAGCCACGATCGGCCGCCCAGCCTGGACAACCCGCGCGCCCCCAAACGGGCCGGCGGTATGCCCAACTTCGAGAAGTACGCGTGGATGTTCATGCGGTTCTCCGGAATCGTGCTGGTGTTCCTCGCGCTGGGTCACCTGTTCATCATGCTGATGTGGGACAAGGGCGTGTACCGCATCGATTTCAACTACGTCGCGCAGCGCTGGTCGTCGCCGTTCTGGCAGACCTGGGATCTGCTGCTGCTGTGGCTGGCCCAGCTGCACGGCGGCAACGGTCTGCGCGTGATCATCGCCGACTACGCCCGCAAGGACTCCACCCGGTTCTGGCTCAACGCGCTGCTGGCGTTGTCGATGATCTTCATCCTCGTCCTCGGCACCTATGTGCTGGTGACGTTCGACGCGAACATCGCTTAAAGGATCTGAAGGACTAAGCCCATGTTGATCGAACATCGCTACGACGTCGTCATCGTCGGCGCCGGCGGCGCGGGTATGCGTGCCGCCGTGGAAGCCGGGCCGCGCGCGCGCACCGCCGTGCTGACCAAGCTCTACCCCACCCGCTCCCACACCGGCGCGGCCCAGGGCGGCATGTGCGCCGCGCTGGCCAACGTCGAGGAGGACAACTGGGAGTGGCACACCTTCGACACCGTCAAGGGCGGCGACTACCTCGCCGACCAGGATGCCGTCGAGGTCATGTGCAAAGAGGCCATCGACGCGGTGCTCGACCTCGAGAAGATGGGGATGCCGTTCAACCGCACCCCCGAGGGCCGCATCGACCAGCGCCGCTTCGGCGGGCACACCCGCGACCACGGCAAGGCCCCTGTGCGCCGCGCCTGCTACGCCGCGGACCGCACCGGCCACATGATCCTGCAGACCCTGTACCAGAACTGCGTCAAGCACGACGTCGAGTTCTTCAACGAGTTCTACGCACTCGACATCACGCTCACCGAGACGCCCAGCGGTCCGGTGGCCACCGGCGTGATCGCCTACGAGCTGGCCACCGGCGACATCCACATCTTCCACGCCAAGGCGATCGTGTTCGCCACCGGCGGCTCGGGCCGGATGTACAAGACCACCTCCAACGCCCACACGCTGACCGGTGACGGGCTGGGCATCATCTTCCGCAAGGGACTTCCCCTGGAGGACATGGAGTTCCACCAGTTCCACCCGACGGGTCTGGCGGGTCTGGGCATCCTCATCTCCGAGGCCGTGCGCGGTGAGGGCGGCCGGCTGCTCAACGGCGAGGGCGAACGCTTCATGGAGCGCTACGCACCCACGATCGTCGACCTCGCGCCGCGCGACATCGTCGCCCGCTCGATGGTGCTCGAGGTGCTCGAGGGCCGCGGCGCCGGACCCAACAAGGACTACGTCTACATCGACGTGCGGCACCTCGGCGAGGACGTGCTCGAGCAGAAGCTGCCCGACATCACCGAGTTCGCGCGGACGTACCTGGGTGTGGATCCGGTCAAGGAACTGGTGCCGGTCTACCCCACCTGCCACTACGTCATGGGTGGTATCCCGACGACGATCCATGGTCAGGTGCTGCGCGACAACACCACGGTCGTGCCGGGGCTCTACGCCGCGGGTGAGTGCGCCTGCGTGTCGGTGCACGGCGCGAACCGGTTGGGCACCAACTCGCTGCTGGACATCAACGTGTTCGGCCGCCGGGCCGGTATCGCCGCGGCGAACTACGCCCTCGGCCACGACTTCGTCGACATGCCGGAGAAGCCGGCCGACATGGTGGTCGGCTGGGTCGGCGACATCCTGTCCGAGCACGGCAACGAGCGGGTCGCCGACATCCGCGGCGCCCTGCAGCAGTCGATGGACAACAACGCCGCGGTGTTCCGGACCGAGGAGACGCTCAAGCAGGCGCTCACCGACATCCACGCGCTCAAGGAGCGGTACTCGCGAATCACGGTGCAGGACAAGGGCAAGCGCTACAACAGCGACCTCCTCGAGGCCATCGAGCTGGGCTTCCTGCTGGAGCTGGCCGAGGTGACCGTCGTGGGCGCGCTCAACCGCAAGGAATCCCGCGGCGGCCACGCCCGCGAGGACTACCCGAACCGGGACGACACCAACTACATGCGTCACACCATGGCCTACAAGGAAGGTTCCGACCTTCTGAGTGACATCCGGTTGGACTACAAGCCCGTGGTGCAGACCCGTTACGAGCCGATGGAACGGAAGTACTGACGATGAGCGCTTGCGCGAAGAGCGAGGACCGAGCATGACCGCTGTTGTCGAACCCCAGACCAAGGATCCGGAACTCCCCCCCGTGCCCGAGGGCGCGGTGATGGTGACGCTCAAGATCGCCCGGTTCAACCCGGAGGACCCCGACGCCGCGGGTTTCCAGAGCTTCCGCGTGCCGTGCCTGCCCACCGACCGGCTGCTGAACCTGCTGCACTACGTGAAGTGGTATCTCGACGGCACGCTGACGTTCCGCCGGTCCTGCGCACACGGGGTGTGCGGATCCGACGCGATGCGGATCAACGGCGTGAACCGGTTGGCGTGCAAGGTGCTGATGCGCGACATGCTGCCCAAGAAGGCCGGTAAGCAGCTCACGATCACCATCGAGCCGATCCGCGGGCTGCCTGTGGAGAAGGACCTCGTGGTCGACATGGAGCCGTTCTTCGACGCCTACCGCGCGGTGAAGCCGTTCCTGATGACCAGCGGCAACCCGCCGACCAAGGAGCGCATCCAGAGCCAGGTCGACCGGGCCCGCTACGACGACACCACCAAGTGCATCCTGTGCGCGTGCTGCACGACCAGCTGCCCGGTGTTCTGGACCGAGGGTTCGTACTTCGGTCCGGCGGCGATCGTCAACGCGCACCGGTTCATCTTCGACAGCCGCGACGAGGGTGCCGCCGAGCGGCTCGACATCCTCAACGAGGTGGACGGGGTGTGGCGCTGCCGCACGACGTTCAACTGCACTGAGTCCTGCCCGCGCGGCATCCAGGTCACCCAGGCGATCCAGGAGGTCAAGCGCGCCCTGATGTTCGCGCGCTAGACAGCGATTTCGGTGTAGCCGGTTGCGTGCGGCGCGACGAACTACACCGATATCGCCCGGGTCAGCCGATCGACGACAGCTGCCAGGCCATGCCGGCCCGGCGCTGCGGCCATGTCGGCGGCGATCCGCCGACTGGCCTCGCGATACCGGGGCTGGGTCAGCACAGCCATGATGTCCCGCCTCAAGGCGCCCGGATCCGGCCGTTCACGCCGGATGCGGCGTCCGGCGCCGGACCATGCGATACGGGCGCCGACCTCCGGTTTGTCCTCCTTCCCGCCCGTCGCGACGATCGGTACGCCGTAGCGCAGCGCGTACTGGACACCGCCGAAACCACCGTTGGTCACGAAAACCGCAGTGCGCGGCAGCAACTCGTCGTACGGCAGATACGTGGCCGCACGGGCGTTGGCAGGGAGCGGCGGCAGGGTGTCGAGCGGGCGGCCACCGGTCGTGACCACCACCAGCACGTCGTCGTCCGCAAGCGCATGCAGGGTCGGCGCGATGGTCTGCCGGTAGTCGACGTTCGCGACCGTGCCCTGGGTGACGTGGATGACGGGCCGGCTTCCGTCGAGGTCCGACCACCACTCCGGAAGCGGGGCCTGCGACCCGCTCGCCGACAGCGGCCCGGCGAAGTGGAGTTCAGGGGGTGCGTCGCTCAACGGGTACTCGAACGACGCAACGCTGAACTGCACGATGGCGTCGGCTCGTCGACCCCAGTTCGTGAACGTGTCCGGCATCGGGCGGCCGTGGACCTGGCGATGCAGATCGTCGATCACTCGGTAGGGCCGCCGCAGCGTTCCGCGAGTGAGGACGGACAGCATCCTGTTCCGCGGTCGATTCAGGAACCGGGCCGGCGGTAGGCCGAGCCCGAAGGGGGCGGTGTCACGACTATCGATGCACAGAGGCAAGACCCCGCACATCACGACCGCTGGACGGGTGGGACGCGGGTGCGCGAGGAGGAACGCCGCACCGACGAACACCGGTTCGGCCAGCACCGCGTCCGCAGGTTGTGCGTCGAGAGCGGCGGTGAGTGCTTCGTACTGCGCCTTCGCGGGACGAGCGAAGACGTGTTCGACGTCGAAGGCGGTGGCTCTCATACCCTTCAGCGCGGCGCGTTCGGGAAAGCTGTGGAGCAGCGACTCGTCGTAGTCGGCCTCGCGTGGCAACCGCAGGTGCGACGCGCCCGTCGCGGTGACCCGCTCGGCGAACCGTGCGCCGGTGAGGACACCCAAGTCAATAGCGCACGCCCCCCGCTCGTACCGCTCCGACCTGCGCCGACAGCAGGCGGAAGCCACCCGCACGCGAATAATCGAAGCGGCTGCTGAGCTGTTCGCCGCGGACGGCTATGCGCGCACCACGCTGGCGAGCATCGCCGCAGCGGCAGGCGTATCGGCCGAAACCGTCCAGGGACACGGTCCCAAAGCCGCGCTGATGATCGCCGCGGTCGAGCACGCCGCCGTCGGCGTAGCCGGCGAGGACAACGTTCTCGACCTCGACATCGGCCGTGAGCTCATCGCCGCCCGGGATCGCGACGAGGCGGTCGATCTGCTCGTCGCCACGCAGACACGGGTGCACCAGAACAGCGCACGGCTTGCGGGAGCGCTGATCGGCGCCGCGTATGCCGACCCGGAGCTCGACCGCTTTCGCCGCGACCTCACCGCCGACGTGACCCTCCAGGTACGGCGGGTGCTCGAGATCTATCGCGACCGGGGGTGGCTGCGCACCGACGTGCCGTTCGACGAGCTGGTCGTAGGATCAGCCGCCCTGGGCGGAATCGAGACCTACCTGCGACTGAGGGACGGCGGCTGGGACATCGACACCTACCGGGAGTGGTGTCGCCGGATGCTGCGCGAGACGGTGTTCGCGCGCTAGACAGCGGGTCAGACCTCGGCCTCGGCGTCTTCGTCTTCCTGCTGCTCGTCGTCCGCCGTGGTCTCCGGCGGCGGAATCTCCCCGGCGCGTTCGGCGACCTGCTCGTCGTAGTAGCGCAGCATCACCGCGAGGGCGGCGGCCACCGGGACAGCCAGGAATGCGCCCACGACGCCGAACGTCGTCGCGCCCAGCGTCACCGCGAGCAGGACGATCACGGCGTGCAGCTTCATCGACTTCGACTGCAGCCACGGCTGCAGCACGTTGCCCTCCAACTGCTGCACGGCCAGGATGATGCCGAGCACGATCAGCGCGTCCACCGGACCGTTCGACACCAGCGCGATCAACACCGCCAGGCCGCCGGCGACGAATGCGCCGACGATAGGCACGAACCCGCCGATGAACGTGATGATGGCCAGCGCGTAGGCCAGCGGCACCCCCACGATCACCAGGCCGATTCCGATCAGCACGGCGTCGACCAGGCTGACGAGCGCCTGGGTGCGGATGAAGCCACCCAGGGTCGACCACACCCGCTGGAGCAGCTCCGCGAGGTGAGGTCCGGCCGGGTTGCCCACCGAGCGGCGCAGCCAGGGGATGAACCGCGGCCCGTCCTTGAGGAAGAAGAACGTCACGACGATCGCGGTGAACGCCGTCACCAATGCCGACGTCGCGGCCCCCACCCCGGTGAACACGCCGGAGGCGATCTGGGCGCTGGACGAGTTCAGCCGGTCGGTGATCGCGGCGACCGCCGAGTTCAATTGCGCTTCACTGATGTTCAGCGGTGGGCCGCCGAGCCAGTCGCGAATCTTCACCACACCCGCGGACGCCTGTTCGGCAAGTTCGGTCGACTGCTCGACGATCGCGGGCGCGATCGCGGCGACCACGCCGGAGATCACTCCGACGGCGATCAGCAGCGTCAGCAGCACCGCCGCCGCCGGCGGCACCCCCTTGTCGCGCAGCCAGCGCACCGGCGGCCACAGCACGGTGCACACGATGAGCGCCAGCAGCACCGGCAGGATGATCGTCCAGGCCTTGCCGACGACCCAGGCCAGCACCCACAGCGTCGCGGCCACCGCGAGGAACTGCACCGCCACCACCGCGGTCGATCGGAGATGCGCACTGAAGATCGTCCCGCGGCTCGGCGCCGCCGTCGTCGTGTCCACCCCTCCTCATTACCCTTCAACCGCCGAATCGAAGTGTGATTCCGCCCGACACTTCGGCGGGCCGCCCGGACCACCCCCGAGCAACGGCCCGAATATCGTTCGTACAGGCTCACACCGCGACCTGCGGTCGTATATTCCGCTGATGGCAATCACCGAACCGCCGCCGCCGGCCGCTGCTCCCGCCGCCGGGGTAAACGGCAAGGGTCTGCAGGCCGGTGCCCTCGGCCTCGTCGGCAACGTGGTCATCGGACTGGCGGCTGTCGCACCGGCCTACAGTCTGGCCGCCACGCTGGGCTTCGTTGTCATGGCGGTCGGCGAGAAGGCGCCCTCGATGTTCGTGCTCGCCTTCATCCCGATGCTGCTCGTCGCCTTCGCCTACAAGGAGCTCTCCCAGGACACCCCCGACTGCGGCACCACGTTCACCTGGGGCACAAAGGCTTTCGGGCCGTGGATCGGCTGGATCGGCGGCTGGGGCCTGGCGGTGTCGGCGATCATCGTGTTGGCCAACGTCGCCGAGGTGGCGGCGATCTACCTGCTGCGGTTCCTCGGCCAGGACGCCCTGGCGGAGAACCTGACGGCCAAGGTGCTGCTCGGCTCGTTCTTCATCATCGCGATGACCCTGGTCAGTGCCCGCGGGATCGTGGTGTCCGAGCGGGTGCAGAACGTGCTGATCGCGATCCAGTTCGGGGTGCTGATCGTGGTCAGCATCATCGCCCTGTTCCGGGTGTTCACCGACACCGCGGGTGCGCAGGCCGTCGATCCGTCGCTGTCCTGGCTGTGGCCCGGCGGTCTCGACGCCTCGTCCATCGCTGCGGCGATCATCCTGTGCATCTTCATCTACTGGGGCTGGGACGCCTGCCTGGCCGTCGGTGAGGAGACCAAGAATCCCGGCAAGACCCCGGGCATCGCCGCGGTCATCACCACGTTGATCCTGGTCTGCACGTACGTGCTGGTCGCCTACGCGGTGCAGTCGTTCGCGGGCTTCAGCTACGTCGGCATCGGCCTGAACAACCCGAACAACACCGACGACGTGCTGACCGTGCTGGGAGAACCGGTGGCGGGCACCATCGCCGCCTCGCTGCTGCTGCTCACCGTGTCGGTGTCGGCGCTGTCGTCGACCCAGACCACGATCCTGCCCACGGCGCGCGGCACCCTGTCGATGGCGGTGTACGAGGCCATCCCGAAGCGGTTCTCCAGCGTGCATCCGCGGTACATGACACCGGCGTTCGGCACCATCGTGATGGGCATCGCGGCGCTGTTCTTCTACCTCGTGCTCAGCTTCCTGTCGTCGAACGCTCTGGCCGACTCGGTGTCGTCGCTGGGGCTCGCGGTCGCGTTCTACTACGGCATCACGGCGTACTCCTGCGTCTGGTATTTCCGGCGCACGCTGTTCACCTCGGCGCGAAACCTGTTCATGCGCGGGATCTTCCCGCTGCTCGGAGCGTTGGCGATGACGTGGGCGTTCGTGCAGAGCGCCGTCGACATGATCCAGCCCGACTACGGCTACACCGCCTACGGCCCGATCGGCGGCGTGTTCGTGCTGGGCGTCGGGATGCTCGTACTGGGGATCCCGCTGATGCTGTTGTGCTTCGCCTTCGGCACCAAACGCTTCTTCCGCGGGGAGACGCTGACGTCGACCACCGAGGTCAAGGTGCCCGATGTCGCCTGAGCATCCGACGAGCAGGACGGACACCCCATGCATCTGACGGTCGGTTACCTCGCCACCCCCACCGGCGACGACGGCGTCGCGCTGGCGGCCGCGCTGGCACGCACGTTCGACGCCCGGGTCGACGTCGTCCTCGTCGTCCGCGAGGAGCTGCCCGACGGGCATCCGGGCCGCGCCCAGTTTCAGCAGCTGCTGGTCGACCGGGGCGAGCGGTGGGTCTCGCAGGCGGTGGCGACGCTGGCCGACAAGGGCGTGACGGCCGGGTCCACCGTGACGGTCGGCGAGTCGTTCGCCCAATCGCTGATCGCGTTCGCCGAGAAGAAGGCGTCCGATCTCATCGTCGTCGGCGGGGCGCGCGACGGCTTCTTCGGCGGACACACCATCGGGCCGGTGACCGGCGCACTGCTGCACTCCTCGCCGATCCCGGTGGCACTCGCGCCGCGCGGGTACGGCGACGACCCCGACGACGAGTTCACCGCCGTGACCGCGGCGGTGCCCACCAGGGCCGGCGACGACAATCCCCTGCCGTTCGCGATCACCCTGGCCAGTGCGGCGAGCCTGCGGATCCGCATGCTGTCGCTGGTGTCGGCGGAGAACCTCGCCGAGGCGTCCAACGCCAGGGAGGTGCGTCAACTCCAGGTCGCCGCAGCCGAGGAGAACCTCGCCGTGGCCGCGCGCGCCCTGCCCGACGTCCCGGACATCGAGTCGCTGGTCGCCGACGGAATGACGTTGGAGTCGGCGCTCAAGAAACTCACGTGGGACGATGGCGCGCTGCTGGTGGTCGGCTCGAGCCGATTCGCCGCGCCGCGCCGGATCTTCCTGGGCTCGACCGCCGCGCGCATCCTGGCCGGCGTGGACGTGCCCGTGGTGGTCGTCCCACGCGCGGAGGACTGAGGGTCCCCGCCCGCGATGGCGCTGCGCCGCCTCGCCGCAGTCGGCGTTGCGCTTCCGTCATCTTCGTCAGCCCCGGATGCACGGTGAAAACCAGCTCGTCACGCTAACCTCCTCTCGTGCTCGATCACTGGCCACTCCTCGGTCGGGACCGAGAAATCATCGAGGTGACCGATGCATACGCAGGCGGTCGCTACCGCGGAGCGGCGCTGGCGGGCAAGCCCGGTGTCGGCAAGTCACGGCTCGCCCGCGAAGCTGTGCAGCGGGCGTCCGAGGCGGGCTGGGCCGTGCGGTACGTGGCGGCGACGGCCACCAGCCGCTCGATACCCCTCGGCGCCTTCGCCCAATGGACCGAGGAGTTCGAAGGCCCTCCGATGGCCTTGGCGCGTAGGGTCGTCGCCGCGCTGACCGCGGGCGCCCAACCCGACCGCCTGCTGGTCCTGGTCGACGACGCGCACCTGCTCGACGATCTGTCCGCCCTTGCGGTGCATCAGCTCGCGCAGTCAGGTGCCGCCGCAGTGATCCTGACGCTTCGCACGGGCGAAGCCGCTCCACCCGCCGTGACGGCACTGTGGAAAGACGGCCTGCTCCGACGGCAGGATGTACAACCGTTGTCGCGCGAGGCATCCGACGAATTGCTCGCGGTGGCGCTCGAGGCGCCACCAAATCGGGCATGCGCCGACGGGCTGTGGCGGCTCACCGAGGGAAACGCGCTGTTCCTTCGCCAGTTCGTCGAGCAGGAACATCGCGCGGGACGGCTGGTTCCTGAGGGCGGCGTGATTCGTTGGCTCCCCGGCACCGTTATGTCGGCGTCCCTCGCCGAACTGGTGGATTCGCAAATCGGCGCCATCCCGGACACGGTGCGCGACGTCCTCGATCTCGTCGCGGTCGCCGAACCCATCGATTGGCACACCTTGCGGTTACTTGCCGATCAATTCGCCATCGAAGAAGCCGAACAACGCGAGTTGATCCGGACGGCGGACGACGTGGTCTACGTCGACCATCCCATGTACGTCGAGGTCCGTCTCAACCGGTGCGGACCATCACGGTTGCGCCGATTACGGGGCCAGGTCGCAAAGGCCATGAAGGACAGCGGCGGTCCGGCCAACGCCATGCGACGAGGACTGCTCTGGCTGGATTCGGACCTACCGCCCGAGCCGGATGTGCTGTTGTCGGCGGCGGGCGCGGCGAGTTCACTGCTGGACTTCGAGACAGCCGAACGGCTCTTCACGGCGGCCGCCGACGCCGGTGCCGGTACGAACGCGCGTATTCAGTTGGCCTACAACCTGTTCATGATGCAGAAGGGCAAGTTCGCCTCGGAGGTCATCGACAGTATCGAGGCCCGGGAGGCCTCGCGCGCTGCCTACATCAACGACGTGATCATGCGCGCCGCCAACCTGTTGTGGCCGTTGCGATCGCCCGAGGAGTCCTGGCGGGTCATCGACGAGGCGCTCGAGACCGCGTCGGGCGCTCACCGACACCAGCTGTTGGTGTTCCGCGCCAATCAACTCTCGCTGGCCGCCAGGCCGCTCGACGTCCTCGACATCGCGGCGAGCATCGACTATTCCGAGGTCGACGACTTCGGGACGACCATCGGCCTCTGCGCAGAGACCTTGGCGTTCGGCGAACTCGGGCAGCCCGAGAAAGCCGTGTCGAAGGCGCTCGAGTGTCGTCTCGTGGTCGATTCGAGCGAACAGGGCAGGTTCCTCCGCCAGCCGCTGGTGGAGTTCCATACCTTCGCCCTCGCCGCCGCCGGACTCGTCGGTGCAGCCGTCGAGGTGGCCGAAGATCATCTTCACGGCGAGCGGGACGCTCCCGCCCCTGCACAGGTGGTGGCCACCCAGATCGCCGGGATGGCGGCGTTGGCCGCGGGTGATCTCGGCGCGGCCCTGCGACATCTGCCCACCCAACTGGACGAAGCCGAATCCGCCGCCGCGAACAGCTTTTGGGTGGCCAGCAGCTTCCCCCGGTTCCACCTGCTGCGCGCGCAGGCGCTGGCCCGATCCGGTGACGCCGATGCGGCCGACGTTGCGCTGTCGACCGCTCGTGCACACCGACACCCGGCCTACGTCTACATCAACTCGACCGAACTGCTCACCGAGGCCTGGGTGGCCGCAGCGCGCCAGCGGCTCGCCGAGGCGCGCCGGCTGTGTCGCAGCGCGGCCGATGTCGCACGTGAACACGGTCAGTCGGCTCGTGAGGTGTGGTGTCTGCAGACCGCGGTGCAGTTCGACGACACTGAAGTCGCCCCACGGCTTGCCGAGTTGGCGACGTTGGTCGGGGGTCCCAGAGCCGCGGTGGCCGCACGTTACGCGTCCGCGCTGAGCACCGACGACGCAGGCGGCCTCGATCAGGTGTCGGTCGAATTCGAGGCGATGGGCGACCTGCTCGCCGCTGCGGACGCCGCGGGGCAGGCCGCCACGTCACACCGTTGCGCGGGCCGCGTCGGTAGCGCGATGACCGCTGCGTCACGGATGCGTCGACTGGCCGCCGCCTGTGATGGCGCCACCAGCCCGGCGATCACCGCTGCAGCGTTCGCACCGCCGTTCACTCGCCGTGAGCGCGAGATCGCGGTGCTGGTGGCGCAGGGACTGTCGAATCGGGAGATCGCGCAGGCGGTCTCGCTGTCGGTGCGCACAGTCGAAAGCCATATCTACAACGCCAGCGCAAGAGCCGGAGTGACGGGGCGTGGCGCGCTCGCCGAGGTGATCCGCGGTATCACCGACTGACCGTGCGTCGCCGGTCAGCGTTTGGCGAAAATCGTGCGGTGCCATTCCTTATCGGCGACGGCGGTGATGTCGCTCATCACGTGCTTGATGGTGAGGTACTCCTCGAACGAGTAGTCACTCATGTCCTTGCCGAACCCGGATGCGCCCACCCCGCCGTGCGGCATCTCGCTGATGATCGGAATGTGGTCGTTGATCCACACGCAGCCGGCGTTGATCTCCCGCGACGCCCGCTGCGCGCGGTACACATCGCGGGTCCACGCCGACGCCGCCAATCCGTAGTCGGTGTCGTTGGCCTGGCGCAGCGCGTCGTCGTCGTCGGTGAACGGACGGACCGTGAGCACCGGGCCGAAGATCTCGTCGCGGTAGGCCTCGGACTGTTCGGACACGTCGGCGATCAGCGTCGGGCGGTAGAACGCGCCGGGTAGATCCGGGGCCGCGCCGCCGGTGACCACGCGCCCACCCTCGGCCGGCGCCCGCTCGACCATCGCCGCCACCTTGTCCCGGTGCGCGAACGAGATCAGCGGGCCGAGGTCGGTGTCGGGATCCTGCGGATCCCCGACGACGATCTTGCCCATCACCTCGGCGACACCGGCGACGAAGTCGTCGTAGAGGTCGCGCGCGACGATCGCCCGGGTGGCGGCCGTGCAGTCCTGGCCACTGTTGATCAGGGAGCCCGCGACCGCACCCTGGATCGCAGCGTCGAGGTCGGCGTCGTCGAACACCACGAACGGGGCCTTGCCCCCGAGCTCGAGTTGGGTGCGGTGCCCGTGCACAGCGGCCGCCGACATCACCTTGCGGCCGACCAGGGTCGAACCGGTGAACGTCACGAGATCGACATCGGGATGCCCGGCCAGGGCCGTGCCCACATCCGCACCCACCCCGGTGACGACGTTGAGGACCCCCGGCGGCAGGCCCGCCTCGCCGGCCAGGCGGGCCAGTGTCAGGGTGGTCAGCGGAGTCAGCTCGCACGGTTTGATGACCACCGTGCACCCGGCCGCCAGCGCGGGCAACACCTTCCAGACCGCCATCTGCAGCGGATAATTCCACGGCGTGATGGTGGCGACGACGCCGATGGCCTCGCGGCGGATGCTCGAGGTGTGGTCCCCGGAGTACTCGGCGGTGGCCTTGCCCTCGAGGTGGCGGGCAGCACCGGCGAAGAAGTCGATGTTGTCGACGCTGCCGGGGACGTCGAACTCGCGGGCCAGCCGCACCGGTTTGCCGGTCTGGCTGACCTCCTCGGCGACCAGCTCCTCGGTGTGATCGCCGGCCAGCACGGCCAGCTTCGCCAGCACGGCCGACCGTTCGGCCGGTGTCGCGCCGGCCCATCCCCGCAACGCCGCGCGAGCCGCCGCGACCGCGACGTCGACGTCCTTGTTCACCGCTCGGGCGTACTCGGACACCACCCGTCCGGTCGCCGGGTCGATGATCTCGAACGTCCCGCCGCCGGTCCGCACAGGCGCCCCGTCGATCCAACTGCTCGCAATCGCGTTCACCGTGGAGGTCATGCCGCAACGCTATCGGACCCGTCGAGACCCGGCTACGCATTACCGCACCGACACTGGCCCGAAACAATCGATTTCATGGAGTTGGTTGCCGTCTGCAACGAATTCCGTGCACAATGCCAGACATGGCCAACCCTGACGGCGAGCACGACGTCGCGCCCGTGACGCTGCGCGTGAGCCAGTCCCGGCCGACGACGTTCTTCCAGCTCGACGAGCTGTCCAAAGCGATCATCGAGAAGCTCCAGGCCGACGGCCGCCGGTCCTACGCGGGCATCGGCAAAGCGGTCGGGCTCTCCGAGGCCGCGGTGCGTCAGCGCGTGCAGCGCATGGTCGACGCCGGGGTCATGCAGATCGTGGCGGTCACCGATCCGATGCAGCTCGGCTTCGCCCGGCAGGCGATGATCGGGATCCGCTGCACCGGCGACACCACCAAGATCGCCGAGAAGCTCGCCGCGATGCCGTCGGTCGACTACGTGGTGCTGACCGCCGGATCGTTCGACGCCATCGCCGAGGTGGTGTGCGAGGACGACGACGACCTTCTCGACCTGCTCAACACCAAGATCCGGGCGCTTCCGGGAGTCATTTCCACCGAAACCCTGGTCTATCTGAGACTTGTGAAACAGCAATACAATTGGGGCACTCGATGACGATCATCTCCGAAACCGAACAAACCGCGACATCTGACCTGGCCGCCAAGGCGAACCGCCATCTGTGGGGCCATTTCGCCCGCCACGGCGAGGGGATCACTCCGCCGATCATCACCCGCGGCGAGGGCGTCAGGATCTGGGATGACAAGGGCAAGAGCTACATCGACGGCCTGAGTGGCTTGTTCGTCGTCCAGGCCGGACACGGTCGCAAGGAGTTGGCCGAGGCGGCCGCGAAGCAGGCCGAACAGCTGGCGTTCTTCCCGCTGTGGTCCTACGCCACCCCGACCGCGGTCGAACTGGCCGAGCGCATCGCCGGCTACGCCCCGGGTGACCTGAACCGCGTGTTCTTCACCACCGGCGGCGGCGAGGCCGTCGAGAGCGCCTGGAAGCTGGCCAAGCAGTACTTCAAGCTGACCGGCAAACCCGGTAAGCACAAGGTGGTTTCGCGCTCGATCGCCTATCACGGCACGCCGCAGGGCGCGCTGTCGATCACCGGCATACCCGCGTTCAAGGCGCCGTTCGAACCCCTGGTTCCCGGCGGTTTCCGCGCCCCGAACACCAACTTCTACCGGGCACCGGCCGAATACGCCCACGACGAAAAGGCTTTCGGCCGCTACTGCGCCGACCGGATCGCCGAGGCGATCGAGTTCGAGGGGCCGGATACGGTCTGCGCTGTTTTTCTGGAGCCGGTGCAGAACGCGGGCGGCTGCTTCCCGCCGCCGCCAGGGTATTTCGAGCGGGTGCGGGAGATCTGCGACGAGTACGACGTGCTGCTCGTCTCCGACGAGGTCATTTGCGCCTTCGGCCGCATCGGTTCGATGTTCGCCTGCAACGACTTCGACTACGTACCGGACATCATCACCTGCGCCAAGGGGCTGACGTCGGGCTACTCCCCGATCGGCGCGATGGTCGCCAGCGACCGGCTGTTCGAACCGTTCAACGACGGCTCCACGGTGTTCGGGCACGGCTACACCTTCGGTGGGCACCCGGTGTCGTCGGCGGTCGCGCTGGCCAATCTCGACATCTTCGAGCGCGAAGGCCTCAACGACCGGGTCAAGCAGAACGCCCCGGCGTTCCGGGCCACGCTCGAGCAGCTCCTCGAGTTGCCGATCGTCGGCGACGTCCGTGGTGAGGGTTACTTCTACGGCATCGAACTCGTCAAAGACAAAGCAAGTAAGGCCACCTTCAACGACGAGGAGTCCGAGCGGCTGCTGCGCGGCTTCCTGACCCCCGCCCTGTGGGACGCCGGCCTGTACTGCCGCGCCGACGACCGCGGAGATCCGGTGGTGCAGTTGGCGCCGCCACTGATCAGCGGACAGAAGGAATTCGACGCGATCTACGAGATCCTGCACGGGGTGCTGACCGAGGCGAGCCGGCGGCTCTGACCGTGGTCGGACGCGGGGGCAAGCCACCGATCGATCCGGTGCGGTGGCAGCCGCCGCCCATCGACGAGCTGCCGGCACTGCCCGCGCCGACGCTGACCGTGGTGCCGGTGCCGGGCCACGCGCCCGAGGACGTGGTGGTCGACGCCGAGGGACGGTTGTGGACCGGCGTCGACGACGGCCGCATCATCCGGTTGACCGCCGACGGCGGCGAGCCCACCGTCATCGCGAACACCGGTGGGCGCCCGCTGGGCCTCGACGTGGCCCGCGACGGCCGAGTGCTGGTGTGCGACAGCCCGCGCGGGCTGCTGTCCCTGGATCCGCAGACCGGCGCGCTCGAACCGCTGGTCGAGACAGTCAGCGGCCGACACCTCCAGTTCTGCTCCAACGTGGTCGAAACCGATGACGGCAGAATCTATTTCACCGAGTCGACAAGCGCGTTCACCTATGCGCACTTCAAGGGCGCCGCGTTGGAGGCGAGGGGCCGGGGCGGGTTGTTCCGTCGCGATCCCGATGGCACCGTGACGACGCTGGCCGACGGGCTGTACTTCACCAACGGCGTCACCGTGACAGCCGACGGATCGGCCCTGGTGTTCGCCGAGACGCTCGGCCGTCGGCTCTCGAAGCTGTGGTTGACCGGTCCGCAGGCCGGGACGATCACTCCCCTGGTGGTCAACCTGCCCGGCTATCCCGACAACCTCTCGACCGGCGCCGACGGCCGGATCTGGGTTGCGATGGTCTCGCCGCCCAGCGCGGTCGCGGAGGCGTTGGCGCCCCGCGCTCCGGTGTTGCGCAAGCTGCTGTGGTTGCTGCCGGATCGGTTCGCCCCGCAACTCACCCCCGAGGTGTGGGCGGTGGCGTTCGACCCGGACACCGGCAGCGTCGTGGCCGGCCTGCGGACCACGCACGCCGACTTCGGCATGGTCACGGGCCTGGTCGAATCCGGCGGACGGCTGTGGATGGGGTCGATCGGTGCGTCGGCACTGGCGCACGTGGCCCTGACCGACATGACGCTCTGACACCGCTCCTGGCGTCGAGATCGACGTTTCGCCGGGATCCACTCGCACTCTTACGCCCGTGTGTTCATTTCGGCGGATCACAGCAACCACATCTGTCACAGCGAGCCTTCCGGCCGGCGCCCCGAAGATCAATTAGTCTGCGCTGTTGATGGGGACCTCACGCAGACTGTCGACCCGCGTCGCGGCGCTCGTCGCGGCGGCGACGATGCTGGTCACGCCCGGGGTCGCCGCCGCCCAGCCGGCCGATGCCGGGGCCTGCCCGTACCGCGTGGCGACACCGCCCGCAGTCGACGCGTCCGAGGTGCCCAAACCCGGCCAGGACGCCCCGGTGCCGCTGCCGGTGCCGGCCACCCCCCTCGGCGGTGACGCGCTGTCCAGCTGCGGGGTGATCACCGCACCCGGCGCCCCGCCGCCGCCCGGCGACGTGTCGGCCGAAGCCTGGCTGGTCGCCGACCTCGACACCGGCGACGTGATCGCGGCCCGCGATCCGCACGGCCGGCACCGGCCCGCCAGCGTCATCAAGGTGCTCACCGCCGTCCAGTCGATCAAGGAGCTCAACCTCGCCAAGGCCGTTCCCGGTACCGCGGAGGACGCCGCGGCCGAGGGCACCAGCGTCGGTGTGGACGTCGGCGGCCTGTACACCGTCAACGATCTGCTGCACGGACTGCTGATGTACTCCGGCAACGACGCCGCCCACGCGCTGGCCCGCCAGCTCGGCGGTATGGACACCGCACTGCTGAAGATCAACCAGCTGGCGAGCAAACTCGGTGGCCGCGACACCCGTGTCGCGACGCCGTCCGGCCTCGACGGACCCGGCATGAGCACGTCGGCCTATGACCTCGGGCTGTTCTACCGGTACGCGTGGCGCAACGAGACGTTCTCCGACATCGTGCGCACCCGCAGTTACGACTTCCCCGGCCGCGACGGCAATCCGCCGTATCCGATCGAGAACGACGTCAAGCTGCTCTACAACTACCCCGGCGCGCTGGGCGGCAAGACCGGCTTCACCGACGACGCCGGTCAGACGTTCGTCGGCGGCGCCGAACGCGACGGTCGCCGGCTGGTCGCGGTGCTGCTGCGCGGCACCCGCCAACCGATCGCACCCTGGGAGCAGGCGGCCCGCCTGCTGGACTACGGCTTCGCGCTGCCCCAGGGCACCAAGGTGGGCACGCTGATCGAGCCGGATCCCTCGCTGGATCCGAAACCGGAGACCGCGGAGATCGACGCCGCCGCTCAGGCCGCGGCCGTCCTACCCGCTGCCGACGCCATGCCGGTGCGCGTGGGCGTCGGCGTGATCGGCGGCATCATCGTGTTCGCGCTGATCATGGCCGCACGCTCGCTCAATCGCCGCCCGCAGCACTGAGTCCGCCCCACCGCGACAGCAGCGCCGCCGCACCCTCGACCCACCGCGCGATCAACGCGTCCGCGGGTTCGGCCGCGCTGACCTGCCCCACCGCCTGACCGGCGTTCACCGGCGTCGCGGCGCCCGCACGGTCGGTGAGCACCCGCTCCGGCAGATACGCCGGCCACGGATATCCCTGCGCGAGATCGAACTCCCGCGTCACCGTCGTGTCGGTGCCTGCCGCGTCCAGCAGCGCCGAGCGCGCGTCGGACGCGGTGACCGCCTCCGGGCAGACGGCGAACGCGGTGCCGACCCAGGCCCCTGCGGCCCCCGCGGCGAGCACCGCGGCCAGACCTCTCGGCGAGGCGATGCCGCCGGCCGCCAGCACCGGGACGTCCACGGCGTCGAGCACGTCGGCGAGCAGCGGCAGGGTGCCCATGCGCGGTTCGCCGTGCCCCCCGCCCTCGGCGCCGCGGGCCACCACCACGTCGACGCCGGCGGCCACCGCGCGCCGGGCGGCGTCGACGGTGGGCACCTGCGTGACGGTCGCGACGCCCGCGTCCTGCGCACGGCGCACCCAGTTCCAGTCGTCGCCGAAGCTCACGCTCAGCAGTGCGGGGCGGGCGGTCAGGGCGATATCGAGCAGTTCCGGCCGAGCCGTCATCACCCAGTGCACCAGGCCGATACCGAACGGCAGGCCCAGATCGCGGACGGGTGCGAGCTCCGCGCTCAGCAGATCCCCGGTGGCGGCGCTGCCCATCCCCACCATGCCCAGTCCCCCGGCGCGGGACACCGCCGCGGCGAGCCCGCCGCCCGCTGCCCCGCCCATGGGGGCGTTGACGATCGGGACGTCCAGGCCCATCGAGCGGGTCCACGGGGTGGTCAGCGGCTTGATCACCGGCACGGTGCGACGGTACCGCTTTGCTACGGTGGGGAGGTCACCAGATGACACCGGACGAGCGGCACCGTACCCGGCCAGCGACAAGACGGCGCCTCGGAGGTGTGCTGTGTCGTGGCTGATCCTGATCGTGTCGGGTGCGTTCGAGGCCGTGTGGGCCGTCGCCCTGAGTAAGTCGCAGGGTTTCACGCGCCCTGGACCCATCGCGGCTTTCGTTGCTGCACTGGTGGTCTCGCTGGCAGGTCTGGGCTACGCGCTGCGCGACATTCCCGTCGGCACCGGTTACGCCGTGTGGGTGGGCGTCGGTGCGGCGCTCACGGTGGCCTACTCGCTGCTGACCGGCGCGGAGAGCGCGTCGCCGATCAAGATGGCACTCATGCTGGGCATCGTCGGCTGCGTCGTCGGGTTGCAGCTGGTCAGCCAGAGCCACTAACGCCGACGCAGCCGCGAAAGGCTCAACGCCCCAAGGGCTCCCACGGCGCCGGCGAGCACTGCACCGGACACTCCGATGCGCTCGCCGGCGTCCACCCTGGTGACGATCTGCGCCGGGTTTGGCGGGGCGACCGGCGCGGCCAGCATGTTGTCCGGCGACGTGGCTGCCCACGCGGTCGCGAACAGGATGAGCCGAGATGTGATGTAGGCGAACACCATCAGACCCAGCACCGGGCCGAACGTCGCGCCCGCGGGGCCGTTCACCACCGACTGCAGGTACACCGAGCCGACCTGTTTGAAGACCTCGAAGGCGACCGCCGCCAGCAACCCGGCCCGTACCGAGCTGCGGAAGCTGATCGACTCGCGGGGCAGCCGGGCGATCAGATAGGTGAACAGCACCCAGGACACCAGCACCGCGACCACGAGGGAAACGATCTTCAGCCCGACGCTCAGCCCGGGCACCTCCGGCACCTGCAGCCAGGCGAGGATGTTCTTGATCAGGCCGCGGTCGCCGAGCGCGGTCAGGCCGATCGTGACGACCAGGGCCAGGAACGTCGACCCGAGCGCTCCGAGATCGGAGAGCTTGGTGCGCAGGAAGCCGTCCCGGTCACCGCGCTGCAGACCCCACATCTGACTCAGCGCCTCACGCAGGTTGGCCATCCAGCCCAGCCCGGCCCACGCCGCCGTCGCGAGGCCGATCAGACCGACCGAGGTCCGCGACTGGATCGCCGAATCCATCAGCTCGATCAGCTGCTGGCCGAGGTCCCCCGACACGGCGGCGCGGATGCGCTCTTCGACCTGCAGGAGCAGATCGGGCCGGTTGGCCAGCACGAAACCGCCCGCGGAGAAGCCGACCATCGTGAGCGGGAACAACGCGAACACGGTGAAGTACGTGATGCCCGCGGCGTAGAAGTCACCCTTGCTGTCCTGGTAGCGCTGCTGGGCCCGCATGACGTGGTCGAACCACTCGTAGCGCGCACGCAGCCGGTCGAGCAGGCCCGGTTCGGCCGGTTCTTCCACTACCAGCCTCCTGTGGTCAGCGTCGCGAAGGCAGGAAGCCCAGCCGGTCGTATACCCGCTGCAGCGTCGTGGCAGACACCTCACGCGCCCGCTCGGCTCCGGCGGCCAGGACGGATTCCAGTTCCGCGGGGTCGGCGAGCAGTTCGTCGACCCGGTTCTTGATCGGTGTCACAAACTCGACCACTGCGTCGGCGGTGTCCTTCTTCAGGTCCCCGTAGCCGCGGCCCTGATAGGCGTCCACGAGCGCGTCGACGTCGGTGCCGGTGACTGCTGACTGGATGGTCAGCAGGTTCGACACGCCCGCCTTGGTCTCCCGGTCGAAGCGGATCTCCCGCTCGCTGTCGGTGACCGCCGAGCGGATCTTCTTGGCCGTCTTTCTGGGATCGTCGAGCAGGGTGATCAGGCCCGCGTCGGTGGCCGCCGACTTGCTCATCTTGGCGGTGGGGTCCTGCAGGTCGTAGATCTTCGCGGTGGCCTTCGGGATCATCGCCTCGGGGACGACGAACGTGTCCGGGAAGCGCGCGTTGAACCGCTGCGCGACGTCGCGGGAGAGTTCGAGGTGCTGGCGCTGGTCTTCGCCGACGGGCACCAGATCGGTGTCGTAGAGCAGGATGTCGGCGGCCATCAGGACCGGATAGGTGAACAGGCCGACGGTGGTGGCGTCGGCGCCCTCCTTCTGGGACTTGTCCTTGAACTGCGTCATCCGCGAGGCCTGCCCGAAACCGGTGAAACAGCCCAGCGCCCAGGCCAATTCGGTGTGGGCCGGTACGTGGCTCTGCACGAACACCGTGCTGCGCGACGGGTCGATGCCCAAAGCGAGGTACTGCGCGGCGGTCACCAGTGTGCGGTGACGCAGTGTGGCGGGGTCCTGGGCGACGGTGATCGCGTGCAGATCGACGACGCAGAAGTACGCGTCGTAACCATCCTGCAGTGCGGTCCAGTGGGTGACCGCCCCCAGCGCGTTACCGAGGTGCAGCGAATCGGACGTCGGCTGCACGCCGGAGAAGACGACACGGGGCACCGCGGGCGGGGTCTCTACGGGAGAGTTCATGGTGAATCGATCATTTCATGTCCCGATCGGCCGCTACCATTCGCGCGGTGCGACGAATCATGGTGCTCATCGCGTCGATCTGTCTGGTCGCGACGGTGGCAGGTTGCCAGAACGATTCGGCCCAGCCTCCGCAGCGGGAGGCGTCCCAAGCCGTCGTGATCGTCTCCGGCGGTAGCGCGACCAGTCCGTTCACCACACCGGATCAGGCCTGCGCCACCGGACTGGCCGCGGGCAACACCGATACCGCGCTTCGCGAACATCTGCTCGCCCAGGGCTACACCGTCTACACCTCACCGGCAATGGCCGGTCGCGGGCAGGTCACCGACCAGACCGGGTTCGGCGCGTTCGGGGTGTGCCCGGTGACCCTGCCCGACAGCATGACCGTGGACTCCACCGCGAGCATCGACCTCGCCGGGGAACACCTGGCCCGGTTCCTGAACTGGTTGCACACCGACAAGGGCGTCACCGAGGTCGATCTCGTCGGCCACTCGATGGGCGGGCTGTACTCGCGCTCGGCGATCCGGGTGCTCGCGGCCACCGGGGCGCCGGTGAAGGTCCGGTCGTTGACGACGATCGGTACGCCCTGGCAGGGCACCTACCTGTCCGACTACGCCAACGGGGTCCTGCCGCTCTCGGACTGCCTCGGCGACGCGTTCTGCCAAGCGGCCATGAAGGCGTTCAAAGACGAGGTGACCCGGCTGATGGCCGGCGCGGGACGCGAGGTCAACCGGCCCTACCTCATGGGCGACAACGGGTGGAACGTCTTCCAGTCCGGGGTGCTCGCCGAGATCCCGGTGACGCTGATCGGCGGCGACAGGTTCAAACGGGACGGCCGCACCAATCCCGCGGTGTGGCCCAACGACGGCCTGGTGGCGCTGCAGAGCGCCCTGGCCGAGGACGTCAGCGACGCCGTGCTGCCCCACCGGCGCTGCCACACGTTCGACGACACCCACAGCATCTATGTCTCCGATCAGACGAAGCTGGAGTGGTCGACCGCGCTGACGTGGGATCCGCGCGTCCTCGATGTGGTGCACCAGGCGATCGAGAACGCACCGAACGCCCTCGACGGGACGAATCGGGAGGGTTGCCCGGCCGCCTAGCAGTACTCCACGGTGACCGGGGCGTGGTCGGACCAGCGCAGCGCGTAGGCGTCCGCCCGTTCCACCCGGGCGACGTGTGCCCGCGGTGCCAGCGACGGACTGGCCAGCTGGTAGTCGATCCGCCAGCCGGCGTCGTTGTCGAAGGCCCGCCCGCGCCAGGACCACCACGAGTAGGGGCCGGGCACCTCGGGGTGTAGCACCCGCACGACGTCCACCCAACCCGTGGTGAGCAGGTCGGTCAGCCAGGCCCGTTCGCTCGGCAGGAACCCGGACTTCTTGAGGTTGCCCTTCCAGTTCTTGATGTCGAGTTCGGTGTGCGCGATGTTCCAGTCGCCGCACACCACGGCGTCGGTGTCGCGGATCTCGGCCATCCGGTCGGCCAGCGCGGTCATGAACCGCTCCTTCTCCAGCTGCCGGTCGGTCTCGGCCTCCCCGGTCTGCACGTAGACGCTGGCCACCGTCAGACCGCCGGTGTCGACCTCGAGGTAGCGGCCGTGCTCGCCGAACTCCTCGGACTCCATCCGGCGGTGCTCATGGATCGCGTGCCGGGACAGCACCGCCACCCCGTTGCGGCCCTTGAGGTGGGGACTGGCCGACGCGAGGTGCCAGCCGTCGGCGAGCGCCGGCGCGAGCGCATCGGCCAGCTGGTCGTCGTCGGCGCGGGTCTCCTGCAGGCACACGACGTCGGCAGTGGTCTCCTTCAGCCAGGCCAGCAACCCGAGGTTCTCGGTTGAGCGCTGTTTGACCGCGGCCCGGATGCCGTTGACGTTGATCGTGCTGACTATCACGGCGCCAGACCTTAGTTCACATGCTTGCGGTACCGGCGGTATCACCTTAGTGTCGGGCAGCATGACCGAACGCGCACCGATCCATGTGGGATCCGGCGAACCGATGGTGCTGCTGCATCCGTTCATGATGTCGCAGAACGTGTGGAAGAACGTTGCGCCTGCCATCGCTGACACGGGCCGCTACGAGGTCTACGCGCCGACGATGCTCGGGCACAACGGCGGCGGCAAGGGCCCGTTCTTCCTCGACAGCGGGTCACTGGCCGACGACGTGGAGCGCCGGATGGACGCGCTCGGCTGGGACACCGCCCACGTCGTGGGCAATTCGCTCGGCGGCTGGGTCGCCTTCGAACTCGAGCGGCGCGGCCGGGCCCGCACGCTCACCGGTATCGCCCCGGCCGGCGGTTGGCGTCACTTCACCCCGGCCAAATTCGAGATCGTCGGGAAGTTCCTGGCAGGACTACCGATCTGGCTGGTGGCGCTGATCTTCAAGGAGCGGGTGCTCAAGCTGCCCATCACGCGCTACCTGGCATATCCGGCGGTCAGCGCCACGGCCGATGCCCTGTCCGACGAAGACGTCGCCGACATCATCAATGACGTCTCGCACTGCCCCGCCTACTACCAGTTGCTGGTGAAGTCGCTGACCCTGCCCGGCCTGCTCGAGATCGCCGAGGGCAAGGTCCCCACGCATCTGGTGATCTGTGAGAAGGACCGGGTGCTGCCGCATCCGCGGTTCACCCGGCACTTCACCACCCACCTGCCGGAGGACACCAGGGTGACCCACCTCGACGGCGTCGGTCACATCCCGATGTTCGAGGCGCCGGGCCGCATCGCCGATCTCATCGTCGAGTTCGTCGACGAGCACGCCGGCCCGAACCGCGCGACCGGCTAGTCGCCGACGCCCTCGTCTCCGTCGGTGGCGAGGCCTTCGGCACCCGGCGTCGCGGGCGTGGCCACGACGTCGTCCTCGGACGGGGTGTCGGACGTGTTGTAACGCTCACCTGGGGATGTCACGGTGTGTGCCTCCTGGCATCGACTGTTGCGGTCCCGGGCGGAATACCCCGGGGCCGCAACAGTCAACCCCGCTCAGTCCCGGGCACCCTCGAGCGCCTCGTTGAGCGTCTTGCTCGGCCGCATGACGGCAGTGGTCTTCTCGCGGTCGGGGTAGTAGTAGCCGCCGATGTCCACCGAATCGCCCTGGACCTCGTTGAGCTCCTTGACGATCGCGTCTTCCTTCTCCCCCAGCGTCTTGGCCAGCGAGTTGAAGTGGTCGGCGAGCTCCTTGTCCTCGTCCTGGCCGGCAAGTTCACGCGCCCAGTACAGGGCGAGGTAGAACTGGCTGCCTCGGTTGTCGAGTTCACCGGCCTTGCGCGAGGGACTCTTGTTGTCCTCCAACAGCTTCCCGATGGCCGCATCCAGGGTGGTACCCAGCAGCACCGCGCGCTTGTTGTCGGTCTTGCGGCCAATGTCCTCGAAACACGCACCGAGGGCGAGGAATTCGCCGAGAGAGTCCCACCGCAGGTGGTTCTCCTCGATCAGCTGGTGTACGTGCTTGGGCGCCGAACCACCCGCGCCGGTCTCGTACATCCCGCCGCCGGCCATCAGCGGCACGATCGAGAGCATCTTGGCGCTGGTGCCGAGTTCCAGGATCGGGAACAGGTCGGTCAGGTAGTCGCGCAGGATGTTTCCGGTCACCGCGATGGTGTCCTCACCGCGGATCAGCCGCTCGAGCGTGTACCGCATGGCCCACACCTGCGGCATGATCTGGATGTGTAGACCCTCGGTGTCGTGGTCCTTGAGGTACTTCTTGACCTTCTTGCGCAGCTCGACCTCGTGGGGCCGCTCGGTGTCCAGCCAGAACAGCGCCGTCATACCCGACGCCCGCGCCCGGGTGACCGCCAGCTTCACCCAGTCCTGGATCGCCGCGTCCTTGACGATCGGCATGCGCCAGATGTCGCCGGTCTCGACGTTCTGGCTCAGCAGCACCTCACCGGTGTCGATGTCGACGATGTCGGCGACCCCGTCCTCCGGGATCTCGAACGTCTTGTCGTGGCTGCCGTACTCCTCGGCCTTCATCGCCATCAGACCCACGTTGGGGACGGTGCCCATCGTGGTCGGGTCGAATTGGCCGTGGGTCTTACAGAAGTTGATCATCTCCTGGTAGATCCGGGAGAAGGTGGACTCGGGGTTGACGGCCTTGGTGTCCTTGGTGCGGCCGTCGGCGCCGTACATCTTGCCGCCGAGCCGGATCATCGCCGGCATGGAGGCGTCGACGATCACGTCGGACGGCGAGTGGAAGTTGGTGATACCGCGCGCCGAGTCCACCATGGCCAGTTCGGGCCGGTGCTCGTGGCAGGCGTGGATGTCGTTGATGATCTCCTCGCGCTGCGAGGCCGGCAGCTTCTCGATCTTGTCGTACAGATCGGACATCCCGTTGTTGACGTTGACGCCGAGTTCGTCGAAGAGCTTCTGGTGCTTGGCGAATGCGTCCTTGTAGAAGACCTTGACCGCGTGCCCGAACACGATGGGGTGGCTGACCTTCATCATCGTCGCCTTGACGTGCAACGAGAACATCACGCCGGTCTCGTAGGCGTCCTGCATCTCGGCTTCGTAGAAGTCGCAGAGCGCCTTCTTGCTCATGAACATGCTGTCGATGACGTCGCCCTCTTCGAGTTTCACCTCGGGTTTGAGCACGAGGGTCTCGCCACTCTTCGTGGTGAGCACCATCTTGACCTTGCGGTCCTTGTCGATCGTCATGGACTTCTCGCCTGCGTAGAAGTCGCCGCCGCGCATGGTCGCCACGTGCGTGCGTGACGCCTGCGACCACTTGCCCATGCTGTGCGGATGCTTGCGGGCGTACTCCTTGACCGCAGCGGGGGCGCGCCTGTCCGAGTTGCCCTGGCGCAGCACAGGATTGACCGCGCTGCCGAGCACCTTCGAGTAGCGCTCCTTGATCTCGCGCTCTTCGTCGTTCTTCGGATCGCCGACCCAGTCGGGCAGGTCGTAGCCCTTGGCCTTGAGTTCCTTGATCGCGGCCAGCAGCTGCGGCACCGAGGCGCTGATGTTCGGCAGCTTGATGATGTTGGTGTCCGGGGACTGCGTCAGCTCGCCGAGCGTCGCGAGGTTGTCCGGTACCTTCTGCTCGTCGGTCAGGCGGTCGGAGAACTCGGCGAGGATGCGCGCCGCCACCGAGATGTCACTGGTCTCGACATTGATGCCGGCCGGCTGGGTGAAGGTCCGGACGATGGGCAGGAATGCGTAGGTCGCCAGCATCGGCGCCTCGTCGGTCAGCGTGTAGATGATCGTCGGCTGGTCGTCACTCATTGGTCAGTCTCCCGGCGTCGGCGGCTATCAATCTGAGGGTCTGTCGCATCAGTTGTGACGCTACCCGTGGAGGCCCTGCCTGTGGTCACCTGGTGGCACCAGCACCGATCGTTGCGCTAAGCTGCGAAGCGGTCATGAGTGCCAGCGCATA
Source organism: Mycobacterium sp. 852013-51886_SCH5428379 (assembly GCF_001665575.1). GTDB lineage: Bacteria > Actinomycetota > Actinomycetes > Mycobacteriales > Mycobacteriaceae > Mycobacterium. The sequence continues at coordinate 60,646 of NZ_LZSU01000035.1, read as the reverse complement.
GCCCCGGCTTGCTGGCCGGCAACCCTCCAACCGCGGTGGGGTGCCCCGGGAGACGACCAGGTTGAGTAGCCGCCACGGCTATAAGGCAAGCGCGGGTCCGCCGTGAAACGGGCCCCCTGTTTCATGGAGGAACGTCGATGACCCAATCCGATCCCACGGCCGACCCCACGGCCAACTGGTCTTTCGAGACCAAACAGGTCCACGCCGGCCAGACGCCCGACGCCGCGACCAGCGCGCGAGCCCTGCCCATCTACCAGACCACGAGCTACACGTTCCGCGACACCGACCACGCCGCGGCACTGTTCGGGCTCGCCGAGACCGGCAACATCTACACCCGGATCATGAACCCGACGACCGATGTCGTCGAGCAGCGCATCGCCGCACTCGAGGGCGGCGTCGCCGCGCTGTTTCTGTCCTCCGGGCAGGCCGCCGAGACCCTGGCAATCCTGAACATCGCGAACGCCGGCGACCACATCGTGTCCTCCCCGCGCCTCTACGGCGGCACCTACAACCTGTTCCACTACACGCTGGCCAAGCTCGGTATCGAGGTCGGCTTCGTCGAGGACCCCGATGACCTCGAGTCGTGGCGGGCCGCCGTGCGGCCCAACACCAAGGCCTTCTTCGGCGAGACGATCTCGAACCCACAAATAGATGTGCTCGATGTTCCTTCTGTTGCTGCGGTTGCACACGAAAACGGCGTTCCGCTCATCGTCGACAACACCATCGCCACGCCGTACCTGATTCAACCGCTGAGCCACGGCGCCGACATCGTCGTGCACTCGGCGACGAAGTACCTCGGTGGCCACGGCAATGCGATCGCCGGTGTGATCGTCGACGGCGGCACGTTCGACTGGACCAGCGGCAAGTTCCCCGGCTTCACCACACCGGATCCCAGCTACCACGGAGCGGTGTTCGCCGACCTCGGGGCGCCCGCGTTCGCGCTCAAGGCCCGGGTGCAACTGCTGCGCGACCTGGGCAGCGCCGCCGCACCCTTCAATGCGTTCCTCATCGCCCAGGGCCTGGAGACGCTGAGCCTGCGGATGGAGCGCCACGTGTCGAACGCGCAGCGCGTCGCCGAATACCTGGCCGGACACCCCGACGTGTTGTCGGTGAACTACGCCGGGCTGCCCGATTCGCCGTGGCACGAACTCGGAAAACGGTTGGCCCCCAAGGGCACCGGCGCGGTGTTGGCCTTCGAGTTGGCCGGCGGCGTCGATGCGGGTAAGGCCTTCGTCAACGCGCTGACGCTGCACAGCCACGTCGCCAACATCGGTGACGTGCGCTCGCTGGTCATCCATCCGGCGTCGACCACGCACGCGCAGCTGAGCCCGGAGGAGCAGCTGGCCAGCGGCGTCACCCCCGGCCTGGTCCGCCTGGCCGTCGGGATCGAGGGCATCGACGACATCCTCGCCGACCTCGAGCAGGGGTTCGCCGCCGCCAAGGCACTCGCCTGAAGCCGGAGAGACCGCAAGTGACGATTTTCGACATCCCGGCCGTGCCCGCACTCGACCTGCCCGCCGAGGGCGAGATCGGCGTGGTCGACATCGGTCCGCTGACCCTGGAGAACGGCACCGTCCTCGACGACGTGTCGATCGCCGTCCAGCGATGGGGTGAACTGTCCCCCACCCGCGACAACGTGGTGATGGTGCTGCACGCGCTGACCGGCGACTCACACATCACCGGCCCGGCCGGACCGGACCATCCCACCCCCGGCTGGTGGGACGGCGTCGCCGGCCCGGGCGCCCCCATTGACACCGACCGCTGGTGTGCGGTGTCGACGAATGTGCTCGGCGGCTGCCGTGGTTCCACCGGGCCCTCGTCGATCGCACCCGACGGCCGGGCGTGGGGCTCCCGCTTCCCCGCGATCACCGTCCGCGATCAGGTCCACGCCGACCTGAAGGCACTGCGCGCGCTCGGGATCTCCGAGGTCGCCGCGGTGGTCGGCGGATCCATGGGCGGGGCACGGGCGCTCGAGTGGATCGTGGGGCACCCGGACACGGTGCGCGCGGCGCTCGTGTTGGCGGTCGGCGCCAGGGCCACCGCCGACCAGATCGGCACGCAGAGCACGCAGGTGGCGGCGATCAAAGCCGATCCGGACTGGTGCGGCGGCGACTACCACGACACCGGGCGGGCCCCGACGGCCGGTCTGGGCATCGCCCGGCGGTTCGCCCACCTGACCTACCGCGGCGAACAGGAACTCGACGACCGGTTCGCCAATGACGGTCAGGGCGAGGAGAATCCGGCCGACGGCGGCCGCTACGCGGTGCAGAGCTACCTGGAGTACCAGGGCACCAAACTGGTCGAGCGGTTCGACGCGGGCACCTACGTGACGTTGACCGATGCGCTGTCCAGCCACGACGTCGGCCGCGGCCGCGGCGGTGTGCGGGCCGCGCTGCAGAGCTGCCGGGTGCCGACGGTGGTCGGCGGTATCACCTCCGACCGGCTGTATCCGCTGCGGCTGCAGCAGGAGCTGGCCGATCTGCTGCCGGGGTGCGCGGCGCTCGACGTGGTCGAGTCGAGCTACGGGCACGACGGATTCCTCGTCGAGACCGACGCGGTCGGTGAGCTCATCCGGCGCACGCTCACCCTGGCGGACCGGTGACCCAGGAGTCCGCGCCGCCGTCACTGTCATTCGGGGCGCAGGCGGCGGCGTACGAACGCGGCAGACCGTCCTATCCGCCGGAGGCGATCGACTGGCTGCTGCCGCCGGACGCCCGCGACGTCCTCGACCTCGGCGCCGGCACCGGCAAGCTCACCACCCGACTGGTCGAGCGGGGGCTGCAGGTGATCGCGGTCGATCCGATCCCCGAGATGCTCGAGGTGCTGACCCGGTCGTTGCCGGAGACCCCAGCGCTGCTGGGTACCGCCGAGGAGATCCCGCTGGCCGACGACAGCGTCGATGCGGTGCTGGTGGCGCAGGCCTGGCACTGGTTCGACGTGGACCGCGCGGTCCGCGAGGTGGCGCGGGTACTGCGTCCCGGCGGCCGGCTCGGACTGGTGTGGAACACCCGCGACGAACGGTCCGGGTGGGTCAAGGACCTGGGCGACATCATCGGCCACGAGAACGATCCGTTCACCGACGAGGTGTCGCTGCCCGCGCCCTTCACCGACGTGCAGCGCCACCACGTCGAGTGGACGAGTTACCTGACGCCGCAGGCGCTCATCGACCTCGTCGCGTCGCGCAGCTACTGCATCACCTCCCCGACCGAGGTGCGCACCCGCACGCTCGACCGCGTCCGCGAACTGCTCGCCACCCATCCGGCGCTGGTGCACACCACCGGGCTGGCGCTGCCGTACGTGACTGTGTGCATCAAGGCGACGGTGGGCTGAGCCGCCGCTAGCTCGTCCCCAGCGGGTCGATGGTCCAGGCGACGTAGAGCATGACCGCGCTCACCGACGCCGTGGTCGCGAAGTCGACGGCCTTGCTGCGTACCGCGAGCAGGCCCGCCCGGTCATCGGTCAGCGAAACCCTAAGTGCCGCAGCGATACCCACGCCGACCGCCATCACCAGCGCGCCGCGGCGCCAATACCCGGCGATGACGAGGACGAACGCGGCGACCAGGACCAGACCCACCACCAGGATCGGCCACTGCCCCGCGAACACCTTGCGGGCGAACTGCCGCGGTGTCACTTCTGCGCTTCGACCCGCTCGACGACGTTGGTGAGCAGGAACGCCCGGGTGAGCGGACCGACGCCGCCCGGGTTCGGCGAGACGTGGCCCGCCACCTCCCAGACATCGGGTGCGACGTCGCCGACCAGCTTGCCGGCGGCGTCGCGGCTCACCCCGACGTCGACGACCGCCGCACCGGCCTTGACCATCTCGGCGGTCACCATGTGCGACACCCCGGCCGCGGCCACGATGATGTCGGCCTCGAGCGTGAACTGCGGCAGGTGCCGGGTTGCGGTGTGGCACAACGTCACCGTCGCGTTCTCCGAGCGGCGGGTGAGCAGCAGGCCCAGCGGGCGCCCGACGGTCACCCCGCGGCCGATCACCACCACGTGGGCCCCGGCGATCTCGACCTCGTAGCGGCGCAGCAGATGCACGATGCCGCGCGGGGTACACGGCAGCGGCGCCGGCTCGTTGAGCACCAGCCGGCCGAGGTTCGTCGGATGCAGGCCGTCGGCGTCCTTGACCGGGTCGATGCGCTCGAGCGCCGCGTTCTCGTCGAGATGTCTGGGCAGCGGGAGCTGGACGATGTACCCGGTGCAGGACGGGTCGGCGTTCAGCTCGTCGATCGTGTCCTCGAGCTGCGCCTGGGTGATGTCGGCCGGCAGATCGCGGCGGATGGAGTTGATGCCGACCTTCGCGCAGTCGGCGTGCTTCCCGCGCACGTAGGCCTGCGAGCCGGGATCGTCGCCGACGAGAATGGTGCCCAGCCCGGGCGTGCGTCCCTCCGCGGTGAGCGCGGCCACCCGTTCTTTGAGGTCGACGAAGATCTCGTCGCGCGTGGCTTTTCCGTCCAGAGTTATCGCACCCACATCGGACATTGTGACAGGAGCCTGTGGCAGGCTTCGGGTATGAACACCACGCCGGATGTGTTCACCCCGGCCAAGCTCGGCCCGGTGACATTGCGCAACCGCATCATCAAGGCCGCCACGTTCGAGGCGTCGACGCCGAATGCCCTGGTCACCGACGACCTCATCCATTACCACCGGCTCCCCGCCGCGGGCGGGGTCGGCATGACCACCGTCGCCTACTGCGCGGTGGCCCCCGGAGGACGCACCGACGGATGGCAGATCTGGATGCGCCCGGAGGCGCTGCCCGGCCTGCGGCGGCTGACCGAGGCCGTGCACGCCGAGGGCGCGGCGGTCAGCGCGCAGATCGGCCATGCCGGTCCGGTCGCCAACTCCCGCACCAACAAGGCCAAGGCACTGGCGCCGGTACGGTTCTTCAATCCGCTGTCGATGCGGTTCGCGAAGAAGGCCAGCCGTGAGGACATCGCCGACGCCACCGCCGCGCACGCCACCGCCGCACGGCTGGCGATCGACGCCGGTTTCGACGCCGTGGAGATCCACCTCGGCCACAACTACCTCGCCAGCTCGTTCCTCAGCCCGCTGATCAACAAGCGCAGAGACGAGTACGGCGGATCGCTGGAGAACCGGGCCAAGGTCGCGCGTGGGGTGGTCAGAGCGGTCCGCGACGCCGTGGACAGGTACGGGGCCAAGCAGTTTGCGGTGACCGCCAAACTGAACATGACCGACGGCATCCGCGCCGGGATTCCGCTCGAGGAGTCGCTGCAGACGGCCAAGTGGCTCGAGGAGGACGGCGGGCTGGACGCCCTGGAACTCACCGCGGGCAGCTCACTGGTCAACCCGCTGTACCTGTTCCACGGCGACGCCCCGGTCAAGGAGTTCGCCGGCGCGTTCAAGCCGCCGCTGAGCTGGGGCATCCGGATGACCGGCAAGAAGTTCTTCCGCGAGTACGCCTACCGCGAGGCGTTCCTGCTCGACAAGGCCAGGTTGTTCCGCGCTGAGCTGACGATGCCGCTGATCCTGTTGGGCGGCATCACCAACCGCGAGACGATGGATCTGGCGATGGCCGAGGGCTTCGAGTTCGTCGCGATGGGTCGCGCGCTGCTCGCCGAACCGGACCTGCTCACCCGCATCCAGGCCGAAGAGCAGACCGGGTCGGTCCGCTCGGCATGCACCCACTGCAACAAGTGCATGGCGACGATCTACAGCCACACCCACTGCGTGGTCACCGGAGCGCCGGACTCGCTGCGGGTCTGAGACGACGTGTCCGACACCGCCTGAGGCACCGCTCGATCCGGGCCGGGTACCTATACAGTTGACCCCGATGAGCCGACCTGTCCCACCTGCGCTTTCCGTTCGGTACGAGGGATCGACCCGCACTTTCGCCCCCGGCAACGACGTGGTCATCGGCCGCGATCTGCGGGCCGACGTGCGGATCGCCCACCCCCTGATCTCGCGGGCGCACCTGGTGTTGCGCTTCGACCAGGGGCGGTGGGTGGCGATCGACAACGGCAGCCTCAACGGCATGTTCGTCAACGGTCGCCGGGTACCCGCCGTCGACATCCGCGACGGTCAGACCCTGAACATCGGCAACCCCGACGGGCCGCAGCTGACCTTCGAGGTGGGCCGGCACCAGGGCGCGGCGGGCAGTCCCCCGCAGACCACCGTCGTCCCCGTCGCGCGGCCCGCCACGTCCGGTGGTTGGGGCCAGCAGCAGTCCGCTCCTCCTCCGGCGCCGCCGATGTCGCGGCCGCAGCCCCGGTATCCCACCGGACCGCACCCGACCGGCTATCCGGCCAGCGCACCGCAGCGCCACCCGACCGCCGGCCAGCCGGTGCGCCACACCGCGACCAACAGCGCGCTCGCGCCGCCGCTGTCCCAGCAGGCCGGGCTCGAACCGGTCACCCGGATGGGCCCCACGGCCGCACCCCGCGCGAGCGCCGGCGAGGGCGGCGGCAACCTCGCGACCAGCATGCTCAAGATCCTGCGCCCGGGTAAGCCGGCGGAGGCGCCCCCCGGCGCGATCAAGATCGGCCGCGCCAGCGACAACGACATCGTCATTCCCGACGTGCTGGCCTCCCGCCACCACGCCTCCCTGGTCCCCGTGGCCGGTGGCACCGAGATCGTCGATGCGCGCAGCATCAACGGCACGTTCGTCAACGGCAACCGGGTCGAGTCGGCCCGGCTCAGCGACGGCGACGTCGTCACCATCGGCAACATCGACCTCGTCTTCTCCGGCGGCACGCTGGTGCGCCGCACCGAGTCGGCGATCGCGACCGGTACCGGCGGCCTGGACGTGCACGGCGTCACGTGGACGATCGAGAACAACAAGACGCTGCTGGACAACATCTCCCTGACGGCGCGGCCCGGGACCCTGACCGCCGTGATCGGCCCCTCCGGCGCGGGTAAGTCCACCTTCGCCCGGCTCGTCGCCGGCTACACCCATCCGACGAACGGTTCGGTGCTGTTCGAGGGGCACAACGTGCACGCCGAGTACGCCTCGCTGCGTTCCCGGATCGGGATGGTGCCGCAGGACGACGTCGTGCACGGACAGCTGACCGTGCGGCAGGCGCTGATGTACGCCGCCGAACTGCGGCTGCCCCCGGACACCACGAAGGCCGACCGCGAACAGGTCGTCATGCAGGTGCTCGAGGAACTCGAGATGACCAAGCATCTCGACACCCGGGTGGACAAGCTGTCGGGCGGGCAGCGCAAACGCGCGTCGGTGGCCCTGGAGCTGCTGACCGGCCCGTCGCTGCTGATCCTCGACGAACCGACCTCCGGTCTGGACCCGGCGCTGGACCGCCAGGTGATGACGATGCTGCGCCAGCTCGCCGACGCCGGCCGCGTGGTGCTGGTGGTCACCCACTCGCTGACCTACCTGGACGTCTGCGATCAGGTGCTGCTGCTGGCCCCCGGCGGGAAGACGGCGTTCTGCGGTCCCCCCGCCGAGATCGGCCCATCGATGGGCACCACCAACTGGGCCGACATCTTCAGCTCGGTGGCCAGCGATCCCGAGGGCGCCAACCAGCGCTACCTGGCCCTGCACGGCCCACCGCCGCAGCAGCCACCCACCTCCGAACCGGTCAACCTCGGCGAGCCGTCGAAGACCAGCCTGCGCCGCCAGTTCTCCACGATCGCGCGACGGCAGATGCGGCTGATCGTGTCCGACCGCGGCTACTTCATCTTCCTGGCGCTGCTGCCGTTCATCATGGGCGCGCTGTCGATGTCGGTGCCCGGCACCGTCGGGTTCGGCGTGCCCGACCCGATGGGCAACGCCCCGAACGAACCCGGCCAGATCCTGGTCCTGCTCAACGTCGGCGCGATCTTCATGGGCACCGCCCTGACGATCCGCGACCTGATCGGCGAACGTGCGATCTTCCTGCGCGAACAGGCGGTCGGTTTGTCCACGACGGCGTATCTGCTGGCCAAGGTGTGCGTGTACTCGGTGTTCGCGATCGTGCAGTCGACGATCGTCACCGCCATCACCATCGCGGGCAAGGGCACACCCACCCAGGGCGCCACGTTCCTGGGCAGTGCGACGCTCGAATTGTTCGTCGGGATGGCCGCCACGACCGTCACCGCGGCGATGGTCGGCCTGGCGCTGTCCGCGCTGGCGCGCACCAGCGAGCAGATCATGCCGCTCCTGGTGGTGGCCATCATGAGCCAGCTGGTGTTCTCGGGCGGCATGATCCCGGTGACCGACCGCATCGGGCTCGACCAGCTGTCCTGGATCACGCCGGCCCGCTGGGGCTTCGCCGCGTCGGCTTCGACGGTCGACCTGACCAAGCTGGTGCCCGGTCCGCTGACCCCGAAAGACGCCCATTGGGAGCACACCAGCAGCGCCTGGCTGTTCGACATGGCGATGCTCGTCGTGCTGAGCCTGTTCTACGTCGGGTTCGTGCGCTGGAAGATCCGACTCAAGAGCGGCTGATCCGCTGCCCGCGGACGCCGGATGAGCGTGCGGCAAAGCCATGCACCTGCCCGTTGAGCCACGGTAAGGTCACCCTATCGAGGAGCTGACGTGGGAGGAACGTCAGTCGCCGTGGAGTAACGCCCGTAGGGGTCCTGGTATGGCAACGGAGATCCAGCACACGAGCTGGACGACCACCGATCTCGGCGAGGCCTGCGACAGGCTGGGCACCGAGTTCGGCGCCCGACTGCGCGTCGGCGAGTTCCGGGGCGCCGCGAAGCGGTTGAGCGTCGACAAGCGCGGGACCGAGCAGTTCCAGTGCGGGACCGTGCGCCTACCCACCCAGCTGCACTTCGACTGCGTCGACAACGACGTCGTCATCGTCAACACCATGCAGGCGGGCATCCTCGGCGGGATCGGCGGGCTGCACGATTTCGCCTACCGCCGCGGGGACGTCTTCCTGTCCAATTTCCCCGGCGCCCACTACCGCTGCCACACCGACCACACCGCGGCACACATCGTCGCCCTGCCGACCTCCTACTTCCTCGACGCCGTCGGCGCCTCCTCCGCGCTGCGCTTCCTGTCGGTCAACCCGGTCAGCCCCGAGGCGACCAAACGCTGGATCGAGACCGTCAACCACGTCGAGCAGATCCTGCGCACCAAGGACGCGCAGACCGAGCTGTCACTGGCCAACACCGCCAGGACGCTGGCCGCACGAATCCTCGAGACCTTCCCCACCACCACGACGCCGGCCACGACCTATCCCGGCCGGCTGCTGCCCAACACGCTGCGCCAGGCGATCGACTTCATGGAGGAGAACGCCGGTGTCGACATCGGGGTCTGGGAGATCGCCCGCGCGGTCGACGTCACCCCGAGCGGGATCGCCTACCTCTTCCGCCGCCACCTCGGCATCACCCCGATGGCCCACCTACGGCAGATCCGGCTGCGCAACGCCCATCAGGAACTCGTCGACGCCGATCCGGCCGCCACGACCGTCGGCCGCGTCGCCGCCCGGTGGGGCTTCGCGCGGCCCGGATCGTTCGCCGCGCTGTACCGCACGTGTTACGCCCAGAGTCCGTACGTCACGTTGCGGGGCTGATCTGTAGGGTCGCAAGGTGATCCGCGCGTGGCAGGTAGTGGTCCGACACGTCTCGCAGGCCCCGGCCACGTTCGGCTGGCTGCTGGTGCTGCTGGCCACCACCCGCGTCCAGCGCTCCGCCGGCCACGACCGCGGGCAGCTGATCCGCAGCCAGTCGACCAATCTCCACCATCTGTCGAACGAGCCGACCCGTGTGCTGACCGCGAGCCTGTTCTGGCTCGACGGCCGCCGGTGGTGGCCGTACGTGCTGCCCTACGTCACCGTGCTGGCCCCCGCCGAACGCCGGCTGGGCACCTCGCGCTGGCTGGCGGTCGGGTTGGCCGCCCACGTCACCGGCACCTACCTGGGGCAGGGCTATCTGCGCTGGTCGATCGAGCGGGAGAAGGCGCCGCCGAAGCTGGCCGAGGCCAGCGACGTCGGGGTGAGCTACTTCCTGCTCGGGGTCGCGGGCGTGCTGTCGGCATACGTCCCGCGGCGGTATCGGTGGCTCTGCCGGGGTGCGGCGGTCACCACCCTCACCGCCAACGTCGTGGTGCGCCCCACGTTCACCGAGGTCGGGCATCTGAGCGCGTACCTGACGGGCCTGGCGCTCGGCCCGCTCGCACCCGATGCGCATGAGCGGCCGTATCCGGGTATCCACCGGCATGCGGACAGCTGACATCAGAGCCCTCGGTGAGGTCGCCGGCGAGGGCCTCCACGTACTCAACGACATCGTGCGCGGTATGCATACCGGGATCTCCGGACGGGTGTTCTCCTCGATCGGGCCGGTGGCGCGGCCCGTCGAGATGGTGCACGACGCGATCGCCCACACCGTCTACGGCGCCGTCGGTCTGGCCGGGCAGCGGGTTCCGGCCGCGGTCGGCGCGCTGGCCGCCTCGGGTGCCGGCGCAGACACCGACGCCCCGATCGACGAGCAGCCCGCGGCCAGTCTGGCGATCGCGGCGTTGAACGGCCTGTACGGCGACGAGCTCGCCGACCGCGGCAATGCGCTGGCCCACGGTATGGCGGTGCGGGTGGACGGTCGCCGGGTCGACGTGACGCCGGAGGCGGTCGCGGCCGCATTCCCGGATGCGACGAACCGGGTCGTGGTGTTCGTCCACGGGCTCATGCAGACCGAGGCATCGTGGTGCAGGCCGCCGCGCCCCCAGGTCGAGGCACCCGATCCGCGACCGTACGGTGAGCGGCTGCACGACGACCTCGGGTTCACGCCGGTGTACGTGCGCTACAACACCGGTCTACACATCTCCACCAACGGCCACGAACTCGACGAGTTGCTGACCGCGATGGTCGCGGTGTGGCCGGTCCCGGTCCAAGACATCGCCCTGGTCGGGCATTCGATGGGCGGACTGGTCGTCCGCAGCGCCTGTCACTACGCGGCAGACGGTGACCGCCGATGGGCGACGCTGGTGCGGCAGGTGGCGTGCCTGGGCTCGCCGCACCTGGGTGCGGATCTGGAGAAGGGCGTCAATGCGGCGTCCTGGGCGTTGGCCCGCCTGCGCGAGACCCGCGCCATCGCACGGTTTCTGAACCTGCGCAGCGACGGCATCAAAGATCTGCGGTACGGCGCGCTGCTCGACGAGGACTGGCGCGACGGCGATCCCGACGAGTTCCTCCGGGACCGTTGCGGAGAGGTGCCGTTCCTGCCCGACGCGTCGTACCACTTCGTCGCGACGTCGACGGCGCCCCGGGTGGCCGGTGCGGTGTTCGGCGACGTGCTGGTGCGGCCGGCGAGCGCCTCGGGTCGGGGTAAGACGCGGCGGATTCCGTTTGAGGAGTCGAACGGTCTCGTGCTGACCGGTCTGCACCACTTCGACCTACTCAACCACCCCGAGATCTACGACCGGCTGCGCGCTTGGCTCGGCGTCACCGCAGGGTGACGAGCTCCTGAACGGAGTCGCGCGGCAGGTCCCCCTCGACGATCGCGGTGACGACCATGTTCTTGAGTTCGATCTGGCCGCGATGGTTGTCGAGGAACGCGGTGTCCGCGGCGTCGCGCCCGGTGGCGATGCGCACCATGGATTGCCGAGGCGCCAACAGGGTCGCGTCGACGACGCGCCATTGATCCTCGACGTAGGCCTCGGCGACGGCATGGAAGTCCATCGGGCTGCAGCCGGGTGCGTACACCGAGACCAGGCGGGCCGGGACGTTGACGGCACGCAACAACGCGACGACCAGGTGGGCGTAGTCGCGGCACACACCCGCGCCGGCGAGCAAGGTGTCGGCGGCACCGTCGATCGGATCACTGGAACCGGGCACATAGTTGAGCCGGGTGCCGACCCACGAGGCGATCTTCTCGAGCAGGGTGGTGGTGTCGGCGAGATCGCCGAATTCGGTTGCGGCGAAACCGAAGAACTTGTCGGCCTCGGCGTAGCGGCTGGGCCGCAAATAGGTCGACAGGTCGATCTCGCGCACGGGCGGCGGGTCGGCCAGTCCGGTCACCGTCGCCTCGTAGGTCGCCCGGACGAGGCCCTCTGCGGCGTCGAACTTGTGGATGCGGGTGCCGTGCTCGCCGATGATCTCCTGCGGCGTGACGGGATTGCCGTCGTGCAGGAAGGTCAGTTGCTCTTTGACCTCGGCGCCCGGCTGGGGGGCGAGGGTGATCTGGAACTCGAGCGTGGTGGCTGCGGTGACCTCCACGTCGAGTTCACAGCCGACCGTGCGGATCATCGTGTCGCTGGGCATCGGCCAAGTGTCCTCTCGATCCTGGGCGGACGCAGCGCGGGGGTGGGTCGAGAAAGCAGCCGTCGTGTCACGTCCCCTGACATACCCGGACACACGTTCGGCACACGTTCGACTGCCTCACTCCCCGTGGACGTCGAGTCCGTGTGCCGCCGCGTACAGCAGCGCCTGTTCGATGTCGACGCGCGCACCGCGCAACTTGGCTGTCGTCCAGAACGTCGGATCGGCTCGCGCCCCACGCAGATCGGCCTTCTCGAAGCGGGCATTCTGCACCCGTGCGCCCTGGAGGTCGGCCCGGCGCAGCACCGCATCACGCAGGTCGGTACCGACGAGGCTGGTCTCACGCAACCGGCAGTCGGAGAGGTCGACGCCGCGCAGATCGCACCCGGCCAGCACTGCGAGGGTGAAGTCCATCTCCACGACAGTCAACGGGCGCAGGCGGCACTCGGTTATCTCCGAGCCGAGCATGCTGCAGTGTCGAAAGGTGCTGTGCCACAGCGATGTCCGCCGAAACTTACAGTTGCGGAAGGCCGACCCGACATGCTCGGACTCTGACATGTCCGCCCCACTGAAATCGCAGCCGTCGAACACCACGCGTTCGGTGCGCAGCCCGCTCAGATCCTCGTCGCGGAACTCATGGCCGACGAACTCCTGATCACTCCACTCAGCCACCGGTCAGCCCGGCAATGCCGAGAGGCGGTTGAGCGAATACTCGGTGATCGTGATCAGCGCGGCGCGGGCCGACTGCCGGTTGCGGGCGTCGACGCTGATGAGCGGAACGTGGTCGGCCAGCGCGAGCGCTTTGCGCACCGACTGCGCCGGATACACCGGCGCGCCGTCGAATTCGTTGACGGCCACCAGGAACGGCAGCCTGCGGGCCTCGAAGAAGTCGATCGCGGCGAAACTGTCCTGCAGGCGACGGACGTCGACCAGCACGATCGCGCCGATGGCCCCACGCACCAGGTCGTCCCACATGAACCAGAACCGGCGTTGCCCCGGCGTCCCGAACAGGTACAGCACCAGATCGTCGGCCAGGGTGATGCGGCCGAAATCCATCGCCACGGTGGTGGTGCGCTTGTCCGGCGTGGTCTCGAGCCCGTCGACACCGGCGGAGGCGTTCGTCACCAGCGCCTCGGTTCGCAGCGGCATGATCTCCGAGACCGCTCCCACGAATGTGGTCTTGCCGGCACCGAAGCCGCCGGAGACGACGATCTTGGTGGCGGATGAGCGCTCGCGCGAAGACCATGTGGGAGCGGAGTGCCGGCGGCGGTCAGAGTGCTCGTAGGCCACGCAGTGTCCTTCCTAAGAGTTCGCGCCGCTCGTCTGTCGTCGAATCACCGAGGGTGGTGTGCACCCGCAGATAACCCTGCGCCACGAGGTCCCCGACAAGCACGCGCGCCACGCCGAGAGGCACCGACAAACGTGCCGAGATCTCCGCCACGGACGGTCGTCCCTCGCACAGCGCCAGGATGTCGCCGCGGACATCACCGGCTGGCCAGCGTGGTGCATCCGACGTCTCCAGGGTCTCGACCGGAGCCTCCACCGGCAAGTCGACGCCGGCTTCGGTCCGCCCCGCGGTCAGCGTGTAGGGCCGGACCAATCGCGGTTCGGAAGCGGATACCGGATCGTCCACGCGTCACTCACGAGTGCTGATGCGACCGTCGGGCCGCCTGCACGACAGTCCCCACGCGCTCGACGAGGATCGCCATCTCGTAGCCGATCTGACCGATGTCGCACGACCGCGTCGCCAGGGTGGCGAGGTTCGACCCGTCCCCCACCCGCATCAGCAGCAGGAATCCCTGCTCCATCTCCACTACGGATTGCAGCACGTAGCCGCCGTCGAACAGCTGCGCCGCACCCGTGGCCAGACTGGCCAGTCCGGACGCCACCGCGGCGAGCTGGTCGGCCCGCTCGATGGGCATGTGTTCGCTGGCGGCCATCAGCAGACCGTCGGCCGACACCAGCACCGCGTGCGAGACCCCGGCCACGTCGCGGGCGAATCGCGAGACCAGCCAGTCCAGCGATTCCCGTTGCGTCGGACGTGGCGGATAGGTCATTCGCGGTCGGTTCCTCTGGTTTCTCGAGCGTGTTGCCGCCCGGCTGCCACGCCACCGAAATGGCTGCTGATGCTGGCGCGGACGGCCTGCGGATCACGCTGCGGTTGCGCCGCCGATGCTACCTCGCCCGGCGTGTCGTCGCCGCTGCCCGGAACGAGCCGGGCGCCGGGATCGCGGACCGGCAGACCGTCGTCGGTGACCTCACGGACCGGGGCTTCGTCGGCGGCAGCGGCGGCCGACCAGCCGTGGTCCCACACCGTCTTCCAGTCCAGATCGGTGCTACTGCCCAGCTCGGTCGGGTCGATCAGCCATTCCGAGAGCATGGACTGGTAGATCGCATCGTCGGATCCGGCGTTGGCGCTGACCGCGGGCGCGGGCGGACTCGCCGGGACGGGATCGGGCTCGGGCACGGGGTCAGGTTCGAGGGCTGGCGCGACCGTGATCCCGCTGGCCCCCGGATCGCGTTGCGGCAACAGCAGCCCGGGCTCCTCGACAGGCTCCCGGGTCGGCAGCGGCGGCGGCGCAGGTTCGACGGCCGCGACGGGCGGCTCCGGGTCGCGGACCGGCGGCGGCGCCTCGTATCCGGCCAGCAGTTGGGCCGGTACGTACACCCCGGCCGTCATCCCGGAGTTGGGTTCGTCGGCCACCGTGCTGCGCAACCGCACCACGAATCCATGCTGGGCGGCCAGCCTGCCGACGACGAACAGACCCATGTGACGTGCGGTGTACGGGGTGACCTCGCCGCCGGACTGCAGGCGCGCGTTCGTCACCCGCAGATCGGTCTCGGTCATGCCGAGCCCGAAATCGCTGACCTCGATGACCAGCCCGCCGTTGCCGGTGTGCACCCCGGAGACCCGTACCTCGGAGCCCGGCGGCGAATGGCGCAGCGCGTTGTCGAGCAGTTCGGCGAGCAGATGAATGAGATCGCCCGCGGCTGACCCGACGATCCAGCTGTCGGGCACCGTCGTGGTGACAACCCGGGTGTAGTCCTCCACCTCGGAGGCCGCCGCGTTGATGATCGCCGTCACCGGCATCGCTTCGGCGCGGTCGCGCGGGATCCTGGCCCCGGACAGCACCAGCAGGTTGGCGCCGTTGCGCCGCATCCGGGCGGCGAGGTGGTCGAGACGGAACAGACTGTGCAGCCGCTGCGGATCGTCCTCTTCGCGCTCGAGTTGATCGATCAGGGCCAGCTGCTGATCGACCAGCGACCGGCTGCGCCGCGACAGCGTTTCGAACATGTCGCCGACCTGCAGCTGCAGCCGGGACTGTTCGGCGGCCAGCAGTACGGCCTGTTCGTGCAGCTCATCGACGGCGTGTGCGACCTGACCGATCTCCTCGGTGGTGTGCACCGGGATCGGGGTCACCGGTCCTGGTTCGGCGCCGCCGCGCACCTGCTCCACCTCCCGCGGCAGGTCCTCGTGCGCGACCCGCAGCGCACTGTCGCGCAGCCGGCGCAGCGGCTGCACCAGCGAACGCGCCACCAGCAGCACGACGGCCAGCGCGGCCACGATCGCCACCAGGACGATCACGGTGTCGCGGATGGCCGCGGAGCGCTGCGCGTCGGCCCGGTCCGCGACGGCAGCCGGGATCTGCTCGGCGTTGTCGGCGATCAGCCGGTCGGCGATGGCGGCCGTCACCTGCTGGGAGGCCAGAAGTTCGGGATTGCCCGCGAGGACGACCGCGGGGTCGGCGATCAGCGCCATCCTGGCGAACATCTCGCGGCGCAGATCGGCGGCCTCGGTGGAGGCGCCGCCGAGCAGTTCGGCCATCCCCGAGACGGTCGACGGTTCCGTGCCGGCCAGGGTCACCAGCGCGGCCCGCAGCACCGGTTCGGGCAGCTCGGCGCCCCGCGTGACGAGCATCGTCTGCATGGCCATCTGCCCGCGGGCACCGATCGCGCGCGCGAGGCCGTCGGCCCGCGCCTGCACGTCCCCGGCGTCGGCACGGGTCGATCCGGTGACGGCCGTCTCCGCGGTCAGCAGCAGCGGTGCGTAGGTGGTCACCCGCTCGCGTACGTCGATCGAACCGTCCGCGACCCCGTCGACCAGCTTCTGTCCCAGGTCCAGCAGGTTGGTCACGGCCAACCGCACATCCGGCAGGGCGTCAGTCTCCGCGAGCCGCTGCCGCAGGCTGTCTCTGCGGTCGTCGAAGTCGGCGGCCGAGGCGTCGGTGAAGACGGCGCCCTCCAAGGCGGCCAGGTAGTCGCTGATCGCGGGGATCAGTTCGGCGCGCTGCGCGGCCAGCCGCGAGTCGGTGGCGTCGTCGACGTTGGCGGCGATCCGCAGCCCGCCGAAGACGCCGGCCAGGATCAGCGGCACCAGCACGATGGCGAACACCTTCCAGCGCACCGGCCAGTTCGCCGGCGACCACCGGGCCGGCCGCCGGGTGGGCGGTGAGGTGTTATGCCTGATAGGAGTGGAGATTCGCCGATTATGGCAGTCGCCGACACCGGTTTGAAGAGTTGTTCCGAACGGGGATCGGTTCGTGACCGGACCGATGCGCCGCCATCATCGTCGGATGTGCGGGTTACGCCGGCCGGAGCAGGGCGACGAGGAAATCCGAATCCGCGGTGAACGGTCGCAGATCCCAGCTGGACAGCAGCAGATCCGGCTCCAGCCCCGCCTCGGCGGCGTCGGCGAGGAACTGGCCGAACTCGTAGTCGCGGCCCGCGCCGAAACCGATCACCGCCCGTCCGTCGTCGCTCAGGTGGGCGCGCAGCCGCGACAGCACCTGCGTCCGGGTGCTCGGGGCGAGGAAGGTCATGACGTTGCCGGCCGACACGATCACGTCGAACGGCTCGGCGATGCCGCGTGCGGGCAGGTCGAGTTCGGCGAGATCGCCGACGAGCCAGCGCGGTCCGGGATGGTCGTGTTCGGCCGCCTCGATGAGTTCCGGGTCGACGTCGACACCGACCACGTCGTGACCGACCTCGGCGAGATAGCCGCCGACCCGACCGGGGCCGCAGCCGGCATCGAGGATGCGGGCGCCGCGCGGGACCATCGCGTCGACGAGGCGCGCTTCGCCGAACAGATCGTCACCGGCGCGCGCCATGGCGCGGAATCGCTCGATGTACCACCGCGAGTGCCCCGGATCGGCCTCGACTTTCTGCATCCAGAGACTGGTGTCGGCCATGCGAGCATTATCGCTGTGTTCAAGGTGATGTTTTATTCACCCCGGATCGCGCCCAACACCGGCAACGCCATCCGCATGGTGGCCGGCAGCGGATGTGAGCTGCACCTGGTGCAGCCGCTCGGCTTCGATCTGTCCGAGCCCAAACTGCGCCGGGCTGGTCTGGACTACCACGATCTCGCCT
Organism: Mycobacterium sp. 852013-51886_SCH5428379; assembly: GCF_001665575.1. GTDB lineage: Bacteria > Actinomycetota > Actinomycetes > Mycobacteriales > Mycobacteriaceae > Mycobacterium. The sequence goes on along the minus strand of NZ_LZSU01000035.1, from coordinate 43,112 downwards.
CGGTGACCGTGCACGACGATCTGGCCGCCGCGTGGCGGGCGATCGCGCCGACGCACGTGTACGCCTTCACCGCCCATGCCACCACGTCGTTCGCCGACATCGCCTATGAGCCCGGCGACGTCCTGATGTTCGGCCCTGAACCGACGGGTCTGGATGCCGAGACGCTGGCCGATCCGCACATCACCGCCCAGGTGCGGATCCCGATGCTGGCGGGCAGGCGCTCGCTGAACCTGTCGAACGCCGCCGCGGTCGCGGTCTACGAGGCCTGGCGTCAGCACGGATTCACGGGAGCGGTTTGAGCTGCTCCTGCTGCTGCGCCGGTTACGCCTCGCGGGTGCGGTCGGCGGTGATGTCGATGATCTGCGAGATGAAGCACTGCGGCTGGTCGCGCGGGGCGCGCACGAGCACGACGGTCAGCGCGCCCCACACGACGCGGCCGTCGGCGGCGAGGTAGCGCTTGTCGATGCGGTACGAACGTCGGCGGCCCTCGAGGCAATCGTTCAGCAGCGACAGATCGGTGTCGAGATCGTCGGGATGGGTGATGTCCTGGAACGTCCGGCTGGCCAGCGCCCGCCGCCCGTATCCGAGCATCGAACGCAGCGCCCGGTTGGTGCGCAGGAACTTCCCGTCCAGTCCGACGACCGCCATTCCGATGGGTGAATGGGCCAGCGCAAGCTCGAATCGCCGCTCCCCCAACAGATCCACGGCGGTGGGCAAGGGCGCATCGCGCGCGGCGGCCACACCGGCGGGCGGGAATCCGTGCGTGTACGGCCGGGGACGGCCCAGATAGAAGCCCTGCGCCCACGTGATGCCCGCCGCGCTGAGGGCGTCCAGTTCACCCTGGGTCTCCACCCCCTCGGCGATCGCAACGGCGCCGATCTGACCGGCGAACTCTGCGATCGCGTGGGCCAGTCGCCTGCGGGCGTCGTCGACGTCGATGTTGCGGGTGATGGATTTGTCGATCTTCAGGAAGTCCGGCGCCAGCTCGAGCACGTGGGAGAACGAGGCGAACCCGGCGCCGACGTCGTCGACCGCCACCCGCATGCCGAGCAACCGGCAGGTCTCCAACACGTCGTCGAGTGCGCCGTAGTTGGGCACGGCGTCGTGTTCGGTGATCTCCAGGACGAGTCGCGACGGGTCGACGTCGTTGAGCAGCGTGCTCCATGACGCCTTGAGCGCGGCCGCGGGTGAGATGTTGATCGACACGAACACGTCGGCGGGCAACTGCCGCATCAGCGTGAGGACCCGCTCGACGATCGCCGTCTCCAGTTCGATGCCCAGTCCCAGCCGGCCGGCCTCCTCGAAGAACAGGTCGGGTCGGAACGGTTCGCACGGGAAGCGGGCGAGCGCTTCGAGCCCCAGCACCTTGCCGGTCGCCACGTCGTGCATCGGCTGGAAGACGACCTCGAAATCGCGTTCGGCCACGACCCGGCGGATGGCGCGGTGCTGGTCGACCGCCGAGCCGGCGTCCGGTTCGTCGTCGGACGGCCGCATCAGAGTGCCGAGGAGTTCGGCGACCTGTCGGACGGTGCGGAGGTCGGCGTCGGCGAGCTGCGGTTTGGGTTCGTCGCTCGCCGCGCACAGCATGCCCATCGGGGTGCCGTCGGCGCCCATCACGGGCACCCCCACGTAGGCGCCGAGGTTCCACTCGCGCGTGACGGGGAGCATGGCGGTGATCTGGTTGGCCGAGGTGTCCGGGATGACCGACGGTAGACGTCCGTCGATGACCCGGACGCCGTAGGACTCCGACAGCGACGCCCGGTCGCCGGGCCAGCGGCCGAGTGCCGCGGCGTTTCCGTCGACGACCTCGAAGGTCTGTATACCGCCGTGGAACGACGACAGCCACGCGGTGTCCAGGCCGAGCCGGTGGCGCACGAACTCCAGCAGGTTTTGAATGAGCTCGACCGGGATGGCGTCGTCGGCGACGACGCCGTCACCCCGATCGACGGTCATAGCGAAATGGTAAGTGGACCTACGGGTGTATCAGCGCACATTCACACACCGTCACCAGGAATCCCAGTGAGTGAGCTGCTCAGCGGGCAACCGCTTGGCCTTCTTGAACTCGGTGCCCTTGGTGTAGGCGATGGGGAACAGCCCACCCTGGGCGTAGGTGTCGAACGGGATCCCGAGCAGGTCGGCGGCCTGTTTCTCGCCCTCCCCCATCAGGTGCAACGTCGTCCACGCCGAGCCCAGACCACGCGAGCGCAGCGCGAGCATGAAGCTCCAGACCGCCGGCAGCAGCGATCCCCAGTACGACGCGCTGATCCCGGCGGGCGCCCCGTCGGGCCGGCCCTCCAGGCACGGGATCATCAGCACGGGTGCCTCGTGGAAGTGCTCGTTGAGATATTTCGCGGAGCTCATCACCGCGTCCATCTGGGAATCGCGGATGTCACCCCGCTCCGGTTTGGGCAAATCGAGATACGGCGTGGCGTTCGCGGCGTAGATGTCGGCGAGCGCCCGTTTCTTGTCGGGGTCCTCGACGAACACCCACTGCCAGCCCTGCGCGTTGGACCCGGTCGGCGCCTGCAGCGCGAGGTCCAGGCATTCCATGATGACCTCGCGGGGCACCGGCCTGTCGAAATCGAGACGCTTGCGCACCGAGCGCGTGGTGGTCAGGAGTTCGTCGACGCTGAGGTTGAGGGTCATGTCGACGAGGCTACCGAGGTGGCGACTAGCTACCGGAAGTCCCGCGACTTCGACCCCACTCGCATGTCGAGCCGGTCGAGGCGGTCGGCCACCACCGTGACCGCACCAGTGGCGTTCTGCACGATGCCGCGGATCACCATCGCCGACGCGCTCTGGGCCAGCCTGCGGTGCCGGGCCCACAACTGGGGGGCGCACAGCACGTTCACCATGCCCGTCTCGTCCTCGATGTTGATGAACGTCACCCCCTGTGCGGTCGCCGGGCGCTGCCGGTGGGTCACCGCCCCGGCCACCAGCACCCGGGTGCCGTCCGGCACCTCGAGCAACCGGGCGGCGGGGACGACGCCCATGGCGTCGAGATCCCGGCGCAGGAACTGGGTGGGATAGCTGTCCGGGGAGACCCCGGTGGCCCATACGTCGGCGGCGGCCAGTTCGAGCTTGCTCATCCCCGGCAGCGACGGGACCTGCCCCGCCGATCCGACCCCGGGCAACCGGTCCGGCCGTTCGGCGGCGGCCGCACCCGCCGCCCACAGTCCCTCACGGCGGGTGATGTCGAAGCAGCCCAGCGCCCCCGCCGTGGCCAGCGCCTCGATCTGCGGCACCGACAGCTGCACCCGACCGGTGAGATCCAGCAGATTCCGGAAGGGGCCGTTGACTCTTCGCTCGTCGACGATCCGCTCGGCGAGGTCGTCGCCGATGTGGCGGACCGCGCCCAGACCCAGCCGAACCTCGGTCCCGGCGTTCTCCAGCGTCGCGTACGCCAGGCTGGCATTGACGTCCGGTTCGTGCACGAGGACACCGTGGCGGCGGGCATCGGCGACCAGGGACTGCGGCGAATAGAAACCCATCGGCTGCGCCCGGAGCAGGGCGGCGCAGAACGCGGCCGGATGGTGCAGCTTGAACCACGACGAATAGAACACCAGCGAGGCGAAGCTCAGCGAATGACTCTCCGGGAAGCCGAAATTGGCGAAGGCTTCGAGCTTCTCGTAGATCCGGTCGGCGACGTCGCCGGTGATGCCGTGCCGCACCCGCATACCCTCGTAGAACCGGCCGCGCAGCCGGCGCATCTTGTCCGTCGACCGCTTGGAACCCATCGCCCGGCGCAACTGGTCGGCCTCGGCGGCGGTGAACCCCGCACAGTCGACGGCCAACTGCATGAGCTGCTCCTGGAACAGCGGCACCCCCAGCGTCTTGCGCAGCGCCGGTTCCATCGACGGGTGGTCGTAGGTGACGGGCTCTTCGCCATTGCGGCGCTTGATGTACGGATGCACCGAGCCGCCCTGGATCGGGCCGGGCCGGATCAGCGCGACCTCGACCACCAGGTCGTAGAACACCCGCGGTTTGAGCCGCGGCAGGGTGGCCATCTGCGCGCGGGACTCCACCTGGAACACCCCGACCGAATCGGCCTTCTGCAGCATCTCGTAGACGCCCGGTTCGGACAGGTCGAGCTTCGACAGGTCGACCTCGAGACCCTTGTGTTCGGCCACCAGGTCGATGCAGTAGTGCAGCGCCGAGAGCATGCCCAGACCCAGCATGTCGAACTTCACCAAACCGATTGCCGCACAGTCGTCTTTGTCCCACTGCAGAACGCTGCGGTTCTCCATCCGCGCCCACTCCACCGGGCACACGTCGGCGATCGGACGGTCGCAGATCACCATGCCGCCCGAGTGGATGCCCATGTGCCGCGGCAGATTCGAGATCTGCAGCGCCAGATCGACCACCGGCTCGGGGATGCCCTCGACGTCGGGAGAATCGGCCAGCCCGTTCCACTTGCTGAGCTGTTTGCTCCAGGCGTCCTGCTGTCCCTGGGAGAAACCGAGCGCGCGGGCCATGTCGCGGATCGCGCTGCGGCCTCGATAGGTGATCACGTTGGCCACCTGCGCGGCGTAGTCACGGCCGTAGCGCCGGTAGACGTACTGGATCGCCTCCTCCCGCAGATCCGACTCGATGTCGATGTCGATGTCGGGCGGACCGTCACGGGCCGGGGACAGGAACCGTTCGAACAGCAACTCGTTGGCGATCGGGTCGACGTTGGTGACGCCGAGGGCGTAGCAGACCGCGGAGTTTGCCGCCGACCCCCGGCCCTGGGACAGGATGTTGTTCTCCTTGCAGAACCGCGTGATGTCGTGGACGACGAGGAAGTAGCCGGGAAAGCAGAGCTTCTCGATGACCCGCAACTCGTGCTCGATCTGGGTGTATGCCTGCGGCGCGCGTTCCGGAGGGCCGTAGCGGTCCCGCGCGCCGGCCATCACCAGATGGCGCAGCCAGCTGTCCTCGGTTTCACCGGGCGGCACATCTGGGTACGGCGGCAGCTTCGGGGCGATCAACGCCAGGCCGAACGCGCACTGCTCACCGAGTTCCGCCGCGGCGGTCACCACCTCGGGGCAGTGGGCGAACAGCCGGACCATCTCCTGCCCCGACCGCAGGTGCGAGCCGCCGAGCGGGGCCAGATATCCGGCGGCCTCGTCGATCGAGTGGCGGGCCCGGATAGCTCCCATCGCCATCGCCAGCCGGCCGCGCGACGGTTCGGCGAAATGCGCCGCCGTGGTGGCCACCACGGTCAGCCCGAAGCGCGGAGCCAGCGCGGCCAGGGCGGCATTGCGTTCGTGGTCGAGGGGGTGACCGTGGTGGGTCAGTTCGACGGTGACCCGCTCGCGGCCGAACCGGTCCACCAGGTCGGCCAGCGCGCGTTCCGCCGCCTCCGGCCCACCCTGGGAAAGCGCCTGCTGGACATGGCCTTTGCGGCACCCGGTGAGGATCTGCCAGTGACCGCCCGCGGCCTCGGTGAGCGCGTCGTAGTCGTATCGCGGTTTACCCTTCTCACCGCCGGCCAGGTGGGCGTCGGCGATCTGACGGGACAACCTGCGGTACCCCTCCGGTCCGCGGGCGAGCACCAGCAGGTGCGGTCCGGGCGGATCCGGCAGCTCGGTGCGGGCCACGTTGCCCAGCGACAGTTCCGCGCCGAACACCGTACGCATGTCGAGTTCCCTGGCCGCCTCGGCGAACCGGACGACGCCGTAGAGCCCGTCGTGGTCGGTCAGCGCGATGGCCCGAAGGCCGAGCCGGGCCGCCTCCTCGACGAGCTCCTCCGGAGTGCCCGCACCGTCGAGGAAGCTGTACGCCGAATGGGTGTGCAGTTCGGCGTACGGGACGGTCGACGATCCGGAATCGGCATGCGGGAGCTCGGGCGGCTGGTAGACCCCGCGTTTGCGTGACCAGGCCGGGCTGTCACCGCCGTCGCCCGCGGGTTCGGCCAAGGACGTACCGGCGCGGCGCGGCTTGCTGGAGAGCACCCGCTGCATCTCCGGCCAGTTCGGCGGCCCGTCGTTCCACGCCACCCCACGAGTGTATCGAACAAATGTTCGACAGGAGTCAGGACTGGGCGTCTCCCCCGGCCTGGGCGCGTGGGACCACGACCATCGGCACGTCGAGGACCCGCAGCATCTTCGCCGCCGTGGAGCCGAGGAACAGCCGTCGCGGTGCGCTCAGCCGGCTGGACCCCACCATGATCAGATCGCCGTCATGCCACACGAGATCGCCGACCGCCGCTTCGACGGTCTGCCCGAAGACCACTGCGGAGGTGACCGTGAAGTCCTCCGGCAGATCTCGTTTCGCGGCCTCGACCGTGCGGTTGGCGTGGTCGAGCGCCTGTTCGCGCACCGCGTCGACGTCACCGCGCAGGGTGCCGAACGTCGGGTCGAGCGCCACCAGCGACACCAGCCGCAGCGGGGTGCCCGCGGCCCGGCTGAACCGGACCGCGGACTCGAGCAGCAGATCCGCGCCCTCACGCCTACCGATCGCGCAGGTCACCTCACGTACCCGGCGGACGGGTGATTCGCGGAGACCGCGCGGCGCGACGGCGACCGGCACCGGCGCCGAGTGCAGCAGCGAGTTGACGACGCTGCCCAAGGAGAAGCTGCCGACCAGACCGCCTCCCGAGCCGCCGACGACGATGGCCGTCGCCTCGAGATCCACCGCCTGGCGGATGAGGCCGTCGGCGAAGGAGTCGTCGAACGTGACGTGGCCCTGGGCGGTGACATCGTCCGGGATGTCCGCCAGCGCTTCGGTGAGCCACCCCTGGGCCTGTTCGGCGAGCAACTCGTCGTAGCCCTCGGTCTGCACCACCGTGCGCAGCATCCGTTCCGGGGGCAGGACGATGCACACGTCGAGCGCGGCGCCCAGCGTGCGCGCCAACCGGACGCCCAGCGCGAGCGCGTCAGCGCCGCCCGGGGTGGCGAGGTAGCCGACGACCAATCTCATGCTCGAATCCTGTCAACCTCCGGCACGGTGCACCACGCCTTTCCCGGAAACTCCTCCGAGAAATCACGCGTCCGAGATCACGTGAGGTATTCGGCGGTTCCGTCTTCGAGCACCACCCGGGAATCCGAACCGTCGGAAGCCGCGGCCTCGGTGCGGAACACCGCTGCGCCATCGCCGGTGCGCCAGATGGAGGTGGTGAGGGTTTCGCCCGGGAACACCGGGGAGGTGAAGCGGGCGCCGACGGCGGTGATCTTGGTGGCGTCACCGCCGCCGAGTTCGGCGACCAGCGCGCGGCCCGCGACGCCGTACGTGCACAGGCCGTGCAGGATCGGCCGCGGGAACCCGGCCAGCTCGCGGGCGAACCACGGATCGCTGTGCAGCGGATTGCGGTCTCCGGACAGTCGGTAGATCAACGCCTGATCCTCGCGGGTCGGCAGCGCGATGCGCGCGTCGGGCTCACGGTCGGGGATCTCCGGGGCCGCCGGCCGCGAGCCGGGCCGACCGCCGAATCCACCCTCACCGCGGATGACGGCGGTCGACACGGTCTCGGCGAGCACCTCACCGGTGTCGGGATCGCTGCCGGTGCCCTTGAACACCAGGATGGCGTTCTTGCCCTCCCCCTTGTCCTGGATGTCGGCGACCTCGGAGACGACGCTGAGCCGGCCCGCGGGCGGTAGCGGCGCGAAGAGCCGCACCGTCTGCGACCCGTGCAGCAGCTGGCTGAAGTTGAACGAGCCGACCGCCCCGACCGCACCCCAGGCCGGGCTGGCGATCACGGCGTAGGTCGGCAGCACCTGCTGGTCGATGTCATGGCTGTTCTCGGTGGTGAACGCGAGGTCGGCGGTCCCGGCGCCGACGCCGAGGGCGTAGAGCAGGGTCTCGCGATCGGTCCACTCGTAGAGCTGCGGCTCGGACTTCCGGCCAATGGCGTTGGGATCGATCGGCATGGACACTCCCTTCGTGGCGTGGATCGGACCCTATCGTCGGTGAATAGTCCGCCCGATTGCGGCTATCGAATACCGCATGGCCGACCCTCGCGCGATGCGTTCGGTCCTGCTGCTGTACCGATCCATGACGGCCGTGCTCGACACCGAACTCAAGAACGGCTTCGGGTTGCGGGTCATCGATTACGAGATCCTGCAGCACCTGCGGTCGCGGGATGCGGGTACGGGTCTGCTCAGTGCCCTGGCCCGTGAGCTCTCCGTGCACGCGACGACGGTCAGCATCGCCACCGACCGGCTCGCGCCGCGAGATCTGGTGCGGCGCAGCACGCACCCCACCGACCGCCGCGCCGTGCTGGTCAGCCTGACCGACGCCGGCCGTGACCTGGCCGATGCGGCCACGGCGGCGCTGGCGAAAGTCGAATTCGGATTGGCGGGTCTGACCGCCGGTCAGCGCGAGACGCTGTCCGGTCTGGACGCCTGCCGTCCGGCGCACCGGTGATGGCTGTTGGGCAGCTCGGGCCCGCGTATCGTCTGCGCAATGTCGGATGACCAATCCCCGCGGCGGATACCGGTTTTCGCCGACGTGGACACCGGGGTCGACGATGCGATGGCGCTGGTCTATCTGCTCGCCAGTTCCGAGGCCGCGCTGGTGGGCGTCGCGTCGACCGCGGGCAACGTCGGCGTCGACCAGGTCTGTGTGAACAACCTGGGGCTGCTGGACCTGTGCGGGGTCACCGACGTTCCGGTCTCGCGGGGGGCCGACGGTCCGGTCGCCTCGCCGTTGCGTACCGCCGAGGACACCCACGGACCCGAAGGACTGGGGTACGCGCGGATGCCGTCACCCGGGCGGGAGCTCACCGCGTATGACGCGGCGCAGGCGTGGGTGCGTGCGGCGCGCGCCCATCCGGGCGAACTGGTCGCCATCGCCGTCGGTCCGCTGACGAATCTCGCACTGGCCCTGCGCATCGAACCCGCGCTGCCGACGCTGGTGCGCCGACTGGTCATCATGGGCGGCGCGTTCGACTACCGCGGCAACACCACCGCGGTCGCGGAGTGGAACATCAGCGTGGATCCGGAGGCGGCGGCGGAGGTGTTCGCCGGCTGGGTCACCGGACCGGATGCGGGACCGGTGCGTCCGCCGATCGTGTTGGGCTTGAACCTGACCGAGCACATAGCAATGACGCCGGCGCTGCTCACCCGGCTGGCAGAGGCCGCTGGGTCGACGTCGACGCGGATGAGTGTGCTCGACCCGCGCGGCACCCGCTCGACGGCGTCCAACCCGTTGATCCGGGTGCTCGAAGACGCGATGCGGTTTTACTTCGAGTTCCACTTCGACCAGGGCGAGGGGTATCTGGCGCATCTGCACGATCCACTGGCCGCGGCGGTGGCACTGGACCCGGACCTCGTCGAGTACCGGCCGGCGACGGTCGACGTCGAACTGATGGGCACACTGACCCGCGGGATGACGATCGCCGACTGGAACGGCCGGTGGGGACGCCCGCCGAACGCGCTGGTGGGCGTGAGCGTGGATGCGGACGTGTTCTTCGACCGCTTCATCGCCCGGGTCGGCCCGTTCGCGCAGCGCGTCGGCTGACGTCTGTGCCGGCCGTGAGCGCTAGTCGTCGGTGACGTTCACCGTCACGTCGATGTTGCCGCGGGTGGCGTTGGAGTACGGGCACACCTGGTGGGCTTTGTCGGCGAGCCGGCGGGCGGTCTCCTGGTCGACATTGGGCAGCGCGACCTCGAGTTCGACGGCGAGGCCGAAGCCGCCGTTGTCGAGCTGGCCGATCGACACCCGCGCCCCGACCGTCGAGTCGGTGACGTCGGCCTTGTCCTGACGGGCGACCAGGCGCAGCGCCGAGTGGAAGCACGCCGCGTAGCCGACGGCGAACAACTGCTCGGGGTTGGTGCCGTCGCCGCTGCCGCCCATCTCCTTGGGGATCGCCAGATCGAAATCGAGGCGGCCGTCGGAGCTGCGGCCGTGGCCGTCGCGCCCTTCGCCGGTGGCGAGCGCTTCTGCGGTGTAGAGAGGCTTCATGTCGATTCCTTCCGGGGGCGTGGTGAGGCCCGTGTGTGTTCTGCACTGAGCACGTCGCTCAGCTGCCGGACGGCGTCGCGCAGCTCTTCGGCGTCCGCCACCGACATCCCGGTGGCGGCGAAGAGCTGTTCCGGGATGCACTGCGCGCGCTCCTCGAGTGCGCGGCCGGCCGCGGTGAGCACGACCTCGACCTGACGCTCATCGGAACGCGAGCGGTGACGCTCGAGAAAGCCGTTGGCCTCCAAACGTTTCAGCAGCGGCGAGAGAGTGCCCGAGTCGAGATGCAATCGCTCGCCGAGCCTGCTGACCGTCACCGGCCCCTCCTCCCACAGCACCAACAGCACGAGGTACTGCGGATAGGTGAGGTTGAGTTCGGTCAGCACCGGCCGGTAGGCCGCCGTCATGGCACGCGTGGCCGAGTACAGCGCGAAGCACAGATGCTGATCGAGGCGGAGCGTGGCCATGACACGAAGGTAGCGCGCAATTAAGTTGTGCGCAATCAAAATGAGTCTCTATTCGTAGACCCCCTCGACGTACCAGTGCCGCTGCCGGTAACAGAGCAGGAGCGCCGCCTGCCCCTTGGCGCCGTCGACCAGCACCTGCGCCCGCGCGGTGCGGCCCTTCGCCCGGTCCGGGTCCCACCAGCGCTCGTCGACCGGCCACGGGCCCGTCCACCACGACAGCCGGCCCCGGTAACCGGCACCGTCCAGCCGGGCCGGCGCACCGGAGAACAGACCACGCGGGGTCACCCGAACCGGATCGCCTGCGTCGTCGAGCACCTCGACCGGATCGTCGAGCAGCACCGCGGGAGCCGGTTCGGGCAGCTGGCCCGGCCACGGCTGCCCCGGATCGGCCTGGGGCACCGGCTCGTCGCCGAACGCGGCGAAGGTGATGCGCTCGGCCGGTCCCCGCCCGCCGCTGAGCACCGGCACCTGCACCGCCTCGGGACCCAGCAGACCCTGCACCCGCACCAGCGCCCGGCGAGCCCGCAGCCGGTCCTCCTCGCCGAGCCCGCCCCACAGCGGAAGCTGCAGCGCCTCAGCGGAAATCACCTCCACCGGCCGCAACCGCAGCACGGTCACCGGGGCGGTGGGCCGATCGCGGGGGTTACGCCGGTTCAGCCAGCCGTCGAGCTGCCAGCGCACCCGGTCGGCCGTGGCGTCCTCGGTCAGCGGTTCGGCGCAGCGCCAGACCCGCTCCAGTTCCTGTCCGTTCTCGGTGACGGCGTGGATGGCCAACCGGGTACAGCCCACCCCCGCCGCCTCGAGGCTGCGATGCAACTCGCCGGCCAGGGTGCGGCCGGCGAACGCCGCTGCATCCACCCGGTCGATCGGCGGGTCGCAGGTCAGCACCGCGTCGAGTTCGGCCGCCGCCTCCCGGCCCGACGGACCGCGGGCCGCCTCGCCGCAGGCGAACCGGTGGGCGGTCACCGCGTCCACACCGAAGCGGGAGGCCACATCGGTGCGCGACAGCGTGGCGAACTGGCCGATCGTGCGGATACCCATGCGCCACAACAGATCCGCCAGTTCCTCCCGCCCTGGGGCGGCGAGGCTGGGTTCGGTGGCGAGCTGGCGGATCGACAGCGTGGACAGGAACGCGGCGTCGCCACCGGGGTCGACGATGCGACCCGCCCGAGCCGCGAACACCGCGGTGGGCAGCTGATCGGCGATGCCGACCTGACATTCGGCCCCCGCGGCGGCGACGGCGTCGACCAACCGCTCCGCGGCCGCCTGTTCGGAACCGAAATAGCGGGCGGCGCCTCGGACCGCCAGCACCAGTAGCCCGGGCCGCAGCACCTCGGCGCGCGGCACCAGATCGTCCACCGCGGCGATGATGTTCTCGAAATGCCGGGCGTCGCGCGCCGGATCGGCGGCGGCGACGTGCAGTTGCGGACACCGGGCCTGGGCCTCTCTGCGCCGCAGACCGCGCCGCACCCCGGCCGCCCGCGCCGAGGCCGAACACGCGATGACCCGGTTGGCCAGCGTGACCGCGACCGGCGTGGTCGGCTCCAGGCGGGCAGCCGCGGCGGCGGCGACCGCGGGCCAGTCCATGCACCACACCGCCAGCACCCGCGCCGGCACGCTACTCACCGACCGCACGTCCGGGGCCGAAGCCCCGGCCACGTCCGCGCATCGCCAGCCGCACGCGGCCGATCCGCCCACATCCCGGTCGCGGCGCACCGGCACCCGCACCCGTCACGTCGAAACCGCTGACCCGGGCGTCCAACCGGACCGACGCCCCCGGCCAGTCGCCGTCGGTCACCGCCAGGGTGCAGCCCTTCTGCCGCGCCCGCGCCGTGACCGCGCGCGCCCGCCCCGCGGGCACCGAGCGCCCGCCGAGGCCGAGCACCACCAGATCCATCCCGTCCATCAGCACGGCGGCCACCTCGACCGGATCGGCTCCCGGATCGGGGATCACCGCCACCCGGCTCAGATCGGCGCCCATCTCGACGGCGGCCAGCAGCCCGGCATCCGGACGACCGATGAGGGCTGCATGACCACCGTCGGCCGTCACGGCGGCGATCATGCCCAGCGGGAGCGATCGGGCCCCCGACAGCACCGCCACCGTCCCACGCGGCAACGACACCGGCAGCTGCCCAGCCAGCATTTCGGGCAACGGCAGCAAAGTCTCCGGCTCCGAAATCGGCTCCGCCGTCGCAACGGGACCCCGCCGCCCGGGCCCGACCTTCCCCGCCACTGCAGCCATCTGCTTGCGCAGGCGTTCGACCTGCTCAGCGCGGGTGAGATAGCGTAGGTCGAGGCTCGTCGCCGCTGTCACAACCGCACCTCCAGCCTCACCAGAATCACCCGTTGTTCGAATGTATGTTCGATACGATGAGTAAACACTTCCCCACCGACAAGCGTCAAGCGTGGAGTGTTACCGCTGATCGATCAGATCAGCGGGATTCTGCTGGGTGGGTCACTCCCATTCGATGGTGCCCGGGGGCTTGCTCGTCACGTCGAGCACCACCCGGTTGACCTCGGACACCTCGTTGGTGATCCGCGTCGAGATCCGCTCGAGCACCTCGTAGGGCACCCGCGTCCAGTCCGCGGTCATCGCGTCCTCACTGGACACCGGCCGCAGCACGATGGGATGCCCGTAGGTGCGCCCGTCGCCCTGCACCCCGACCGAGCGGACATCGGCCAGCAGCACCACCGGGCACTGCCAAATCTGGGCGTCCTGACCGGCGGCGGTGAGTTCCTCACGGGCGATGGCGTCGGCGCGACGCAGCGTCTCCAGCCGCTCGGCGGTCACCTCGCCCACGATGCGGATACCGAGGCCGGGGCCCGGGAAGGGTTGGCGCGCCACGATGTCCTCGGGCAGCCCGAGTTCGCGGCCGACGGCGCGGACCTCGTCCTTGAACAGCAGTCGCAGCGGTTCGACGAGGCGGAACTTCAGATCGGCGGGCAGACCGCCGACGTTGTGGTGACTCTTGATGTTCGCGGTGCCCGATCCGCCACCGGACTCCACGACGTCTGGATAAAGCGTGCCCTGCACCAGGAATTCGACCGGCTCTCCGCCACCTGCCACGATGTCGGCCACGGCACCGTCGAACGCGCGGATGAACTCGCGGCCGATGATCTTGCGCTTGCCCTCGGGGTTACGCACCCCGGAGAGCGCCTCGAGAAAGCGTCCCGCGGCGTCGACAGTGACGAGCTTGGCACCGGTAGCGGCGACGAAGTCGCGCTGCACCTGTGCGCGCTCCCCCGCCCGCAGCAGGCCGTGGTCGACGAAGACACAGGTGAGCCGATCGCCGATGGCGCGCTGGACGAGTGCGGCGGCAACCGCGGAGTCCACCCCGCCGGAGAGCCCGCAGATCGCCCGGCCGTCGCCGATCTGCCGGCGGACCTGTTCGACCAGGGCGTCGGCGATGTTGGCGGGCGTCCACTTGGCGCCGATGCCGGCGAAATCGTGCAGGAACCGGCTGAGGATCTGCTGGCCGTGCGGCGAGTGGAGCACCTCGGGGTGGTACTGCACGCCGGCCAATCGCCGCGCCCGGTTCTCGAACGCCGCCACCGGCGCGCCGCTGCTGCTGGCCACCACGTCGAAACCCTCGGGGGCCTCGGTGACGGCGTCGCCGTGGCTCATCCACACCGGCTGGGTCTCCGGCAACTCCGAATGCAGTTCTCCGCCGGTCACTTTCAGCTCGGTGCGGCCGTACTCGCTGGTGCCGGTGTGGGCGACGGTGCCGCCGAGTGCCTGCGCCATCGCCTGGAAGCCGTAGCAGATGCCGAACACCGGGACGTCCAGATCGAACAGCGCGGGGTCGAGGTGCGGCGCGCCGTCGGCGTACACACTGGCCGGACCGCCGGACAGCACGATCGCCTGCGGGTCCTTGGCCTTGATCTCCTCGACGGACGTCGTGTGCGGGACGACCTCGGAGAACACCCGGGCCTCCCGCACCCGGCGGGCGATGAGCTGCGCGTATTGCGCGCCGAAGTCGACGACCAGTACGGGCCGCGGTCCGGGGGTGTCGGCGGGGGAATTCACCGCATCAGTCTAGTGGGGCGGGGCGTGCGCGCCGCGTCGGTCACCGCCGCCACAGCACCTGGACGCCGTCCTTGGCGCGCGAGGCCACCGCCCGGTCGACCGCCTCCGCGTCGAACCCCGGAAGCCGGCCCAGACCCGGCAGCACGGCCTGGACCTCGTCGAGATCGAGCACGATGTCGGGTCCGCTGCGCTGATGCAGGACGACGAAGACGTCGTCGTTCGTCGGCCCGTTCCGCACCAGCGTCACCTCGACGAGAGCATCCCACCGCACCGATTCCACATCGCAAGTATGCCGCCGACCGAAATCGGGCACTGTGTTGAGGAGAACTGATCATGCTCGACGACCGCGAATCGAGGACTGCCGTGCTGGGCCTGCCCGAGCAGATCACCGCGTGCCTGTTCGACCTGGACGGGGTGCTGACCGACACCGCCAGCGTGCACACCCGCGCGTGGACGGCGATGTTCGACGAGTTCCTGCAGAACCGTGCGCAACACGACGGCAGCGAGTTCGTGCCGTTCGACCCGGGCGCCGACTACCAGCGCTACGTCGACGGCAAGCGGCGCGAGGACGGCGTCCGGTCCTTCCTCGACAGTCGCCACATCGAGCTCCCAGAGGGCGGACCCGACGATCCCGTCGACGCCGAGACCGTGCACGGGTTGGGCAACCGCAAGAACGAGATGTTCCACGAGACGTTGCGCAAGGACGGGGTCGAGGTGTTCGAAGGGTCACGCAGATATCTGGAGGCCGTGAGCGCGGCGGGACTGCGGGTGGCGGTGGTGTCGTCGAGCGCCAACACCGGAGAGGTGCTCGACATCACCGGGATGGCGCGATACGTCGAACACCGCGTCGACGGCGTCACCATGCGCGAGGCGAAGATCCCCGGAAAGCCGGCCCCCGATTCATTCCTGCGTGCCGCGGAGCTTCTCGGGGTGACGCCGGCGCACGCGGCCGTCTTCGAGGACGCGCTGGCCGGGGTGGCGGCGGGCCGCGCCGGGAAGTTCGGCTACGTGGTCGGTGTCGACCGCGTCGGTCAGGCCGACGGGCTGCGCGAGAACGGCGCCGACATCGTTGTCACCGACCTCGGCGAGCTGCTCGAGACGGCCGCCTCGTGATCGGACAGGACATCTTCCCCGTCGAACCGTGGCGGATCCGGGAGACCAGGCTGGAATTCGAACTCCTCGACGAAGCGGAATCGTTGTTCGCACTGTCCAACGGTCACCTCGGCCTACGCGGCAACCTCGACGAGGGAGAACCGCACGGCCTTCCCGGCACCTATCTGAACGGCTACTTCGAGGTTCGGCCGCTGCCCTACGCCGAAGGCGGATTCGGCTATCCGGAGGCCGGACAGACACTCGTCAATGTCACCAACGGCAAGATCTTCCGGCTGTTGGTCGACGACGAACCGTTCGACGTGCGCTACGGCGAACTCCTGGACCACGAGCGCGTGCTGGACCTCCGCGCCGGCACCCTGACCCGCGACGTGCACTGGCGTTCACCGGCAGGCAAACAGATCAAGGTGCACTCGACCCGGTTGGTGTCCCTGGTGCAGCGGAGCGTCGCGGCCATCGAGTACGTCGTCGAGGCGGTCGACGAATTCGTCCGTGTCACAGTGCAATCCGAGCTCGTCACCAACGAGGACCAACCGGAGGCCTCTGACGACCCCCGGGTTTCCGACGCCCTCAAGGATCCGCTCGAAGCCGTTCACCACGAGCACGGCGACTTCCATGCTCTGCTCGTCCATCAGACCCGCGGCAGCGAGTTGATGATGGCCGCGGCGATGGATCACGACATCGACGTGCCCGGCCGCGTCGAGACCACCACCGACGCCCACGACGATCTGGCGCGCACCACCGTGATCTGCGGTCTGCGGCCCGGCCAGAAGCTGCGAATAGTCAAGTACCTCGCCTACGGCTGGTCCAGTCTGCGCTCCAGACCTGCGCTGCGCGATCAGGTCTCGGCCGCCATTGCCGGTGCCCGCTACACCGGCTGGCAGGGCCTGCTCGACGCGCAACGCACGTTTCTCGACGAGTTCTGGGACTGTGCGGACGTCGAGGTCGACGGTGACGCGGACATCCAGCAGGCGGTGCGGTTCGGACTCTTCCACGTCCTGCAGGCCAGTGCCCGCGCGGAACGTCGCGCGATCCCCGGCAAGGGGCTGACCGGCGACGGTTACGACGGTCATGCGTTCTGGGACACCGAGGGTTTCGTGCTGCCGGTGCTGACCTACACCATGCCGTCGGCGGCAGCCGACGCGCTGCGATGGCGGGCATCGACCCTGGACCTGGCCAAGGAGCGGGCGGAGACCCTCGACCTCGAGGGCGCCGCCTTCCCGTGGCGCACCATCCGGGGCGAGGAGTGTTCGGCATACTGGCCCGCGGGCACCGCGGCGTGGCACGTCAACGCCGACATCGCCATGGCCTTCGAACGCTATCGCCTTGTTACGGGCGATGATTCGCTGGAGCAGGAGTGTGGGCTGCCGGTCCTGGTGGAGACCGCACGGTTGTGGAATTCGCTGGGACACCATGACCGGCACGGCATCTGGCATCTCGACGGCGTCACCGGACCGGACGAGTACACCGCGGTGGTGCGCGACAACGTGTTCACCAACCTCATGGCGGCGGGAAATCTGCGCGCCGCGGCCGAGGCGTGCGGCCGCCACCCCGACGCCGCACACGATCTCGGGGTGTCCAACGACGAGATGGCCGCCTGGCGCGACGCCGCCGACGCCGCGCACATCCCGTTCGACGAGGAACTCGGCGTGCACGAACAACACGACGGGTTCACCACTCTGCGGGAGTGGAATTTCGACGCCAACACCGAATATCCGCTGCTCCTCAACGAACCCTACGTCCGGTTGTACCCGTCGCAGGTGGTCAAACAGGCCGACCTGGTGCTGGCGATGCAGTGGCAGAGCCATGCGTTCACCGAGGAGCAGAAGGCCCACAACGTCGATTACTACGAACGGCGCACCACCCGGGACTCGTCGCTGTCGGCCTGCACTCAGGCAGTGATGTGCGCCGACGTCGGGCATGTCGAACTGGCCCACGACTACACCTATGAAGCTGCGCTGATCGATCTGCGCAACCTGCACAAGAACACCCGCAACGGCTTACACATGGCGTCGCTGGCCGGCGCGTGGACCGCGCTGGTGGCCGGATTCGGCGGCCTGCGCGACGACGCGGGGTGTCTGTCGCTGAACCCGCACCTACCCAACGGGATCACCCGGCTCCGATTCCGCCTGCGGTGGCGCAACTTCCGGCTGACCGTCGACGTCAAGCACGACGATGTCACCTACATCCTGCGCGACGGCCCGCACGGCGAACTGAACATCCGCCACGCCGGGGAGGACCTGCGGCTGACCACCGACGAGCCCACCACCGTGGCCATCCAATATCGGGAGCCGCTGCTGCCGACGCCCCGACAGCCACCCGGCCGGGAGCCGTTCCGACGAGGAACCGGCAGCACGGACTGAATCGCTAGGCGCCCTGCGCCTCGGCGGTGGTGGGATCCCGGCGGTTGACCTCTTCGCGGCTGGCGTTCCAATCGAGGGCGGCAGGCGCGCCGGCGGGCACCACCGGCTGCGCGGGCACGATCGGGTCGATGCGCCGGTAACCCTCGCCCTGCGCGGGCCGCAGATCCTGCTCGCCCCTGTTCGGCCACAGCGAGGCCGCCCGCTCCGCCTGGGCGGTGATGGTCAGCGACGGGTTCACGCCGAGGTTGGCCGAGATGGCCGCGCCGTCGACGACGTACAGCGAGGGATAGTTGTACACCCGGTGGTACGGGTCGATGACGCCGTGCTCGTCGCTGTCGCCGATGACCGCGCCACCGAGGAAGTGGGCGGTCAGCGGGATGTTGAAGAGTTCGCCCCAGGTGCCGCCGGCGACGCCGTCGATCTTGTCGGCGATCCGGCGCGTCACCTCGTTGCCCGCCGGGATCCAGCTCGGATTCGGTTCGCCATGGCCCTGCTTGCTGTCCAGACGGCGGATGCCCAGCTTGGTCTTGCGGGTGAAGGTGGTGATCGAGTTGTCGAGGTTCTGCATGACCAGCGCGATCATGGTGCGCTCGCTCCAGCGACGGGGGTTGAGCAGGCGCAGCGTGCCCCGTGGATCGGCGGCGGCGTTCTGGAACAGCTGCTTCCAGCGCGGCACGTCGGTGCCCTCGGGCCCGTCGCCGTCAGTCATCAGCGTCTGCAGCAGACCCATCGCGTTGGAGCCCTTGCCGTACCGGCAGGGTTCGACGTGGGTGTCCGACGTCGGGTGGATCGACGAGGTGATGGCCACGCCGTGGGTGAGGTCGAGATCGTCGCGCGCCTCGAGCCGGCCCGCACCCACGATGGATTCCGAGTTCGTGCGGGTCAGCAGGCCGAGACGATCCGACAGCTTCGGCAGACGTCCGGTGTCGCGCATCTTGAACAGCAGCTTCTGGGTGCCGTAGGTGCCCGCGGCGAGGATGAGGTGGTTGGCGGTGAAGGTGCGCGGTTTGCGGCGGACCTTGCTGCCGGTGCGGACGGTCTGCACCTCCCACACGCCGTCGGACCGCTGTTCGAAGCTGGTCACCGTGGTCAACGGATGCACTTCGGCGCCCGCTGATTCCGCGAGTCCGAGGTAGTTCTTCACCAGGGTGTTCTTGGCACCGTAGCGGCAGCCGGTCATACAGGCGCCGCACTCGATGCATCCGGTTCGCTCGGGGCCCGCGCCGCCGAAGTACGGATCGGCGAAGGTCTGGCCGGGTGCCTTCTCGCCGTCCGGACCGAAGAACACCCCGACCGGGGTCGGCACGAAGGTGTCGCCGACGCCCATGTCGTCGGCCACCTCTTTCATGATGCGGTCGGCGTCGGTGAACGTGGGGTTGGTGACGACGCCGAGCATCCGCTGGGCTTGCGCGTAGTGCGGCAGCAGCTCGTCGTTCCAGTCGGTGATGTGCTTCCACTGCGGGTCGTTGAAGAACGGTTCGCGGGGCACGTAGAGCGTGTTCGCGTAGTTCAGCGAGCCGCCGCCCACGCCCGCGCCGGCCAGGATCATCACGTTGCGCAACAGGTGGATGCGCTGGATGCCATAACAACCGAGCTGCGGCGCCCACAGGAACTCGCGGAGCCGCCAGGACGTCTTGGCGAACTCGTCGTCGGCGAATCGCCGGCCGGCTTCCAGGACGCCGACGCGGTAGCCCTTCTCGGTCAGCCGCAGAGCGCTGACACTGCCACCGAATCCCGAACCGATGATGAGGACGTCGTAGTCAGGCTGCATCACTCCAGTATGAGTTACCGGCTGGTAACGAGCTAGACAGGTGGCCCTAACTTGTCAAGGATTCTGCGGGTCCGGTCGCGACAAAGTCCGCGCTCCGCGAATGTGAAGCTGTTGCGACCGTGGACTCGATTTCTCGCAAACGATTCACATTCGCTGCAGGCAAGAGTCGCGAGAGGAAAGGTCAGACCCCGACGGTCAGGCCGACCTTCTGGAATTCCTTCAGATCGCAGTAGCCCGCCTTGGCCATCGACCGGCGCAGGCCGCCGACCAGGTTCAGCGAGCCGAACGGATCGTCGGACGGGCCGTTGAGCACGCGTTCCAGTGACGGCCGCTCCCCCAGCGCCACCTGCAGCAGGGCGCCGCGCGGCAGCGACGGGTGCGCGGCGGCCGACGGCCAGAACCAGCCGCCGCCCTGCGCCTCCTGCGCGCTGGCCAGCGGTGTACCGAGGACCACCGCGTCGGCGCCGCAGGCGATGGCCTTGGCCAGATCACCGGAGGTGTGGATGTCGCCGTCGGCGAGCACGTGGACGTACCGGCCGCCGGTCTCATCGAGGTATTCACGGCGGGCGGCGGCCGCGTCGGCGATCGCGGTCGCCATCGGGACACTGATCCCGAGCACCTCGTCGCTGGTGGTGACGCCGCTGGTCGAGCCGTAGCCGACGATGACGCCTGCGGCCCCGGTGCGCATCAGGTGCAGCGCGGTCCGGTGATCGAGCACGCCGCCGGCCACGACGGGGATGTCGAGTTCGGAGATGAAGGTCTTGAGGTTCAGCGGTTCACCGTCCGACGCGACCCGCTCCGCGGAGATGATCGTGCCCTGGATGACCAGCAGGTCGACCCCGGCCTGCACCAGCGCCGGCGTCAGCGACTGCGCGTTCTGCGGGCTGACCCGCACCGCGGTCGTCACACCGGCCTCGCGGATGCGGGCGACGGCGGCGCCGAGCAGCTCGGGGTCCAACGGTGCGGCGTGCAGCTGCTGCAGCAGCCGGATCGCGGCCGACGGCTCCGGCTCCTTCTCGGCGGCCTCCAGGACCTGCGCGAGCTTGTCCTCGACGTCGGCGTGCCTGCCGATCAACCCCTCGCCGTTGAGCACCCCGAGCCCACCGAGCCTGCCGAGCTCGATCGCGAACTCCGGCGAGACCAGCGCGTCGGTCGGGTGGGCCAGCACCGGAATCTCGAACCGGTAGGCGTCGAGCTGCCAGGCGGTCGACACGTCCTGCGACGAGCGGGTGCGCCGCGCGGGAACGATGTTGATCTCGCCGAGCTCATAGGTACGTCGAGCCGTCCGGCCCATCCCGATCTCGACCATGTCGCGCATGCTGCTCAGCCTCGGGTGGTGTAGTTGGGGGCTTCGACGGTCATCGTGATGTCGTGGGGGTGACTCTCCTTCAGGCCCGCCGCGGTGATCTGCACGAACTGCGCCTGCTGCAACTGCTCGATGGTCGCCGATCCCGTGTAGCCCATCGCCGCGCGCAGACCGCCGGTCAGCTGGTGGATCACCGTCGACAGCGGCCCGCGAAACGGCACCCGGCCTTCGATGCCCTCGGGCACCAGCTTGTCCTCAGACAGCACGTCGTCCTGGAAGTACCGGTCCTTGGAGAAGCTGCCGCGGACGGCGCCGGCCGAGCTGCGGCCCTGCATCGCCGCCAGCGAACCCATGCCGCGGTAGCCCTTGAACTGCTTGCCGTTGACGAGAATCAGATCGCCGGGTGACTCCGCCGTCCCCGCCAGCAGCGATCCCAGCATCGCCGTCGACGCACCCGCCGCCAGCGCCTTGGCGATGTCGCCCGAGTACTGCAGCCCGCCGTCGGCGATCACCGGTACGCCGGACGGCGCACAGGCGGCGACGGCCTCCAGGATCGCGGTGATCTGCGGCGCACCGACGCCGGCGACCACGCGCGTGGTGCAGATCGAACCCGGGCCCACGCCGACCTTCACCGCATCGGCGCCGGCCTGCACCAGCGCGGCCGCACCGGCACGGGTCGCCACGTTGCCGCCGATGACGTCGACGCGGTCGCCCAGCACGGTCTTGACGCGGTGCACCATCTCCAGCACCGACCGGTTGTGCGCGTGGGCGGTGTCCACGACCAGCACGTCGACACCGGCGTCGGCCAGCGTCATGGCGCGGGTCCACGCGTCGTCTCCGACGCCGACCGCGGCGCCGACCAGCAGCCGGCCGTCCCGGTCCTTGGTGGCCAGCGGGAACTGTTCGGTCTTGACGAAGTCCTTGACGGTGATCAGGCCGGTCAGCCTGCCGTTGCCGTCGACGATCGGCAGCTTCTCGATCTTGTGGCGGCGCAGCAGGCCCAGGGCGGCCTCCGCGGACACACCTTCCTGCGCGGTGATCAGCGGCGCCTTGGTCATCACCTCGGAGACCGGCTTGGACTGGTCGACCTCGAAGCGCATGTCGCGGTTGGTGATGATGCCGACAAGGGAGCCGTTCTTGTCGACGACCGGGAGTCCGGAGATCCGGAACCGCGCGCACATCGCGTCGACCTCGGCGAGCGTGTTGTCCGGCGAGCAGGTGACCGGATCGGTGACCATTCCCGCCTCGGACCGCTTGACCGTCTCGACCTGGCCGGCCTGTTCGGCGACCGGCAGATTGCGGTGCAGCACACCCATCCCGCCGGCGCGGGCCATCGCGATGGCCATCCGCGATTCGGTCACGGTGTCCATGGCCGAACTCACCAGCGGCACCCGCAGGCGGATGCGCTTGGTCAGCTGGCTCGAGGTGTCGGCGGTCGCGGGCACCACATCCGATGCCGCGGGCAGCAACAGCACGTCGTCGAAGGTGAGTCCGAGCATCGCGATCTTGGTCGGGTCGTCGCCGCCGGTGGGGACCGGTACGGCGAGGGAAACGCTGCTCTCAGCGAGCGACATGGGCGATAGCCTCCATAAGGCGCGAAGCGGAATACACGATTCTATCGCTGCGCCGACCGGCCGGCGTTCCGCACGCTGCCCGGCGCGCGCCAACAGCTAGCGCGATGCGCGCGGGGCTGAGTAATGTGGGGGCCGTGCGAGACCACCTGCCACCTGGTTTGCCGCCTGATCCGTTTGCCGACGACCCCTGCGATCCTTCCGCGGCGCTCGACGCACTGGAACCCGGCCAACCGCTTGACCCGCAGGAACGCACGGCCGTCGAGGCCGATCTCGCCGACCTCGCCGTGTACGAGGCGTTGCTGGCCCACAAGGGCATTCGCGGACTCGTCGTGTGCTGCGACGAATGTCAGCAGGATCACTACCACGACTGGGACATGCTGCGGGCGAACCTGCTGCAGCTGCTGGTCGACGGCACCGTCCGCCCGCACGAACCGGCTTACGATCCCGAGCCCGACGCGTATGTGACGTGGGACTACTGCCGCGGCTACGCCGATGCCTCGCTCAACGAGGCGACGACCGAATCCGACGGCTACCGCTGATCGTCAGATCCTCAGCCCGGTAACCCGGGCAGCCCTACCACCGTCGTGGTGGTGATCGGGATCTCTGCTTCTGGACTCTCCGGCTCCCCTGCGGGGCTCTCCGCGCTCGCCGGCGGCACCGTCACTGTCGTGGTCGGCACGGGTGTCGTGGTTGGCACCTGAGTGGTGACCGCCGTCGTGGTCGGTACCTGAGTCGTCGTCGGCACCGGAGTCGTCGTGGGCGCCGGAGTCGTCGTGGGCGCCGGAGTCGTGGTCGGCGCGGGCGTCGTGCTGCGCGGGACGGACGTGGTCGGCGCCGCCGTGGTGGACGGCGCCGGACTCGTGGCCGCGGGCTCTGACGTCGGTGACGGGGTCGTCGGTGTCGCGGGCGACGACGGCGGCGCGGACGACGCGGGTGTCGACGACGCGGCCGGGTCCGGCGAGGTGGTCACCGGCGACGACGGCGACGTCGTCTCCAGCGAGGTACCCCCGGGTGAGGTGGTGACCGGCGAGGTCGACGTGACCGAATCCGGCGACAGCAGCACCGGCAGCGGTAGATCCGAAGGCACCTCGGGCAGCACGACGGGCGGCGCATCCGGCGGAACCGTGGCGTTGATGTCGCGGCTCTCGACCTTCACCGCCAGCTCCTGCCACTGGTCGACGAGGTCCTGCTGACGTTCGACGTCACCGACGGCGGCGACCGTCGTGGTGATGGTCTGCAACCGGTCCTGCGCGGCGGTCCAGTCACCCTGGTCGATGAGCTGCTGCACCTCGGCCATCTGACTCTGGGCGGCGAGGGCCACCTGGTCGTCGCGGGTGACCTCCTGCTCACCGAAGAACATCGTGCGCAGGTTGTACAGCGCGTCACCGGGCCCGGCGCCGTAAATCACCGAACCGAAGCCACCGAGGCACAGCACGGCCGCGGCGACCGAACCGGCCACCGCCAGCCCCAGCCGCCGTCGCGGTGGTGCGACCGGCGCGGATCCGCGGTCGAGTGCGAGCGCCGCGTCACGCGGGGTGACCGTCGCCGTCAACGGTGCCTGACGCACCTCGTCGCGCCAACCGCCGAGCAGATCGGCCAGCTCGGACTCCCCCGCGTCGTTCGGATAGACCGGCCGTTCGGTGGCCAACGCGTCGAGGAGTTGATCGGTGTAGTTGATCTCGGGCAGCGACGGTTCGCTCCCGTAGTCGAAGCTGCGGCGTGGGAAATCAGGCATGGTCGGGCCCCGTCGAGACGATCTCGGCTTTGAGCCGAGCCAGCGCACGGTGCTGCGCGACGCGAACCGCGCCTGCGGTGCTGCCGACGGCCTCCGCGGTCTCCTCGGCACTCATGCCGACGACGACGCGCAGGATCAGGATCTCCCGCTGCTTCTCCGGCAGGATGCCGAGCAGCTTCTTCATCCGCGCAGACGCCTCGGAGTCGAGGGCCATCTGTTCGGGGCCTGCGTCGGTGGAGAACCGTTCCGGAACCACATCGGTCGGCTCTGCACGGTTGCGGCTCGCCGCGCGGTGTGCGTCGGCGATCTTGTGCGCAGCGATGCCATAGACGAAGGCGAGGAACGGTCGTCCCTGGTCCTTGTAGCGCGGCAGCGCCGTGATGGCGGCCAAGCAAACCTCCTGCGCAACGTCATCTGCTGACAGACCACTTCGTTCGGTCGCGCCGATCCTGGCTCTGCAGTACCGGACGACGATCGGACGAATGATCTCGAGCACTTCCCGGAGCGCGCCTCGATTCCCCGCCACAGCCTCAGCGACGACAGAGTCGAGACGTTCTCCCGAAATTGTCATCGTGGGCGGTATCTCCAACGTTACGTCCGGGGTTCGTCCCGGCAGCCTGGCTGAGCTAAACAATAACGATCCATCGGGCCGTTTCGGCTCAGCGACGGAACCACACGCCGCCGCGTTCTCGCACTTCGGCCGCGGCGGCCTCCATGATCTCGGTGACGCGCGCCGGCGGATGCCTGTCGCTGCCCACCCCCGCGAGCAGGCTGGCCAGCGCCCAGCGCAGCGGAACCAGCCCCAACCGGCCTACCGACTCGATCGTCGCGTCGGCGATCTCGCGGCACCCCGGCAGATCGCCGACCGTGCACCGGGCGGCCGCGAGCACCACGTCGGACTTCACCCGGTGCCGGGCGGAGCCGAAGTCCGCCGCCGCCGCGACGGCACGCTCCGCCTGCCGGACCGCCTCGGTCCCGTCGCCGCGGGCCATCGCCAATTCGGCGCGCACCCAGCCGAGCCGAACCGGCAGCCGCGCTTCGAACGACCCGTCGCTACCCGTCCGGCAGGCGTCGGCGGCACGGTCGAGCAGGCGCTGAGACGCGGCGAATCGGCCGACGCCGAGCGCGTCGGCGGCCAGCCCGATCAACGCATCGGCGCGTGCCACCGCACCGGCGCCGGTCACCGCTGTGCTTTCGAGGAGGGCGCGCCCGTCCCACCGCGCGGCCTCCCGGTGCCCGCCGAGTTGACGGAGGAACGACGCGCGGGTGCTCATGGCGAGCGACGTCAACGACGGATCGGCGCACCCGGTCAACGCGTCCAGATCGGTGGACGCCGCGGCGTAGCGGCCCTGACCGCCCGCGGCGACCGCCCGCAGCCAGAGCTCGTACGGCGTCGTCGCCGCAGGCAGCGGCCAGCGGTTCGGAGCGGTCCCGAAGGCCGCGTCGGCGAGCACGTCGGGACCGGTCGCAGAGGTCGTCGTCATGGCCCCGCGACCGTACCAACGGCCCCGCAGACGGTGCGGCAAACCCCGTCGTCAATTTCGGGTTCTGTAGGGGTTAACAATTGATAGTGCGGGTGTTACGCCAGTGTTACGCGAAGCCGGCCCCCGGTCGACGCCAGCTGGACGCGAACTGGACAAATGCCATCGCCGGGTGGCGCCATACCACCTTTCGCGCCGACGGCAAGTCCTAGGAATGAACGTGACGTAAATTCTGGGCCTGGGGTTATGCGATTGAGCACATGATCGGCCTATTGACGGAAATTCTTTCGCCCTTCTACGTTGTGTGCACGAGTGGTCACCGGCGACAACAGCTCGGAACACCTTCCGCACAACCGGCTCTACCGCGTTGCCGAATTCGGCGCGTAGATAGGGGTTTTCCCATGCCACAGCCGCAGCAGTTGCCTGGCCCCAACGCCGACATCTGGGATTGGCAGATGTCGGGGCTTTGCCGGGGTGAAGACTCAGCGATGTTCTTTCATCCCGACGGCGAGCGTGGCCGGGCCCGCGCCCAGCGCGAGATGCGCGCCAAGGAAATGTGCCGACGCTGCCCCGTGATCGCGCAATGCCGCTCGCATGCGCTTGCGGTGGGCGAGCCCTACGGCATCTGGGGCGGATTGTCGGAGGCTGAACGCGAATTGTTGCTGAAACGCGGAATTCGCCGCAGCGCCTGAATCGACCTCGACGAAAGACACCCGCTCAGCAAACGCCCGTAGTTGGGCTTCCCCTGGGTTGTGCTCGATGCGCGCCGCTATCGCGCGCCCGCGGCCAACCACTGATCGAACGTCGTCGGTCCGAGACGCGCGTTCTCGCCGGGCAGCAGAACATTGCCCGCAAGCTCCACGCCGAGCGGGCCGGACCACGAAGGGACCAGCCGCACGGTGCGGCCCAGGACGGCGAAAGTCCGCCGCGCCATGTCGACGAGGTCCTGGGTCTCCGGCCCCGCCACATCGACGTGTCGTCCTTTCGGCGCCCTCGTGGCGACCTCGGCGAGGATCTCCGCGACGTCATCTGGTGCGATGGGCTGAACGAGCAGCGGCGCGATCGTGGCGACGCCGTCGCGCTCGGTCCATCCGGCCGCCATGGCGGCGAAGTCGTGGAACTGGGTGGCCGGCACGACGGTCCACGGCACCGGTCCGTCGGCGAGCAGCCGCTCCTGTTCGCGCTTACCCGCGTAGTGCGCGGTGCCGCCGTCAATCCTGTCGATACCGACGATGGACAGCAGCACGTGGTGCCGGACGCCGGCGCGTTGCTCGGCCGCGAGCAGATGCCGGGTGGTCGTGCCGAAGTACTCGCGGGTCGCGACGGGGTCGAACGGGGGTGAACTGATGGTGTCGACGACTGCGTCCACACCGTCGAGCGCCGCGTCGAGCCCCTCGCCGGTCACCAGATCGACGCCGAGGGAACGGCTGATCCGGACGACCGTGTGGCCGTCCCGCTCGAGGAAGCCGGCGGTGCGGGATCCGATGTTGCCGGTGGCGCCGGCGACCGCGATGCGCATGATCGGATGCTCGCACAGCCCGACCGCCCGCTTCCCCGGTTCAGCAACTGCGGCGGGCGAGCTCCTCGAGCACCGACTCCGTGGCCGTCCAATCCATGCACTTGTCCGTGACGGACTGTCCGTAGGTCAGCGGTCGGCTCTCGGCCGACTGGGCGCCGGCGACCAGGAAGCTCTCCAGCATGACCCCGCTCACCGGCAGACCGTCCCGGACCATCTGCGCCACCTCGGCGGCGACCCCCGCCTGACGCACGTGATCCTTGCCGGAATTGGCGTGACTGCAGTCGACGACGACCCGCCCGGGCAGGCCGGCCGCAGTGAGCTTGGCGGCGGTGTCGGCCACCGCATCCGCGTCGTAATTGGGCCCGTGGGTGCCACCGCGCAGGATGACGTGGCAGTCCTCGTTACCGGCCGTGCTCACCAGCGCGCCGCGGCCGAGGTCGTCCATCCCGAAGAAGACGTGCTGGGAGGCGGCGGCCTTCACCCCATCGATGGCGACCTGGATGTTGCCGTCGGTGCCGTTCTTGAAGCCGACCGGCATCGACAGCCCCGAGACGAGCTGACGGTGCACCTGGGACTCGGTGGTGCGGGCCCCGATGGCGCCCCAGGCCACCGCGTCGGCGATGTACTGCGGGCTGAGCGGTTCCAGGAACTCGCAACCCACCGGCAGCCCGATGTCGATGATGTCGAGCAGCAGCCGGCGGGCGACGCGCAGACCGCGCGCCACGTCGAAGCTGCCGTCCATACCGGGGTCGTTGATCAGGCCCTTCCAGCCGATCGTGGTGCGCGGTTTCTCGAAGTAGACCCGCATGACGATCTCGAGCCGATCACTGAGCCGGTCGGCGACCGCGGCCAGCCGGGCAGCGTAGTCGACGGCGGCGACCGGGTCGTGGACCGAACACGGTCCCACCACGACGAGTAGCCGGTCGTCGCGGCCGGCGAGGATGTCGGCGATTCGGTTGCGGTGGTCGGCGACCAGTTCGGCGCGCCTGGCGCCCAGCGGGAACTCGGTGAGCACGGCGTGCGGGCTGGGGACTTCGCTGAAACCGCGGATCCGCCGGTCAGAGGTGGCGGGCGGGGTGGCTGTCTGCGCCAGGTTCATCGGGATTCAGTGCCTTTCTGGTGGCGGGCACTGAGCGGAAGTCCGGTGCCCTTGAATGACGAAAGGCAGCGACCGTGTGGTCACTGCCTGGGCTCCGGGTGGGTTGCGTGCGTTAGCGCTGCGCTCGATCGGCTCCGCCCGGAGCCTCGATAAAGCGCCAATAGGCGACGCGCACACCGGTGTTCACGCGGCCGACAGTACACCACCGCCTCCGGTGCACAGAACCGGGCCCCGTCTCATCAGATCGGCGCGAACCTCTCGGCCCACGGCACCGCCCGTTCGAGTTGGGCGGCCAGCTGGATCAGCAGCGCCTCACCCGCGAGCGGTGCGACGAACTGGACGCCCATCGGGAGGCCGTCGGCGGTCCAGTGCAGTGGCAGCGTGATGGCCGGGCGTCCGGTCAGATTCGCCAGCTGGGTGTAGGGCACCCAGCCGAGGTTCTGGTCCACCATGTCGTCGACGATGTTGGTGTGGCGCAGGAGCCGGGCGGTGCGGGTCTTGAGCAGTGCGTCGGCGCCGCGCTGCACCAGCGGGGGAAGCTCGAACTCGCCGACCTTCGGTGGCGGCGTCGCCAGCGTGGGCGTCAGCAGCAGGTCGTAGGAATCGAAGAACTCCGTCAACCGCCGCACGTAGTCGTGGCGCCGCTGGACGGCGGCGACGTAGTCGACGCTACTGGTGGCCCGGCCGATCGCCGCCATGATCAACGTGTCGCGTTCGAAGGCTTCGTCTCCCGCGCCGGTCAGGCGTTTCGCGTCGGCGAGCTCCCAGGCGACGTAGACGAACCAGGTGAGCAGGAAGTCTTTCGCCAGCGCCGCGTCGTCATAGGGCGCCTCGGGGAGTTCGTCGACGTGGTGGCCCAGCTCGGTCAGGGCGCGGACGGTGGCCTCCACCGCCGCGTAAGCCTCGCGGTGCGGCGTGGCGGTGATCGCGGACGGTACCCGGACGCCGATCCGCAGAGGGCCCGGATCGCGGCCTACGCACTCCGCGAAGGGCGTTTCGGGGACGGCAGGGAGGTAATCGCCGGTGGGTTCGCCGCCGCTGATGACGTCGAGCATCGCCGCGGTGTCGCGGACCGTTCGTGAGACGACACCCTGGACCGCCGCACCGTGCATGGCTTCGCCGGTGCCCGGACCCATCGGCGTCAGACCGCGGCCGGGTTTGAGGCCGACGAGGCCGCAGCACGCCGCCGGAATGCGGATCGATCCGCCCCCGTCGTTGGCGCCGGCGCACGGGACGATCCCCGCCGCGACAGCGGCCGCGGATCCGCCTGACGATCCACCCGGTGTCCGCCCGAGATTCCACGGATTGCGGGCCGGACCCCAGACCACGGGTTCGGTGATGCCCTTCGCGCCGAATTCTGGGCAATTCGTTTTGCCGAAGATCACCAGCCCGGCGTCGACCCAGCGCTGGACGACGGTCGAATGCTCGGGCACCGGCATGGACAGCAGCGCGCGCGAACCCTGCGACGACGGCAGGCCGGCGAAGTCCTGCGCGAGATCCTTGATCAGGAACGGGACCCCGGCGAACGGCCCTGTGCGCGCGACGGGCGAACCGGTGGGCACCTCGCGGACGATGGCGTTGATACGCGGATTCACCGCGGCTGCCCGCTCCTGCGCCAGCGTCAGCAGTTCGGCCGCCGACACGTCTCCCGCTGCCACCAGTTCCGCCAGGCCGACCGCGTCGTAGCCCCGGTATTCGTCGAATCTCACCGGACGACCGTATCCCGGTGCAGCTTTCGAGGACGCCGACTAGGGGCGGCGGGCCCGCAGGATCCGGATGACGGCGTAACCGATGCCGGCTGCTGAGGCCACCACCACCAGCCACGGCACCAGCAGCCCGAAGACCAGTACGAGGCGGCCCGCCACGGAAACCATGACGTCCCAACCCTGTTCGACCGATCCGAGGAAACCCCGATACTCCTTGGGTGCCGGGCCGCCGATCGCATCGGCGACGAAGGACACCTCGATGGTGCTGTATTCGATTCTGTCGCCGAGCGCCTCGCGCTGCGCTCGCAGACTGTCGAGCTCCGCCTGGCGTTCCGACAACGCGTCCTCGGCCGTGATCAGCGCGGCCGGGTCACGGGCATCGCGCATGATCGCGAGCAGTCGGTCCACCGAGGTGCGCAACGCGGTGATACGCGCGTCGAGGTCGACGCGCTGGGCTGTGACGTCCTCGGTGCTGATCTCGGCACGTTCGACGGTGCCCAGTTCCTTCAACTTGTCCAACGCGTCGTCCAGGTCGGCGGCGGGCACCCGCAGCGTCATCGTGCTACTCGCCCGCCCGGTGCCCGACCCGGCGTCGTCGGTCCGGCTGTCGACCCGGCCCCCGGCGGCGCCGACGACGTCGGCGGCCTTGTCCGCGGCCTGAGCGGGGTCGGGGACGGTGACCGTCATCGACGCGGTCTTCACCAGATCCCGCTGCACCGGCGGGGCCTGCTGCGGCGCATCCTGCGGCAGTGGCGCCCCTACCACCTCGGCCGTGCCGCCGGACGAATCCGCGGGTCGCTCAGGCGCCTCCGCACACGACGATAGCAGCGCGAAGACGGCGACTGCGCAGCTGAGCACCACCACGCGCGAGACCTTGATCATGACCGAATCTAACGCGGGATCAGGGCACCCGGGTCCAGGGTTGACAGTTCCGGGTCTCGAACGCCTTCACCGACGCGTTGATGTTCGCGAACATCGGCCCGATCGACATGTTGGTCGCGACGACGTTGTCCTTGTTCGTGTCCGGGGTGCTGTAGGTGAACCACACGCACATCGAGTCCTGCGTGGGCACGTCGTTGATCCAGATTCCGAACGTCGAAGCTGTACCGCCGGTGTTGTAGAGGCCCGGCGCGACGTCAGGCCCGACCAGGAAGAAACCGTTCCCGGGAATCGGATTCAGCGGATCGGCGGCAGCCGGCGACGCGAACGTGGTCGCCACCGCGCTCGCGACCAGGACCGCGCAGCACCCGGCCGCAGCGTGTCGAAGACGCCTGAGGGCCATGAAACCGCAGCGTATGCCGTCGGGACGGCCCTCGGTGGAGTTTCATCACGCCTCACTGCAATCCAGTCCCGTGGGAGCGCGCACGACCATGCGCCAGCGTGGGTGTACCGCACCCTCCCACAACAGGTCTCGCGGCCATACGTTCGAGGTATGCCCCTGAAGCAGTGGACCAAAGCCGTCGTCGCCGCCGGACTTCTGGCCGTCGGGCCGACATCCGGATGCGCCATCACCAACGCCGCCCCGCTGCCCGACCCGGCACAACGCAACACCCAGATCGTGCGGGACGCGTTCGAGCGCGGCGTCGGTGGACCGGACACCTTCTACGCGATCCTCGCCGACGACGTCACCTGGACCGTGGCGCGCGCAGGCCGGCAGACCACCTACACCACGCGACAACAGTTCCTCGACGACGGTGCCCGACCGGTCGTCGACCGGCTCACCGGTCCCATCCAGGCTGACGTCCACGAAGTGGTGGCCGACGACGACCAGGTCGTCGCGCGTTGGCGGGGCACCGCAACCGCCCTCGACGGCCGGCCCTACGTCAACGAGTACGCGTGGTTCCTGACCATGGCCGGCGAGCGGGTCACCCGCGTCGTCGCCTACCTCGATCTCGTGGCGCTCGACGATCTGCTGACCCGCGTGCCGCCGCCGTCCTGATCCCCGGCCCGGAACTCAGCGGTCCGGGGCTCGTCTTCGACCCCGGCTCGTCACCACGGACGCTGCCTCAACTCGCGCCGAGAAGACACTCCGAGCTTGGCGAAGATCTTGCTCAAATGCCACTCCACAGTGCGGGGACTGATGAACAGGTGGCCGGCGATCTCGGAGTTGCTGTAACCGTCACCCGCCAGTCGGGCGATATAGCTTTCCTGCGTCGTCAATGTCACCGTTGAACTCCCCGTCGACCTGCCGCCACGCTCGTCCGGTAGTGGCTCGCCTGCCGCCGCGAGTTCACGGCGCGTCCGCTCGGCGAAGCCATCGGCCCCCATCGCGGTGAACATCTCGTGAGCGATGCGCAGCTGCCGGCGAGCGTCGATGCGGCGGTTCTGCCGCCGTAGCCACTCGCCGTAGACGAGATGCGTGCGCGCGTAGTAGACGACGACAGGGCTGCGCTGGAGGTTCGCGATGGCTACGTCGTACTCGGCCTCGGCGGTCGGACCATCATCGACGAGGGCCCTGCAACGGGCTGCGAGACCCAGCGCGCTGTCCGACCCACTGGCCGCCGCCCGCTCCGCGAGTTCGTCGAGCGCAGTCTCGGCCGCGCTCCGGTGCCCGCTCCTGATGGCCGCCTCCACCATCTCGACCAGGATGTAGCCGCGCAGCGCGATGTCGTCGTACTCCAATGCCGAGCTACATGCGGCGAATGCTTTGTCGTACTGACGAAGTCCGGTGCGGAGGATCGCCGCGGCAAAGTGTGCCTGGGCGATTGCGGCACCCTCGCCGCGTTCGGTTGCCTCGTCGATCGTCGCCTGCACCATCTCGACGCACACCCGCTCCTGCCCGCGGTATGCGGCGAGATACGCCTCGACCGAGCGGTGGGGCGGCGTGCCCGTCGCTTCGGATATCGACCTGGACTGCTCGATCAACGCGACGGCCTGCGCGAAATCGCCGGTGTTGACACACGCCCCTGCGTTGGTGGTCAGAACGTTGGGGAGGGCCGTCAATTCTCCTGTCGCGGTGAGTATCTCGAGCTGGCGACGACTCAACGCGTTATAGGTGGCCTCTTCGAATCGGTCCAGCAGGACACGCAGGGCGATCAGATGCCATCGCGGATCGGCGGTGCCGTTCTTGTCGTCGTCCAGGTACGCGTCGATGGCGCGTTTCAGCAGCGGGGCGGCGGCGACGTATCCGTCGGTGAGTCTGACGACCGTCCCGTCCAGCAGCAGGTCGACTGCTCTGGGCGGTCCTGACATGGTGGGGGCGTTGCGCGCCGCCTCCGCAACGGCCACCGCGGTGTCGTACCGGCCGACGACCGCCGCCGCCATCAGCGCTTCGAGATAGGTCTCTCGCGCAAGCGCGGGATCCAGGTCACGCAGTCGTTCGGCAGCGGCCAGCAGCAACGGGGGTGCGTCGCTGCCACGGTTGGTGGCGAAGGCGATCTTGGCGCGCACCAGATCTGCTCGCGTACTGAGCAATTCGTCGTCAGCGCCACCTACTGCCTCGAGCAGCCGGGCCGCGGCCTCCGGATCACCCGCGTCCAGCTTGGACAGCGCCGCCGCCAGTGCGCGCTCGGCACGCCGGACAGGGTCCGGGGTGAGTTCGACGGCGTACGCCAAAAACGCTGCCGCCGCGGCACTTCCACCCCGTCGGCGGGCCCGATCGGCTGACTGCAGCAGCTCCACGGCGACCGCCTCGCTCGGTGCGTCTGCGGCGTGAGCGTGGTGCCACGCGCGGTGTTCATCCGCGACCGGGCCCGAGATCACTTCAGCCAGAGCGGTATGGGCCTGCCGCCGCTCCGACGGGATGGCGTCGCGGTATACCGCCGACCGCACCAGCGGATGCCGGAATCGCAGTCTGGTGTCCACGCTCACCAGGCCGCTCTGCTCCGCTGGGACGCCGGCGTCCGGACCGATCCCGAGGCGCGCGGCGGCGGCCCACAACCATGACGGCTCGCCGGTGGGTTCGGCGGCCGCCAGGAGCAGGAGCATCCGGGTCTGCGACGGCAGTTCGCGCAGTCGCCGGCCGTAGGTCTGTTCGATCCGCGTCGCCAGTGGCTTTGCGGCCACCAGTCCGTACCCGCCCGCCATCCGCGCCCGTGGCAGCGCACGGTTCAATTCGAGCAGCGCCAGCGGATTCCCGGCCGCTTCGGCCAGGATGTTGTCGCGAACGCCGTCGTCCAGGCGGGCGGGCATCATCGACGAGAGCAATGCGCGCGCATCGGCATCGGCGAGGCCGTCGATGTGCATGTGGGGTAATGCGGCCAACTCCTGCTCGGCCTGCAGGTCACGCGCGGCGAAGATCATCCCGACGGGGTCGGCGGAGAGTCGGCGTCCCGCGAAGGCGAGCGCCTGGAGCGAAGCGCGATCGACCCACTGCGCGTCGTCGATCAGGCAGAGGGTGGGTCGCTGCGTTCCCGCGTCGGCGAGCAGCGACAGCACCGCCAAACTCACCAGGAGGCGATCGGGCGCCGCGCCGTCACGAAGCCCGAGTGCCACGGCCAGCGCGTTCTTCTGCGGGTCGGGCAGCCTGTCGAGGGAACCCAGCAGTGGGGCACACAGTTGCTGAACCCCGGCGTAGGCGAGTTCCATCTCCGATTCCGCGCCGCTGAGGGCGATGACGCGCAGATCTGCGGCTCGATCACGGACGTCCATCAGCAACGCGGTTTTGCCGATACCCGCCTCTCCCCGGAGGACGAGAACTGCGCTGCCGCCGGCGCGGACGCGGTCGATCAAACCGGTCAAGGTGTGCTGCTCGGCGCTGCGACCCACCAGGGTGCCGTGTACGCCGTCGCCGACCATGCCGTGATCTTGACACGGTGGTTCGAGCACGGCAGCCGAAGCGGCCTGCGATCGCGGGGTGAGGACCGATCTCCGCGCTTTTCAGTGGGCGTGGCCGCGTCCAAGCCGTGCGGTTGTCGGTTGCAGCGCGCTATGTTGAATTGAATGGCATCGCCGTTAGACGACATCACCGCGCGCCTGCTCCGTACCCGCCGCTTCGTACGGGCACCGATCTGGCTGTATCGACATCACTTGGGCCGGTTGTTCGGGGAACGGATGCTCATGCTCGAACATCGGGGCCGCACAACGGGATTACCTCGATTCGTGTGCCTCGAGGCGATCGAACGGCCGAGTCGCGACACGATCGTCGTTGCCAGCGGCTTCGGCACGACAGCTCAGTGGTACCAGAATCTGCAGGCCCACCCGGACTGCCGCGTGAGCATCGGTGCGCGGTTCTCGGAACCCGCCACGGCCGTGATGATGTCGCCCCAGGATGCCGACGCCGTACTGGACAGGTACCAACAGGCGCACCCGGCGGCGTGGCGACGGCTGCGGGGAGCGATCGAGAATACGGTCCGACAGCCGGTCGAACGTCTGCCGATGGTCCGACTGACATTGGCGTGAGACCGGAACCGCACCATCAGATGGCCGCGATTTCGGTGTAGTTCGTCGCGCCCAGCGCGACGAACTACACCGAAATCACCTCTTAGTGGGCGTGGCCGTGATGTCCGTGGCCGTGATCGTCGGCCTCCTCGACCGGCTTGTCGACGACCGCGGTCTCGGTGGTCAGGATCATCCGCGCCACCGAGGCGGCGTTGAGCACCGCCGAGCGGGTGACCTTGGCCGGGTCGACGACGCCGTCGGCGAGCAGGTCGCCGTACGACAGCGTGGCCGCATTGAAGCCCTGACCGGTCGGCAGCTCGCTGACCTTACTCACCACGACCGCGCCGTCGAGCCCGGCGTTGGTGGCGATCCAGTACAGCGGGGCCGACAGCGCGGAGGCGAACACTCCGACGCCGAGCGCCTCATCACCGGAGAGCGACGACTTCAGGTTTTCGAGCGCGGACCGTGCCTGCACGAGCGCGCTGCCGCCGCCGGTGACGATGCCCTCCTCGACGGCCGCCTTGGCCGCGGCGACCGCGTCCTCGACGGCTTCTTTGCGCTTCTTCAGGTCGGTCTCGGTGGCCGCGCCGACCTTGATGACCGCAACGCCACCGGCGAGCTTCGCCAGCCGCTCCTCGAGCTTCTCGCGGTCCCACTCGGAGTCGGTGGCCTCGATCTCGGC
This sequence comes from Mycobacterium sp. 852013-51886_SCH5428379, assembly GCF_001665575.1. Taxonomy (GTDB): domain Bacteria; phylum Actinomycetota; class Actinomycetes; order Mycobacteriales; family Mycobacteriaceae; genus Mycobacterium. The sequence continues at coordinate 7,071 of NZ_LZSU01000035.1, read as the reverse complement.
CCGCAGCTGCTTGGCGCGATCGGCGATCGCCTCCTGACCGCCGCCGCCGTCGACGATCACCGTGCTGTCCTTGGTGACCACCACGCGCCGGGCGGAGCCGAGCACGTCGAGTCCGACCTCACGCAGCGTGAGGCCGACATCGGGGTTGACGACCTGACCGCCGGTGACGATCGCGAGGTCCTCGAGGAACGCCTTGCGGCGATCACCGAAGAACGGCGCCTTGACCGCGACGGCCTTGAGGGTCTTGCGGATGGCGTTGACGACGAGCGTCGACAGCGCCTCACCCTCGATGTCCTCGGCGATGATGACCAGCGGCTTACCCGATTCGGCCACCTTCTCCAGCAGCGGCAGCAGATCGGGCAGCGAGCTGATCTTCTCCCGGTGCAGCAGGATCAGGGCGTCCTCGAACACCGCTTCCTGGGTGTCGAAGTCGTTGACGAAGTACGCCGAGACGTAGCCCTTGTCGAAGCCGACGCCCTCGGTGATCTCGAGCTCGGTGTTCAGCGTCGAGGACTCCTCGACGGTGACGACGCCGTCGGCGCCGACCTTGGTCATCGCCTCGCCGACCAGGTCGCCGATCAGCTCGTCGCGCGAGGAGACGGTCGCCACCTGGGCGATCCCCTTCTTGTCGTCGACCGGGGTGGCCGCGGACAGCAGCGCCTCGGAGACCGCATCGGCGGCCTTGCTGATCCCGGCGCCGAGCGCGATCGGGTTGGCGCCCGCGGCGACGTTGCGCAGGCCGGCCTTGACGATGGCCTGTGCCAGCACGGTCGCGGTGGTGGTGCCGTCACCGGCGATGTCGTTGGTCTTGGTGGCCACCGACTTCACCAGCTGGGCGCCCAGGTTCTCGAACGGGTCCTCGAGGTCGATCTCGCGGGCGATGGTGACGCCGTCGTTGGTCACGGTGGGTCCGCCCCACGACTTGGCCAGCACGACGTTGCGGCCGCGGGGGCCCAGCGTCACCTTGACCGCATCGGCAAGCTTGTCGACACCGACTTCCATCGCGCGGCGCGCAGTTTCGTTGAACTCAATCTGCTTGCTCATGGATTGCGCTTCCTACTAGGTATTCGTGAATGCACGCCGCCCCGGGACCTTCTGCGTGAAGACGCGAAGGATCACCGGGGCGGGCACGAGGTGCTTACTTGTTGACGACTGCCAGCACGTCGCGTGCCGACAGGATCAGGTACTCCTCGCCGTTGTACTTGATCTCGGTGCCGCCGTACTTGCTGTAGATGACGGTGTCGCCCTCGGAGACGTCCAGCGGAATCCGCTTCTCACCCTCGTCGTCCCAGCGGCCGGGGCCGACGGCGACGACAGTGCCCTCCTGCGGCTTCTCCTTGGCCGTGTCCGGGATGACCAGACCGGATGCGGTCGTGGTCTCGGCCTCGTTGGCCTGGACGAGGATCTTGTCCTCGAGTGGCTTGATGTTCACGCTCGCCACGATGGAGCCCTCCACTTAGTTCGGTGTAGGTCCGGGACTTCCAGGACCTGAGTTTTCGGTGCGTTACCAGGTGTTCGGCATGCGTCCGGGCCCTGGTGCGTCGTCGTCGCGGGTGCCGACGCGGGGTTTTGGCCGCCTGCCACCTAGCACTCTATACACGCGAGTGCTAGCGCTCAAGGGTGGGTCGGTGCCATTTCACGCGACCTGGCTGCGCACCACGGGAAGGCCGGGGTTGCTGGCGGCATCCAACGGCGACGGCTGGGCGCCTGCCGCGATCAGATGGGCGGCGAACGACGCGATCATCGCGCCGTTGTCGGTGCACAACCGCGGCCGCGGGATGCGCAGTGTCACACCCGCTTCCGCGCAGCGCTGCTCGGCCAGTTCGCGCAGGCGGGAGTTCGCCGCGACCCCGCCGGCGATCAGCAGGGTCTTGACGTCCAGCTGTTCGCAGGCGCGCAACGCCTTGCGGGTGAGCACGTCGGCGACGGCTTCCTGGAATCCGGCGGCCACGTCGGCCTGGGACGCCTCCGGGTGGCTTTCCACATAGCGTGCGACGGCGGTCTTGAGCCCGGAGAAGCTGAACGCGAACGGATCGTCGCGCGGTCCGGTCATCCCGCGGGGGAAGACGATCGCGTCGCGGTCGCCCTCGCGGGCGAGTTCGTCGAGCGCCCGTCCGCCCGGATAGCCCAGTCCGAGCAGCCGGGCCACCTTGTCGTACGCCTCACCGGCCGCGTCGTCGACGGTGCTACCGAGTTCGAGGATCGGCTCGCCCAGCGACCGGACGTGCAGCAGATGGGTGTGCCCGCCCGAGACCAGCAGACCCACGCTCTCGGGTAGCCGCCCGTGGTCGTAGACGTCGGCGGCGAGGTGCCCGCCCAGATGGTTGACGCCGTAGAACGGCACCCCCCAGGCCGCCGCGTACGCCTTCGCCGCCGCGACCCCCACCAGCAGGGCGCCGGCCAGACCTGGGCCGATGGTGGCGGCGACGACGTCGGGCCGGGCGACGCCCGCGGTATCCAGCGCACGCCGCATGGTCGGGCCGAGCGCCTCGAGGTGGGCACGGGACGCGATCTCGGGCACCACCCCGCCGAAGCGGGCGTGTTCGTCGACGCTGGAGGCGACCTCGTCGGCGAGCAGGGTCACCGCGCCGTCGCCGGTGAGCTCGGCGATGCCGACACCGGTCTCGTCACAGGAGCTCTCGATGGCCAGAATGATCATGGTGGGTCGCGTCTCATCGTATAGGCGTCCGCCCCGCTGACCCGGTAGTAGCGCTTACGCAGGCCGGCCCGGACGAAACCGACGCTCTCGTAGAGTGTGATGGCCGGTTCGTTGTCGGTGCGGACCTCGAGGAAGACGGTGCCGTTGCCGGCGACGTCGAGCAGATCGGCCAATAGGCGGCGGCCGATCCCCCGCCCCTGGTACTCGGGGTCGACGCCGATGGTGTGGATCTCGTATTCGAACGGCTCACGGCGGCCCAGCCGCGCGATCCCCGCGTAGCCGACCAGCTTGCCGTCGGCGCGGGCCGCGGCGTAGTGGGTGTGCCCCGCGTCGAGTTCGGCGCGGAAGGCCCGCGCCGGCCAGGGGTCGTCGCCGGGGAACAGCAGCGACTCCAGCTCCGCGCAGCGAGCGGCGTCGTCCTTGGTCAACCTGTCGTAGGTGACGGTCATCGCGCCTCGGCGCGCGGAACGGCGTCGGGGCGGCGCAGATACAGCGGCACCAGCGGTTCCGGATCCGCGGTCCAGTCCGGTACCGCGCGGACCAATCCGGCGACGGTGGGATACCGCGGCGGCCGGGTCAGTTCCTCCTGCGCGCCTGCGACATCGGCAGGCGCGTTGACCGCGGGACCGGCGGTGCGTATGCCGTCGCGGTAGCGCGCCCAGTACACCTCGCGCCGCCGGGCGTCGGTGACCACGAGGACGTCACCGCCGGTCAGCACGCCGATGGCGTCGAGGCTGCACACCCCGTGCACGGGGATGCCGAGCGCATGGCCGTAGGCGGCGGCACTGGCCATCCCGACCCGCAGTCCGGTGAAAGGACCTGGCCCGCAACCGATCACCACCGCATCAAGGTCCGTCATCGCCACGCCCGCGTCGGACAGCGCTCCGATCACGTTGGGCGTCAGCTGTTCTGCGTGGGCGCGGGCGTCGACGGTGACGCGGTCGGCCAGCACCGTGACCTCTCCGCCGTCGTGCCGGGCCACCCCCGCGGTTACGGCGGGGGTGGCGGTGTCGAGCGCCAGGACGAGCCGGCTCACGGTCGGCTCCACTGCCAGATCGCGGTGCGGGTCTCGGTGTCCCTGGCTCGCTCGAGGCGGATGTCGAGGTGGTTGTCGGACAGTCGTTCGGCGATGCCCTCACCCCATTCGACGACGACGACCGCGTCCTCGAGATCGGTGTCCAGATCGAGCGAGTCGAGTTCGGCGAGCAGGTCGGTGCCCTGTTCCGAACCGCCCGGGTCGAGCAGTCGGTACATGTCGACGTGCACCATCGCGGGTCTGCCCTCCTGTCGGGCCCGGTGCACCCGAGCCAGCACGAACGTCGGTGAGGTCACCGGCCCGTCGACGTCCATGGCCTGGGCGATTCCCTTGGCCAGCACCGTTTTTCCGGCGCCCAGGGGTCCGGACAGCACGACCACGTCACCGGCGCGCAGTTGCGCGCCGAGCTCGGCTCCGAAGGCGACGGTCGCCTCGGCGGTCGGCAGCTCGGCCGTCCCGCCCGTGTGATCAGCCACGTGACCGGACCCGGTCTTTGAGTCGCCGGGTGAGGGCGACGAGCTTGGACGGTGTCGCGCGTTCGACCAGGCGCACGAGCGCGTCGTCGATGGCCTCGGGGTCCTCCAGCTGCACCAGATGGCCTGCGCCGTGGACGATCACCAATTCGCACCGGGGCAACGCATCGGCCATCTCCTCCGAGTGCTCCTTCGGGGTGAGCAGATCGCGGTCGCCGCACGCGATGAGCGTCGGGATCTTCGCCAGCGTGTCGAGTCCTTCGGTCTCGTCGTGCACCTCGAGCGCGTGCAGGAATTCGACCAGGGTGGCGATCGGGGTGTCGTGCATCATCTTCTCGGAGAACGCCACCACCGACGGGCTGATCTTCTCGTCGCCGTAGGACGCGGCACGCAGCACCGGACCGATCACCGTGCGGGTCAGGCCGCGGGTGCGGTGCACGGTCTTCGGGGCGTAGCGGGCGGCGAACCGCGCGGCCTCGAGCACCGGATTCTTGAGGATCTCGCCCAGCGGAGACCGTGAAACACCTTCGGCCGCCGAGGAAATCAGCGCCGCGCCGACGATGCGGGTGGGATAGCGGTCCGGGAACTGCCGGGCGTGGGACAGCACGGTCATACCGCCCATCGAGTGCCCGACGAGCACCACCGGGCCGCGGGGTGCCACGACGGCCAGCACGGACTCCAGATCCTGGCCGAGCTGGGTGACGGTGTAGGTGTCCGGAGGGGCCTCGCCGGACTGGCCGTGCCCGCGCTGGTCGTAGAACACCATGCGGACCTGGTCGCCCCACTGTTCGCTCAGCCGGGCGCGCTGGAAGTGGAACGCCCCCATGCGCAGACAGAATCCGTGGGCGAACACGACGGTCAGCGGGGCCTCGGCGGGGCCGACCTCGCGGACGGCCAGGGGCACGCCGTCCGCCGTGGTGACGACCGAGCTGCGGTCGGCGTCGAGGAGTTCGAAGTCCTCCCCCGCGTACGGGTCGTCCTTGCTGACCCGTCGGGTCAGCGACCGCGCGACGGTGACGCCGGCCAGCGAGCCGACGGCGGCCAGTCCTGCGGCGCCGGCGAGCCAGCCGGCGCCGAGGAACGACCGCCCCCCGTGGGCGGCCTGGTCGCTCACCGTGGTCCCCCGACGTAGCTGCGCGTCACCCGGCCGCGCGGGCTGGTGACGATCTCGTAGGTGATCGTGCCCAGCCGGTCGGCCCAGTCCTGGGCGGTGGGTTCGCCGCGGGTGCCGGGGCCGAACAGGATCGCCTCGTCGCCCTCGGTGACGGTGACGGGTCCGGGCCCCAGGTCGACGACGAACTGATCCATGCAGACGCGGCCGACGGCGGGATACCGGCGGCCGTTGATCGCGACGTCGAAGCGGCCACTGAGATTGCGGAACACCCCGTCGGCATACCCGATCGGCAGCAACGCCAAAGTGGTGTCCGACACGCTGACCCAGGCGTGGCCGTAGGACACGCCGGTTCCCGCGGGTACGGCGCGCACCTGGGCGACCGGGCAGCTCAGCGTCATCGCCGGGCGCAGGCCCATGTCGCCGAGCGCGGGGATCGGACTCTGCCCGTACACGGCGATGCCGGGCCGGACCATGTCGAACGCGAGGTCGGGCCGGGTCATCGCCGCGGGTGAGTTGCCCAGGTGGGCGATCTCGAAATGCACTCCGGCGTCGGCGGCCGCCCGGCGCATCGCGGTCAGCCGCTGCCCCTGCTGGTCGTTGACCGGGTTGTCCGGTTCGTCACCACAGGCCAGATGCGACATGATGCCGTGCACCCGCACGGCGTCGTCGGCGATGGCGCGACGCAGCGCGTCGAGTAGGGCCGGGTATTCGGCGGGGCTGACACCGTTGCGGCTCAGCCCGGTGTCGACCTTGACGGTCAGCTCGGCCGTGCGCCCGGTGCGGGCGACCGCGTCGAGCACCTCGCCGAGCTGACGCACCGACGAGACCGCGATCTGCACATCGGCCTGCAGGGCGGGCGCGAAGTCGGTGCCCGGGGCGTGGAGCCAGGCCAGCAGCGGTGCGGTGATCCCGTCGCCGCGCAGGGCCAAAGCCTCAGCCAGGGTGGCCACCCCGAGTTGAGTGACGCCTGCGGCGAGCACGGTGCGGGCCACCTGCGTCGCGCCGTGGCCGTATCCGTCGGCCTTGAGGACCGGCATGACCTGCGCCGAACCGGCGCGCCCCTGCAGTAACCGCACGTTGTGCGCAATGGCGTCGAGGTCGACGACTGCCCGCGCGCTCGGGGTCGCTTCGGGGATCGTCGGGTTCGTATCGGTTGTCTGCATGGTCATGTCACCGCTGTCGATCATCCCAGAGCCGGGGCGGCCGGTGCGTTCAGCATGAGGCATATTTGTCGGACCCCTCTGCTTTGATGGTGATATGTCCTCAGCGGCAGTGTCTTTGGTCGGTCGGGTCAGCCCGAAGGACCGCCTCGAGGTGCTGTTCGACGAGTTCGCCGAGCTGTCCGGTCAGCGCAACGCGATCGACGGGCGCCTGGTGGACATCATCGCCGAGATCGACCGCGACGAGCTGTGGGGGATGACCGGTGCCCGCTCCATGGAAGCGCTGGTGGCGTGGAAGACCGGTGTCACCCCCCGCAACGCCGAGGTCATGGTCGCCGTCGCGCGGCGGACCGAAGAGTTCCCGCGCTGCACCCAGGCGTTGTGCGAGGGGCGGCTGTCGCTGGATCGGCTCGGGGTGCTGGCCGAACACGCCGCCGAGGGCTCCGATGAGCACTACATCCAGACCGCCGAAGCCGCCACCGTCACCCAGTTGCGCACCGCGGTCAAACTCGAACCCCAGCCACCCAAAACACGGCCGGCGCCGAAACCCTCGATCACCAAACGCGACCACGGCGAGACCACCACCTGGACGATCACCCTGCCGAAGTTGGACGCCGCGACATTCGACG
>NZ_LZSU01000034.1 GCF_001665575.1 Mycobacterium sp. 852013-51886_SCH5428379 | reverse complement strand
AGATGTGTATAAGAGACAGCCGACAACAGCGGCGGCGGTCCGGGATACCGCCCGACGCAGCGTCCGACGAAGAAGCCGGAGTTCAACGTGACGAAGACGCCGTCGATCCGTAAATCCACCGACGACCCCGACGACTGACCGCGTATGAGCACCGACGCCCCGGACGCCCTTGAAGCCGCCGATCGGTTCGCCGCCGCGCCCGCGGCCGTGCTGGCGACGTTGAACCCCGATGGCGCACCCCATCTCGTGCCGGTGGTGTTCGCGGTGCACCGTGACGTGATCTACACGGCGGTGGACGCCAAGCGTAAGCAGACGCGGGAGCTGCGGCGGCTGGCCAACATCGCCGCCGACGACCGGGTCTGCGTACTCGCCGACCACTACGCCGAGGACTGGACGCAGCTGTGGTGGGTGCGCGCCGACGGCGTTGCGGCCGTGCACCACAGCGGTGACGAGATGGCGACGGGCTATGCGCTGCTGCGGCGGAAGTATCCGCAGTACGAGCGGCTCGCGCTCGACGGCCCGGTGATCAGCATCGCGGTGCGGCGCTGGTCGTCCTGGGAGGCGTGAGGGTTCAGGACCCCGCGGCGGCCTCGAACAGCCAGGAGACCACGAGCGCACCCGGGTCGACCGCACCGCGTCCGGCGTCGCCGACGTAGCTGGCCCGGCCCTTCCGGGCCACCCGCTCCCGGGTCGACTCCGCCCCCTGGGCCGCGGCCGCCGCGGCGTCGGCCAGCGAATCACCCTGCTGCAGAGCGTCGTTGGCGGGATGCAGGGCATCGACGACGGTGTTGTCGCCTACCCGCGCCCCGCCCAGTTCCACCACCGACTCCAACGCTGCGCGCACTCCGCCGGCGAACGCCCGGTCGAACTCGTCGGCCTCGGCGAAGCTCTTGGACAACTCGCGGAACATCGTCCCGAACACCGCCCCCGAGGTGCCCCCGGCGCGCACGAAGTACGACCGCGACAGCGCGTCGAGTACGTCGGCGTCGGATCCGCGCAGCGGCAGGCCGAACGGCGAGAGCGCCGCGGACATGTTGGTGCCGAAGTCACCGTCGCCGGCCTGCCGGTCGAGTGCGGTCAGGTCGTCGATCGCCTCCTGCACGCGGCCGACAAACGTGGTGAGCCAGGCACATTCGGGTCCCGAGTCGACGGCGTCATCGGGTTCGGCGGCCGTCGTGTCAACGAGTTCACCCGGTGCGGTGGCGGCCAGTCGCGGCCAGGCAGGCGCCTCGGTCGGCGCATCCCACAGCCGCACGATCTCGTCGTCGGCGCACACCACGGTCACCGATGCCCCGCGCATGTCCAACGCGGTGACCATGGTGCCCACCAGCGCGCGCACCACCTCGATCCCGGCGTCGCGCAGCTGTTCGACGACGTGACCGAACACCAGGTTCAGTTCGAGCGGATGTGTGCTGCCGAGACCGTTGACCACCACGATGACCTGCCGGCCCTCGGTCAGGCCGAGCGATCCGACGATGCGGTCGAGCAGCATCCGCACGATCTCGGCGGCGGGTTGCCACTGGGTACGTTCGACGCCGGACTCCCCGTGGATGCCGATGCCGATCTCCATCTCGTCGTCGCCGAGATCGAACGACGGCGCGTCGGAGCCGGGCACCGTGCACGGGTCCAGCGCCACCGACATGCTGCGGGCCTGGTCGGCGACTCGGCGGCCCAGTTCGGCCACCTCGTGCAACGCCGCACCCTCGGCCGCGGCTGCGCCGCAGACCTTTTCGACGACGATCGTCGCGCCGGTGCCGCGCCGGCCCGGCCCGTCCTCGTCGTCGGATTCCGTGGCGACGTCGTCGGCGACCACCACGACGTCGGTGTCGATGCCCTCGTCGCCCACGATGTCGCGGGCGATGCGGAAGTTCATCATGTCGCCGGTGTAGTTCTTCACGATGTGCAGGACACCGGCGCCGGAGTCGACGTGGCGGGTGGCGCCGGCGATCTGTAATGCGTTCGGCGAGGTGAAGATCTGGCCCGGGCAGACCGCGTCCAGCATCCCGGCGCCGATCAGGCCCGCGTGCATGGGTTCGTGTCCCGAACCGCCGCCGGACAGGAGTGCGACGCGGCCCGGCGGGGTGGGGCCGCGCCGGGCGAGGAAGCCGGGATCGCGGTGCCAGGCGACGTGGGGATTGGCGGCGACGAAGCCGCGGAGGGCTCCGGGCAGGAACGCGTCGACCGAGTCGATGAAGTAGCGCTGCGGCATGCCCCCGACTGTAGGCGCGGCCGAAGAACTACCGGGGGTGGCCGGCAGTGAAATAGCTCAGGTAGGCACCGTTCGGATTGTGTACGTCCGGACTTCATGGCGTCGTCCTCTCGTGGAGGACGACGGGGAGGTGGGTAGGGCCGCGTAGTGAGCTGTTGGTCGACCATGTTGCGGGTCCGGTCATCTCGATTCGTGAAACGCGACCGACTAGTTCACGGAGTACGGCTTGCGCCTCCATGCGTGCCAGCGGCGCTCCGAGGCATAGGTGTGGTCCATAGCCGAAGCCGATGTGGGAGCGCGGGTTTCGGTCCGCACGGAAGGTGTTGGGGTCGTCGAAGGCAAGTGGGTCGCGGTTGGCCGCGCCGAATGACATCAGCACCCGTGAACCCGATGGGATCGTGACATCGCCTACTCGGTAATCGGCACGCGTATAGCGGTAGAGGTTCTGAATGGGGCTGGTGTAACGGACGTGTTCTTCGATGGCCTGCGGGATGAGGTCGGGGTTGGCGCGGATCATGTCGTATTGATCGGGGTGGTGGGCGTAGGTGTGCAGCATCCCGCCGAGGAGGTTGGTTGTGGTCTCGTTACCGGCGATCAGGAGCAGGGTGGCGATGTAGAACAACTCGTTGTCGGTGAGCGCTCCGTCGGTGTTGTGCTTCAACAACCGGCCGAGGACGGTGTCCGATTCTTTGAGGTGTCCATCTGCGAGGTGCTTCAAGAAGTAGCGGCGCAGCGCTGCTGCGGCACGCAGGGACCGCGCCGTGCGCGCAACCCCGGTCACGGTCGGGGTGAAGTTGATGATCTGGGTGGCCTCTTCTGACCAACGGCGGAAGTCGGTGATGTCGCCTTCCGGGACGCCGAGAATTGCCGCGATCACGCGAAGCGGCATGGGTATCGTCAGCCGCTGCACAGCATCACCGTCGCCCGCACCGATCATGTCATCGACGAGTTCGGCGGCAAGCTTGTCAATGATGTTGCTCCAACTGTCCAGAGCACCTTTTGTGAACGCCGGCTGAACCTGTTTGCGCAGGCGGCTGTGCTGCTCGCCATCGGTGACCACAACGAGATCGGCGACCATCCGGACCCGCGTCACTCCATGGCTGCTGGTCACCTGGTCTGTGTCGCGCAGGGCTGCGCGGACGTCGTCGAGTCTGTGCAGAATCCATGTCGCCCGCCGTGGGTTGTAATGCACCCGCCCTCCCGCGTGCAACGCGTCGTAGGCGGCGTAAGGCTGCGCCGCGGTCGTTGCGTCCAACGGGTCGTAATCGGTGTTCACCGCACCCGTCCACCCGCGGTATCCACGTCTGTGCGTGCGTATCGCCGCAGAGACGTTCAATCGCCCCGCTGTGACGAGAGGCGAGAACATCGTCGTGGCAGCGGCTTCTCGTCCGAAGTTCACGGTTTCAGCACACCTCTCCCGACAACACGCTCTCAGCGTCGATACCGTTGTCTTGGACGTCAATACCTGGCAGCGAAGTTGAAAGGCCGGCTCGGGGCCGGCGAGCATTCCCGTTCTCGGAATGGGGCGGAACCTGCAGTTATTGGTGAGACATCCCGTGCAATCTGTCTCGTGGCGAGAAAAGAGATTTGTTGTAGATCGGCGCCGTGCGGGGAAGGCTGGTCGCCGTGGCACAGAAGGATTGGGTCCTGGGAGTGGACCGCCGCGCCGAGGCGCGTGATCGCATCATGTCGGCTGCATCGGAGCTCGTTTCACGCAATGGGTTCGAAGCGTTCACCATCGATGCGCTTGCTGCGCAGCTGAATTGCTCGCCCGCAACCATTTACCGCCATACCGGCGGCAAGGCGGCGATCCTCGAACGCCTCATCTCCCTGTTCTCTCAGCGGATCGTCGACTCGATACAGCAAGCCATAGACGGGATCGAGGGAACCGACCGCGTCGCGACCGCCATCATCGTGGCGCTGGACTTCATGCGTTCTGAACCGCTCGGAAAAGTGATCATGGGCGACATTCGTCCCGACCACGACACCGGGACCCTGACCTCATCACCCTTCGTCGTCAAGATGGCCGAAGAAATGATCGGGCGCAGCGACCCACTGGCCGCGCAATGGCTCATCCGTATCACGTTCGCCCTGTGGTACTGGCCGGTCAAAGACAGACACACAGAGCACGAGGTGGTGAAGCGGTTCGCCGCACCATCGGTCATTCCGCAAATCGGCCGATGACCCGCTCGCCGACCGATCCGGTCTGACGTGGATCCGATCGCCATCGGCTACGCGACGCGCTCGGCCATCTCGGCTTCGAGCTGCTCCTCGTAGGCGCCCTCCTGCCGGCCCAGCGCCACGGTTGCCGCGATCATCGCCAGCGCGGCGGCGGCCAGCGCGACCGGTTCCATGCCGGTGATCTGCAGGCTCTCCCCGAGCACGATCGCGCCCAGCACGACGGCGACCACCGGTTCGAGCACCAGCATCGTCGGCACCGAGGTCTGCAGCGAGCCGGCGTGGAAGGCCGACTGCTGCAGCAGCGTTGCACCGACCCCGAGCAGCACCACGAGATAGAGCGCCGGAGTGGTCAGCGCCGCGACGAAGCGCCCCTCGGTGACCAGATGCATGACGATCTTGGTGAGCACGGCGACCAGGCCGAACAGCACACCCACTCCGACCGCGAGCAGCACCGCCCGCACCCGGTCGGCGCTGCGCACGGCCAGCACCACGGTGGCCAGCACGACGGTCAGCGACACCGCCACCACCAGCACCGTGAGCGTCAGCGGGATGTCGTAGTCGCCGGCGCTCGCCTTGGCCAGGGCAACGAACACCGTCAGCGCCGCGGTCAGCAGCAGCGCCCACAGCCATTCCGCGCGGGTGACGCGGCGCCCCGCGAGCCGGGCGCTCAGCGGCAGCGCGAAGAGCAGCGCCGACACCAGCACCGGTTGCACCAGCAGTAGCGATCCGTAACCGAGCGCCAGCGCCTGGAAGCCATACCCCGCGACCGCCACGGCGGTACCGGCCCACCACAGCTTGCGGTGCAGCAGCGTCGTCAGCATCTCGGTGCTGACGCCCTTCTCCGCAGGGACGTCCAAAGTGGCGCGCTGACGAACCACGATGCCCACCGCCATGAAGATCGCCGCGAGCAAAGCGAACAACACCGCTAGTGCATGGCCGAGCAAGCGGTCACTCCTCTACCCGTATGGCGTCGCTGCCGACAGGCAGCCCCCACCACCGTAGAGGTCGCGGACGAAGTCGTCCGTTCCGGCGGGTGAGCGTCAGTCCTCGCCCACCGGATCGGGCCGCACCCAGCCCAGCACCATCGCCGGGGTGCAGCCGCCGACGAGCAGCACCGTCAACGCCATCAAACCCCCGGCGTAGGCCATGTTCTCGTCGGCGCCGTCGGTGATCACCGCCCCGAAGATCAGGTAGAAGATCGGGATCAGCATCAGGTACTGGGTGATGGTGAGGCCGACCGACCGGGCGGCGTCGCGCTGCGCGATCTCGAACTCGTCGAGCGCGCCCTGCGGCGCATCGCCCTGTCGTCCCGACACGATCTGCAGGGCGATCCACAGCGGGTAGAACACCACGCAGGCCGGCAGCCACAGCAGCGGTGCCCACTCGACGCCGACCGCGCACGCGATCGAGACGGCGAACATGGCCACGAACGTGGCGGCGAGCGCGCCGACGAGCTGCCGGCGCCGACGGCGGGTCCGCCAGCCCGGCAGCGACGACGCGTAGGTCTGTTCGTACTTCAGGAAGCGGCGGGTGCGGTAATCGCGGTAGCGGTCGATGAGGTTGTGCGGGGCGTGGCCGAGGGAGCCCGACATGGATGTTTCCTCTCGTCTAGGAGTCGCGGCGGTACACCGCGGCAGACAGCGGTGTGAACTCCGTTCGGGAGAACACCGCTTCGACCGGCAGACCGAAGACGTCACAGATGCGCATGGCGAGATCGAGGCTGGGATAGTGGTCGCCCCGCTCCAGCGCTCCCACGGTCTGTGGGTTGACGTCGACCTGCGCGGCCAACTGAGCCCGGCTCATGGCGCGCTCGGCTCGCAACACCGCGATGCGGTTGAAGATCGGCAGAGTTTCACCACGACGAACCGGACTCATACAACTAACTGTTGCAAAAACCCAACGACTGAGTCAAGTGTTCATCGCCCTGGCAGGAGATCAGGTGGTCAGACCGCTTTGAGGCGCACGGGGCCGGCGGGTTCCGCCGGTGCGGTGGGGGCGATCTTGTCGTTGACCGATGCGACGACGGTGTCGACCCGGTTCACCGCGGCGTCACACATGTCGCGCACGCGGTCACCGGCGGCGTCGACGTCGTCGGCGGCCGAGAGCAGGTAGGCGCGGAGAGTCACCCGCAGTTGTTCGCCCATGCGGCGCGCACGCTGGCGCAGGCGGTCGTCGATCTCGACCGTGACGTAGGGCATCACCCGGATCTTCATGCGGCTCCCGTTCCCCCGGTTCGGCACTCGGCGCGTGCGTCCAGACTACGGCGCGACGGCGATGCCGTCCCACTCGAGCAGTTGCCAGCCGCGCTCCGGGCTGCCGACGACCACGACGCGGTCGGTGTTGTCCAGCGGATGCTCGACGAGCAGATTCGGCTGCGGGTTCGCGACGTTCATCGTCACCCACAGCATGATCGCCGCGCCGTGGGAGAACACCACGGCGTCGCGGTCGCCGCTGTCGGCGATGGTCTGCACGGCCGCGTCGAATCGAGCGTCGAACTCGTCGCCGCTGATCGAGCCGGGGATACGCGCCGTGCGGTCACCGCGCAACCACTGCATGGGCGCGGTGAAGTAGCCGGCGGCGGCCGCCTCGGGTTGGCCTTCGGCCTGGCCGGCTTCCACCTCCCGCAGGCCGGGCAGCACCACGACGGGTTCGGCGCGCCGGAGCGCTAGCGGGTCGGCGGTCTGCTGGGTGCGCACCATCGTGGAGGCGTAGATCCCGTCGATCTCCAGACCGTCGAGTGCGGTGGCGACCTCGGCGGCCTGGGCGGTACCGAGCGGGGTCAGCCCCGGGCCGGGTGTCGACGTGTCGATCCGGCCCGAGGCGTTGCCCTCGGACTGGGCGTGCCGGACGAAGGTCAGCGTCAGGGTGGGTGGTCCGCCTGCGGAGGCTTCGGGGACGGGGTCGGCGACACCGACCGCCGCGGCCACCAGGGCCGCGGCGGTCAGGAGGGATCGGATCACACTGTGACGGTACGGGTCCCGGCATCCGCCTCGGAATCGTCGCGGCCCGCCTCGGTGAGGCTGCGGTTGAGCTTGTCGCCCTCGATGTCGAGGTCGGGCAGCACGCGGGCCACCCGGCGCGGCAGCCACCAGGCCCGGTCGCCGAGCATCGACATCACCGCGGGCACCACGGTCATGCGGACCACGAACGCGTCGATCAGCACGCCGAACGCCAGCGCGAAGCCCATCTGCTTGATCATCGGGTCCGCGTTGAACACGAAGCCGGCGAACACGGCCGTCATGATCAGGGCCGCGGCCACGACAACTCGGCTGGCCTGGGTGAACCCGTGCGACACGGCGGCATCGCCGCGGTGCCCGTGGACGTGGGCCTCCTTCATGGACGACACCAGGAACACCTCGTAGTCCATCGCCAGCCCGTAGAGCACGCCGATCACCATGATCGGCAGCATGCTCAAGATCGGTCCGGTGGCCGACAGCCCGATCAGCTGCTGGAACCAGCCCCACTGGAACAGAGCGGTGGTGGCGCCGAACGTGGCGAGCAGGGTGAGCAGGAAGCCGGCGGTGGCCTTGAGCGGCACCGCGATCGATCGGAACACCAGCGTCAGCACCAGGATCGACAGCCCCATCACGATCGCGACGTAGACGGGGATCGCCTTGCCGAGACGGTCGGACATGTCGATGCCCATCGCGGTGATGCCGGTGACGCCGAGGTCCACGTCGTGAAGACCGGCCAGCGGTCCGGAGTGCGCGCGGATGTCCCGGACGAGCTGTGCGGTCGCCTCGTCGGTCGGGCCGGCCTCGGGCACCACGGAGAACACCGCGGTGTCGGAGGCGTCGTTGAGTCCACCGAGGCTGACGTCGGCGACGCCGGGGACTCGCCGCAGATCGTTGTAGGTGTCGACGACCTGCGCGGTGGTCAGCTGCCCGCCGGAGCGGGGTTCGGCGACGACGACCAGCGGGCCGTTGTAGCCGTCGCCGTAGTGCTCGGCGATCGCGTCGTAGCT
The DNA here is from genome assembly GCF_001665575.1 of Mycobacterium sp. 852013-51886_SCH5428379. Lineage (GTDB taxonomy): Bacteria > Actinomycetota > Actinomycetes > Mycobacteriales > Mycobacteriaceae > Mycobacterium. Next base: position 99,679 of record NZ_LZSU01000034.1, on the reverse strand, counting down.
CGCGCGCTGCGGGGTGCCCTCGTTGTAGCTGCCGCCGTCGGGCATGCCCAGTGTCATGCCGAGCGCAGGCAGCGCGATCACGCCGGTGAGGGCGATACCGGCCAGTGCCGCGGGAACCCGGTTGCGCAGCACCGCGCCCACCCAGGCCGAGGCGAACCGGTGATCGCCCTGCTCCGAGGGGACGCTGTGCCTGCCCTTCGGCGAGCAGATCCGCTCACCGACCAGGCCCAGCAGCGCGGGCAGCAGCGTGATCGACGCGAGCACCGCGACCAGTACCGTCGCCGCGGCGGCCAGCGCCATCGGGGTCAGCAGCGAGATGCCGACGATGGTCAAGGCGACGAGTGCGATCACCACCGTGGTGCCGGCGAAGACGACCGCGCTGCCCGCGGTGCCCACCGCGCGGGCGGCGGCTTCCGCGGCGGACAGCCCCCGATCCATGATCAGGCGGCGCTGCCGGTTGACGATGAACATCGCGTAGTCGATGCCGACGGCCAGGCCCAGCATCAGCGCGAGCACGACCGTCATCGACTGCACGTTGAACAGGTGCGACAGCGCGAACGTCCCGCCGACGCCGACGGCGACCGACAGCAGGGCGGTCACGAGCGGAAGTCCGGCGGCGACCAGAGAACCGAGGGTGACGATCAGCACGACCGCGGCCACCATCAGACCGATGACCTCACCGGCGCCCACCATCTCGGGCATCTGCGCCATCGCGGCCGACGGCAACACTCCGATACCGCTGTCGCCGACTGCCGCGCGGGCTGCGTCGATGGTGTGCTCCACCGCACCGGTCGGCAGCTCGTGGGTCTGCTTGTCGAACTGGAACTGGTAGAGCGCGACGGCGCCGTCGTCGGACACGGTCACACCGGGCACCGGTTGGCCGTCGATCAGCAGGGGCTTCGGCGCGTCGGCGGCCGGCGGCGCGTTGATCTGCGCCTGCCCGATCGCCGCGGACGCGGCCAGCGTGGGGCTGGCCGCCCCCTTGGCCAACTCGGCACGGGCCATCTCCCGCGGATCCAGCACGTGGTCGGTGCGCGAGATCGCCTCGACCGCGCTCAGCACGGCCGCCCGATTTCCCGCGTCGTCGATACGCCGGCCCTCGGGTGCGGCGAAGGCGATGCTGCCCTGGCCGCCGGAGGACTGCGGCATCCGCTCGGCGAGCTGGTCGATGACCTCCTGAGCGGGGGTGCCGTTGATCCGCATCTCGTTGGAGATCTTGGGCGGGTTGAGCGCGAGGAGGCCACCCACCATCACGATGAGGGCCAGCCAGCCGGCGATGACACGCCACGGCCGGTGATAACCGAATCGTCCGATCCGGTAGAGAAAAGTCGCCATGCAACTGACGGTAGGCCTGGAAACGAGAGTTGGCTCTTACTTGTCGTGAACGACACGTTCAGGCAAAACCCATGATCCGCACCACTTTTGGGACTATTTCGGCAAACCCGGTTTCGCCCGCACGCCCGTCGGCTATCCGTGACGGCCCTTCGCGGCCCGGACCGCCTCGGCGGCCTCGCGACCGGCCTGCTTCGCCTCGTCGTAGGCCGCCTCCGCGTCGTGCAGCGCCTGTTCGGCCTTGGCCAGCCGGTCGCGGGCGTCCTGGTGGCGCAGCCGGGCGGTGGCCAGATCGTTCTGGCGTTGCGCGGCCACGGCATCGGCGTCGGCCTTGGCGCGCTCGGCGGCCTTCTTCTTCTCGGCCTGTTCGGCCTTCCGGTCGGGCACTTTGTCGGCCGGCGCCTTCTGGGCCGGCGCTTTCTTGGCCGGTGACTTCCGGCTCGTGATGGTCGTGGTGTCGCCGAAGCCGCCGAAACCCGACCACTGCTCGGCCTTCACGAGCCGGCCCAATCGGGCGGCCACGTCCGGATCGGCGACCGCGGCCTGCAGGGTGTCGGTCACGTCGTCGCGCAGCGCGGCCGAGGGCCGGTCGACCCCGGCGGCGCTGATGGCGGCGCGGGCCAGTGCCGAGACCAGGGTGCGCTGTTCGGCCGACAGCGCGCGGATCTGCTCGCCGTCCATCTCCGCGTGCGCGGCGCGCAGTCGCTCACCGACGTCGGCGATGCGTGCGGCCGCGGCCGGGTCCTCCAGGAACAGCCGGTTCACCACCGAGGCCGACGTCGTCGGTTTCTTGGCCGCGGTGATCTGTTTGGCGGCGGCGGTGTCGCCACGCTTCTTGGCCACCCCGGCAAGTTCCTTGCGCAGCGCGGTGAAGTCCTCCGGCGCCGCGGCGTACAGCGCGTCGAGCGCCTCCTCAATGTGGTCGGAGTCGTCACGGGCGGCCATACCGCCATGATGGCCTGCGCGACCGGTCAGGTGAGGCAGATATGGGGCGCGAGGATCAGGAAGGGCCACAGCAGCATCGCCGTGCCGAAACCGGCGATGTGCGCACCGGCGGGCAGCCACAGCGCGAATTGTTCTGAAAAGGCGTGGGCGTACTGCGGTTTCAGGAACGCGACGGCGATGCCGATCACGACGTTCGGCAGCGCCAGCCACAACCCCAGCTCCAGCAGTCCCGCGATGCTGATCTCGAGACTCAGCAGGCGACGGAGTCTGTTCACGGCCGCGGCCTGATCACACCAGCGCGCGCCGGTTGCGCACCCGGCGCCGGACGTCGGCGAGCAGGACGTGGCTGCCGCCCTGCCGGATGAACGCCGGCAGGAACCGGTTGACGAACGCCACCAGAAGGAAGAGCCGTTCGAACCGGCGCTGCTGGGCGTCGGTCCAGGTGAGCCCGAGCGCGTCGCGGAACACCGGTGCGAGGAAGCCGACGGTCAAGAAGTGCAGCAGCCGCCGCGAGCCGAACCGCAACGGTGCGCGGATCATCTTGAGGTCGATCAGATCCGCGAGGTACGCCTGCACCGTGGGGTCGACGGCCACCCGCCGGCAGGCGGCGTTCCAGTAGTCGTCGAACTCGGCGCGGGTAGGCGGCCACTGCTCCTCGGTGACCTGCAGCGTGGTGCCCAGTGGCCACGCCGACCGGTAGAACCCCTCGGCCTGCTCGGGCGTCAGCTCACCGCGCAGCAACTGGTAGGTGTCCTCGAGTCCGACGAACAGGCAGGCTGCCACCCACATCTGCAGTTTCGGATCGAACGCGTGATAGTGCACCGGGCTCGACGGCGCGGATTTGACGTGCCGGTGGGCTCCGTTGACCGCATGCCGGAACGCGGTCCGGTCGTCGTCGTCTCCGAGGACGGCCACGGCCAGATATTGGAACGTGGTGCGGGCCCGCTTCCACGGATGTTTGAGCAGATTGCCCGAGTCGACGGGGCTCTCGACGACGCCGTACCCCACCTCCGGCCACGACAGCTGCATGATCACGTTCGCGGCGCCGGCGGCGAAGGACCAGAAATCCATCGCATCGCTGGCCGTCACCGGCTCGTCGGACCACCGCGCAGTTCGCCTGCGCACCGAGATCCGGGTATCGCCGGTCGTCAGCACGTCCATATCCCCACCTCCCCGGTGTGCCAGCATAAGCGATGACAGTCCGAATGGACAGGTATTTGCGTCAGGCTTCTGTGCACGTCATGGCGTACAAAGCGCACCCATGATTGTCGAATCGACGTTAACATCGTTTATCCGGGGGAAGGGTTCGCCACATGGAAACGAAGCTCCGTCAGTTGCTCGCCTACAAGCTGACGATCGCCGAGCTCATCGGCATCGCGCTGCTGCTCGGCACGCCCTATCTGATCGTCGGGGTGATCTGGTCGAGCACCCACACCGAGCACCTGAGCCGGCTCGAGGGCGTCGACCTGGCCATCTCGTTCCTGGGGTCCATCGCGTCGTGGCCGGTGCTGCTGTTCTCCGACGTCTGTATGACCTGATCTCCCTGAGCACCGCCGGTGGGGTTACGCAAATCTCGTTTGGGGTGTCGCCGGGCCCGGGTACGCCCGGGCCCATGAGCAACGAGTTCGCCGATGAGTCGATCGACGTAGTCGCCCCGGGTGACGTCATCACCATGGACCGGGGGTCGGGCCCGGAGTCGTACAAGGTCGTGCACAAGAACGACCCGGACGACAACAACGCCGACGACTCCTTTCTCGTGACGCTGGAGGGCTCCGACGGCGAGACCTTCGAGCACGAGTTCGCCTCCGGGGAGAAGGTGACCCGGTCGCTGGAGTCGAAGTGGGAGTCCGGCCAGAGCCCGACGCCGCACACCGGATAACCGCGGCGCGACGGGGTACCCCCGCCGCATGCCCAAGATCGGTTACTTCCTCTCCTGCGAGCAGTACACGCCCGCTGAACTCGTTGATCAGGCCAAACGCGCGGAGGCTGCGGGCTTCGACGCGCTGTGGATCTCTGACCACTTCCATCCCTGGAACGACGAGCAGGGCCAGAGTGCGTTCGTGTGGGGCGTGATCGGGGCGCTGTCGCAGGTGACGTCACTACCGGTGACCACGGCGGTCACCTGCCCGACCATCCGGATCCATCCCGCGATCATCGCGCAGGCCGCGGCCACCGCGGCCGCCCAGCTCGACGGCCGGTTCGTCCTCGGGGTGGGCACCGGGGAGGCGCTCAACGAACACGTGCTCGGCGATCCCTGGCCGTCGGTCGGCGTCCGCCTCGAGATGCTCGAAGAAGCGATCGACGTGATCCGCCTACTGCACAAGGGTGACGAGGTCAGCCACCACGGTCTGCACTACGAGGTGCAGGACGCGCGGATCTACACGCTGCCGGATCAACCCGTCCCGATCTACGTCTCCGCCTTCGGACCGCAGGCTGCGACGTTCGCCGGTCGTGTCGGCGATGGCTTGTGCACCACGATGCCCGACGCCGATCTGATCAAGACCTTCCGGGAGGCCGGCGGCGGGGACAAACCCGTGCAGGCGGGTACGAAGGTCAGCTGGGACCGCGACGCCGACAAGGCCCTCGAGATCGCGCACCGGCTGTGGCCCAACGAGGTGCTGCCCGGCCAGCTCGCCCAGACGCTGCCGCGGCCGCGCGACTTCGCCGATGTCGCACAGCTGGTTCCGCGGGACATGGTCGGCGAGTCGATGACATGCGGCCCTGACACCGACCAGCATGTCTCCCAGGTGCGCGAGTTCATCGAGGCCGGCGTCGACGAGATCTACGTCCAGCAGGTCGCCCCGGACAGCGAGGGGTTCTTCGCCGCGTGGGAGCGCGACGTGCTGCCGCAGCTGCGGTCCTGACGGCTCACCGCAGCGCGTACAGGTCCAGGATCTGTCCGGTGCGCCACCAGATCAGCGCCACGAACACCACGACGACTGCTGCCGTGGCCCCGGCGTGGATCGCCGTGCGGCCGTTGCGGGGCGCGTAGGCGTACACCGCGGCGATCGCCGCACCGGTGGCCAACCCACCCAGGTGCGCCTGCCAGCTGACGGCCTGACCGCTGATCAGCGGATAGACGAACGTGAAAACCAGGTTGATCACGATGATCGCGGCGATCCCGCGGATGTCGAAGTTGAGGCGCCGCGACACCACGAACAGGGCGCCGAAGAGTCCGAACACCGCCCCGGACGCGCCGGCGGTGGCCGCGTTGATCGGGGACGCCAGGTAGACCACCACCGACCCGCCCAGCGCGCTCAACCCGTACAGCGCGCCGAACCGCAGCCGACCCAGCCAGCTCTCCAGCGGCGGGCCCACCACATACAGCGCCCACATGTTGAACAGCAGATGCATGATCCCGTAGTGCATGAACGCCGACGTGATCAGGCGGTACCACTGCCCGTCCGCGACCGCCGGTGACCACATCACGCCCCGGCTCTCCAGATCGCCCGACGTGGTCTGCAGGATCGCGACCAGTACGTTGACCGCGATCAGGACGTAGGTGAGCACCGGCGTCGCCGAATCCGACATGCGTCCGCCGAACTGTGTGCGGGGTTGGCGGATCGACCGGCTGCCCTCTTCGACGCAGTCGGGGCACTGGTGTCCGACCGCGGCCGAACGCATGCAGTCCGGGCAGATGAACCGCCCGCACCGGGTGCACTGCACATAGGTCGGGCGGTCGGGGTGCCGGTAACAGGTCGGGGCCTCGACCGGTGACTGCGGATACGGCTGCGGAGGGTAGGACATGGGTTCGCTTCCAGGGTCGAGGCGCTAGAGGGTGCCGAAGAGTTCGATCCAGTTGCCGTCGGGGTCGGCGACGAACATCCATCCCATCCCCGGCACCGGCGCGAACTCCGTCACCGGTTCAACGATCCGGTAGTCCGACATCTCGATCGTCGCCGCCACCGCGCGCAGATTCTTGACACCGATGGTGAAGTACCGCATGCCCGCCTGGGCGCGGCCGCCGCCCTGGGCCACCGGTTCCGGCGGCGGCGGGGAGTACGTGACGAGTTTGAGCACCCCGTTGCCGAGGGTGTACCGCCGCTGCGATCCGCCGGGGAAGTCGAGCTCGCCCTGGCACTCCAGCTCCAGGAACCCTTCGTAGAAGGCGACCATCGCGTCGAGGTTCGTGGTCACCAGACCCACCTCGATACCGGGGGTCAGCAGATCAAGTTTCACGGCCACCTCGTCACTCGTCATCGGGACAACGTTGCCCATTGTCCCCGTCCCGAGTTGACGCGGTGTCAGCGCACTGACGTCAGGGCAGAACGATCCGCAATCTCTCCCAGCCGCGCACCGTCGACGTCGGCGCCAGTTCCGCCGTCGCATAGTCGATGTCCCATTCCGGCCAGCGGTTGAGCAGCTCGTCGAGCGCCACCCGGCCCTCCAGCCGGGCCAGGTTCGCACCCAGGCAGTAGTGCAGTCCCTTGCCGAACGTCAGGTGGCTGATGCTCTCGCGCCGGATGTCGAACGTATCCGGGTCGGCGTAGCGGCGAGGGTCGCGGTTGGCGGCGCCGAACAGCAGCAGCATCGCGCTGCCCTGCGGCACCGTCGTGCCGTAGGCGGTGAAATCGCGGGCCATCCAGCGCGCGACGTGCGGACCGGTCGGTTCGAAGCGCAGCGTCTCGTCGACCGTGCGGGTCAGCAGGGTTCGGTCTTCGGCGACCAGACGGCGCTGATCGGGGTTCTCGGCGAGCACCTTGGCCAGCCAGCCGATCAGCCGGCCCGTCGTCTCGTTGCCCGCACCCGCCACCACCTGGGTGTAGTGCAGCACCTCCTTGCGGGTGAGCTTGCGGGTGACGCCCTGCTCGTCGGTGAACTCGATGTTGAGCAGTCCGGTCATCAGATCGTCGGACGGGTTCTTCGACCGCCACTCGACGTAGTCGGCGTAGATGCGGCCGTCGGCGATGCGGTCGGCGTTGACGACCTTCATCGGCGCGCCGGGTTTGGTGCGCAGGTTGGCGTCGTTGGCGTCGCGGACCGAGACCTGTTCGGACTCGGGGATTCCCAACAGCATTCCGATCACCCGCATCGGCATGATCGACGCCAGCTCCGCGATGATGTCGAAGCCGTCGGAGCCGACGTGCGGGTCGAGGCAGCTGACACAGAACCGCCGGATCTGATCCTCGATCTCGGCCATCCGGCGCGGGGTGAACACCCGCGACATCAGGTTGCGCAGCATCGTGTGCACCGGCGGGTCTTCCATCATCATCACGCCTTTGGGCATGGGGAAGTCCGACTGGATCAGTTCGAGGATGTCGCTGCGGCTGTTGGAGAACGTCTCCCAGTTCGACAGTGCCTTCTCGACGTCGGCGTGCCGCGACAACGCCCAGAAGTCGTAGCGCTCGTTGTAGTAGAGCGGGGCCTCCTCGCGCAGCCGCGCGTATGTCGGATAGGGATCGTTGACGATGGCGGTGTCGTAGGGGTCGTAATACACCGCCGCCGCGTCCACGCCCGTGGTCACTTCAGCATGCTCCCCGCGTCGACCGGCAGCGTGACGCCGGTGATGAACCGCGCTTCGTCGGAGGCCAGGAACAGCACCGCATTGCTGATGTCGACCGGTTCGACCCACGGGATGGGCAGGAAGTGGAACGACTGGCAGATCGGCGCGAGATCGTCGGGGCCCGGGTTGTCCAGGTCGGGCCTGAACAGCCGGTAGGTGGGCTCGTTCATCAGCAGCGGACTGCAGACGTGGGTGGGGTGCACGGTGTTGACGCGGATGTTCTGGGCGCCGAGTTCGACGGCGAAGGTCCGCATCAGACCAACCACCCCGTGTTTTGCGGTGACGTAGTGCCCGACCTGCGGATAGGCCTTCAGCCCGCCGACCGAGCTGGTGATGATCACCGATCCGCCGCGCCCGCCGGCCAGCAGGTGCGGGACACCGGCTTTGACGGTCTTCCACACGCCGCCGAGGTTGATGTCGATGGTCTCGTCCCAGCTGGCCTCGGACATCTTGTGTGCTTTGACGCCGGTGGTGCCGATACCGGCGTTGGCGACGATGATGTCGAGGCGTCCGAGTTCCTCGACGCCGGCGTCGACCGCGGCCTTCAGCGCGTCGTAATCGCGGACGTCGACCTGTGCGGTGACGATGCGCCGGTCGAGGTTCTTGACCATGTCGGCGGTCTCGGCGAGGTCCTCGGGAGTGGCGGCCGGCGCAGGCGATCCGTCGAAGCCCCGGCAGATGTCGACGGCGATGATGTCGGCGCCTTCCTGGGCCAGCCGTACCGCGTGACTTCTGCCCTGTCCGCGCGCGGCGCCGGTCACGAAGGCGACCTTTCCTTCCACGCGGCCTGCTGCTCGACCCGTCATGGCGTCCCCGTTCCCTCGATGCCACGCCCTGGGCGATCGCCCAACACTAGGCTGAGCCAATGTCTAGCAGCCGCCCGGACGCCCGGTCAAGGGTGGGCGACGCGCGCCGTGCGCTGCTGTCGGCGACCGCGCAGATCATGCTCGACGAGGGCTACGCCGCCGCCACTTCGCGCCGCGTAGCGGCCAAGGCCGGCGTGAAACCGGCGCTCGTGCACTACTACTTCCCGAGCATGGACGACCTGTACCTCGCGGTGCTGCGCGCCGGTGCGGAGAACAACCTCACCCGGCAGCAGGATTCGCTGACCGGCCCCACGCCGCTACAGGCGCTGTGGCAGCTCAACAACGCCCAGGGCGCTCAGTTGTGGATGGAGTTCATGGCGCTGGCCAACCACCGCAAGGCCATCCGCAGCGAGATCGCCGGGTACGCCGAGCGCTTCCGTGACATGGAGGAGCGAGCGATGGCCGACGCGCTACGTGCACACGATGTCGACGCCGCACAGTTCCCTCCGGTGGTGATGTCGATGATCGTGACCAGCCTGGCCCGTATCGTCCGGCTCGAGCAGGGCCTGGGGATCACCCGGGGACATGCCGAGGCCGAGGAGTTCATCGCGGCGTATCTCCGCCGGTTCGAGGCCGGATCACCGAACGCGTCCCGGGGCTAGGCGGGTTCGGCTTCCGGTTCGGGCGCCGGCCGCGGGATCAGGCGTTCCGGATCGCACAGGTCGAGCACCCGGGACACCGCCCGGTTGGGCACCAACGCCCAGTCCACCTCGTCCCGGCGGAAGGTGGCGTTGATGGCGTGCAGCGCCGAGACCGTGTCGACCCCGGCGAACTCGAGCGCACTGAGATCCACCACGACGCCGTGGTGGCCGACGACCGCGTCACACACCGCCACCGCGAGATCCTTCGCATTGTGGGCGTCCACCGAGCCGGCCACGCACACGGTCAGCGAGCCACCCACGACCCGGGAGGTGACGGTCAGACGATGGACGCGCTGCACGGAGCGGCGATGATCGTCGAGGTGGCTGATCGTCACGGGCCATTACCCCGCCGGAACCGGAGTCAAACTGCGAGTCTCAGGCCGAAATCCGGGACGTATCGTCGCCCCGCACCGGACAGTGGTCGAACTGGATCTGCACCTCGGTGCCGTCGCGCGTGGTGTTGATGTCGAGACGGTCGGACAGCGCCTCCATGAGCGGTATCCCGCGACCGCGCGACAGGGTCTGATTGGTGGCGTCGCTCACGCGCCACTCCCCCCGGTCCGCAACGGTGACGACGAGGCTGTCACCGGGTTCCTGGTGAACGGCGCGCAGGGTGACGGACTCGGCGGCATCCCGGTTGCGATATGCGAATTCGGCGGCGTTGGCCAGGGCCTCATTGACCACGAGCACGATGTCGCTGCGCTGCACATCGTCCACGTCGAGGTGGAGATACAGCCATTCGGAGAACTCCTCCCTCAAACGGGCTACGGCGTGCGCGTCTGCCGGCGCCGCACGAAAGAAGCGGGCGTCCGTCATGTCCGTCTCGAAGTGTGAAGAACTCATGATGGCTATGGGCTACCCCGTCGACGGGAAGATCACTCAGAGAGTGTGTCCAACGCCGCATCTCGCGTCGTGAACAGCTCGATGAAATCGGTGAGGCCCATGATCTTCAGCGGCCTGCTGGTCCCCGGCCCGTCCGCGACAACGGCGAAACGCGCCTGCTCGACGATCTCCTGGTGGGCGGTCACAAGTGTCTGCATCCCAGCCGAAGACAGGAACTCCACCTCGGTGAGGTCGACGATGACGCCTTTGGGTCGCTGGGCGTGGGCGGCGCGGATCGCGGTCAGCAGCGGCGGCGCGGTCACCATGTCGATGGCGCCCGCGGCGCGCACCACCACGATCTGGCCGTGCCACTCTTCGGTGGGTGCTCTGTTCGGATCCATCTTTCAACCTCACTACTGCGGTGCGTATCGAGCCGACGGTTCGCGAGGCACAACTGTGAAGGCTGCAGTTTGAACCCAGCACGTCGTGGCTTCGAGATACGACGAGAACAGGTTATCCCAGACGTACCGGGGGCGAGCCAAGCGAGGCGGGCAACCGCCTACCAGGCTTCAGGCCGTCACTCGCTCCGCGGTCGCTTCCGCCGCGGCGTTGTCGCGCATGTTGTGGCCCTCGACGTCGACGTTCGGCAGGATCCGGTCCAGCCACTTCGGCAGGTACCACGCCTTCTCCCCGAGCAGCGACATCACCGCCGGAATGAAGACCATCCGGACGACGAACGCGTCGAAGACGACCGCCGCGGCCAGCGCGAAGCCCATCGACTTCGCGACGTTGTCCGGGGACAGGATGAACGCGGCGAAGACCGAGATCATGATCACCGCGGCCGAGGTGACGACGCGGGCGCCGCGCTGGAAACCGGTGATCACCGCCGCCCGGGCGCTCAGATCGCCTCCCACGTCCAGGCCGCGCAGCACGGCCTTCTCCCGCATCCGGGTCACCAGGAACACCTGGTAGTCCATGGCGAGGCCGAACACGATGCCGATCAGGAAGATCGGCAGGAAGCTGATCAGCGGGCCGGGGGTTTCCACCAGGCCGAACCAGCCGAGCTGGAAGACTGCGACGGTGACGCCGAACGTCGCGCCGACCGACAGCACGAAGCCGAGCGTCGCGGTCAGCGGCACCGGCAGGGACCGGAACACCAGCGTGAGCACCAGGAACGCCAGGCCCACCACCAGCAGCAGGTATGGCGCCAGCGCCTGGGTCAGCGATGTCGACAGATCCGACAGGATCGCGGTCTGGCCGGTCACCCCGATCTCGACGCCGTGCTGGTCGGCGAGCTGACGGGCCAGTCCGCGGATGTCCTCGACCAGTGCCTGGGTCTCGGGGCTGCTGGGCCCGCTGCGCGGGATCACCGTGATCAGTGCGGCGCTGCCGTCGGGATTGGGTTGTGGGGGCGCGACCGTCTGGACGTCCTCGAGGCCGCGCAGCTCGTCGACCGTCGCGAGGTATCCGGCCTGCGGGTCGGGGGTGTCCGCGCCGTCGACGACCACCATCAGCGGACCGGTCAGCCCCTCTCCGAAGCCGCGGTCGATCAGCTGCACCGCGCGCTTCTGATCGCCGCTGGCCAGGTCCATGCCGAGCTCGAGTTTGGTGGCCGGGAACGCGATCGCGCCCAGCCCGATCACCACGGCCAGGATCGCCGGGACCGGATGGGCCGCGACGAGTTTGGCCCAGCGCAGACCGTTGGTGGGTGCGGTGTCCGGTTCGTCACCCTGGCGCAGCCGCTTGAGCGGCAGGGCGAAGGTGCGCCGGCCGAACAGCCCGAGGAAGGCCGGCAGCAAGGTCACCGCGGCGAAAACGGCGAACACCACCGACAGCGCCGCGGTCAGGCCCATGACCGAGATCATCGGGATCTGCACGACGGTCAACCCGACCAGCGCGATGACGACCGTGAGCCCGGCGAACACCACCGAAGAACCCGCGGTGCCGACGGCGCGGCCCGCCGCCAGCGCCCGGTCGTCAGTGGTCCGGAGCTCGTTGCGGTAGCGCGAGACGATGAACAGTGCGTAATCGATCGACACCGCGATGCCGATCATCGAGGCCAGCAGCAGCGCGGAGCTGTCCATGTCGAAGAACGCCGTACCGGTGGTGATCAGTGCGACGGAGATGCCGACACCGAACAGCGCGGTGATGATCGGCAGGGTGGCCGCCACGACGGAGGCGAACGCGATCACCATCACGATCAGGGCGACGCCGAAGCCGATGGCCTCACTCGCCCCGCTCTGCGGTTGCTGTCCGTTGAAGAGGGTGCCGGTGGCCTCGACGGTCAGCCCGCCGTCGCGGGCCTGCTGCAGCACCTTCTCGAAGTCCTCGATCTGCGCCGCCTCGACGTCGACGAACTTCTGGTCGTAGCCGACGTTGAGGTAGGCGATCGTGCGGTCCGCGCTGACCTGCATGGCGGCGGCCGGGGCGGTGACGGGGTTGACGACGGTGGGCGCCTGAACATGGTCGAGTTCGCGCAGTCCGGCGGCGAGCGTGTCGATCTTCGCGACGGTGTCGGGATTGTCCACGGTTGACCCCGGTGGGGCCTGGACGACGACCATCGCCTGGGCAATCTCGTCCATGTCGCCCTGGCCGGGGAACTTCTCGGCCAGGAAGTCGCTGGCCTGATGCGACGGCGACCCGGGCAGGGAGAAGTCACTCTGGAACGGTTTGGCCAGCGTCGTCGCGCCGAGGGCGGCGAGCAGCGTCAGCAGCCACAGCGCGATGACCAGGAGGCGGCGCCGGTACGCGAATCGACCGACGCGGAACAGGAAGGTCGCCATAGCCGAGCTAACTACCCACTTAGCCGGGCTTCACACTTTCAGCCGGCGGAGTCTCGCAGGATCTGCTGCAGCCGCTCGAGGGGGTCGGCGCTCTGCGGGTCGAGCCGGAGTTCGACGTCCGGCGCGGTGTCGTCGGCGGTCTCCCCCGGTGCCAGGACGACCGGGGGCGGCGGTGGGGACGCCGCCTGCGGAGGTGGCGGTGGCGGCAGGGGCAGATCATCGACGGTGGCCAGTTTCGCCCGCAACCGCGCCTCGGCCTCGGCGAGGACGGCGCGGCGCTCCGGATCCGGATCGGTGTTGCCGGCGAAGCATCCGGCCGGCGCCTCGGCGATGACGGCGAGCGCCGACTCGTAGTGCGCGCGCGCCTCGCCGGTGCGGCGGTCGAACCCGGCATGGTCGCCGCGGCGTTCCCGGACCAGTTGAAGGTTGACGCGCACCGGACAGGACCGATCGGCCGGGGTGCGCGACAGTGCGTCGGCGAACAGGACGTCCGCGTCATCGAGCCGGTCGTCGAGCACCGCCGCCAGTCCCTGCACGAACGGCGCCTTCGCCGGTTCCACCACGTTGACCACCCCGAGCACGGCGCCGTCGGAACGCAACGCCTCGGCGTCCCCGTCGGCGAAGTGTCCGACGGCCGCATTGCCGGCGAGCCCGACCGAGACCAGTTTGGCCACCGCCACCAGCAGCAGCAGGATCAGCGGCGCCGTCCACAACAGCAGGCGGCGGCGCAGTCGCAACCGTGCAGGCGTCACCGTGTCACATCCCGTCGGGCGACCCGGCTGTGGCGCAGTTCCCGCACACTGATCCAGACCTCGGCCAGCAGCAGACCGGCGGCGACGAGCGCCAGCAGCCAGTACAACTCGATGCGGGCCGCGGCCGGGGCCGGTTCGACAGAGGGTGCGGCCGGCCGGCGCACCTCGAGGTCGGGCAGAGCGCCGCCGCCCGCCCGGTTGACGTAGGGCACGCCCAGTTCGGCGGCGATTGCGCGCAGGGCGGATTCGTTCAGCTCGCCCGCGGCGGGGTGGCCGAGCACGATCCCGCCGTCGACCGTGGCCGCGACGACGTCGAGGTCCCTGGGCGCGGTCTGGGTTCCGGGCGCACCCGCCCCGGCGTACACGACGAGGTTCGCCGAACCGGGATAGCGCTGCTGAGCTTGAATCAGCTGATACCGCAGGACGTTTCCCGGCGCGGCGGCGTCGGCCTGCGCCGGGTCACCGGGAGCGAGCGGCGCCAAGGCGGCGACCTCCGACGGAAGGCTCCACACGTCGGCGGACAGCGGCCACATCAGGGCCGGCGGCGCGAAGGTGATGACGCCGAACCGGGCCGCGGGATAGCGCTCGATCAGTGTCTCGATGTCGGCGCGAGCGTCGACGGTGCGGTCGGCCACCACGAAGACGTTGGTGTCGGCGCCGGCGCCTTCGGCCTCGGTGGTGTCGTCGGTGATCAGCGCCGGCCGCATCGCCGCGAACAGCAACAGCACCACGGCGAGACTCATTCCGCTCCAGCGCAGCAACGCTTTTCGCCGGTGGGCGCCCTCTCCGGCCAGCACCTGACGCAGTGTGACCAGGCGTGCGAAGAGCAGCGCGACGACGACCACCGCGAGGATGGCCGGCGGGACGACGGGGGTGAACGTCATCGGCGCAACACCACCAGCGTGACGGTGAGCAGCGCGGTCATGACGACCACAACGGCCAATACCGCGACCGGTGCGTCCTGCGAGCGACCGGTGACGCGGGTGCCGTCCGACAGCACCAGCGGTGGCGGCGCAGCGTCGATCTGTTCGAGACTCCGACCGACGCCGGTCGCGTCGGTGGCCACGCTGAACAGACCACCGGTCCGTTCGGCCAGCGCTCGCAGTGCAGCGTCGTCCCCGGCGGCGACGACGTTGATCTGTACGCCGCCCTGCTCGGCGAGTTCGGCGATGCGGTCGGCATCGAACAGGGCCGGCCGCTGCTCGCCGGGCTCACGCAGGGTCGGCGGCCCGAGGTACACGATCGAGCGCCGGTGGGTGCTCTTCTGCTCGAATCCGGGAAATCCGGTGAGGCACAACGCGAGGACGTCGTCCACGCCGGCGGCGTAGTCGAGGTAGCGCACGGGCGCGGCGAAGGCGCGGACTCCGGCGGGGTCCGGATCGGGCGTCTGCGACAGTGCGGCGAAGTCGTTGAATCGACCTGCGGCGTACTGGTAGTCGCGGGTCAACGGCACCAGTCGCGAGTTCACCGACGTGAGCCCGATGCGCTGCGTCTCGTAAGTGCCGGCCTGTAAGGCGTAGTGCCGCAGGAAGGCGCCGGTGGTGGCGTCGGCGACCGGTGCGCCCGCGCACAGCATCAGGTCTTCGGGATGGGTGGCCGCGAACGTGCGGTCCTCTCCGGTGGGTCGCGCCGCCGCCACCATCGCTGCGGCGAACAGACCCACGAGCAGGATCAGAGTGAGCACCGTCGATACGGCCTGCAATCGCGCGGCCCTGGCGTACTCGGGCAGGCCGGTGAGCCGCGCAACGTTGGCCAGAGGTCGCAGCGCGCGGCGGTCGGGGGCCGGCGGCAGCACCACCGCCAACGCGAAGCACGCTGCCAGACAGATCAATCCCACCGCGGCGAGCCACCACCACTTCAGGTCCATGTGCGCACCAACTCCTGGGCGCGGGTGCCCGCCTGCCCGGCGTCGACGCCGGAGTCCCGGTTGAACCGCAGATCCGCCAGATCGGAGAGCAGCGGCGCCACCGGCGCGAGATCGCCCGCGGCGAACTCGTCGATCTGCATGTACTGCGCGCGGACGCCGGTGGCCTGGTGCAGGAAGCTGCGCACGGCGTGGTCCACCTCGGCGGCGGCCTCGGCCGGGCTGAGCCGGCCCGCCCGCAGCGCGGCGTCGGTCGCCGCGATCCGGCGGGCATAGCGCTCGCGCAGCAGCCGGTGGTGCATGGACCCGATCGCGGGGAGCGCCCGCAGCCGCCGCGACGGCAGCGTCGCGACGAAGATCGCGGCGTAGCAGGCAATCACGACCACCAGCAGCGCCGCGGCCCCGACCCACCACCACGCCGAGTACGGCGTCGGGCCGGACACGAAGCGCAGCAGGTCATCCGACACGGGCGAGACCCTCGGTGAGCGCGACGAGTTTGGTGCGGATCTCCGTGCTGCCCGGAATCACCGCGTACGGGACGCTGCGGGCGGCGAGCGCTGCGGTAAGGCGGCGCACCCTGGCCTGTTCGGCGCGCCGGTAGGCCGTCACCACGCGGCGGCCCAGCGTCGCGGCGTTGAGGACCACCCGCCCGGTGGCGACGTCGTATCCGTCACCGGCCTCCGGGCCCGCCCCGACCGGCGGCATATCGGGCACCATCACCCACAGGATCTCGTGGCGGGCGCCCAGCCGGCGCAGCACGTCGTCCAGCCGGGCACCGGGATCCGGCTCGTCGGACACCACTACCAGCAGTCGGCTGTGACCGTAATGCGTTGCGACATACTCGAGTTGGGCCAAGATGTCGCTGGGTCCGGGGCGCTCGAGGCTGTGCTGGTACCAGCGGTGCAGCGCGTACTCGATGTGGGTCTCACCGCGGCGGGCAGGGATGTTGACGCAGCCGCGCGAATCGCCGAACACCATCCCGACCTCGTCGGAGCGCCGCAGGCTGATCAGCCCGATCGCGCCCAGTACGTGGGCGGCCACCTCGCGCCGGCACTCCCCGCCGGGCGCCAGCGCGGACATGTTGCGGCCGCCGTCGGCGACCAACAGGATCTTGTGGTGCTTCTCGGAGACGAAACGTTTGATGAGCACACTGCCCGACCGCGCCGAGGCCTTCCAGTCGATGTCGCGGACGTCGTCGCCGGGAACGTACGGGCGTAGATCGTCGAACTCCAGGCTGCGGGTGTGCGACAGCGCGTATCGGCCGCCTTCGAGCAGCCCGCGGGTGTCGGTGCCGAAGTGGGCCTTGGCCCGGTTGAGGTGCTTACCCACCGGGTCAGGGCACCCGGACGGCCTGCAGCACCGCGTCGACGACCGCGTCGGCGGTCACGTCCGCACTGGCCGCCTCGAATCCCAGGATGAGGCGGTGTCGCAGTACGCGGTGCGCGAGGCGGCCGATGTCCTCGGGCAGCACGTGCCCGCGTCCCGACAACACCGCCAGCGCGCGGGCCGACTGGCACAGCGCGATGGTGGCGCGCGGGCTGGCGCCGTACTCCACGAAGCGGGCGAGCTGCTGTGGCAGGTACTGGCTGGGCCGCCGCGTCACCTCGACCAGGCGGCTGGCGTACTGCACCAGCGCGCGGTCCATGTGGACGCGGCGCACCACGTCGCGGGCCCGGCGGACGTCGTCGAGGCCGACGACCGGTGCGCTGCGCCGGTTGCGGTCGTACAGGCCGGCGTCGATGCGGGCCATGACCTCGACCTCCTCGTCGGCGGTCGGGTACTGCAGCACGTCCTTGAGCATGAAGCGGTCGGTCTGCGCCTCGGACAGCGGATAGGTGCCCTCCTGGTCGACCGGGTTCTGCGTCGCGATCACCAGGAAGGGTTCGGGGATCGGATACACCTGGCCGGCGATCGTGGTCTGCCGCTCCTCCATTGCCTCGAGCATCGCGCTCTGGGTCTTGGCGCTGGACCGGTTGATCTCGTCGAGCAGCACGACGTTGGCGTGCACGGGCCCGAGCTGGGTGACGAAGGTGTTGGTGGCGGCCTCGTAGACCTGGGTGCCGATGATGTCGCTGGGCAGCAGATCCGGTGTGCACTGGATGCGTTGGAATGCGCCGTCGATGGCGTCTGCGACGACGCGGGCGGCCGTGGTCTTGGCCAGGCCGGGGACGCTCTCGATGAGAACGTGGCCCCCGGTGAGGAGGCCGACCAGCAGCGATTCCCGCAGATTCTGCTGACCGACGACCTTGGCCGAGAACGCCTCGGACACCGCCCGCACGACCCGCTGAGTGTCGGACATGGCCCGCTGATCGGGTTGTGTTCGCGCAGCAGTCATCACGCGGGGGTTACCCCGGGCCGCCCATTTCACACCATGACCGCGTCACACCATGGCCGCGTTCACCGACGGTGAACGCGCACCGGGGAGCTGCCCGGTCTGGCAGCGTCGGGCCCATGGAGACGGCACCGCGAACGGCTCTCACCCAGCAGGTCACCGACGACACCCTCGACCACGTCCTGGTCGCCCCGTCGGCGGGCGGCGCCGCGACGGTGCTGGTCGTACACGGAATGGAGGGCCGCAGCGACGCGCAGCTCGCGATCGCCGACCAGTTGACCGAGTGGGGCCACCAGGCGGTGGCGGTCGATCTGTTCGGCACTGCGGTGACGCGTGGCGGCCCGGAGCGCTGCGCGGCCGAGATGCAGGCCTATCTCGCCGACCGCGCGGCATTGGGCGAGCGGCTGACCGCGGTGCTGTCGCACGTGCTGGCCGCGCCGCGGGTCGACGCCGCACGCGTGGCCGCGATCGGATTCTGTTTCGGCGGACTGTGCGTGCTCGACATCGCTCGGGCCGGTCACGACCTGCGGTCGGTGGCGAGCTTCCATGGAATCCTCACGCCACCAGCCGACGCCGCCGCCCCCGACATCACCGCGAAGGTGGCGGTGTTCCACGGCTGGGACGATCCCTTCGCGCCACCGCAGGACGTCGTCGCGATCGGGCAGGAGCTGACGCGCCGGCGCGCCGACTGGCAGCTCCATGCTTACGGCGACGCGATGCACGCGTTCATGGCGCCGTTCGCCGACCAACCCGACCGGGGGATCCAGTACAACGCCGTTGTGGCCGGCCGCGCCTGGCGCGTCCTCGGCGATTTCCTGCACGAGACCCTGGCCCGGTGACGCGGCATTTCATCGATATCGGCAGGTTCCACAGCCGGAGACCGGCCGATCCCCACAGGATCCGGCATTTTCGAACTGGGAGGGCGCTAGCATTTCTGTGAGGGGTCGACCGCGCCGGGGGCGCGGATCGACAGGGGATACTGACGGGGATGGATATGGACTCGATTCGCTCACCGCGGAGTCAGCGATCGGACGCGTCGGCGAACGTGACCCGGATCGTGGCCGCGGCGCGGGAGGTTTTCGCGCGCGACGGGGACGCCGCCACGCTGAGCCAGGTGGCCGCCGCTGCGGGCGTCGCCAGCGCGACGCTCTACCGGCACTTCCCGAACCGGCGGGCCCTGGCGGCGGCGGTCTACGAGGACATCGTCGAGAACGAGATCAAGCCGGCGATCGGGGCGCTCAGCAAGGACGCCCCCCGCGAGTCGTTCCTCGATGCGCTGTCCCGCCTCGAGGACGTCATGTTCAAGCAGCAGCCGTGGCTCGCGTCGATCGGTGATCTGGCCGAGCTCACGGTCCGCCTGCTGACCCGCGACCGGCAGCGGCTCAACGCGATGATTCGGGTCGCGCAGGAGACGGGCCACCTGCGGTCGGATCTGACCGCCGACGATGTGGCGACCTTCGTGGCGATGGTGACCACCGCGTCGGTGGCCATGAACCAGCCCCGGCCGCTGCGCCGCCGCTACCTCAGCCTGATGTTCGACGCGTTCAGCGCGACGGGTTCGACGCCGTTGCCGCCGGTCGATGCCCCCACCGGGCGGGGACGCGCCACTGTCACCCTGGATGGTTAAATATCCTAAGTACCGATGACCCTCGACCTTCGGAGTGCCTCGTGATCAGGATGAACCTCTTTACGCGCGCCCTCGTCGTCGCCTGCGGGGTGACCGCCGGCGCGCTCGGATTCGGGGTCGCGGCGGCCGGTGCCCAACCGCCACCGCCGCCACCGCCGCCCGTGCTGGGCGAGGTGCCCCCGGCCTGGGCGCCGCCCAAACCGACCGAGAACTGGCTGGGTCAACCGGTCGTCTGGAGTTCGGGCTGGGGTGGCCGCTGGGGTGTGTGGATCAACGGGGGCTTCATCACGCTGTCGTCGAACCCGGTGACCAACGGCGGCTGATCCCGCACAATTCACGACGGGATACCCTTTTAGCTAGCTGTGCTATATAGTCGCATCGGCGCATCCGACGTATCGATTGGCAGGAAAAGACCTATGAGTGGACTGGTGAAGCGCGCTGGACGGGTGGGAGTCGCCCTGGCCGCAACCGCCGCCGCATACCTGACTACTGCCGGACTGGCGTCGGCCGATTCCACCGACGACTATCCGATCCCGCGCCGGATCATCGCGACCGAGTGCGACGTCGAGCAGTACATGGCCGCGGCGCGCGATACCAGTCCGGTGTACTTCGAGCGCTACATGATCGACCGGAGCAACCGTCCGGCCGACGTCCAGCAGATGGCCTTCGACCGCATCCACTGGTTCTTCTCGCTCGATCCAGCCGGGCGTCGCCAGTACTCCGAGGCCACTGCCACCAACGTGTTCTACGAGCAGACCGCCACCCGCTGGGGCAACTGGGCCAAGCTGTTCTTCAACAACAAGGGCGTCGTCGCCCACGCCACCGACGTCTGCATGAACTACCCCAAGGGCGACATGTCGGTGTGGGACTGGCCCGTCAGGCGCTGAACCGGTCCCGCAGGCGTCGTAGCGACTCCTCGATACCCGCCGCGTTGCGCTTGGCGAATCCGGTGCGCTGGTAGTAGTCGAAGCGGTCCTTGACCGCACCGGTGTCGCGGAAATCGAAGGTCTCGGTGACTCGCGAGCGGCCGGGTTCGATCTCCTCGACCTCCCACCGCCAGTGGTGCCCGAACGGATGCCGCCACTCGATCAGGCGCCCGGGGTTGAGCGCGGTCACCGTGCTGGTGATCCGGTAGGGCACCCCGGCCATCCGCATCTTCGTCGAAAAACGCGCGCCCGCAACGAGTTCCGCGGGCGCGTCGATGTTGGCGCCCACGGTCCCGGAACCGTCGAATTCGTGGTGGCGCCGCGGATCGGCGACGAGGGCGAACACCTCGGCCGCGGGCGCGTCGACCTCGATCGCCCGGCTGACCTGGCGTGGGCCGTTGTTCACGACCGTGACGTTCATGACAGGGCCTTCGCGCTCACGAGTTCGATACTGCGGTCCCACAGCCGCTCGGCCAGCCCCACGTCGTCGGCGAGTTTGTTGGGGTGGACGACCTTGTGCTTGACGTAGTACTCCCCGGACCGCCAGTCGCGCCCGGGTTTGGCCGACGCCAGCCACACCAGCTCGTCCGAGCCCTGCTCGGCGTTCGTGAGCGCGAGATGCCGCAGCGGGCTGCGGTAGAGCAGACCGAACATCGGGTTGCGCACCTCGGCGCTGAAATTCGACGCCACCGGACCGGGATGGAACGCCGCGGTCGAGATGCCCGACGCGTGGTAGCGGCGGTGCAGTTCCCGGGTGAACAGGATGTTCGCCAGCTTCGACGATGCGTACGCCACCGCTCCGTGCTGGCTCTGCAGGGCGTCGAGATCGTCGTAGTCCGCGCGTACGAACCGGCTGGCCATGCTGGAGGTGTTGAGCACCGAGGCCTTCGACTCGACGAGCCGGTCCAGCAGCAACGTCGTCAACAGCAGCGGCGACAGATGGTTCACCTGGAACGTCTTCTCGAAGCCGTCGACGGTCATCTCGCGGGTGTTCATCATCCCGCCGGCGTTGTTGGCCAGGACGTCGATGCGCGGATACGCCTCGAGCAGCCGGCCGGCCAGGTCGCGTACCTGGGCCAGATCGGCGAAGTCACAGACGAAGGAGTCGACGCCGAGGGGCTCGGCCACCGCGGCGGTCTTCTGCGGGGACCGCCCGACCACCACCACCGTCTCACCGCTGCGGTGCAACCGTTTCGCCGCGGCCGCGCCGAGCCCGTCACTGGCCCCGGTGATGACGATGGTCCGTCCGGCCATTACTGCCCTCCTCGCAACACCTGTCGAGCCTACGGGGCCGGCAGGAACTCCGGATTCTTCGGCGGTGGCGGTGATCCTGGCGATGGCCACTTCGACGGCACCGGCGCACTGCGCACCCGCATCGGCCACCAGAACCACTTGCCCATCAGGGCCGCGATCGACGGTGTCATGAAGGCCCGGATGACCAGGGTGTCGAAGAGCAACCCGAGCCCGATCGTCGTGCCGACCTGAGCGATCACCGTCAGCTCGCTGACCGCCATCGACATCATGGTGAACGCGAACACCAGACCGGCCGCGGTCACCACCGAACCCGAACCGCCCATCGCGCGGATGATGCCCGTCTTGAGGCCCGCGTGGATCTCCTCTTTGAGCCGGGACACCAGGAGCAGGTTGTAGTCCGCGCCGACCGCCAACAGGATGATGACCGACATCGCCATCACCATCCAGTGCAGTTCGATGCCGATGATGTGCTGCCAGATGAGCACCGACAACCCGAACGAGGCGCCCAGCGACAGCACCACCGTGCCGACGATCACCGCCGACGCCACCACACTGCGCGTGATGATCAGCATGATGATGAAGATCAGGGCCAGCGAGGCGATGGCGGCGATCACGAGGTCATAGGTGTTGCCGTCGTTCATGTCCTTGAACGTTGCCGCGCTACCGCCGAGGTAGATCTTCGAACCCTCCAGCGGAGTGCCCTTGATCGCCTCCTTGGCCGCCGTCTCGATGCGGTCGATCTTCTCGATGCCCTCCGGGGTCAACGGATCGCCGTCATGGCTGATGATGAAGCGCACCGCGTGTCCGTCTGGCGAGAGGAACTGCTCGAGACCGCGCTGGAAGTCGGCGTTGTCGAAGATCTCCGGCGGCAGATAGAACGAGTCGTCGTTCATCGATGCGTCGAAGGCCTCGCCCATGGCCGACGAATCCTCCTGCATCGCCGACATCTGAGCCTGCATCCCGGACTGCGTGGAATGC
This sequence comes from Mycobacterium sp. 852013-51886_SCH5428379, assembly GCF_001665575.1. Taxonomy (GTDB): domain Bacteria; phylum Actinomycetota; class Actinomycetes; order Mycobacteriales; family Mycobacteriaceae; genus Mycobacterium. The sequence continues at coordinate 77,054 of NZ_LZSU01000034.1, read as the reverse complement.
ATGTTCAGCATCATCGTCTTCATCGTCTTCATCGTCTCGATCATCCCGGGCATCAGCGCAACCATCTGCGGCATCAGGGCGTCGAGCCGCTCCATCTGCGGAATGATCTCCTTGAAGTCGTCGGTCATCAGATTGATGCCGTCGAGGGTGTCGAAGATCGAGCGGATCGCCCAGCAGACCGGGATGTCGTAGCAGTGCGGTTCCCAGTAGAAGTAGTTGCGGATCGGCCGGAAGAAGTCATCGAAGTTCGCGATGCTGTCGCGCAGCCCTTCGATGTCGACCACCATGCTCTTCATCTGCTTGACCATCTCGTGGGTGACCTCACTCATCTCTTTGGTGAGGCCCGACATCCGCGTCATCGTGTCGATGGTGGTCTGCATCTCTTCGGCCTGCTTGAGCATCTGCGCCGTGAGGTCCTGGTTGTACTTCTCGGTCAGCTTCTGGGTCGTGCCCTGCATGCTGATCTGGAAGGGGATCGACGTGTGCTGGATCGGCTTACCGTCCGGCCGGGTGATGGCCTGCACACGGGCGATGCCCTCGACGCGGAAGATCGCCTTGGCGATCTTGTCGATCACCAGGAAGTCCGCCGAGTTCCGCAGATCGTGATCGCTCTCGACCATCAGCAGTTCCGGGTTCATCCGGGCCTGTGAGAAGTGCCGGTCGGCCGCGGCGTAACCCTCGTTGGCCGGCAGGTTGGCGGGCAGATAGTTGCGGTCGTTGTAATTGGTCTGGTAGCCGGGCAGCGCCAGCAGCCCCACCAGCGACAGGGCGATCGTCGCGATCAACACCGGTCCGGGCCACCGCACGACGGCCGCGCCGATCTTGCGCCAACCGCGGGTCCGCATGGCGCGTTTGGGCTCGAGCAGACCGAACTTGCTGGCGACGGTGATGATCGCCGATCCCAGCGTGAGCGACGCGACCACCGCGACGACCATGCCGATGGCGAGCGGGACACCGAGGGTCTGGAAGTACGGCAGCCGGGTGAAACTGAGGCAGAACGTCGCACCGGCGATGGTCAGGCCGGAGCCGAGCACGACGTGCGCCGTACCGCGGAACATCGTGTAGTAGGCGGTCTCCTTGTCCTCGCCGACACTTCGCGCTTCCTGATATCGGCCTATCAGGAAGATGGCGTAGTCCGTCGACGCGGCGATCGCCAGCGTGACCAACAGGTTGGTCGCGAACGTCGAGAGCCCGATGATCTCGTGGTAGCCGAGGAACGAGATCACCCCGCGCGATGCGGTCAGCGACAGCACCACCATGACCAGCACCATGATCACGGTCAGCACCGACCGGTACACCAGCAGCAACATGATGATGATGACGCTGAACGTGACGGCCTCGATCAGCCGCATACTGCGGTCGCCCGCGATGTGCTGATCGGCGGCCAGCGCGGCGGGCCCGGTGACGTAGGCCTTGACGCCCGGAGGCGGTTCCAGTCCGGCGATGATCTCCTGGACGGCCTCGACCGACTCGTTGGCCAGGGCCTCGCCCTGGTTGCCGGCGAGCTTGACCTGGACGTAGGCCGCTTTACCGTCGTTGCTCTGTGAACCGGTGGCGGTGAGCGGATCGCTCCAGAAGTCCTGGACGGACTGGACGTGCGCGGGGTCGGCCTCCAGCTTGTCGATCATGTCGTCGTAGAAGGCGTGGGCGGCGTCGCCGAGCGGCTGCTCGCCCTCGAGCACGATCATGACGTTGCTGTCGGAGTCGCCCTCCTGGAACAGCTCACCGACCTTGTGCATCGAGATCATCGACGGTGCGTCGTCGGGGCTCATGGAGACCGCGCGCATCTGCCCGACCTCTTCGAGCTGAGGCACGGACACGTTCAGGAAGGCGATGAGCGCCACCCAGACGAGGATGAGCGGCACCGCGAACATGCGGATGAAGCGCGGGATGAACGGCCGCTTCGGACGCCCGGCCGGCGGGAAGGCGTCGGTGGGCGCGTCGGTGGTGGGCGCGCTCATGCGGACTTCACGAAGCAGTAGGTGAGCGCGTTCACGCCGGTGGCGGTCCTCTCGTCTTTCACTTCATCGTCGACCAGGATTCGGCAGGTGATCGAACTGCCGTCGCCCTGCGCCAGGATGTTGGGGGCAGCCGACGGCTCCGTGGTCTCCAGCACGAGCGTCCACGGCAGCGCAGCGCTGTCGACCCGCTGCGGCTTGGCATCCAGGTCGAGGTAGTTGATGTTGGCGTAGCTGCCCGTCCCCGTGATCTCGTAGCGGACCACCTTCGGGTCGAAGGGTTCCGGATCGTCGGCGAACACTCGGGGCGTCACGGTGATGCCCTCGGATCCGAAGAAACCCCGGACGCGGTTGACCGTGAATCCGGCGACCAACACCACCACGATGATGATGATCGGTATCCACATCTTCTTGGCTAGACCCAGCATCTACTTCCCCGACACTCGTAGCATCTCGTCACGCTCGTCCGGCGAGGGCCGACGCGAGCGATGTCCGTGGTTGCGCGTTGACCTCGCTCGGCGCAGCATCCGCCGCGCTCCCGGAACCGGTGCCGGACGTGCGCTCGAGTGTCCGCGACACGTCCGATCCTCCTCGTTCCTGGTGAAACTTAGCCAATATAACCAGGAACGGTAAAGCATCGAAAACGAGAATGCAGCATCCCCGGTACCAGCGGAGACGCCGGTCACAGGTTGATCATGATGTGATCCCGGTCACTTCTCTCAGGCTACTGACGTTTAGCCTGTCTAGCGGTATCATCCCCGCCATGAAGGCAAGCAGGAAAGTCGCGGGCATCCTCGGCTCGGCCGCCGCCGCAGCCGCGATGGCGCTGACCGTGGCCGTTCCCGCCCAGGCGGATCCGGACACCGATTTCTCCAACGAGCTCCACACCTTCGGCATCTACGGCCAGAAGGACTACAACGCCTGGATCGGCAAGATCGCGTGCAAGCGGCTGCACACCGGGCTGGACCCCGATTCGGTCGCGGCGGTGCGGTTCGTCCAGGGGCAGATGGAAAAGGACACCACCCAGGAGCAGTCGTGGCAGTTCCTGGGCAGCGCGATGAAGTACTACTGCCCGGACAAGCTCTCGGTGCTGCTGCCCGCCGAACGTCCGGCCTGATCGTGTGATGAGAACCGGTATTCATCTGGCGAATGCGGCGGCGCTGCTGTTCGTCGGCCTGGGCGCGGCCGGCGTCGCGCATGCCCAACCGGCCGAACCGACCGAACCCAGCCCGTCGGCCGGCCCGTCAGCCGGCCCGTCAGCCGAAGCCCCTGCCCCGAAGACCATCATCGAGGCGGACGGCACGTACGCGGTGGGCACGGACATCCTGCCCGGCACCTACAACTCTGGCGGACCGGTCGACGGGGTGGCCTGCTACTGGAAGCGCACTGCCGGAGAAGACCTCGTCGACAACGCGATGACGAAGAAGCCGCAGACCGTGCGGATCGAGGTCACCGACACCTCGTTCACCACCAGTCACTGTCAGACCTGGGTGCTCGCCGACTGCGGGACCGCCTGCCCGCCGCCGCCTCCGCCGCCCGGTCCCGGTGCGCTCTTCGGGGATCTGCGCCGGTTCCTCGGCCCGAATCAGTTCGCGATCCCGATTCCCTGAGTCCGGCCGGTCAACCGGCCAGCATGAAGGACACGAAGAATCCGCCCGCGGTGGCCAGTGCGTTGAGCGGACGCCCGTGCTCGAAGGCTTCGGGCATGAGCGTGTCAGCCAGGGAGGCCAGCACCGCACCGCCGGCGAAGGCGAGCGCGACGGCGAGCACCCCCTCGCTCAACCCGCTGGCGGTGGCGCGTCCGAGTACGACTGCCGCGGCGAGAAGCACCCCGCACGCCAGCCACGTCAGCACGACCGTGCGGGCGGCCATACCCGAGTTGCGCATCGACACCGCGCCGACCAGTGCCTCGGGCAGGTTCGAGAAGAAGATGGCGACCAACAGCGACAGCGACGCTCCGCTGACCAGAGAGACACCGAGCGCGAGGTTCTCGGGCACGCCATCGAGGGTGACTGCCGCCAGGAGGGCGAGCCCGAGGCCGCGCCGGGCACCTGAGGCCGTGACCTCGCTTTCGCTGGGACCCGACTTCCCGGTGACGTAGCGGTCGAGCAGGGTGTCAACTGCCACGAATGTCGCTGCGCCGGCGAGTAATCCGCCGCCGGCGTGCCAGGGGCCCGTCATCGTGAACGCCTCTTCGAACAACTCGAAGGCCAGCGCGGAGATCAGAGCGCCGCTGGCGAAGGCGAGCAGCACACCGGTGACCCGCTTGGGCGGGCTCCACTTCGCCCCGACGAGGGACCCGATGACCAGCGCGCTCGAAGCGGCCGATCCGAAGAGAACGGCGGTGAGCATCGACCGACGTCGGACGCTGATCTATGCCGCGGCCGGCACCGCCTGCGCCGCGGCGCGACCGGAATCCTGCTCCGCACGGTCGCGGGCCTGCATGGCGAAGCAGTAGATGCTGCTGGCGAAGCTCAGCGCGGCGACGACGCCAGCCGCGACGGCCGTTCCGATGTCCGACGAACCCAGCGAGGCAAGGGACACCGCGATGGCGATGATGGCGATGAAGATTGCGAACAGACCGGTGGTGGCGACGGCCTCGGTTGTCGCGTCGGCCGGAGCCTTCGTACGCTCGCCCATTGCTGCACTCCTCGTTCGTCGTCCAGTCGCTCGCCGCTGAGCGGGTTGGCAGTTTTCTACCCACCCCGTACGCGGAGCAAACGGATGCGCAGACGACACCGCAGACGAGGACGGCCCGCCGCCGCAACCGGGGTTGCGCACGACGGGCCGTCGAGGTGGCTGGGTCAGCCGGCCATGAACTGGTCGTAGGCCGACGCCAGGTCGGTCGGCAGCACCGACACGTTGCACTGGCGCTGGGTCTCACCGATCGGCGCCAGGATGCCGCGCAGTTCGTAGTACTCCCCCGAGTTGGCGGTGAAGTAGCTCCGGACATCGGCCTCGGCCTGGGCGCGCGGTTGGTTCATCGCCGCGGTCACCACCTGGTTCGCGCCGGGATGGGCGGCCAAATAGTCACGTGCCGAACCGGTCACGGCGCTCACGGTGTTAGCCACTCCGCTTGCGCTGCAATCCGGTGCAGCCGCCGCGGTCGGCGCGGCAATGGTTGCTGCGGCCACGCCACCGAACAACGCGCCGGCCATCAGACCGACAATCCCCCGGCGAGCCGCTTTACCACTGTTATTCATGATCACTTCCTTCTGGACTTCCGTCGTACATTCAGCGGTTCCCCGCCCGAAAGCCAACGTACAGAAAGGAAATCCGTTGTCTCTCGAACCGTTTCACGGTCGACGGCGCACAATTCGGCGCACCCGCGGGTGTTACACCCCGGTGATGTGAGCTTGACCGCAGTATCGCCGCTTCGATTGGGTATTCACTGAGGCGGAAGGACCAATTCTCAGAGTTTGCCGGTTCCTCTTAAATGATCGTGATCTGAAGCGATATCGAACCGTTACCCGAGTTATCGACATGGATGCAATTGAGGGATGGGTCACAACATCGTCATATCCGGTTACCTGACCCCCTTCAACGGCAACCCAACCTGTGGTGCACCCGAGCGCCGACACCGAACAAGTCAACGCGAAAAGGGGCTGAAAACCTTGACTGACATCGATACCACCAAACTTCTCGCCCAGCTGCGCACGCTGCTGGACCTGACCAACACGGAGATCCAGGTCGCCGAGACCCGGATCACGCAGGCCCGTACCGAGGCCGTCCGTACCGAGCTCGAGCAGAACGCCGGCAACGCCCGTGAGCGCGCCGAGGCCATTCAGGAGACGATCCGCGATCTGGGCGGTTTCCCGGACGTCATCGGGCCGTTCCTGGGACGCGCCGCCGCCGCGGTGAAGGCGCTGACCGAGCAGGCGGAGCCGTTCGACGAGGCGCTGCTCGGCGACCTCGCGCTCGAGGATCAGCTCCTCGACCGCTCGCGCTACCTCAAGGCGCTCGCCGTGGCCGCCAAGAACAAGGACGTGCAGGACCTCGCGGATCGCCTGATCACCGCACACGGCGCCACCGTCGAGTGGCTGACCACCGTCCTCGCCGAGGATGCGCTGGGCGGTCCGGCGGCACTGCGCCGCACCCCGTTCCAGGCGGCCACCGGTGCCGCGGTGCGCGCGGTGAACCTGCCGATCACCTGGACCACCCGCAGCGTCGACCGGACGCTCGAGGCGCTGCGCAACACCGGCCCGGCGTTCAACGAGCTCGTCAACCGGGGCCAGTGGGTCAGTGAAGTCGCGGGCAAGGCGCTGAGTGCGTCGCGTGACGCCGCGCTGTCCGCCGCCGAGCAGGTGACCCGCAACGAGGGCGCCGACGACGCAGCCGACCGTCTGCACACCGCCCGTAGCCGGGCCGGCGTGGTGGACGCCAGCGAGCTGCCGATCGCCGATTACGACGAACTGACCGTCGCGGACGCGGTCGCCGCGGTGAAGGACCTCACCGACGCGTCGGACATCCGCACGATCGTCGCCTACGAGGAGGCCCACAAGAACCGGTCGCGCGTCGTCTCCGCCGCGCAGACCCGCCTTGCGGCCATCGCGCAGGAAGTGGTCGGCATCAGCTGATCTCCGTTTCAGACGTCAGCCCCCGCAGCTCGCTGCGGGGGCTTCGTCGTAACTGCCGCACACCTGGACCGCCCAAACGATCAAACGGGCGCAAAAGTGCGAGAAGAATACGGCGAAACGTCGATCTCGGCGTGACTCAGTCGCGCCGGCTGCGCGTCGCCAGCCGGGCCAGCAGATACAGCACCGCGCCGACGGCGAGCAGGATCGCACCGAACAGCCATACCTTCGCGGTCTGCTGGGTCAGCAGCACCAGGCAGGAAACGACACCGAGCACCGGGACGAAACTCCACACCCGGAAGTGGTCGTGCTCGACGGTGTCGCGGCGCAACACCAGCACCGCGACGTTGGTCGAGATGAACACGAACAACAGCAGCAGCACGACCGTCTCGGCGAGCATGCCCAGATCGCCGGTCAGCGTCAGGAGCATCGCCACGGCCGTGGTCGCGACGATTCCGATCCACGGGGTGCGGCGCTCCGGCAGCACCCGGCTCAGCACAGGCGGCAGCAGCCCGTGGTCGGCCATCCCGTAGGTCAGCCGGCTCGACATGATCATGGTGAGCAGTGCGCCGTTCGCGACGGCCACCAGCGCGATCGCGCTGAACAGCCAGTCGGGAACGCCGACGCCGGTGGCGCTGACGACCTCCAGCAGCGGACCCGACGAGGCGGACAACTCATCGGCGGGCAGCGCGATCGCACTCGCGACGCCCACCAACGCATACACGACGCCCGCGGTGATCAGAGAGCCGAACAGCGCCGCCGGATACACCTTGCTGGGATTGCGGATCTCCTCGGCGACGTTGGCCGACGTCTCGAACCCGACGAACGAGTAGTAGGCCACGATCGCGCCGGCCAGGATCGCCAGCGCGGGAGTGGTGCCCTCGGGGAACTCGGTGACCCGACCGATGTCACCGCGGCCGCCGCCCACCATCACGGCCACTGCGACGACGACGATCAACAGACCGGTCAGCTCGACGATCGTCATGGCGACGTTGCTCTTCACCGACTCGCTGATGCCGCGCGCGTTGAGACAGGCGATCAGCAGCAGGAAGACCATCGCCGCGGGCACCGTCGGCACGTCGATGAACGTCTTGAGGTAATCCCCGGCGAATGCGAGCGACAGCCCGGCCGCGCTGGTCACGCCTGCGGCCAGCATGCAGAAGCCGACGAGGAACGACACCATCGGCTGCTTGAACGCGCGCTCGGCGAACACGGCGGCACCGCCGGCTTTCGGGTACTTCGTCACCAGCTCCGCGTACGAACCCGCCGTCAGCAGCGCCAGCAGCAGGGCGATCACCAGCGGCGCCCACAGCACCCCGCCGACGTCGACGGCCAGCTCCCCCATCAGCGCGTAGATGCCGGCACCCAGGACGTCGCCGAGGATGAACAGGAACAGCAGCGGACCGGTGATCTTGCGTTTCAGCCTCCCGACGTCCGCTGCGTCGCCGTCGCGGGTCTGGGTGCTCGCATCCGATGCCATCCATGCCTCCTGCGCTGTGGTGCAGGTGCACATACCCCGGTCAGGGGGCCGACAAGCATCGTCCGCGCCGGTCAGCGCGCCGGATTCGGACGTTCAGTACCGCGGACGGAAGCCGCCGATGAGGCGCAGCGTGTTGCCGTCCGGATCGGTGAGCGTCGACAGCCGGACCCCTTTCGCCGCGTCGGTGACCGGGCCCGCCTCCACCCCGCGGGCGCGCACCTGCTCGAGGTGGGCGTCCAGATCATCGACCGCGACATTGAGCAGGCCCGATCCGGCGCGTTCGGAGTCGTGGAAAACCTGCACCCATCCGCCCGGCACGACCTGCCACTCCACCAGCGTCGGCATGGGGTTGTTGTCGGCGTCGCGGCCGAACAGCCGGCTGTACCAGCGGCGGGCGGCGTCGATGTCGGACACGGGCACGACCGCGAGCAGGTGGTCGATCGCCATGGGGAAACCTTTCGTCGTCGTACCGATACCGACCGGGCCACGGCCGAGATCTCATCGGCCCAACCGTGACTACCCTGTCGACATGACCGAGACGCTCGACGGACGCATCCGGGTGCCCGACGATCTCGACGCGGTCACCGACGTCGCCGACGAGGACCACTCGGACGTCGGCACGGGCGCTGTCGAGCGGATCTGGCAGCAGGCGCGGCACTGGTACCGCGCCGGGATGCACCCGGCCATCCAGGTCTGCGTGCGCCACCGCGGCCGCGTCGTCCTCGACCGGGCGATCGGCCACGGCTGGGGTAACGGTCCCGACGACCCACCCGACGCCGAGCAGGTACCGGTCACCACCGCCACCCCGTTCTGCGCGTACAGCGCCGCCAAGGCGATCACCACCACCGTCGTGCACCTGCTCGTCGAGCGCGGGCACTTCTCCCTCGACGACCGGGTGTGCGAGTACCTCCCGACCTACACGAGTCACGGCAAGGATCGCACCACGATCCGGCATGTCATGACGCACAGCGCCGGGGTGCCGTTCGCCACCGGACCGCGCCCCGACCTCAAGCGCATGGACGACAGCGAGTACGCCCGCGAGATGCTCGGCAAGCTCAAACCGGTCTATCCGCCCGGGCTGGTGCACATCTACCACGGCCTGACCTGGGGGCCGCTGGTGCGCGAGATCGTCTCCGCGGCAACGGGTCGCAACATCCGCGAGATCCTGGCCACCGAGATCCTCGACCCGCTCGGATTCCGGTGGACCAATTACGGCGTTGCGCCGCAGGATGTTCCGCTGGTCGCTCCGAGCCGGGTGACAGGGACACCGCTACCCGCGCCGATCGCCAAGGCGTTCCGCGTCGCGGTGGGGGGCACACCGCAGCAGATCATCCCGTTCTCCAACACCCCGGCGTTCCTCACGAGTGTGGTGCCGTCGTCGAGCACGGTGTCGACCGCGTTCGAACTGTCCCGCTTCGCCGAGATCCTGCGGCGCGGCGGCGAACTCGACGGCGTCCGCGTGCTGTCCCCGGAGACGCTGTACCGCGCCACCCGGGAGGCGCGACGGCTTCGGCCCGATCTGGCGACGGGTCTGATGCCGATGCGCTGGGGCATCGGGTACATGCTCGGGTCCAAGCGGTTCGGCCCGTTCGGACGCAACGCACCCGCGGCGTTCGGGCACACCGGGCTCACCGATATCGCGGTGTGGGCCGATCCCTCTCGCGAGCTGGCCGCCGCCGTGATCAGCAGCGGAAAACCGGGCCGGCACCGCGAGGCTGATCGCTATCCGGCGCTGCTGGACCGCATCAACGCCGAGATTCCTGCGCACTGACGGTGCGCACACCACCGTAGATCCCGCGCCGGACGATCCACGGCTGCAGCACCCGGTCGATCGACCACGCCGGGAACCGCACCGCCAGCCCATTGGGTGCGAACACCTCTAGCCCGTCCGGCTGGGCGCCGAGCACCGAACCCCACCGCCGGCCCGGTGCTCGGTAGTCGCGCAGCGGTCTGCCCGCGAAGTCGGCGAGGATGTTGGCGGCCAGCAACTTGTCGGCGCGGTTGCGCGCGGAACTGCGCAGCGGATCGGTGGCCGCCACATCGCCGATCGCCCAGACCCGTTGCACCCCGGCTACTTTCAACTGCGGAGACACCGGGACGAAGCCGTCATCGTCGAGCAGACCGGGCGGCAGCCAGCCGGTGTTGGGCCGCACCCGCCCGATCGTCCACAGCACCGCGTCGGCCTGCGACGGCGCTTGCCCGGTGCTCCACTGGACCGGCCCGGCGGTGATGCGGTCGCACGCGAAACCGTCGGGAACCACGGCGCGGTGGCCGGGGCGCAGCGCGACGCCGAGCGTGTCGAGCCGCCGGGCGATCCGTGCCCACACCCGCGGGTGGTGCGTGGTCAGCGGCCGCGAACCGGGGTAGCACAGCTCGATGCGCTTGTCGGGCCACCGCAGCGCGAGGTTCGCGGCGCTGCTGACGGCCGCCGCCCCGCCACCGATGACGATGACCGACCTCGCATCCGCCAACTGCGAGTGCGCGGCACGCAGGTCGGCGGTGACCTCGTCGGGGTTCTGCAGGCCCGGGCGGCGCCAGAACCCGTTGGTCACGCCGGTGGCGATCACCAGCGCGTCGTAGTGTTCGACGTGGTCGGTTCCGTCATCGCGGACGGCGAACACCTTGCGCGCCAACGGGTCGAGGCTACTGAGGGCGGCGTGCACCGTGCGGACCCGGTCGAGTCCGCGGAACCGGTCGAAGCCGATCCAGTAGTCGCGGGCCCAGTCCTCGGGCCGCGCGAGCCGTACCCCGAGCTCCTGTCCGCTGACCAGACCGGGTTTCGCGGAGATCCCCACCACGTCCGCATCCCGCGCCAGGTGCAGCGCGGTGAGCAGGCCGCTGTCGCCGAGTCCGGCGACGACGATGCGCGGGCGGGTCACACCCGGGCCCGGCGCGGCGGTCGCGGGACGAACCGCGACACCCGGTCGACGACGTCGGCGTAGCCGGGACGGCGAGCCAGGCTGCGCTGCTCCATCATCGGGATGCTGGCACCGAGGAACATCGCGAGCATCACCGCGGCCCCCGCGAACAGCCACCACGCCTGTGCGGGTGCGGCCGCCACCCCGAACAGCGCCAGGGCGAACCAGAAACCGAACTCGCCGAAGTAGTTGGGATGCCGCGACCACCCCCACAGTCCGCGGTCCATGACCTCACCGGGTCGCCGGGTGCGCGCGAACCGATGCATCTGGTTGTCGGCGACCAGTTCCAGCGCCACCGCGGCAACGCCGATCACGAACGCGGCTCCCGACAGCCACACCCAGCCGCGTCCGGGTGTGGTCACCGCGACGTAGACCGGCACCATGCCCAGGAACACCTGCAGCGTCGGAATCAGGTGAATGGCCACGAGGTCGGCGAGGACCTCGAACCGTCCGGCCCGGTCCCGGAACATCGGATAGCGCCAGTCCTCGTGGTGTAGACCGGGGAACGCGTAGACCCAGTTGCCGGTCAGCCGCACCGCCCACAGCACCACCACCGCGGCCACCAGTCCGCACCGCAGCGGATCGGGGTCGGCGGCCTGACTCCACCACCAGAACAGAAGTACCGGCGGCACCACGCTCCAGTACGCGTCGTAGAAGCTGGAATTGCGGTAGGCCCGGCTGAACCCGAACACCACCAGCGTCGCCAGCACGTCGGCGATCAGGGTGTCCAGCCACAGCCGTCCGGTATCCGGACCCCATGCCAGCCACGCCGCGGCGACCGCGAGAGCGATCACGTACGCGACGGTGACCAGGGCCAGCGACGCGCCCTTGCTTCTGTTCGCGGTCACCTCAGCGCGCCTCCTCACCGGCGATGTCGGCCGGACTGTAACACGTTCTAGTTGACGGCCTATTGTGGTCGGATGAGCACCGTCGCTGATACCGAACGGGTCGCCGAACTCGCCCGTGAGGTGGTGGCGAAACACGACCCGAAATCCGTGCCGATCCGCGAGTTCCTCGGCGCCTGCTACGACGCCGGTCTGTCCTGGGTGAACTTCCCCGAGGGGCTCGGCGGCCTCGGGTTGTCGCGCGGTCTGCAGGCCGTCGCCGACCGGATCCTGCAGGGCGCGGGCAGCCCGGTCCCGCTTGGCCTGAACCCGATGGGCTACGGCATGGCGGCGCCGACGGTGCGCGAGCACGCCCAGAACGACGACCTCAAGCGCATGTGGATGCGGCCGCTGGCCACGACCGAGGACATCTGGTGTCAGCTGTTCTCCGAACCGGGCGCCGGCTCGGATCTGGCCGGTCTGGCGACCTCGGCGGTACCCGACGGCGACAGCTGGGTGGTCAACGGCCAGAAGGTGTGGACCAGCCTGGCCCACCGCGCCCGCTGGGGATTGCTGCTGGCGCGGACCAACCCCGACGTCCCCAAGCACAAGGGGCTGACCTACTTCGTCATCGACATGCACGCCGACGGCGTGGAAACCCGTCCGCTGCGCCAGCTGACCGGGCACGCGGAGTTCAACGAGGTCTACTTCACCGACGCGCGCATCCCCGACGCGCACCGGCTCGGCGAGGTCGGCGACGGCTGGCGCGTGGCGATGACCACGCTGATGAACGAACGCAGCGCGCTCGGCGGCAGCGGCAGCCGCCGCGGTGCGGGCACCATCGCCGACGCCGTCGCGCTGTGGGCGTCACGCCCGGAGCGGCAGACCCCGGTGCTGCGAGACCGGCTGACCCAGCTGTGGTTGCGTTCGGAGGCGCAGCGGCTCACCGCCGAGCGGTCGCGGGCGGCGGCCACGGTCGGCGGGCCGGGCCCGGAGGGGTCGATCGGCAAGCTCGTGGGCGCCGAACTGAACCAGAACATCTACCTGTGGTGCATGGACTTCCTGGGACCGGAGGGCACGCTGTACCACAGCTACGCGATGCCCGGCGAGGACTCGTCGGACGCGGCAGACTTCCGCGGTCCGGTCCAGCAGCGGTTCCTGCGCAGCCGCGCCAACACGATCGAGGGCGGCACATCCGACGTGATGCGCAACATCTTGGGAGAACGGGTGCTCGGTCTGCCCGGTGACCTGCGTGCCGATGCGGGCATGCCGTGGAAGGAGGTTGCTCGTGGCTGAGGAGCTTGCGGATCAGCCCATCCAGGTGGCTGAGTGGACGTTCACCGAGGAGCAGCAGCAACTGCTCGACGCCGTGCGCCGGTTCTGCGCCGAGCACTTCGGCGAGGCCAATGCGCGCCGGACGATGGAATCGGATCCGCCGTTCGACCGGAAGGTCTGGACGCGGTTGGGCACCGAACTCGGCGTGCTCGGCCTGTCGGTGCCGGAAGCCGACGGCGGCGTCGGCGGCAGTCTGGTGGACCAGGCCGTCGCGGTCGAGCAGTTCGGGGCCGCGCTGGCGACGGGTCCGCTGTTCGGCACGGTGTACCTCGCGGTGCCCGCGCTGGTGGCGGCCTCGAGCGGCGAAGCCCGCGACGCCCTGCTGGCCGATCTGGTCGAGGGCACCCGCACCGCCGCCTTCGCGTCGGTGGGCGGCGTGTCCGCTGACGGCACCGCACTATCCGGTGACCTGGGGCCCGTCGTGGACGCCGGTGCGGCCGACGTCCTGCTCGTCGCGGCCACCAGCGCGGACGGGGTCGGGCTGTACGCCGTCGACACCGGTGCCGAAGGCGTCGACCGCACGCCGCTGGTGACGCTGGATCTCACCCGTCCGCAGGCGGCCGTCACGCTCACGGCCGCACCGGCGACGTTGATCGCGGGCCCCGAGGAAGCGCCCCGGGTGATCGAACATGCGCGGCACGTCGGTTCGGCGCTGCTGGCGGTCGAACAGGTCGGCGCCGCCGCTCATCTGCTCGACGTCGCCGTGGAGTACGCGAAGTCGCGACTGCAGTTCGGCCGTCCCATCGGATCGTTCCAGGCGGTCAAGCACCGATTGGCCGACATGCTCGTCGACGCGGAGCACGCCCGCTCTACGGCGTACCACGCGGTGTGGGCGCTGGCTGACGGATCCGACGACGCCGAGTTGTCGACGGCGATCGCGCAGGCGACGTGCTCGGCGGCGTTGAGCCGCATCGCCGCGGACACGATCCAGACCCTCGGCGGCATCGGGTTCACCTGGGAGCACCAGGCGCATCTGTACTTCAAGCGCGCCGTCACCGACGCCGCGCTGCTGGGCAGTGCCGAACAGCACCGCGACCGCGTCGCCGAACTGGTCCTCGACACGGCGTCGGCGGACCGCGCCCCGCGGGTCGCGGCAGGTGCGCCCGGCTGACGCGCGGCGCGGAGGCCGCCGAATGGCTATGCTGGCGCCTTCCCCTCGAGGGAGGAGCGCACATGCCCGGCCACATCCGGTTGACCTCGCACAGCGGTGCAGTGGGCACCCCGGCGATCACCTGGGGCGCACCCACTCCGGTCGAACGCGGTCCCGTCATCGGCACCACGGCGAACCGCCTGCACCGCAACGTCATCGGCACCCACAGCGGGTCCTACAGCGTCTACCGCGCTCTGGCGGTGGCCGCCGGCGCGCTCAAACGCGATCACCGCGCCGACCTCACCGACACCGCGCCCACCGACGTCATCGGCCCCTATCCGCAGTGGAGTGAACCCGGCCGGATCGTCAGCCTCGACCCGTGGGGTGCCGACGTCGCCGCCGCGTTCGCCGCCGAGTTGGAGGCCGGCCTGGACATCCGCCCCACCATCGCCGTCACCAAGGCCCACGTCATCCTGCCCGAGATCGCCGACGCGATCGCCAAGGGCCGGCTCGTTCCCGACGGGCGCATCCTGCTGACCAACGGCGCCGCTCTGGTCACCAAGGCCGCGCTGGAACCGGTGTGGTGGCTGCCGGGTGTGGCGCAGCGGTTCGGCTGCAGCGAAACCGATCTGCGGCGGGTGCTGTTCGAGGAGACCGGGGGCATGTATCCGGAACTGGTCACCCGCTCGGACCTCGAGGTGTTCCTGCCACCGATCGGCGGGCAGACGGTGTACATCTTCGGCACGGCCGCCGATCTCGCCGATCCGACGGTCGAGTTGACCGCACGGGTGCACGACGAGTGCAACGGCTCCGACGTCTTCGGCTCCGACATCTGCACCTGCCGCCCGTATCTCACCCACGCGATCGAGGAGTGCATCCGCGGGGCGCAGGGCGGCGGTGTCGGGCTGGTGTCGTATTCGCGCAAGGAGGGTCGTGCGCTCGGCGAGGTCACCAAGTTCCTGGTGTACAACGCCCGTAAGCGCCAGGTGGGCGGCGACACCGCCGACTCCTACTTCGCGCGCACGGAATGCGTTGCGGGCGTGCAGGATATGCGGTTCCAGGAGCTGATGCCCGATGTGCTGCACTGGCTGGGTGTGCGCAAGATCCACCGGCTGGTGTCGATGAGCAACATGAAGTACGACGCCATCACCGGCTCGGGTATCGAGGTCGGCGAGCGGGTGAACATCCCCGAGGAGCTGATCCCGGACGACGCGCGGGTGGAGATCGACGCGAAGATGGCCGCCGGCTATTTCACCCCGGGCCCCGTGCCCGATGCCGACGAGCTCAAGAAGGTCAAGGGCCGCGGGTTGCAGCGGTGAACCCGGCGGTCACCGAACTGCGGACGACGGCCGCGGTGCGGGAGCGGTCGGGCCGGTTGCTCGCCCGCGCCAGGGCGGGTGACTCCGCCTGGTTCATCGTCGACGACGCAGCCCTCGAGCCAGCGGCCGCCGAGGTCGCCGGCGTGACCCGCCGCAACCATCCCGATCTGAAGATCCCGTTTCACAGCCGCTGGCGTCATTTCGAGGCCGGCGGGGTCCGTCGCACCGCCGATCTGGACACCCGCGCGATGATCGACCTGACCGTGGTGAGCGTCCTGCTCGACGCCGGCGCCGGACCCGACTGGCGCTACACCGAAGCCGCGACGGGCCAGACGTTTTCGCGTTCCGAGGGGCTCGGCGTCGCCAGCTGGCACGCCTTCCTCGACGGCACGTTCTCCGCGGATCCCGACAATCCGTTGCGCGCCGACACCACAGCGCTGACCGCCATGGACACCGAGCGCCTCGCCGCGGCCTTCCAGGTGCATCCGGGTAATCCGCTGACCGGGCTGGACGGGCGGGTGGCGCTGCTTCGGCGGCTCGGTGCCGCCCTGGAGGGGGCCGGCCGGCCCGCGGCACTGTTCGACGCACTCGGCGACCCCGTGGACGCCCACGACATCCTCGACGTGCTGCTGCGCTCGGTGTCACCGATCTGGTTGACGGGCAACGAGATCGACGGCGAGCCGCTCGGCGACTGCTGGCGGCACCGCGCGCTGTCTGGGCCCGGGGACGCCGACGGGTGGATCCCGTTCCACAAACTCTCCCAGTGGCTGACCTATTCGCTGCTCGAGCCGATTATGTGGGCCGGCGTGGAGGTTCGGGGTCTCGACGCGCTGACAGGTCTGCCCGAGTACCGCAACGGCGGTCTGCTGCTGGACACCGGGGTACTGAGGTTGCGCGATCCGGACCTGGCGGCCGGGACCTGGTCGGTCGGCGACGAACTGGTCGTCGAATGGCGGGCGCTGACCGTTGCGCTGCTCGACGAGCTCGCACCGATGGTGTGCGCCGACCTGGGTGTGGACCTGCCGCTGGCGTGCGTCCTGGAGGGCGGGACGTGGGCGGCGGGCCGGGCGTTGGCGCAGCGGATGCGTGGCGGTGCACCGCCGCTGACCATCGCTTCGGACGGTACGGTCTTCTAAAACCGAGGAAAGCAGACTATGGGCACCGATTCGGGCAGCGACAACGGCGCAGTTCATCTGATCGACCATCCGCTGGTGGCGCACAAGCTGACGCTGTTGCGCCGTAAAGAGGCCTCCACCACCAGTTTTCGTCAGCTGTTGCATGAGATCTCATCGCTGATGGCCTATGAGGTGCTCCGGGACATCCCCACCCAGGACGTGGAGATCGAGACCCCGCTGGAGCCGATGACCGGCCGGGTCATCGACGGCAAGAAGCTGGTGTTCGTGTCGATTCTGCGGGCGGGCACCGGGATCCTCGACGGCATGCTGGCCGTGGTGCCCGGCGCCCGCGTCGGCCACATCGGGCTCTACCGCGACCCCAAAACCCTGGTGGCCGTGGAGTACTACTTCAAGATGCCGGCCGACCTCGGCGAGCGGGACCTGGTGGTGGTGGATCCGATGCTGGCCACCGGGCACTCGGCGATCGCGGCGATCGAACGGCTCAAGGAGTGCCGGCCGAAGTCGCTGAAGTTCGTCTGCCTGCTCACCTGTCCGGAGGGGATCGCCGCTCTGCAGGAGGCCCACCCCGACGTGCCGATCTACACGGCCGCGATCGACCGGCAGCTCGATGAGCACGGCTACATCCGGCCCGGCCTCGGTGACGCGGGCGACCGCATCTTCGGCACGAAGTAGGCACCAGGTCGGATCAGCGCACGCTGCGCCGGTGGGCGGCGTCGACGCGGATCCGGCTACGTACGGCCACCGCACCGCCGAGCATGTCCTCGACTGTGGCCGATACCTGGTCGACGGCCGCCACCGCGGCCGGCAGACCTGCCCGCGCGGCGACGGTGGCGGTCAGCATGACGGTCGGCACCCCGCGTTCGGTCACGGAGCGGGCTCCGGCCGCCACCACGTCGGGCCGGGCTTCGAGCGCGACGGCGGCCGCATCGGCGACCGAGGCGACGTCGGCGGTCATGCCGCGGCCGATGTCCAGCGTCCTGGTCCGCGGCGGTCGATGATGGGCCGCCAGCCAACGCAGCCCGACCAGGATGATGAGCACGCCCACACCGCCGGCAGCCCACGGCCACCACGTCTGGTCGACCGCGGTCGCGGCCGAGCCCAGGACAAGGGGGTCGGCGGCGCGCGGGCCCAACGCCCACCACAGCGCGCCGGCCCCGCCGGCCACGAGCGCCAGCCCGGCCAGGGCGACCACGAGTCGGTCCAGGGCGACGGCTGAGCGGGTCATGACGGATCCTCTCTGGTGGTCTCGACACGGACTCGGGGCGGCGACGACAGGCCACTCAGCACAGTCGTCACGTCCGCAACCACGGCATCGCGATCGACCGGTCCTGTGACGCGGCAGCGCACCGTCACCGATCTACGGCCCGCGGAGGTCCGCGCCGAGATCACGCCGGGAGTCTGTTCGGCGGCCGCGCTGGCCAGCCGGGCGACGTCGGTCAGCTCCACGTACACGGCGGTGTCCGCGTCGACGGGCACGCCGCGACGACGACGCGGCGCCACGGCGGTGATCACCAGGGCGACGCCGACGAGGGCCGCACCGGCCCCGGCCACGACTGTCCACGCCGCAGGCGCCAGGCCGTCGACGACGTGCACGGCGGGCGGGATCCACGGCGTGCCGCTGATCCAGCCCGCGGCGAGGACGGCGTCGCGCACCGCCACCGCGCCCAGGGCGATCAGCCCCATGGCGAGACCGACGGCCGGATAGGTGGCCGACGCGGCCTTCCTCGGAGTCGGGGAGGGGGTCACGGATGTGGTCATCGCAGTCTCCGTCGCTGGTCGGGTTGCGCCCCGGGCGGGATGACGGCCGCGATGTGGACGTCGACGCCGTCGACCGTGAGGCCACTCAGATCGCCGAGCACGCGGGTGACGTTGCGGGCGGTCTCGGCGGCCGTCGCGGCCAGCGGGCGGCCCCATTCGACCGCGACGTCGACGGCGGCGCGCACGTGATCGCCGGAGACGACGACGTCTGCCCGCGGCAACTCGCGGCCGGTCCACTTCGCCAGCCCGACGCCGTAGCGATGCACGCCATCGGTGTCGAGCGCCGCGGTCACGGTGACCCGCTCGACGGCACGCTGCCGCAGAGTCAAGCCACCCCGGTCACCCGGGTCGGCCGGGACGGGGATCGACTCAGCCACGGCCCCGGCCCCGGAGCAGGGCGAGCGCGTCGAATTCGCCGTCGCGGTGGCCACCCACCAGGTAGCCGACGGCGCCGAGTACCAGCGCCAGCAGGAAACCGGTGAAGCCGCCCGCGGCCGCAGCCACGCCGAGCAGGAGACCGGCCAGCAGGCCGGCGGTTGCAGTGGTCATCGAGATGTCCTTCGTCTCAGGGAGTTTCGGGTACGGCGCCACTGCCGCACCGTCAGATGCCAGCGGCGGCGCAGGCGGCCGCGCCGGGTCGCGATCACGGTCGCCGGTTCGGTGGCGGGTGCGCGCAGGGCGGCGTCCAGCTCGGCGGCGGTACCGCCGGCGTCGGGGTGGAAGCGCCGGATCGCGGCCCGCCGGGCCGACCGGCGGGCCGCGTCGGGCCGGGGTGTTCCGGGCTGATGCGAGTCGCTCATAGACGGTCGGTGACGTCCTCGACCGTGACGTTGACGGTGTGGCCGGGTAATCCGGCGGCGACGGCGTCGCGTACCGCAGCCGCGGTATCCCGCACCGGCACGGTGTCCCACACGGTGATGTGAACGTCGACCGCGTCGTCACGGATGCGCACACCGGTCACCCGGCGTCCGGGCAGGTAGGTCCCCACCTCACCGAACATGCCCGGGTGTAGCGCGGCGACCCCCGGCACAGCGAGCGCCAGGGCGGCCACCGTGTCGGCGGGGTCTATGGCGTCGGGCATCACTCGACGCGGGTCAGCTTGCCGGCCGGATCCTCGTCGGGGTCGTCCCCCGCGACGTGGATGTCGTGGACGGTGATGTCGACCTCGACCACGGTCAGGCCGGTCATCCGCTCGATCGCGGCGATCACGTTACGCCGAATTCCCGACGCCAGATCCGCGATCGACACGCCGTACTCGGCCACGATGTCGATGTCGACGGCGGCCTCCTTGGCCCCCACCTCCACCGACACGCCCTGGGAGTGGTTGACGGTCGCGCCGGGGATGCGCTCGCGCAGCGCCCCGACCGCACGGCTGGCACCGCCGCCGAGCGCGTGCACGCCGTTCACCTCGCGCGCGGCCAGGCCGGCGATCTTGCTGACCACGGTATCGGCGATGACGGTCTTCCCGTGTGCCGAGCCCAGCGGTCCGCTGTCGGCGGACACGACGGCCCTCGAGGTGGCGTCCCTGGTGGCGGTGTCCCTGGTGGCGGTCTGTGCGGTGGTCATGTCGTATTCCTTCCTTTCGCTTTTCCGTTCGACAGTGAGACGGCGGACGGCGGCCGAACCGAACATCGGAATGCTGTGATCGCGGACACACCCATCCGGGGGCCGCTCCGGGCCGAACCAAGAACGTGAGCCTCAGCGAGCCCGATGATCGGGTGCTCGCCGCGTCCGCAGCAGCCGGCGAACGCTCCGCCTTCGAGGAACTGATCAAGCGTCATGGCCCGGCGCTGCACCGCTACGCCCGCACGATGACGCGCGACGCGGACGCGGTGCAGGACGTCGTGCAGGAGACGTTCGTCGCGGCGTGGCGCCAGATCGGGGGTTTTCGCGGGGATTCGGGCGTGCGCACGTGGCTCTTCTCCATCTGCGCGCGCAAGGTGATCGACTCGCACCGGACGAAGCGTGCGATTCCCATCGACGACCGCCTGCTCGAACCCGTCGACCGGTCGCCCGACTCGGACCCGTTCACGGTTGCCTCCGGCAGCGAGTTCCTCGCCGCGGTCGAATCGGCGCTTGCCGAACTGCCGCCCCGGCAGCGGGCGGTCTGGCTCCTGCGCGAAGTGGAGGAATTGACCTTCCCCCAGATCGGCACAATCCTGGATCTGAGCCCGGACGGCGCCCGCGGCCATCACCACCGTGCGCGCGCCACCCTGCAGGGAAGGCTGGTGCGATGGCAGTAGGTGACCGACACATGCTGGCGCAGGCCGCGCGGGTGCTGCGAACCGCATCCGAGCCGGGCTGGGACGCGCTCGAAGCCCGCGTCATCGACGCCGTGCGTGCCACCCCGCGCGGCGGTTGGCCGATCGCCGTCGCCGACCCGCGCCCCGGCCCCGCCGACGGTGTGCTGGCCGTCAGCGACCTCGTGGTGCGTTCGCTGCTGGCGCGGACGTTGCGCGCGGACGGCGAGGTCGCCCCGCTCGACATCGAGGTGGACGTGGCGGACGGAGTGCTGCGGGCGGTGCGGGTGCGCCTGGTCGGGCGCTACGGGGCCGACCTGCGCGCGGCCACGGCGCGGGCACTCGACCGGTGCACAAACGTACTCGCCGACGTGATCGGGCCGACCCCGGCCGTCGTCGAAGTGGCCGTCGTCGACGTCGACCGGTGATCGCCCGGGTTTGACGGGTCACCCGTCCGGTCACATGCAGACATGACGTACGACTTCGAATGCATCGTCGTGGGCGGCGGCGCCGCGGGGCTCAGCGCCACCCTCGTCCTCGGCCGGGCGCGCCGCCGCACCCTGATCGTCGACGCCGGGGAACAGAGCAATCTGGCCGCCGAGGGCATCGGCGGGCTGCTCGGGTTCGACCAGCGGCCACCGGCCGAGCTCTACGAGACGGGTCGCCGGGAGCTGGAGAACTATCCGAGCGTCGAGTTCCGCCGAGCGACGGTGGTGGAGGGCACGACGCTCGAGGACGAGGACGGCTTCGCGCTGGTCCTCGACGACGGTGAGCGGGTGACGACGCGGCGCGTGCTGCTGGCCACCGGCATGGAGTACTGCCCGCCGGATCTGCCGGGCCTCAAACCGCTGTGGGGCAGCTCGGTGTTCCAGTGCCCGTTCTGCCACGGCTGGGAGATGCGGGACAAGCGGATCGCCTCGCTGGCCGCCGGGGAGGAGGCGGTGCACTCGGCGTTGATGCTGCGCGGCTGGAGCGACGACGTGGTACTGCTCACCGACGGGCATCCGCAGCTCGACGGCAAGGACCTCGATCAGCTGGCCGCGGCGCAGATCACCATCGACGATCGCCGCATCGCCGAACTGATCGGCGACGGCGGGCAGCTGACGGCGATCGCCTTCGCCGACGGCACCCGGCTGGAGCGCGACGGTCTGCTCGTCGAGGCGCCGCTGCGGCAGCGCTCGAAACTCGCCGAGCAGCTCGGCGCGGCCTGCACGCCCGGCCCGCTGGCGGTCGACACCATCGGGATCGACGCGCTGCACCGAACGTCGGCGCCGACGGTGTTCGCCGCCGGCGACACCTGCACCGAGCACCCCTACGTCGCGGGGTCGATCGCCTCGGGAGCGCAGGCGGCGATGATCGTCGCCCAGAGCCTGCTCTCCGAGCAGTTCGGGATGCCCTATCCGCCCGACGGCAGCGACGACTGATCCGTCACGCCGCCCGGCTGCGCGCGCAGTCGGTGCCGGCGAGGGCGCGGCGCAACTGCACGCGGGCCCGCGCGATCCGCGACATCACGGTGCCGATCGGGATGTCCATCAGCGCCGCGGTCTCGGCGTAGGTGTAGCCCTCGACGTCGGCGTAGAACAGCACCTGCTGGAACCCCTCGGACAGCCGGCCCATCGCGTCGCGCAGGTCGCTGTCGGGCAGCAGCTCGAGCACTTCGCACTCAGCCGACCGCAGCCCCCTGGACTCGTGCGCACCCTGGTCGGCCAGCTCCCGGTCGGTGATGACGTCCGACAGGACCTCGGCGGGCCGGCGCTCGCGCCGCCGGTAGGCGTTGACCCACTGGTTGTACTGGATGCGGAACAGCCAGGCCTTGAGGTTGGTGCCCTGCTGGTAGGTGCGGAACCCGGTGTAGGCGTGCACCAGGGTCTCCTGCAGCAGGTCCTCGGCGTCGGCGTCGTTGCGGGTGAGCCGGCGCGCACCGCGGGACAGGACGTCGACCAGCGGCCAGACCTCCGCGGTGAATCGGGCCCTGAGCTCGGTGTCGCCGGAAACGGGGATGATCGGGGCGGTCATGGGAGTTCCTCCGGTTGATGTCGCTGCGCCCGCTCGGGCCGATGACATCAGCCTCACTCCGGCGGACCCCGGAGACACCCTTGGTGGTCCGTGGTCCCCGTACACCAGTGATCCGTGGTCGGGCGGTCAGCCCCCGGACCACGTGGCGGTGCGGAGCTGCCTGCGGGAGGAGATCCCGAGCTTGACGAACACCTTGCGCAGGTGCCATTCGACGGTGTGCATGCTGATGAACAGCTGCGCGCCGATCTCCTGGTTGGTCAGCCCGTCGGCGGCCAGCCGCGCGATCTGCGCCTCCTGCGCGGTCAACTCGTCACCGGAGCTCGTGGGTTGTCTGCGGACCTTCTCGCCGACCGCGATCAGCTCCCTACGGGCCCGCTCGGCGTAGCCCTGGGCGCCCATGCGGGTGAACATCTCGTGGGCCTCGGTGAGGTGTCTGCGACCGTCGCCACGCCGGTTGACCCGTCGCAGCCATTCGCCGTACGACAGCTTCGTGCGCGCGGTCCGCACCGCCACGCGGGACCGGTTCAGCTGGTCGAGTGCTTCGGTGAACAACCGATCCGCGTCGTCGTTGTCGGCCAGCAGCGCCCGCGCGGCGGCCATCGCGCCGAGACCCCACGGCGTCCCGCTCGCCCCGGCGCGACCCTCGAGCTCCTCGACGGCCTGTTCGGCGGCGTCGCGTTCGCCGAGATGGGTGGCGGCCTCCACCAGTTCCTCCAGGCACCACCCGTAGATGCCGAGGTCCTCGTACTCGCACGCCGCGCGGGCCGCGGCGTAGGCCTCCTCGTAGCGCGCCAGCCCGTTGTACAGCAGCGCGGAGGCGTACCCCGTCAGCCCGATGAGCCGTCCCTCGCCGCGCGCGGCCGCGCCGGCGGCAGCGGCGTCGATCAGCGGCACCGCTTCGGCCGGGTCCCCCCGCCACGCGGCGACGAGCAGGCGGTGATACCGGACCGGACCGCCCGGCGCGGTGGCCGCACTGATGGCTTGAGACTCCGCCAAAAGCGTTGCGGCTTCCGCGATCTCGCCCTGCAGCATCTTCAGGCCCGCCCGGTACACGAGGGCCTGCGGCAGGCCGGCCAGCGCCCCTGCAGCGCGGGCCTGCGCAACGACGCCCGCCGACAGCGCATCGAGCAGATTCTCGTCCCAGAGCTCGTGCGCGGCGGACTCCTGCAGCAGGGGGAAGGCGGGCACCAGCCACCGCAGGATCTGGTCGGGCTCGGTGCGGGCCAGTTCGCACATCGCGTCCAGGGCGGCGCGCAGGTGTTCGCCGCCGCTGCGGACGCCACCGGTGAGCCTCTCGGTCATCCCGCGGAAAAACAGGTCGACCGCGCGCGGCAACTCCGCGGTGTGGTCCATCGCCGCGCGCGCGGTCTCGGCGGCGCCCCGCAGCGCGCCGGGCTGAGCGAGGCGGCCGGCGTACATCAGCGCGGCGAACGCCTCCAGATAGCTCTCCCGGGACGCGAAGTCGTCGACGAGCTCCAGCTGCTTCGCGGCGTCGAGCAGCCCGGCCGCGGTTTCGCCGACCTGCGGGGCGCCGGGCTCACCGGCGCGGCTGCTCACGAACTCCATCTGGGCGTGCAGGCGGACGGCACCGGCGCGCTGGAGCTCCGACAGTGGCGCGGCCTCCGCGATCGCGAGCAGCTCGTGCGCGGCGGTGGTGGCCGCGGAGTCGCGTTTGGCCCGCGCCGCCGCCAGGGCGCGGCTCCCCCGCAGCTGGGGATCACCGGTGAGCACCGTGGCCCGCTCGAGAAACGTCGCCGCGGCGGCGATTCCGCCCCGGCTCTGCGCCCGGGTCGCCGAGGCCTCCAATTCGGCGGCCACCGCGTCGTCGGTGCCGGCGACGGAGTTGGAGGCGTGCCATGCCCGCCGGTCGGGATCGCATGCGTCGGTGGCCGCGGCGAGCGCCCCGTGCACGGCGCGGCGGTCGGCCAGGTCCGCGGCGCGGTAGGCGGCCGAGCGCATCAGGGGGTGCCGGAACCGCATGCGGGGTCCGAATTCGATGACACCTGCGGCCTCGGCCGACGCCAGCGCATCGACCGGGGTGTCGAGCAGCGCGGCGGCGCGCAGGAACAGCGCCGCGTCGCCGACCGGTTCGGCGGCGGCGATGAGCAGCAGCCTGCGGGTGTCGTCCGGCAGCGCCTGGATCCGGCGGAGGTAGCTGGCCTCGACCCGGTTCGGTGACGACTGGGTGCTGACGGTCCAGAATCCGCCCGCCAGTTCGGCCGGGGAGTACATCCGCGGGATCTCGAGCAACTCCAGGGGGTTGCCGCGGGTCTCGGCCACCACCCGGTCGCGGACGCCGGGATCGAGGCCGCCGATCAGCACGCTGTCCAACAGGTTTCGCGCGTCGACAGTGGACAGTCCGTGAACCGGCAGCTCGGGGAGGCCGGCCAGCGCCGCGGCGCCCTCGGTGCGAGCGGCGAACACCAGGGCGACCGGTTCGGCCATCAGCCGGCGCGCGACGAATCCGAGCGTCTGTACCGAGACCTGGTCGAGCCATTGGGCGTCATCGACGACGCACAGCAGCGGTTGTCGGTGTCCGGACGCCGCCAGCAGGTTCAGCACCGCCAGACCGACGAGGAAGCGTTCGGGGGTGGGGCCGACCCCCTGTCCGAACGCGACGTCGAGGGCCTCGCGCTGGGGCTCGGGCAGCTCGTCGAGGTGGGCCAGCAGTGGGGCGCACAGCTGGTGCAGGCCGGCGTAGGCCAGTTCCATATCCGATTCCACGCCCGACACGTGCAGACAGCGCAGACCGTCGGCCCGGTCGAGGAGGTGCTCGAGCAGGGCGGTTTTCCCGACGCCGGCCTCACCGCGCAACACCAGCACCTGCGACCGCCCGGCGCGGACCGCGGCGGTCACCTCATCCAGTGCGGCGGTTTCTCTGGTGCGGCCGTGCAGCGGTCGTCCCCGACCCCGGCTCGACATATCGCATCACGGTAATCACGCGAGGTCGCCCGGTCTAGCGGTCAGTGACGAAGGTGACGGTCTCGGCCAGTGGCGCCCGGCCGGTGCGGCCGTGGTCGACGGTGGTGTCCTCGTAGCCGATCGACATTCCGCAGAACAGGATCATCTCCTCGTCGGGTTCGACGATCTCTGCGACGGTGGTGCGGGTGGTCGACCACGCCATCTGCGGGCAGCTGTGCAACCCCTCGGCGCGCAGCAGCAGCATGACGGTCTGCAGATACATGCCCAGATCCGCCCACTGCGGCAGACCGAGTCCGCGGTCGATGTAGCAGAACAGCGCCGCGGGTGCGCCGAAGCAGTCCCAGTTGCCGATCGCCGCACGCTGGCGCGCCTCCCAGTCGTCGCGGACGATGCCCAGGGCGCGGTAGCGCTGTTCGCCGAACGCGTGGCGCCGGTCGCGGTAGGGCGATTGCAGTGCGGTGGGGTACATCTCGAACTGCCGCGGGTCCCAGGGATCGCCGGCGGCGACGCGTTCGACGGCCTTCTTCTTCAACCGCGCGAGCGGTGGGCCGGTGACGACGTAGATGCGCCACGGTTGCAGATTCGATCCGGACGGCGCCCAGGCCGCCGCGGACAACACGCGCCGCAGTGTCTCCTCGGGCACCGGTTCGTCGGTGAAGGCGCGCACCGCATGGCGACTGGTTACCGCCTCGTAGACGTTCACTGCCGGGCCGCCGTCTCCAGAACCCAGTCCTCGAGCCGGTGGTCGAACAGCGCCGCCCCGTCGCCGGGCACCAGGGTGTGGTCGTCGATCGCGGCGCCCCAGTAGCGGGCGTGCGGATCGGCCACCACCGGGCGTCGGTCGCCGCGGGCGGTCAGCACGGTGCGGATCAGGTCGGGCATCCGAAACCGTTCGGGTCCGCCGACTTCGGTGATGCCGCCGACGGGTGCGTTGACCGCGGCGATGGCGACGGCCTCGGCGACGTCGGCGGACGCCATGGGCTGGATCAGCGCACCGGGCAGCCGCACGGTTCCGTTCTCGGTCGCGGAATCGGCGATGGCGGAGAGGAACTCGAAGAACTGCGTGGCGCGCACGATCGTGTACGGCACCGGTCCGCCGGCGATCAGGTTCTCCTGCAGCAGTTTCGCCGCGAAGTATCCGCTCTCGCGGGCCAGTTGCTCGGTGCCGACCACCGACAACGCCACGTGATGCGCGACCCCGGCGCGCGCCTCGGCGTCGAGCAGGTTCGTGGTCGCGACGGTGAAGAACTCCCGGGCGGGTTCCTCGTCGAAGCTCGGCGAGTTGGTGACGTCCACGACCACCTCTGCACCCGACAGCGCCTCGGCCAGCCCCTTGCCGGTGAAGGCGTTGACGCCGGTGGACGGTGCGGCGGCGACGGCGTCGTGGCCGCGTTCGGTCAGTCCGCGTACGACCTTCGACCCGATCCGGCCGGTTCCCCCGATGACGACGATTCTCATGACGGCCCTTTCTGTTCCGTGGGCGGGGCGGCGACATCTCCGCCTCCGCCGGCCAGAACCGCCGCCTCGGCGCCGATTCATCCCCGCCTGGATGACCGCGCCGCTTCTCCGCTGTTCCGGCGAAGGAATCGACAGAAAGGAATGTCAGTGGACGACGGAGAACTGCAGGGATATCGCGCGGTGGTCACCGGCGGCACCGCCGGGATCGGGCTGGCGTGCGCACAACTGCTCGCCGGCGCGGGGGCGGAAGTGACGATCACCGGGCGCGACTCGGAGCGCGGCGAGGCCGCCGCGGCCACCCACGACCGCATCCGGTTCCTCCAGGCCGATATGGCCGACCTCGCGTCGGTGCAGAAACTCGCGCGCCTGCTCGGGGACGTCGACGTGCTGGTCAACAATGCGGCGAGTTTCCCCGCGGCACTCACCGTCGATCAGGACGTCGCGGCCTTCGCGCGGACCTTCGACACCAACGTGCGCGGGACGTACTTCCTCACCGCGGCACTGGCTCCCGGCATGCTCGCGCGCGGGCGGGGCAGCGTCGTCAACGTGACCTCGATGGTGGCGGGCAAGGGGGTGCCCGCCGCGTCGGTCTACAGCGCCTCGAAAGCGGCCGTCGAATCCCTCACCCGCACCTGGGCGGTCGAGTTCGGTGGCCGCGGGGTGCGGGTCAACACCGTCGCGCCGGGACCGACGCGCACCGACGGCGTCGTCGCGGAGTGGGGCGAGACCAACGAGGAGCTCGGCCGCGCGTTGCCGCTGGGCCGCACCGGGCAGCCCGAGGAGATCGCGCAGGCGGTGCTCTTCCTCGCCTCGCCACGGGCCGGTTTCGTCACCGGCGCCGTCCTGCCCGTCGACGGCGGCGGATCCGCGGCATGACCGGTGGATGAATCCGGCTGCGCCACAGCGATCCACGAGCAGACAGCGGAGAGCCCCTGTCGGTGCACGGAGGAGGAGAACATGAGCGTGCTTCAGGACGAACTGGTCCCGTCGCGGTACGCGGTACAGGTCGGTGACATCGAGGTGCTGGTGATCAGCGACGGCGTGCTGCCGATCACGGCGAGCACCCTGGCGACGAACGCCGCCCCGGCGGACCTCGGCGGCTGGTTGCAGGACCAGTTCCTGCCGCCGGACGTACTGGACTGGCCGCTCAACGTCGTCGTGGTACGGACCGGGGACCGGACCATCCTCGTCGACGCCGGATTGGGCGTGGAGTTCCCCGACTTCCCCCGCGCCGGCCAGACCGTGCACCGACTGGAGGCCGCCGGGATCGATCCCGGCGCGGTGACCGATGTCGTGCTGACCCATCTGCACATGGACCACGTCGGCGGACTGCTGACCGCGGGACTCAAGGAACGGCTGCGCCCGGATCTGCGGGTGCACACCGCGGCGGCGGAGGCGGAGTTCTGGGAGGCCCCCGACTTCACCCACACCGTGATGCCGGATCCGGTGCCGGCCGCCCTGCGGTCGATCGCCTCGCGGTTCCTCGACGAATACCGGGGCCACCTCAAGACGTTCGAGACCGAGTACGAGGTGGCGCCCGGGGTGCTCCTCAGCCGGACCGGCGGGCACACCCCCGGGCACAGCATCGTCCGGCTGGAGTCGCGCGGCGACCGTCTGACGTTCGCCGGTGACGCGGTGTTCGCGCCCGGATTCGACAATCCCGAGTGGCAGAACGGCTTCGAGCACGATCCCGAGGAGGCGACGCGCGTCCGGATGGCACTGCTGCGTGAGCTGGCCGCGACCGGCGAATCACTGGTGGCCACCCATCTGCCGTTCCCGTCGGTGTGCCGGGTGGCGCCGGCCGGGGACGCCTTCCGGTGTGTGCCGGCCGTGTGGGACTACTGACCGACGCTCACACCGTCTCGGGGAGGGCGACTCCGGTCGCCACCTCCGCGTACTGGCGCATGAGCCGCAGCGCGGTGCTGCGGCTCAGCGCCGGGTCGCGGGCGACGATCCGGTAGCCGAAGTAGTCCTCCATCGCCATCAGCGACATGGCGATGTCGCGGGGCGGCCCGGTCAGCCGGAAGGCCCCGGCCTGCTCGCCCGCCGCCAGCAGATCGGCGTAGAGGTCGACCTGGCGGTGGTAGATGCCCTGTACATCGCTGCGCTGGTCGAGTTCGAACCCGGCCGCCAGCACGGCCCGCCAGATCGCGCGCCACTCCGCGTCCTCGGGTCCCGTGGGCAGACCGGCCGCGATGGTCAGTGCCAGCCTGGTGGGGAGATCCTCGGTTGTCGCGCCGAGGCGTAACCGCTCTTCGTAGAACCGCACGTCCGACCGCAACGCCAGCTCCGACAGCAGGTCCGACACGTCTTTGAAGTAGTAGCGCACCGCGTTGGTGGTCAGGCCCAGCTCCGCGGCGACGTCGGAGAGTTTCAGCGTGGCCGGGTCGTGACGCTCGATCAGCGCGATCGCGGCGTCCATGATGTCGCCGCGTCTCTCGACCTGCTTGTTCGGCCGTGCCATACCGCCGATTCTGCCCTTCCTGTTGCGCTGCGGTGCACACGGGCGCATAGTTCTTTTCCAATCAGGAAAAGAACAACGGATGAATCGAGCGGAACGCATGCGTGCCAGAGACCTCGGCGTGGTGATCGGCGAGCACCCGCCCGGCCCCGCCAATGCGATCACCGATGTCGCCGGGGTACGCGTCGGGCACACCACGCTGCACGCCGACGGTCCCCCCGCGGTGCACACCGGCGTGACGGTCGTCGTCCCGCACGACGACATCTGGACCGAACCGGTGTTCGCCGGAGCGCACCGCCTCAACGGCAGCGGTGAGCTGACCGGCCTGGAGTGGATTCGTGAATCCGGGGAACTCACCACCGCGATCGGCCTGACCAACACCCACAGCGTCGGCGTCGTCCGCGACGAGTTGGTCGCCGCGCACGTCCGGGCCCGGGGCGAGGGCGTCTACTGGTCGCTGCCGGTGGTCGGCGAGACCTACGACGGTCTGCTCAACGACATCAACGGCTTTCACGTGCGCCCGGAACACGTGCGGGCGGCGCTGGACAGCGCGTCGACGGATGCCCCCGCGGAGGGCAACATCGGCGGCGGCACCGGCATGATCTGCCACGGTTTCAAGGGCGGGATCGGCACCGCCTCCCGGGTGACGGAGACGGCCGCCGGCCGATACACCGTCGGCGTCCTGGTTCAGGCCAATCACGGTCGGCGCGAACGCCTCCGGATCAACGGCGCCCCGATCGGCGAGCTCATCGGACCGGCCGAGGTGCCCCTGCCGGCGCTGCCGGCCGGATACGAACCGGGCTCGGGATCGATCATCGTCATCGTCGCGACCGACGCGCCGCTGCTCCCCCACCAGTGCCGTCGGTTGGCGCAACGCTCGGCGCTCGCGGTCGGCCGGCTCGGCGGGACCGGCGAGCAGTACAGCGGCGACCTGATGCTGGCCTTCTCGACCGGTAACCGCGGCATCCCCCCGTATTCGTGGGACGAAGACGCCGACACCGCGCGTCCGGAGATCCCGGTGCGGATGGTGGCGCCGCAGCTGATGACCCGGTTGTTCGACCTGACCATCGAGGCCACCGAGGAGGCCATCGTCAACGCGATGGTCGCCGCCACCACACTGACCGGCCACCGCGGCTACACCGCCCATGCGATCGACCACGACCGACTGCGAAACGCCTTCCAGGAGAACTCATGACGACATCCACCACCCCGGAGAAGCGGCGGCTGAAGGGGCATCTCGGCCCGGTCGGCATCGTGTTCATGGTCGTCGCCGCCGCCGCCCCGCTGACGGTGATCGGCGGCAACATGCCGCTGGCGATGGGGATCGGCAACGGCGCAGGCGCCCCGATGGGCTTCCTGATCGCCGCGCTGGTGCTGCTGGTGTTCAGCGTCGGATTCG
Organism: Mycobacterium sp. 852013-51886_SCH5428379; assembly: GCF_001665575.1. Classification (GTDB taxonomy): domain Bacteria; phylum Actinomycetota; class Actinomycetes; order Mycobacteriales; family Mycobacteriaceae; genus Mycobacterium. The sequence goes on along the minus strand of NZ_LZSU01000034.1, from coordinate 46,166 downwards.
TGACGATGACGCCCCACGTCCCCGAGGCCGGGGCGTTCTTCTCCTACGTGACCGTGGGCCTCGGTGAGCGGATGGGCAAGGGCATCGCCGTGGTGGCGCTGATCGCCTACACCGCGATCCAGGTCGGCATCTACGGCTACATCGGCTGGGCGATCTCCGATACGGTCGCGTTCTACAACGGCCCGGTGATCCCCTGGCCCGTCTACTCTTTCGCCGTCCTGGCGATCGTGGCGGTGCTCGGCTACCGGCACATCGAACTGAGCGCCAAGGTGCTCGGGGTCGCGCTCGCTCTGGAGATCGGCATCGTGGTGGTGCTCGACGTCGTGATGGTCGCCAACCCCGGTCCGGCCGGGATCACGTTCACCTCGTTCGCGCCGGCCACGTTCACCCAGGGTGCGATCGCCATCGCGATCCTGTTCGCGCTCACCGGATTCATCGGCTTCGAGGCCACCGCGGTGTTCCGGGACGAGGCGCGCGACCCCGAGCGGACCATCCCGATCGCCACCTATGCCGCGGTGATCATCATCGGTTCGTTCTACGCGATCACGGTGTGGGCGTTCGTGGTGGCGATCGGCCCGGATCAGGTGACCGGCGTGGCGCGGCAGACCCTCGACGGCAACGGCAACATGCTGCTCGACACCACCGGGGACATGCTGGGCACGGTCGGGCGCGACATCGTGAACGTGCTGCTGCTGACCAGTCTGTTCGCCTGCGTGCTGTCGTTCCACAACGTGATCGCGCGCTACCAGTTCGTGCTGGCCGGAAAGGGTCTGCTGCCGGCCCGGCTGGCCCGTATCCACGGCAGCCATGAGTCCCCGGCGTTCTCGTCGGTGGTGCAGACCATCACGGCGACGGTCATCGTGGCGATCCTCGCGGTGCTGGGTGTCGATCCGCTGGTGGGGGTGTTCGGGTCGATGGCGGGCGTCGCGACCGTCGGCATGGTGACCCTGATGCTGACGACGTCGGTGGCGGTGCTGGTGTTCTTCGCCCGCCACCGGGACCGGGCCGGGGGCCTGTTCACGACGCGGATCGCACCCGCCGTGGCGGTGCTCGGCCTGCTCGGCTGTATGTGGCTGGTGCTGTCGAACTTCACGCTGGTGACCGGTGGCAGCGCGACGCTGAGCACGATACTGGCCGCCATTCCGTTCGCGGGCTTGGTGATCGGGGCGCTGGCCTGGCGGCCGTCGACGTCGCTGCGCGGCTGAACCGGCGCGGTTCAGCCGGCTTTCGGGTGGTTCGCGCCGATCTCGAGCAGCCGCAGATAGCCCGGTAACTGCCAGGCGGTGCGGCCGACGAAGAGTCCGGTGACGTGCTCGATGCCGAGCAGGTCCGCGGCGTTGTCGAGGTTCACCGAGCCGCCGTAGAGCAGACCCGCTGTGCGACTGCCGTATTCGCGGCCGAGCTCAGCGAACGGCTCCTGCAGCTCCGGGACCGTGGCGGGACGGCCGTGTTCGCCGATCGCCCAGATGGGTTCGTAGGCGATCAGGACGTGTCGCAGCTGATCGGCGGTCAGCCCGTCGAGCGCACCGGCCGCCTGGTCGAGGATGAACTCCGACGATCCGCCCGCCTGTTTGACCTCGTCGCTCTCGCCGATGCACAGCAGTGGGACGAGCCCGTGGCGCAGGGCGGCAGCGACTTTCAGCCGGGTGGTGGCCACCGTTTCGCCGAAGTGCTCGCGGCGCTCAGAGTGTCCGATCTCGACGAGCTGGGCGCCGGCGTCCTTCGCCTGGGCCACCGAAACCTCACCGGTCCAGGCGCCTTCGTCCTCCCAGTGCGCGTTCTGCACCCCGAGAAGCACCGGCGAATCGGTGCCGAGTTCCTCGCGGGTGACGGCCAGAGCGGTGAACGACGGAATGATGAAGGGCTGCACGCCCGGCAGCGCGGTCCGCTGGAGGTGGTCGGCCAGCCCGCGGGCGTAGTAGCGGGCCTCGGCCAGACCCTTGTTCATCTTCCAGCTGGTACCGATCCACAGCGGACCGGTCGCGGTCGGGACCGGATCAGTCACTCTCGTAGGCGCTGATGTCGGCGACCTTGGCCGCGGAGGACGACTCGGGGTCGAATTCGAGTTCCAGCCACTCCTTGACGAGCACCCGCGCCAACTCCAGTCCGACCACGCGCTCACCCATGCACAGCACCTGCGCGTTGTTCGACAGCACCGAGCGCTGCACCGAGTACAGATCGTGCGCGGTGACGGCGCGGATACCCTTGACCTTGTTCGCCGCGATCGCCACGCCCAGGCCGGTCCCGCAGATCAACAGCGCGCGGTCCGCCTCGCCGCGGGCGATCTTCTCTGCGGCTGCGACCGCGACGTTCGGGTAGGACGTGGTGTCCTTCAGGTCCGAGACGCCGACGTCGGCAATGACGTCCACCCGCTCGTCGGCCTCGAGGTCCTTCCGCAGCGCCTCCTTGTAATTGAATCCGGCGTTGTCTCCGCCGACCACAATCCTCAATGCCATGTCTTCTGCTCCTTCGTCATCCTTAGTCAGCTGTCGGCTCATCCGGTCAGATGCTCGCCGAGAGCTGCCATCAACAGTGCGAACGACAGCGCGCCGGGGTCCGGGGTGCCGAGGCTCTTCTCACCGAGTACCCGCGCGCGGCCCAACCGCGCCGCGATCTCGGCGGTCTTGTCCGCCGCGTCGCGCGCCACCTGTGCCGCCGCGACGATCGCCGGACCCGCCTCGGCCTCGAACGCTTCGGTCAGCGCCTCGCGGAACGGCACTGCGGCGTCGACCATCGTCTTGTCGCCCGGGCGGGCGCCACCGAGCCGGAGAACGGCGTCGATCCCCGCGGTGACCGCGTCGACGATGCTCTGCTCGTCGGCGCCCGCGGTGTCGGTGAACGCACCTCCGGCGCTGGCCAGCGCGGCACCCCACAGCGCGCCCGAGGTGCCGCCGGCCGAGTCGGCCCACGCCTGCCCGGCCAGTAGCAGCGTCGTCCGGGCACCGGCGCCCTGCTCGACCCCGTCGCGCGCTGCGCGGGCAGCGCCCCGGGAGCCGAACGTCATGCCCTGGCCGTGATCGCCGTCGCCGGCGACCGCGTCCAGGCGGCCGAGCTCGGACTCGTTGTCGGCGCACACCCGCTCGAACGTGCCGAGGACCTCGGAGATTCTGCGGGCGCAGGCGCGCGACTCCTCGCCAGCCTCCGGGATCTCGGCGTCCGCCGCGTCCCAGATGCCAGTGCGCGGCGGGCGCTGCACGTCCGGCATCGCGCCGCGGCGGTAGGCGGGGGTCTCCACCGGCGCCGTCCACAGCGTCTCGAGTTCCTGGTCGAGAAACACCACCGTCAGCGACAGACCGGCCATATCGAGGCTGGTGACGAATTCGCCCACCTCGGGGCGCACGGCGGTGAGCCCCTTCTCCTCGAGCCGCTGCGCGACGCGTCCGTAGACGACGAACAGCTCCTCGTACTTGACCGTGCCGAGGCCGTTGAGGATCACCGCGACCCGGCCGTCGTACCCGTCCTCCCCGCGGGGCGGTTCTTCGGCCAGGACGGCGTCGACGAGCAGATCGGCGACGTCCGCGGCGGTGCCGAGGTCCTCGTCCCGGATACCGGGCTCGCCGTGAATGCCGAGTCCGACGCCCATCCGGCCCTTCTCGACGTGGAAGAGCGGTTCACCGGCCCCGGGCAGGGTGCAACCGTCGAACGCCAGGCCGAACGAGCGGGTCGCGTCGTTGGCCTTCCAGGCCAGGCGTTCGGCCTCGTCGAGATCGGCGCCCGCCTCGATCGCGGCGCCGGCGATCTTGAAGACGGGGAGGTCACCGGCGACGCCGCGGCGGTCGCGGTGGTTCTCCGGGCCGTTGGAGGCGATGTCGTCGCTGACCCTGATGATGCGGACGTCGATGCCTTCGTGGCGCAGTTTCTCCGCGGCCATGCCGAAGTGCAGGACGTCTCCGGCGTAGTTGCCGAATCCGAGGATGACGCCTCCGCCGTTCTCGGCGTTGCGCACCACGGAGTAGACCTCCGAGGCCGACGGCGAGGAGAAGATGTTGCCGCAGGGGGCGCCGTGGCCCATGCCGGGTCCGACCCAGCCGGCGAACGCCGGGTAGTGCCCGGACCCGCCGCCGATCACCAGCGCGGGCTGGCCCTCCGGCGTCTGGCTTGCACGCGCCACGCCTCCGGGGACCTCGACGAGCAGGTCCGGATGCGCGGCGACGAGGCCGCGCACCGCCTCGTCGGCGAAGTCGTCAGCTTTGTTGAGGAGGTACGTCATTGTTCCGTCCTTGAGGAGGCTGCAACCGAGTGTTCGGCCTCACATCCTATAGGAAATGCGTGGTCTTGGCCGCCATCTGCCCGGGCTATCCGACGCGTTCGGCCTCGGCCTGCTCAGTCAGCGCCCGCTGCTTCACGCTCCTGATGTGCGCATGCATGATCCGGTACACCTCGGGGCCGAAACCTCGTCGCAGCGCGGTCAGGATCTCGCGATGTTCGGCGATCGCGTGCGCCGAATCGGTGACACCCACGCCGATGAACAGCCGGAACCGCTGCCCGTGACCACCGAGCGCGTCATAGGCGCGCAGCAGCGCGGCGTTGTCCGCGCATTCGGCGATCAACCGGTGGAACTGCTCGTCGGCGCGGTGGAACTCGCGGATCGCCGACGCGTCGGGAGTGTGCGGGGCGCGCTCCTGTTCGGCGATCAGCTCCTCGAGGGCGTCGAGTAGGGCGCCGTCGGCCCGTGCGCAGGCCAATTCGGCCAGGTGGGGCTCGATGAGCAGGCGGGCGTCCATGATGTCGGCGATCTCTTTGGCGTCCGGCATCTCCGGCACCCGGTAGCCGCGCATCGCAACCCGCACCACGTTTCCCGTGGACTCCAGGCGCGCCAGCGCCTCGCGGACCGGCGTGGGCGAGACCCCGAGGTGGCGGGCCGTCCCGTCGATGCTGATCGGATCTCCCGACCGCAGCGTGCCGTCCAGCAGCAACTCCATCAGGCGCTCGTAGACCTGGTCGACGAGCGTGCTGCGTGCCGGCATCCCGAACTCGTGCGCTTCCACTCCAGCCTTTCGGTCCCGGTGGAACGGGAGTTTACCGCCCTTGACATCACCCACCGGTCGACCTATATCCTATATTGTGATGCAGAACACTACGAGCACTCAGAGATATACGGCCGACACCTGGCCGATCGCGGCCAACATGCTCGGTTTCGGCAACCGCGCGCCGGACGGCGGACACATCAAGGACGCGCCTGCCGCGGTGTGGGCCTCGCAGCTGCGCCAGGTCCGCGAGTTGGGGTTCGACCACATCGATCCCACCGACGCCTGGGTCCCGCTCGCCGCGCTGTCCGACGACCGGGTCGAGGAGTTCCGCGGTGTGCTGACCGACGAGGGCCTGTCGATCTCGTCGATCTCCATGACCCGCAACTCGGTCGTCGACGTGGCCAACGGTGAACAGAACCTCGCCGATGCGCACCGCCTCATCGACCTCGCCCCGTCGTTCGGCGCCACGATCGTCAACACCGGGTTCATGCAGGCGGTCACCCCAGAGCAGAGCGAGCAGATCTGGTTCTGGCTGGTGGAAGGCCACGTCGACGATCCGGCGCTGCGCGATCTGGCGATCGAACGGATCCGCGAGCTCGGCGATCACGCCCGGTCCAACGGCATCGAGGTCAGCCTCGAGATGTACGAGGACACCTACATCGGCACACCGGACGAGGCGGTCCAGTTCCTCCGCGACGTCGACCACGACGCGGTGGGGCTCAACCCGGATCTGGGCAACCTCATCCGACTGCACCGGCCCATGCCGCATTTCAGCGAGATGTACGCCAAGGTCCTGCCCTACTCGAACTTCTGGCACATCAAGAATTACTCGCGCGACTACGATCCGGCGACCGGCGCCTACAGCTCGGCACCCCTGCCGTTGAAGTATGGCTACATCAACTACCGCCAGATGATCCGTCTGGCACTGGAACTCGGCTACACCGGGCCGTTCTGCTGCGAGCACTACGGCTCCGACTCCCTGGGCGTGTGCGCGGAGAACCGGGAGTACATCCTCCAGGTGCTCACCTCCGCCCTCGCCTGACCTCAACCCGAAAGGCTCTCGCATGCGCAAGATCAACACCGTCACGGTCGTCGGCGCCGGCTACATGGGCGGCGGTATCGCCCAGTCCCTGGCGCTCAGCGGATTCCAGGTCAAGATCGCCGACGTCAGCGCCGAGGCCACCGCCTCGGCGCTCGAACGCCTGGAGCGAGAGGCCCGCGAATTCGAGGAACAGGGTTTGTTCGACGCGGGTAGCGCCGACGCCATCATGGGCAACCTCACCGCAGGCGACAGCATCGAGAACGCCGTCGCCGACGTCGATTTCGTGATGGAGGCGGTCTTCGAGGACGCCGACGTCAAGAAGGACGTACTGGCCCGGATCTGCACGAGCGCCCGCCCCGACGCGATCATCGGCACCAACACCTCCACCATTCCGGTCAAGGTGCTCGTCGAAGCGGTCACCCATCCCGAGCGGTTCCTCACCGTGCACTTCTCCAACCCGGCGCCGTTCATTCCCGGCGTGGAGCTGGTCGCCGGCGAGGCCACCACCCAGGAGGTCATCGACACGGTCAAGGACCTCCTCGTGCGCGCCGGCCGGGAAGGCGCCCAGGTCGCCGACACCCCCGGGATGGCGCTCAACCGCCTGCAGTACGCACTGTTGAAGGAGGCGACGCTGATCGTCGAGCAGGGTGTCGCCTCGATCGAGGACGTCGACACCATCGTCCGCACCACCTTCGGTTTCCGCCTCGGGTTCTTCGGCCCCTTCGCCATCGCCGACATGGCCGGACTCGACGTGTACGCCAAGGGATTCCACACGCTGGAGAACGAGTTCGGCGAGCGCATGGCCACGCCGAAGCTGCTCGCCGACACCGTCGACGCGGGTCGCCACGGCACCAAGAACGGTAAGGGCTGGACGGGCGACTTCGACGACGAGACCAAGGCGGAACTCATCGCCTATCGCAACAAGGCGTACTCGCGCATGGCTGATCTGCTGCGCGAACTCGGTCCGGCCCCGAAGGGATCCTGAACCTCATGGACGAAGTCGTTCTCGCCGAGCGGCCCGCCGCCCTGCTCATCCTCATCGCGGTCGTCGCGATCGCGGTGCTGCTGTTCCTGATCATCAAGGTCCGGCTGCACGCCTTCTTCTCGCTGATCATCGTCAGTGTGCTGACCGGCCTCGCCGCCGGCATCAGCATGGGCGATGTCGTCACCGTGGTCATCGCCGGCTTCAGTAATACCGTCGGCACGGTCGCGTTGCTCGTCGGCTTCGGCGCCGTACTCGGGCGGCTAGTCGAAATGACCGGTGGCGCACAGACATTGGCCGACAAGATGCTGTCGCGGTTCGGGGAGAAGCGGGCGCCACTGGCGCTGGCCGTAGCCTCGCTGTTCTACGCGTTCCCGATCTTCCTGGACGCCGGCTTCATCGTCATGCTGCCCATCATCTACACCGTGGCGCGGCGCCTGGGCGGCTCGTTCATGCTCTACGTGCTGCCGTCGATCGGCGCGTTCCTGATGATGCACGCCCTGACTCCGCCGCATCCCGGCCCCACCGCCGCGGCCACGGTGATGGGCGCCGACGTCGGGATGGTGGTCGTCGTCGCGCTGCTCGTCGGCTTGCCGACCTGGTACCTCGCCGGATACCGGCTCAGCCTCATCATCGCCAAGCGCTACCCGAACATGCCGGTGCCGACACTGCTCGGTGAGCCCAAGGACTATCCCGAGGACGAGCGCCCCGGATTCTGGACCGTCATCCTGGTGCTGCTGCTGCCGCTGTTCCTGATCTTCTTCAACACGGTGTTCTCGACGCTGGAGGCCGACGGAGCCGTCACCGACGACAACGTCTTCTACCAGCTCTCCCGGCTGATCGGGACGACCTCGATGGCGTTGCTGATCAGCGTGCTGCTGGCCATGGTGCTGCTGTACCTGCGGCCACGACGGCGGCGCGGCGAACCGATCGGCGGCCTGCTGGAGAATCTCGTCGACGACGCCCTGGCGCCGGTCTGCTCGATCATCCTGATCACCGGTGCGGGTGGCGCTTTCGGGCGGGTTCTCACCGAGACCGGGATCGGCCAGACGCTGGCCGACGGCCTCGACGCCCTGGGACTGCCCGTCATCCTGTCCGGCTTCCTGATCGCGATCGCGTTCCGGGTGGCGCAGGGCTCGGCGACCGTCGCGGCGACCACCGCAGGTGCGATCATGGCCCCGGCGGTGACATCGATGAACCTCGGTGCGATCGCGCTCGCGGCCGTGGTCATCGCCATCTGCGCCGGTTCGATCACGTTCTCCCACGTGAACGACTCCGGCTTCTGGCTGATCGGCCGCTTCTGCGGATTCGACACGGTGACCACGCTGAAGACCTGGACCGTGATCGCCACGGCGATCGGGTTCATGTCCTTCGCGCTGGCCGCGGTGGTGTACGTGGTCGCCAGTTGAGGGGCCGTCAGCCCGTGATCGCGTCGATCGCCCGGTAGATCCGCTGCTCGCTGACCGGCCGGGGGGTGCCGAGTTGCTGCGCCCACAGGCTGACACGCAGCTCCTCGATCATCCGGCCGATGTCGCGGACGTCGTGGGCCGCGGCCCGCGCCGGCGACAGCGACGCGCGCAGGTCGTCGTAGGCGGCGGTCACGTCGTGCACCACCGCCATCCGCTCCCGGTCGGCGCCTATCGCATGCGGTAACCGCTCGAGCCGGCGACCGACGGCCATCAGATACCGCGTCAGATCGGCGAGATGGCGGGCGCCGGTGGCCGTCACGAATCCGGCAGGCAGCACCGCCGCCAGATGCGCCCGGACGTCGGCGATCGACTCCGACTGCGCCGGAAGCGGTCTCGCCGGTAACGCGACCTCCACCTGCTGGGCCGCGACGAGCACCTTCTCCGTGCGACGCACGACGTCCAGCGTCGTCGGCACCAGCGACCGGCCCACCCGCTGCGCCTCGGCGGTGAACGCCTCGCGCGTCCACACCGGCGCCGTCACCAGGACGTCCACGGCTGCATCGGCGCAGTCCTCGATCAACGCCGCCAGCGACCCGTCGGGGTTGGCGCCCAACGTGAGTCGCTGCCGCATGTCGAGGCCCCGTTCGACCTGCTTGACCGGTGAGGGCGCCGACAGCCGCAGCAGCCGCCGCAGCCCCGGCCCCATCGCCGCGTCCTGTTCGGCCGGGGTCGGGAACACCCGCAGGTCGACCGCCTTGCCGGCATCGACGAACGCCGGATGGCCGCGGACCCGGTGCGCGCCGGAGGTGTTCTCGACCATCCGCGGGAGTTCGGCGAGATCGTCGGGCCACGACCGTAATCCGGTGCGCTCCAACCCGTCTGCTACCGCCTGGGCGACGGCTTTGCGCACCGGCGCGGCGAGCTGCTCCTGCAGATTCTCGAGGTCCTTACCCCGCGCGACCTCGGCCCCGTCGGCCTCGACGGCGAACGTCACCCGCAGATGCGGTGGCACCTTGGACAGATCGAACGCCTCCAGCGGCACCGTCACCCCGCTGCGCCGCCACAGCTCGTGCTGCAGACTCTCCAGCAGTGGGCCGCTGCCCGGGTCCATCGTGCGCAACACCTCGCGGGCGGTGTCCGGCGCGGGAACGAAGTTGCGCCGCAACTCCTTCGGCAGGGCCTTGATCAACGCGGTGATCAGTTCCTCGCGTAACGCCGGGACGTGCCAGGCGAAGTCGTCGCCGCCGAGCCGCGACAGCACCTCCACCGGGACGTGCACCGTGATGCCGTCGTCCGCTGCGCCCGGTTCGAAGCGGTACGTCAACGGCAGCGAGAGATCGCCCGCCTGCCACGCGTTCGGCAGTTCGTCGGCATCGTCGGCGCGCAGCAGGTCCGCCCGGGTCATCGTCAGCAGGTCCGGAGAGCGGTGCCGCTCCTTGCGCCACCACGCGTCGAAGTGTCGCGCCGACACCACGTCGGCGGGGATGCGGGCAGCGTAGAACGCGAACACCTCTTCGTCGCCCACCAGCATGTCGCGCCGTCGCGCCCGCTCCTCCATCTCCTCGAGTTCGGCACGCAGCCGGGCGTTGTCGCGGAAGAAGTGGTGTTTGGTCTGCCAGTCGCCCTCGACCAGCGCGTGCCGGATGAACAGCTCACGGGCGAGTTCCGGATCGATCTGCGAGTAGCCGATCCGGCGGCGCGCCACCAGCGGCAACCCGTAGAGCGTGACGCGTTCGTACGCCATCACCGCGCCGCGCTGGGCGTCCCAGTGCGGTTCGCTGTAGGTGCGCTGGATGAGGTCGCCGGCGATGCGCTCCACCATCTCCGGTTCGATGCGGGCTGCGTTGCGGCCGAACAGCCTGCTGGTCTCCACCAGATCCGCCACCACGATCCAGCGCGGCGGCCGCCTCGTCAGCACCGACCCGGGCGCCAGCACGAACCGGGTGTTGCGCGCCCCCTGGTAGTCGCGGGCGTCGCCGTCCCGTAATCCGATGTGGGAGAGCAACCCTGACACCAGCGCGGCGTGGATGGCGGCCGGATCGGCGGGTTCGTTCGACTCCCGGATTCCGAGGTCAGCGGCGATGCTGCGCAGCTGGCCGGTCAGGTCCTGCCATTCGCGGATCCGCAGGTAGTGCAGGAATTCTTCTCGGCACATCCGGCGAAAAGAGCTGCTGGAGCGTTCGTTTCGCTGGTCCCGGAGATACCGCCACAGGTTCAGGTAGGACACGAAGTCGGAGTGCTCGTCCTTGAACCGCGCGTGCTTCTGCAGCGCCTGGGCCTCTTTGTCGACGGGCCGTTCGCGCGGGTCGGGGATCGACAGCGCGGCGGCCAGTACCAGCACCTCGCGCACACACCCCTCGGTGTCGGCCTGCAGGATCATGCGGCCGATGCGCGGATCGAGTGGCAGTCGCGCCAGCCGGCGTCCGATGTCGGTGAGCCTGCCCTCCCGGTCGAACGCGCCGAGCTCCTGCAGCAGTGCCACCCCGTCGCGGATGCTGCGCTTGTCCGGCGGATCTAAAAAAGGGAAGGGCACGGGACCCTCTAGATCACCGAGACCGAGCGCGGACATCTGCAGGATGACCGCGGCGAGGTTGGTGCGCAGGATCTCCGGATCGGTGTAGCGCGGGCGCGAGTCGAAGTCGGCTTCCGAGTACAGCCGGATGCACACGCCGGGGGCGGTGCGCCCGGAGCGGCCGGCGCGTTGGGCCGCGGACGCCTGGGAGATCGGCTCGATCGGCAACCGCTGCACCTTGGTGCGCCTGCTGTAGCGGGATATGCGCGCGGTGCCGGGGTCGACGACGTAGCGGATCCCCGGCACCGTCAGCGACGTCTCGGCCACGTTGGTGGCCAGCACGACGCGGCGGCCATGCCTGCTCGTCGAGAACACCTTCTGCTGTTCGGCGGTGGGCAGCCGCGCGTAGAGCGGCAGCACCTCGGTGTCGGCCAGCGCCCCGCGCAGCACCTCGGCGGTGTCGCGGATCTCGCGCTCCCCCGACAGGAACACCAGCACGTCACCGGGCGGTTCGGCCTCGAGTTCGCGCACCGCGTCGACGATGGCGTCGGTCGGGTCCCGCAGTTCGGTGCGAACGACCTCGTGGTCCGGGTCGTCGGGATCGTCGCCCGACGCGTCGACGACGGGGACCTCGAGAGGGCGGTACCGGATCTCGACGGGGTACGTGCGGCCGGACACCTCGACGATCGGGGCGCCCGAGAAGTGCGCAGCGAACCGCTCCGGCTCGATGGTCGCCGAGGTGACGATGACCTTCAGATCGGGCCGCCGCGGCAGCAACTCGCGCAGATAGCCGAGCAGGAAGTCGATGTTGAGGCTGCGTTCGTGGGCCTCGTCGAGGATCAGGGTGTCGTAGCGCAGCAGACGGCGGTCGCGCTGGATCTCGGCGAGCAGGATGCCGTCGGTCATCAGCTTGACCAGCGTGCGGTCACTGGCCTGATCGGTGAACCGCACCGTGTAGCCGACGGCGTCGCCCAGCGGCGTGCCGAGTTCGTCGGCGATGCGCTGGCCGACCGTGCGCGCTGCGAGCCGCCGCGGCTGCGTGTGGCCGATGGTGCCGCGGATACCCCGACCGAGCTCCAGACAGATCTTGGGCAGCTGCGTGGTCTTGCCGGAGCCCGTCTCGCCGGCGACGACCACCACCTGATGCTCGGCGATGGCCTTGGCGATGTCGTCGCGGCGTTCGCTGACCGGCAGATCCGGATAGGTGATCGCGGGCACGGCCGCGGTGCGGGTGGCGATCAGCGCCTCGCCGGTCACGATCTGCCGCTCGATCTGCGCGAGTTTCTCGGCCGTGAGGCGACGGTCCTTGAGGCGGCGCCCGAGCCGGGACGCGTCGCGGATCGTCAGGCCGTCGAGACGCCGGCGCAGCGCACGCAACTCCTCGCGGGACGGTTCGGACACTCGCGCCAGGATAGGCGGTCCGCCACCGCGTTCACATTGCAGTCAGATCGTCCCGATCGCCGGATCGGCGATCTGGGTGCAAACTCAACGCGAGGTCAGCCGGCGCGGGTCGGCGACCAGTACTCCAGCATCTCGGCGAGCGTCTCGAACGCCGGCGTCGACACCCCGTAGGTGACCTCGAAGTGCAGGCTCAGCGGGAATCCGAGCTCGCCGACCCCGTCGATCACCCGCTTGTACAGGTCGAGCAGCATGCGGCGCTTCTCGGCGGGCTCGCTGGCGGCCAGGGACTTGACGAACTCCTGCTCGGCGGCGACCGCGGGATTGCCCGGATCCTGGATCAGCCAGTTGATCAGCCCGACGCGGCTCTCCATCTTCGGCACGAACCCGAACGACAGCAGGATCTCCGGCCGGAACTCGTTGTTCGCCGCGAACTCGGCCAGGTAGTCGACGATGGCGTCGGAGTACAGCAGCTGCGTCATGCCGTAGGTCGCGCCCTGCTTGCACTTGAACGTGAAGCGGCCCTGCTCACCGTCGCGGGTCGGAATCAGGATCGCGCCGCGGTTGTCGACGAGGTTCTCGTAGAGCGACAGCGCATCGGTGGGCGCGACCCCGCCGCCCTCGCCGTCGTTCATGGTGCGCGGGACCCCGACGAACGCGATGCCGTCGAAGCCGGCGGTACCCAGTTCGGTCAGCCGCTGCCGCAGCGCGGGCTCGTCGAGGAACGCGGTGACCTGCGTACACAACCCGCGGACGCCCGGCAGTTCCGGCTGGATGATCTGCCAGAAGTCCAGCACGTCCATCTTGGGCTTCATTTCGATGGGACGACCGCTGTCCTCCTCGATCATCCCCGGGATCATGACGTGTCCGATGCGGCCCTCGATACCGGCCTCGGCCGAGCAGCGCAGCACCTTGTGAGCGTCCTCGAGCGCATGCTCGCGGCCCCGGTCGACGTTGGGCGGCACGAGTTCGAGCGCGACGGTGTTCAGGGGCAAGGTTGCTCCTTCTACGGCATGGCTGAGAATCGGCCGTCTCGGCCGTTCTCCCCCCGGAAAGCGATCACGATACCGGTAGTGCCTGGTCGTCGCCTGTGTCAGGGCTCGTAAGCCGACGGGAGGGCCGCACGTCTTCCGTAGGATGGGGGCACCGCAGGAGGCCCGGATGACGCAGCGTGGTGACCGTGTCCACACCGCGGTCCGCGCCGTCCTCCTGGTTGCTCTGCTGGCCGTCGCCACGACCGCCGCGTACACCCTGCCCCACGAACCGCCCGCCGTGGTCACCGTCGCCTACGAGGTGACCGGCGCCGCCGGGCACGTCGAGATCCGCTACGAAGACGCCGACGGCGCGCTGTCCACCGCGACCCCGGAGACCCTGCCCTGGCGGCGACAGTTCACCGTCCCCGCCGACGCCCGGTTCGTCTCGTTGAGCGCAGGCCGCACCGACGCGTCCTCGGCCGACGTGACCTGCCGCATCATCGCCGACGGCAGACTGATCGCCCTCGACGGGCTCAGCGGCGGCTACACCCAGTGCACTGGCGCGCTCACCCGCTGATCAACCGCCGCACCGACGGCGGGACCGGTAGCGCCGAGTCGCTGACCGGCGCGCTGTAGCGGGTCTCGACGGGAACCACCCCGGTCCAGGCCGCGCCCTCGGCCGCCGGCCCACTGCGGGCCTTGGCCAGCCACTGCCCGTCGACGATGCGGACCGCCAGCAGCAGCGTGGCGGCCACCTCCCTGGCCGAATGCGGCGGGCACTCCTCGACGCGGCCGGGGATGAGGCCCTCGGTGAAGCGGTCCAGCAGCGCCGGCGACTCCTCGCGGGGGACGACGGTGGCCACACCACGCACCACCGCGGAGCGGTAGTTCGCCGAGTGGTCGAACTGGCGCTCTGCGATGACCAGCCCGTCGAGCACGAACGCGCTGACACACACCTTGGCCCCGTCGGCGATGTGGCGCAGCGCCCCCGCACCGGTCGACCCGTGCAGCAGCAGCCGGTCGCCGTCGCGGGCCACCAGCATCGGCACCGCCCACGGCTCGTCGCCGAGCACCGTCGACACCGTGGCCACCGCGCACTCGTCGAAGACGGCGTGCAGCAGCGCCAGATCCGCCGCGCGGTCCGGCTTGCGGGTCAGTCGACTCAGCGGTGATGTGGTCACAGCGCCATTCATCCAGGCCGGCGCGGCGGCGGCAACCGATATCTTCAATGCATGGACGCTGACGTCATCGTGGTCGGCGCCGGGCTCGCCGGCCTGGTCGCCACGCACGAACTGACCCGCCGCGGTAAGCGGGTCGCGGTCGTCGATCAGGAGAACGCGGCGAATCTCGGCGCTCAGGCGTACTGGTCGTTCGGCGGGATCTTCCTGGTCGACAGCCCCGAGCAACGCCGGATGCGCATCAAGGACTCGTTCGAGCTCGCTTGGAGCGACTGGCAGGGCAGCGCAGCGTTCGACCGCCTCGACGACGAGGACGTGTGGGCGGCGAAGTGGGCGCGCGCCTACGTCGAGTGGGCGGCCGGCGAGAAGCGCGACTACCTCACCGGCCTCGGCATCTCGTTCCTGCCGACGGTCGGCTGGGCCGAGCGCGGCGATCTGCGCGCCAACGGGCACGGCAACTCCGTGCCCCGGTTCCACGTCGCCTGGGGTACGGGCACCGGCGTCGTCGAACCGTTCACCGATTCGGCGCTCGCTGCCGCGAACCGCGGCCTCGTGACGTTCCACCATCGCCACCGGGTTGACGAACTCGTGTTCACCGACGGCGCGGTCACCGGGGTGCGGGGTACCGTGCTGGCCCCGGACGACGCCGTGCGCGGCGCGCCGTCCAACCGGGAGGTTCGGGGCGAGTTCGAGATGTCGGCCCAGGCCGTGGTGGTCACCACCGGCGGTATCGGCGCCAACCACGAGATCGTGCGACGGTTCTGGCCGGCCCGGATGGGCACCGCACCGTCGTCGATGATCACCGGCGTCCCCGCTCACGTCGACGGCCGGATGCTCGACATCGCCGCGGAATCCGGTGTGCGACTGGTGAATCGGGACCGCATGTGGCACTACACGGAGGGCATCCAGAACTGGGATCCGATCTGGCCGAACCACGCGATCCGGATCCTGCCCGGTCCCTCGTCGATGTGGTTCGACGCCCTGGGTCGGCGACTGCCCGCCCCTTACCTACCCGGCTACGACACCCTCGGCACGCTGCGGTATCTGCGGACCACCCCGGAGATCGCCGGCTACGACCACTCCTGGTTCATCCTCACCCAGCGCATCATCGAGAAGGAGTTCGCGCTGTCGGGCTCCGAGCAGAACCCCGATATCACCGCCAAGGACCGCCGCGGTTTCCTCAAAGAGCGCCTGCTGAGCAAGGGCGGCCCCGGCCCGGTCGAGGCGTTCAAGCGCAACGGCGCCGATTTCGTGGTGGCCGACGATCTCGAGACGCTGGTCGCCAAGATGAACGCGCTCACCGAGCAACCGCTGCTCGACGCCGCGACCGTCCGCCGTCAAATCGAGGCCCGAGATCTGCAGGTGGCCAATCCGTTCAGCAAGGACGCCCAGATCCAGGGCATCCACAACTCGCGTCGCGCGCTGGCCGACCGCATCGGCCGCACCACGGCACCGCACCGCATCCTCGACCCGAAGGCCGGTCCGCTGATCGGCATCAAGTTACACATCCTGACCCGGAAAACGTTGGGCGGCATCCAGACCGACCTCGCCTCGCGCGCCATCGGCCTGGACGGCCGGCCGATCGACGGCCTGTACGCCGCGGGTGAGGTGGCCGGCTTCGGCGGCGGCGGGGTGCACGGTTACAACGCGCTGGAGGGCACCTTCCTCGGTGGCTGCATCTTCTCCGGTCGCGCGGCGGGCCGCGCGCTGGCCGACCGAGTCTAGTGATGGCGACTCACGCCGTGCGCTTCGACGAGACACTGCGCCGCAAGATGCTGGTCTCCTATCTTGCGGCCGTGCTCGTGCTCTATCTCGTGTCGGTGGTGTCGGCGTACTGGCTCGAGCTCCCGCCGTCCGACGCGCGCGGTGAGGTTCTCGCGATGCTGCTGGCGCTCGCCGGGCTTTCGGCGGCCTGGCACCCGCCACTACGCGGTCGTCGGTATGTCGGGGCGCTGCTGTGCGTCATCGGGGCGCCGGTGGCGGCGGTGCTGTTTCACCATCAGATCGCCGCCCAGGTCTGGTCGGTCGTGCCGTTGATGTTCATCGCGATGTTCATCCGCACCTGGCACAGCCCGGCCGCGACGCGGATCGCCGTCGCGGCCATCGCAGCGGTGTCGGCCACCGCGCTCATGATCGCGCCGGCACCGGTCCCCACCCTCTGGGTGGTGCTGTACGCCCTGTGCATCCTCGGTGCCGCCGAGGTGTTCGGAATGGCGAATACGGCGCTGCTGAACGCAGCGCTGCGGGATCCGCTGACGTCGGTGTGGAACCGGGCCGGCATCGCACGACAATCGCAGCGGATCACCGCCCGCGCCCGACGCCGGGGTGAAGCGATCGCCGTCGTCGTCCTCGATGTCGACGACTTCAAACTCGTCAACGACCAGCGCGGGCACACCGCGGGTGATGCGGTGCTGTGCGATCTCGCCGAGAAGTGGCTGCAGCGGTTGCCGCAGCCGAGTGTCATCGGCAGGGTCGGGGGTGACGAGTTCGTGGTCGTCTTGTCCGGCTACGGCGATGACGAAGCCCGCTCCGTTGCTGCCGAACTCGTCGACGGGCACGCCGTGGGCGTGACATTCGGCGTCGCCGTCGGCCCGCCCGACGAGGGGGCCGTCGACGCGTTGTTCGCGTTGGCCGACGAAGATCTCTATCGACGCAAGGGCGACCGTGCCCTCGAAGCCGGACGCGACGCCGTGGGATGACTCAGCGCGTCAGGTACCGCGCCACGTCGGCCGCGATCGGGCCGGCCTGCAACCGGTATGAGCGCAGCGGCCCGATGAGCGGCTCGTCGTAACCGGCGAACCATAAACCCGGTGCCGCGCAGGGCAATCCGTTGACCGACGGATGGCCGTGGGTGTCGAGGACGCCAAGATGTCCCACCAGCGGCTCGAGCCCCGGGTGGTACCCGGTGGCGGCGATGACGACGTCGGCGGTGACGCGGGATTCGTCGGCGAGGACGATCTTGTCGGCGTCGAAGGATTCGACCGCCGGGACGACGCCGATGCGTCCGTCCCTGATGCGGGCCACCAGCTGGTCGCCGATCGTCGGGACGTGTCCGTCGTCCAGCAGTGCGCGATAGATGCCCTTGCCGGGTGCCGGCACACCGTGTGAGGACAGATCACCGAACCGGGCGCGTTGCAGCACCGCCGCCGCACGGTCGAGCACCGCCACCGGCAGCCGGCGCAACACCGGCGTCGCCGCGTCGATGGGCAGACCGGCGGTCGAACGTGGTACCAGGTGCGGCGGCGTGCGGACCGCCATCCGCACCCGCTCCGCCACCCCGGTCAGCTGCACGGCGATGTCGGTGCCTGAATTGCCCGGACCCACCACCAGCACGTCGCGGCCCACGAACGGCCACGGGTTGCGGTAGTCGGCGGAGTGCAGGATCTCGCCGGTGAAGCCGTCCATGCCGGGCCAGGGCGGCAGCGCCGGCGTGTGGTAGTTCCCGGTCGCCACGATCACCGCCCGCGCGTGCACGGCGCCGTCCTCGGTGGTCACCAGCCAGCGGCCGTCGTCGCCGTCGACCCGGACCACCGTGACGCCCAGCTGCAGCCGCAGATCCTGCCGCCGCACATAGTCGTCGAGGTAGCCGACGATCGCGTCGCGCCCGGGCCAGCGGCCGTGCCGGCGCGGGATGCGCTGGCCAGGCAGATGCGACCAGAACCCGCAGGTGTTGAGGCGGAAGCCGTCGTGGCGGCGACGCCAGGACGATGCGGGCGCATGCGCCCTGTCGACGACGAGCGCGTCGATTCCGCGTTCGTGGCGCAGCTGCCGGGCGATGGCCAACCCGCAGGGTCCGGCGCCGACGACGATCACGTCCTCGTCGTGCAGGTCGGTGCCCATTCCGTCGGGTGTTCCCCGTCATGGGCCGAGTTATGCCGCGTTTCCCGACGGTGGCGCCGGGTAGCCCTTGGCGCAACACCACAACGACGCAGGAGGATTCGTGAGTTCACCAGAGCCGACGCAGGACGCCGACCAGACCGACGAGGGCCACACCGGCCAGCAGATTCCCTCGGCGAGCCCCGGGTATTCGACGCCGCCGCCGGAGGGGGTGCGCGATGCCGAGGACCAGGGCGCCGCAACTCCCGATCAGTCCTGACCCTGCTCGCTCCGGCCGGGCCGGGTGCTCGGGTCCTCGCCGCGGGTGAGCGGCGGCACGTGTTCGATGACGCCTGCCACCCGCGCGAGGCCCGCGCTGGCCGAGCCCAGTAGCGCGCCCGTCCGTCCGGTCGACCGGCGTGCCGCCCGGTCCAGTTGATCGCGGGCGCGGTCCAGCACTGTCAGCGGTGCGGCCGCCGCGACGTTGCCCGGCGGCCGTCGCGCCACGACCGGATGCGGCCGGGTCGGGGAGATGCGCCGCACGGCCTCCCATGCCCACCCGAGCCGCACCAGCGTGTCGCGGTCCAGCGCGTCCTGAAGCATCGGCAGCAACCGGTCCTCCTCGTCCCGAACATCCTCACGCAGCAGCGATTTGATGCGCTCCCAGAGCCGTCGATGCTCCGGGTCGTCCGGCCGCAGCTTCTCCAGTTCGGTAAAGAGTTCGTTGATCTCCTGGTGCTCGCGTTCGATCTCGAGGGTGAGGGGTTCACCCTGCGGAACCCACTTCCGGATCGCCGGCCACAGCACCGACTCCTCGGCGAAGGCGTGCGGAAACACCAAGCGGCACAACTGGGTCAGATGATCCTGCCGGGTTGCGCCGTCGGACTCGTCGATCCGGTGCAGCAGCCGGTCGAGCTCGACGTGGTCGCGTTTCTGACGCGTCAGCACGCTGTGCGGCCCGCCCAGGTCGTCGGCGGTCTGGTCGGCCAGAGATGTGCCCATGCGGGACTCCTTTCGTGCGCTCGGCGAGTGCCCCCGCAGACCGGGTTGAAACGCGTGCGCGCCCATGTTTCGGGGTGACCTGCCCGGGTATCGCGGGTGGACCGTTCAGAGGCGTGCGGTCGTCGGGCGCGGTGATGGATCGCGGCCCTTAGTCACTAAAACCATTGGAGCGCGTTGATGTTTCGCCATACCGATTACATGCAATTCGACGTCAAGCCCGAGAAGCCCGATCCGGTCTACGCCCGCAAACTGCAGGAGCTGCTGGGTGGCGCCTACGGCGAGATGACCGTGACGATGCAGTACCTGATGCAGGGCTGGAACTGTCGCATGAAGGGCAAGTACAAGGACCTGATCATGGACATCGCGACCGAGGAGATCGGTCACGTCGAGATGATCGCGACCATGATCGCGCGCCTGCTGGAGAGTGCTCCCGCCACCGACGCCACCGAGAACGCACTGGGCGATCCGGTCGTGGCCGCGGTGATGGGCGGAATGGACCCGCAGCAGGCCATCATCTCCGGCGGCGCACCGACGCTGTCGGACAGCCAGGGCGTGCCGTGGAACGGCCGCTACGTGACCGCATCGGGCAACCTGCTGGCCGACTTCTACGCCAACGTGACCGCCGAGGCGCAGGGCCGCGTGCAGACCGCGCGGCTGTGGCACATGACCGACGACCCCGGCGTCAAGGCGATGTTGAAGTTCAACCTCGCCCGCGACACCTACCACCAGAACATGTGGTTGGCCGCGATCGAGGAACTGCAGGCCGACGGGCTGGAGAAGGTCGTGGCACCGGACGATCTGTTCGACGAGGAGTACACCGAGCACGCCAGCACGCTGTGGCATCTGTCCGACGGCGCCGACGCCGACAAGGGCCGTTGGGCGCACGGACCCCTGCCCGACGGTGTGCACACCGGCAAGTTCCTCGCCGACCCGCAGCCGCTCGGTGACCGTCAGTCCGGCCCGCCGCCGGACCCGAAGCTCTACGTCACCTACGACGGCGCCATGGGCGAACCGCGCACACCGTCGTTCGGCACCGAGAAGGGCGTCATGGGCAAGCTCAAGGACGCGATCGATCCGGACAAGACCTGACGTGCTCGTAGGCTGGATGAGGTGAGCGTTTCCTCCCTGCCTGCCCTTGTGCTCGACGACCGCTTCGCGCGGGCACTGCCGGAGATGGCGCTGCCCTGGCGAGCCGAAGAGGTCCCGGATCCGCAGCTACTGGTGCTCAACGAGCGCCTCGCCGCGGGACTGGGTCTCGACGCCGACTGGCTGCGGACCCCCGAGGGGGTCCGTCTGCTGGTCGGCAACTCGGTTCCCAGCGGCGCCACCCCGGTGGCGCAGGCCTACGCCGGACACCAGTTCGGCGGCTACGCGCCCCGTCTGGGGGACGGCCGTGCCCTGCTGCTCGGGGAACTCGTCGACACCGAGGGACACGTCCGCGATCTGCATCTGAAGGGCTCCGGGCACACCCCGTTCGCCCGCGCCGGGGATGGCCTGGCCGCCGTCGGCCCGATGTTGCGCGAGTACATCGTCAGCGAGTCGATGCACGCCCTCGGCATCCCGACCACCCGGTCGCTGGCGGTGGTGGCGACCGGACGTCGCGTGCAGCGGGAGACGGCGCTGCCGGGTGCGGTGCTGGCCCGGGTGGCGAGCAGCCATCTGCGGGTGGGCAGCTTCCAGTACGCGGCCGCGTCCGGTGACCGCGGATTGCTTTGCAAGCTGGCCGATTTCGCGATCGAACGGCACCATCCCGAGGCGGCGTCGGCCGACAACCCCTATCTCGCGCTGTACGACGCCGTCGTGGCCGCGCAGTCCGAACTCGTCGCCCGCTGGATGCTCGTCGGATTCGTGCACGGGGTGATGAACACCGACAACATGACGATCTCCGGGGAGACCATCGACTACGGGCCGTGCGCGTTCATGGACGCCTACGATCCGGCAACGGTGTTCAGCTCCATCGATTCCTGGGGCCGTTACGCCTACGGCAACCAGCCGGCGATCGCGGCGTGGAACCTGGCGCGCTTCGCCGAGACGCTGCTGCCGCTGTTCGCCGAGGACGTCGACGAGGCCATCGCGATCGCGGAGCGTTCGCTGGGCGCCTTGAGCACCCGCTACAACGCGGCCTACACGGCGGGGATGCAGGCGAAGCTGGGCGTGGCACACGTCGACACCGACGCCGCCGCATCACTGCTGGCCGACCTGCCGGAGTTGTTGCAGCACAACCACATCGACTACACGTCGTTCTTCCGGGCGCTGGCCCGCGCCACCCGCGGTGACGCCGAACCGGTGCGCGGACTGTTCGCCGACCTCGCCGGTTTCGACGCCTGGCTGCAACGCTGGCGGGAGCTGTCCCCCGACGGCGAGGCCATGGACCGCGTCAACCCCGTGTACATCCCCCGCAACCATCTCGTCGAGGAGGCGCTGGCCGCGGCGACCGACGGGGACCTGGGCCCGGTCGAGCGGTTGCTCGACGCCGTGACCCGGCCGTTCGACGAGCGGCCCGGCTTGGAACGCCATGCCGAACCCGCGCCCGACGACTTCGGCACCTACCGGACGTTCTGCGGCACCTGACGGTCAGAAGTGGTAAGTGTCCGAGGGCGGCGGCACGTGCACGGACTCGTCGTCGAAGTCGGAGACCTCGATGCCGTAGGCCCGCGCCAGGTCGAGGATCTTGTTGGCCCGCGCGATTCGCGGCAGATCCGATCCGTTGCGGATCTCCCCGCCGTCGCGTTCGAACTCCGCGAAGAACTCCTTGGCCCAGGAGATCTCGTCCTGCGACGGCGACAGCCCCTCGTTGACCACCGCGCACTGCTCCGGGGTCAGGCAGATCTTGCCGCCCATGCCGAACTCCGCGGTGACCGCGGTCGCCTCGATCAGCTTGAGCGCACTCGATCCGATGGTGGGGCCGTCGATCGCGCTCGGTAGATGCGCGGCCTTGGCGGCGATGGTGAACCGCGATCGCGCGTAGGCCAGCGTCGCCGGATCGTCCCCGAATCCGGTGTCGCGGCGGAAGTCGCCGATGCCGAACGCCAGCCGGAACGTGCCCTTCGCGGCGGCGATCTCGGTGATCCGCTCGAGCCCGCGGGCGGTCTCCACCAGTGCGACGATCGGCACACCGGGCAGCCGTTTGGCGGTCTCGGCCACGTGGTCGACCGATTCGGCCATCGCCAGCATCACGCCGCCGAGCGACGTACCGCTCAGGGCGTCGAGATCGTCGGACCACCACGGCGTGCCGAAGCCGTTGATCCGCACCCAGTCGGCGTTGCCGGCCGCCAGCCATGCCACCACGTTGTCGCGGGCGGCCGTCTTGTCCTTGGGCGCGACCGCATCTTCGATGTCGAGGACGACGACATCGGCGCGGGAACGCGCGGCCGCGGCGAACCGGTCGGCGTGCGCACCGTTGACCAACAGCCAGCTGCGGGCGAGCACCGGGTCCAGGCGGGACCCCGCTTCGTGCGCGGCGTCGGCGTCGGACGTATCGGAGGAACCCTCGTCATACACGGCGTACATGGTCGCCCACCCGGCTCGGACGGGTCTACAGCGGGTGGGCTTAGGGGTGGGCTTCGGGGTGGGCTCAGTATGGGGACGGCGGGATCGCCCCCGCCGGCGGCAGCGGACCCGAACCGGGCGGTACCGGGAACGGCGCGGGCGTGCACAGGCCGGTGCTCATGTCGAGGTACTTGCCGGGCAGGCAGAACGGGGCGCAGCCGTTGGTCACGCCGGTTTCGCCAGGCAGGCAGGCGGCGCTGACCGCGGGGGTGACGACGGTGCCCGTCGCGACCAGCGCGCCCGCGCAGAGTGCCGCCCCGGCGAATCGTCGCACCATGCGTGTCATGGGTTCGACTGTAGGCGGGCGGCGGCCAGGTCGGAGACCGATCCGCGCCAGACGGTGTCGAGAAGTCGGGTCAGCGCCGCGTCGTCCAGCGCCGGCATGGCGAACATCAGCCGGTGATACGGCGGCGAGAACAGGGCGTCGACCATCACGTCGACGTCGACGTCGGCACGCAGCTCACCCGAGGCGATCCCGTCGAGCAGCACCGCGCGTATCGCGGCGCGCCGCGGCAGCAGCCATTCGCCGAGCAGTGCTGCGGCCAGTTCGGCGTCCGAGCCGGCCGCGGCGATGACGCTGCGGAACAGCGGGCCGGTGGTGGGGTCGGAGAGGATTGCGTTGAGGGCGCGTAGCTGGTGGTCGACCGCCTCCCGCACGGAGCTGCCACCCGGCGGGGTGATCGACGGGCGCATCCGGTCGAGCAGACCCTCCAGCACGATCGCCGCGGCGGACGGCCACCACTTGTAGATGGTGGTGCGGCTGACGGCCGCCCGCTTGGCGATCGCGTCGATGCTGACGCGGGTGTCCCCTCCCGCCAGCGCGAGGTCGGCGGCCGCGCGTAACACGGCGTCGCGCAGTTCGGCGTTCCGCGGCCGGCCGCGCCGCACCGGCGGTGTCGCAGCGATTGCCACGTCCGCGACGGCCCGCGTACCATGATTAGTGGACACTCTGTTCAGTATAATCTCAGGTTTCGGATCGGAAGAGGTTTCAGCGGATAGCCATGGGCATTGCACGCAACAAATCGGTCGTGGTTCGCGCCGCCGTCGGCGCAGCGGTCGTTCTGACGCTCGGCTTGAGCGGGTGTACGCCGAACGGCACGGCTCCATCGTCTCCGTCCTCCTCGTCGTCCTCGTCCGCGGAGACCGGACTGCCGGCGATGGCGCCGACCACCTCGGCGCCGACGTCCGCACCCAAGGAGAACACCGCCGCGACCGACTATTCGCGGCTGCTGGTTCAACCCGGTGACATCAGCACCGCCACCCAGCAGTTCGTGCTGCGCTCCACGGTGCCCAACCGTCGCGGCGGTAAGGGCGTCTCGGCGCTGTTCGTCAACCAGGACGACACCCACGCGGTGGGCGTGACCATCAACGTCCTGCCCGACCCGGCGGCGGCCAAGGCCGCCCTCGACGCGAGCGTGCAGGCCATCGGCAACACCCTCACGGGCGGTCCACCCGCCCCGTCGCCGGTAGGGACCGACGGCACCGTCGTCAGCGGGCTGTCCGCGGACGGCACCAAGGACATGACCGTGCTGCTGTTCACCGAGGGTCCCGCCGTCGCGCGGATCGAGTTCGGCAGCGCCCCGGGCGATCCCGCCGACCCCGACACGGTCACCGACGTCGGCGTGAAGCAGGCCATTGCGCTGCGCGCGGGCCTGCAGAACTAGCCCGGTGACCGAAGGCACCCGCGAACTCCTCCAGGAACTGCTGTGGACCTACGGCCCGTGCGGACAAGAGGACGCGGTCCGCGACGTCTGCCGCCGCGAGCTGGAGCCCTACGTTCGACGAACTGTGGGTCGACGAGGCCCGCAACCTCGTCGGGGTGATTCGCAGCGACACCGGCGACGGCGCGGGCACGCGGCTGACGGCCCACCTGGATGAGCTCTCGATGCTGGTCAAGCGCATCGCGCCGGACGGATCTCTACACCTCACCCCGCTCGGCACCATGTATCCGGGCAACTTCGGGCTGGGACCGGTGGCCGTCCTCGGCGACCACGAGACGCTGACAGCGGTGCTCACACTCGGTTCGGAGCACACCACCAAGGAGAGCCGGCGGATCTGGGAGACCAAACCCGATCAGGGCGATATGGCGCTGGACTGGACGCACGTGTACGTCTTCACCGGACGCACCCCCGACGAACTGGCCGCCGCCGGCGTGCACCCCGGCACCCGGGTGTGCGTGGACCGCAGCAAGCGGCAGCTCTTCGAGTTCGGTGACTATCTCGGGTCGTAGTTCATGGACGACCGGGCGCCGTGCACCGCTCTCCTGCAGACCGCACGCAGACTGCACGAGTCCGGCATGCGGCCCGCCACCGACGCCTACTTCGTGTTCACCACCAACGAGGAGATCGGCGGCGTCGGCGGCTCCTACGCCAACAGAACGCTCCCCGGGGAGCTGACGATCGCGCTCGAGGTCGGACCCACCGAGCAGGAGTACGACACCACGTGCAGCGGCGGTCCGATCGTCGCCTACAGCGATGCGGAGTGCGTCTACGACAAAGACGTCGCCGACCGGCTGATGCAGATCGCCGCCGATCTCGGCCTTTCCCCGCAGGCCGCGGTGCTCGGCGCATTCGAATCCGACGCCTCGCACGCCAAGGCCAGCGGCCTCACCCCGCGCGCCGGGCTGCTGTGCCTGCCGACACTCAGCACGCACGGCTACGAGGTGCTCGCAGGCGGCGCCATCGCCGCGATGGCCGACGTGCTGGTGGAATTCCTGCGACGGCCGGCCGCCGAGCCCGACTAGAAGCGCAGGTTGCGGAGCAGGTCGTAGACGCTGGCGATCCACAGCAGCAGCGGGATCACCGCCGCGATCGCGGCGCCGTCGATCAGTTCCAGGATCCGCTTGGTCACCGGCGACAGCCGGCGCACCCCGTCGGTGGCGCCGATGACGATCAGCGCGACGGCGCCGAGCGCTGCGTAGACGGCCAGCACCAACCAGGCATCGTCGGGATACCACAGGCACAGCCGCACCATCACGCCCGTCGGGACCGCGACCGTCACCGTCAGCAGCGCCCAGGCGCACCAGCGTTCGGCGTACAGCCGGGACCGGAACCCGCAGATGGCCGCGACCAGACCGGCGACCACCAGGCTGTGGACGAAGAAGTGGCCCTGCACCACGACGGCGATGGCGCCGACGGCCAGCGTCAGCGCGCCCGCGGTGAGGAAGCCGATGAGCAGCTTCTTGGCCAGCACACTGCGCTCCTGCAGGCGCGCCGCGGATTCGGGCACCGACGCGATGATCGCCTGCCAGGTCGGCGTCTCCTCGTCGGCGAGTTCACGGGTGGTGACCGGGTCGAGCAGTTCGTCGTTGGAGACGGTCTCCCCGGGTGCGGGGATCGGTGGCAGCGCGATGCGGGCGACCGCGACCGTCAGCTTCGCGGCGTTGGTCACCACGATCAATCCGAACGCCACCGCACCCGCGGGGACCCAGTACGCCCAGCCGTAGCCGTAGGCGACGGCCGCCGCGGTCAGCGCGGTGGCCGCGACAGCCAGGAACGCACCGATCTCGGCCCGTCGGCGGGGGCCGCCGCGGGTGGCGAGGGTGAGCAGCAGCAGTACCGCACCGGCGCCGGCCACCTGCGGGGCGCCCAGCGATCCGACCCCGTGGGGTAACGGCACTGCCAGCGCGGCCGCGCCGGTGAGGGCGGGCGCCGAGGCGACGAGCAGGCTCTCAGCCATGTCGATGTCCGAGAAGCGGCTCTGGGCGAGCAGACTGCCGCCCAGCAGAGCCAGTCCGAACAGCGCCAGTGCCAGCGCCCACCACAGGCTCTGGCCGGTGCGGTCCCAGGTCAGCATGGAGATCGCGGTGATTGCCACCGCGACCGCGGGCACACAGACGCCGACGAAGCGGTGCAGAGCCCTGCGGTCGAACTCCGGGGACTCGTCGAGGACCGCGATCGCGTCGATGACGTCCTCGACCAGCGGCCGATAGCGTTCGGTGCGGCTGACCGACACCAGCGTCAGCAGCGACCCGTCCACCACTCCGGCGTCATCGAGGGATTCGCCGCCCCGCAGCGGCGGCGCACCGGGCCGCGCGAACGACCACACGCCCTGGGCGGCGAAGTCGAACCCGGCCAGCACGTCCTTCGGGGTGTCCTCGAGGATCTCGGCGAGGACGGCGACGGTGTCGTCGATGTAGGTCTCGATCGGCGCCGCCGCCGGCAGCACCAGATCGGTCATCCGCCTACCGGTCAGCACCGTCACCCGGGTGGTGGCCTGCCGCCCGGGGGTGGCGCTCGACCCGCCGGCCGGCGCTGAGCTCGGTGCGGTAGCGGTCAACGGCGTTCGAGCCTGTCGAAGTCGTCAGACAAGGCGGCCGCCAATTCGATGATCCGGCGCTGGAACGTCTTGTCGAGCAGCTCCAGCTGGATCTCGGTGCCCGCTGCGATGTGCTTGTCCCACGGCAGCACGATGACACGGCCGGGCTGCACGTGACGTTCGAATTGCGCAACAAGATCGGCGACGTCGATGTTGGGCTTGCCCGGCGTCACGTGGTTGATGACGACGCAGGACCGGCCCAGCAGATCCTGGTACCCGTTCTGTCGCATCCAGTCCATCGTGACCGCGGCCTGGCGGGCGCCGTCGATGGAGGCGCTGGCCACGATGACCAGCCCGGACACCGTTTTGAGCACGGCGCGGGACGCCGGCTGGAACAGCCCCGCACCGCAGTCGGCCAGCACGAGGTTGTAGTAGCGGGAGACGACGTTGGTGGCGCCCTGCCAATCCTCGTCGTTGAACTCGCGGCGGGCCTGGCTGTACTCCTCGGACGACAGCACCTCGAGATTCGCGCCGTTCATCGACGTGTAGGCGCGGATGTCGTTGTAGCGGGACAGCTCCTTGTCCGACAGCAGATCGGCGACCGTGGCCGCGGACTGCCGACCGGCCCGGTCGGCCAGGTTGCCGCCGTCGGGGTTGGCGTCGATCGCGAGGATGCGGTCGCCGCGGACCTTCGACAGCGCCGAACCCAGCGCGACGGTGACCGACGTCTTGCCGACGCCACCCTTCAGCCCGAGCACGCCGATCTGGTAGCTGTCGCGGGCATTGCGGCGGATCCGCGCGTGCAGGTCCATCTCGTAGAGCTCATCGGGCGACAGCCCCAGGTTGATGCGGGTCAACAGGTAGAGGACGTGCCGCCAGCCGCGCTGCGACGGCATCTTCACCGCGGACTTCACGCCGACGTGGGACAGGGCGTCGATGGCGCGGTGGTTGCCCATCGCGGCGGCCGACGTAGGCGCCGGTTGCATCGGCGGCTGACCGGGCTGCCAGTTCACTTCGAGCGGCGCCTCGGCGAAGTGCTGTGAGGGCGACGGTGCGGGCGCGGGGCGCGGCGTCGGGGCCGGCGCGGAGTGCGGCACCTCGAAGCGCGCGCCGGCGGACGCATTGGTCTGCGGAGTGCGCAGCAGGCCGTTCTGTGGGCGCTGATGCTGCGGGCCCGGTGCGGGCGCCGGGTTGGGCGCGGCGGTCGTGGGCGGGATCTGGTGGGTGATCTCGGACTGCCGCGGCGGCGGCGCCGACTGGGTGCGCGGCGGGGTGATCGGCATCGGCGGCGGGGCCGATGCGGTATCGCTGCGCCCGGTATCGGCCGGGACCGGGGTGGCCGAGGCGCCTGCACCGGCGGCACCCGCAGCGGCGCCGGGGGTACTGCCTTTCAGGATGGCGTCACGATCCACCTGCGTGGTCGCTTCGTCCGGCGTCTGAGCGGCGTCCGGATTGTGGAACAACCGGTCATAGTCGGCCGACATAAGAACCTCTCAATGCTTGATTGATGCGAAACCGCAGAAGGTGGGTGGACACGGCCGGGGTCTTCCCCGCTCGTCCACCCACCTCGCGCGGGGTGATCAGAACATGCCGGTGACGGCCTGCTCCGTGCCCTCCATCGATCCGGTGGCCTCTTCCATGGTGTGGGCCAGGTTCTGCAGCGCGGCGTTCAGTTCGGCCGAGGTGCTGTCCCAGCGGGCCTGCACGGCCTGGTAGGCGTCCGAACCCGAACCACCCCAGATGGACGCCAGCGCGGCGAGCGACGCCTTGCCCTCGTCGAGCAGTCCGTCGGTCACGCCGACGGCGGCCTGGACCTCGCTGATACCGCCGCGGATGGCGCCGAAATTCCATACCTGTTGTGACATTGGTGTCTCCGTTCCTGGTCGTCGGCTGGATCAGCCGTTGATCTGCATGTTGCCGGCGATCGCCGCGGCCTGGTCATCGTCGGTCGAGCCGTACTGCGTGCCCGAGATCGCGATGTTCGACGAGATGTCGTTGAGCGCCTGGACCTGCGCCTGCGCTGCCTCCTGGTAGCGCTGCAACGCCGCCTGCACCGCGGTGCCGGCCTGGCCCTGCCAGATCGCGGTCAGGCCGCCGGCCGTCGACTCGACCTGCGCGCGGACACCCTGCAACTCGCCAGAGATTCGTTCGAAGTTGCTGGCCTCCTTGGCGAGGACAGCAATATCGGTATTCATTGCCATGCTGGATACATTCCTTCTTTTCCTGTGTCCTCACCAAAGGAAATGGCGAGTCTTCCGGCCGTGCGACCGGGAAGTCGGTGTGGTGACGACTACCAGTCGTCGCCTTCGTCCTCGTTCAAGTCGTGCGCCAGCGGCGCCGGTGCGGTCAGCCCCGTCTTGGAACCCCCGCTCTTCGCGGCCTGCTGGGCACCCATCATCGGAGCCATCCCGCCGGCCCCGCCGCCGACCGGTGCCAGGCCGGCCGAAACCACACCCGGTCCGACGCCCGCCCCGACGGGCACCTTCGCGGAGTCGACCTCCTTGCCGACCAGGTTGGACATCAGCGGTGTCTGTGCCGCCGTACCGCCGGCCCCGGGCAGGGACGCCGCCCGCACCAGACCCGAGCCGGAACTCGCGCCCGATCCGCCGGCGAGCGGATGGTTCGACAGCGGGCTCGCCCCGATCAGCCCCATCTGGGCGGGGCGCTCATTCAGCCCACCCAGCTGGCCGAACACCGACGACATCTGCTGCAGCGGCTGCGTCAGCATCTGCATCGGCGTCTGGACCATCTGCCCCATCTGCTGGGGGATCTGGGCGACCGTCGACCCGACCTGCGTGGCCATCTGGACGCCCATCTGCATGCCCTGCTGCAGCTGCTGGCTCGACCCCATCAGCTGGGCCGCGCCGTCCTCGGACTTCTGCGTCGTGCTCTGTGCCTGCTCTCCGGCCTTGTGCCCCACCGCCATCGCCCGTCCGGCACCGAGCTTCGCCGATTCGAGCTTGCCCTGGGCGCTCACCTTGGCGATGACCGCGTTGCGGGCCGCGCCCATCGGGGCACGTGCAGCGGCCTGGGCCGCCGATGCGGCGGCGCCGCTCTCCCCGACGCCGGGGATGACGATCGGCTTCAGCGGGATGATGGGCTCGAACAACAGGTTCATCTGTGTCTCGGCCTGATAGACGTCCATCGCGCCGGCCGCCTGGTTCCACATCCGCACGAAGTAGTCGAACTCGTTGACCCCGATCGGCACGGTGTTGACGCCGAGGAAGTTCGTGGCCTCCAGCACCCCGTGCGTGATGTGGTTCTGTTCGATTTCCGGCAACGGCGGGGTGGTTGCCATCGCGACGGTGTAGGAGTTTGCCTGATTCGTGGCCTGCAGTGCGCGTTTCATCGCCTGCGCCGCCGTGGTGCGCAGCCACGCGATCGTGGGCGTCGTGGCGGCGATCGCGCGCTCACTTGCAGTGCCGCCCCACAGGGACGCGAGGTTGCTCAGACTGGCGGCGAGTTCGTCGGCCTGGGTCTCCAGCAGCAGGGCGAAGCCTTCCCAGCCCGCAGCGGCCTGGAGCATCGGGGCGGGGCCCGCTCCCAGCATCAGCCGAGCCGTGTTGACCTCGGGTGGCATGGCCACCCAGGTCGGGGGAAGGGGGATACCCGAGATTGGCATCTCTTGTTACTCCGCTGGACTCTCCGCTACGCGCCCGGTCGACCTGTCAGAACGTGCTGGCGTTGGCGGAGTCGGTCGCCGCGTACAACCCGGCGATCTCGATGAACGCGGCGCCCGCACGCGACAACTCCTCCTGGGCGAAGGTGTTGATCGCGAGCGTCTCGGCGCCCTCCGCGGCGAACGTCGCAGCGGCCATCGCCGACACCTCGTCCGCGCCCGCGGGCACCAGCGCGGTCACCGCCGCGGTGGCTGCCGTACCGCCGGCCAGGCCCCGGGCGCCGTTTGCGACAACCTGTCCGCCGACACCTGCTGCGCCGGGGTTGTGCTCCAAGGGTTGCATTGCGCTTCTCCTTCTCGAATACCTGCTGAGCGGGACAAACGCCGTGCGATCGGCGAGTGGAATCTACACATCCGTCACCCGACGCATCCCCCGAACCTTTGCTAGCGGCGTGGCTCCCACGTTGCTGCGGCTCTTGTTAGATACTAACCGCCCCCCAGAGGTGGTGCGAACACATCTTTTGCCGGGGGCTCCTCAGGGGGGTCCTCGGGAGGGTCGACATAGGCGGCCTGAACCACTTCCTTGCCGTCCGGGGAGGCCAGCAGCGCCTGGCCGGGCGGACGTTTCCGGAGCTTGATCTCGGCGGACGGGAACTCCGTCTTCTCCCCCGACAGGAACAGTGTCGGGGTACCGGCGCCGTAGGCCGCACCGACGAACTTGTCCATCGTCGCGCGGTGCGCCTGGCTCATCTGACACGTCACCACGATGTGCAGACCGATGTCCGCGGCCGCGGGCAGCAGCGGGGCCAACGGCGCCATCGGCGACAACATGCCGGACGCGGCGACGATCATGTGCCAGTCGTCGACCAGCAACACGATGTCCGGGCCCGTCCACCACGACCGCGACCGCAGC
This sequence comes from Mycobacterium sp. 852013-51886_SCH5428379, assembly GCF_001665575.1. Taxonomy (GTDB): domain Bacteria; phylum Actinomycetota; class Actinomycetes; order Mycobacteriales; family Mycobacteriaceae; genus Mycobacterium. The sequence continues at coordinate 14,545 of NZ_LZSU01000034.1, read as the reverse complement.
TGCGCGGTGGTCAGATCCGGCGGTGGCAGCCGCTCCTTGAGGTTCTGGGCCAGCGCCTTGATCGCCACCTCCAGCGAGGCGTGGTTCCGGTTCACCGCCCCCGCGGCCAGCAGATGGCTCTGCGGGACCGCGTCGAGCAGCGCGGACCGGTAGTCGGCCAGCATGAACCGCACCTGCTTGGGGCTGTTGCGGGCGCAGATCGCCTTCGCCACCGCGTGCGCGATCGTCGTCTTGCCGGATTTGGGCGCCCCGAAGATCAGCAGATGCGGCGTCGAGTGCATCTGGTTGTACGCCACGCTCAGATCGGACTCCCGCAACCCGAGCGGCACCGTCCACCGGGTCCGGTAGTCGGCGTCGGGTGTGGGCGGGTGCGGATCGATCTCGTGCAGGTAGACGCGTTCCGGCAGCACCCGCACCTGAGGGGCGCGGTCGGTGTGCTGCGAGGCGATGTAGGACACCGCGGCCGACATCGCCGGCACGATGTCCGCGGAGCTGTGCACCCCGTCGAGGCGGGGCACGCCCATCATCAGGTGATGCTTCTCCAGCGAGACCGCCCGGCCGGGTCGGTTGGCGGGGATCTCGCGGGTGATGCGGTCGATCTGGGTCTCGTTCACGTCGCCGAGCCGGAACTCCACCTTGGTGCCGAGGTAGTCGCGCACCCGGGACTTCAGCTCGGTCCACCGCGGCGTGGAGATGACGACGTGGACGCCGAACGCCAACCCCTGGCCGGCGAGATCCTGCACCACCGGTTCCAGGTCGGGGAACTCCGCGACGAACGCCGGCCAGCCGTCGATCACCAGGAAGACGTCGCCGAACGGGTCCGCCGCGGCCGGATTGGCCGGGTCCTGCCGCATCTGCCGGTAGGACGCGATCGACCCGACGCGGAACTCCTTGAACGTGCGCTCGCGCTGCCGCAGCACGGCCTTGACCTCGGCGACCACGCGGTTGACCCGGTCGGGTTCCGCGCGGGTCGCGACACCGCCGACATGCGGCAGGTCCTCGAGGTACATCAGGCCGCCGCCGCCGAGGTCGACGCAGTAGAACTGCACGTCGCGCGGCGAGTGGGTGGCCGCCGCGGACAGCATCAGCGTCTGCAGGAACGTCGACTTGCCGGTCTGCGGCGCCCCGCCGACGGCGATGTTGCCGCCCGCCGACGAGACGTCGACGCCCCACACCTCCTGCCGGTGGCGGCGCGGTTCGTCCATGATGCCCAGGCCGAACCGCAGGGGCCGGCGCTGGTGGTCGCGCTCGACGAGTTCGTTGACCGGGGTCGGGTCGGTCAGCGGCGGCAGCCACATCCGGTAGGCGCGGATCTCGCCGGTGGTCAGCTGATCGAGCACGACCTCCCGCAGCACCTTCTGTTCCGCGGCCTGCCTCGGGGCGGTCACTGCGTCACCGCCGTGTCGAACACTGGCGTCGCGGTGAAGCGGTGGATGCGCACCTTGTTCGTCGACGTGGCCCGCGGTTTCGCCTCCCCGTCCTCCTGGACGGGTTTGGTCGGTTCGTAGGGGGTGCCGGTGTAGACGCTGTGGAACTTGACCGGATCCTCCATGCCGACCCGCAGGAAGCCGACCCCGCTCTCCTTGTTGGTGATGTACTGCGCCTCCGGCGTGCCGATCACCGCCTTGGACTCCGCTGAACTGGTGGTGCGCAGCGCAATCCGGTACGTCAGGTTGGGTTCGAGTTTGTCGATGCGCACACCGCCGGTGTTCAGCGACTGCGTGGCCAGCAGCAGGTGCACGCGCAGCGAGCGGCCCACCCGGCAGATCCGGTCGAACAGCCCGATGAAGTCGGGGTGGTTCTGCAGCAGCTCGGCGAACTCGTCGACGACGACGAACAGCGTCGGCAGCGGCGGCAGGTCGGCGCCCCGTTCGCGATGCTTCTCGTATTCCGCGACGCCGGACAGGGCGCCCGCGGCGCCCACCTGGATGCCGGCCTGGCGCAGGATGGACTGCCGGCGGTCGAGCTCACCGGTCAGCACCTCACCCATACGACTGACCAGCTCGGCCTCTTCCTCCATGTTGGTGACCACCGCCGCGGTGTGCGGCAGCTTCTCCATACCGAGGAAGGTCGAGCCGCCCTTGAAATCGGTCAGCAGGAGGTTCACCTGGTCGGGGTGATGGGTGGCGGCCAGCGACAGGATGAGGGTGCGCAGGAACTCGGACTTACCGGAGCCGGTGGTGCCGATCAGCATCCCGTGCGGACCGGCGCCGAACTCGGCGCCCTCCTTGATGTCGAGGTACATGATGTCGCCGGTCTTGAGCTCGTGACCGAAGGGGATCTTCAGCCGGTCGCGGTCGGTGTCGCTGAACATCCGCCACCGCGCCGGGGTCACCTCCTCGATCGTCTGCGCGCCGACCAGCTGGTGCCATTCGGTGGCGACCTTCTTCTGCACGCGGACGTTCTTGTCGATGATGGTGCCGGTGATCGACCAGCCCGCGAGCTTGCGCGCGATGCGGCCGGCCTGGCCGGGTGTCATCCGGTCGGTGGTGTCGGTGACCAGACGGAACGACTGGTTGGGCAGCCGATCGTCGGCGGTACCGTCCGCGGCGACCCGGATCCGGTACACCGACCCGTTGTGGTTGCCCAGCGTGAGGACGGTGACGCCGGCGCGGCCGTCGACCGGGAATCCCGCGCGGCCGCCGGTCAGGTCGATCACCACGACGTACGGACCGCCCGGGGCCGCGTCGGCGGTATGCGGTCCGCGCGCGGTCAGATCGGACAGCCCGTCGGGCCGGGTGAACACCATGCGGGTGGGGCCCGCGGCGTCGGTGTCGGTCTGGTGCTGCACGTGCGGCAGCCACTTGACCCAGCTCCAGTCGGAATCCTCGGGGTTGTCCATCAGCACCCGCATCTGCAGCAGGTCCGGCGGATGGAACACCGCGAGATGGCAGATCATCGCCCGCAGCAGCGCGGCCGCGCCCGCCTCGTCGCCGCCGATGGCGACGGTCGGAAAGGTGCGCAGCTGAACGAGTTTCGGGCAGTCGTGGATCAGACCGTGGGTCCGCAGGAACTTCGTCACCCACATGTGGCTGACCGGTTCCAGGTGCGGCTGCGGTGCGGCCTGCGGACCGGCGAGGTCACCGGTCACCGACGGTTTGAGTAGCCGGTCGACGGCGGCCTCGGCGCCCAGCCCGATGCGGACCGCGGCGTAGAAGTCGTTGTTGGCCTGCCGCGACCACTGCCGGTGGGTACCGATGATCGAGAGCAGATCGTCCGGATGCGGGGCGTGGTAGTTGAAGAAGGTCACCTGGGCGGCCGCCGACGACGTGACGCGGGTGCGCAGCCCGGCCAGGTACCGCAGGTACTCCTTCCGGTCGGCGTTGATCTCCGGGACCTTCTTACCGCCCGATCCGCCGCCGGCCATGAAACCGACGGTGCCCATGATCATCATCAGCGGCATCATCAGCATGTACGGCGACAGCTGACGCACGCCGGTGAAGATCATGATCGCGATCATCCCGAGCATGCAGCCGCCCATCACCCAGGGCAGCGCCTTCTGCATCCCCGACGGCGGGATCTCGACCCCGAGGTCGTCGGGCGGGGTGACGGTGATCTCCCCCGGCGTCAGCCGAGGCCCGCGTTTGGTGATCGGGGTGTACTTCTTGGTCGTCATCAGCCGCCTCCCCCTGGACCGGATGCCGGTTGCGCACCGGCGACCCCCGCGGGATCACCGGCCCTGCGGGGCTCCGGATTGCCGGGCAACGTGTCGTGCTCGAGCAGCGCCGCCTGTTTGGACAGCACCGGACCGTCCACCAGCAGACTGACCACCTGCCAGGGCGCGGTCTGCGGACCGGTCAGCCCGAGGCTCTTCGCGGTGTCCTCGTCGGGGATGCCGTAGCGGACCCCCTGCGGATCGATGTAGTAGAGGCTCTCGCCGTAGCGCGGATCCGGGGACTGCAACCGGATGAACTGCCCGCCGTCGACGTAGACGGTCGAGTCCCCGGTGATCTGGTCGATGCCGCTGCCCAGCGCCGACACTGCGATCGGGAGCCGCCGGCCGGCGATGATCGTGGTCTTGGGCGTCTGGTCACCGGCGACCCGCTGCCACGACCAGCACAGCGTCGGATCCTCCTCGCGCAACAGGATGTCGAGCGCCTTGTCCGGTAGCGGTGATACGTAGACCTGTTCGGGGATACGTGCCACCACACTGGCCTCCACCATCGGCGGCTCGACCAGCCCGTAGGAGTTGGTGGCGCGCAGTGCGGCGGCGGTGGTGTCGTTGACGCGGGCCACCCCGTCGGGCAGCACCACGTAGTGCTGCTGTTCGTCGGACTCGGAGACGGTGACGAACACCGAGCCGATGACCAGGTTCGGCGCCAGCCCCGAGGCGTTCGGTTCACCCGCGCGCGGGATGAGCGGCAGCTGCCACGGCCCGGCGTTGGGCAGCGCGTTGAACAAACCCTCCGAGATCGGCGTCGCCCTGGCCGTGACGGGGATGCCGACCGCGGAGGTGACCGCCCGGTCGGCCATGTTGATCGCATGCCGGCCGCTGTCGGTGACCAACCAGGTGCCGCCCTTGAACGACACCAGCATCGCCTGGTCGGGGCGCACGGGGCCGACGGTGGCGTCGGTCACCACCGGCCGCACCAGCACCGAGGTTTCGACGGTGGGCACCGCACTGTCCGGCTTGGTCACGGTGTCGCACAGGGTCCACATGGATTCGGCCGCACCGGAGACGGGGGTCGCGTAGGGCGCTCCCGGGATTCCGATCGGCTGCCCCTTCGTCAGCTGCGCGAGCTCCTCGGACTTCACGGCCACCGGCGTTCCCGCGTTGCCGAGAACCAGGCGGGCGGAGGTGAGGTTGTAGACCGGCCGCAGTTCACCGTTGTCCGGCATGACGACGTAGAGCTGGTTGGTCGACCGGTCGACGAGCAGGGTGTCGCTGCCGCGCTTGCCCAGCGGTTTGAAGTAGGCCAGCAGCGCGGCGCCCAGGCAGATCAGGACCGCGATGATCATGCCCGCCATCACCGCGCGGCTGTAGAACTGCAGCGGATCGTCGAACATCCGGGTGTCGCGCCGCACGATCGCGTGCTCGACCCGGCGCAGCAGGAAACGCCAGCCGCTGACCTGGACCTTGGTGGTGAGACGGAAGCCGGCCATCTGCTCACCCGCTCACATTCAGTCGGGCGTGCACCGAGGCGATCGCCGCCGCCATGTCGTCACCGCTGATCTCGCTGAGCTGGTCGACGCCCAGGTTTTCGAAGTCCAGCGACCGGGCCAGCCGCATGTCGCGCGCCTGTTCGCCGGCCTCGACCAGCTGCCGGGCATAGCGACCGTTGCCGGCGATGTCGAGCGCCGGCTTGTCGCCGAGCGAACGCTGACTCAACAGCGTCGCGGCCTCCAGCACCCGCTTGGCCGCCTCGTCGCTGACGATCGAATCATTGGCCTGCGCAATCACTTTCGCGATATCGACGATCTCCTCGGCCGAGTAGGAGTCGAACTCGATGCGGTTGGCGAACCGGGACCGCAGACCGTCGTTGACCTCCAGCAGGCGGTCGATGTCGGCGCTGTAGCCGGCGATGATGACCACCAGCCGGTCGCGGTCGTTCTCCATGCGGGCCAGCAGCGTGTCCAGCGCCTCGGTGCCGAACGGGTCGGTCCGCCCGTCTCGTTCCTGCACGAGCGTGTACGCCTCGTCGATGAACAGCACGCCGCCCACGGCGCGGTCGATGGTGCGGGCGGTCTTCACCGCGGACTGACCTTCGTACTCGGCGACGAAATCCTTGCGCGAGGTCTCGACGAGTTTCGGTTCGGCGATCACCCCGAGTCCGGCCAGGATGTTGGCCACCACGCGCGCGATCGTCGTCTTGCCGGTGCCGGGCGGGCCGGTGAAGATCATGTGCTTCGACGTCTGCGCGACCTTCATCCCGCGAGCGGCGCGGATCTTCGCCATCTGCGTGGCGGCGCGGTACGCCTCGATCTGCTCCTTGACCCGGCTCAGCCCGATCTGCCGATCGAGTTCGGCCTGCGCCTCGGCGAGCAGCCGCTCCCGGCCCGAGGTGTCGGCCATGACGCTGGCCGGATCCCACGGGTCCGTGCGGGCGGCGATCTTCTCGGGTGTGGTGGTCACCAGGCGGTAGTTGGGGTCGCGCGACGCCGCGGTGACCCTCGGCGCGGGATGGTTGGCCTGCAACCACTCCAGCAGCACCATGGCCGAGTCCTCATTGCCCTGGGCCCGGCGCGCCATCGCGAGATACCAGGCGATCGCCGGCGCACATGCCTGGCCCACCGCGGTGTTGTTGGCCTCGGTGAGCTTGCGGTCGGCCTCGGTGAACAATCCGAGGTTCGCGGCGGCCACCCCCTGGGCGACACCCGCGGCGGCCGCGAGGAACTTGTCGGGCCAGGCCTCCGCGCCGCGCACCTGCTCGATGACGTCGGTCCAGCGCTCGCCATAGGCGTAGATCACCGCGCGTACCCAGGACACCAGGTGTTCGGCGCCCGCCGCGGGGGCGTCGTCGAGTGCCTCCATCGCGTCGGCGTGGTTGCCCTCGGCCGCCTCACGCACGGCGAAGCCGAGCGTGAGCGCCAGCGGGGACAGGACGGGGTAACTGATGTCGGCGCCGAAGATGCCACCGATCGGGACCCTCGCGCCCACGGCGTTCATGGTGACTTCCGCCGAACCGGCCAGCCGTCCGAAGTTGGACCGCGAGAACCAGGCCCGGAACAGCGTGACCCGCTCCCGGTCCCCGCACCGGATCCGCCCGACCCACGCGTCGCACGCGGATTCGTCGTAGTTGGTGATCTCGGTGAACAACTCGTAGGACCGCGCGGGCGCCGTCGGGAGCATGCCCACCGCGCTGCCGAACAGGGCGGTCAGATGATCACTCATGGGTACCTGCATACCTGCTCGAGAACACCTCGGTGCGCCGTGTCCAGGCCTGTTCCGGGGTGGGCAGATCGAGATCTCGCTGCAGGAACTCGCGGGTCGCATGGTCGTCGTGACCCTGTTCGCGCATCCCCTCCAGCATCGTCACGTACTGCGCCGACTTGGCGTCCTGGGAAGCCAGTCCGGCTATCACCACTATCTCCTCCGCGAGCTCTCTCTCGGTCATCTCCGCCACCCGGCCGGACAGGTCGACCCGTTCGATGTGCCCGTCTGGGTGCGCGCTCACCGTCACGCTCCCCATCGGGTTCGACACGGCGAACCGCGGCTGTCGGACGTGGCCATCGCCGGCTGCCAACTCGATGGTGCCGAGTTCGACCGCGTCGAGCGCGTCGAGGTCGGACACATATCCGTCCGCCCCGACGTCCGGCATTTCGTCTCCAAGTGCGTCACCCGCCATGGAGGGCCCCACTCAGTCGGCGTTCGCGGCGTCGGCCTGTTCGAACCACGCCTTCGACGGGAGGAATTCGAGTAGCCCGTCGAGGGCGCGCTGCAGGTTCTCCTGGGTGCCCGGGAGGAACGAGCCGTAGAGCTCACCGCTGACCCGCCGGGGAATCGAGACGATGCGTCCGTGCCGGGAGTCCAGGACGCCCGCCGCGACGGTCGCGGTGGTCTGGGTGCCGCCCGGATGACGCTCGGTGGCGGTGATCTCGACCCAGCTGGCGGGCTCGCTGATGATGTCGGCGTAGGCCCGCGCGGAGTTCAGCGCGATGCCGTGCCCCTGCAGTTGTTCGGCGGAACGGCATTCGGCCAGCTTGCTCGCGACTCCGGTGAGCGGTTCCACGTCGGCCGGCGGCGCGCTGCCCAGGACGGTGGTCACCATGTTGGCCAGCCCGATCTGCGGGGCGACGCGCTGCAGTACCAGCATGTCGCCGTCGCGCGCCGCGACCACGTGCCGGTCGCCTTTGCGGCAGACGACGAAGCGCACCATCTTCCCGCCGAGGTCGCGGCGCCACCACCGGCCCTCGAGCACCCGGTCGGAGCGGCTGAGCGTGTCCACCATCGCGGCGACCTCGGGATGCGGTTCGCCGTAGAAGTTCAAAACTCCTTGCGCGGTCAGGTCGCGCGCCACCTGCTCCCAGACGATCTCGCGCAGATCGGGTTGGGGGATGTTGAGCCGGATGCCGAGCGCGGGTGGGAAGTCAGAAGTGTGCAGCCGGTCGGCGATGACCAACATGCCGTCGATCGTGACCTCCACCCCCACGACGTCGTCGTAGTGGGTGGCGTGCGAGGTCGAAGCGCCGACCGAGTTCGTCATGACTCCCCCTCACCACACTTCGTCCGATGGACAGCGACGTCCGGGTCCCCGCGGCGCCCGACCCGTGGCGCCAGTTTGCCGAGCGCGGTGAACCGGGTCGACGAGCGGGGGTGCGGCATCGACACCGGATGCGAGCCTACCAGCGCTGGGGCGGGTGTCCCGGCGGCGATTTCCGGCCCCGACGGCGCCATACCCCGAGCCCTCAGACGGTTCTCAGCAAGTGCCCAGCGGTGCTGCTGGCCCGATCACCCGTTCGAAATCCGGAAGTAGCGAACACGGGCGTCCGCGGATCCGGTGGCGCCGGTCCGGCGTGATCGGTCTCCCCGACGCACCCGCGAGGGTCGGGCCGGTGCGGTCCGGGAACCGGCCCGGATGCGGGGCGCCGCTTTTGCTGCCGGGCGTGGCCGATACTGGGGTGATGACCGACCGCGATGACGCCCTGAGCAGAGACACCGGCCGGCCGGGCCCGGATCCGTACGACGACGACGCCGACACCGGTCCGTCGATGCCGGTGATCACCCCGGACACCCCCACCGTCGTCCATGAGGCCCTCCGGCCGCGCGGTAGCTTCCGGGAGCCGAACCCCGGCGACCCGCATTACGGCGCACCGCCGCCCCCGCCCTGGCAGTCGCACCGGGCGCCGGGCCCGCCGCCCGGCCAGCCCTATCCGCAGCAGCCGCCCCACCCGCCCCAGCCGCCGGCGTCGTACGCCGACGTCATCCGTCCCGAACAGCTGATCCGGCCGCAGCGCACCCCACCCGCCCGTGGGTGGCGGCGGTTCGTCCACCGCGTCAGCTTCGGGCTGATCAATCCCGGTCAGTCGCCGGAGGAGCTCCGCCAGATCGCGCTGGAGAACCGGGTCCGCGGTGTGCTGCGCGGCCATTACAAGATCGGCGTGATGGGTAAGGGGGGAGTCGGCAAGACGACCGTCTCCGCCAGTATCGGTTCGGTCTTCGCCGAACTCCGCCAGGACGACCGCGTGGTGGCCATCGATGCCGACACCGCGTTCGGCAAATTGGGCAGCCGCGTCGATCCCAGGGCTCAGGGGTCGTACTGGGAGCTGGCGTCGGATCAGCATCTGGAGTCGTTCGCCGACATCCGCAGTCGGGTCGGCAACAACTCCGCCGGATTGTTCGTGTTGGCCGGCGAGACCTCGCCCGCCCGCAGGCGGGTCCTCGACCCGGCGATCTACCGCGAGGCGACCACCCGGCTGGACAAGTACTTCTCCCTCTCGATCATCGACTGCAGCTCGACGATGGACTCGCCGGTCACCCAGGAGGTGCTGCGCGATCTCGATGCGCTGATCGTCGTGTCGTCGCCGTGGGTGGACGGCGCCGCGGCCGCGGGGCAGACGCTCGACTGGCTCGCCCATCGCGGCATGACCGGGCTGCTGCAACGAACGGTGGTGGTGCTCAACGACTCTGACGGCCACGCCGACAAGAGGACGCGGTCGATCCTGGCGCAGCAGTTCTCCGGACACGGGCAGATCGTGGTGGAGGTGCCCTTCGACGGACAGCTGCGACCGGGCGGGGTGATCGACGGGACGCGCGCCATGACACCGGCCACCCGGCGCAAGTTCATCGAGATCGCCGCGGCGCTGGCGGAGCACTTCCCGGTCACCGACGACCGGTCGCGGGAACGGGGCTGACTTCGCTCCGCGGTCGGCTACGAGGGTGTCCAGCAACGTGCAGGTTTGTTACGTTGGCGTTTGGGGCACCTCGTGACCCGGGGGATTTGGGCCGTCAGACGACTCAGGAGTGAACCGACTTGAAGAAGACCACGATTCTCGCAGCAACAATTGCCGCCGCCGGCGCCGTGGCCGCGGCACCGATCGCCGCGGCCGAGGTGGGCGCCGCACCCGTAGGCCCGCAGACCACCGAACTCGGCAAGCAGGCCGAGCTCGTGACCGGTGCGGTCACCCAGGGCTGGACCGTCAGCGGGTTGCAGCCCAGCTCGGACCCGATTCCGTACCAGGTGCGCGGCACCCTGTGGGAGGCCACCGCCACCGACCAGGCGATCGCGGGGTCGGCACAGCCGATCGTGTCGAACTTCAACGCCCGCGCCGCTGACGGGCAGACCTACCGGGCGCTGTTCCAGGTCGCCACCCCGCAGGGCGTCAACCCGGGCGCCATCGCGCAGGGCCAGCAGACCAGCGGCAAGCTGTACTTCGACGTCACCGGCGCGCAGCCCGACAGCGTCGTCTACAACGACGGCGCCCAGGACCTGCTGCTGTGGGTGAAGCCGGCGGCCACGCCGTCGACCTCGGGTTCGGGCGCCACCTCGTCCTATCCGGCCTCGTCTTACCCGGCGACCACCGCCGCACCGCAGGGTTCGGACGCCGCTGCGGCTCCGGCCGCCGCGGGCGCTGAGGCGGCCGTGCCGGGCGCACCGGTTCCGGCCTCCGCCGAGGTCGCCCCGGTTCCGGGTAGCACCGGCACGCCGATCGCTGAAGGCAGCGCGGGCACCCCGGTCCCGGCGGGAAGCGCCGGTACGCCGGTTCCCGCGGGTAGCTCGGGTACGCCGATCCCGGCGGGCACCCAACCCGCCCCGGCTGCGCCGCCGGCCGCTCCGCCTGCCGCCCCGGCTCCCACTGCGGCGCCGCAGCCGGTGAGCAACGCCGATCCGGCGGAGGTGCCGCACTACGTGCCGGCGCCCACCACCACGGCGGTGCCGCTGCCCTGACGCAGCACATCTCTTGCATGGGCGGGGCCGGTCTCACCGGCCCCGCTTCTGCGTTTCAGGAGTGCGAGCTCCACCAGAGGTAGAGCTGATCGAGGTTCGGTCCCTGCGGGCCGGCCTGGGCCACCACCACCAGCGACTCGTCGACGTTCGTCCACGCCACCACCGGCCGATTCTGCTGGATGCCGCAGAACAACACACCGCTGACCTGCTGCGGAGTGGCGTTGCGACGCCACGGCCCCGGCGACTGGATGTTCCCGGGACAGTTCACCCGGGTCGACCCGTTGACCACGGCGTTGAAGGCGGCGTCGAGCGCGCCGCCGCCCTCGGCGACCGTGTACGTCGACGACACCGGTCCGCCCGGGTCGGTGTTGGGTCCGCACCGTGCGGCTGCCCGCGCGCCTGCGGGTGGCGCCACCGTCTCGCAGGCGCCGGAGCGATAGCCGGCCGGGAGCATCCCCAGCAGCCGCGCCTCGGCCGCCGCGTCGGCGGTAGGAGTGGGCAGCCTCGGTGTGTCAGTCGTGGTCGCGGGCGCCGCTGTGTCGTCACCACCGGACGGTAGGACGAGCCAGACGAGCAATCCGACGACGAGGATGCCCGCCACGGCGGCGGCGGTCAGCCAGATCGGTTTCTTCGACGGCGGCGGCGCCACCTGCGGACGCGGCACGACCGGGGGCGGCGCGTGGCTGTATCCCGACCAGCCCTCTGGGGGCGGCGGCGGGGGTGGTGTCACGGCTTGGCCCGCGTCGATGCCCGCGTCGATCGGCGGTGCGGGGTCGTGCTGCTCAGGTGCGACGACCGGTTCCGGTTCGGGTTCGAAGACCGGCTGGTCGATCGGCTCGGCGACGGGTTCGGGCGGGGGCTCGGGGGGCGGGCCCGCTGCGGTGTCGTCGGCGGGGACGGGTTCGGTGGCCCACGGGTCCGACTCGGGCGGCGGCGGCGGCCACGTCATGTCCGCACCTCCGCGTACTCCGTGCTCACCTGGCGCCCCTTTTCGGTCGGTGTGTCCGGAGATGACAGTAGTGGCCGCGGCGTGCGCGGGTGGCTACGGAACGGCATCAGTCCAGCTGTCCGATCAAGGTGTCGATCGACCTCGCGACCGCCCCGTCCACCGGCGACTCAGCCTCCACGCGGATGATGTCGTCGCTGGAAACGCCTGCGGCCTGGGCGGTTTCGTCGACGGTCAGGTTGGCCCGCCGGCGGGCGGCGTAGAGCCGCTGGCCGAGCGTCGCGCCGGGGGCGGTCGCGCTGAGCGTGGTGAGCTCGTCGATACGTCTGCGCACCGAGCTGAGCGCCTTGATCAGCGCCGGGGTGACCTTGCTGATGCGTGCGGCTCGGGCGGCGACCGCCTCGAGCTGGCGGAGGTCGGCCAGGATCGACGTCACGCGCGGCACGAAGTCTGGGTCGTCGACCGGCGGCAGGGTCTCGGCGACGGCCCCGAGGGTGTGCACGGCCGTGACGACCGCCTGCGCGATGAGGGGAACTTCGTCGTCGTCGTCTGGTGTCGCGGGCGGGGGGTCGGCTGGGCGGGCGACCGGATCGCCCTCGCGCAACCGCGCGATCGTGCCCTGCGGCCACTGGAGCACCTCCTCCAGTTTCGAGCGGGTCCGTTCCCGGGGCCAGCTGCGCCCCTTCTCGAACGCGATGAGCGCACCGGCGTTGATGATGCCCTCGGCCGCCAGATGGCGTTGGCTGATGTTGAGCTCCCGGCGGCGGGCCGCCGCGGCGGCGCCGGCGCGGACCATTCCGGGGTCGACGGCGACGACGCTCGCGCCGACGGATTCCCCGCTGGTCATGGACGTTGCCGATCCTTGCGTGCTCGACGGATTGTTGGGCTCGATTCTAACCGTGGACCGCTGCAGCGCTACGACTTGGGGCATCCGATTCGGTGTCATTGCTACGGTCGTCCTGGCACCCAACCGTTGCATAACTACGTTTATGGGTGCAGTTCAGGTTCAAATTGCCGTCCTCCGGCTCCATGCCGATCCATAACCGTTGCATCGCTACGGTTCATGTTATAGATTCTGCGGCAACGCGCGGAGCGCACGCCCGCCCGGTACGCAGAGGAGTCCTCATGAACAACGTCACCTACCTGGAAACGCCGGTCGGCGCCTGCACGCGCGACCCCGAACGCTGGACGACCACGGCCGACGACGAGGCCAAGGCGATCTGCCGCGGCTGCCCGCGCCGGTGGATGTGCGCCCGCGACGCCGTCGAACTCCCGCGCGCCGAAGGCCTGTGGGCGGGCATCGTGATCCCCGAGGCCGGCCGCGGGCGGACCTTCGCCCTCAAACAGCTGCGCAATCTCGCCGAGCGCAACGGCTACCCGATCCGGGCGATCCGCCGGGTCTTCCCCGAATCGGCCTGACCTCACGACAGCTCAGGAATAGCTGGGCGCATCCCTCGGTTATGTGATGCGACGGTGCCGGGCATGCCCCGGGCTCCAACCACATTCGTCGCTTCGAGCGACCACTCGCCGAGAGGCGCCATGGCGGCACCGTCCCTACTTCCCCCTCAGCGGTCGTCCATCGCGGCGACCGCGTCGGCCACCGCGGCGAGATAGCCGTCCACCTGCTCGATGTCGTATCCGCGCTTGCCGATCGGTGCGCGCGGGAGTCGCACCCCGCGCACGTCGTCGGCGCAGAGATAGCCGCGCCCCTCGAGGCGGCGCACCGCGAGCGCCAGGAAGTCATGCACCGGCTTCGGGTCGTATCCGCGCTTGTTCCACGGTGGTTTCGCGAAGACGGCGGCGCGAACATCCTCGGCGGTCAGCACGTCACGGGGTCGGCTCATCACCGTGATGCTAGGCCGATGGAGTTATCCACAGGGGCGTAGTCGGCGGGGCCGGATCTGTCGGCGACGCGACCTAGCGTTCGAGACATGACGAACTGGATCAACACCGTGAGCCGCGACCATGTCCTGCTCGGCGTCCGCGGACGCTTCACCCAGGCGGGCCACGGCAAGGCAGAACCGTTGCGCCGCGTGGCCCGCGGCGACTGGATCATCTTCTACTCCCCCCGTCTCGAATATCCCGACGGCGCACCACTGCAGGCGTTCACCGCCATCGGGCAGGTCGTCGACGACGAGCCGTATCAGGCGGAGCTGTCCGCCGACGTCATGCCTTGGCGGCGCAACGTCGATTTTCTCGCCTCCACCGAGACGCCGATCCGTCCCCTCATCGACGACCTCGAGTTCATCGAGAACAAGCAGCGCTGGGGCTACCGGTTCCGGTTCGGCCTGTTCGCGATCGGCGATTCCGATTTCGCGCGGATCCGCGGGGCGATGACGGGTACACCGGTGGGGGCCAGAACCATCGGACAGACCATCGAGGAGACACTGTGACCACCGACAAGACCGGCGCATCCACCACCGTCACCGCGGAGAGCGACCGCTTCACCATCGGCGTCGAGGGCGACACCGTCGGCTTCGCCGAGTTCACCGATCGCGACGGCCGGCGCATCTTCACCCACACCGAGGTCGACAAGCAGTTCGAGGGCAGGGGGCTGGCCACGATCCTGGTCGGCGAGGCGCTGCAGCAGACGCGCGACGCCGGTATGCGCATCGTGCCGGTGTGCAAGCTGGTCGCCAACTATGTGGAGAAGCACGACGAGTTCGCCGATCTCGTCGACCCCGCCGGATAGGGTCGCGTCAGTGTCAGGGTGGGGTGCCGCGTATTGCGGTGGTTGGATTCCTGATCACCTGGTGTCTGGCTCGTAGGGTCG
>NZ_LZSU01000033.1 GCF_001665575.1 Mycobacterium sp. 852013-51886_SCH5428379 | reverse complement strand
CGCGACCACGGCGAGACCACCACCTGGACGATCACCCTGCCGAAGTTGGACGCCGCGACATTCGACGCCGCCCTGCAGTCTCACCGCGACGCGCTGATCCACGACCGCAACGCCGAGGACGAGGCTCCGTTCCCGACGAACCTCGACGCGTTCAACCGGCTCGTGGAAGCCGGCTGGGACGCCGACGCCGCCCGCCGCCCCCACGGCCAGCACACCACCGTCGTCATCCACCTCGACCTCGACACACCCACTGCAGCGCTGCATCTAGGTCAGGTCCTCACCGATGAGGAACGCCGCCTGCTGCTGTGCGATGCCACCTGCGAGGTGTGGCTGCAGCGCCACGGCCAACCCATCGGTGCGGCCCGCTCCACCCGCACCATCAACCGCCGCCTACGCCGAGCACTGGAACACCGCGACCAGTCCTGTGTGGTGCCCGGCTGTGGGGCCACCCGCGGCCTACACGCCCACCACCTGCAGCACTGGGACTGTCTCTTATACACATC
>NZ_LZSU01000032.1 GCF_001665575.1 Mycobacterium sp. 852013-51886_SCH5428379 | reverse complement strand
ACCCCCGAAGCGTGGGCGGTGTGGGAGGTCATCTTCGCCAAGTACGCCGCGCCGGGGATGTGCAATCCCGACGACCCGGAGCCCTGCACTTCAGGAACACCGTCACAAGCGCAGATCGACAACGACCACCGCAGCCTGGCCCAACGTCAACACGACGCGATGCTCGCCGTCGGGCGGATCGCGCTGATGAGCGGCGAACTCGGACACCTCAACGGACTGCCGGTCTCGGTCATCATCCGCACCACTCTGCAGGACCTGGAGTCCCGCGCCGGTGTCGGCACCACCGGCGGCGGCACCGTCATACCCATCGCCGACGTGATCCGGATGGCCGGCCACGCCAACCACTACCTCGCGGTGTTCGACGGCGCGACGGGATCGGCGCTGAACCTGTTCCGCGCCAAACGCATCGCCTCTCCGGCGCAACGGATCATGCTCATCGCGCGCGACGGCGGATGCACCAAACCGGGCTGCACCGTGGGCGCCTACGGCTGCCAAGCCCATCACGTGGACACCGACTGGTGCGACGGCGGCAACACCAATGTCGACGAACTCGGCCTGGCCTGCGGGCCCGACAACCGCAGCGTCGACCAGGACGGCGGCTGGACCACCCACATGAACGACCACCGCGAGGTCGAATGGACCCCGCCAGCCGGATTGGACACCGGTCAGGCGAGGCTCAACTACTACCACCGCCCCGAACGGCTGCTAGGCCCGGAGGACGAACAGGAACACACAGATGAACCGGGCGAACCCGGCGGACCCGCACCGCCCGAAGACCAAGCGGCCTGACGGCGGGTACAAGCTGCCGGTCACCGGGCAAGGATGCTGGCAGCCTCGACCGCTTCCTGCATTCCCCGGGTCGCCAGCTGATCGGCCAACTCGTTGTCGGCGACGCCGGAATGTCCCTTGACCCAGAACCATTCGACCTGATGCCGGGCGCAGGCCGCCTGCAGGCGCCGCCACAGGTCGGCGTTCTTCACCGGTTGCTTCGCCGACGTCATCCAGCCGTTGCGTTCCCATCCGAGAATCCACTTGGTGATGCCGTTACGGACGTAGGTGCTGTCTGTGTGCAGATGCACGACCACAGGTCGGGTCAGCGCCTCCAGCGCCATGATGGGTGCGGTCAACTCCATCCGGTTGTTGCTCGTCGCGCCGGGCTCCCCGCCGCACATCTCGCGGACGTGTTGACGCTGGCGCAGCACCGCACCCCAGCCACCGGGGCCCGGGTTGGGCCGGCATCCGCCGTCGGTGTGGATGACGACGACGTCTTCGGTCATGCGGTGAGGATATGCGGCGAGATCAGCGCGGTGGGGACCGACATTCCGTAGGCGCGGTGCCGCAGCGTGGTGATCCGCCGTCCGGGCTGCACCGCCTCCTTCACCGGCGCGATGCGGTCACCGAAGTACCGCGCCGCAGCGTCGATGTCGTCGACGACGTAGGTGATACCCCACAGCGTCGACGGCCCGTCGCCGGCGGTATCCGGCGCACCGACGACCTCGAGGATCACCTCGCCGAGCCGAAAGAAGATCTGACGGATCGGTCGTCCGCCGAGCCGGGCGTCGCGCTCTCGCCGCGGCTCCAGCCCCACGCCGGCGAGCGCCTCGACGGTGCGCGACAGATCCGCTGACATCAAGACGAGGTGATCGATCGCGGTGACGCCGTTCGGATGCACCGTCGGCGCCGGTGGATCCGCATCCGAACGCATGGTCGGGATGCCGTCCAGCGAACCGTCTCTCGGAAGACCCCGCAGCGACCATCCGACGATGCCGGCGCCGGGCGCACCGCGCAGCCGGATACGGACACCGCCGACGCGGCACACCGCATCCGCATCGACGTGGAAACCCGCCCGCTCCCAGCTGTCGGGTGCGTCGGCGACCTCGATCTCGACGACGGAGACGGTCCCTTGTGTCGGCAACGGTTGGTCCATGCCTCGAATGTCCCATCCTCGGGCTGGTTCGGCGACGGACCCGCCGAGTACGGTTCCCCCGTGCTCGCCGTCCTCGAAGCGTTCGCCGTCATCGGTGTGGTGATCGGCGTCGGCGCCATCGTCGGACGCACCGGCGTTCTCGGCGACAACGCCCGCGTGGTGCTCAACCGGGTCGCCTTCCACGTCGGCGTTCCCGCCCTGCTGCTGCTGACGTTGTCTCGGGCCACGCTCGACCAGATCTTCTCGCTGCCGCTGCTGGTGTCCGCGCTGGCCACCGTCTCGTCTTTCGGATTGTGCTTCGCGGTCTTCGCCCTGGTGCGTCGCCGCAGCAGGGGCGATGCCACCATCGCGTCCTGGACCGGTTCCTATGTCAACGCGGGCAACCTCGGTATTCCGTTGAGCGCCTACGTCTTCGGCGACACCACGACCGTCTCGGCGATCCTGCTGTTCCAGGCGGTGCTGATGGCGCCCGTCGGGATCGCGATCCTCACCTCCGACATCACGCCGCGGCCGTCGGCCGGTCGTCAGGTCCGCGAGTTGGTCACCAACCCGATCATCGCGGGCAGCGCCATCGGCCTGGTGCTCGCCGCCGCGAACCTGGAGATCCCCCGTCCGTTGGTCGGTCCGTTCGAACTCCTTGCCGATCTGGCGATCCCGACCGTGCTGCTGGCGTTCGGTATCTCGCTGACCGCGGGCATCGGCGACAAGGCGCGGGCCGATCGGGTCGACGTCGGCATCGCCTCGGCGGCGAAACTTCTCGTCATGCCCGCGTTGGCCTTTGTGCTCGCCCGCTGGGTGTTCGGTGTCGACGACGATCAGGTGCTGTTGGTGACGGTGCTGGCGGCGCTGCCCTCCGCGCAGAACATCAACGCCTACGCGTCGGTGTACCGGCGCGGTGAGTCGCTGGCCCGCGAGGTCACCCTCATCACCACCGCGGCGTCGGTGCCGGTGATCGTCGCCGTGGTGGCCGTACTGGGTTAGCCCGGAAGGTGGCGCCGATCGTTGGGCGCTGTGCGCGGCACTCGGCCCAGCGCCACTCCGAGCGCGACCATCCCGACCCCCAGCCCGAGATGCAGCCAGTTGTCGGCGGTGTTGACGGGCACGAAGTTCGCCGGCGAATCGTGGTCGATGAGCATTCCGTACAGGAACAGCAGCAGATAGGTGACGCCGCCGCCGATCAGGAAGAACCGCGCTCCGTTGAACGTCCCGTGTAGGGCCAGCCCGAGCACCCCGAACAGCAGGTGCACCGCGTTGTGCAGTCCGGAAACCTCGAAGAGCCCGAGCAACTTCGCCTCCGAGTGATGGCCCGCGAACGTCAGCGTGTCGTAGTTCGTGGTGATGCCCGGGATGAAGCCCAGGATGCCGACCAGCAGGAACACCGCACCGACCGCCGCGGACGCCTTCTGTACGGTCGCCTTGCCCGCCGTCGGGGCGGCTGCCGGTGTGCCTTGGGTGCCTGGAGTGGCCATTCAGATTCCTTCCCTCGTGTGCTGACGGAGTCCGCTACTCCGGTTTGAGTACCCGGGCCAGCCCCTCGCAGTCGGCGACCGTCACCGTGAGGTTGGGGTGGCGTACCCGTCCGGTCGGCTCGATGCCGGGCACCGGCACCTCGAACAGCACGCACACCCCGCGATCGCCGTTGGTGGCCAGCGTGATGCCGCGGTCGGCCATCGACATCCGCGCGCCACCGGCGGTGCGGACGAACGAGAACGGGCCGGTGACGCGCACGGCGACGATGTTCTCCAGCGACGACTCCACGTGCCACGGACCGAAGAAGCAGATCAGCCTGCCGTCGTGGACCACCACCTCCGAGGTCGACGGGTGGATCCCGAACGGTGCGGCAGCGAGCTGATAGGACCGGGTGAACGCGAAGGGGAAGGTCTGATCGGTCACGCCACCGGCTACCCGCGTCGATCCCGCCGTAACCGGTTCAGTTGATGGTGACGCCGCCGTCGACGACGACGGTCTGCCCGGTCACGTAACCGCCGGCGTCCGAGACCAGCCACACCAACGTCGCCGCCAGTTCCTCCGGATCGCCCATCCGGCCCAGCACCACCCGCGGCATCATGCTGTCGAGGTAGCCCGGCCGGTACTGCTCGGTCATCTCGCTCTCGAAGAAGCCCGGCGCGATGGCGTTGACCCGGATGCCCTTACGGGATCCCCACTGCTGTGCCAGATCTCGCGTCAGCCCGGCGATCGCGGCTTTGCTCGCGCTGTAGGCGGCCTGGGGCAGCGCCGCGGTCGTGATGCCGAGGATGCTGGAGATGTTGACCACCGAACTGCCGGGCTGCATCACCCGGCCGCAGGCCTGGGCCGCCCAGTAGGACCCGTTGAGGTTGACATCGACGACGGCCCGGAACTCCTCGGGCGTCTCGCGCGAGGCCGGCACCGCGGTGCCGACGCCCGCGTTGTTGATTAGCACGTCGACCCGGCCGAACTCGGTCATCGCGGCATCCACCATGGCCTGGCACTGCGCCGGGTCCGAGACGTCGGTGGCCACGGTCAGCGCGCGGCGGCCGGTCGCGCGGACCAACTCCGCGGTCCCCGCCAGTTTGTCGGCGCGACGCGCGGCGAGCACCACGTCGGCGCCGGCCTCGGCGCACCCCTTGGCGAACGCCACTCCCAGACCCGAGGAGGCGCCGGTGACGATGACGACCCGGTCGTCGAGACGGAACTTGTCCAGAACAGCCATGACGTCATCCCACCACACGGGTGTTGACGGCTGTCAACGCCTCTGGGATCGACCCGTACCCGGCCGGTCAGACCTTGGAGATCACGTTCTCGGCGAACCACTCGAGGTTGCGGATCTTGGCGTCGAGGGGTTCGGTGTCCGGGCCGGTGATGTAGGGGATGCGGAAACCGACGATCACATCGGTGACGCCCTTGTCCTCCAGGCGTTTGACGCCGTCGACGGTGAAGGCGTCGACCGAGATCACGTGGATCTCGAACGGGCCGGTCTGGCCCTGTTCCTCACGGAACCTGTTGAGCTTGGCGATCAGCGCGTCGAGTTCCTCCGGATCGCCGCCGCCGTGCATCCAGCCGTCGCACCGCGCCGCCCGCCGCAACGCGGCGTCGGCGTGGCCGCCGACCAGAATCGGCACCGGCTTCGTGGGGGCAGGTGTCATCTTCGTCTTTGGGATGTCGTAGAACTCGCCGTGGAACTCGAAGTACTCGCCGGTGGTCAGGCCGCGGATGATCTCGATGCACTCGTCCATCCGCTTGCCGCGCTTGGCGAACGGCACGTTCATCAGCTCGTAGTCCTCCTTCCACGGGCTGGTGCCGACGCCGAGTCCGAGCCGGTTGTCGAACAGCGCGGCCAGCGACCCGGCCTGCTTGGCCACCAGGGCGGGCGGCCGGATCGGCAGCTTGAGGACGAAGAAGTTGAACTTCAGCGTGGAGGTCACCGCGCACAGAGCCCCCGCGAGGACGAAGGACTCGATGAACGCCTTGCCGTCGAGGAACTCCCGGCTGCCATCGGGGGTGTACGGATACGTCGAATCGGATTCGTACGGATAGGCGACGCTGTCGGGAATCGTCATCGCGTGGTAGCCGGCCGCTTCGGCAGCCTTGGCCAACGGGATGTAGTAGGTCGGGTCGGTCATCGCCTCGGCATAGGTGAACCGCACAGCGCCTCCTCTTGTCGTTGCCCCGAATACTAGAACCTGTTCTAGTTCCATGTTTGAAGATTCGGCCCGAGGGAACGAGACCGGCGTGAGTGCCGCGAAGCAGTTGTACAAGCCCCTGTCCGTCGCCAGCAGCGTCCTCGGCGGTCTGCTCGCCGGCAAGATCTTCACCGAGGTCTACCACCGGGTGAACCCGTCCGGCGGGGAGCCGCCGGATCCCACCGACCTGTCGACCTCGACCCGCGACATCTTCATCGCCGCCGCGGTCCAGGGTCTGATCGTCGGGGTGGTTCGCGCCGCGCTGGCTCGCGGGCAGGCCAAGGGCTTCCATGCCATCACCAAAGAGGACCCTGAGGTCTGAGTGTCCGATCTGGTCGCCGACGCGCTCGTCGCCCGACTGCGCGACTGGGACGTCGAACGGGTCTTCGGATACGCCGGTGACGGCATCAACACCCTCCTCGGGGCCATCCAGCGCGCCGGCGCACCCGAGTTCGTCTCCACCCGGCACGAGGAACTCGCCGCGTTCGCCGCCTGCGGCCACGCCAAGTACACCGGCAAGGTCGGCGTCTGCACGGCCACCCAGGGACCCGGCGCCATCCACCTGCTGGCGGGTCTCTACGACGCCAAGCTGGACCGGCGGCCGGTCGTCGCCATCGTCGGCCAGGTGGTCTCGACCGCACTGGGCAGCGGTTACCTCCAGGAGGTCGACCTGCACGCGCTGTTCAAGGACGTGTGCGGGCAGTACGTGCAGACGGTTTTCGCGCCCGAGCAGGCGCTGATGGCCCTGGACAACGCCATGCGCACCGCGATCGCCACCTCGACGCCGACCTGCCTGATCATCCCGCACGACGTTCAGCAGGCGGAGATGCCCGACGAGTTGCAGCACAGCCACGGTGTGGTGCCGTCGTCGGCGGTGTCCGCACGGGGCCACCTGACGCCCGCCGAGGAGCAGCTGCGCCGGGCCGCGGAGGTGCTCGAAGCCGGCGAGAAGGTGGCGCTGCTCGTCGGCCGGGGTGCGGCAGGCGCCACCGAGGAGATCGCGCGGCTGGTCGAGCATCTCGGTGCGGGAGTGACGGTTTCGCTATTGGGCAAACCGGTCCTCGATGAGGGCGAGCCCTGGCACACCGGCGTGATGGGGCATCTCGGCACCACCGCGAGCGCCCATCTCATGGCCGAATGCGACACGCTGCTGATGGTGGGCTGCAACGACCCGTGGACAGAGTTCTATCCGGCGCCCGGTCAGGCCAGGGCCGTGCAGATCGACATCGAACCGAGAGTGGTCGGAGCGAAGTATCCTGTCGAGGCACCCGTGATCGGCGATGCGGCACTTGCCCTTTCGGCCCTGCTGCCGATGCTGGCGGAGAAGAAGCGCGGCTGGCAGCAGCAGGTGCGCGAGTGGACGCGGCGCTGGCACGACGAAGCCGCCGCCCGCGCTCTCGTACAGACCTCCGACGCCAACCCCGAAGCCGTGGTGCGGGCACTGTCGGACCACCTGCCTGCCGACGCGCGGGTCGCCGTCGATGTCGGATCATCGGTCTACTGGTACGCCCGGCACGTGCGGCTGCCGCGGGGCGTGCCCGCCCACGTCTCCGGCTACCTCGCCTCGATGGGCTGCGCGCTGCCGTACGGTCTGGCCGCGAAATACGATGCACCGCAACGGCCGGTGGTCGCCCTGATCGGCGACGGCGCAATGCAGATGAGCGGTCTGCTCGAACTGGTCACCATCGCCGACCGGTGGCGGTCGTGGGACGATCCGCGCTTCGCGATCCTCGTCCTGCACAACCAGGACCTCACCGAGGTGTCGTGGGAGCAGCGCGAGATGGAGGGCAATCCGCGCTTCGACGCTTCCCAGGACGTCCCGTCGTTCCCGTACGCCGACTACGCCGAACTGCTCGGCCTGCACGGGATCCGGATCACGTCGTCCGACCAGGCCGACGACGCCTGGCGGCGCGCGCTGAGCGCCGACCGGCCGACCGTGATCGAGGCGATCGTCGACTCCACACCGCTGCTGCCTCCGCTGATGCCGGAAAGCAAGATGGAGAAGGTGATCGGCGCGCTGGCGCGGGAGGACGGCGCCTGACCGTTTCGGCGCCGGGCGGCCCGGGTATCGACCGGTATGGCCGAGACCGAAACCGTGGACCGGGAACGCATGCCCGATCCCGACGACCCACGGAAACCCGATTCGCCGGCCGATCTGACCAAACGATCGTGGCTCTACATCCTGCGCAAGACCGCCCGCGAGTTCACCCAGGACCAGTGCACCGATCTGGCGGCGGCGCTGACCTACTACGCCGTGCTCTCGCTGTTCCCGGCGCTGCTGGTCGTCGTGTCGCTGCTCGGCGTGTTCGGGCAGGGCCGGCGCACCACTGACGCCGTGCTCGAACTGGTCGGCGATGTCGCCCCCGCCTCGACGGTGGACACCCTGCGGCCGACGATCGAGCAGCTGGTCGCCGCGCCGTCGGCCGGCGTCGCCCTGGTGATCGGCATCGTGGGCGCCCTGTGGTCGGCGTCGGGTTACGTCGGGGCGTTCGGCCGCGCGATGAACCGGATGTACGAGATCGACGAGGGCAGACCGTTCTGGAAACTGCGCCCGCTGCAGTTGGTGCTCACCCTGGTGGCGCTCGTGCTGGCCGCCGCAGTGGCGTTCATGCTGGCGGTCAGCGGACCGATCGCCGAGGCGGTCGGCAACGTGATCGGGCTGGGCAGTCAGGCGGTGACGGTGTGGAACATCGTCAAGTGGCCGGTGATCCTGCTGTTCGTGGTCGCCGTCGTGGCCGTGCTCTACTACGCGACGCCCAACGTCAAGCAGCCGAAGTTCCGCTGGATCAGCATCGGCGCCGCGGTGGCGATCGTCTGCTGGGTCGTCGCCTCGATCGGGTTCGGTCTCTACGTCTCGAACTTCGCCAGCTACAACAAGACCTACGGCACGCTGGCCGGCGTCGTCGTGTTCCTGCTGTGGCTGTGGATCACCAACCTGGTGCTGCTGTTCGGCGCCGAACTCGACGCCGAACTCGAACGCGGCCGCCAGCTGCAGGCGGGTATGCCCGCCGAACGGGAACTGCTGCTGCCGCCCCGGGACGACCGCAACGTGAAGAAGATGGCAGAAGCGGAGGAGAAGGACGTCAAGATGGGCCGGACCCTGCGCCGCAGCAGGGGCCGCGACAGCTAGCCGGCGCACCCCGTCGCGCATACTCGCTTGCGTGACCCGACGGATTCACGTCATCGGTATCGGCGCCGGCGACCCGGACTACGTGACCGCCCAGGCCGTCTCGGCGCTCAACGACACCGACGTCTTCTTCGCCATGGACAAGGGCGAGACCAAAGACGACCTGGTGGCGCTGCGCCGCGACATCTGCGCGCGGTTCATCGACGAGCCCACCTACCGCTTCGTGGAGCTGCCCGACCCGAAGCGCGCCACGGACGGCGAGTACCGCACGGTCGTCGCCGACTGGCACGCCGAGCGGGCCCGGCGGTGGGCAGCGGCCATCGAATCCGAACTCGCGCCGGACGGCGTCGGCGCCTTCCTCGCCTGGGGCGATCCGTCCCTCTACGACAGCACCCTGCGCATCCTGGACCTGGTGGCAGAGCACGTGCCGTTCGAGTTCGACGTGATCCCCGGCATCACCGCGATCCAAGCGCTGACCGCGCGTCACCGCATTCCGCTCAACGACGTCGGCGAACCCGTGCTGGTGACGACCGGCCGGCGGCTGCGCGAACAGGGGCTGACCGGCTCCGCAGTGGTCATGCTCGACGCGGACTGCTCGTTTCGCACCTGTGCACCGGAGACCCGGATCTGGTGGGGCGCCTACCTCGGCACCCCCGACGAACTGCTCGTCGCCGGCACCGTCGGCCGCGACGGCGCGCACATCGCGGAGTTGCGGGCTCGCGCGCGGGAGCAACACGGCTGGATCATGGACACCTACCTGCTGCGGGCCTGAACCTGGCAGGATCAGTCGGTATGGCCTTCTTGCTGCGCGCCGCGCTGACCGGCGTCGCACTGTGGATCGTCACCCAACTGATGTCGGGTATCGAATTCGTAGGCGGCGACTCGACGTGGGCGCGCGTCGGCATCATCTTGGTCGTCGCCGTGGTGTTCGGCCTGGTCAACGCCGTCATCAAGCCCATCGTGCAGATCGTGTCGATTCCGCTGTACATCCTCACGCTCGGCCTGTTCCACGTCGTGGTGAACGCGCTGATGCTGTGGCTGACCGCCTGGATCACCGAGCACACCACGCACTGGGGGCTCTACATCGACGACTTCTGGTGGACCGCGATCTGGGCGGCCATCCTGCTCTCGATCGTCAGCTGGCTGCTGTCCGTCGTCACAGGCGGCCTCACCGCCGACCGATGACCGGCACACTGGAACCATGCCCGAACTGCCCGAGGTCGAAGCTCTGGCCGACCACCTGCGCCGCCACGCCGTCGGCCTGACGATAGGACGCATCGACGTCTCGGCGTTCTCGGTCCTCAAGACGTTCGACCCGCCCATCACCGCCCTGCAGGGCCGCGAGGTGACCGACGCCCACCGCTGGGGGAAGTACCTCGGCCTGGCCGCGGGGGAGCTGCTGCTCATCACGCATCTGTCGCGGGCCGGCTGGCTGCGTTGGTCGGACAAGCTCGCGCCGGGGCCGCTCAAACCGGGTAAGGGGCCGATCGCGCTGCGGGTACACCTGGGCACGCCGGGGGAGTCCCTACGGCCGGATGTCGCCGCCGGGGCGGCTCCGGGTTTCGACCTGACCGAGGCAGGCACCCAGAAACGGCTGGCGGTCTGGCTGGTGGACGATCCGGCGAAGGTGCCCGGCATCGCCGCCCTCGGCCCCGACGCCCTGGAGCTGACCGCCGAGGACCTCGGCCGCGTCCTGGCCGGGCAGACCGGAAGGATCAAGACCGTCATCACCGACCAGAAGGTGATCGCCGGTATCGGCAATGCCTACAGCGACGAGATCCTGCACGTGGCCCGGCTGTCGCCGTTCGCCACTGCGGGCAAGCTGACAGACGCGCAGCTGGCCGCCCTGCACGACGCGATGATCTCGCTGCTGACCGATGCGGTGTCGCGGTCGGTCGGACAGCAGGCCGCGACGCTGAAGGGGGAGAAGCGTTCCGGGCTGCGCGTCCACGCCCGTACGGGGCTGCCGTGTCCGGTGTGCGGCGACACCGTCCGCGAGATCTCGTTCGCCGACAAATCGTTCCAGTACTGCCCGACATGTCAGACCGGAGGCAAGGTGCTGGCCGACCGGCGGATGTCCCGACTGCTCAAGTGAGAGCTTGCCGATACGCGGGCTGGGTATCCAGCACGCCATGACGACCTTCTCAACCGCACATCCCCGGGTCGAGCCGCTGCTCACCGAGTTGGCGCAGCGCGTCCCGGCGGCCGACACCAGCCGCCACCGCGACATCGTCGACGCGATGACCGGACAGCAGCTCGGTCAGGTACCGCACTGCACCGCCGACGACGTGGTCGCCGCCGCCGCACGGGCCCGCGCCGTGCAGGCCGAGTGGGCGGCGCGCCCGGTGTCCGAACGCGCCGCGGTCATGCTGCGGCTGCACGATCTGGTGCTCGAACACCAGGACGAGGTGCTCGACCTGATCCAGCTCGAGAACGGGAAGGCCCGCAGGCACGCCTTCGAAGAGGTCATCGACGTCGCGCTGACCGCCCGCTACTACGCCCATATCGCGGAGGAGGCGCTGCGGCCGAAGCGCCGCCAGGGTGTGCAGCTGATGCTGACCGAGGTGTGGGAGCACTACCACCCCAAAGGCATCGTCGGCATCATCTCGCCGTGGAACTATCCACTGACCCTCGGCATCAGCGATGCCCTACCCGCGATCGTCGCCGGAAACGCTGTGCTCGCGAAACCCGATGACCGGACCCCGTTTTCGCACCTGTGGGCGGTGCGGCTACTGGAGCGGGCCGGTATGCCGCACGGGCTGGTGCAGAGCCTCACGGGGCCGGGCCGCGAACTCGGCACATCGATCATCGAGCAGTCGGACTACCTGATGTTCACCGGGTCGACGAGCAGCGGCCGCGTCGTCGCCCAGCAGGCCGCCGAACGGCTCATCGACTACTCGATGGAACTCGGCGGCAAGAACGCCCTGCTGGTCCTCGACGACGCCGACGTCGACAAGGCGGCCCGCGGCGCAGTGAAGGCGGCGTTCTCCAACGCCGGCCAGCTGTGCATCTCCATCGAGCGGATCTACGTCCCCGGCGCCCTGTGGGACCAGTTCATCGACCGTTTCGTCCGATACACGAACGAACTCAAATTGTGTGCGGCGCTGGACTATTCAGCCGACATGGGCACCCTGATCAACCAGACACAGCTCGATACCGTGATCGGGCACGTTGACGACGCGGCGAACAAGGGCGCCACCGTCCTGGCCGGCGGCCGCGCCCGGCCGGAGATCGGTCCGTTCTTCTACGAGCCGACGATCCTGTCCGGGGTGACCGACGGTATGGACGCCTACCTCGACGAGACCTTCGGCCCGGTGGTCTCGGTGTACCGCGTCGACTCCGAGGAGGAGGCGATCGCCAAGGCCAACGACAGCCGCTTCGGCCTGAATTTCAGTGTCTGGACGACCAATCCGCAGCGCGGTCGCGAGGTTGCGGCGAAACTGCAGGCGGGCACCGTCAACGTCAACGAGGCCTACGCCGCGGCATGGGCGTCGGTGGACGCGCCGATGGGCGGCATGAAGGACTCCGGGGTGGGGCGCCGCCACGGCGAACACGGGATGCTCAAATACACCGAGGCGCAGACGATCGCCGTCGAACGCGGTCTACCCGTGGGCGTTCCGCCGTGGCTGCGCGCCGACCGCTACGCCAAGGTGATGACCGTCGGCCTGAAAGCGCTGCGCCGCATACCCGGCGTCAAGTAGATCGCTGCCTAGGCGGTGCGTCCGCGCTCTGCTCGGTAGTGCCGCACCAGCGCGTCGGTCGAGGTGTCGGACTGCTCGGCCGGCGACGCGTCGTCGGTGAGCACCGGCAGCAGCGCCTTGGCCTGGGTCTTGCCGAGCTCGACGCCCCATTGATCGAAGGAGTCGATCCCCCAGATCACGCCTTCGGTGAATACCTGGTGTTCGTACAGCGCGATCAGCTGCCCGACGACCGACGGAGTCAGCTTGGTCGCGAGAATGCTTGTCGTAGGCCGGTTTCCGGGCATGACCTTGTGCGGGACGACGTCGGCGGGGGTATTCTCTGCAGCGATCTCCTCGGCGGTCTTGCCGAACGCCAGTACCTGGGTCTGGGCGAAGAAGTTGCTCATCAACAGGTCGTGCATGCTGCCGGTGCCGTCGGCGGTCGGGAGATCGTCGGTCGGCTGGGAGAAGCCGATGAAGTCGGCGGGGACCAGCCGAGTCCCTTGATGCAGCAGCTGGTAGAAGGCGTGCTGGCCGTTGGTTCCCGGCTCGCCCCAGAAGATCTCCCCGGTGCCGGTGCCGACCGGCGTACCGTCTGCGCGCACCGACTTACCGTTGGACTCCATCGTCAGCTGCTGCAGGTAGGCCGCGAACCGCGACAGGTCGTTGGAGTAGGGCAGCACCGCCCGCGACTGTGCGCCGAAGAAGTTCGAGTACCACAGGCCGACCAGACCCAGCAGCGCCGGCGCGTTGGATTCCAGTGGGGCCGTGCGGAAGTGCTGGTCGACGAGGTGGAAGCCCGCCAGGAACTCGGCGAACCGTTCCTTGCCGATCGCGGCCATCACGCTCAGCCCGATCGCGCTGTCCACCGAATACCGGCCGCCCACCCAATCCCAGAAACCGAACATGTTGGCGGTGTCGATGCCGAATTCGTCGACCAGCTTCTTGTTGGTCGACACCGCGACGAAGTGCTTGCTCACCGCATCCCGTCCTGCAGCGTCTCCCAGTCCTTCAATCAGCCAGCGCCGGGCGGCGGTCGCGTTGGTCAGGGTCTCGAGCGTGGAGAACGTCTTGGACGCCACGATGAACAGCGTGGTCGCCGGATCCAGCCCGTCGAGTGTGGCGACCAGATCGGCCGGATCGACGTTGGAGACGAAGCGCGCCGAGACACCCGCGTCGGCGTAGTGGCGCAGCGCGTCGTAGACCATCACCGGGCCGAGGTCCGAGCCGCCGATGCCGATGTTGACCACCGTGCTGATCCGCTCGCCGGTCGCGCCGGTCCACTCGCCGCTGCGCAGCCGGTCGGTGAAATCACCCATCCGGTCCAGCACCTCGTGCACGTCGGCGACGACGTCCTGACCGTCCACCTCCAACGTCGCGCCGCGCGGCAGCCGCAGCGCGGTGTGCAACACCGCCCGGTCCTCGGAGGTGTTGATGTGCGCGCCGGCGAACATCGCGTCCCGCCGCTCCTCCAGACCGGCGGCGCGGGCCAGGTCGACGAGCAACCCCAGCGTCTCGCGGGTGATGCGGTGCTTGCTGTAGTCGATGTACAGGTCGCCGACAGACACCGTCAGCTCCGTACCCCGGGCCGGGTCCTCGTCGAACAGCTCCCGAAGATGCGTCCCGGCGATCTGTTCGTGGTGGCTCTGCAGGGCCCGCCACGCCGGGGTCGCCGCAATGTCGGGAATCTCTCGGGACTCGGAATCCATGCCCAAACCCTAGTGCGGAGACCGGAAAATCGGCGTAGAGAATGAACGTATGGACACCACCGCGCTGCTGAACTCCGTCCCCACCGGTCTGTGGATCGGCGGTGAGGAACGCCAGGGGAAATCGACGTTCAACGTGCTCGATCCCAGCGACGATCAGGTGCTCGTCGCGGTCGCCGATGCGACGGCCGACGACGCCATCGCCGCACTCGACGCCGCGGTGGCCGTGCAGGACGAGTGGGCCGCCACGCCGGCACGTAAACGCGGCGAGATCCTGCGATCGGTGTTCGAGACCATCACCGAGCGCGCCGACGACATCGCCGCGCTGATGACGCTGGAGATGGGCAAGGTCGTCGCGGAGAGCAAGGGTGAGGTGACCTACGGCGCGGAGTTCTTCCGGTGGTTCGCCGAGGAGGCCGTCCGGATCGGCGGCCGCTACACCCCGAGCCCGGCCGGGACCGGGCGGATCATCGTGACCAAGCAGCCCGTCGGCCCCTGTTACGCGATCACGCCGTGGAACTTCCCGCTCGCGATGGGCACCCGCAAGATGGGGCCCGCGTTCGCCGCCGGCTGCACGATGATCGTCAAGCCGGCCCAGGAGACGCCGCTGACCATGCTCTACCTGGCCAAGCTGTGCGACGACGCCGGTCTGCCCAAGGGTGTGCTGTCGGTGCTGCCCACCAGCGACCCGGGCGCGGTGACCAGCGCGCTG
This sequence comes from Mycobacterium sp. 852013-51886_SCH5428379, assembly GCF_001665575.1. Taxonomy (GTDB): domain Bacteria; phylum Actinomycetota; class Actinomycetes; order Mycobacteriales; family Mycobacteriaceae; genus Mycobacterium. The sequence continues at coordinate 40,948 of NZ_LZSU01000032.1, read as the reverse complement.
ATCGACGACGGCCGGCTGCGCAAGCTGACGTTCACCGGCTCGACCGGTGTAGGGAAGGCCCTGGTGAAGCAGTCGTCGGACAAACTGCTGCGCACGTCGATGGAGCTGGGCGGGAACGCACCGTTCATCGTGTTCGACGACGCCGATGTCGACGCCGCCGTCGAGGGCGCGATTCTGGCCAAGATGCGCAACGGCGGCGAAGCCTGCACGGCGGCCAACCGCTTCCACGTCGCCAACGCGGTGCGCGAGGAGTTCACCGAGAAGCTGGTGAAGCGGATGAGCGACTTCCCCCTCGGCAAGGGGCTCGACGAATCGTCGAAACTCGGCCCGCTGATCAACTCCAAGCAGCTCGACAAGGTCACCGAGTTGGTGTCCGACGCGGTGTCGCGTGGCGCGACCGTGGCCGTCGGTGGCGTCGCCCCCGGCGGTCCGGGCAACTTCTACCCGGCCACCGTGCTCGCCGATGTCCCCGCCGACGCGCGGATCCTCAAAGAGGAGGTGTTCGGGCCGGTCGCGCCGATCATCGGCTTCGACACCGAGGAAGAGGGCATCGCGGCGGCCAACGACACCGAATACGGGCTGGCAGCCTACGTCTACACCCAGTCGCTGGACCGCGCGCTGCGCGTGGCCGAGGCCATCCAGTCCGGCATGGTCGGCGTCAACCGGGGCGTCATCTCCGACGCCGCCGCACCGTTCGGCGGGATCAAGGAGTCCGGCTTCGGCCGGGAGGGCGGCACCGAGGGGATCGAGGAGTACCTCGACACGAAGTACATTGCGCTGACGCGTTAGCGCGGGCGGACATCGCGCTACGACCAACTAGCGCCCGGTCCGGAGCGCCTTCCCGATCGGCCGCCGCCGCGGCCATAGACTCCCGTCCTCGGAAGCGATTGGTGGAGGGCCTTCTCAGACGTGACTGCCGTGACTGCGGCGCCGGTGCGCGTCACCGGGCGATCCCGGTGGGTGGCGGCTCCGGCGACCCCTGCGCGCCGGGGGGCCGCGCGGCGGGACATCCCGGCGCTCGACGGGATTCGCGCCGTCGCCGTCCTGCTGGTGCTCGCCGACCACGGTGGGCTGCCGGGTGTCAGCGGCGGATTCCTGGGCGTCGACGTGTTCTTCGTCCTCAGCGGCTTCCTCATCACCTCGCTGCTGATCGACGAACTCGGTCGCACCGGCCGGATCGATTTGCGCGGCTTCTGGATCCGCCGCGCCCGCAGGCTGCTGCCCGCGCTGCTGGTTGTCGTCCTCGGTGTGGTGGCGCTGCGCGAACTGTTCCCGCCCGACGCCGTCACCGCACTGCGGGAAGATGCCGTCGCCGCCTTCTTCTGGGTGGCGAACTGGGCGTTCGTCGCCCAACACACCGACTACTTCGCGCACGGCAGCCCGCCGTCGCCGCTGCAGCACACCTGGTCGCTCGGCGTCGAAGAGCAGTACTACCTGGTGTGGCCGCTGCTGATCGTCGCGGTCGTCGGGATCCTGGCCTATCGGCGCAGCGCGCCCTCGCTGCGCGCGGTGCGGTTCTCGGTGTTCGGATTGGCCGTCGCGGGCGCCGCGGCCAGTGCGACCGCCGCGGTGCTGCTCACCTCGGACGCCACCGCCAACCGGGTGTACTTCGGCACCGACACCCGCGTCCAGGCGCTGCTGCTCGGCGCGGCCGCGGCGGCGCTGCTGGTGCGGGACTGGTCGAGCGTCACCATGGACACCCCGATCCGCCCGCGCTGGGGACGCTGGCTGGCCCGGGTCCTCTCCGTCGTCGGCGTGGCCGGCATCGCCGCGCTGGCGCATCTGGCGACCGGTACCCCCGACGAATACCGCGCCGGCCTGTTCACCGCGGCGGCGGTGGCCTCCGTGCTGGTCGTCGCGACCGTCGCCCTGGATCAGGGCGGCCCGGTCGCGCGGCTGCTCGCATGCCCGCCGCTGGTGCGGCTCGGCACCATCTCCTACGGCGTCTACCTGTGGCACTGGCCGATCTTCCTGCTGCTCAATGGTGAACGGACGGGCTGGTCGGGCTGGTCGTTGTTCGCCGCCAGGTGCGGGTTGACCCTCGTCGTCGCGATCGCGTCCTACTGGGTGCTCGAACGGCCGATCCGGCAGTGGCGGCCGGTCACCGTGCCGATGCTCCCGCTCGCGGTGGCCACCGCAGCGACGGCCGCGGTGGTGACCCTGACCGTCGTCCCCGTGGGCGGACTCCCGTCCGAGGACACCGGCACCGGCGATTCCTTCGACATCGCCTCGGCCGCGGCGGTGATGCCCGAGATCCCGGTCCATGTCGGCGGCACCGCGCGCACGGAGCCGGGCACCCAGACGGTCGCGGTGTTCGGTGACTCGATCGCGTGGACCCTGATGCGCTATCTGCCCGCTACGCCGGGCCTGCAGTTCGCGAACTACACGACGATCGGCTGCGGCATCGCCCGGGGCGGGCCCTACCGGACCACCGGGGAGACGCTGAACCAGAAGCCGGAATGCGACACCTGGCCGACGCGCTGGGCCCAACGCATCGGGTACGACCGGCCCGACGTGGTGCTGCTGATGATCGGACGCTGGGAGATGGTCGACCGCCTCAGCGGGGGTAAGTGGACCCACGTCGGCGACGATCGGTACGACGCCTATCTGCGCACGGAATTGAATCGGGCGTTCGACGTCCTCAGCTCGACGGGCGCGCGGATCGTGGCGACGACGGCCCCCTACAACCGACGTGCCGAACAGGCCGACGGGACTCTGTACCCCGAGGACGAGCCCGAACGCGCCGACGACTGGAACGAGCTGCTGCGCGAGGTCGCGAAGCCGCGCCGGAACGTCACCGTCCTCGACCTCAACGAGAAGATGTCGCCGCGCGGTTACTACACCACCCGCACCGACGGCATCCGGATGCGCAGCGACGGCGTGCATCCCACGCCCGAGGCCGTTGAATGGTTGACACCGTGGCTCACCGAGGCGCTCACGAAACCCGCGAAATAGCATTCCGGGCGGTCAAGACGGTCGCTTCGCAACCGGGAATGCTGTTTCGCGACCGGAGGGGGCCTAGTGGCCGAGGCGGCCGCGGCCGAGGCGCAGCAGCAGCATGGCGAGGTCTTTGCCCTCGGGGCCCAGCGCGCTGTAGCGCTCGATGACCTTCATCTCCCGGCTGTGCACCAGTCGGGTGCCGCCGGAGGCCATCCGCGCCTTGCCGATCAGCCGGGACACCTCGGTGCGGCGCTGGACCGCGGCGAGGATGGCGGCGTCGAGTTCGTCGATCTCCTTGCGCAGATCGTCGATATCCGGCACTGCTTCTGTGTCGACACTCATCTCGGACTCCTTGTTCTCGTGGTGGGGCGGTTGCGGTGTCATCCGGTCACGGGCCTCACACAAGAGAAGAGCCCCGGATCCGGAAGCGGACCGCGGGGCTGAAGGAAGCAGCTAGACCACGGGCACCGCGGGCCGGTACCCGTAGAAAAATCGCTGCTTGTTGAGCACGGTTGTCAGTGTGCCACCAACGGCGGCGCCGACGCAAAGAATGTCGTATCCCGGCGGTAAGTTGGGTCCGGACATGAGTGTTCACGTGACCGAACCGAGATCCGGCCTGGACGAGGCGCCAGAGCGGCTGCTCGACGGCCTCAATCCACAGCAGCGTCAGGCAGTCCTGCACGAGGGCACACCCCTGCTGATCGTCGCCGGCGCCGGGTCCGGCAAGACCGCGGTGCTGACCCGCCGGATCGCCTACCTGCTGGCCGCGCGCGACGTCGGGGTCGGGCAGGTGCTGGCCATCACCTTCACCAACAAGGCCGCCGCGGAGATGCGTGAGCGGGTGGCCGCACTGGTGGGCCCGCGGGCCAGGTCGATGTGGGTGTCGACGTTCCACTCCACCTGCGTGCGGATCCTGCGTAACCAGGCGTCATTGCTGCCCGGCCTGAACTCCAACTTCTCGATCTACGACGCCGACGACTCGCGGCGACTGCTGTTGATGATCGGTAAGGACATGGGGCTGGACACCAAGCGGTACTCGCCGCGGCTGCTGTCCAACGGCATCTCCAACCTCAAGAACGAACTCATCGGTCCGGAACAGGCGGCGGCCGAGGCGTCGGAGGCCGAAGAGGATCTGGCCCGGATCATCGCCGACGTCTACGCCGAATACCAGAAGCGGCTGCGCGCGGCGAACGCGCTGGACTTCGACGACCTGATCGGTGAGACGGTCGCGGTCCTGCAGCGGTTCCCGCAGATCGCACAGTATTACCGCCGGCGGTTCCGCCACATCCTGGTCGACGAGTACCAGGACACCAACCACGCCCAGTACATGCTGGTGCGTGAACTCGTGGGACACGACCTGCCCGAGGACGACGGCGTCCCGCCCGCGGAGTTGTGCGTGGTGGGCGACGCCGACCAGTCCATCTACGCGTTCCGCGGTGCGACCATCCGCAACATCGAGGATTTCGAACGCGACTACCCGAACGCGACGACGATCCTGCTCGAACAGAACTACCGCTCCACCCAGACGATCCTCAACGCCGCCAACTCCGTCATCGCCCGCAACAGCGGCCGACGCGAGAAGCGGCTGTGGACGGACTCGGGTCAGGGTGAGCTGATCGTCGGCTACGTCGCCGACAACGAACACGACGAGGCGCGCTTCGTCGCTCAGGAGATCGACCGCCTGGCCGATAGTCGGGACAGCTCCGCGTTCAACTATTCAGATTTCGCGGTTTTCTACCGCACCAACAACAGCTCCCGTGCGCTGGAAGAGGTGTTCATCCGCGCCGGCATTCCCTACAAGGTCGTCGGCGGCGTCCGCTTCTACGAGCGCAGGGAGATTCGCGACATCGTCGCTTACCTGCGGGTGCTCGACAACCCCGGTGACTCGGTGAGCATGCGGCGCATCCTGAACACCCCGCGCCGCGGTATCGGCGACCGCGCCGAGGCCTGCGTGGCCGTCTACGCCGAGAACACCGGCGGCAGCTTCAACGACGCCCTGCAGGCCGCCGCCGAGGGCAAGGTGCCGATGCTCAACACGCGCTCCGAGAAATGCATCAAGAGCTTCGTGGACATGCTCGACGATCTGCGCGGCAAGTTGGGCGACGAGCTCGGCGAGCTGGTCGAGGCCGTGCTGGACCGCACCGGCTACCGGACCGAACTCGAGGCCTCCAGCGATCCTCAGGACCTCGCGCGGCTCGACAACCTCAACGAATTGGTCAGCGTCGCACACGAATTCAGCATCGATCGGGCCAACGCCGCGGCGCTGGCCGAAGAACTCGACGAGCCGGTCGACGAGGACGTCCCCGACACCGGTGTGCTCGCCCAGTTCCTGGAGCGGGTCTCGCTGGTGGCCGACGCCGACGACATCCCCGAGCACGGCTCGGGTGTGGTGACGATGATGACCCTGCACACCGCGAAAGGCCTGGAGTTTCCCGTCGTGTTCGTCACCGGCTGGGAGGACGGCATGTTCCCGCACATGCGGGCCCTGGGCGACCCCACCGAGCTGTCGGAGGAACGGCGGTTGGCCTACGTCGGCATCACCCGGGCGCGGCAGCGGCTCTACCTCAGCCGCGCGAAGGTGCGCTCGTCGTGGGGGCAGCCGATGCTCAACCCGGAATCCCGGTTCCTGCGCGAGATCCCGCAGGAGCTCATCGACTGGCGCCGCACCGACCCCACCCCGTCCTACAGCGCGCCCGTGAGCGGGGCAGGCCGATTCGGTACGCCGCGGCCGTCGCCCGCGCGGGCCAGCGCCGGCAAGCGGCCGCTGATCGTGCTCGAACCCGGCGACCGCGTCACCCACGACAAGTACGGGCTCGGCCGGGTCGAGGAGGTGTCGGGCGTCGGCGAATCGGCGATGTCGCTCATCGACTTCGGCAGCGCCGGGCGGGTCAAACTCATGCACAACCATGCGCCGGTGCAGAAGCTCTGATCGCCGAGACTGCGCACAGATCGCGTTTTCGCGCAATTTCGTGATCTGAGAGCAGTCTCAACGGTGCGATGCCGGTCGCTACGCCGACTGCACCCAACGCCCCGTGCTGGGCAGTGCGGTGGCCACGATGGCCGCCAGCGGTAGTACGGGAATCGCGTAGACGAGCCAAGGGAACTTGGCCGACGCCACGAACAGGCTGGCGAAGATCAGCAGCCCGATCACGCAACCCACCACGATGAGCAGCCGCCCCATGCGGCGGCGCAGCAGCAGCATGATCAACCCGCCGATGGTCGCAGCCGCGGAGATCGCGGTGAGGAAACCGATCGCGACGCAGAACAACCGGTCGGTCCGCCACCACCCGGTGATCAGGTCGGTGGCGATGACGGCGGTGGCCCACCCCGACAGCACACCGAGGACCGCTGCGGCGATCGCGCTGCGTGCGTCGAGGCCTGGCGCGGCCGGCGGGATCTCCAGCGGCCGTGGACGGGGGATGTAGGACGTCTGCGGTTCGCTCGGCGGTACCGGGATCGCGCCCGTGGGGTGTCTGCGGATGATGCCGGTCGGCGGATCGTGACCCGCTAAGGGAATCGCACCGGTCGGATGCCTGCGGATGATGCCGGTGCGGGTGTCGTCCTGAGTGGGCGGCGGATCGGCAGCGCTCACTCAGCCAACATAGCTGCCGGTGGACAGGCCGCGCTTGGCCAGCCACCCGACCGGGTCCACCCGGTTCGAGCCGTCCTCCATGACCTCGAAATGCAGGTGCGGGCCCGTCGAATTGCCGCGGTTGCCCATCGTGGCGATCTGGTCGCCCGCCATCACGCGCTCGCCGAGCGAGACGTTCCAGGTGTTCAGGTGGCCGTAGAGCGTGACCGTGCCGTCGACGTGGCGCAGCTTGACCCAGGCGCCGTAGCCGGCGGTCGGGCCGACGTCGATCACCACGCCGTCCGCGGCGGCCAGAATCGGGGTGCCGATGGGGCCGGCGATGTCGATGCCGGCGTGCAGCACACCCCAGCGGTAGCCGAATCCCGACGTCCACACACCCCGGGTCGGCATCACGAACAGCGGTCGCAGCTGGCGCGCCTCGCGTTCGGCCCGCTCCTGGGCGAAGGCGGCGGCCTTGGTGACCTCCTCGGCGTGCACCGCCGAGTTCGTCTTCGACGCCACGGTGACGATCTGCATTCCGTCGACCGAACCGGTGATCGAGGCGCCTTCGACGGGCGTCTCGCCGGCGGCGAGCACCGTCTCGGCCGATGCCGGAGCGGGGGCGGAGTTGGCCATTGTGTAGGCGCCGGCGGCGGTGGCGCCTGCGGCCATCGCAGCGATCATCAGGCGGCTCTTGACCGGCCCCTCGGCGTCCTTGCGGTGCGCCCCGGTGCGGGCGCGCAGATCGATGATGTCGGTGGCGGCGCCGCCGTCGCTCACATCGGTGTGGCTGTCGCGGTAGGCGTGCGAGCTGCCCTTGCCCGACGGTCCGGCGTCGCCGGCCCTGGCGCGGAACTCGGCGGGCACGGCGAGGCGGACCGGGATCAGGTCGTCGGTGTCGTGCAGGTCGTCCAGCTCGGGGGCATGGATCACCTGAGCTTCGCGGTCGAACGTCGAGTTGTCCCGGAAGCCGAGGTCAGCCGCGGTGTCGACGAGTTCGCCGAACTCGTTGAACGGGATGATGTCGGTGACTTCGGCGGGTGTCTCCGCCGGTCGCGCAACGGTTTTCCGGTAGCGGGCGTCCGTCGTCGCTCCCGTGTGGGATCGGGACGAACGATGCGCTGCCAACTGAGAGGAATCCTTGCGTCGTGACCAGAACGTGACCTGTCGAGACCAGATGGCACGTTAACCAAATCCCAATGTTGGTGGCAACCTGTGGCGCTATTCCTGCCCATATTGTGAGGTGTATCACTTTGGGGGCGCGGTGAGATCTACCACAACGAAGGTGGGCGGTGCGAGACGCTGCGGGCCGTGTAGCTAAGGTTCCCCCAGCCCCTTGGGCGCAAACGTTCGGAGCTTCGATCGTCTCGTCCTACGGGCCCAGAGCCGTGCGACCTGGGAATCAACGACAGAAGACAGTGAGTCAATGGATCTTTTCGAATACCAGGCGAAAGAGCTGTTCGCCAAGCACAACGTTCCGACCACGCCCGGCCGGGTGACCGACACCGCCGAGGACGCCAAGGCGATCGCCGAGGAGATCGGCAAGCCGGTCATGGTCAAGGCGCAGGTCAAGGTCGGGGGCCGCGGTAAGGCCGGTGGCGTGAAGTACGCCGCCACCCCCGACGACGCGTTCACCCACGCGCAGAACATCCTCGGCCTCGACATCAAGGGCCACGTCGTCAAGAAGCTGTTGGTGGCCGAGGCCAGCGACATCGCCGAGGAGTACTACATCTCGTTCCTGCTCGACCGTGCGAACCGCACCTACCTGGCCATGTGCTCGGTCGAGGGCGGTATGGAGATCGAAGAGGTCGCCGCCACCAAACCCGACCGCCTCGCGCGCATCCCCGTCGACGCCGTGAAGGGTGTCGACGAGGCCTTCGCCCGTGAGATCGCCGAGAAGGGTCACCTGCCCGCCGAGGTGCTCGACGCCGCCGCGGTCACGATCGCCAAGCTGTGGGAGGTCTTCGTCAAGGAGGACGCCACGCTGGTCGAGGTCAATCCGCTGGTGCGCACGCCCGACGACCAGATCCTGGCGCTGGACGGCAAGGTCACCCTCGACGCGAACGCCGACTTCCGCCAGGAAGGGCACGCGGAGTTCGAGGACAAGGACGCCACCGATCCGCTCGAGCTCAAGGCCAAGGAGAACGACCTCAACTACGTCAAGCTCGACGGTCAGGTCGGCATCATCGGCAACGGCGCGGGTCTGGTCATGTCGACGCTCGACGTGGTCGCCTACGCGGGCGAGAAGCACGGCGGTGTGAAGCCCGCCAACTTCCTCGACATCGGCGGCGGCGCCTCGGCTGAGGTGATGGCCAACGGGCTCGACGTCATCCTGGGTGACGATCAGGTCAAGAGCGTGTTCGTCAACGTGTTCGGCGGCATCACCGCGTGCGACGCGGTCGCCAACGGCATCGTCAAGGCGCTGGAGATCCTCGGCGAGGAGGCCAACAAGCCCCTCGTCGTCCGCCTGGACGGCAACCGCGTCGAGGAGGGCCGCAAGATCCTCGCCGACGCCAACCACCCGCTGGTGGTCCTCGCCCAGACCATGGACGAAGGCGCCGACAAGGCCGCCGAGCTGGCCGCGAAGTAGAACGGAACGAATGACATATGTCTATTTTTCTTAACGCGGACTCCAAGGTCATCGTCCAGGGCATCACCGGCGGTGAAGGCACCAAGCACACTGCGCTGATGCTCAAGGCCGGCACCCAGATCGTGGGCGGCGTCAATGCGCGCAAGGCGGGCACCACAGTGTCCCACCAGGACAAAGACGGTAACGACGTCGAGATCCCGGTGTTCGGCAGTGTCGCCGAGGCGATGAAGGAGACCGGCGCCGACGTGTCGATCGCCTTCGTGCCGCCGAAGTTCGCCAAGGACGCGATCATCGAGGCCATCGACGCCGAGATCCCGCTGCTGGTCGTCATCACCGAGGGAATCCCGGTGCAGGACAGCGCTTATACGTGGGCCTATAACGTCGACAAGGGTGAGAAGACCCGCATCATCGGGCCCAACTGCCCCGGCATCATCACCCCGGGTGAGGCGCTGGTCGGCATCACGCCGAACAACATCACCGGCAAGGGCCCGATCGGCCTGGTGTCAAAGTCGGGCACGCTGACCTACCAGATGATGTATGAGCTGCGCGATCTCGGATTCTCCACCGCCATCGGCATCGGCGGCGATCCGGTCATCGGCACCACCCACATCGACGCCATCGAGGCGTTCGAGAAGGATCCCGAGACCAAGATCATCGTGATGATCGGCGAGATCGGCGGTGACGCCGAGGAGCGTGCGGCCGACTACATCAAGGCCAACGTCAGCAAGCCCGTCGTCGGCTACGTCGCCGGCTTCACCGCGCCCGAGGGTAAGACCATGGGCCACGCCGGCGCCATCGTGTCCGGTTCGTCGGGCACCGCGTCGGCCAAGAAGGAGGCCCTCGAGGCCGCGGGCGTGAAGGTCGGCAAGACGCCGTCAGAGACCGCCACGCTGGCCCGGGAGCTGCTCGAGAGCAAGTAGGCCCGAAACGCTCGAAGGTCCCCCGCACGCCCGGCGTGCGGGGGACTTCGCGTCTGAGGTGCCGGGCCCACGGGACGGGCGATTGGAACGCGTTCTAGTTTTCGGTTAGCCTGTCGAATTAACAGTTGCGAGGAGGTCTGTCATGGCGTTATCGGGGTCCTCGCGCGAGCGCACGTCCGTCGACCCGCGGACCCCGGTCCTCGTCGGTGTCGGACAGTTCACCGAACGCATCGACGACCCCGGCTACCGCGGCATGTCGGCCGTCGAACTGGCCACCGAGGCCGTGCGGGCGGCGCTCGCCGACACCGGCGCCGACGTCGACGCCGTGGCCCAGGCAGTGCACACGGTCGTCGGACTGCGGCAGTTCGAGATCTCCGGACCCATGCCGGCCACGCTCGGCAAGTCGAACAACTATCCCCGATCGGTGATGAAGCGCTTCGGCGCCGACCCGATGCGGGTCATCCTCGAACCCGTCGGCGGGCAGGGCTCGCAGAAGGTGGTCACCGAATTCGCCGGGGAGATCGCCGCGGGCCGGATCGAGATCGCGATGATCATCGGTTCCGAACCCGGATCCACCGCGAAATACTTCGCGAACCGGGACGACAAACCGGACTTCACCGAGCACATCGAGGGCCAACTCGAGGACCGCGGACACGGAATCTTCGACTACATCGACGAATACACCGTCAAACACGGACTGACCGGCGCGCCCGTCCAGTACGCGCTGCTGGACAACGCACGTCGAGCCCGCCTCGGACTCAGCGTCGCCGACTACCGCCGGTCGATGGCCGAACTCTTCGCGCCGATGTCGAAAATCGCTGCGAAGAACCCCTTCTCGTCATCGCCGGTGGAACGCTCGGTCGAAGAGATCGAGACCGTCACCGACGAGAACCGGATGATCTGCGATCCGTACACGCGGCTCCTCGTCGCCCGCGACACCGTGAACCAGGGCGCGGCCGTCATCCTGATGTCGGTGGCCGCAGCGCGCAAACTCGGTGTGCCCGAAGAGAAGTGGGTGTACCTGCACGGACACGCCGACATGGTGGAACAGGCCCTGCTCGACCGGCCCGACCTCGGCGCGAGCCCCGCATCGGTGCACGCCGTGCGCGAGGGGCTGCGGATGGCGGGCGTCGGCGCCGACGACATCGCGACGTTCGACCTGTACAGCTGCTTCCCCTTCCCCGTGTACGTCGCCGCCGAAGCGCTCGGGATCGACGGTGACGATCCGCGCGGGCTGACGCTGACCGGCGGGCTGCCCTACTTCGGCGGACCCGGCAACAGCTACTCGCTGCACGGTATCGCCGAGACTGTCGCCCAGATGCGGGACCGCCCAGGGGCTTTCGGCTTCGTCGGCGCCAACGGCGGCATCATGAGCAAGTACTCGGTGGGCGTCTACTCCACCCAGCCCACGGAGTGGAAGCCGTCGACCAGCGTGCCGCTGCGTAAAGAGGTCGAGACCTGGCCCACCGTGCCGGTGACCAAGGATCCCGCCGGTACGGGCACCATCGAGACGTATTCGGTGCGCTACGACTGGCCGGTGCGCACCGGGATCATCGTGGGCCGGTTGGATTCCGACAATTCGCGGTTCATGGCCACCACCGAGGACGAGGAGCTGGTGGCGTTGCTCAGCGACGGCGATCCGCTCGGCGTGCGGATCGCGGTGACCTCGACCGAGGACGGGAACCGGGCCACGCTGGCGTAGCGCGCCTCAGAAGGTCCGGCTTCCGGACGGCTGCAGAACGAAGCCGTGCCCGTCGCCGCGGATGCAGGCGACCATGTCATCCGCGTCATCCGCGTCATCCGCGTCATCCGCGTCATCCGCGCCGACCGCGCACACGATGTCGTAGGTGTCGTTGGTCAGCTTTTCGCCAACGTTCAGGACGGCGGGGGAGCCCGGAACGCACGGCGTACGCGTCGTCCGGATCTGGAACCCGCCGCCGTCGGCATCGACGGACCCACAACCGCCCGGCGGCACGGGAACACCCGGAAGGGGGCCCGTGCACCAGGTCGCCGCGCCGGCGGCGCAGTTGACACCGCCCGGCGTCTGGAAGAACAGATAACCCGTGGCCCAGCGTTCGGCAGGGGAGAACGGCCGCATGTACGCCGTCGGGTCGGCGCTGCTGAACCGCCCGAGATCCGGGAAGTCGGCGGGGCGAGCACCGGCCGGCGGGGTCAGTGCGGTGCCGACCGCGAGCGCGATCACGGCGGCGACGGCCGCTGATGGCGCTCGCATCGAGACGCTCACACCAGTGCGGCGAGCTTTCCTGCCAGCCGTTCCACGTACGCCGCGACCTCGGCCTCGGATTTGTCGGGCAGCCCGAACAGCACCTCGGTCACCCCGAGTTCGCGCCAGCGTGCGAGCTTGTCGGCGTCGGGTTTGAAGTCCAGCGCAACGATCTGCGGTGCGCCGTCCCGGCCGGCGGCCGCCCAGGTGTCCTGCAGCAGCTTGACCGGCGCGTCGATGTCGAAGTCCCGGGGTGTGGTGATCCAGCCGTCCGCGGAACGTGCGATCCACTTGAAGTTCTTCTCTGTGCCCGCGGCGCCGACCAGCACCGGGATGTGGGCCTGCACCGGCTTGGGCCAGGCCCAACTGGGCCCGAAGTTCACGAATTCGCCCTCGTAGGACGCCTCCTCCTGCGTCCAGAGCGCGCGCATCGCCTCCAGATACTCGCGCAGCATCGTGCGGCGACGCCCGGGCGGCACGTTGTGGTCGGCGAGTTCGTCGGTGTTCCAGCCGAACCCGACACCCAGGCTGACCCGGCCGCCCGACAGGTGGTCGAGCGTCGCGATCGATTTGGCCAGCGTGATCGGGTCGTGCTCGACCGGCAGTGCCACCGCCGTGGACAACCGCACCCGCGACGTCACCGCACACGCCGTGCCCAGCGAGACCCACGGGTCCAGGGTCCGCATGTAGCGGTCGTCGGGGAGCGTCTCGTCGCCGGTGGTCGGATGCGCCGCCGCGCGCTTGATCGGGATGTGGGTGTGCTCGGGCACGTAGAACGTGCGGAAGCCGTGGTCGTCGGCCAGTTTGGCGGCGGTGGCCGGGGCGATGCCGCGGTCGCTGGTGAAAAGCACGAGCCCGTAGTCCATGGCGAGAATTAGAACGTGTTTCAGTCGTCGAGCGCAAGGCGTTGCGCTGGTGAACCGGCACAGCGGGGTGAAAACCTGGACGCGGACGGCCACGCCGAACGCCGTTCGACGCGCCTTACATTCCCTCAGATCCTTAATCGTGACCGGCGCCGTCGCGGTTGCTGTGATGAGGCCATGACGACCGAACGCATCGCCGACCACGTCAAGTTCGCCTACTGGGTGCCCAATGTCAGCGGCGGCCTGGTCACCAGCGACATCGAACAGCGCACCGACTGGAACTACGACTACAACCGCAGGCTCGCGCAGACCGCCGAGAAGAACGGATTCGAATACGCGCTGAGCCAGGTCCGCTACGAAGCCAGCTACGGCGCGGAGTATCAGCACGAGTCGACGAGTTTCTCGCTTGCGCTGCTGTTGGCCACCGAACGCCTCAAGGTGATCGCCGCGGTGCATCCGGGTCTGTGGCAGCCCGGGGTGCTGGCCAAATTGGGCGCCACCGCCGATCAGCTGTCCGGCGGCCGGTTCGCCGTCAACGTGGTGTCGGGCTGGTTCAAAGACGAGTTCACCCATCTCGGCGAACCCTGGCTCGAACACGACGAGCGCTACCGGCGCAGCGCGGAGTTCCTGCAGGTGCTGCGCAAGATCTGGACCGAGGACGACGTGGACTTCCGGGGCGACTTCTACCGCATCCACGACTTCACGCTGAAACCGAAACCGCTCAACACCCCGCAGCGACCCAACCCGGAGATCTTCCAGGGCGGCAACTCGACCGCTGCACGGCGTAACGGCGGCCGCCACGCCGACTGGTACTTCTCCAACGGGAAGGATTTCGACGGCGTCACCGAGCAGATCGTCGAGGTCCGCGACCACGCCCGCGAGGTCAACCGGGAGGTGCGGTTCGGCCTCAACGGCTTCATCATCGCCAGGGACACAGAAAAAGAGGCGAAGGACGTCCTCAAAGAAATCATCGCCAAGGCCAACCGGCCCGCCGTCGACGGATTCCACGCCGCCGTCCAGCAGGCCGGAAACTCCACCGCCGACAAGAAGGGGATGTGGGCGGACTCGTCGTTCGAGGACCTCGTGCAGTACAACGACGGCTTCCGCACCCAGCTGATCGGCACGCCCGAACAGATCGCCGAACGCATCGCGGCCTACCGCAAACGCGGCGTCGACCTGATTCTCGGCGGCTTCCTGCACTTCCAGGAGGAGATCGAGTACTTCGGGGCCCGGGTGCTGCCGCTGGTGCGCGAGATCGAGGCGGCCGAGCAACAGAACGCCGACAGGCCCGTGCTCGTGGGTGCCTGAGCGCGCCGAGTTTGCCGCTTGCCGCCTGTGGCGGCCGGGTACTGATAGCCGTGCGATAGCGTGGGTGGTCGCCTCGCTCAGGCGGTCCGCGCACACATCGCGTCTAACCAAGCGTGTGCCCACGTCCGACGCCCGAAACAGCACAGGAGAGGTTCATGACCTACTCACAAGGCAGCCCCGGCTATCCGCCGGCCAACCAGCCGACCACCAACTTTTCCGCCCCGACCCAGCACTTCGGCAGGCCCGACGCCGGTCCGGGCACCGACGGGCCGAGCAAACTGCCCGCGTACCTGCTCATCGCCTCCGCAGTCCTCGGCCTGCTGATCTACCTGGTGAACTTCGGTCCGATCTTCCAGGTCACCACTCCCAACATCCTCGGTCAAGGCGGCACCACCAGCGGTTCGACGCTGGGGATCGGCATCGCCGTCATCGCCGCCCTGCTCGCCGGATTGCTGGCCGCGGTGAGCTTGCTGCCCAAGCAGCGCAACTACGTCGCCGTCGTCGCCGCGGTCTCGGTGCTGGCCTTCCTGCTGGTGATCGCCGAACTCGTGCAGAAGCCGTCGGAGGCGGCGATCGGCTGGGCGCTCTACGCGCTCATCGTGCTGTCGCTGCTGCAGGCCGGCGCGTCCGTCGCCTCCCTGCTGTACGACGCGGGCATCCTCAACCCGCCGACCCCGCGGCCCAAGTACGACCAGCAGCAGCAGTACGGCCAGTACGGTGGCCCGTCGACCTACTACGGCCAGCCGCCGAGCCAGTCCCACCAGCCGCAGCACCACCTCGGCCAGCAGGGTGGCCAGCAGGGTGGCCAGCAGCACCAGCAGAGCTCCCAGCAGCGGCCGGGATATCCGTCGCAGTACGGCAGCTACCCCGGCGGCCCGAACACCGGTGGCTTCCCGGCGGCCGGCCAGCAGGGCGGTCCGCCCACCCCGCCCACCGGTTTCCCCACCTACGGTCAGCCGCAGCAGCCGCAGCAGTCGGGCTCGGGTCAGAGCACCCAGGCCCAGCAGCCGCAGTCGTCGTCGCAGCAGTCTCCGCCGTCCTCCACGTCGTAAGCTGACCCGCGCGTGCGTGGCCAGCGCGCGCGCCAGCCTGCGCGAGGGGGCCAGTTAGTGGATCGGCCAGTCGGCACGCGCCAAGCGCGTGAGCTGCTGCGGGTGGCCTTCGGGCCGTCCGTGGTGGCGCTGGTGATCATCGCCGCGGTCACGCTGCTGCAACTGCTCATCGCCAACAGCGACATGACCGGTGCGTTCGGCGCCGTCGCGAGTATGTGGCTGGGCGTGCACCAGGTGCCGATCTCGATCGGCGGCCGGGAACTCGGCGTCATGCCGCTGCTACCGGTGCTGTTGATGGTGTGGGGCACCGCGCGGACGACGTCGGCGGCCACGCCACCGCGCGGTTCGTGGTTCGTCACCCGCTGGGTGGTGGCCTCGGCGCTGGGCGGTCCGCTGCTGATCGCCGCGATCGCGCTGGCGGTCATCCACGACGCGGCGTCGGTGCTCACCGAATTGCAGACGCCCTCCGCGCTGCGGGCGTTCGGCGGGGTGCTGGCCGTCCACGCGATCGGCGCCGTGCTCGGCGTCGGGTCACGGGTCGGCCGCACACTCGTGCGGACGACGTTCCTGCCGAACTGGCTGCCCGACGCGTTACGGGCGGCCACGGCGGGCGTCCTCGCGCTGGCCGGGCTGTCGGGGCTGGTCGCCGCCGGTTCGCTGATAGTGCACTGGTCGACGATGCACGAACTGTTCGGCATCACCGAATCTGCGTTCGGGCAGTTCAGTCTGACCGTGCTGTCGCTGCTGTATCTGCCGAACGTCATCGTCGGCACCGCCGCGGTAGCGGTCGGGTCCAGCGCACACATCGGGCTGGCCACCTTCAGCTCGTTCACTGTTCTGGGCGGTGACGTCCCCGCGGTGCCGATCCTGGCCGCAATGCCGACGCCGCCGCTCGGACCGGTCTGGGTGGCGCTGCTCATCGTCGCCGCCGCCGCCGCGGTAGCGGTCGGCCAGCAGGTGTCACGGCGCCGCGCGGTGCTGCCCGTCGCCGCGGCGAAGCTGGTGGTGGCGTCCGCGCTGGCCGCCGTCACCATGGCGCTGCTCGGGGAGGCCGGCGGCGGGCGGCTCGGCAACTTCGGCGAGGTGGGCGTCGACCAGACGACGTTCGGGCCCGCGGTGTTTCTGTGGTTCGTCTCGATCGGCGGACTCACGGTCGTGATGGCCGGCGGTATCGCCCGCCGACCGAAACCCGTCCGAGTGGCCGAACCCGACCCCGATCCCGACCCCGATCCCGAGGATGCGTTCGAGGAGGATCCGGACCCGGCCACCACGCCCATCCTCGACGCGGATACCGGACCGATCCCCAGCTCCGACGCCGCCGAGGAGCCGGTGCCACCGCCACCTGCACCGGAACCTCCGGAGCCCGCCGCCGGGCCGATTCCCGAACCGGAGTTCGGCCATGATCCGGAAGACCACTTCATCACCGACGCCGCCGACGACCCACGCCGTCCAGCCGACTAAGCTGCTGCAAGTGCAGCAACCGCTTCATGTGCCCCCGAGCGCACCTGCGCGGCTGGTGGTGCTGGCGTCGGGCACCGGTTCGCTGCTGGCCTCGCTGCTCGACGCGGCGGTCGGCGACTACCCCGCGCGCGTCGTCGCCGTCGGAACCGATCGGCAGTGCGCGGCACTCGACATCGCCGCCGCGGCCGACGTCCCCTCCTACACCGTGCGCCTCGGCCACCACCCCGACCGCACCGCCTGGGACGCCGCGATCACCGAGGCCACCGCTGAGTATCAGCCCGACCTCGTGGTATCGGCGGGCTTCATGAAAATCCTTGGCACACAGTTCCTGTCGCGGTTCGAAGGCCGGGTGGTCAACACCCATCCGGCGTTGTTGCCCGCGTTTCCCGGCGCGCACGCCGTTCCGGACACGCTGGCCTACGGCGTGCGCGTGACCGGATGCACCGTGCACCTGGTGGACGCAGGCACGGACACCGGGCCGATCCTGGCCCAGGAGGCCGTCACCGTCCGCGACGACGACGACGAGGCGACCCTGCACGAGCGGATCAAGGTGGTCGAACGGCGACTGCTGGTGGATGTCCTGGCCGCGGTGGCGACCCGCGGGGTGACCTGGACCGGACGAAAGGCGACCATAGGATGAGCACGACCGAGGGGCATCCCGGATCGAAGAAGCCGATCCGCCGCGCGCTGATCAGCGTCTACGACAAGACCGGACTGGCCGATCTGGCGCGGGGTCTGCACGAGGCGGGCGTCGCGATCGTGTCGACCGGATCCACTGCGAAAACCATTGCCGAGGCCGGTGTTCCGGTCACCCCCGTGGAGGACGTCACCGGTTTCCCCGAGGTCCTCGACGGGCGCGTCAAGACGCTGCACCCGCACGTGCACGCCGGCCTGCTCGCCGATCTGCGCAAACCCGAACATGTTTCGGCGCTCGAGCGGCTCGGTGTCGCACCGTTCGACCTGGTGGTGGTCAACCTCTACCCGTTCAGCGAGACGGTCGAGTCGGGTGCGTCGGTCGACGAGTGCGTCGAGCAGATCGACATCGGGGGACCGTCGATGGTGCGCGCAGCGGCCAAGAACCATCCCAGCGTTGCGGTGGTCGTCGAACCGAACGGGTACGACGGCGTGCTGGCCGCGGTCCGCTCCGGCGGCTTCACCCTTGCCGAACGAAAGATCCTGGCGTCGCTGGCATTCCGGCACACCGCGGAGTACGACGTGGCGGTCGCGACCTGGATGGGCTCGACCCTGGCTCCCGAGGAGCCGGCGCAGCAGCTGCCCGCGTGGGTGGGCGGCACCTGGCGGCGCGCCGCGGTCCTGCGCTACGGCGAGAATCCGCACCAGCAGGCCGCGCTCTACCGCGACAACACCGCGTGGCCGGGTCTGGCGCAGGCCGAGCAGCTGCACGGTAAGGAGATGTCCTACAACAACTACACCGACGCCGACGCGGCCTGGCGGGCGGCGTTCGACCACGAGGACATCTGCGTCGCAATCATCAAGCACGCCAATCCCTGCGGTATCGCGGTGTCGGCGGTGTCGGTGGCCGACGCGCACCGCAAGGCCCACGAATGCGATCCGCTGTCTGCGTTCGGCGGGGTGATCGCCACCAACACCGCGGTCAGCGTGGAGATGGCCGAGACCGTCGCCGACATCTTCACCGAGGTGATCATCGCGCCGGCCTACGAGCCCGGCGCGGTCGAGGTGCTGGCCCGCAAGAAGAACATCCGCATCCTGGTGTGCGCCCAGCCGCCCGAGACCGGGCTCGATTTCCGTCAGATCAGCGGCGGTCTGCTGCTGCAGCAGCGCGATGCACTCGACGCTGCCGGGGACGATTCCGTCAACTGGACGCTGGCCACCGGTGAACCCGCCGACCCGGCCACGCTCGCCGATCTGGTGTTCGCCTGGAAGGCCTGCCGCGCCGTGAAGTCCAACGCGATCGTGGTGGCCTCCGGTGGCGCGACCGTCGGCGTCGGCATGGGTCAGGTCAACCGCGTCGACGCGGCCCGGCTGGCCGTCGCCCGCGCCGGGGACCGCGTGCGCGGGGCCGTCGCCGCCTCCGACGCCTTCTTCCCGTTCCCCGACGGCCTGGAGACGCTGACGGATGCGGGGGTGCGGGCCGTGGTGCATCCGGGCGGATCGATGCGCGACGACGTCGTCACCGAAGCCGCCGCGACGGCCGGCGTCACGCTCTACCTGACAGGCGCGCGGCACTTCGCGCACTGAGGCGCCCGCAGCTACAGCAGCGGTTCGTCGTCCTCGAGCGGGGTCAGCGGCGGGCACTCGACGTGGTGCGCCCGGTTGCCGCCCTTGCTGCGCGCGATGATCACCGCGTTACGGGCGATGTTGAGCAACTCGTCGAGCACCTCGTACGGCGGCCGCTGCGCCAGGCCGCGCATCGGCGTGCTGACCACCCCGATACTCGCCGACGTCCGCGGCGGCGTCGACTTGATGGCGCTGCGGACCCGTTCGACCAGCGGTGAGCTGTCCGTCGTGGCGAAACTGTCGGCGATCAGGAACTCCGCCTGCGGGATGTGCGCGACGACGGCGCCCCGGCGGGTCGTCTCCCGCAGGGTCTGCGCGGTCGCCACGCGCGCCCGCTCACCGGCCCGGCGACCCTTGCTCTGCACCAGCAGGGCGAAGTTGTCGAGTTCGATGACGACCAGTACCAGGAAGCGGTCGTCGTCGCGGCTGCGGCCGGCGATCGACGCAGCCACCGCCCGCTGGAACGCCTCGCGATTGAAGAGACCGGTGAGCGGTTCGATGTCGCTGTTGAGGACATCGATGCCGAGGACGTGCACCAGCGTCTGACACACCAGCGGGGTGGCCAGGTTCACCACAATGAGGAACAGCAGCGTCGAGATCGCGAGGGCCAGATCGCCGTCGACGGCGATGGCCACGGCCATCACGGATGCGGTCACCGTGGCGATCGCGAAGTTGGCCGCCGCCAGGCGCGGGGTGTGGAAGAACGCGATGTACACGGCGAGGACGGCGAACGCCATCGCCCCGAACATGCCGTTGAGCGGATCGGCCTTGACCAGCGTCGCGGCACTGATCAGGATCGACGCGGTCACGGCGAAGACGACCGACTGCCGCTGGGTGAGCCAGCCCTTCCGTACCCACATCACCGCCATCACGGCACACCACCCGGAGACGAGGAGTGTGACCGCGGTGCCGACAGTTCCCGACGGCCCGGCCGGGCTGGGCAGGGAGATGAGCAGTGCGGCGGCGAAACCGACGAGCGCTACCGCGATGAGCCGGCACGTGGCGCGCTGCGCCCCTCGCGTTGCCAGGAACGCGGTCAGCCAGTAATAGTGATCCGGTTGGCGCCACCATTCGCGGACCGCGCTCAGCATCCTGTCCCCCAGACGTCGTCACCCGGTCGCGTGGCCTGGCCAGCAAACCGGTCGACTGTGCCGCACCATTGCACCACGGGCACCGGTCAGGGTGCCACGGCGGTCTGGCCGTCGACCGCCACACCCTCGTCCAGGCCCGGTGCCGACATTCCGGTGGTCGCGTCGTCCTCGGGGCCGGTGGTGACGACGGCGACGACAGAGCCGGCGACCAGCGCCACCACCGCGAGCACTATCGCGATGACCAGCAGCGCCCGGCGGCGCGGCCGCCGGGGTGGCGCGGCCGGGGCGAACTGGCCGCCCGGCATCGGCGCCCCCGACGGACTCCACGGCGAGAACAGCACCGGCGGCCCCTGCGTCGGGGACGTCGGGGGTTGCCCGCCGCCGCTCACGATCGGCGGGCCCGGATACGAGACGCCCGGAGGTGGGCCCGTCGGGGCGAGGGCGGGCGGCGGCGCGGCACTCTGCGGCGCGGCACCGGCCGCGGCCAGCGCCGCAGCGAACTCGTGGCAGGTGGCGAACCGCGCGGCCGGATCCTTGGCCAGTGCGCGGGCCATCGCCGCGTCGAATGCGCGCAATTCCGGTCTGCTGTCGCCGAGCCGGGGAGCCGGGGTGTTGAGGTGGTGGCTGATGATCACCGCCGGATTGCTGTGCGGGAACGGCGGCGCCCCGGTGAACAGCCGGTAGGCCGTCGCCGCCAGCGAGTACTGGTCGGCCCGGCCGTCGATGGGGTGTCCCATCAGCTGTTCGGGGGCGCTGTAGCTCATCGACCCGACCGCGATGTTCGACGACGTCAGCCCGGTGTTGTCGTCGGCGTGGCGGGCGATGCCGAAGTCGGCCAACAGGATCCGGCGCCGTCCCCGGTCGGGTCCGGTGATCAGGATGTTGGCGGGTTTGACGTCGCGGTGCAGCAGATGACGCTGGTGGGCGTAGTCGAGGGCGTCGGCGACCGCGAGCACGATCTCCAGCACGTCGGCCGGCGGAAGCCCGTTCGGATACCGCTCGACGAGCAACCGGGCGGCGTCGTGCCCGTCGACGAAGTCCATCGAGATCCACAGCCGGCCGTCGTACTCACCGCGGTCGTGCACCCCGACGATGTGCGGATGCCACAGCCCCGCCGCGTGGTCGGCTTCCCGGCTGAACCGCTGCCGGTACTCCTCGTCGGCGCTCACCGACGCCGGGAGCACCTTGAGCGCGTCCTGGCGGGGCAGCCGCGGATGCTGCGCGAGGTAGACCTCACCCATGCCGCCGGTGCCCACCAGTCGCACGATGGTGTAGCCCGCGAAGACCTCGCCGGTTTCGAACGGCATGGCCGCAGACTACCGGCGTCATTGTTCGCTCACGGGGGAAGCGGTGCCGCATCCGGCGCGCAGTCGTAGCGTGGTGTGGTGACCCAACCTCAGGATCTGCCCCGCACCGTCGGCGAACTACGTGCCTCCGGCCACCGCGAGCGGGGTGTGAAGCAGGAAATCCAGGAGAACCTGCTGGCCGGATTGTCCGAGGGCCGCGACATGTGGCCCGGCATCCTGGGTTTCGAGGACACCGTCGTCCCGCAGCTCGAACGGGCACTGATCGCCGGTCACGACATCGTGCTGCTCGGTGAACGCGGCCAGGGCAAAACCCGGCTGCTGCGGGCGCTCACCGGTCTGCTCGACGAGTGGACGCCGGTGATCGCCGGCTCCGAGCTGGGCGAGCACCCGTTCAGCCCCATCACCCCGGAGTCGATCCGCCGCGCTGCCGACTCGGGCGACGACCTGCCCGTGGCGTGGCGGCACCGCAGCGAGCGTTACACCGAGAAGCTCGCCACCCCCGACACCAGCGTGGCCGACCTGGTCGGTGACATCGACCCCATCAAGGTGGCCGAGGGCCGCAGTCTCGGCGATCCGGAGACCATCGCCTACGGCCTGATCCCGCGGGCGCACCGCGGCATCGTCGCGGTCAACGAGCTGCCCGACCTCGCCGAGCGCATCCAGGTGTCGATGCTCAACGTGATGGAGGAGCGCGACATCCAGGTCCGCGGCTACACGTTGCGTCTGCCGCTCGACGTGCTCGTTGTGGCCAGCGCGAACCCGGAGGACTACACCAACCGCGGCCGCATCATCACCCCGCTCAAGGACCGGTTCGGCGCCGAGATCCGGACCCACTACCCGCTGGCCCTGTCCGCGGAGGTCGGCGTCATCTCCCAGGAGGCGCAGCTGGCGGCCGACGTACCGGAGTACCTGCTGCAGGTGCTGGCCCGGTTCGCCCGCAACCTGCGCGAGTCCAGCTCGATCGACCAGCGCTCCGGAGTCTCGGCGCGGTTCGCGATCGCCGCCGCCGAGACGGTCGCGGCCTCGGCGCGGCACCGCTCGGCGATCCTCGGCGAGCAGGAGCCCGTCGCCCGGGTCTGCGATCTGGCCACCGTCGTCGACGTGCTGCGCGGCAAGCTGGAATTCGAGTCCGGCGAGGAGGGCCGCGAGCAGGCGGTGCTGGAGCATCTGTTGCGCCGCGCCACCGCCGACACCGCGCAGCGACTGCTCGGCGGCCTCGATGTCGGACCGCTGGTCGCGGCCGTCGAGGACGGGTCGCCGGTGACGACCGGTGAGCGGGTCTCCGCCAAGGACGTGCTGGCCGCCCTGCCCGATCTGCCGGTCATCGAGGAGATCGCCACCCGGTTGGGCGCCCAGTCCGATGGCGAACGCGCCGCGGCCGTCGAGTTGGCGCTCGAGGCGCTGTATCTGGCCAAGCGCATCGACAAGGTGTCCGGCGAAGGCGAAACCGTCTATGGCTAGCCACACGACGATCAAGCGGCGAGGGACGAGCCGCGTTGAGGAGTGCGGCCATGTCGCCTAGCCACACGACGATCAAGCGGCGAGGGACGAGCCGCGTTGAGGAGTGCGGCCATGTCGCCTAGCCGGTCGTCCCGGTATTCGCGCTACACCGGCGGGCCCGATCCGCTGGCCCCGCCGGTCGATCTGCGCGACGCGCTCGAGCAGATCGGCGAGGACGTCATGGAGGGCAGTTCGCCCCGGCGCGCTCTGTCGGAGCTGTTGCGGCGCGGCACCAAGAACATGCGCGGCGCCGACCGGCTCGCGGCCGAGGCCAACCGGCGACGTCGTGAGCTGCTCAAACGCAACAACCTCGACGGCACCCTGCAGGAGATCAAGAAGCTGCTCGACGAGGCCGTGCTGGCCGAACGCAAGGAGCTGGCCCGCGCGCTCGACGATGACGCCCGCTTCTCCGAGCTGCAGATCGAGTCGCTGTCGCCGTCGCCGGCGAAGGCCGTCGAGGAACTGTCCGACTATCAGTGGCGCAGCGAGGAGGCGCGGCAGAAGTACGACCAGATCAAGGATCTGCTCGGCCGCGAGATGCTCGACCAGCGGTTCGCCGGGATGAAGCAGGCGCTGGAGAACGCCACCGACGAGGACCGCCAGCGGGTCAACGACATGCTCGACGACCTCAACGACCTGCTTGACAAGAACGCCAAAGGGCAGGACACGCAGCAGGATTTTCAGGACTTCATGGCCAAGCACGGCGAGTTCTTCCCGGAGAACCCGCGCGACGTCGACGAGCTGCTCGACGCGCTGGCCAAGCGGGCCGCCGCCGCGCAGCGGTTTCGCAACAGCCTGTCCGCCGATCAGCGGGCCGAACTGGACGCGCTGGCCCAACAGGCGTTCGGATCACCGTCGCTGATGAACGCGCTCAACCGGCTGGACTCGCATCTGCAGGCGGCGCGGCCGGGGGAGGACTGGAACGGCTCGTCGGAGTTCTCCGGCGACAACCCGCTCGGTATGGGTGAGGGCGCGCAGGCGCTGGCCGACATCGGCGAACTCGAACAGCTCGCCGAACAGCTCTCGCAGAGCTACGCGGGCGCGTCGATGGACGACGTGGATCTCGACGCGCTGGCCCGCCAACTCGGCGACGACGCCGCGGTCGACGCCCGCACCCTCGCCGAACTCGAACGGGCGCTGATGAACCAGGGCTTCATGGACCGCGGCTCCGACGGCAAGTGGCGGTTGTCGCCGAAGGCCATGCGTCAGCTCGGTCAGGCCGCGCTGCGCGACGTCGCCCAGCAGCTGTCGGGGCGGCACGGCGAGCGCGACACCCGGCGGGCGGGCGCGGCCGGTGAGCTGACCGGCGCGACACGGCCCTGGCAGTTCGGCGACACCGAGCCGTGGAACGTCACCCGGACGTTGACCAACGCGGTGCTCCGGGCGGCCGGCGGTCAAGAGCGAAGCGTGCCGATGAGCATCACCGTCGACGACGTCGAGATCTCCGAGACCGAGACCCGCACCCAGGCCGCGGTGGCGCTGCTGGTCGACACCTCGTTCTCGATGGTGATGGAGAACCGGTGGCTGCCGATGAAGCGGACAGCGCTGGCGCTCAACCACCTCGTGAGCACCCGGTTCCGGTCGGATGCGCTGCAGATCGTCGCATTCGGCCGCTACGCACGGACGGTGACCGCCGCGGAGCTGACCGGTCTGGAGGGCGTCTACGAGCAGGGCACCAACCTGCACCACGCGCTGGCCCTGGCCACCCGGCACCTACGTCGGCACCCGAACGCCCAGCCCGTCATCCTGGTGGTCACCGACGGGGAGCCGACCGCCCACCTCGAGGACTTCGGCGACGGCGAGGGTTCTGCAGTGTTCTTCGATTACCCACCGCATCCGCGGACCGTCGCGCACACTGTCCGCGGCTTCGACGAAGTGGCCCGGCTCGGGGCGCAGGTGACGATCTTCCGGCTCGGCAGCGATCCGGGGCTGGCACGGTTCATCGACCAGGTGGCGCGGCGGGTGGGCGGCCGGGTGGTGGTACCCGATCTCGACGGTCTGGGGGCCGCGGTCGTCGGCGACTATCTGTCGTCGCGCCGGCGTCGCTGACACGCGCGACGCAAACGAGCGTCACCGATGTGGCGCGCCATGCGTTACGGTTTGCTGAATTCATCGCGTCCGGGGGTGGAATGCAGCGGGGAGGCTGTGGACGCGGGCTGTGTCGTTTCGTGCCCGGAGGGAAGAAGCTTGTCTGCGCCGTTGATGGGACGTGCCCGCCGGGCGTTGGTTCCCGCGCTGATCGGCGGTGCCGCGGTGGCCACCGTGGCCGCGGTCGGCGGCGTGGCGGTGATCAGCCCGGAGATCGTCGCCTCGACGATGAACGACTGGACGGCGCCGATCGCGGCGCGCGGTTCGACGGATGACCACGGCGACTTCTACCGCAGCGCGCTCGCCGACAGGCGCGGACCCGTCTCCGTCGACTTCCACGCCGGTCCATCCGGTCTCGGGCCGACGCCCGGCCACGCCATCCGCGACGAGGTGGTGGTGGCCTCCGGCTGGGGGACCGCCGATACCAGCCTGTTGCTGAACTACCTGGCCGATGCCGGTGACCCGGTGACGGGTACCGCGGTCTACGTCCTCGACAACAACGTCGCGCGGCCGAACGGCGGATTCGGCACCCGGTACCCGACTTTCGGACTCTTGGGAGCAGACCCGGCGCCCACGCCCGCGTCTCCGGGGGCCGAGGTCGTCGACGTCGGCTATGAGTACGACATGGACGGCAACGCGCCGGCGTACCTCCTCAACGGCGTCTCGCTGGTCAACTCACTGATGGCCCACCTCGACGCCAGATCGCAGCGCGACGCGGTGGACCTCCCGGTCTCCATCGGGGCAGACGGCACCGTCGTGGTGAGGGACGGGTGCGAAAAGGGCTGTCGAACGGCCGATGGTTTCGCGCGCATCGAACGCGTCGGAGAGACCACCTATGTGTCGTACGAAAGCGAGGATCTGCCGCTCACCCGTCCGTTGCGCCGCCTGGGTGGGGTGGCCGGCGCCCGCATCGCCGACGCGATCGATCCCGCGCTGCGCACTGTGGTGGACTTCGGCTATCCCGACAACGATCCGCTGGCGAATCCGGGTCGGTACACCTCCGCGCGGCTGGTGCCGACCGCGCGGCAGACGCGGGCGTTCGTCGACGACTTCTCCGTTGCTGTCCGCACCGGACTGAACACGATGTCCGCGCGCGGCGAGCCGGAACGCGAATCCGGTACCGGGCGGAGCCGCGCCACCCCGCGCGGTGCGGACACGCCGGGTCCGACCGGCGCGGCGCCTGCGCGGGGTCCGACCTCGAAGGGCGGCGTCGCGGGCGGTTAGGTGCTCTTGCGATGCTTGCGTTTGACGGCGACGCGGCCCCACAGGGCGAAGCCGCGGATGCGCACGTGCGGCGCTCCTGGCAAACCCTCGCCGGGCACGCTGTGGTCGAACGCGCCCATGACGCCGACACCGTTCAGATCGACGTTCACCTCCGGCGGCACCAGGATGGTCTGTCCGCCGAACACCGAGTAGGTCCGGACGTCGACCACCGGTGCGGTGAAGTCGGCGTACCGCAGGTCGACGACGCCGCTGCCCAGGAAGGCGACGGTGGTGAGCCGCCGGGGGACGTTCCACCGGCCGCGGCGTTCGAAGCCGCTCATGATGGCCAGGAGCAGGGTCGACGGGGCCGGACGGCACGGTCCGTTGCCCCGCAGGTTGGTCATGGCGCCGGGGAGATCGGCGCTGACGGAAGCCAACTCATCGTAGGTCTTGGCGGCGTACGCCTTGGTCAGCCGATCCTCGTACTCGTTCATCTGGAGGCGGCCCTGCGCGGCGGCATCGGTGAGGAACTGCGCGATCTGGATCCGATCGGTATCGGCAGCGCGCTGTGCTCCGTTCCGCGGCGTTGCAGGTGTGCTCATCGCCTACGAGGGTACGACGATCACTGGTACATGCAAGAGCGTTCATGAAACTGCTGCCGTGCCGCGTCGGCGAAGCTGCTAGCCGAGCGAAGCTTTGTCGGATCGACCTCGGTTGCCCACCCGAATTCCTCCGGAAATGCCGCTGCGGTGCGTGCTATCGGCGACTCGGGGGCGGCGGATGTGATGTTCAGCGCGGGGTCTGGTGGGCCGACCAGTTCGGCGCTCGCTTCTGCAGAAACGCCGTCATCCCCTCACGGGCTTCCTCGGAGACGAACAGCGCCGCGGACTGGGCCGCGAGGTCGTCGGCCGCCCGGTCGAACGTCTCCAGCACTGCCGCGGTGGTCAGGGCCTTCGATGCCGCGAGCCCCTGTGGTGAGCCACGGCCGACCTCGGCGGCGAGCGCGGCGACGTCGGCCTCGACGTCGGCGGAGGCGATGCTGATCAGCCCGATCGCAGCGGCCTCGGCGGCGCCGAACTTCTCCCCGGTGACGAAATAGCGACCCGCCGCGCGGGCCGTCATCTTCGGCAGCAGGGTCAGCGAGATGATCGACGGGGCGACACCGATGCGGGCCTCGGTCAGAGCGAACGTGCTGTTCGTCCCTGCGACCACGATGTCGCAGGCGCCGACCAGCCCCATTCCACCCGCGCGGACGTGCCCGTCGATCGCGCCGATCACCGGCACCGGCAGGTCCAGGATCGCCCGCAGCGCCGCCGTCATCTCTTGCGCCCGGTCCAGCGCCGCCGCGGCCGGGTCCGCACCGGAGGATTCGGACAGGTCCGCGCCGGCGCAGAACGTGCCGCCGGTGTGGCCGAGCACCACGCAGCGCACGTTCGGATCGGCGGCGGCCGCGCGTAGACCGGCATGCAACTGCTCGACCAGCGCGGTCGACAGTGCGTTGCGGTTGTGCGGGGAGTCCAGTGTCAGCCGGGCCACCGCGCCCTCGACGCGGTAGTGGACGCGAGCGCTCATCAGTAGGACTTCGGGAGGCCCAGCGACGTCTGTGCGACGAAGTTGAGGATCATCTCCCGGCTCACCGGGGCGATCCGCGCCAGCCGGGACGCCACCAGCGACGCCGCGACACCGTACTCCTTCGTCAGGCCGTTGCCGCCCATGGACTGCACGGCCTGATCCACCGCCCGCACCGACGCCTCACCGGCGGCGTACTTGGCCATGTTCGCCGCCTCGGCTGCGCCGACGTCGTCGCCGTGGTCGTACAGCGCCGCCGCCTTCTGCATCATCAGCTTCGCCAGCTCGAGCTCGATGTGGTTCTGCGCCAACGGATGCGAGATGCCCTGATGCGCGCCGATCGGGGTCTTCCACACCTGGCGGGTCTTGACGTAGTCGACCGCTCGGCCGACCGCGAAGCGGCCGATGCCCACCGCGTTCGCCGCACCCATGATCCGCTCGGGGTTGAGCCCGGCGAACAGCTGCGCGATCGCGGCGTCCTCCGAACCGACCAGCGCGTCGGCGGGTAACCGCACGTCGTCGATGAACAGCTGGAATTGGTTCTCCGGACTGATGATCTCCATGTCGATCTTCGTCCAGTGCAGCCCCGGAGTATCGGTCGGCACGACGAACAGCGCCGGTTTGAGGTTCCCCGTGCGGTGGTCGGCCATCCGGCCGACCACGAGCACCGCCTGGGCCTGGTCCACGCCGGAGATGTAGGTCTTCTGACCGGTCAGGATCCAATCGTCACCGTCGCGGCGGGCGGTGGTGGTGATCCGGTGCGAATTCGAGCCGGCATCGGGTTCGG
Organism: Mycobacterium sp. 852013-51886_SCH5428379; assembly: GCF_001665575.1. Lineage (GTDB taxonomy): Bacteria > Actinomycetota > Actinomycetes > Mycobacteriales > Mycobacteriaceae > Mycobacterium. Next base: position 12,215 of record NZ_LZSU01000032.1, on the reverse strand, counting down.
TGATGGCGAACGCCATCGTGATCGAGCCGTCGGCGATACCCGGCAGCCAGCGCTGCTTCTGGTCCTCGGTGCCGAACCTGCTGATGATGGTGCCGTTGATGGCGGGGGAGACCACCATCATCAGCAGTGCCGATCCGGCGGTCGCCATCTCCTCCATCACCAGCGCAAGCTCGTACATGCCGGCGCCGCCGCCACCGTACTGCTCGGGCAGGTTCACCCCGATGAAGCCGAGGCGGCCTGCCTCCTCCCACAGCTCGGTGGTGTGCTCGCCGGCCCGCGCCTTCTCCAGGTAGTAGTCCTGCCCATAGCCGCCGGCCATCGCGGCGACCGCCTTGCGCAGCGCCTGCTGTTCGTCGGTCTCGACGAATCCGGTCATGGTTCTCCTCCAGGGTTGTCCACACGGGCGAGGATCGCCCCGACCTCGACCTGCTGGCCGGGTGTGACGTTCAGTTCGGCGAGGACGCCGTCGCCGGGGGCGGCCAGCGTGTGCTCCATCTTCATGGCTTCGAGCCAGATCAGCGGCTGGCCTGCGGTGACGGTGTCGCCGACGGCGGCGCCGACGCGGACCACGGCGCCGGGCATCGGCGCGACGAGGGAGCCCTGCGCGACGGCGGCGTCCGGGTCGGGGAAGCGCGGCATCGCCGTCAGCTGCACGGCGCCCAGCGGTGAGTCGACGAACACCTCGGTGCCGTACCGGCAGACGTCGAACCGGGACTCGACCGCACCGACGCGCAGCACCGTGTGGTCGGGTGCCGTCGTGACCACCGTGACGTCGGAATGGCCGGCGATGTCCACACCGCGGCGGGTGAACCGGTACTGCACCTCGAGATCGCCGCCGTCGGCGTCGCCGAAGCGTTTGACCTGGTGGCCGGAGGCGAGGTTGCGCCAGCCGCTGGGAGCGGCGGCGAACACGGTCGCCGCGGCACGGTTGCGGGCGGCGTCGGCGAGTGCGGCGGCGACGGCCGAGAGGTCGGCCGCGCGGGCGTGCCGGGCGGGCGCGCTGAGTGCGGACAGGCCGTGGGTGTCGAAGAACGCGGTGTCGGTGGCGCCGTCGAGGAAGGCCGGATGACGCAGCACGTTGACCAGCAGATCGCGGTTGGTGCGCACGCCGTGCACCCGGGTGCGGGCCAGCGCGTCGCTGAGCCGGGCCGCGGCCTGCCGCCGGGTGGGCGCATACGAGATCACCTTCGCCAGCATCGGATCGTAGAAGATCGACACCACGGAGCCGTCGACGATGCCGGTGTCCACCCGCGGGCCCGCGGGCACCTCGAAGCGGTGCACCGTCCCGGCCTGGGGCTGCCAGTTCTTCGCCGGATCCTCCGCGTACAGCCGGGCCTCGATGGCATGGCCGCGCGACGGCGGTGGTGCGGGATCAAGGCTGCCGCCCTCGGCGACCAGCAGCTGCAGTTCGACGAGGTCGAGGCCCGTGGTCTCCTCGGTGACCGGATGTTCGACCTGCAGACGGGTGTTCATCTCCAGGAAGAAGAACTCGCCCCGACGGTCGGCCATGAACTCCACGGTGCCCGCGCCCGTGTAGCCGATCGCGGTCGCGGCCAGCCGCGCCGCCTCGAACAGCCGCTCGCGCATCCCGGGCGTGCGTTCGACCAGCGGTGAGGGCGCCTCCTCGATGATCTTCTGGTGCCTGCGCTGGATCGAGCACTCGCGTTCGCCGACCGCCCACACCGTGCCGTGCTGGTCGGCCATCACCTGGACCTCGACGTGGTGGCCGGCCGCGAGGTACCGCTCGCAGAACACCGTCGGGTCGCCGAACGCAGACTGCGCCTCGCGTTGCGCGGCCTCGACCTCGCCCGTCAACGCGTCGAGGTCGCGGACGACCCGCATCCCGCGCCCGCCGCCCCCGGCCGACGCCTTGACCAGCACCGGCAGCTGGTCGGCGGTCACGGTGGCCGGATCGAGTTCGTCGAGGACCGGTACGCCGGCGGCGGCCATCAGCTTCTTCGCCTCGATCTTGCTGCCCATGGCGGCGACCGCGGCGGGTGGTGGCCCGATCCACGTCAGTCCGGCGTCCTGTACGGCCCCCGCGAAATCGGCGTTCTCCGAAAGGAATCCGTATCCGGGATGGACGGCGTCCGCACCGGCCGCGTGGGCGGCCGCGATGAGTTGGGCGGTGTCGAGGTAGCCGTCAACCCGCACCCGCGCGTCGGCCTCCGCGACGTGCGGGGAACCGGCGTCCGGATCGGTGTAGACGGCGACCGTGCCGATACCGAGGCGACGGCAGGTGGCGAACACCCGGCGGGCGATCTCGCCGCGGTTGGCGACCAGCACTCTGTTGATCATGGCGCTCACATCCGGAAGACGCCGAAGTTCGACGTCCCCTCGATCGGGCCGTTCGCGATGGCCGACAGGCACATTCCCAACACCGTCCGGGTGTCGCGCGGATCGATGACGCCGTCGTCGTAGAGCCTGCCGGACAGGAACATCGGCAGGGACTCCGCGTCGATCTGGGCCTCGATCGCGGCCCGCAGGGAAGCATCAGCGGCGTCGTCGACTTCCTGGCCACGCGACTCGGCGGCGGCCCGGCTGACGATCGAGATCACTCCTGCGAGTTGGGTGCCGCCCATCACCGCGGCCTTCGCGCTCGGCCACGCGAACAGGAACCGGGGGTCGTAGGCCCGCCCGCACATCCCGTAGTGACCGGCGCCGTAGGAGGCGCCGATCAGCAGTGAGAGGTGCGGCACGGTCGAATTGGACACGGCGTTGATCATCATCGAGCCGTGTTTGATCATGCCGCCCTCCTCGTACTGCCTCCCGACCATGTAGCCGGTCGTGTTGTGCAGGAACAGAAGTGGTGTGTCGGCGCGGTTGGCCAGCTGGATGAACTGGGTGGCCTTCTGGGCCTCCTCGCTGAACAGCACACCGCGTGCATTCGCGAGGATGCCGATCGGATAGCCGTGCAGGGTGGCCCACCCCGTCACCAGGGATGACCCGTAAAGCGCCTTGAACTCGTCGAACTCCGAGCCGTCGACGATGCGGGCGATCACCTCGCGGGGGTCGAACGGGATGCGCAGGTCGGCCGGGACGATGCCGAGCAGTTCCTCGCCGTCGTAGCGCGGTTCGGTCACCGGACCGGGCGGCGGACCGTGTTTACGCCAGTTCAGCCGGGCGACGATACGCCTGCCGATGCGCAGCGCATCGAGTTCGTCGACGGCGAAGTAGTCACCGAGACCAGATGTGCGGGAGTGCATCTCGGCGCCGCCGAGCGATTCGTCGTCGGCTTCCTCGCCGGTGGCCATCTTCACCAGCGGTGGTCCGGCGAGGAACACCTTGGAGCGTTCTTTGATCATGACCACGTGATCGGACAGGCCCGGGACGTACGCGCCACCGGCCGTCGAGTTGCCGAAGACCAGCGCGACGGTCGGGATGCCGGCGGCCGAGAGCCGCGTCAGGTCGCGGAACATCCGTCCGCCGGGGATGAAGACCTCTTTCTGCGTCGGCAGATCCGCCCCGCCCGATTCGACCAGAGAGATGACCGGAAGCCGATTCTCCATCGCGATCTGGTTGGCGCGCAGGATCTTCCGCAGCGTCCACGGGTTGCTGGTGCCGCCCTTGACCGTGGGGTCGTTGGCGATCAGCACGCATTCGACGCCGCTCACCGCGCCGATACCGGTGACTACGCTCGCGCCGACCGCGAACTCGCTGCCCCAGGCGGCCAGGGGGCTGAGTTCGAGAAACGGCGAATCGGGGTCGAGCAGCAGCTCGATGCGTTCGCGTGCGGTGAGTTTGCCGCGGGCGTGGTGGCGCTCGACGTACTTCGCCCCGCCACCGGCAAGCGCCTTGGCGTGCTCGACGTCGAGCTCCTCGAGTCTGGCGGTCATGGCGGACGCCGCCTCGGCGTAGGCGGGTGAGCGCGGATCGACCGCGGAGGTGAGGGTCACGCCTGATATCCCATCGTCTTGGCCGCCAGCGAGGTGAGGATCTCGGTGGTGCCGCCGCCGATCCCCAGGATCCGCATATCGCGGTACTGGCGTTCGACCTCTGATTCGGCCATGTAGCCCATCCCTCCGAACAGTTGCACGGCCTGGTTGGCGACCCATTCGCCGGCCTCGACGGCGGTGTTCTTGGCGAAGCAGACCTGGGCGATCAGGTCAGGGTCGCCGGAGAGCTGCCGTTCTACGACGTGACGGGTGTAGACACGGGCGATGTCGATGCGGCGGGCCATCTCGGCGAGGGTGTTCTGCACCGACTGCCGGGAGATCAGCGGCCTGCCGAAGGTCTGCCGGTCGCGGCACCACTGCACGGTGAGGTCCAGACAACGTTGCGCGCCGGCGTAGGCCTGCCCGGCCAGCCCGACCCGCTCGCTGACGAAAGCGCCTGCGATCTGGGCGAATCCGCTGTTCTCGGCGCCGACGAGGTTGGCGGCCGGCACCCGGACGTCGGTATAGGACAGTTCGGCGGTGTCCGAGGAGCGCCAGCCCATCTTGTCGAGTTTGCGGGTGACCGCAAATCCCGGGGTGCCCTTGTCGACGACGAGCAGCGAGATGCCCGCTGCGCCCGGCCCGCCGGTGCGGACAGCGGTGACCACGTAGTCGGCGCGGACCCCGGAGGTGATGTAGGTCTTGGCGCCGTTGACGAGGTAGTACGGCCCGTCGGCGCCCGAGACCAACTCGGCCCGGGTGGTGAGGTGCCCGACGTCCGAACCGCCGCCCGGTTCGGTGATGGCCAGGGCGCCGATCAGCTCACCGCGCAGGGTCGGCCGCACGTAGGCGTCGATCAGCCGGGCGTCGCCGGAGGCGGCCATGTGGGGTGTGGAGATGCCGGAGGTGAACAGCGATGCGAATACGCCGCCCGGTGCGCCGGCGTAGTGCATCTCTTCGCAGATCACCAGGGCGTCGGCGCCGTCGCCGCCCTCGCCCCCGACGGCCTCGGGCAGTCCGGCGCCCAGCAGCCCGGTCTCGGCGGCGCTGCGATGCAGCGCGCGGGGCAGCTCACCGGTGCGCTCCCACTCGGCGACGTTCGGAAGTATTTCGCGTTCGACGAACGCGCGCACCGACTTTCGCAACTGCTCCCGCTCCGGGGTGTGCCAGATACTCATACGAGGAACTCCTCCGGGATGTCGAGGTGCCGGCTGCGCAGCCATTCGCCGAGTCCTTTGGCCTGCGGATCGAAGCGCGCCTGGTACGCCACCCCCTGCCCGAGGATGCCTTCGATGACGAAGTTGACCGCCCGCAGGTTCGGCAGCAGATGCCGGGTGACGGGTAGATCCCCGGTCTCGGGCAGCAGTTCTCGCAGCCGGTCGACGGTGAGGGTGTGCACGAGCCACCGCCACTGCGCGTCGGTTCTGCACCAGACCCCGACGTTGGCGTCGCCGCCCTTGTCGCCGCTGCGCGCCCCGGCGATCAGCCCCAGCGGCGCCCGCCGGGTCGGCCCGGGCGACAACGGTGGCGGCAGCGGCGGTTCGGCCACCGGTTCCAGCACGGCCGTCTCGGCGGCCGCGGGGATGTCGGTGCGGTCGCCGTCGGCGTGCACCGCGACGTGCGGAACCTCGGTCGCGTCGACGTGGGCTGCGGTGAACACGCCGTAGACCTGACCGTCAGCCGGCGGGGCGACGGTGGTGAATCCGGGATAACTGGCGAGTGCCAGTTCGACTGCGGCAGATGAGAATCGGCGTCCCACGACAGCGGGGTCGGGATCGCGGACCACGCAGCGCAGCAGCGCGCTGGCGGTCTCCTCGGTGTCGGCGTCGACGCGATCCGTGCGCGCCAGCGTCCACTCGAGTTCGGCCGGTCTCGTCGTCAGCGCCGCCTCGAGCTGCCGACGCGCCAGAGCCGCCTTGGCGTCCACGTCGAGACCGGTGAGCACGAACGTCATCGCGTTGCGGAAGCCGCCGAGGCTGTTGAGGGAGACCTTCGCCGTCGGCGGCGGCGGCTCCCCCCGGGCTCCGGAGATGCGGACCCGGTCGGAGCCGTCGGCGTCCAGTGTCAGCGCATCGAGACGCAGGGTGACGTCGGGGTTCGGATACCGTGCGCCGGCGATCTCGTAGAGCAGTTGCGCGGTGACCGTGTCCACGGTGACCGCCCCGCCGGTGCCCGGATGTTTGGTGATCACCGAGGAGCCGTCGGCGTGGATCTCGGCCACCGGGAAGCCCGCGTGCAGCAGATCGGCGATCTCGGTGAAGAAGGCGAAGTTCCCGCCGGTGGCCTGGGCGCCGCATTCGATGACGTGGCCGGCGGCGACGGCCCCCGCGAGCGCGTCGTAGTCGGTGCGCTGCCAGCCGAAGTGCGCGGCGGCCGGCCCGACGGTCACCGAGGCGTCGGTGACCCGGCCGGTGACGACGACGTGCGCGCCACGGTTCAGGCAGTCCGCGATGCCCCAGGCGCCCAGATAGGCGTTGGCGGCCAGCGGACTGCCCGAGCCAGTGGGTTGGATGCCGCCGACGGTCAGGTCGCCGGCACGGCCGATCAGGTCGTCGCCCTCCACATGCGCGACCGTGACGGACAGCCCGAGCCGGTCGGCCAGCGCGCGGACCGCGGCGGCGAGGCCTGCGGGATTGAGGCCGCCGGCGTTGGCGACGATGCGGACCCCGCGATCCATCGCGACGCCGAGGCAGTTCTCGAGTTGCCGCAGGAACGTGTGGGCGTAGCCGCGCTCCGGATTCTTCGCCCGGTCGCGGGCCAGGATGAGCATGGTCAGCTCGGCGAGATAGTCGCCGGTCAGAAAGTCCAGGTCACCGCCGACGAGCATCTCGTGCATCGCCGCCAGCCGGTCGCCGTAGAACCCCGAGCAGTTGCCGATACGAACCGGGTTCGTCAACCAGAACTCCCATACGTCGAGGGCCAACCAACCGGTAGGTTAGCCGTAACCCGCGGTTCTGTTCGCGAAATCACCACACGTCCGCGGCCGGTCCCTCGCGAACTGTTTTGGAGGCGGTGCTGCTCACCGGTTATCCTGGGTGGCACTTGCCTGCGCCCGCGTCCTGCGGATACCCGCGCGGCACCACCCGCACGAGGAGAAGCTTCAACATGGCTGTGCCCAAGCGCAGAATGTCGCGCTCGAACACCCGTAGCCGCCGCGCGCAGTGGAAGGCCACGCCCACCGAGCTCGTCGGTGTGACCGTCGCCGGCCAGCAGCACAAGGTGCCCCGCCGCCTGCTCAAGGCTGCCCGCCTCGGCCTGCTGAACCTCGACCGCCGCTGAAACAGGTCGACGTCATAACGGCGCGTCTCTCAGCCGCGTCTCAGGCGTTGGGTTGAAACTGGGACTGTGCGCATACTTGTCGTCGACGACGATCGTGCCGTGCGCGAATCCCTGCGCCGGTCCCTGTCCTTCAACGGTTACTCGGTAGAGCTCGCTCAAGACGGCGTCGAAGCGCTGGATCTAATCGCCAACGACCGCCCCGACGCGGTCGTGCTGGACGTGATGATGCCGCGACTGGACGGCCTGGAGGTCTGTCGACAGCTGCGCAGCACCGGCGACGATCTGCCGATTCTCGTCCTGACCGCGCGCGACTCGGTGTCCGAACGCGTCGCCGGTCTCGACGCCGGCGCGGACGACTACCTGCCCAAACCGTTCGCGCTCGAAGAACTGCTCGCGCGGATGCGGGCGCTGCTGCGTCGCACCGCCCCGGACGACGCCGGTGAATCGCCGGCCATGACGTTCCTCGACCTCACGCTGGATCCGGTCACCCGCGAGGTCACCCGAGGATCCCGGCAGATCAGCCTCACCCGCACCGAGTTCGCGCTGCTGGAGATGCTGATCGCGAATCCCCGTCGGGTGCTGACGCGCAGCCGCATCCTCGAGGAGGTGTGGGGGTTCGACTTCCCGACGTCGGGTAATGCTCTCGAGGTGTACATCGGCTACCTGCGGCGCAAGACGGAGGCCTCGGGTGAGCCGCGGCTGATCCACACTGTTCGCGGGGTGGGCTACGTACTCCGCGAGACACCGCCCTGATGTCGGTCGCCCCACCACCTGCACCCCCCGGCGAGCCCAGCCGCTCGAAACCGCCGCGCACCAGTTCCTTGTCGCTGCGGTGGCGGGTGATGCTGCTGGCGATGTCGATGGTGGCGCTGGTGGTGGTGCTGATGTCGGTCGCGGTGTACGCGGTGGTGTCGCGGGCGCTCTACGACGACATCGACAACCAATTGCACAGCCGGGCCCGGCTGCTCATCGAGAGCGGATCGCTGGCCGCCGACCCCGGCAAGGCGATCGAAGGCACCGCATACTCCGACGTCAACGCGATGCTGGTCAACCCGGGCCGGTCCATCTACACCGCCAACCAGCAGGGCCAGACGCTGCCGCTCGGTGAGGCCGAGAAGCAGGTGATCGACGGAGAGCTGCTGCTGTCGCTGCGCACGGCCAACCACCAGCGCGTGCTCGCCGTTCACCTCACCAACGGCAGCACGCTGCTGATCTCCAAGAGTCTGGCGCCGACCAGCCAGGTGCTCGGCAGCCTCGGCACGGTGCTGCTCATCGTCGGCGGGATCGGGGTGACGGTCGCCGCGGTCGCCGGTGGCATGGTCGCCCGCACGGGTCTGCGTCCGGTCGCGCGCCTGCGGAAGGCGGCCGAGCGTGTCGCGCGCACCGATGATCTGCGGCCGATACCGGTGTATGGCAGCGATGAACTCGCCCGGCTCACCGAGACGTTCAACATGATGCTGCGGGCGCTCACCGAATCCCGCGAGCGGCAGGCCCGGCTGGTGTCCGACGCCGGCCACGAGCTGCGCACCCCGTTGACGTCGCTGCGCACCAACGTGGAGCTGCTCATGGCCTCGCAGGCGCCCGGTGCGCCGCGGCTGCCGGAGGAGGAGATGGCCGATCTGCGTGCCGACGTCATCGCCCAGATCGAGGAACTGTCCACGCTGGTGGGCGATCTCGTCGACCTCACCCGTGACGATGCGGGCGGGGTGACCTACGAACCCGTCGACGTGGCCGAGGTCGTCGACCGCAGCCTCGAGCGGGTTCGGCGTCGCCGCAACGACATCGAGTTCGACGTCCGCCTCATCGGTTGGCAGGTCTACGGCGATGCGGCCGGGCTGTCCCGCGCGGTGCTGAACCTCCTCGACAACGCCGCGAAATGGAGTCCCCCCGGCGGTCGAGTGAGAGTCGTTCTGACCCAGACGGATCCGGTGCACGCCGAACTGGTCGTCTCCGACGAGGGTCCGGGCATTCCCGAACAGGAGCGCCGCCTGGTCTTCGAGCGCTTCTACCGGTCGACCGCGGCCCGCGCCATGCCGGGATCCGGACTGGGTCTGGCGATCGTCAAACAGGTCGTCCTCAAACACGGTGGGGCGCTGCGGATCGAGGAGACCGTTCCCGGTGGGGAACCGCCGGGCACGAGCATCTACATGATGTTGCCCGGTCGGCCCGTCGACAGCCGCAACGACGATATGGACGACGACCCGGACACCCACAACGGCGAATCGCCGATGCGCCAGTCGAACCGGGATCCTGCGTGGTCACGCGCAGAGAATGGATGACGAACTCTAAGTCGATTCTCAGCCCAGATGGGCACTGTGAAGCTGCGCCCGACGTTGAACCGTTGTCGGACCACTTACGAGGGAGAGCACCGAAGCGACATGACCAACTACCCGAGGTATTCACCGCCGCCGCAGCAACCCGGGCCCCGGCCGGGTGGCCACGACTCCGGATACCCGGGTGCGCCGCGGCAGGACGGCTATCCACAACAGCAGCCGTACGACTGGCGCTACGCCACCGCCGGACAGCCGCAGCAGCCGAACCCACAGCAGCCGAACCCGCAACAGCAGTTCCGGCCGCCTTATGACCCGTACCGCGGCGCCGCGCAACCCACGATGGTCGTCGGCGCTCCGCCGCGACCGGTCCGGAAACAGTCGCGCGCAAGCTCACTCGCGATCGGCGCACTCGCGATCGCGATCGTCTCGGCCGGTATCGGTGGCGGTGTTGCGACACTCGCCCAGCAGGACCGGCCCGCGATCAGCAGCTCACTCGGCGCCGCACCGAGTCAGCCCGCCGCCGCGCTGCCCGCCGGCAGTGTGGAGGAGGTCGCGGCGAAGGTGGTCCCGAGCGTGGTCAAACTCGAGACCAACCTGGGCCGGGCCTCGGAAGAGGGGTCGGGAATCGTCCTCACTTCCGACGGTCTGATCCTGACCAACAACCACGTCGTCGCCGCGGCGGGCCCCACGCCCAACGCGCCCAGCGGGCCGCCCGCCGAGACCAAGGTGACGTTCTTCGACGGTAAGACCGCCAAGTTCACCGTCGTGGGCACCGACCCGAGCAGCGACATCGCCGTCGTGCGCGCCGAGAACGTCTCGGGGCTGACGCCGATCTCGCTCGGATCGTCGGCCGATCTGCGCGTCGGACAGGACGTCGTGGCCATCGGCTCACCGCTCGGTCTGGAGGGCACTGTCACCACCGGCATCATCAGCGCGCTGAACCGTCCCGTCGCCGCGGGTGGTGACACCAGGAACCAGAACACGGTGCTCGACGCCATCCAGACGGATGCGGCGATCAACCCCGGCAACTCCGGTGGCGCGCTCGTCAACATGAACGGCGAACTGGTCGGCGTGAACTCCGCGATCGCGACCATGGGCGGCGACTCGCCGCAGGCACAGAGCGGGTCCATCGGCCTGGGCTTCGCGATCCCGGTCGACCAGGCCAAGCGGATAGCCGACGAACTGATCCAGAACGGCAGCGCCTCCCACGCCTCGCTGGGGGTGCAGGTCAGCAACGACACCACCAGCGACGGCGCCAAGATCGTCGAGGTCACCAAGGGTGGAGCCGCCGCGGCAGCGGGGCTGCCCAGCGGCGTCGTGGTCACCAAGGTCGACGACCGCGTCATCAACAGCGCCGACGCGCTGGTGGCGGCCGTCCGCTCGAAGGCCCCCGGCGACACGGTGACGCTGACGTTCCTGGATCCGGCGGGCAAGCCGCAGAATCTGACGGTCACGCTCGGCAAGGCGCAGCAGTGACCACCGTCGTCTCGCCTTGGGGTGCACCGCCGCAGGTGCCCACATATACGGTTGAGGTCATGGAACAGCCTGGGGAGTTGGTGGGCCGCGCGCTCGTCGTCATCGTCGACGACCGCACCGCGCACGGTGACGCGCAGGACCACAGCGGTCCATTGGTCACCGAGCTGCTCGGTGAAGCGGGATTCGTCGTCGACGGCGTCGTCGTGGTGTCCGCCGACGAGGTGGAGATCCGCAACGCCCTGAACACCGCCGTCATCGGCGGCGTCGACCTGGTGGTGTCGGTCGGTGGCACCGGTGTGACGCCACGCGACGTCACCCCCGAGGCAACGCGCGACATCCTCGACCGCGAACTGCTCGGCATCTCCGAGGCGCTGCGCTCCTCCGGGCTGTCGGCCGGCATCGTCGACGCCGGGGTGTCCCGCGGCCTGGCCGGGGTCTCGGGCAGCACGCTGGTCGTCAATATCGCCGGATCTCGCGCCGCCGTCCGCGACGGCATGGCGACGCTGGGCCCGCTGGCCGTCCAGATCATCGGTCAGCTGTCCAGCCTGGAAATTTGACGGTTCCGGAAAAGAGCGCCGTCACGACGGGATATCCCGTCGTGACGGCGCTCTTTCCCGTGGTGGATGCGCCTCTACTGTTAACGCGAGATGAACGCGCATCCAACGGAAAAGTGATCTTGGCCACACCGGGGGTATCGAAGTGACAGAGCGGAAACGCCGCGTGTCCGACACAGTTAACAAGGTGTTCGGCGAGGTCCTACCCGATACCACCGCCGACGAGCGTGACAGCGACTCGTCGTCGGCCGACGCCGACCACGATCGTTGGTTACGGGACAACGTTCCGCCCCACCACGACTGACTTCGGCTCTTCGCGATCCGAAACGAATCCGCTGGCCACCGGTCTGACACTGGATGCCGCCGCAGCCGGAGGGGCAACCCGCGACGTGCCGGCCGGTCGATTCCACGTCAGGCTCTGACGATTGATCAATACGGCTGACAGCACATTCACAGCAAATGCCGGGCGCTGGTTCAGCGCAATACCGGACAATTGTCGCCCGCGTTGCCGCCCGCATAGGCCCCCGATATGTTCCTCGTGTCGTAGTGGATGAGACAGGCGTAAGAGCGGCGTGTGGGCTTTCTAATCCCCATCGCACGTTGACCTTGCGAGGTGCTCGGCTGGGTGTGGCCGGACACTCCACCAATTGAGTCGGTGATCGAAAGTCACCGTGGCAGCTAGGGAGATCATGAAGGCAATCAGTCGGGTGTTGATCGCGATGGTGGCGGCCGTCGCGGCTCTGTTCACGAGCACGGGC
>NZ_LZSU01000031.1 GCF_001665575.1 Mycobacterium sp. 852013-51886_SCH5428379 | reverse complement strand
CAACCTGCAGGTCAGCGGCGTTCTTCCCGCTGGCAGTGATTGACCGACCGGTGGCAGGAAGTGATCGCCGAGTGTGCGTCCTGGGCGTCGAGAGTGCGTCCAGGGCGACGATCCGGCCGTCGGCCCGCCCTGGGTGCACACTCGACGCCCTCACCGCACACTCGACCGCCGCCGAGGCCCGCGATCTTGTGCGGTCGTCGAATTCGCCCGCCCCTGCCGCGCGCAACGGTCCACATGAGGCAGGATGGGTGTGCCGTGAGCGGGGAGGTTCATCCGCGCGGTCCACCGCAGCGAGGAGGCCGAGGAAACCCATGTCGGAGCCGACGCTGACCAATCGTGACGGCGCCAATCGGCTGCCGTATTCGCGGGTGCTGCTCAAACTGGGCGGAGAGATGTTCGGTGGTGGCGCCGTCGGCCTCGACCCGGACGTCGTGCACCTGGTGGCACGGCAGATCGCCGAGGTGGTGCGCAGCGGTGTGCAGGTGGCCGTCGTCATCGGCGGTGGCAACTTCTTCCGCGGCGCCCAGCTCCAGCAGCGCGGGATGGAGCGCACCCGCAGCGACTACATGGGCATGCTCGGCACGGTCATGAACAGCCTTGCGCTGCAAGACTTCCTGGAGAAGGAAGGCATCGACACCCGCGTGCAGACCGCCATCACCATGGGGCAGGTCGCCGAACCGTACATCCCGTTGCGCGCCGTGCGTCATCTGGAGAAGGGCCGCGTCGTCATCTTCGGCGCCGGTATGGGGCTGCCGTACTTCTCCACCGACACCACCGCCGCGCAGCGCGGACTGGAGATCGGCGCCCAGGTGGTGCTTATGGCCAAGGCCGTGGACGGCGTCTACACCGCGGACCCGCGGATCGACTCCGAGGCGGAGTTGATCCGGACCATCACCCACCGCGAGGTGATCGACCGCGGCCTCAAGGTCGCCGACGCCACCGCCTTCTCGCTCTGTATGGACAACGGCATGCCCATCCTGGTCTTCAACCTGCTCGTGGACGGCAATATCGCCCGCGCGGTCGCAGGTGAGAAGATCGGAACACTGGTCACCAGCTAGCCGGGAGAATGAGAAGTGATTGACGAGACCCTCTTCGATGCCGAGGAGAAAATGGAGAAGGCCGTATCGGTCGCGCGTGACGACCTGGCCTCCATCCGCACCGGCCGCGCCAATCCCGGCATGTTCTCCCGCATCAACGTCGACTACTACGGCGCGCCCACCCCGATCACCCAGCTGTCCAGCATCAACGTGCCCGAGGCGCGCATGGTGGTGATCAAGCCCTACGAGGCCGGTCAGTTGCGCAACATCGAGGACGCGATCCGCAACAGCGATCTAGGTGTGAACCCGACCAACGACGGCAATATCATCCGCGTGTCGATCCCGCAGCTGACCGAGGAGCGCCGCCGCGATCTGGTCAAGCAGGCCAAATCGAAGGGGGAGGACGCCAAGGTCTCGATCCGCAACATCCGTCGCAAGGCGATGGAGGAGCTGTCGCGGATCAAGAAGGACGGCGAGGCCGGCGAGGACGAGGTGGGCCGGGCCGAAAAGGACCTCGACAAGACCACGCAGACCTACACCAGCCAGATCGACGAGTTGGTCAAGCACAAAGAGGGCGAGCTGCTGGAGGTCTAGTGACCGAGCAGCGAGCGCATTCCGTGGCAGATACACCGGTCGACGAGCCGACGAAGAAATCGCGCGCCGGCCGCAACCTGCCGGCAGCCATCGGCGTCGGCGTCCTGCTGGGCGGCGGACTCATCGCGATCCTGCTGTTCGCGCCGTATCTGTGGCTGGTGCTGCTGGCCGCGGCCGTCACCGCAGGCATCTACGAGGTGACCCAGCGGCTGCGGGAGGCCGGTTACCAGATCCCGATGATTCCGTTGCTGCTCGGCGGCCAGGCCACACTGTGGCTGACCTGGCCGTGGGGCGCCGCCGGGGCGCTCGGCGGGTTCGCCGGCACCGTCGTGTTCTGCATGATCTGGCGACTGGTGGGCCAGGGCCTCAAACACACCCCCGAGAACTACACCCGCGACATCGCCGCCACGGTCTTCCTGGCCACCTGGGTGCCGCTGTTCGCCGCCTTCGGCGCGCTGCTGATCTACCCCGAGGACGGCGCCAACCGGGTGTTCTGCCTGATGCTGGGCGTGGTGTTCTCCGATATCGGCGGCTACGTGGCGGGGGTGTTGTTCGGCAAGCACACGATGGCGCCGGCGATCAGCCCCAAGAAGTCGTGGGAGGGGTTGGCGGGGTCGCTGGTGTTCGGCGTGACCGCGTCGGTGCTGGCGGTGGTGTTCCTGCTGGACAAGCCGTGGTGGGCCGGCGTTGCGCTGGGTGTGATGCTGGTGATCACCGGCACGCTCGGCGACCTGGTGGAGTCGCAGTTCAAACGCGATCTGGGCATCAAGGACATGAGTTCGCTGCTGCCCGGACACGGCGGCATCATGGACCGCATGGACGGCATGCTGCCGTCGGCAGTGGCGACCTGGATCGTGCTGACGCTGCTGGCATAGCACCGGCACGTCCGGCGCAGTGAGATACTTGGGTTAATCATGCCCAAGCCACTTCCTCTCGTCTTCGATGCCCCGCGACGGTCCAAGCCGCCGCGGCATCTCGCCGACCTCGACGAGGCGGGACGCGCCGAGGCTGTGGCCGAACTCGGACTGCCGAAGTTCCGGGCCAAACAGCTGGCCAACCACTACTACGGTCGGTTCACCGCCGATCCGCAGCAGATGACGGATCTGCCGGCCGGGGCACGGGAGCAGGTCGCCGAGACCCTGTTCCCGACACTGTTGACGGCTGTGCGTGAGATCGAGACAGACGCCGGGGAGACCCGCAAGATGCTCTGGCGTGCGGTGGACGGAACGACGTTCGAATCGGTGCTCATGCGCTACACCGACCGCAACACCGTGTGTATCTCCTCACAGGCCGGCTGCGGGATGGCGTGTCCGTTCTGCGCGACGGGCCAGGGCGGGCTGCAGCGGAATCTGTCGACGGCGGAGATCCTCGAACAGGTGCGTGCGGCGGCGGTGGAGCTGCGTGACCGCGATGGGGACGGGATCGCCCCCGTCGCTCGGGGCGGGCGGCTGTCAAACATCGTGTTCATGGGCATGGGCGAACCGCTGGCCAACTACAACCGGGTGCTGGCCGCGGTGCGGCGGATCGTCGCGCCGCCGCCAGACGGGTTCGGCATCTCGGCACGGTCGGTGACGGTGTCGACGGTCGGTCTGGCGCCGGCCATCCGCAAACTCGCCGACGAACGGCTCAACGTCACGTTGGCGGTTTCGCTGCACACTCCCGACGACGAACTGCGCGACACCCTGGTCCCGGTCAACAACCGGTGGCCGGTGCAGGAAGTCCTCGATGCGGCGCGCTACTACGCCGACGTCACCGGCAGGCGGGTCTCGATCGAGTACGCGCTGATCCGCGACGTCAACGATCAGCCCTGGCGGGCCGATCTGCTCGGTAAGCGGCTGCACGGCGCGCTCGGGCCGCTGGTCCACGTCAACCTCATCCCGCTCAACCCCACACCCGGCAGCGAGTGGGACGCCAGCCCGAAGCCGGTCGAGCGCGAGTTCGTCCGACGCGTGCGCGAGCGCGGCGTGTCCTGCACCGTGCGCGACACCCGCGGCCGTGAGATCGCCGCGGCGTGCGGGCAGCTGGCCGCCGAGGGCTGAGCGCCTAGCGCGCCCAAATGAACAAACGGGCGCAAAAGTGCAAGACAACGCCGCCATTATGTCGATCTGGGAGGCGCCAGGGGCGCACGACTACGGCCCGTTGGTGAACCAGACGTTCTCCTCGCGCAGGTTGCGGCTGCGCCAGCCGTCGGGTGTGCGCACCATCTGGTGGTGGTAGTACCCGCCGCAGGCGGAGATCCCGTCGACCCCGGGCAGTTGCATGGGGTTGTAGAACATCGCCCGCACGGTGGCCGAATCATCATCGGTGGCAACGATTTCCACGTTGGTGATGTAGTGCATGCTCCACGGGATCACCCCGAAGTTCGCCGCGAACCAGTCGACCACCTCGTCGCGGGTGCCGACGACGGCCCCGGCCGACGAGTAGTCGATGTGCGCGTCCTCGGTGAACACCGAGCGGTAGAGCTCCCAATCCTTGGTGTCGACGGCGCGGGCGTAGGTGTTCAGTAGAGCGGTGATTGCCAGTTCGTCGCTGAGGCGTTGAATATCCACGGGCTACCGCCCGCCGAGATCGACGAAATGCCGAAAACTACTCGCACTTTCGCGCCCGATTGTTCGTTTGGGCGAGGAGGGGGTCACTCGGGCATGCCGATCGTCTTGGCCTCCAGGTACTCCTTATAACCCTCTTCGCCGTTGCGGTAGCCCAGCCCGGACTGCTTGGTGCCACCGAACGGGCTGGTGATGCCGAAGTGGCTCTTGCCGTTGATCGTCACGTTGCCGGTGCGTATCCGGCACGCGACTGCGAAGGCGCGGTCCACATCCGCGCCCGAGACCTCTCCGGACAGCCCGTAGATCGTGTTGTTGGCGATCGCCACCGCCTCGTCGTCGCCCTCGTACGGGGTGACCGTCAGCACCGGCCCGAAGATCTCCTCCTGTGCGATCTGCGAATCCGGGTCGACGTCGGCCAGCAGCGTGGGCTGGGTGTAGTAGCCGACGGGCAGGTTCTCCGGGATGCCGCCGCCGGTGACCAGTCGCGCGCCGGAGTCGATGCCGGACTTGATCAACCCGAGCACCTTCTCGCGTTGGGTCGCGCTGATCTGCGGGCCCTGCATGTTGCCCGGCGTCCACGGATCCCCGACCGGGAAACCCTCCATCATGGTTTTGAGGATCTCGATGCCCTCGTCATATCGACTGCGCGGCAACAGGATCCGCGACGGCAGAATGCACGACTGCCCCGACATGACACACGCCATCATCGCGGCCATCGGCAAGGCCGAGTTGAAATCGGCGTCGTCGAGCACGATGTGCGCGGATTTTCCGCCCAGCTCGAGCAGCGTCTTCTTCACCGTCGCCGCCCCCGCGGCCAGGATCGCCCGCCCGGTCGCCGTGGACCCGGTGAACGTGATCATGTCCACCCGGGGATCGGCAGACAGCGCCGCGCCCACCTCGTTGGCGTTGGACACCACCACGTTGAACACCCCGGCCGGGATGTCGGTCTCCTCGGCCACGATTCGGCCGTACTCGCTACCCGACCACGGCGTCAGCTGCGCAGGCTTGAGCACCACGGTGTTACCCGCCATCAACGCCGGCACCGTCTCGGCGATGTTCAGGTAGAACGGCACATTCCACGGTGTGATCGCCCCGACCACCCCGACCGGCTCGTAGTGGATCTTGCGCCGCGCCGGACCCAGTTGAGTGGGATGCACCCCGGTGTCGACGAGGTAGTCGAAGTTCTTTCCGTGCTCGGCCCAGTGCCGGACCTCCTCGATCGGGCTCTCGATCTGACTGCCCGTCACGGTCACCGGACACCCCACCTCGGTGATCAGGATGCGCCGCAGCCGTTCCTTGTTGCGCTCCAGCGCATCGGCCAACTGCATCAGACAGTGATGGCGGAACTCCAGATCACGCGACCAGTCCGTCTCGTCGAATGCGCGGCGCGCCGCGGCCACCGCACGGCCCATGTCCTCGACCGTGCCGTCGGTGGCCCGACCGGCCACTTCCTCGCTGGCCGGGTGGATCACATCGAACGTGGCGCCGCTGCCGGTGTACTGCAACTCGCCGTCGATCAGCATCCGCTCTTCGCCGGCCAGGACGCCGGTCTCGCTCTCGGTCGTGGTCATGCTGCCCAGCATTACAAATTTCGGACTGAGTGTCAGCCTCTTTGGTCGATCGATCAGTCAATCGGGTTGGCGGATACCGACGGCGTGCCGCAACTGGGCCAGAAACTGCTCGCCGTCGTCGCTGCGCACGATGTAGTGGGAGACCGCGACACGGATCGCTGTGGCCGCCTTGACGCCGGCGTTCGGTCCGGACAGCAACTTCTCCAGACGCGCCCGCATCAGCGGCAGGATGTGGGACAGCTGGACGATGACGACCTCGGGCTCGATGTCGACCAACCGCACGCCCGAATACGACTGCTGGTACTGGACGATGAAACGCAGTGCGGCGTCGAGCTTTTCGGTACCCCGGAGGCCGGCGGTGGCGCGGCTGACGCCGGTGTCGAACATGTCGCGCTCGTAGCGTCCGAACGCGTCGAGCAATTCCTGTTTGGAGGCGAACCAGCGGTAGAGCGTGGGTCGGGAGACGCCGGCCTGCAGCGCCACCTCCGACAGGCTGAGTTTGGTCTGACCGCTGCGGCCCAACACCTCTGCGGTGGCGGCCAGGATGCGGCTGCGCGTCGACGAGTCGTCGGCGGAACCGGCGTCGCGGTGCTCGCTCAGTGGTCGGTTCACGAGGCCCTCGGATCGTGGTGGTGTTGCAGAAAGCCTAGTTGGTGTAACTCGTGAACAGGGCGAACCTGCGCGGAATGTTCGTCACAGGTGTTGGTCGAGCCCGCTGCGCAACACAGCAACCGTGTCGAGATCCTCCAGCGCCGCCACCGCGCGGCGCAGCCCCTCCAGCGCGATGTCCTCGTCCTGCATACCGCCCATCCCCGCGGTGATCAGCGCCGCGACGTAGGCGTACAGCGCGCCCTGTCGGTAGCGGTGCCACAGGTCGTCGCCGTCCAGAGCGGGGCCACGGTGCGCCCGCAGCGTGCTGCGGTAGTGCTCGAGCAGCTCACGTTGGTGGAGGCGCCGGTCATCGGCCGTCATCGAGGTGACCAGGGTGTAGGCGAGTTCACGTCCCGGATGTCCACGACGCACCGCCTGCCAGTCGAGCAATCCCGCTGCGCCGTCGCGGAAGTAGACGTTGCCCGGGTGCGCGTCGCCGTGCATCACGGTGTGCGGCGGTCGATCGATCAGCCGGGCGACGGCGCGGTAGTTCTCGTCGATGAACCGCCCCCGGTGGACCGGGATGTCGGTGCGTCCGGCGATCCGGCGCGCCGAGGTTCTGAGCAGCATTCCGGTCAGGTGCGAGGTGGAATCCTCCGACGCCGAGTACACCCAGCCGAGCGGACCGCCGCCGGTGTCGGGCAGCCGGTCCCAGAACGTCGCGTGCAGTGCGGCCAGCCGCTCGACGATGAGGGCGGCGCGGTCGCGGTCCAACGGGTGCAGGGTGTCGGGGAACTCGCACGTCGACGGGAGATCCTCGAGCACCAGCACGTAGCGTCCGGTCAGGGCGTCGAAGGCAGACCCGTGGCACACCGGCACGGCGCTGAGCTCAGGGGCCAGTTGCTCGTAGAACCGGACCTCGGTGTGTCCGAGCCGGCCGAGTTCCCCCATCAGTCGCGTGGCGGCGTCCGCGGCGGGCAGTTTGACGAACACCGTGGCCGGGACGTCCGGGCCGGTGAGCGCGAGCCGGGCGCGCGATGACGTGCCGGCGTCGCCGCCGATCACCGTCACCGTTGTCACCGTGCGGCCCATGATGCGCGACAGCGCGGGAGCGTCCAGTTCGGCCGGCGTGCGCGGCATGGACCGCATACGGCCCAGCGTGGCGTCGGTGAGGATCCGCTGCACTCCGCGGCCGACGTGTGCGGCGAGGTCGGCTGCGGGCGCGGCGCGTTCGCGCAACTGCGACGAAATGCCCGAGTGGATCGTCACCGGTCGATAGCCTCCTGATGCGGCCCGCCGACGCGGGACAGTTTACGAATGATAGCGATTGTGTAATCCGAACTGGAGTTATCCCGGAAAGAGGGGATTCATGGCCGGACCGTTGGCCGGCATCCGTGTGGTCGAGCTCGGCGTCTGGGTCGCGGGTCCGGCGGCCGCGGGGATCCTCGCCGACTGGGGCGCCGACGTCGTCAAGATCGAGCCGCCGACCGGCGACCCCGCGCGGGGCTTCGGCCGGATGCTCGGCGTGGAGGACGGGGCGAACCCGCCATTCGAGATGGACAACCGCAACAAGCGCAGCATCGTCCTCGACATCACCGACGCCGGAGACCGGGACATCGCGCTCCAATTGATCTGCGGCGCCGACATATTCGTGACCAACGTGAGACCGGGTGCGCTCGACCGCCTCGGACTCGACTTCGCCACCGTCGCCGCCCGCAACGACCGGCTGGTGTACGGGCTGATCACCGGCTACGGCGAGGGCGGGCCCGACGCGGACCGCGCCGCCTACGACGTCGCAGCCTTCTGGTCGCGGGCGGGGCTCGCGCATCTGCTGACCCGTCCCGGCGACACTCCGCCGTTTCAGCGCGGTGGGATGGGCGACCACACGGCGGGGATGACGATGGCCGGCGCGCTGTGCGCCGCACTCGTCGCGCGGACGCGGACCGGCACCGGTCAGCTGGTCACCACGTCGCTCTACCGGCAGGGCGCGTACACGGTGAGTTTCGACCTCAACACGTTCCTGATGACGGGCAGCCAGATCGCAATCGGCCAGCGCGAGACGATGGGCAACCCGTGTATGAACAACTACGCGGCCGCCGACGGTAGACGGTTCTGGATCGTGGGTCTGCAGGGTGAGCGGCACTGGCCGGCGCTCTGCCGGGCGGTCGGGCGCACCGAATGGCTCACCGACGACCGGTTCGCCGGTCCCCGTGCCCGTGCCGTCAACGCCCGCGAACTGATCGCACTGCTCGACGAGATCTTCGCCGCCCGGCCCCTGTCGGAGTGGGCAGGGGTCTTCGACCGGGAGCCGGACTTCTTCTGGTCGCCGATCAACACCCTCGATGACGTCCTGGCCGACGAACAGTTTCATGCTGCGGGCGGCATCGTCACGGTCCCACAGGGAGAATCGGCGGTGCCCATGGTGGCGACACCGGTGGACTTCCACGGCACTCCGGCGCAGATGCGCCGCAGCGCACCGGAACTCGGCGAGCACAGCGCGGCGATACGCGCCGAGCTCGAGGCCTGACAGGTCAGCGGCCGGGGTCGATCTCGTCGCGGAAACGTGCGGCCGGGTGGACCGATGCGCCCGCCGCGACGACCCGTTCAGTGAGCGTACGGTCAGAGGTGACCACCAGGAGATCCTGTGGGTGGGCGTCGGCGCTGACCAGACGGACGATCTCGTCGTCAGCCGAGTTCGCCGAAGCCCTTGGTGCGTAGGCGATTCGGATACCGGCCGCGTCCGGCGGGGGAGTCAGTGGTTGTTCGAATACGACCGTGACGTCGGCGTCGTGGGCTTGCGCCCATCGGTCGAGTCGCTCGACCAGGGCGTCGATCGCGCCGCGGCGGTCCCGCCACCATCCGTCGGGCCGGCATCCGATGACGTTCATCCCGTCGACGATCCACCGCACCGCGTCATCCCGTCGGCCGCGGGCGCACCAGCACGGATTGCTGGATCGCGCCGACCGCCCCCGTCTCGTCGAACAGCGTGCCGATCGTGGTGCCGATGCCGTCCGGGCCGTAGTGGGTTTCGGCGCGGATGCCGATCCAGTCCCCGTCGGGCAGGCGGTGGATGTGCACGGCGAGATCGGTGTTGAGGAACGTCCACTTGCGGATGTCGAGTTTCGTCCCGATGCCGTTGGCGTCGTCGGCGACGGCGAACAGCCGCTCCAACGGCGTCATCGATTCGCCCGCAACCAGATCGACCTCCGGCCGGATCCACGACTCCCCGGGCCCTGGGCTCAGCGGCTCGGTCAGCCATCGCCAATCCAGACTGTGGACGTAGTTGCGGTCCCAGTCCTTCTTCATATCGCGGTTGCGCGCCTCGGACACCGGCCGGAGCGGTTCGGCGGGGGCGTGCAGCGCCGCGGTGGTGTCGAGCGTCTGCAGCCGCCACCCGCTGGCTCGCGCGACCGGTCGCGGATCGCCGTCCGGACCGAGCGCCAGCATCTCGGCGCTGATCAGCTCGATCTGGCGGCCACGGCGTTCGCGGCGGGCGCGGAGCCAGAAGTCCCCGTCGGCGGGAACCGGTCCGAGCAGGTCGACCAGGACACGGCTGAGCCGGGTGTCGTCCCGCTGTTCGCAGCGTTCCAGCGCGCGGACCAACAGTGCGGAGACCGGCGCAGCATGCTGGATCGCTGCGGACCAGGTGCTGCGCACCAGATCGGTGGCGCCGAACCGCTCTCCGCGCGGATCCTGAGGGTCGCGGAGCTCGTAGTAGCAGTCAGACATGGGCGCCCACTCCCGCGATGTCCACGGTGACGGCGTCGACGCGTGAATTCGCGGTGCCGATCAGTCGTTCCGGATAGGCGTCGGTGGCCGTGACGAGGAACAGGACGCGCGATTCGTCACCGCCGAGCGCACAGGCGATCGCGATGCGCTCACCGAGGTCGATGCGGTGGGTCACCTCACCGCCGTCGACGATCCGGGCGAATTCGTGGGCGAGCGTCATCGACGTCCAGACGCCGCCTTCGGCGTCGATCGCCAATCCGTCCGGGGGGCCGGCCAGCCCGTCGGCGAAGACCCGCCGTGGCCCGAGCCGACCGTCCTCGAGCGGGAACAGGGTCAGCCGGCGGCCGGTCGATTCCGCCACGATCAACGAGGATCCGTCGGGGGTGATCACCATGCCGTTGGGAAACTCCAGGTCCTCGGCGACCACGGTGACGCTGTTGTCGGTGTCGAGCCGCAGCAGGACGCCGCCCTCGCGTGCCTGCGATCCGATGTACGCGCGGCCCTCGTCGTCGACGACCATGTCGCCCAGATCGGCGGGCGCCAGCGCGCTCAGGTCGGCCAGCGTGCTCACGACATCGCCGTCATAGCAGAGGATCTCGCGTCGCCGGGTGGAGACGATCAACAGCGTGCCGTCGGGCCGGAACCCGAGTCCGGACGGATGATGTCCGGGAAGACTCAGGGTGGTCGTCGAGCCCCGCAGGTTGACCGTGTGCACGGCCTCGCCGAACATGTCGGACAACCACAGCAGGCCCTCGAACCAGCGCGGCCCCTCACCGAAACAGAAGCCGTTCGCCAGTGGGGTGAGCGTCATATCGTTACTTTACAAAACACGGGACGAGTGTCACGCTCGCTGGGTGCAGCTGTCAACCAGGAGCATGTCGTGAACATGAAGAAGTATTACGGCCACACCCTGCTGTATCTGCATGAGACCATCGACCTGGGCACGCTCGGCAGCGACCGGTTCGTCGAGACGTTCTCCAGCACCTACGAACCGATGATGACCGAACTGGGCGCGCGGCTGTTCTCGATCTGGGAGACCACCGCCTACAACGGCCACTGGCCGCAGGTGACGATCATCTGGGAGATCGACGCCTTCGCCGACTACGCGCGCATCGGCCGGGCGCAGGCGCGCGGAGGCAGCCACGCGGAGACTGCGGCATCGTGGTCGGCGTTCCTGAGTGCGGCCGGAGCCCGGGGTGAGGGCCGGATCATGTACGCGGGGCGCAGCAACAAGACCCTCGCCGAGCTGACCGGCGCCGGCTTCGGCGCGGACCTGGTGATCCAGGAGGTCATGCAGACAAAACCCGGCCGCCAGGACGACTACATCCGCGAACTCGAGCGGCTCTACGTGCCGTGGTCGGAGAGCACGGGCAAGCGCTGGCTCGGCTCCTTCATCACGACATTCCGGTTCAACGAGGTGATCCACTACTGGGCGCTCGACGGCGGCTGGGACTGCTTCGAGGAGCACTACCCGTCGTGGAAGGACAGCCCGCCCGCCGAGATCGTCACGTGGATGAGCGTGGCGCCCGCACTGCGGGACGGCTGGGAGGACTCGATCCTGGCGGCGCTGCCGCCGTCCCCGCTGCAGGCCAGGTGACAGCCGTGACCGCAACCCCAGCCTCAACGGTGTTCCGTTACAACCCCTTCGACGAAGAGGTGATGACCGACCCGTTGCCGTTCTACCGCACGTTGCGCGACGAGCACCCGCTGTACTACGTCGCCGAACTCGACACCTATGTGTTGTCCCGCTTCGCCGACATCTGGGAGGTGCTCGCCGTGGACGACGGCACCTTCGTCGCCTCCGAGGGCACGTTGCCCGCGGCGTCGGTGCTGGCGGGACAGAACAGCGGGCCGGTGCCCGATCCGCCCCTGCACCCCATGCCGTTCCACGCGAACTTCGACTCGCCGATCTATGACGACGTGCGGCGCTGCACCTCCGCCCCGTTCCGGCCGCGCAAGGTCACCGACCTCGCCGACCGGATTCGCGCGCTGGCCAACCAGCGTCTCGACGAACTGCTGCCCCGCGGTACGTTCGACCTCACCCAGGATTACGGCGGCATCGTCGCGGCGTCGGTGGTGTGCGACGTGCTCGGGCTCCCGGTCGACCTGGCGCCGGACGTGCTGGCCACCGTGAACGCCGGCAGCATGGCCAGACCGGGCGACGGCGTCGAGGTCGCGAACGCCCGGCCCGGATATCTCGAATACCTCGTGCCGATCGTGGCGCGCCGCCGGGCCGACCGCTCCGGCGGCGCCTCGCCGATCGTCGACAGCCTCATCGATCACGTGCTGCCCGACGGCACCGCGTTCACCGACGTGGAGGCCGCCACGCAGATGCTGGGGGTCTTCATCGGCGGCACCGAGACCGTGCCGAAGATCGTCGCGCACGGGCTGCGGGAGTTGAGCAGGCGACCCGATCAGCTCGCAGCGGTCCGGGCCGACGAATTCAACGTCCGCAAGGCGCGCGAGGAGATGATCCGATTCTGCGCCCCCGCGCAGTGGTTCGCCCGGACGGTGAGGAAGCCGTACACCCTGCACGGCGTCACCATCGAACCGGGCCAGCGGATCATCACGCTGCTCGCCTCGGCCAACCGCGATGAACGCGAGTATCCCGACCCCGAGGAGTTCATCTGGGACCGGCGCATCGAACGGTCACTGGCTTTCGGTCGCGGACAACACTTCTGCCTCGGTGTGCACCTGGCGCGGTTGGAGATCTCCATCATGGTGGAGGAGTGGCTCAAGCGGGTGGCCGAGTACCGCATCGATGAACAGGCCGCGTGGCGGCCGCCGTCGAGCTTCCAGTGGGGCTGGAACTCCGTTCCCGTCGACACCCGAACGAAGGGCTGACCGTGTGGTCGTATCGACTCGTGGCGCCGTACACCTTCGAGCGCAACGACCGTCCCGCACCGGATCCCGACGCCCTCGGCGAGGAGCAGGTGCTGCTGAGGTTCGACGCTGCCGGGGTGTGCGGCAGCGACCTGCCCGGCTTCCGCGGGACGCGGGGACGGATCCCCGGCGACAGCGGCCGGTGCGCCGCGGAAAAGGACGGCTTCCCGATCCACGAGATCGCCGGTGAGGTGCTGGCCAGCCGGCATCCCGACCATCGCGTGGGCGACCGGGTTGTCGGCTGGGCCTCCGGTTTCGACGGCCTCGCCGAACAGTTGGTGGCCGACGGAAACGGGCTGGTCGCATATGATCCCGCGCTGCGGGCGACGCATGCCGTGGCACTGCAGCCGCTGGCCTGTGTGCTGTACGCGGTCGAGCAACTACCCGAGCTGCGCGGTCGGCACGTCGCGGTGATCGGTCAGGGCTCGATCGGGCTGCTGTTCTCCTACGTCGCCAAGACCGCAGGCGCCGCGCGGGTGACCGGTGTGGACCCGGTGGACCGCCGCGCCGTGGGCCCGCACTTCGGGGTGGACGAGGTGGTGCGGGCCACCAGCGACCGGTGGGTCAGCCATCTGACCCAGGACGACAAACCCGACATCGTCATCGAAGCGGTCGGCCATCAGGTCGGTACCCTCGCCCACGCGATCGCCGCGGCGGCGTTCGGTGGCACGGTGTTCTACTTCGGAGTCCCCGATGACGACAGCTATCCGATTGACATGCGAATGATGCTGCGCAACAACCTCACCCTGAAATCCGGTGTCACGATGGAACGGCGACGGGTGCTCGCGCGCGCCGGCGAGTTCGCCGCCGACCACCCGGATCTGCTGCGGCACTACGTCACCCACACCTTCGGGGTCGACGAGGCGCAGCAGGCCTTCGACACTGCCGGCCGACCCGATCCGGGCCGGGTCAAGATCGCGATCACCGCATGAGCGCCGCCCGCGTCGCGTTGGTGACCGGCGCCGCCCGCGGCCAGGGGGCCGCTATCGTGGCCAGACTGCACGCCGACGGATTCGCGGTCGCCGCATGCGATGTGCTTCGCGACGAATTGATCGATGTGGCAGAACAATTCGACGACACCGTGATACCGCTGCCGCTCGACGTGACCTCGGAGTCCCAGTGGGCGGCCGCCGTCGCGGACACGGTCGACCGGTTCGGATCGCTCACGGCACTGGTCAACAACGCCGGGGTGCTGCACCGGGCCGCCATCGCCGACGAGACCCCGGCGGGTTTCGAGGGCAGCTGGCGGGTGAACTGCCTGGGGCCGTTCCTCGGTATCCGCGCGGCACTGGACCAACTCCGCGCCGCCGAGGGCGCGTCGATCGTCAACACCTGCAGCACCGGGGCGATCCGGCCGTTCCCGGCCCATGCGGCGTACGGCTCGTCGAAATGGGCGTTGCGTGGCCTCACACAGGTCGCCGCAGCGGAACTCGCATCCGCGGGCATCCGCGTCAACGCGGTGTTCCCCGGGCCGGTGAGCACGCCGATGCTCGACGACCGCACCCAGGCGCGGTTGGCGGAGCGCGCGGTCACCGGACGCCTGGGCACGCCGGGGGAGATCGCCGACGCCGTCGCGTTCCTGGTGTCCGATGCGGCATCGTTCGTCACCGGATCGGAGCTCGTCGTCGACGGCGGGCAGATGCTGCAGATCGGATGAGGTCCATGGCGGGAACGGGAATGTCGGTCGGCATCATCGGGGCGGGGCCCGGCGGACTCGCACTCGGCATCTTCTTGAAGAAGGCGGGGTTCCGGGACTTCACCATCTTCGACCGAGAGGATGGCGTCGGCGGAACCTGGCGGATCAACACCTATCCCGGTCTGGCCTGCGACGTGAAGTCGCATCTGTACTCGTTCTCCTTCGACCTCAACCCCGACTGGTCCCGGCTGTGGTCCGGACAGCAGGAGATCCTCGCCTACTTCGAGCAGTGCGCCAGCAGGCACCGGCTCGCCGACCATCTGGCCCTCGGCACCGAGATCGTTTCGGCCACTTGGCAATCGGCGACCAACAACTGGCGGCTGACCACCGCCCGCGGCGATCACCACGAATTCGACGTGGTGATCTCCGCGGTCGGCCTGTTCACCCAACCGGTGATGCCGGATCTGGTCGAGGAGGAAGCGTTCACCGGCGTGGTGATGCACACCGCGCGCTGGGACCACTCGGTGAACCTGGCCGGCGCCCGGGTTGCCGTCCTGGGCACGGGTTCGACGGCAGCACAACTCGTCCCGGAAGTGGCCAGGGTGGCCGAGCGGGTGTACTCGATCCAGCGGTCGGCCACCTGGGTGCTGCCGAAACCCGACCGGCCCTACACGGAGCGGGAGAAGTGGGTGTTCGCCCATGTACCGTTGGCCAAGAGGCTCTACCGCACCCGGCTGTGGCTGCGCAGTGAGTCCAACATCGCGGTGATCGAGAACGGCAGCGACAAGACCCAGGAATTCGCGGCCATCGCCACCAGGGTGCTGGCGGCCACCGTGTCCGACGACGAGCTGCGCCGCAAACTCACCCCGAAGCACCCCTTCGGCTGCAAACGGCTGGTGTTCGCCACCGACTTCCTCCAAACGCTGACCCAGCCGCACGTCGAGGTGGTCTCCAGCCCGGCGCGCGCGCTGCGGTCGCGGAGCCTGATCACCGCAGACGGAACGCAACTCGACGTCGACGTGGTGGTATGCGCGACGGGCTACGCCGCCGCCGACTACCTGGGGCAGATCGACGTGACCGGCGAGCACGGCATCACGTTGCGCGACACCTGGCGCGACGGCGCCTACGCCTACCTGGGGATGGCGGTGCCAGGTTTCCCCAACTTCTTCATGCTGTACGGCCCGAACACGAACGTGGGCTCCAACAGCGTCATCTTCATGCTTGAAGCGCAGGCGCATTACGTGGTGCGGGCGCTGCGCCGGATGCGGCGCCGGCGCAGGACCTACATCGCCGTGCGGCCCGAGGCGATGGCCGCCTTCATCGACAAGGTCGACCGGTGGATGGACGGCACCGTGTGGACGACACGGTGCAGCAACTATTTTCGTGCAGCCAACGGACGTGTCGTCACCCAGTGGCCCCGCAGTGCACGGGTCTTCTGGGCGATGACCCGCCGGTTCAAGGCGTCCGACTATCTCTTCGAGCCGCCGGCCGCCGGGCCGACGCCGATGCAGGTGCGCAGCCACGCGACGGCGGGCTGACCTGATGGGCCCGATGGCTGCCGCCGCCGAGCGACTCGACCCGACGCTGGGCTTCCTCGCGGGTGTGCGCACCGACCTCTCACCCGGCGGGCTCGACGCCGTGCGCCGGTCGCTGAACGAGCGGCGCCGCGACAGCGCCCGCACCGTAGACCTCGGCGGCGTCGACGTGGCCGAACTCGAGGTTCCGGGGACACCGAGGGTTCCGGTGCGCGTCTACCGCGCAGGCCCGGTCCCCGCGCCGACTGTGATCTACTGCCACTCAGGGGCATTCGTACTCGGCAACCTCGACACCGACCACCGCCAGTGCGTCGAGCTAGCCCGTCGGGGACAGTGCACGGTCGTATCGGTGGACTACCGGCTGGCGCCGGAACACCCGCATCCCTCCGCGCTGGACGACGTGCAGGCTGTCCTGCGGTGGGCCGCCGGCAGTCCGGGTGAGATCGACGGCGGGCGGCTGGCCGTGGCCGGCAGCAGTGCAGGCGGTGCGTTGGCCGCGCTGGTGGCCCAACGGTCCGCGGCGGGGCAGTTGCCGCCGGTGGCAGTGCAGATCCTCCATCAGCCCGTCCTCGACGATCGACCGACGGCGTCGACCCGGGAGTTCACCGCCGCACCGGCTTTCGACGGCGCGGCCGTCGCCCAGATGTGGCGCCATCTTGGTGGCGCTGCGACGCCCCGTGATGCGGTGCCCGCCCGGTGCGCCGATCTCGCCGGACTGGCGCCGGCCCTGATCACCTGCTCGGAGCTCGATCCGTTGCGGGACGAGGCGATCGACTACGCGCGGCGGTTGCTCGCCGCGGGCGTCGCCACCGATCTGCGCGTCTTCGCACGCACCTGCCACGGCTTCGATGCGCTCGCCCCGGAGTGGCACCTGAGCGCGGAGCTGTTCGCGATACAGGGTGCCGCGCTACGCCGCGCCTTCACGGCGAGTTGAGCCGCCGCTCAGCCCAGTTCTCTGGCGATCGCCTCGTGGTAGCGGTCGATGTTCGCCGGATTGACGATCCGGAAGAAGCCGTCGGGCATCGGCGCGTGTTTGGGTGCCTCGATCGTCATGGTGCGGGAGAACAGCGTCAGATCGTGGCCCGGGCGGGTGAGGTGGTAGCGCACCGTGATCCGGCCCTCCATCCCGCCGTTGCCCTCGCGGTCGTGTCCGAGCCGGCCGACGGAGGTGAACATCCACAGCGAGGGCCGGGTGGCCATCGCGAGGTGCCAGGTGAAGATCCGGTCGCCGTCCGGTCCGCCCTCTTCCCACGTGTCACCCACCCGCAACGGCAGGTCATCGAGGTCGCCGACGTAGCTGCTGCCGGGATAGGTCTTCGTCCAGTTGGCCGGATTGGTGATGAAGTCGTAGACGGTCTCCGGGGAGTGGGTGAACAGCGACTCGGAGGTGGTGGTGACGATGCCCATACGCCTCACTTTACAAACAAGTCGTGAAGTGTCACCCTCGGCGGGAGCGGTGCGGCGCGAAAGGAATCCCGGATGGACTTCTCCACGGTGGAACTCGGCCCCGAGGAACAGCGTTTCCAGCAGGAGGTGCGGGCGTTTCTCGGCGAGGTCGTCACCGACGAGGTGATCCAGCGCGACCGGGAGACCGGCCAGAACTTCGACGAGGGTGTCCATCTGGCCGCCGGTGCGGCCGGATTCCTGGCGCGCGACTTCGCGGCCGAGGCCGACGGCGGGTTCACCGCGCTGCAGCGGCGGATCTGGGAGTTGGAGGTCGGTCGCGCCCACACTCCGTGGTTCCACTGGCCGACGACCGCCATGGTCGCGCACAGCCTGGCCCGCTTCGCATCGGCCGAACTCCAGGATGAGGTGCTGCCCAAGGTGATGACGGGGGAGTACCGGCTCTGCCTCGGCTACACCGAACCCGAAGGCGGCTCCGACGTGGCGACCTGTAAGACCAGGGCCGTCCGCGAGGCCGACGAATCCACGTGGATCATCAACGGCGCCAAGATGTTCACCTCGAACGCCCACAACGCGCACTATGTCTTCCTCATCACCAACACCGATCCGCAGGCAGCGAAACACCGCAGCCTCACGATGTTCCTGGTGCCACTGGACTCGCCGGGGGTCGAGATCCAGGGCATCCGCACCGTCGACGGGGACCGCACCAACATCACCTACTACAGCGACGTCCGCGTCGACGACCGGTACCGGGTCGGCGAGGTCAACGGCGGGTGGACGGTGCTGCGCGACGCGCTCAACGCCGAACACGGCACCGTCGAACGCGATTCGGCCGGCCTGCAGAAGCTCGCCACGATGACCGAACACATCCTGCTGATGGCCGAGGCCGTCGACACCGT
Source organism: Mycobacterium sp. 852013-51886_SCH5428379 (assembly GCF_001665575.1). Taxonomy (GTDB): domain Bacteria; phylum Actinomycetota; class Actinomycetes; order Mycobacteriales; family Mycobacteriaceae; genus Mycobacterium. Next base: position 2,980 of record NZ_LZSU01000031.1, on the reverse strand, counting down.
CGCGGCGAGGGTCGGCGAACCGGACCCCTCCGGGCACCGGCTGATCGACGACGACTCGGTGGCCCACCGACTCGGCCGGGGGATCGCGCGGATGGAGGCGGCTCTGAGTACGGCGGAGATGTTCGGGCGGGTCGCGATCGCCCAGACGATGCGCGACGTGTCACCCGAGCTGATGGACATCCTCGGGATCGCCGGATCACTACCGGTCGGTGCCGACGGTGCGGCCGACGACGGCGGCCTCGAGTACATCTTCCGGCTCGCCGGACCGACGGGGATCTACGGCGGCACCCTCGAGGTCTTCCGGAACATGATCGCCCAGCACGCGCTCGGTCTGGGGAGGCCGGCGTATGCGCCGCCGGCCGGCAGATCCTGAGTCCTCAGAGCGCTGCGAGCACCGAACCCGCCAGCAGTTCCAGGGTCCGGTCCGAAGCCCGGTCGTGGGTGAACAGCACCACCTGGTCGAAACCCAGCGCATGCCATTCTCGGAGCCGGTCGACGATGACCGGCGGAGTGCCGATGAGCCCGCCGTCGTGCAGCCCGAATCCCGGTGCGCCGAAATGTTTCTCGGCGCGGGACCGGACCTCGGGCAGCGCGGCGTCATCGGGAGCCAGCGCCATCACCGCCTCGACCGACATCACGATGTCGTCCGGGTCGCGGCCGATCTCCGTGCACAGCCCGCGCAGCACCGACACCTTGTGTTCGATCTCGCCGAGCGCATAGGTGGGCACGTTCCAGACGTCGGCGTAGCGCGCGACCAGAGGAAGCGTGAACTTCTCGCCGACTCCGCCCACCACGATGGGTGGGCGGGGACGCTGCACGGGTCCGGGTTTGACGGGCATGTCGCGCACGGTGAAGTGAGTCCCGGCGAAGTCGATGCGTTCGGCGGTGAAGGCCTGCTGCAGGATCTCGAGTGTTTCGCCGAGGCGTTCGGACCGCTCGGCGAAGCTGCCCCAGTCCATTCCCATCCGGTGGTGTTCGTCGGCGATCGAACCGCTCCCGAGCCCGAGCCGGAGCCGCCCCGCCGAGATCTGGTCGAGCGTGGTCGCCATCTTCGCGAGCAGCGCGGGATGGCGGAACTGGTTGCACAGCACCAGATGTCCGACATCCAGCCGGTCGGTGCGACTCAGCAGCGCGGTCGCCAGCGTCCACGCCTCCAGAGACGGGTAGTCGGGCGCGCCCGGACCGTACAGGTGGTCGTAGAGCCACAGCGACCCGATCCCGAGTTCCTCGCACCGCAGCGCACGGTGCAGCACGTCGGCATAGGACAGGCCGATCTGCGGGACGTAGACGCCGACATCGGGGGAAGTAATGTTCGCCATCGATGAGAATCGTATTCTCATCGAGGACGACCCTCAACGACAGGTCCGGAAGGCGCACGATGCACTTCACGATCACGTATCCGATGCACACCCACCCGTACAACCCGGAGTTGGTATCCGGCGCCGGGGTGGCGGCGCTCGCGACCGCTGCCGAAGCCGCAGGGTTCTCCGGATTCGGTTTCACCGACCATCCGGCGCCGTCACAGCGCTGGCTGGAGGCCGGCGGTCATGACGCGCTCGATCCGTTCGTGGCGATGGGTTTCGCGGCCGCGCATACGACAACCCTGCGTCTGATCCCCAACATCGTGGTGCTGCCGTACCGCAATCCGTTCGTCGTCGCCAAGGCCGGCGCCACGCTGGATCTGCTGTCCGGCGGGCGCTTCACGCTGGCCGTCGGCGTCGGATATCTCAAACGCGAATTCGCCGCACTCGGCGTCGATTACGAGAACCGCACCACGTTGTTCGAGGAGGCGCTCGCGACCATCCGCGCCGCGTGGGCCACCGATGACCTGTCGATCGAGGGATCCGGATTCAGTGCGCGGGGCATCACCGCCCATCCTCGGCCGGTGACCACGCCGCACCCGCCGATCTGGATCGGCGGCAACACCTCCGCCGCGCGTCAGCGCGTCGTAAGCCACGGCGATGGGTGGTGTCCGTTCCCGGCCCCGGCCCTGCTGGCCCAGACCGCACGGACCTCGGCGCTGGATTCGGTCGGCGCACTGGCCGACGCGGTGGGCGATCTGCGGCAGCGGTGCGAAGCTGCAGGACGCGACCCGGCGGCGCTGGACGTCACGTTCACCAACATCACCGGCGGCGATCCGGCGGCCGAGGACTTCGACGCCGACGCCTATCTGGAGGGGGTGGCAGCGCTGGCCGCCGTCGGCGTCACCTGGATCCAGGTCACGATCCCCGGCGACAGTCTGGCGCACGCCCGCGAGGTGATCGACCGCTTCGGCGCCGAGGTGATCTCCCGGGCCTAGCCGGATCTAGTCGGCCTCGGCGCCAACTCTAAATGGTTTTGTCGGTGGTCGAATGTATGTTCGAAGTATGTCGGGTGAGGCTCTGCGAGAGGCGGTAACCGCGCTGCAGGCTGCCTTCGACGGGGTGGCCGCCGGTGATGTCGATCTGCTGACCCGTTCCGATCTCGTTGCAGCCCTTGATGAACTCGAAACCCTGGTGTGCCGACTGCCCTCGGTGAGTCACCGCATGCTGGCCCGACTGCAGGCCGAGGCCACCCCGCAGGAGATGGGCGCCAAATCGTGGAAAGAGGTGCTCTCGGTCCGCTGGCGGATCTCGACCAGCGAGGCCAATCGCCGGCTGACCGAAGCCGCCCTGTTGGCTCCGCGGCAGTCGGTGACCGGGCCGTCCCTGCCGCCGAGGTTGCCCGCCACCGCGGTGGCCCAAGCTCACGGGCTCGTCAACGGTGAACACGTCGACGTCATCCGCAAGGCCGTCGACAAATTGCCGGGTTTCGTCGACCCGGCCACCCGTGGGCAGTTCGAAGTCGACCTGGTCCGCGCTGCAGTCGGTGCCGGTCCGAAGGAGCCCAAGGACAGCGCTGATCGGATGTTGTTCCTGCTCGACCAAGACGGACCCGAGCCGGACGACACCGAACGGGCCCGCAAGCGCGGCGTGACCAAGCACAAACAGCGCGATGACCA
>NZ_LZSU01000030.1 GCF_001665575.1 Mycobacterium sp. 852013-51886_SCH5428379 | reverse complement strand
TACCGGGCAGCCCACCGATGTCGGTGGCGCTCTTGCGGCGCACCAACTCCCGCGCCTTCCGCGCGGCGAGCCGGGCCTGTGCCGACGAAACCGCTTTGTTAACAACGGTTTTCGCCTCGGCGGGATTGGCTTCCAGCCAGTGGCTGAGCTGCTCGTTGCAGATCTTCTGCACGAACGACTTCACCTCGGTGTTGCCGAGTTTGGTTTTGGTCTGCCCCTCGAACTGCGGCTGGGACACCTTCACCGAGATGACCGCGGCCAGGCCCTCGCGGATGTCGTCACCGGTGAGGTTCGGATCCTTCTCCTTGAGCAGCTTCTTGTCTTTGGCGTACTTGTTGACCACCGACGTCAGCGCCGCGCGGAAACCCTCCTCGTGGGTACCGCCCTCGTGGGTGTTGATGGTGTTGGCGAACGTGTGCACCGATTCGGAGTAACCGGCGTTCCACTGCATCGCCACCTCGACCTCGTGGCCCTCGCCCTTACCGTCGAAATCGATGATGCTCGGCTGGATTGCGGTCTTGGTCCGGTTGATGTGCTTGACGAAGTCGACCAGGCCGCCGGGGTAGTGGAACACCCGGTGCTTGACCTTCTGCGGCGCGGCGGACGCGGCTTCCTTCTCCTCCGCGCTCTTGGGTGCTTCGGCGTGGTCGCTGACCACGTCGTCGACGACCTCTTCGGGAGTGACACGCTCGTCGGTCAACTCGATGGTGAGGCCCTTGTTCAGAAATGCCATCTCCTGCAGGCGCCGGGCGATCGTCTCGAAGTCGTAGTTCGTGGTCTCGAAGATGTCGGGATCCGCCCAGAACCGGATGGTGGTACCGGTCTCCTTGGTCTTCTCACCCTGCTTGAGGGTGCCGGGGATGGACCGGTCGTAGGTCTGGAACCATTCGTGTCCGTCGCGCCGGATGTCGGCCTCGAGCCGACTCGACAGCGCGTTGACCACCGACACACCCACACCGTGCAGACCACCGGAGACCTGGTAGGCGCCCTCTTCGAATTTTCCACCGGCGTGCAGGACGGTCATCACCACGTCGACGGTCGGCACACCGGTCGAGTGCATGGCGACGGGGATTCCGCGGCCGTCGTCGGTGACCTGGACGCCACCGTCCTCGAGAATCCGCACGTCGACGCGGGATGCGTAGCCGGCCATCGCCTCGTCCACCGCGTTGTCGACCACCTCCCAGATGAGGTGGTGCAGCCCGCGTTCCCCGGTGGACCCGATGTACATGCCGGGGCGTTTGCGCACCGCCTCGAGGCCTTCGAGGACCTTGATCGCCTCGGCGCCGTACTCGCTGGGCGCATTCTTCTTCTGGGCAGCCACGTTGAGGGCGTCTCCTCGATCTTCCGGTGAAGCGGTGTTGGCAGGTGATGCCGGGCAAGAGGCGCACACCTCTCACAGTCTTCGTCCCAGTCTACCGCCCGAGAGGCATAGGACTGACGCTGTGACCGCGTTTTGACCTATCTGAATGCGCCGTGCGCGGAATATTTCGATCCTCGGTGCGTGGCGACGCTGAAGACGGGCCAATCCGACGCTGAGACGGCTCTCAGCCAATCAGCCGTAGGTGTCGCGCGGGCCGCGGCCTGCGACGTGGTACCGGCCTTTGCGCCACGACGGCGCCGCCGGCCCCGAGATCTTCAGCGTGGTGACGACGCCGTCGCCGACCGCAGCCGCGATCTTGGCCAGCAGCTGCGCCTGCACCATTCGGAGCTGGGTGGCCCAGGCCGTGGACTCCGCCGCCACTGTCAGCACTCCCTCGCGCAGCGACATCGGCGTCGCGTGCTCGGCGATCTGTTCTCCGACGACCGATTCCCACTGGCCGAACACCGCACCCTCGGCCACCCGCGGCGACCAGCCCCGACGCTGGGCGAGGTCGCGGGTCGCCGCGCCGAGGGTCTGCGGATCGCGAGAATCTGGTCCCGGACCGGACCACGTCCGGCGCCGCGCAGTACCCGCCACCCGGCGCGCGGGTGCGGTCCGACCTCGACCGACATCCTTACCCTGGCTGCGCGCGGCACCTCGGGCTTCTTCCAACGTGCGCCGCACCAGGTCCATCCCGGACAGATGCGCCAGATGCGCGGGCGGACCGGCCGCGTTCTCGGTCGCGTTGTCGTCGTCGTGATCACCGGTCACTGCACCACCACCGATATCCGTGCGCCCTCGTCGTCGTCCTGCATCCGAATCCCCACCCGGTGAGCATCCCAGTCGGCAGGGACATCCTCTGGAACCGCCGCCGTCACCAGCACCTGCTCCGCGTCGGCCGCGACACCCGCGAGCGCCCGCCGCCGCGCGGTGTCGAGTTCGGCGAACACGTCGTCGAGCAGCAGCACCGGATCACTGCCCTCGGCGCGCAACAGCTCATAGGAGGCCAGCCGTAGCGCCAACGCCATCGACCACGATTCCCCGTGGCTCGCATAGCCTTTCGCCGCCTGATCGCCGAGGCGTAGTTCCAGGTCGTCACGGTGCGGTCCGACCAGGCACACCCCGCGGTCGAGTTCGTTGTCGCGGCGGCGGGCCATCGCATCCAGCAGCGCGGCCTCGTAGTACTCCACGGTCTCGTCCGCATCATCGCCGTCCGAGGCGTCGACGCTGGTGCGATACCGGATCGCCGCCGGTCGCGATCCCGGGGCCAACAGCTGATAAGCCTTCTCCACCTCCGGCGCCAACTCGACGACCAGAGACGCGCGGGCGGCCATGAGTTGCGCGCCGTACACCGCCAGATGGCCGTCCCACACGTCGAGCGTTTCCAGCGCGCTGCGATCCCCGCGGTAGCGGGCGCCCGCCGCGGTCTTCAGCAGCGCCGTCCGCTGGCGGACCACTTTGTCGTAATCGGCGCGCACCCCGGCGAGGCTCGGCCGACGCGTGGTCGCCAAGTCATCGAGATACCGGCGGCGTTCACCCGGGTCGCCTCGGACCAGCGCCAGATCTTCCGGCGCGAACAGCACCGCGCGCAGCACCCCGAGCACTTCGCGCGGACTGCGGACGGGGGAGCGGTTGAGGCGGGCCTTGTTGGCCCGACCCGCGGTGATCTCCAGGTCGACGGCCAATTCGCGGCCGTCGTTGACGACGATGGTCGACACGACCGCGCGGGCGGCGCCGGCCCGGATCAGCGGGGCGTCCGCGGCCACCCGATGCGAACTCAGCGTCGCCGAATACCACAGCGCCTCAATCAGATTCGTCTTTCCGAAGCCGTTGGAGCCGACGAACACCGTGCGGCCCGGCTCCAGCTCGAGGTCCGCGCGGGCCCAGGAGCGGAAGTCGGTCAGCGTCAAGTGCCGGACGTACACCTATCCCGACTTACTGATCCTCTGCACGGCATGGCCGCCGAACTGGTTACGCAGCGCGGAGACCGCCTTCATCGTGGGGGAGTCCTCCTGCCGGGATTCGAACCGTGCGAACAGCGACGCCGCGATTGCCGGCACCGGTACCCGCAACCGGATCGCCTCCTCGACGGTCCAGCGGCCTTCACCGGAATCCTCGGTGTAGCCGGAGATCTCGTCGAGACCCGGATCTTCCCGCAACGCCTTGGCCAGCAGCTGCTGCAGCCACGACCGCACCACGGTGCCGTTGGTCCACGCCTGGTACACCGCTTGGGGATCCTTGATCAGATCCTCGGCGGCCAGCATCTCGTAACCTTCGCCGTAGGCGGTCATCAACGCGTACTCGACACCGTTGTGCACCATCTTCGCGAAGTGGCCGGCGCCGATCGGTCCTGCGTGGACGAATCCGTCGGCCTGCTCACCCGGCGGGCGCAGCGTGTCGAAGATCGGCATCACCCGTTCGACGTCGGCGTCGGATCCGCCGACCATGAGCCCGTAACCCTCTCGCAAACCCCAGACACCACCGGATACACCGGCGTCAATGAAGCCGATTCCCTTGGCGGCCAACAGTTCTGCGTGAGGCGCGTCCTCGGTGTATCGCGAGTTACCGCCATCGATGACCAGGTCGCCTTCGCCGAGCACCTCGGCCAGGGAGACGATGGTGTCGTGGGTGACCGGGCCGGACGGCACCATCACCCACACCACCCGGGGCGCGGCGAGCGCATCCGCCAGAGCCGCCAGCGAGGGCACGTCGCTCACCTCGGGGCGAGGGTCGTAGCCGACCACTTCGTGGCCACCTTCACGCAGGCGCTCCCGCATGTTGAAGCCCATCTTGCCCAGGCCGATCAAACCGAGCTGCATAAACGCCCCTCTTGGTGGTAGGCCGGTCAGCCCGGGAGGCGCACCGGCATCAACAGATACACGTAGTCGGTCTGCAGAGCGGGGAATGGTCCGCTGCCGTCGACACCCTCGTCATCGTCGCCGGCCGGACGCAAGACCGCAGGCCTGCTCGGCGTGGTGAAGCCGAACGTCACGCGCGGGGAGTGCAGGGAACCCAGGCCGTCGGTGAGGTAGGTCGGGTTGAAGGCGATGGTCAAAGGATCCCCGGCGAACTGCACGGGGAGATCTTCCTCGGCGCGGCCCACGTCGTCGGCTCCGGCTGACAGCCGCAGGACGTCCTCGGAGAACTCCATCCGGACCTGGGCGCCGCGGTCGGCCACCAGCGCGACGCGCTTGATCGCCTCGGTCAGTTCGGCGACGCCGATGGTCGCCACCGCGGTGTGCTCACTGGGCAGCAGCTGCCGGAACTTCGGGAATTCCGCGTCGAGCAGTCGGGTGGTGCTGCGCTTACCCTCGCTGCGAATCCCCAGCAGACCCTCCTTGCCGACCGACGCGCCGGCGCCCAGCGCCAGATGCACGTCAGAACCGGCGGTGCCCGCCTTCGCAGCCTCGGCCAGCGTCTTGGCCGGCACCAGCACCGCAGCCTCGATGTCGGGGGAGGTGGTCGACCAGGTCAGTTCACGCACGGCGAGCCGGAAGCGGTCGGTGGCAGCCAAAACCACACTCTCACCGGTGATCTCGACGCGAATGCCGGTCAGCATGGGCAGCGTGTCGTCACGGCCGGCCGCGACCGCGACCTGACCGATCGCCTCGGCGAACACGTCGGCGCCCACCACACCGGTCTCGTCCGGGAGCGTCGGCAGCGTCGGATAGTCCTCGACCGCCATGGTTGGCAGCGAGAAGCGGGCGCTACCGCAGGTCAGGGAGACGCGGGTCCCTTCGACGCTGACGTCGACCGGTTTGGCCGGCAGCGCCCTGGTGATGTCGGACAACAACCGGCCCGATACCAGAACACTTCCCGGAGAGGCGATTTCAGCTGCGACGCGGACTTCGGCCGACACCTCGTAGTCGAATCCCGAGATGGTCAGACCGTCGTCGTCACCGGTGATCAGCACACCGGCCAGGACGGGGACGGTGGGGCGTGAGGGCAGGTTGCGGGCCACCCAGGCCACCGCGTCAGCGAAGTCCTCCCGCACCAGGCGGAACTTCAGGTCGTTCAGACCCGTCGTCGTCGTCGCCACGTCCATAGCGTCCCTTCGAATAACACCACAATGAGTTCTACCAGCGGTTGTCTCGGTGTCCGAAGAACGCCTACCCAGCTGCGCCTCGACGACCATAACGGCTGCCGCTGAACCACCGTAGAGCTTTCCGCTCGAACTTGAAAGCTAATCGATCGGGCTGACACGGGCGCATCGGGCGGCCCGTCGGACGGCCCTGTGCACGACGTGTCCCCAACGCCGTTCTTCTAGAAGAGATCTAGAGAGATAGACAAGTAACAGTAATAGGGCCTGTGGAGTCTGGGGATGAACCGGCGACGGTGCTGGCCGGCGAGCGTGTCGGGATGTGGGCGCACTGTGGATGGAATTCGGCTGTGGTGTCGGGGGATGTGGACGGGCGAGTGGGTTGTGTAATTCCACCGCGGCTGTCCCGCGCTCGGTCACCATGTTGTCCACACGGTATGCACAGGCGCGCCGTGTGACCGCTGTGACTGAGGGGACACAAGTTTTTGGGCACCGCGACCGATTTGACACGTGACGAATCGCCGGGGATGCGATCCCCGGGGCAGAAAACGGCGAAAATCAGCGCTTGGAGCGCTGACGGATCCGAGTGGTGAGTTCCTTGACGTGATCGAACACCTCACGGCGTTCGGCCATCTCGCCACGGATCTTCTTCTCGGCGTACATGACGGTCGTGTGATCGCGACCGAACGCCTGGCCGATCTTCGGGAGCGACAGATCGGTGAGCTCCCGGCACAGATACATCGCGATCTGCCGCGACTGCGCCAGTGCCCGCGTCTTACCCGGCCCGCGCAGTTCCTCGATCGTTGTCTCGAAGTACTCGGCGGTGGCGGCCATGATGGCCGCGGTCGAGATCTGCATGGTGCTGGCGTCGGAGATCAGGTCACGCAACACGATCTCGGCCAGAGACTTGTCGATCGCCGTCTTGTTCAGCGACGCAAAGGCCGTCACCCGGATCAGGGCGCCCTCGAGTTCACGGATGTTGCGTTCGATGCTGCCGGCGATGAGCTCCAGCACGTCGTCGGGGACGTCGAGCCGGTCCATCTGCGCCTTCTTGCGCAGGATCGCAATACGGGTCTCGAGCTCCGGCGGCTGCACATCGGTGATCAGCCCCCACTCGAACCGCGTGCGGAGGCGGTCTTCGAGGGTGGCCAGCTGCTTGGGCGGCCGGTCCGAGGAGATCACGATCTGCTTGTTCGCGTTGTGCAAGGTGTTGAAGGTATGGAAGAACTCCTCCTGGATACCTTCCTTGCCCTCGATGAACTGGATGTCGTCGACCAGCAGCACGTCGATGTCGCGGTAACTGCGCTTGAACGATGCCTTGCGGTCGTCGCGCAGCGAGTTGATGAAATCGTTGGTGAATTCCTCGGTGGAGACGTACTTCACGCGCATCCCGGGGAAGAGGCGCTGGGCGTAGTTGCCCGCGGCGTGCAGCAGATGGGTCTTGCCGAGACCGGACTCACCCCAGATGAACAACGGGTTGTAGGCCCGGGCCGGCGCTTCGGCGATGGCCAGGGTCGCGGCGTGCGCGAACCGGTTGGAGGCGCCGATGACGAACGTGTCGAACGTGTAGCGCCGGTTGAGACTGACTTCGTCCGGATCTTCGGGCACCGGCGGCTGCGGCGTCCGGCTGAAATACCGAGGCCACGTCTCGGCCGCGCTGGCCCTGGCCTCGGTGTCCTCGTCGACCTCGTCGTGATCGGCAGTCGGCGGCGTGGACATCTCGTCTTCCGGGCCGGGGGTGGCGATCCGCACGCCGAGTTCGACGCGCTGACCGAGGTGCCGGCTGAGCGCGGTGATGATCGGTTCCCGCAGATGGCGTTCGATCTCGTTCTGGACGAACGGGGTCGGCACTGACAGCAGAGCAAACCCCTCGGTGATGACCAGGGGTTTGACCAATTTGAGCCAGGCGCGTTGCTGAGCGGTGAGGACAGGTCCGGGCGGGGTGCCGTTGTGACCGTGGACCGCGGAGGCGCCGTTGAGTTCGTCGAGAACGAGGTTCCAGACCGCGACGAAAGGGGGGTCGGGGTCAGCTGTCAACGACGAGCACCCCCTTGCGTAGCCGTCGTGTCAGCGACGACCAATGGAACGATGACCAACTGTCCACAAAGTTATCCACAACCTGTGGAATATGGACAGCCCGTCGTCGTTCTGTTGTCTACCGGTTGGGGACGCCGCGGAACGGGGCTCTGCACAGCTGCTGGAGAGCTGTGGGCTCGCGGTCGGGACGTCCTCATTTCGTTGTCGGCGGCCGCTCCAGTCGAAACGGCATTGCCAGAAGCTAACAGTTTTCTCACGGAGTGCCAACCGTTCGACGACATTGGGGCGCCACTTCTTTCGGCCCATGCGGCATTGGTGAAAGATGTGACGGATGTCAACGTTCGGGCCGGTGACGAGCGAGGTTTGACCCAGCGAAATCTCGTCAGTACCCTCGAACAGTCGCCCGCACGTGGCGATACGGCTGCGATCCGGGCCACTGGAGTCAGCGCCGGCTAGCAAGCAAGACGCAGAGCTTAACAACGGCGAACGCGTCCACCCACGAACGACATGTGTGTGGAACGCGAACGCCACACAACGAGGAGAGATTGCCGTGGCCAAGGGCAAGCGGACGTTCCAGCCCAACAATCGCCGTCGCGCGCGTGTGCACGGTTTCCGGCTGCGCATGCGGACCCGTGCCGGGCGCGCCATCGTGTCGGCCCGCCGCAACAAGGGCCGTCGTTCCCTCACTGCGTGACGCAGCGCGGGAACTCGCGCCGTGCTTCCGGCCCGGTACCGAATGACCCGGTCGGCGGAATTCAGTGCCACGGTCAGTCGTGGGGTGCGCTGTGCGCAACCCGATCTCGTCATCCATCTGGGATGTGACGACGCGGATCTGACCGGGCCGAGGATCGGCTTGGTGGTGTCGAAGTCAGTGGGTAATGCCGTGGTGCGACACCGCGTGTCCCGCCGCCTTCGCCACGTCGTCTATCCCGTGCTCGACGAACTCACCCCCGCCCACCGTTTGGTGATCCGGGTGTTGCCCGGCGCCGGCGCCGCTTCGTCGGCTGTGCTCGGTGAGCAACTGAGTCGCGCGGTTGCCCGGGCCAAACCTCGCGCCGGAGTGTGCCGGTGACGGCGCGGCGCCGTGGAGGACGGTCCGCCGCGCGGGCCGTCGTCTTCGTCATCGAGCTCTACCGCAACATGATCTCGCCGCTGAGACTGCCGTCGTGCCGGTTCACCCCGACCTGTAGCCAGTACGCGGTCGACGCCCTGACCGAATATGGATTGATCCGCGGCAGCTGGCTCGCTGCCGTGCGGCTCGCGAAGTGCGGCCCGTGGCACCCGGGCGGTTGGGATCCGATTCCCGACCGGCCCGCAGCGCCGGACGAGTCGTCCTCAGACCCCAGCGGCGCCCCGTCGGCCGCAGATCCCGTCAGGAGCAACACGATTGTTTAACTGGTTCAGCCTCGACATCATCTACTACCCGGTGTCGGCGATCATGTGGGTTTGGTACAAGGCCTTCGCCTTCCTCCTCGGGCCCAGCAACTTCTTCGCCTGGGCGCTGTCGGTGATGTTCCTCGTGTTCACCCTGCGCGCGATCCTCTACAAACCGTTCGTGAAGCAGATCCGGACCACGCGGCAGATGCAGGAGTTGCAGCCGCAGATCAAGGCGCTGCAGAAGAAGTACGGCAAGGACCGCCAGCGGATGGCGCTGGAGATGCAGAAGCTGCAGAAGGAACATGGGTTCAACCCGATCCTCGGCTGCCTGCCGATGCTTGCCCAGGTGCCGGTGTTCCTCGGGCTCTTCCACGTGTTGCGGTCGTTCAACCGCACCCAGGGCGGGTTCGGGCAGATCCAACTGTCCGTGGAGCAGAACCGGGCGACCGGCAACTACGTGTTCAGCCCGACCGACGTCGCGAACTTCCTCGACGCGAACCTGTTCGGCGCGCCGTTGAGCGCCACCATGATCCAGACCTCGGGTTTGGATGCGTTCACCGAATTCAACCGTGCGGCGGTCATCGGGGTCGGTGTGCCGATCATGATCCTCGCCGGCGTCGCGACGTACTTCAACAGTCGGGCATCGGTGGCGCGACAGAGTCCCGAGGCCGCGGCGAATCCGCAGACGGCGATGATGAACAAGCTCGCGCTGTACGTGTTCCCGCTCGGCGTGGTCGTCGGTGGTCCGTTCCTGCCGCTCGCCGTGATCATGTACTGGCTCGCGAACAACATCTGGACCTTCGGTCAGCAGCACTACGTGTTCGGCAAGATCGAGAAGGAAGAGGAAGCCAAGAAGGTCGAGGCACTCGAGCGGCGGGCGGCCAACGCGCCTGCGCCCGGGGCCAAGCCGAAGCGCCGTAAGGGTGCGGGGACCAACGGCTCTGCTGCGGACGATTCGGTCACCGACGATTCTGTCACCGACGAGACACCGGCCGCGCCAGCGGCGGAAGGCGACGCGTCGCCGGCCCGTGGGGCGACACCCAAGTCCGGCAAGGCAGCGGCCAAGCCCACTGGCTCGCGGCCGTCCACGAACCGAACACCGCAGCCGGGCGCCCGGCCCAAGAAACGTAAGCGTTAGCCAGTCCCGCACTGGCCGAGAAGAGAGGCACGAACATGACGGACGCTGATACGACTACGCGCACCGAGGACACTGAGGCGGCAGCGCCGGCCGGGGAGGACGATCTCGAGGAGCGCCTCGTCGCCGAAGGCGAGATTGCCGGCGACTATCTCGAAGAGCTGCTCGATCTGCTGGACTTCGACGGCGACATCGACCTGGACGTCGAGGGTGACCGCGCCGTGGTCAGCATCGACGGCGGTGACGATCTGAACAAGCTCGTGGGCCGGAAGGGCGAGGTGCTCGATGCGCTGCAGGAGCTGACGCGGCTCGCGGTGCACCAGAAGACCGGTGAGCGCAGCCGACTGATGCTGGACATCGCGCGGTGGCGTCGTCGCCGTCGTGACGAACTGGCCGCGCTGGGGGACAAGGTCGCCCGTCGGGTGCTGGAGTCCGGAGAGCGCGAGGAGCTGGCCCCGATGACCCCGTTCGAACGCAAGATCGTGCACGACGCTGTCGCCGCCGTTGCGGGTGTGCACAGCGAGAGCGAGGGCGTTGAGCCGTCCCGCCGGGTCGTCGTCCTCGCGGACTGACCCCTTAGTTACACGGATGTAGTTCACTCGACGGCGCGACGGGGCGGAGAATGTTTCACGTGAAACGCGACGCTCCGGCCGCGGCGGCGGCACTCTTCAACGAGCAACTTGAGCGTGCCGAACGGTACGCAGACTTTCTGTGCACCGCCGGTGTGGAGCGTGGGCTCATCGGGCCTCGCGAGACCGACCGGATCTGGGACCGGCACATTCTGAACAGCGCGGCGGTTGCCGAACTGGTGATGCCGGGCGAGCGCGTCGTGGATATCGGCAGCGGCGCCGGCCTGCCTGGCATACCGTTGGCGTTGGCGCGCCCCGATGTCGAGGTGCTGTTGGTAGAGCCGCTGTTGCGGCGGAGTGAGTTCCTGACCGAGATCGTCGACGCCCTCGGGATCGAGGTGCGCGTGATCCGTGGCCGGGCCGAGGACCCGCCGGTACGGGAAGCCCTGGGGGAGGTGGATGTGGTGACGTCACGCGCAGTCGCCTCCCTGGACAAGCTGAGCCGCTGGAGCCTGCCACTGCTCAAGCCCGGCGGCCGCATGCTGGCGTTGAAGGGCGAGCGCGCCGACGCGGAAGTAGACGAGCACCGGCGCGCGATGGAGCGGGCTGGCGCCGAGGACGTCCGAGTGGTGAGATGTGGCGCGGACTATCTGAGTCCACCTGCCACGGTGGTCGTCGCCAGGCGCAGGACGCCGGCGCGCGGATCAGGCCGATCACAACGAGCGGGCAGGAGATGAGCATGGGTCGAGTGCCGGACGCGACGGGCGGCACGCCTGTTTCACGTGAAACATGGGGTGACGAGATCGCTGCTGATACGCCGATCGGTGCGGAGGCGCAGCGTGCGGTGCGGGTGCTGCATTCCGCCAAGCAGGCCGGGCTGCCGCGGCCCAGCCGTCAGCGGGTGTTCACGATCGCCAACCAGAAGGGCGGCGTCGGCAAGACCACGACCGCGGTGAACATCGCGGCCGCTCTCGCGCTCCAGGGTCTGAAGGTGCTCGTCATCGATTTGGACCCGCAGGGCAACGCCAGCACCGCGCTCGGCATCGAGCATCGCCCGGGTACGGCATCGTCGTACGAGGTGCTGATCGGCGAGATCCCGGTGCAGGAAGCGCTGCAACAGAGCCCCCACAACGAGAAGCTGTTCTGTGTGCCGGCGACCATCGACCTCGCAGGTGCGGAGATCGAGTTGGTCAGCATGGTGGCGCGGGAGGGCCGACTGCGCACAGCGCTGGCTGAGCTCAAACACCATGACTTCGACTACGTCTTCATCGACTGCCCGCCGTCGCTCGGGCTGCTCACCATCAATGCATTGGTGGCCGCGCCGGAGGTCCTGATCCCGATCCAGTGCGAGTACTACGCGCTGGAGGGCGTCGGGCAGCTACTGCGCAACATCGAGATGGTCAAGTCCCACCTCAATCCCGAGCTCACCGTGTCGACCGTCATCCTGACGATGTACGACGGTCGCACCAAGCTCGCCGATCAGGTCGCGAACGACGTGCGGGCGCACTTCGGCGACATCGTGCTGCGGACGGTCATCCCGCGCAGTGTGAAGGTGTCCGAGGCGCCCGGATACGGGATGACGATCCTCGGCTACGACCCCGGATCCCGGGGCGCGATGAGCTATCTGGACGCCAGCCGCGAGCTGGCGCAGCGGGGCGCACCTCACGACGGTGCCCGGCGATGACCGTGTGTGCGTGGACGAAGGAGACGACACGATGACCCAGCCCACCCGCAAGCGCAGCGGACTCGGCCGCGGCCTGGCCTCGTTGATCCCGACCGGACCGGGGGAGGACGGCGGCAGCGCTGCACTCGGCGGCCCGCGCATGGGCTCCGCGGCGGCGGATGTGGTGATCGGCGGGGGGCCGGCGGCAGTGCCACCCGTCGTCGAAGTGGGCGCGGTCTATCGCGAGATTGATCCCGCGGCGATCGAACCGAACCCCCGGCAGCCGCGGCAGGTGTTCGACGACGAGGCGTTGGCGGAGCTCGTTCACTCGATCCGCGAGTTCGGCCTCATGCAGCCGATCGTCGTCCGCGCGCTCGACAACGCCGACGGACCGGTGCGCTATCAGCTGGTGATGGGGGAGCGGCGCTGGCGCGCTGCCCAACAGGCCGAGCTGGCCGCGATCCCCGCCATCGTCCGCGAGACTGCAGACGACAATCTGCTGCGGGACGCGCTTCTCGAGAACATCCACCGGGTCCAGCTGAACCCGTTGGAAGAGGCGGCGGCCTACCAGCAGCTGCTCGACGAGTTCGGTGTCACCCACGATGAACTCGCCACGCGGATCGGACGATCGCGGCCGCTCATCACGAACATGATCCGGCTGCTGCGTCTTCCTATCGCCGTGCAGCGCCGGGTCGCGGCGGGGGTGCTGTCCGCGGGCCATGCCCGGGCGCTGCTCGCCCTCGAGGGTGGTCCGGAACGGCAGGAGGAACTCGCCGCGCGGATCGTCGCCGAGGGACTGTCGGTCCGCGCGACCGAAGAAGCGGTCACGTTGGCCAACCGGAACGGTCCCGCCGCACCGACACCACCGAAGCGTAAGCCGATTCAGATGCCCGGCCTCCAGGATGTTGCTGAGCAGCTGTCGACGGCGTTCGATACCCGCGTCACCGTGAGTCTCGGCAAACGGAAGGGCAAGATCGTGGTCGAATTCGGGTCGGTGGACGATTTGCAGCGGATTGTCGAGTTGATGAACTCGACGACGCGCTGACCAACCACCCACGGCAGTTACGTCACTGTGACAACTACGACGCATCCGCAGCGGAACGCACGGCCTGCCCGAAGCGAATCCCTTGTCGCTCAGGGGATTCCGTCTCGCAACGGGGGTCGGGCAGCGATATCTCCTACTCTGGAGGGGCGGCCGCAGCAGCGGACCGCGGACAGGAACCGGGGAACCTGAGTGTCGGCACGAATCACGCCCTTGCGGCTCGAGGGCTTCGAACATTTGCCCAAGCACGCACGCCGCTGTGTGTTCTGGGAGGTCGACCCGGCCACGCTGCAGGAGGACCACCTGTCGGACCCCGAGTTCGAGAAGGAAGCGTGGCTGTCGATGGTCATGCTCGAGTGGGGTTCGTGCGGTCAGGTCGCGGTGCAGTGCTCGAGCGCCGAGACCGATGACCCGGATCTGCTCGTATCGAATCGAGAAGAGCCGTGTCTCGGATACGCGTTCTACGCCCCGCCGAGGGCGGTGCCGCGGGCCGGCCTGTTTCCCAGCGGACCGGTGAGTGCCGACGCCATTCTGCTCACTTCGGTCGGCGTCGAGGCCGGACCCGACAGTGAGTCCCTACCGCAGAGACTGCTGACGTCGGTGGTCGCCGATCTGGTGCGCCGCGGTGTCCGTGCCCTCGAGGCGTTCGGCCGTACGGAGGCCACCGAGCACCTCGCCGACCCGCGGGTGGTGCCGGGGGACTGCGACGCCGCGGTCGCGGTGCTCGGGGATTGTTCGGTGCAGCGCTGCGTGATCGGCGCCGATCTGCTCGAGGCCGTCGGCTTCACCGTGGTGGCGCCGCATCCGTACTTCCCCCGACTGCGTCTGGAACTCGAGCAGGGACTGGGTTGGAAGGCGGACGTGGAGGCTGCGCTGGAACGGCTGCTCGAATCGGCACAGCTGCAGCAGCCCGTCGGGGCAGGAGCCGGCCGCTACACCTAACGGCTACGGCCGAAGGTGTCCGGCCTGCTCGACCGACAATTCGTGGGCCAGCAGTTCGGCGAAAGTGAAAGTGCCCGTGGGGCGGTCGTTCTTGCCGAGCAGATAGAGCCGCTTGACGGCGGCGAGGATGCCCTCGGCGAGGGCATCACGAGTCTGGTTGACCACCAACAGATCTCGATCGTGCGGATTGGTGATGTAGCCGACGTCGACCTGCACGGTGGGCATCCTGGTCAGGCGCAGCAGATCCCAGGTGCGGCCATGGCTGCGGCAGTCCTGTAATCCGGTGCGCGCCACGATCTCCCGCTGGATGAAGTCGGCCAGATTGCGGCCGATCGTCGATACCGAGCCGTGCGAGTTTCCGAAGTGGAACGACGCCACCCCGTTGGCGGCCACGGAGGGCTGCGTCGCGCACCGCAGGCTGATCATGAGATCGGCTCCCACGGTGTTCGCGGTCGCAGCCCGTTCCGCGTCGGACGGGCTGCGGTTGACGGGCCGCGAGAGGAAGGTCTCCATGCCGATCGCGGTCATCCGGCCCTCCAGGCGGCTGGCCAGATCCCACAGCACGTCGGCCTCGCTGATCGGGCCTTCGGGTCCGTTGACGATCACCCCGTGGTCGCTGCCGCCGCGGCCCGGATCGATGATGACCCGCTTACCGGACAGACGCGGACCGGAGCGCCGGACCAGCTCCTCCTCGCGGATTGCGTGCGGGGATCCGCCGGTGACACGGGATCCGAGAAAGTACAAGGAGCGCAACGTCTCTGGACCGCAGATGCCGTCCGGATACAGCCCGTACTCGCGCTGGTACGACGACAGGCCGTGGTGGGTCTGCAATCCGAAGTGCCCGTCGACCAGACCGGTGTAGAACCCGAGGTCCTGCAGCCGGGCCTGCAGCGTCGCCACGTCGTCGCCGTACATCGGCGCACCGAACTGGTGCATCAGCGTACGGGCGCCGAGGCGGTACGACGCCTCCTTCAACGCGCGGTAGGTGGCCTCGCCGACGATGCCGTCGACGAGCAGACCGCGGTTCTGCTGGAACGCGCGCACCGCCTGGTCGAGCTCGTCGTCGAACACGTCGGCTGCGACATGCTTACCGGTGGTCAGGTCCGCATCGGGACTGTCGAGCAAACCCAGAGCGGCGAGCGCACCGCGGATCTCGGCGACCGCTCCCTCGCGGTCACCTCGACGCAGACTCGACATACTCGCCCCTTCAGGCCGGCTCGGAATTCGGCTGTGGGTACTCCTGGCGCGCATCCCCACCGCCAACGCCCCGGCCGTAATTGTCTCAGACGCTTCCCGTTATCGGGAAAACGCCAGGCGGGCGCGGCTGGTACCGAATCGGCTAGAGGTGGTCGGCGATCTCGCGCAGCAGCGCGGCCTTACCCTTCGCGCCGACGATCCGCTTGACGGGTTCACCGCCCTTGAACAGGATCATCGTCGGAATTGACACCACCTGGAAGTCGCGGGCGGTGGCCGGGTTCTCGTCGACGTCGAGCTTGGCAACCGTCAGGGCGCCCGCCTTCTCCGAAGCAATCTCCTCGAGCACGGGGGCGACCATCTTGCACGGGCCGCACCAGGTGGCCCAGAAATCGACCAGCACCGGGGTGTTGCTGGACAGTACGTCGCTGGAGAACGACGCGTCGGTGACGGCGACGGTGGCCGTGTTGGTGTCAGCCATGGCTGCTCCTGTTCGCTGAAGTGGGTTGTGGGGTGGGCGCGCGTCAGATCGGCGCTGAGATTTCCTCGTCGCTGGGTGCCACGCCGATCTCGGCGAGCCAGCGTTCGGCGTCGATCGCCGCGGAACACCCGCTACCGGCGGCGGTGATGGCCTGCCGGTAGGTGCGGTCCACGAGATCGCCTGCGGCGAAGACGCCTTCGACCGAGGTGCTGGTGGTCCGGCCCTCGACCAGGACGTAGCCGTCCTCGTCGAGGTCCACCTGGCCGCGCACGATGTCGGAGCGCGGGACGTGGCCGATCGCCACGAACACGCCGGTCACCGCGAGCTTGGATTCCTCGCCCGTGTTCACGTCCCGCAGCCGGATGCCGGTGACCTTCGGGCTGCCCTCGATCTCGGTGACGGCCGTGTTGGTCAGGAAGGTGATCTTGTCGTTGGCGCGGGCGCGGTCGAGCATGATCCGCGACGCCCGGAACTCCTCGCGGCGGTGGATGACGGTGACGCTGCGCGCGAACCGGGTGAGGAACGTCGCCTCCTCCATCGCGGAGTCGCCACCGCCGACCACGGCGATGTCCTGGTCGCGGAAGAAGAAGCCGTCGCAGGTGGCGCAGGTGCTGACGCCCATGCCGAGCAGCGCGTCCTCGCCCGGCGCCCCGAGGTGGCGGGCGGCCGCACCCATCGCGAGGATGACGGCGCGGGCGCGGTGGGTCTCGTCGCCGACGGTGACGGTCTTGATGGGTCCGTCGAGGGACACCTCGTCGACGTCCTCCATGCGCAGGTCCGCGCCGAACCGCAACGCCTGCTCGCGCATCTCGTCCATCAGCTCCGGACCGGTGATGCCGTTCCGGAAGCCGGGGTAGTTCTCCACCTCGGTGGTCGTCATCAGCGCCCCGCCGAACTGGCTGCCCTCGAACACCAGCGGCTTGAGCTGGGCGCGGGCGGCGTAGACGGCTGCGGTGTAACCCGCAGGTCCGGAACCGATGATGATGAGGTCGTGCACCGTGGATGAGGAGGTCATGTGTGCCTTTCTGCCGCGTCACGCCGGCACGATTGTCAACACCAGCCTAAGTCGGGGTGTTCCCCGCCGTCGTCGGGGCCACGCCCGCAGCGTCACGCACGTCGCGACGGATCACACGCCCGGCTGACCGCACGGCGGACACCCGCGCCCGGCCGCGGTGTGCCGTCGGCCTCCCGCAGCACCGCGGCCAGCCGCGCCCGGCCCCGGCTGCAGCGGCTCTTCACCGTGCCCTCGGCGACGCCGAGCAGCCGGGCCGTCTCGGCGACGGAGTAGCCCTGCATGTCGACCGCGAGAACCGCGGCCCGCTGATCGACCGGTAACCGCATCAACGCGTGCCGCACGGTGAGCCGAACGTCGAGGTGGGCTGTGGGATCGCCGATCGGGTGGTCGCCGTCGAGCAGCGCGGTGGTGGGTTGGCACTTGGCGCGCCGCAGCCGGTCGAGGCAGGCGTTGACGACGATGCGGTACAGCCAGCTGCCGACCGTGCTGTCATGGCGGAATCCGGCGGCACGGTGGTGTGCCGACATCATCGCGTCCTGCAGTGCCTCCTCGGCGTCCTGGGGATGGCGGGTCAACGTCTGCGCGAGGTGCGTCAGCTGCCTGCGGTGCCGCAGGTAGAGCTCGTCGAAGGCATACCGTTCGCCGGCCACATGGGCGGCGAGCAGCTGTGCGTCGGACCGGTCGGCGGCGTCGAAGCTCCCCACAGACGAACACTAAGCGCCGCGGCGCGCCGGGCCCGACACGAATTGCGCCGGCCTGTGGACAACTCGCTAGCTGGTGCCCTCGAGGGTGATCTCGGAGATGTTCGTGCGGCTCTCCCCGTTGACCGTGCCGAGAGTGTCGATCCACACGAGCACGTACGAGGTGGGGGAGGCGTTGCTGACGTCGATGGTGTTCTTGCCCGGTTTGAGCGGCGTGGACGGCGTCAGTTCGGTCGTGTCGGTGAGCGACGACGGCGATGCGGACTGGGCCGAGCGGATCTGCACCGACGTACCCGTGCTGTCGAGGCTGATGTCGACCGACTCCAGCCGAGTGGGCTGGGGCAGCTCGAGCAGCAGCCCGACGCCGTTCTTGAAGTTCGGGAACGGGGCGGGGTCGGAGTAGATGTCGGTCGCCCACACCGTCGACGGATTGCCGTCGATGGCGTTGCCGGCGGTCGCCGGGTTGTCCGCACCGCCGTCGGGGGAGAAGACCGTGGCCCGGACGGGACGCACCACGTTGCCGGACCCGGAGTTCTGGTCGGCCTCGGTGGAACTGGACGGCGCATTCAGGCCGAGGCCGTCACCGTCCAAGCCGCCGCCGACGTCACCGAAGATGCGGCTGAGCACGGTGGCCAGCACCACCAGGGCCACCACGACGATCACGCCGCCGACCGCGAGCCCGGCCATCAGCCCCTTCCGGCGGCGCAGCCGGGCGTCCGGGTCGTCGTCACCCCGGGCCCCACCCGCCCCCGGCGCGTCCGGCCGGTCGAGCGGGGAGATGAGCTCGGTGCGGTCGGCGATCGCGGTGGCCTGCTGGAGCAGGTTCAGCAGGGTGGGAGCGCTGCGGATGCCCCCATCGGGTTGCACGGCACGCGCGGCGGCTGCCGAGATCTGGAACGGGACCTCGCGGTCCACCGACTTCGGTTCGACGGGTTGACCGGCGGCGTCGAGGTCGGCGGGCGCCAGTCCGCTCGGCACCCCGGTCTCGGGCAGCGGCCACCGGTTGACCAGCAGGGCGTAGAGCGCGGCCCCGATTCCGCGGATGTCGTCCTCGGGGGTGGCGTCGGGCATCGTCGCGGGGAAGGCGAGCGCGACGTCGCCGTCGATGCTGACCCGCACGCGGCTGGGATGGTCGATCGACAGCGCGACGCCGGCGCGGTGTGCTGCCTCCGCGGCTGCGGCCAGCGACTGCATCGCGCGGGCGCCGCCGATCGCCGACGGCGCGGTGTCGGCCACTTCGGTCAGCGAGCCGCCGCGAATCCATTCCGACACGATCAGCCCGCCCGAGCCGGTGTTGGCGACGTCGAGGACGCGGGCCACGCCGGGCATGTCGATGCGGCTGAGCTTGAGGGTGCGCGACAGGATCTCCTGCAGCTTCTCATCGGGAAGTTCGTTGTCGGGGTCGACGAACGTCAACGCGACCTGGCGGTCCAAGGCGGTGTCGAGGGCCTGCCAGAACTGCAGGTTGGGCGGCCCGCCGTGGAACACCAGCAGCCGGTAGCGGCCGCCGCCGATGGTGGCGCCGGGGATGAGGTGGACGTCCTCGTCGGAGGTCGCGGCCTCGATGGGCGGCTCGCTCGGCGGCGCGAACGGCAGGGATTCGCGGGTGGGGTCGCCGCCGTAGTCGGCGGGTGGGCGACCGGACACCGCGAACTCGGTGGTCGTGCCGCCCGTCCCGGGATCGCGCCGCACCTTGTCGTCGGGGACGTCGGGCTGGAAGTCGTCGGCGGTCGGCCGGGTGATCTTGGTTGTCTGGGTGGTGTGGTGGGCCGGCTTGTCGTGCGCCGGGCCGTCGGGCAGCCCTGCAGAATCGCCTGCGGACTCGTCGCTCACCGCTGGTCCTTTCCACATCCCCACCCCGGCGCCGCGCGCCGGAGCCCCGCTCCCGCCGGCGGCCGGACCCCGACTCCGCCGTACCGGAGGTGCATTCCTTGGCTCAGGGTACGGGACGGTCCCGGCGGGCGAATGCTGGTCGGCCCGAGTGGCCGCCGCCGTGGGGGCGCCCCGGCCACCGCCGATCCGGCGGCGCACGGCGGAAAGGCCGGCGGTCGCCTCGGGAACCTTGGCGGCCACGAGCACACCGACGATGACGGGCACCATGATCAGACCGAGGACGGCCAGTCGCGCGAGCGATCCGGCCGCACCGAAGCGTTCGGTCAGGTCCTCCAGGCCGAGCACCTGATCGGCGATCTGGCCCAGCAGTGCGGCCAGCAGTGACGCGGTGAGGGTGACCAGGATGGTGCGGACCACCGAGATGTCCAGCATCCTGCCGCGGCGCGGCAGCAGGTTCGACCGCAGCAGGATGTGCCCGACGATCGCGCCGGCCACGAAGCCGATCCCGTTGGCGGTGCCCAGCAGGCCCGCGACCATTTCGGGGTCGTCGGTCAGCGCGGGCGCGGCGATCGAGGCGATGATCTTGACGGTGGTCACCACGACGATGATCAGGATCGGTGTCCACGGTTGTTCGCGGGCGTAGAACACCCGCAGCTGCAGCAGCACCAGGGCGTACGGGACGAGAGTGAACGCCGACAGCGTGATCGCGATGCCGAGATATCCGGCGTCGGTGTCGCCGAAGTTGCCGTAGGCGAACAGCGCGCTGCCGATCGCCGGGCCGCCGACGGTCATCAGCGCGACGATCGGGATCAGCGTGACCATCGTCAGCCGGGTGGCCAGGGACAGATCACCCAGCACCGCGGAGGTGTCGTTGGCGGCGGCGTTGCGGGACAGCCGCGGCATCACCACGGTCAGCACCGTCACGCCGATGATGCCGAACGGCAGCTGCAGCACCAGCCATGTGTAGGTGTAGATCGCGGGCCCGGAAGCGGCTGCGGTACTGGCGATCTGGTTGGTGACCACCAGCCCGGCCTGGCTGATCAGCACGTAGAGCACCATCGCGGCGGCCATGGCGCCGAACTTCTTGAGCCGGTCGTCGAGCCCCCACAGCGGGCGCAGGCTGATGCGTTCGCGCCGGATCGCGACCAGCAGCACCGCGGTCTGCGCGAACACGCCGAGGGTGGTGCCGATGCCGAGCACCAGCAGTTTGGCGTTGCCCATCTCGACGGGGTTCAGCGACAGCTCCCCGGGCACCAGCAGATAGACGCCGAGCGTGACGATCGCGACGATGTTGTTGACGACCGGTGCCCACGCCGGCGGGCCGAACACGTTGCGGGTGTTCAGGATTGCCATGAACACCGACGTCAGTCCGTAGAACACCACCTGTGGCAGCAACAGATATGCGAACGCGGTGGTGAGCGCTTCGTCGACCTGGGGGTCGTCGCCGAGCATCAGGTGGACCAGCATCGGCGCAGCCGCCACCGACAGCACGGTGGCGATCAGCAGCAGTGTCGTCGCCAGCGTGACCAGCCGGCGCACGAACGCCGTTCCGCCGTCGGGGTCGTCGCGTTCCGCGCGGGCGAGCACCGGTACGAAGATCGCCGTGAAGGTCGCCTCCAGCACGAGTGCGGCCACCAGGTTGGGCAGCTGGTTGGCCACCGTGAACGAACTCGACAGGGCGGCGCCGAGGATCGCCGCGAGCAGCACGATCCGCAGGAACCCGGTGATCCGGCTGACCAGCGTGGCCACTCCCATGCCCCACGATCGTTTGACGACGGCGGCGTCGGACAGTTCGGGACGGCCGGCGCGCCGGCGGGGGGCGGGCCCGCGCGGGATGCGCTGACGCGGGGGTGCGGGCGGCATCCGGCGCGGCGGCGGCGGTGCCCCGGACGCGATGCGGCGCGGCGGGGGATAGGGCTGCTGGACCGGCTGCGGATTGGTCGGGGGCCCCGGCCACTGCCCGGTGGTGCTCACGACTGCCCACCCGCGGTGCGCTGCTCGTCCGATGGCGCATGCCGGATCGCGGTGTCCAGCGGATCCGGCGCCCGGTGTTCGCCGTACCCGCGCTGCGGCCGGTCGAGGTCCGCGCGGTCGGGCTGGCCGCGGAAACGGTGCCACAGCCGGCGGCCCGCCAGCAGTACCAGTACCGCACCTGCACTCAGAGTGATGATGAACAGCACCTTGCCGTAGGCGTTGGAGTGCACCGACAGCCGGACGGGTTCCCCGAGCGGCAGACCGTCGGCCGTGCGCAGGGTCACGTCCACGGCGACGCGCTGGGTGAAGTGCACCTCGATGGGCACCCGCAGCGGCAGGAAGCCGGGCGGCAGCACGATCTCACCCATGTCGTCGACGGTCATCCCCGGCGGCGCGTCGACGTCCAGGCGCACCCGGATCGGCACCGGCAGGTCGTTGCGCAGCGCGAGCGGCAGTGGACTGCGTTCGGTGGCCAGCGTGTACGCCCCGCCCGGATTGACGATGGTGACCGCGCCGAACAGATCGTCCACGGTTCCTGCCACGACCGACAGCCGCTGCTGGGCGAGGCCGTTGCGGGCATTCGGCGGCACCGACTGGCTCAGCGCGCGCAGCATGTCCTCGCGCAGCGGGGCGGTGTACTGCGTACCGGTCAGGCCGGTGCGTTCGTCGACGCCGAGTGCGGACGTCAGCTCCCACAGCCGTCTGGTGGTGGCTGCGACACCGGCGATGACGGCGTCGTCGATCCGGCTGCGCGGGTTGCCGGTCTCGGCGGGCGGCCACGTCACATCCGGCTGCGGCGGAAGGCCGGCGGATTCGGACACCACCGCGGCCAGCGCCCTGGGCACTGCCAGACCGCTGCGGATCGCGGTGCCGACGGCGGTGAGGATCGACCGCGCGTCCTCGGGTCCGAGATTCCAGACCAGGGGCGGCATCACGACCTGGGTGCGAGGCGCGGCGTCGGGTTGCAGGCCCCGCCACAGCAGCGCGCCGAGCGCGTTCTGGCGGCGCGCAATGGCGGAGTCCTGGTTCAGCGGGATCGCCAGCGACGCGTCGAGATAGGTGGGTGAGGACGGATCCGCGCCCGCTGCGGCGAGGGCGGCGCCCACCGTCGGATCGAACGGTACGGAGACGACCTGCGGGGTGTAGCGCACCGGATTCAGCTCGGCGGATGCGCCGAGCCCGGTGCTCGAATCCTGGGCGGTCAGCGGCGCCGCGCCGATCGCGACCGTCGCCGTCTGCGCCGAGAGCAGTTGCAGCGCGGGCCTGGTGAGCGGTCCGTCGCCGAGCAGCGTCACCCCCCGCACGGCGGGCACCCCGAGGATACGGTCGACGATGTCGGCGGTGCCGGTGGTTGCGATCGCGCTCAGCCCGGGATCGCCGATCCGCTGCAGCGCGTCGAGATCGGCCTGGGCGTACGTCGTCGGCACCACGCACATCCGCGGCGCGAGCGCCTTGAGGCGGCTGAGCCAGCCGATGGCGGCGTCGCGACCGGCGCCCGGCCGGGTCGGCGTGGTCGGACCGGCGTCGGGTCCGTCGTTGACGACGTAACCCGCGGTCATCGCGTTGACCGTCACCAGCAGATCGGGATCGACCGCAAGACACAGCGTCCGGTTCACCTCGCCGAGCGGATCCACCGCCGGGCTGGTCGCGAAGTCGACGGCCGCGAGCAGCGTGTCGAGGCGGCCGCCGGGTGCCAGCGACTGGGCGAGTTCGTCGTCGATCAGCCGCACCGGTGACGTGCCGCCCGGCAGTCCCGACGCCAGCCGCGGACGGTCCGCCAGAGGCCACAACACCGTCAGCCCCACCGGTTTCGACGTATCTGGCGGCACCACCGAGGCCAGGGCGCCGGCCGCGGACTCGGTGCCGGCCTCCGGGGGCACGCCGAGCACCGGCAGCAGGAACCGCGCGTCGTCGAGGCGGGCGGGCGCGCCGTAGTCCGGGGTGCCGTTGACGTTGACCAGGACGGGGTAGACGCCGGGTTCGGTGATGCCGAGCGACGGTCCGCCCGGCGCGCGCAACGGGTAGGTGAACGTGAACGGCACCTGGGCGCCTCGGGGGAGTTCCGGTGCGGCGGTGATGAATTGCGCAACCGGCTCGAACTGGTCGACGTTACCGGTGAGGTTGGTGCGCAGCCCCGAGGAGGCGTCGACCGCAGCGGCGTGCTCCAGCCGCAGCACCACGTCGCGCACGGTGCGGTCCCCGACGTTGCGGACCACACCGCTCACGGTGACGGTCGGTTCGCTGGTCGTGGTGACGAGCTCGGGGGTGATCCGGTCGACCCGCAGTTTCAGGAACGGGGTGGCGCCGGGTTCAGCAGCAGCGGCATGGGGGAGCGCGGCCGGGACGACGGACAGCGTCAGGAGGACCAGGGCGGCGATCAGGCGCGCGAGCACCGCCGCCGAGCGCGCGTCGGCGGCCGGGGCGGTCCTCACGGGCCTTGTCCGCATCCGTTCGTCCGCCGGCCCTGCGAGCTGTCGTCGCGACGCCGGTTGCGGGTGTGCGAATGAGTCTGGGGGCGCCGCCGTGGGGCGGTGCGGGGCAGCGGCGGCAGCGCGGCGGGGCCGTCGGCGTGAAGTTTGTCGATCAGCTCGTCGGCGACCTCGGCGAGGCGGCGCTCGTCGGCGTAGGCCAGGCGTTTGGGCAGCTCGTGGAGCGGCACCCACGCCACCTCGGTCACCTCGACGTCCTCGTCGGACAGTTCGCCGCCGAGGAAGCGCATCAGATAGTGGTGCACGGTCTTGTGAACGCGGCGGCCCTCGGTGACGAACCAGTAGTCGATGCTGCCGAGCGCCGCGAGCACGTCGCCGCGCACCCCGGTTTCCTCGGCGACCTCCCGGACCGCGGTCTGCTCGGCGGTCTCACCCATCTCGATGTGGCCCTTGGGCAGCGACCAGAGCATGCGGCCGCGGCGGTCGATGCGCCCGATCAGCGCCGCGACCTGACCGTCCTTGGGGCCGTCGAGGCCGTCGATGACCAGCCCGCCCGCAGAGGTCTCGTGCACGGTGCGCAGCCGCTCCGGTGGTCGGCGGGGCCGGTCCTTGCCGACCTGGTCGGACGGTTTGGCGCGGCGCGGCCGGTCGTCGTTTGCGGACTCGGACGGGCTCGGTGCGGGGGTGTCGGCAGCGCCCTGCGGGGGTCCGGCCGCGCGTCGGCCCCGACGTCGCCCACGGCGGCGTCGTGGTTTGGGCTGATCGCCTTCCGACACCCAAGCGATAGTAGCTGCCACGCTGTTTCCCTCTGGCGACACTCGCCGGTCGCAGCCGGACCGTTACCCTCTACGAACGTGCCTGACGAGATCGCCGACGCTGAGCTGCTCGCCCGTGCCGCGGTGGCGCTGAACCGGCACGGCGACGTCCTTCGTGATCTGGGTTCGGTCTTCGCCAGTGCGGGCCACGAGCTGTACCTCGTCGGGGGCAGTGTGCGCGACGCGTTCCTCGGCCGGCTGGGCACCGATCTGGACTTCACCACCGACGCCCGGCCCGAGCAGATGCAGAAGTTCCTGCGGCCGTGGGCGGACGCGCTGTGGGACACCGGCATCGAGTTCGGCACGCTCGGCGTCGGCAAGAAGCAGGACCGGCTCGAGATCACCACGTTCCGCGCCGATTCCTACGATCAGGTGTCGCGCAATCCGCAGGTGCGGTTCGGCGATCGGCTCGACGACGATCTGGTGCGCCGGGACTTCACGGTCAACGCGATGGCGGTGCGGGTCACCGCCGACGGGCCGGGGGAGTTCCTCGACCCGCTCGGCGGGTTGACCGCGCTGCGCGACCGGGTGCTCGACACCCCGTCGGCGCCGGAGGTGTCCTTCGGCGACGATCCCCTGCGGATGTTGCGCGCGGCGCGGTTCGTCTCGCAGCTGCGCTTCTCCGTCACACCCCGGGTGCTGACCGCGATGACCGAGATGGCCCCGCAGCTGGGCCGGATCACCGCCGAACGCGTGGCCGCCGAACTGGACAAGTTGCTCTTGGGCGCCGATCCGGTGGCCGGGATCGAGCTGCTGGTCGCGACCGGTCTGGGTGAGGTGGTGCTGCCGGAGGTCGGGGCGATGCGGATGGCGATCGACGAACACCACCAGCACAAGGACGTCTACCAGCATTCGCTGACGGTGCTGCGGCAGGCGATCGATCTGGAGGGTCCCAGGGGGCAGGAGCGGAGCGACTCGGGGGATGAGGGCGGCCCCGACCTGGTGCTGCGCTGGGCGGCGCTGCTGCACGACATCGGCAAACCGCCGACCCGGCGCCACGAACCCGACGGCGGCGTGAGCTTTCACCACCACGAGGTGGTCGGCGCGAAGATGGCCCGCAAGCGGATGCGGGCGCTGAAGTACTCCAAGCAGATGGTCGACGACGTGTCGCAGCTGGTCTACCTGCATTTGCGATTCCACGGCTACGCCGACGACCGCGGGACGGGTAAGTGGACCGACTCCGCGGTGCGCCGCTACGTCACTGATGCCGGCCCCCTGCTGGGTCGGCTGCACAAGCTGGTTCGCGCCGACTGCACGACCCGCAACAAGCGGCGGGCGGCTCGGTTGCAGGCCAACTACGACGACCTCGAGCAGCGCATCGCGGAGCTGGCCGCCAAGGAGGATCTGCAGCGGGTGCGGCCGGACCTCGACGGCAACGAGATCATGTCGCTGCTCGGGATCCCCGCCGGCCCGCAGGTGGGGGAGGCGTGGAAGTACCTCAAGGAGCTGCGCCTGGACCGCGGCCCGCTGTCCCACGACGAGGCGGTGGCCGAACTGCTGGCGTGGTGGAACGCCAGGAGCTGACGCTGCGTCTGACCAGACATGGACTACTGCCTGGGCGACGCTGACGGATCGGCCACCATGTGGTCGGCGGATCCGGATCTGGACATCGACGGCGACGGGGTGTTCGACGCCGTCGGTCTCGACTTCGACGGTGACGGCCGCATCGACGACGCGATGGCCGACCTCGACGGCGACGGCCTCGCCGAGCACGCGGTCCTCGACGCCGATGACGACGGCGCTCCCGAGGCGTACTTCACCGACGACGGGGCGGGCACCTGGCTGGTGCGCGCGGACCGCGGCGGACCGTTGCGCTGGCTGGACCTCGACGGCACGGAGCAGACGTCGCGATCGCCGGTCGACTTCGACGGTGACGGGCAGACCGACGATCGGCTGATCGACGCCGACGGCGACGGGTCGGCCGACCGGGTGGACGGCGGCGAGACCGTGTGGGTGGACGTCGACGCCGACGGACGCTGGGACCAGCGGTTGACGGACTCCGACGGCGACGGCCGGGCCGATGCCGCTGCCGGGCTCTGACGCGTTTACCCGACCGTCAGCCGGGCTACGCGGGGGGTGTGTCCGACCGCGAGCTCCTCGCCGGGCGTTACGAGTTACGTGACGTCCTGGGTTGCGGCGGTATGGCCGAGGTCCGCGACGGCTGGGATACGCGTCTGGACCGCCCGGTCGCGGTGAAGCTGCTGCACCCGGGGTTGCGGTCGCAGGCCGACGTCGTGGCCCGGTTCGAGGTGGAAGCGCGGTCCGCGGCGCGGCTGAACCACCCCAACGTGGTGGCCGTCCACGATTTCGGCGACCAGGACGGAACGCCGTTCATCGTGATGGAGCGGCTGCCCGGCCGCACCCTGGCTGACGTGCTGGCCGTCGGGCCGATGCGGCCGGACCAGGTCCGCACGATGATCGACGAGGTGCTCGCGGCCCTCGAGGTCGCGCACGCGGCGGGGGTGCTGCACCGCGACATCAAGCCGAGCAACATCCTGGTGACCCAGGGCGGGGACCGCCTGAAGGTCGCCGACTTCGGCATCGCGAAGACCGGGGGCGCCGCGCACACCCTCACCGGCCAGCTCGTCGGCACCATCGCCTACATGAGTCCCGAGCGCATCACCGGCACGCCGGCCTCGGTGGCCGACGACCTCTACGCCGTGGGTGTGATCGCTTACGAGGCGCTGCTCGGACGACCGGCGTTCCCGCACGACAACCCGGTCACCCTGGCCCGTGCCATCATCGACGACCCGCCCGTTCCGCTGTCCGCCACCCGCGCCGTCCAGGACGCTGCGCTCGCCGCGATCGTCGACCGGGCGATGGCCCACGACCCCGCGCGGCGCTTCGCCAGTGCCGCCGACATGCGGGCCGCTCTCAGGGCGGACCCCGGGGAGCTCGTCGCCGTCACCGACGCTCTGCCCGTCCCGGTGCTGCCCACCCCCACCCAGACCTTCGCCACCGTGCAGCCGGCCCGACGACGGCGGCGTGCCCGGCCGGTGCTGGCCGCCGCGGGGGTGCTGGTGGCGTTCGCGTTCGCGGTGATGGCGCTGTCCACCGGACCCTTCTCGCCGCCGACACCACCACCGGAGCCGGTGAGCACGAGCACC
Source organism: Mycobacterium sp. 852013-51886_SCH5428379 (assembly GCF_001665575.1). Taxonomy (GTDB): domain Bacteria; phylum Actinomycetota; class Actinomycetes; order Mycobacteriales; family Mycobacteriaceae; genus Mycobacterium. Next base: position 119,529 of record NZ_LZSU01000030.1, on the reverse strand, counting down.
CCGGTGCCGGTCCCGCCGCCACCACCACCGCAAACGCCAACCCCCACGCCGCCGCCTCCGGTGGCTCCGCCGCCCACCGTCGCCCCGGCGATCCAGCAACCGGCGGTCGTGGCGCCCCCGGCGCCGGCTCAGCAGGCCGGACCGAAGAAGGCTCCCGGAAACGGCAACAAGGGCGGCAACGGCAACGGGAACGGGAACGGGCACGGCCCGAAAGGCAACAGCGGCAACGGCAGAGGCTAGTCGCGCCCGGCGCCGGGTGGGCCGGCGAACGCCTGCGCGATCGTCAGCCACGTCTCGGCGTCGGCGCCCTGCGCGGTCACCGCGAGCTCGCCGTGCGGACGACGTTGTGTCACCAGCAGGCAGAAGTCCTCGGCCGATCCGGTGACGCGCTGCGCGGCGTCGTCGGGCCCCCACGACCACGTCGATCCGTCCGGAGCGGTCAGTTCCACGTGAAACGTCTCCGCCGGCGGAGTCAGCCCGTGCACGGCGAACGCGAAGTCCCGGGTGCGGACACCGATGTGCGCGATCGACCGCAGACGGTCGGTGGCGGGGCGGCGGACGCCCAGCGCGTCGGCGACGTCGAGGCCGTGTGCCCACGTCTCCATCAGCCGTGCGGTGGCCATCGACGCCGCGCTCATCGGGGGGCCGAACCACGGCAGCTTTCGGCCCGGGGTCACCCCGAGCAGGGCGTCGTGCAACTGCGCGCGGGTGCGGCGCCAATCGGCGAGCAGTTCGTGGGGCGGGGTCGTGGCGAGCTCCTCGGCCGCGCGGTCGACGAAGCCGGTCGGGTCCAGCGCGGCGTCGCCGAGCACGACGTTGAAACCGGCCTCGTCGGTGGCCGACAGCAGCGCAACGCGGTCGGTCCACAGCAGGTGCGCGATCTGGTGGGCGATCGTCCAGCCGGGCGCCGGGGTCGGCGTCGACCACTGCGATGCCTCGAGATCGGCGATCAGCGCGTCGAGGTCGTCGCTCTCGTCCCGGAGCTCGGCGACCAGATGCTCGGCGGTGGCCATGGCGGACAGATTAGCCCTGCTGCTGCGAGTTTCGGCCGATGACGGCTGCCGACACCGCGCCGATCAGATAGACCACGGCGCTCGCGACGACCAGCGCCGGCGCGTGCCCGTCGGAGGGGATGACCGCGGCGGCGGCCGCGATCGCGCCGACGAACGTGATCCAGAACAGGGAGTCCTGCACGGTGAAGACGTGGCCGCGCAACGCGTCGTCGACGTCCATCTGCATGGCGGTGTCCGCGCAGAGTTTGACGATCTGGCCCGCGGCGCCGAGGAGGAAACCGCACCCCATCAGCACCGGCAACTGCAGTCCGACCGCCGCGAGCTGGAAGACGACCGCCGCCCCGAGTGCGCCGATCACCGTCCGGTACCGCCCCCACCGCGCGATCACCGCGGGGGTGGCGAGGGTCGCCAGGAACGAGCCGGCGCCGGTCGCCGCGACGAACAGCACGGCAGTGCCCAGCCCGGCGACGGCCTGGGTGTCGCTGTGCCGCACCAGCACCAGGACCAGCAGGGTGTTGACGCCGAATGCGATGCGGTGGGCGGCCAGCCCCGACAACGTGGCGAAGACCGTCGGCACCGACTGCACGGTCCGGGCGCCGTGCACCCAGCCCGTCGCCACGGCGTAGGCGACCGACCCGTGCACCGCGCGCACACTGTCGTCGGGACCCAGCACGTGGCGGCCGAATCGCACCGACAGCCAGAGCGCCAGCGCCACCGGCAGCGCTGCGAACAGGATGATCACCGAGGCGCCCGCATCGTCGGCGCCGAACAGCCAGCGCGGCAACAACATGAAGTTCGCGCCCAGGAACGCCGCGACGGCGCCCGTCGCGGTCGCCACCGAGTTCATCGCCACCACCTGGGCGCGCGGCACCACGTGCGGCAACGCCGCCGACAGCCCCGAGGACACGAACCGGGTGAACCCGTTGACGATCAGCGCAGCGGACAGCAGCAGGAGATCGCCGACCCCCAGCGCCAGCAACCCGGCCACCGCCAGCACCAGCAGCAGCCGCCCGAGGTTGGCGCCGATCAGCACCAGCCGCCGATCCCAACGGTCGAGCAGCGCTCCGGCGAACGGACCGAGCAGCGAGTAGGGCAGGAACAGCACCGCGAACGCACCGGCGATGGCCCACGGCTCCGCCGCGCGATCCGGATTGAACAGGATGGCCCCGGCCAGCCCGCCCTGGAACAGGCCGTCACCGAACTGGCTGACCGCGCGGAGCTCGAGGAGACGCCGGAATTCGGGCAGGCCACGCACCGATTGCCACAGGGCTCGGGGAGCGGAGGCGTCAGGCACCGGGAATCACCCGGTCCACAGTACAAATATCGCGGCGGGCTCTGCCTGTTCGCTACAGGGACGCGGCGCTGGTGACATGATGGTCGCTGTGGCGCAGTCAGACGATCCGGAGGATTTCATCGCCCCCGCGGCGCACCGGGTGCGTGCGGGGACATTGCTGCTCGCCAACACCGACTTGATGGAGCCGACATTCCGGCGCAGCGTGATCTACGTCGTGGAGCACAACGACGGTGGCACCCTCGGCGTGGTGCTGAACCGGCCCAGTGAGACGGCGGTGTACAACGTGCTGCCGCAGTGGGCGAAGCTGGCCACCAAACCCAAGACGATGTTCGTGGGCGGACCGGTCAAACGCGACGCCGCGCTCTGCCTGGCGACGCTGCGGGTGGGCATGGAGGCCACGGGTGTGCCGGGGCTGCGGCACGTCTCCGGGCGCATGGTGATGGTCGATCTGGATGCCGACCCCGATTCGCTGGCGCCGGTCATCGAGGGGGTGCGGATCTTCGCCGGATACAGCGGCTGGACGATCGGTCAGCTCGAGGGCGAGATCGAACGCGATGACTGGATCGTGCTCTCGGCGCTCCCGTCCGATGTGCTGGTGGAGCCGCGGGTCGACCTGTGGGCGCGGGTGCTGCGCCGTCAGCCGCTGCCGCTGTCGCTGCTCGCGACCCACCCGATCGACGTCAGCCGCAACTAGGTCACTGGCAGGACAGCACGCAGCTCGCGCAGCTGCCCGCACAGCCGTCGTCGGCGGTACTCGCCGCCTCGACCGCCTGTGCGCGGGTGATGGCCTTGGCGGTCTGCCAGCAGCCGGCCGCCACGGTCCCGACGGCGCCGACCACCCCGGCGATCAGCGCCAGGATCCCGGTGGCATGAGGGGCCGACAGGGCGACGACGCCACCCGCGGCCAACATCACCGCCGCGGCGAACTGCGTCGGGGCGACCGCGCGCAGACTCCGCCGCACCGGGTCGTCCGACGTCGTGCGCGTCACCAGCCACAGCCCGGTGCCCGCCACGGCAACGGCCGCGATCAGACACAGCACAGCGGCGATCACCATGCCGTTCAGGATACGAGGGACCCGTCAGGGCAGCCCCAGCGGTGTCGGCGTCCCCACCGGCTGTGGGACCGCCGGCAGGGCGGGCAGCCCTGGAGCCGGTGCGGGGGCGGCTGCGGGTGCGGCGGGCGGTGGAGCCGTCGGCGAGGCGACCTTGAACCCGTTGACGATCGCATCGGTGGCGTCAGCGGCGGGAAGGACCTGGTCGACCGTGGTGGTCACCGCCAGCGACACCAGATACCGGTCCGGTCCGGAGGCGGCGATGACGTGGCGCCGCGAGGTGTTCAGTGCCATCGAATTCTCGCGGTATGTCCCCTCGATCAGCGACGACGGCATCCCGGCGAAGGGCGCCAGCGACGCCTTGGTGCTGCGCCAGCCGGGCAGCATCTGACTGTCGATGAATCCGTGGGTGATCGCCTCGTCGGGGTTGAAGTCGCCGCCGAGCTTGTAGACCTTGATCGTGGCGTTGGACGAATACAGCCCGTCGCCACCCACCCGGTCGGCGATCACGGCGTACGCGTCGGGCACGTTCGGGTCCGGGATGTAGGCCCAGCCGGGCGGGATCGGCAGCGTGATGTTGAGCGCCTTGAACTCACGGGGCGCCTGCGGCTCCATCGAGACGCCCTTGCTGGCGAAGAACTCGGCCAAGGTGCCGGAGCTGGCCGGCAGCAGGGCGGCCGGTGCGGGCGCGGGCACCGCAGCGGGGGCGGCCGCGTTCTGGGTGGCCAGCGACCGGGGCGCGAGCGGGCCCGGAGCGGTGACGGGCGCCACCGCGGGGGCGGTCGCGCTCTGGACGGCCACGGTGCCTGGACGAGGCACGGGCGGCTGGGGGTAGAGCGGCTGGGCCCACCCGCTTGCCGCGCATGCGAGGCCGACCGCACCGGCCAACCCCAGGGCTGCGCTACCCGCCAGAACCCGCCTGGGGCGGGCGATTCCGAACATTGCGGACATCTCGAGCCGTCCTCCCTCCCTGTGTCAGGCGCCGAATGTATCCACCACAGGAGGCCCGCCGACAGGGCCGGAACCGACCTGGGACCAACCCCTGACGTCTTCGCGACGGAACCGATACCAACACGTGTCCTGATCCCCGGTGCGACGGCGCCGACTGTGGTCGGCGAGAGCCGCCGAACAGGCGTCGATACCCTGGTGAGGTGACCGAAGCCCCGACCACGCAGCCCGAACGGGCCCCAGACGTCGACGTTCCGCAGCACCGCTACACCGCGGAGCTCGCCGGGCAGATCGAGCAGTCCTGGCAGCAGACGTGGGCCGACCGCGGCACCTTCAACGTCCCGAATCCGGTCGGCGACCTGGCACCGCCGCAGGGTTCGGTCCCCGCGGACAAGATGTTCGTCCAGGACATGTTCCCCTACCCGTCGGGGGAGGGGCTGCACGTCGGCCATCCGCTGGGCTACATCGCCACCGACGTCTACGCGCGCTATTACCGCATGACCGGACGCAATGTCCTGCACGCCCTCGGGTTCGACGCGTTCGGTCTGCCCGCCGAGCAGTACGCCGTGCAGACGGGGACCCATCCGCGGACCCGCACCGAAGCCAACATCGTCAACTTCCGCCGCCAGTTGGGCCGACTGGGCCTCGGCCACGACGCCAGGCGGAGCTTCTCGACGACCGACGTAGACTTCTACCGCTGGACCCAGTGGATCTTCCTGCAGATCTACAACGCCTGGTTCGACCGCGACCTGCAGAAGGCCCGCCCGATCACTGAGTTGTCAGCCGAACTCGACAGCGGCACAAGGACTCTCGACGACGGCCGGGACTGGGCTGCGTTATCTGCCGACGAGCGCGCCGACGTCATCGACTCCTACCGGCTGGTCTATCGTGCCGATTCGATGGTCAACTGGTGTCCGGGGCTGGGCACGGTGCTGGCCAACGAGGAGGTCACCGCCGACGGCCGCAGCGATCGCGGCAACTTCCCGGTCTTCCGGAAACGGCTGCGGCAGTGGATGATGCGCATCACCGCGTACTCCGACCGGCTGCTCGAGGACCTCGACGTGCTGGATTGGCCGGACAAGGTCAAGACCATGCAGCGCAACTGGATCGGCCGCTCCACGGGTGCGAGCGTGCTGTTCGGTACCGACGCCGGCGACGTCGAGGTGTTCACCACGCGCCCCGACACCCTGTTCGGTGCGACGTATCTGGTGCTGGCGCCCGAGCATCCCCTGGTCGAACAGTTGACCGCCGCCCAGTGGCCCGACGCCGTCGACCCGCGCTGGACGTTCGGTGCGGCCACCCCGGGTGAAGCCGTCGCGACCTACCGGTCGTCGATCGCCGCCAAATCCGATGTGGAGCGCCAGGAGAACAAGACCAAGACGGGCGTCTTCCTCGGCGCGTACGCCCTGAATCCGGTCAACGGGCAACAGGTTCCGGTGTTCATCGCCGACTACGTACTCATCGGTTACGGCACCGGCGCCATCATGGCGGTGCCCGGACACGATCAGCGGGACTGGGAGTTCGCGCGGGAGTTCGGGCTGCCGGTGGTGGAGGTGATCCGCCGGCGGGCAGGAGCGGAGCGACCCGGGGATGAATCCGGCGGTGACATCGCGGAGGAGGCCTACAGCGGCGACGGCGCGCTGGTGAACTCCGACTACCTGGACGGTCTCGACGTGCCCGCGGCGAAAGCCGCCATCACCGAGCGGTTGGCGGCCGACGGACGCGGCACGGCGCGGATCGAGTACAAGCTGCGCGACTGGCTGTTCGCCCGCCAGCGGTACTGGGGTGAGCCGTTCCCGATCGTCTACGACAGCGACGGCCGAGCGCATGCGCTGCCGGAATCAGCTCTGCCGGTGGAGCTTCCGGACGTGCCCGACTACGCGCCGGTGCTGTTCGATCCCGACGACGCCGACAGCGAGCCGAGCCCGCCGCTGAACAAGGCCACCGAGTGGGTCAACGTCGAGCTGGATCTCGGCGACGGGCTGCAGACCTACACCCGCGACACCAACGTGATGCCGCAGTGGGCGGGCAGTTCCTGGTACGAGCTGCGCTACACCGACCCGCACAACTCGGAAGCGTTGTGCGCCAAGGAGAACGAGGCGTACTGGATGGGGCCGCGCCCCGCCGAGCACGGCCCGCAGGATCCCGGGGGAGTGGACCTGTACGTCGGCGGCGTCGAGCACGCCGTCCTGCACCTGCTGTATTCGCGATTCTGGCACAAGGTGCTCTACGACCTCGGCCACGTCAGCTCGCGGGAGCCGTACCGACGGTTGGTGAACCAGGGCTACATCCAGGCCTTCGCCTACACCGACTCGCGGGGGTCCTATGTGCCGGCGGCCGACGTCGTCGAGCGCGACGGCAGGTTCTTCTATCCGGGGCCCGACGGTGAGATCGAGGTCAATCAGGAGTTCGGCAAGATCGGCAAGAGCCTGAAGAACTCGGTGTCACCCGACGAGATCTGCGACAACTACGGCGCCGACACGCTGCGGGTGTACGAGATGTCGATGGGCCCGCTGGAGGCGTCGCGGCCGTGGGCGACCAAGGACGTCGTCGGCGCGCACCGGTTTCTGCAGCGGGTGTGGCGTCTGGTGGTCGACGAGCAGACCGGCGCGGTGCGGATCGCCGCGCACGAGGCACTCGAGACCGAGACGCTGCGGCTGCTGCACCGGACGATCGCGGGGGTGTCGGAAGACTATGCGGCACTGCGGAACAACACCGCCGCGGCCAAACTCATCGAGTACACCAACCACCTCACCAAGGAGGGCGTGTCGGCGCGGGCGGCGATCGAACCGCTGGTGCTGATGGTGGCGCCGCTGGCTCCGCACCTCGCCGAGGAACTGTGGCGCCGACTCGGACACGACACGTCGCTGGCGCACGGCCCGTTCCCGGTAGCCGACCCGCAGTACCTGGTCACCGACTCCGTCGAGTACCCGGTTCAGGTCAACGGCAAGGTCCGCGGTCGCATCACGGTCGCGGCCGACGCCGACAGGGACGCGCTGCAGGCCGCGGCACTGGCCGACGAGAAGGTGCAGGCGTTCCTGGACGGTAAGGCGCCCAAGAAGGTGATCGTGGTGCCGGGCAAGCTCGTCAACATCGTCGCGTGATCACGCCCGCGGGCGGACGATCACCTCGTGCACATGCGCGTCGCCCGGTGCGTTGATCGCATCGGCCGTCACGCGGGCGACGGTCTCGGCGCTGAGATAGTTCGCGGGGTCGTAGTCGCGGCCCTCGTAGGCGTTGAGGTCCTGCTGCATGTCGGTGGCGATACGGCCCGGATGCACCGACGTCACGCGCAGCCCCGGTTCGTCGTTGCGCAGTGAGTCCGCAAAAGAGCGGAGCGCGGACTTGCTCGCCGAGTACGACGCCAGGCCGGGGGAGGCGTTGATCCCGGCCCCGGAGTTGATGAACACGACCTGACCGCCACCCGCATGCAGCGCCGGCAGCAGGGCGAGCGTGAGTGCAACGGGGCCAACGACATTCACGCTCATCGTGTCCTGCCATTCCGGCACCGTGGACTCACCGACCCGAGCGGGATAGGCGACGCCGGCGTTGTGCACCAGCACGTCGAGTTCCACGATCGGTTCGACGGCGGCCGGGATCGACTCCAGATCGTTGAAATCGATCTCCCACGTGGTGGCGCCGAGGCGGCCGGCCACCTCGTCGAGCGCCGCCGACGGCCTGCCGGCCAGGAACAGCGTGTGGGTGGGCGCCAGGGCGGTCGCGAGCGCGGCACCGAGGCCGCGGCCGGCGCCGGTGATCATCGCGGTCGGCATGGCGCCAACCCTACCGACCTGCGCGCAGCGGCCTGCCGTCGCATGATGGACCGGATGCCACACGATCCCAGCTTCACGCCGACACAGCTCGCCGCCCGCGCCGCCTATCTGCTGCGCGGTAACGACCTGGGCGTGATGACCACCGCGGCGCCCCTGCTGTACCCGCACATGTGGAGTTGGGATGCGGCGTTCGTCTCGATCGGCCTGGCTCCGCTCAGCGTCGAGCGGGCGGTCGTCGAACTCGACACCCTGCTCTCGGCGCAGTGGGGCAACGGCATGATCCCGCACATCGTGTTCGCCAATGGCGTCGACGGGTACTTTCCCGGTCCCGCCCGCTGGGCCTGTGCCTCGCTGGCCGCCGACGCCCCTCGCGCCCGGCACACCTCGGGCATCACCCAGCCCCCCGTGCACGCCATCGCCGTCCAGCGCATCCTCGATCACGCCCGCACCCGGGGCCGCTCCACCCGTGCGGTCGCGGCGTCGTTCCTGGACCGGCGGTGGGACGATCTGGTGCGCTGGCACCGCTGGCTCGCCGAATCCCGCGATCAGAACGGGCGCGGGCGCATCACGCTGTATCACGGCTGGGAGTCCGGGATGGACAACTCCCCGCGCTGGGATGCCGCCTACGCCAGGGTGGTTCCCGGTGAGGTGCCGGAGTACCGGCGCGAGGACAACGCCATCATCACCGATGCGAGCCAGCGGCCCTCGGACCTCGAGTATGACCGGTATCTCTGGCTGCTCGAGGAGATGAAATCGGCCCGCTACGACGACGATCTGCTGCCGAAGGTGATGAGCTTCGCGGTGGAGGACGTGTTCGTCTCGGCGGTCTTCTCGGTCGCCTGTCAGGTGCTCGCCGAGATCGGGGAGGACCACAAACGTCCGCACGCAGACGTCCGCGAGCTCTGGGGGTGGGCCGAGCGATTTCGGGCGGGCGTCCTCGAGACCACAGACCAACGATCCGGTGCAGCAAGGGATTTCGATGTCCGCGCGGATACGTGGGTGTCCACCGAGACCGTCGCGCAGTTCGCGCCGCTGCTCTGCGGCGGCTTACCGCACGACCGGGAGCGCGCGCTGCTGCGGCTGCTGGAGGGACCGCGGTTCTGCGGGCATCCGGATCTGAAGTATGCGTGCATCCCGTCGACGTCTCCGGTATCGCGCGACTTCCGGCCCCGGGAGTACTGGCGCGGCCCGGTGTGGCCGGTGATGACGTGGCTGTTCGCGTGGTGCTTTGCGCGACGCGGATGGGCGGAGCGGGCGCGGATGCTGCGCCACGAGGGGCTGCGCCAGGCCAGCGACGGAACGTTCGCCGAGTACTACGAACCGTTCACCGGCGAACCGCTGGGCAGTATGCAACAGTCGTGGACCGCTGCGGCGGTGCTGGACTGGCTGGGTTAGTCGGGCGGGTCGACGTGTTGGTCGGCCAGATGCTCGAGCGGCACCAGCGCCTTGGCCAATGTGTCCAGATCGCTTTCGGTGAGGCGCGCGAGCAGCGTCGCCAGTTGCGCGCGCCGAACGGCCAGCGCCTCGCGATGCTGCACCAGCCCCTCGGGGGTCACTTCCACCAGCACGGCGCGCAAATCGGACGGATCGCGCGAGCGCTTGACCAGACCGAGTTTCTCCAGCCGCCGGATCGCCACGGTGGTGGTCGGGGTACGGACGCGTTCGTGGGCGGCCAGCTCGGTCATGCGCATCGGCCCGGATTCGAGCAGGGTCAGCAGAATCGACAACTGGGCCAGGGTCAGATCCCCACCCTCCCCGCGGTTGGCGTCGCCACGTCGCAACACCGAGAACACCTTCGAAAGAACTCGCTGCAGCTCCCCCGCGAGTTCGGTGACCTGCGTCTCGGTCTCCACCATAGTTCGCTAGTCTAACCTGTCTGACGCCGCCAGCACGTCGATGGACGGCAATTCTCAGAGCAGCTGAGACAGGAAGCGTTGGAGACGGTCGGTCTCGGCGGCGTCGAAGATCTGCGCGGGCGGGCCCGCCTCCACGACGCGGCCTTCGTCCATGAACACGACGGTGTCCGCGGTCGACTGCGCGAAGCCCATCTCGTGGGTGACCACCACCATCGGCATCCCGTCGGCGGCCAGTTCGGCCATCAGCGTCAGGATGCCCTTGACCAGTTCAGGGTCCAGCGCCGAGGTGGCCTCGTCGAAGAACATCACCTGCGGCGCCATGGCAAGGGCCCGGGCGATGGCCACGCGCTGCTGCTGCCCGCCGGACAGCGTGCCCGGCCGGACCTCGGCCTTGTGCCGCAGCCCGACCCGGTCGAGTTGGGCGAGGCCGAGTTCACGGGCCTGCTCGGCGTCGAGCTTCTTGAGTTTGCGTGGACCCAGCGTCACATTGTCGAGCACGCTGCGGTGCGGGAACAGGTTGAACTGCTGGAACACCATGCCGATCCGCTGGCGCAGCTGGTCGGGGTTGTCCCGCAGCACCGAGCGGCCGTCGAGCAGGATGTCGCCGCGGTCGGGTTCGTAGAGCCGGTTCAGCGTCCGCAGCAGGGTCGATTTCCCGGACCCCGACGGCCCGATCACCGCAGCGGTGGTCCCTGCCGCCACGTCGAGGTCGACGCCTTGCAGCACCTTGTTCGGGCCGAAGGCGAGATGGATATCGGTGGCGCGCAGCGACACCGAGTCGACGTCAGCCATCAGATCATCTCCTGGGTGGTCGCCGGCGTCGGTGTCTCCTCGGTGGGTTGTCGCCCGCGCCGCATCCGGGCGTCTACGTAGTTGACCAGGTGGGTCAGCGGGATGGTCAGGGCCAGATAGAACAGGCCGGCCGCCACCAGCGGGGACAGATTCCCGGTCTGCGCGTTGAGATCCCGGCCGACCTGGAACAGCTCGCGCTGGTCGGCGATCAGCCCGAGGAAGTACACCAGCGACGACGCCTTCAGCAGCGAGATGAACTGGTTCATCAGCGCGGGCAGTACCCGCCGGACGCCCTGGGGGATCACGATCAGCCGCATCGAGGACGAATAGCTGAAGCCCAGCGCCCGAGATGCCTCCAGCTGCCCGGCCTCCACGCTCTGGATGCCGGACCGGAAGATCTCGCCGATGTAGGCCGCGGCCATCAACCCCAGCGCCGCGATGCCCAGCGGGAAGGGGTTGTAGCCGGTCAACCCACCGACGACAGGTCCGAGTCCGAGACCGATCAGCAGGATGATGACCACCTCGGGCAGGCCGCGGAAGATGTCGGTGTAGACCCTCGCCGGCCAGCGCAGGAGCCGCGACCGTGAGATACCGGCGACGGCCAGCGCCATGCCGAGAACCAGTCCGATGATGCTCGCGCAGAACGTCAGGATCAGGGTGTTGGGCAGACCGGTCTTGAGTAGATCCGGGATGGCCTGCTTGTAGAGGTTCCAGTCGAGAAACGAGTCCTTCAGTTGGGACAGCGTCGATTTCGGCCCCGCCGCGGCGGTTGCGGGCTCGTCCTGACGTTCGGCGGCGATGGCCGCGAAGTCCGGCAGCTGCGGTTCGGGCGCCGCCTTCGATCCGGGCTTCCAGCCCGGCGGCACCACGCGGGGCACCCAGTCGGAGTACAGCTCCGACCAGGTGCCGTCGGCGATGACGGCGTCCAGACCGGAGTTGAGCGCGTCGATCAGCGGCTGGTTCTCCCGCGCGACGGCGTAGGCGATGAAATTGTCGAGACTGAAGGTGTTCTCGACGATCTCGGCGGAGTCACCCGGTTGGACGGTGCCCTGCGCCTGCTGTGACGGTGCGACCCAGGCGTCGATCTGGCGGGTCTTGAGGCTGGCGTAGACGGTGTTGTAATCGGGGTACTTCACCGGGTCGATGCCCAGCGTGTTGATGACGTACTCCTCTTGGACCGTGCCCTGGACGACGCCGATGCGCTGCCCGGCCGTCAGTTGGCCGAACCCGGTGATCGACGATCCGCTGGGCACCACGAGCGAGAAGTAGCCGAAGTCGTAGCCGTTGGTGAAACCGACGGTCTGCCTGCGAGCTTCGGTCGTGGTGATCGACGAGGAGGCGACGTCGAAGCGCCGCGACGCGGTCTGGGCGAGCAGCCCGGAGAACTCGGTGCCGACGAATTCGACCCGCAGTCCGAGCTTGTCGGCGATCGCCCGGAGCAACTCGTTGTCGAATCCGGTGAACTGCCCCGCGGAGTCGATGCAGATGCTCGGCGGCGCGTCCGAGAGCGTGCCGACGGTGATGACCCCGGGCCGGCTCAGTCCGAGTGCGTTGACATCGATGGAGTCGAGTGGCCGGACGTTCGGCGTGGTGTACTTGTCGGCCTCCGGCCCCTGTGCGGCCGCCGCGAGGTTGGCCGGCAGCGCGCTGGCGCTCTGCTCACCGGGCGGTGCGCACTGGTCGACCTGGGCGGCGACGGGCGCGGCGCTGCCGAGACCGATCACCATCAGGATAGTCACGAGCATCGACGCAAGGACTGCCGCGAGCCGTCCGGGATTCATGCGTGCAACCTAGCGGTCACGCGGCAACCGACCAATGGTTCGGCGCAACCCGTCTGCGCCTCACCCCGCGCGCTCGTCGCGCCACCGGCAGAGCGCCTCGGCGGCCGTGAGGTCGTAGTCGGGGCCGTTGACGCCGATCGTGAGCAGGCCGACGCCCAGCTCCACCAGGGCGTCGGCCTCGGCCAGCATGTCCTCGGTGCTGCGTTCGGGGACGCCGGAGGACCGTTCCACCGCCGCCGGGTCGCGGCCCACGTCGGCGCAGTGCCGGTCGAGCACCTCAGCCTTGCCCGGGTAGGTGCTGCGGTCGGTGAAGCCGTGCCAGATGTCGGCGTGCTCGGCCACCATCCGCAGGGTTTTCTTCTCACCCTGGCCGCCGATCAAGATCGGGATCTTGCGCGTCGGCGCCGGGTTGAGTTTGGCCAACCGCGATTCGATGCGTGGTAGCGCCTGGGCGAGGTCGTCGAGCCGGCTGCCCGCGGTACCGAACTCGTAGCCGTACTCGTCGTAGTCCTTCTGCTTCCAGCCCGACCCGATCCCGAGGATCAGCCGGCCGTCGCTGATGTGGTCGACCGTGCGGGCCATGTCTGCCAGCAGTTCCGGATTGCGGTAGCTGTTGCAGGTGACCAGCGCGCCGATCTCGATGCGGGAGGTCTGCTCGGCCCAGGCGGCCAGCATCGTCCAGCATTCGTAGTGCGCGCCGTCGGGGTCGCCGTAGAGCGGGAAGAAGTGGTCCCAGTTGAACGCGATGTCGACACCGATGTCCTCACAGCGGCGCACGGCGTCGCGGATGTGGCGGTACTCGGGGGAGTGCTGCGGTTGGAGCTGGACTCCGATGCGGATGGGTTGGTTCACGGTTCCTGGATAACCACGATTAAGCCCCGATATTCCCCTCGTCCTTCCAGACCGCGACCACCGACGGCCGCGCCGTGCCGTTTCCGCCTTCCGGCCAGCGTGACCGGGGATTGTCGATGCTGTTGTCGTCGTACTCGCCGGGATGCTGCACGCAGACGGTCACGAAGTCGTCGGTGATGACGGGCCCGCAGGTCTCGGCGCCCAGGGGCACGGTGAGGAACTGTTTGGTCTCGCCGCGGTTGGGGCCGTCGAGAGCGACGGCGAACAGCCCGTCGTTGGAGTCGAGGGCGTTGCCGTCGGTGGAGATCCACAGGTTGCCGTGGCTGTCGAACGCCAGGTTGTCGGGGCACGAGATCGGACTGACCTCGCTCTTGTCGAAGCCGGCGTAGTAGGTGTCGGCGGCGGCGGGATCGCCGCACACCAGCAGCAGATCCCAGGTGAAGTCCGTGCCGGCGTGATTGTCGATGATCTCCAGCACCTGACCGCTCTTGTTGTCGTTGCGCGGGTTCGCGGCGTCGGGACCGGGTTGGCCGTCGGCGCCGCGCCTGGCGTTGTTGGTGAGCGCGGCGTAGACCCTGCCGGTCTCGGGGTGGGCCTCGAAGTCCTCGGGGCGGTCCATCTTCGTCGCGCCGGCCTTGTCGGCGGCCATCCGCGTGAAGACCGCGACCTCCTGCGCCGAGATGCCGGGCACCAGCGATTCGGCCTGTCCGTTCGGCCCGGACCGCAGCAGCGGCAGCCACGATCCGGTGCCGCTGAACGAGCCTGTCGACGGCAGCGTGCCCGAACCGTCGATCTGCGCGGCCGGAATGTCGCTGGACAACTTCGCGACGTAGAGCGTGCCTTCGTCGAGGATGGCCATGTTGTGGGCCATCGCCGCGCCATCCCTGCCCGGCTGCATCTTCCGGCTCGAGACGAATTTGTACATGTATTCAAAACGTTCGTCGTCGCCGCTGTATGCGACGACGGTGCCGTCATCGGTGACGTAGATGTTGGCGCCCTCGTGCTTGAACCGCCCCATCGCGGTGTGCTTGACCGGCGTCGAGGCCGGATCCCACGGGTTGAGTTCGACGACGTAACCGAACCGGTTGACCTCGTTCGGTGTGGCGGCCAGGTCCCAGCGCGGGTCGAAGGTCTCCCACAGCAACCCCGACGGTTCGAGTTTCACGCCGTAGCGGTCGAGGCGGTCGGCGTCGACCGGGTTCGGCGCCGGCGCGCCGTCCGGCGCACCGAAGTAGAAGTGGAAGTTCTCCTCACCGGAAAGGACAGTGCCCCAGGGGGTTACGCCACCGGCACAGTTGGCGATCGTGCCCAGGACGGTCCGGCCGTCCGGGTCGGCCGAGGTCTTGACGAAGTCGGTGCCCGCCGCGGGCCCGGTCAGCGTGAAGGGGGAGTCCGCGGTGATGCGCCGGTTGTAGGGGCCCATCACGGGACGCAAGCCGCCGCCGGCGACGCGTTCGACCTCGACGACGCCCATACCCATGGCCGCGATCTCGACGTCGAACTGGTCGCGGGTCGGGGCCTTTGGGTCGAAGCCAGGGAACATGAACTGCGGTGTGGCGTATTCGAAGTTGGTCACCATAAGGAATCGGTCGGGCCGGTCACCCGGTTCGGGCGGGATCGGCAGCAGCGCGGCGAAGTCGTTGTTGAAGCCGAACTGGCCGCGTTGCGAGGCGCCCGTCTGCCTGGTGACGTCGAAGCCCGGTGCGCCGGGCAGCACGGGGTCGCCCCAGCTGATGACGACACCCTGCTGGTAGCCCGGGGGGATGACGACGGCGTCCTCGCTGTTGGGGGCCACGGAGTCGAATCGCATGCCGGGCAACGGCTCCGGTGCGGCGTTCGAGCTGGTGGGCGCAGCGGTCGGGGTGTCGCCGCCGCACGCCGCGAGCACCGAACCGGCGCCGACCGCGAGCACGGTGACGCCGGTGGCCTGCAAGACGGACCGGCGCGACACGATCTTCACGATGTCACCGAAGTATTCGTTGTCACTGGGGTTGGGAACGGGTTTGGAACAGGCGTCGCCGCACTTGTACCGGCACGTGATGTGCTGTCGCTTCGACTTTCCGTCGTGCGTGACGAACAGATTCAGGGGCACGAGCGCCATGGGGGCGAGTTCCTTCCAAGCATCCGGCCGACCGGGGCCGGCGGCCGGCACGCGGCAAAAGTTACAGGGGCCGGGCGATCATTCGGCAGGCGGGAGGTGAACAGGAAACGACGAGGAAGTTCTGCGGCGAAACTGCTGGTAACGGCGGCGAGCAGGAGTATCGTCCGACGTACTCCATCCGCATCGACGACGGGAAAATGCGATGGCGAAGAATGCCGATCCGGGCGGCCCCGGTCCGAACGATCCCCTGCGGCAACATCCGATGGTTTCCGGTCTGCGATCCGATCCGAACGCTCCGAGCGAGGCCGTCACAGAGCTGATCGGATTTCCGGGGGACACCGCTCGTGACGGCTACCAGCGGCTGTACCTGTCGACCGGGCTCGACTATTACGTCGAGTTTCCGGTTTCTGACATCCGTTACGCCAGTATGGTTCCCGCAGACGTGCCACCCTTCCTCGGACACGAGGTGACTCGGGTCAGCGTGGTCAGGGGTGCGCGGATCGACTACACGTGGTCGACGGAGGCCGGCGAGGACGATTTCGATCTCGACGTGCGTTATGACGACACTCTTCGCGACAACGTCATGTTGGAGATGAGCGGTCACACCAGTTGTGCGCCCTGTTATTCGATGGGTATCAGCTGCAACATCTGTCCGTCACACCATGCCTGCCATTCGCACGGCCATTGCCACTAGATCTCCGCGCCGCGCGCGCTGACTCGGTATGGCGCCCGGTGCTGCCCCCCGATCTGGCGCGACGCGGAATGGACGCCGCCGCCGCTGTGGCGTCGCGGCTGGCCGTGATACCCCCTGATTCCGCACCCACCCAGCGGTGGGGTCCGGTGTCGCTCGCCGAGGGCGGGAGCGGAATCGCGTTGACGCTCGACTACCTCGCGGCGACGGGCGGGGACCCGGCGTGGGTGGGTGCCGGACGTGCCCTGTTCCGCACTGCGGCTCATGCGGCGCAGGCCGGCAGCGCGCCGAACCTGTTCGATGGTTTGGCCGGGATCGGCTTCGTGGCCGCGACGACAGATGGTGGGGCGGCGTATCGACGTCTGCTCGCGTCGGTGGATCGCACACTGCTGGACTGGCTCCGCGCCGATGACACCGCCGGCCGAGACGAATTCGACGTCGTCTCCGGCCTGGCGGGCGTAGGAGCGTATTTCCTGCGGCGACTGGATGAACCCAGTGGTTGGGGTGGCCTCACGGCGGTGGTCGACCGGTTGCTCGCGGGCGCGACGGTCGCCGGTACGGCTGTGCGTTGGCCGACCCCGCCGGACCGGGTCATCGGGCCACTCAGCGATGTGTTCCCAGACGGTTGCGTGAATTGCGGTATGGCGCACGGGGTGCCCGCGCCACTCGCGCTTCTCGCGTTGGCATGGAGACACGGGATTCAGGGCGACAGGATGTGGTGCGCCATCGAAGGCGCCGCCGAGTGGCTGTTGGCGGCCCGCACGGATGATCAATGGGGACCGAACTGGCCGGCGGCGGTTGCCCTGCCCGGCGGGCGTGGTCCCACGGACCCGGACCGGCCGACGCGGGCGGGGTGGTGTTACGGCACCCCGGGCGTCTCCCGTGCACTGTGGCTGGCCGGCGCTGCTCTGGGACGTGATGACTGGTGTGATACGGCCCTCGAATCCATGGCTGCGGTCTACCGCCGCCCCGCCGAAGTACGGCAGACCTGTTCTCCCGGGTTATGCCATGGCGCATCCGGGCTACTGCACATCACCGCCCGATTCTTCGCCGACACCGGTGATGACCTGTTCAGGCGCAACGCGGTGGCACTCGCCGAGGAGCTGTTGTCGACCTTCGATCCGCAGACGGCCTATGGCTTCCAGAACTTCGATCGCGGTGTTGATTTCGACAACCCCGGATTCCTCGATGGGGCGGCCGGCGCAGCGCTGGCCCTGGCGGCTGCTGCGTCATCGGCACCACCGCGATGGGACGGAGCGCTGTTGATTGCCTGACACATCCGCCTCCCGCCCGCGCGGGTGGTACCTGCCCGGCGATTGGTTCATGCTGCGGGCCCCGGCACTGCCGGTCGACGTCTACCGCGATATGAGCACCTGGCCTGCGAACGCGCTCAGCGATCCGGATCGACGTGGTCGCGTCGTGGCCGACCGCCGGGTGATGGCTGCACTGACGGTCGGCAGTCCCGACACCGTGGCCGCGTTGACCCGGGCCGGTCAAGACCCCGATCCGGCGCTCGCACAGACGCTTCATCGATATCTCATCCGAATGTCCACGCGTCCAACGCCGTTCGGGCTGTTCGCGGGCGTGGCCCTCGGCTGCTGGGGGAGCCAGACCACGGCAGCTGTCGACGGGCGGCGGTGGACCACGCGGATGCGGCCCGATATGGCGTGGTTGATGGGTCAGGTCGACGAACTCGAGACGGATCCAGGTATCCAGGCGGGGCTGCGCTACACGGCCAATGCGGCGTTGCTCGACCGCGGTGGCCGATTGTCGGCGCCCGCGAGTCCAGAAGGCCGCGAGGACGGTGCGGCGGCCGTAGCCTCGGTGCGCGCCACCGGGGCGGTCCGGTCGGCGGTACGGCTCTGCCGTCGCCCGATGCATCACGCCGATCTGGTTGCCGCGCTGACGGATCAGACTTCGGCCCCACGGCAGAAAGTCGTCGAGCTCATCGGCCGGCTCGTGCGGCATCAGATCCTTCTGACCGACCTCCGCCCCCCACTGACCGGCGGCGATCCGTTGGCACACGTCATCAGCACGTTGACCGACATTCCGGCGGCACAATCCGCGGCCGACGGACTGTGTGACCTGGCAGCCAGGATGGCACGGTGGGATCGAACCTCTCTAGGGGAGGCAGCGGTAGGATATGGCGAAATCGATTCCGCGTCAGCAGGTTTCAGTCATCGCCATGCGGCACGGAGGCCACAGGTCGACGCTGCACTGTCCATGGCCGGCACCGGTCTGTCCCGAGCCATCGGCGAAGCGGCGGCAGAAGCCGCCGAGCTCCTGCTCAAGCTCGCGCCGCCGGCGCCGCGGCTGACGGCCTTCCGCCAGCGGTTCGAGAGCGTCTACGGGCTCGAGCGCTGGGTCCCGATTCTCGAGGTGCTCGACCCGGACTACGGGCTGGGGTCGCCATACCAGGACGTCTATGCAGCGGCGACAGGTGTCAGCGAACGGGATCGGGTTCTCCTCACGCTGGCCGCCGAGGCCATGGGCGATGGTCAGACCGTCGTGGACCTGGACGACGCCCTGCTCGCCAGGCTGACGTCCGAGTCGGCGTCGGACGCCGCCCCGGTGTCACTGGATCTCTCGGTGTCCGTCCTGGCCGTGTCGCCCGCGGCGATCGACCGCGGAGACTTCTCGATCGCCATCGGCCCCAACCTCGGCGGCGCCGGCGCCGGCAAGAGTCTGGGCCGCTTCGCCCATCTTCTCGGCGCACCTGCCGTCGCGGCTCTGAAGTCGATCGTGGAGCATGAAAAGTCCACTGTCCCTGCGGTACTGAGCGCCGAACTGGTGTACCGGCCGAGCCGGGCGTGGGAGGCCAACATCGCGGTACGCCCGCATGCGCGCGAGTTCGAGATTGCCGTCGGCGTCACGCCCGGAGTCGCAGCAGATCGCGTCATCAGGCCCGACGAGCTGGAAATCTGCTCGCTCGGTACGCGCTTCGCGGTGGGGTACCGCGGTGACCCACGTGAAGTGGTGGTGTCGGCCGGCCACATGTTGAACGAGGCGCTCGCCCCACCCGCGTGCCGGTTCCTGCTGGAGGTCGCCCGAGAGCGCGACCTCTTGTTCCGGCCGTTCGACTGGGGGGCCGCCGAAAATCTGCCGGTGCTTCCGGCGCTACGACGCAACCGCGTCATCCTGACGCCGCGGCGGTACCGAGCCGACGACCTGAGCGCGTCCGCGCTCCGGGCCGAGAGGGCCGACTTCATCGAAGCGGTCGAGCGGTGGCGGCGCCGGTGGGGTGTGTCGCGCCATCTGTACGTGGGTGTGGTCGACAATCGGTTGCTGATCGACTTGGACAGCGAACTCCATCTCGATGGACTGCGCGCGGAGTTGAGGCGGTCGGCCGGCGGTGCAGTACCGGTGATCACCGACGCCCTACCCGGACCGCAACACGCGTGGCTGCCCGGCGCCGACGGAACGTACCTCAGCGATTTGGTGGTGCCACTGTTGCGCCGGACGGTTCGCAAACCCGAGTCGAACCCGTTGCCGCGAACCGTCGCGCCGGTGGCTCGGGCTACGCGTCTGCGCCCGCCGGGCAGCGAATGGCTCTACGCCAAGCTGTACTGCCCACCGGCGCACGAGGAAGCAGTCATCTGCGAGACCGCGGACAGATTCTGCGCAGAGATGCGGTCGTCGGCTTTGATCGACGACTGGTTCTTCATCCGATACGCCGATCCCGACCCGCATGTGCGGATCCGTTTCCGCGGGTCAGCGGATGTCCTCCTCACCGCTGTTCTACCTGCCTTCACCCGATGGTGCCGGCATCTGGTGGACCGCGACGTCTGCGTGCGGTTCGCGATCGACACGTACGACAGAGAAATCGAACGGTACGCAGGAGTGGAGGGGATGCGCGTAGCCGAGGTGATCTTCGGCGCCGACAGCCGGGCTGCCGCCGGCGTCCTCGCCCTGGAACGCAGCGGTGTCCTCGATGCGCAGCGGCATCTGGTCACCGTCCTCACCACGCGTGACCTGTTGACTGGGCTCGGGCTCACGGACGGCGAATGCCTCCGGTGGTCGCGCGCCGCGGCGGCACGCATCGGAGCGACACCGCGACCGCCCCGCGACGACGTCCGTGCGCTTCGAACGATGTTGGGCGGGGGCGGGGCGGACTTCCGCGGGGAACGCGAGCTGACCGGGATCCTGCAGGAGCGGCGGATCGTCCTGGACACCGTCGCCGCCGACGTCCGCGCTCTTCGGCAGTCCCTCGGCGCCCGCGCCGACGACCTCGTGCTCAGCTACGCGCACATGCACTACAACCGGATGATGGGGCGCAACCGCGACGCGGAACGCGTCGTGCTAAAGCTTTTGGCCGCCACGTTGTACGGCATCAGCCAGACGCGTCGTCCAGCGGGTTAGCGTGTCGGGTCTAGGCCGCCAGCACGCCGCGCAGGATGTCGACCAGCGCCTGCGGTTGATCGCCCTGCACCGAATGTCCGGCGTTCTCCACCACGATGGTCCTACGGAATCCGGGCGCGCCGGATGCGAACGCGGCGGCGTCCTCGTCGTTGACGAAGAACGACTTCGCCCCGCGCACCAGCGTCGTGGGCATGGTGATCGCCGGGACGTCGTCCCACAGCCCCTCGAACCCGTCGCCCTTGCGGAACGAGTCGTAGCGCCAGGTCCAGGTGCCGTCGTCGAGCCGTTTCGAGTTGTGGAACACGCCACGGCGCAACGACTCCCGGTCGCGGTGCGGAGAGGCGGCGACCGTTTTCTCCAGCATCGCCTCGAACGACGGGAACTCGCGATCACCGCGGACCAGCGCAACCGCGCCGAGCTGGGCCTGCGTCATCTGCTCGTGACGCTCCGGCGCCGACGGGGTGACGTCCACGAGCACGAGTTCGGGCACCAACGCCGGTTCGGTCGCCGCGATGCGCAGTGCGGTCAGCCCACCCAGGGACATGCCGACGACGAGGCGCGGCTGCGGCGCCCACTCCCGCAGCACCGGACGCAGGGTCTCGGCGTTGAGCTTCGGGCCGTAGTCGCCGTCCTCCCGCCAGGCCGAACGGCCGTGGCCGGGAAGGTCGATGGCCAGCGCGGGCAACCCGAGCCCGAGGATCACGGTGTCCCAGGTGTGCGCGTTCTGGCCGCCGCCGTGCAGGAACACCACCTGCGGCGGTTCGTCACCCCACTTGAGCGCGCTGATCGGTCCCGCTTCGACACGTGCGACGGACGGAATCGGCGAGGCGCCGATCTGTTCCGCGTTCTCGGGCAACAGCGCGAACTCGTCGAGGTTCAGCAGTTCGTCGTCAGAGATCACGCGTCCATCTAATCGCGCCGCCGAGATCGACGAAATGCCGGCCCGCACTCGCAAAAACCCGCCCAAACGTTCATTTGGGCGAAAAGGGGGGATCAGCCTTCGATGTAGGTTTCCAGCTGAGCGCGCGCGACATCGTCGGGCAGCTGCTCCGGCGGGCTCTTCATCAGGTACGCGGAGGCGGCGACGACGGGGCCGCCGATGCCACGGTCCTTGGCGATCTTCGCCGCACGCACGGCGTCGATGATCACACCGGCGGAGTTCGGCGAGTCCCACACCTCGAGCTTGTACTCCAGGTTCAGCGGCACATCGCCGAAGGCACGGCCCTCGAGGCGGACGTAGGCCCACTTGCGGTCGTCGAGCCAGCCGACGTGATCGGACGGGCCGATGTGCACGTCCTTGGTGTTGAACTCACGCTGCAGGTTGGAGGTGACGGCCTGGGTCTTGGAGATCTTCTTCGACTCGAGCCGCGAACGCTCGAGCATGTTGAGGAAGTCCATGTTGCCACCGACATTGAGCTGCATCGTGCGGTCGAGCTGCACGCCGCGATCCTCGAACAGCTTCGCCATCACGCGGTGGGTGATGGTGGCGCCGACCTGGCTCTTGATGTCGTCGCCGACGATCGGCACACCGGCATCGGTGAACTTCTTGGCCCACACCGGGTCGCTGGCGATGAATACCGGCAGCGCGTTGACGAAGGCCACGCCGGCGTCGATCGCGCACTGGGCGTAGAACTTGTCGGCCTCTTCGGAGCCCACCGGCAGGTAGGACACCATGACGTCGACCTCGGCGTCCTTGAGCGCCTTGACGACGTCGACGGCCTCGGTGTCGGAGACCTCGATGGTGTCGGCGTAGTACTTGCCGATGCCGTCGAGGGTCGGGCCGCGCTGCACGATGACGTCGCTCGGCGGGACGTCGGCGATCTTGATGGTGTTGTTCTCGGAGGCGAAGATGGCCTCGGAGAGGTCGAAGCCGACCTTCTTGGCGTCCACGTCGAAGGCGGCGACGAACTTCACGTCGCGCACGTGGTACTGGCCGAACTTCACGTGCATCAGACCGGGCACGGTCGCGTTCTCGTCGGCGTCCTTGTAGTACTGCACGCCCTGTACCAGTGAGGACGCGCAGTTGCCGACGCCGACAATCGCGACCCGGATGTCTCCGTGCTCAGTCATTGGAAGATCTCCCTCTCCTACAGTCATTCTGTCGTTCGGCCTTGGTCGCTTTCGCAAGGCTTCATCTCACGCATTCTCTGAGCGCCCCTGGCTCAGACGTTCTGCCGCGATCAACTCGTTGAGCCACTTCACTTCACGCTCGCTCGACTCCAGACCCAGCTGATGCAGCTGCCGGGTGTAGCGGTCGAGAGATGTGCTGGCCCGCGCCACTGCTTCACGCAGACCCTCACGACGTTCCTCCACCTGCCGACGACGGCCCTCGAGGATGCGCATCCTGGCTTCGGCCGGCGTGCGGTTGAAGAACGCCAGGTGCACACCGAATCCGTCGTCGGAGTAGTTCTGTGGCCCGGTGTCGGCCACCAACTCGGTGAAGCGCTGCTTCCCGGCGTCGGTCAGCCGGTAGACCCGGCGGGCGCGGCGCATCTTGGGAATTCCGTCCGGGGCGGCGTCCTCGACGATCAACCCGTCGGTCTGCATCCGGCGCAGCGCCGGGTACAGGGATCCGTAGGAGAACGCGCGGAAAGCTCCCAGCAGGCCCGTCAGTCTCTTACGCAGTTCGTAGCCGTGCATCGGTGATTCGAGCAGCAGGCCCAGCACCGCGAGTTCCAGCACCGAGCCACCCCCTCGAGTCGAATCGCATTCGCCGCTACAACACGGCGACACCTCGGCTCACTGTATCGAACCGATATATTCAGCGCCACTCCCGTTCACCCCCCGTTTCCGCGAGCGTGCGTGTTTGTACGCCGACGCGCCGCCAACCGCGCGCAAATGCGCACGCTCGCGCGCCGCGACTGAGCCGAAATTGTCAGCTCGGGTAGTTGATCCGTTTGACCGCGCCGTCGGGCGCCAGGTCGATGTAACCGCTGCCGAAATCGCTGGTCACGTAGATCATGATGTTCACCGCGTCGGGGGTGAGCGGATCCTTCGACGGGCTGATGTCCACCCAGGTGTCCTCGACATCGGCCCGGGCGATGCCGAGCGTGTCCGGTGCCCCGCGCAGCACGCCGACGATGGTCACGACGTCGAATCGGGACAGGTCGACCACCCGGTCGTCATCGTCGATGGTGCTCGGGGTGTTCGGATCGCCCCATCCGCCGCGGTAGTCGTACATCACCTTGCGCCGCTCGTCCTGCGGGTCGGGGCGGTACAGCGTGGCGTAGTCCGAGCGGATGTTCATCTCGAAGCCGGTGGTGTCGCCGAACTTCTTGCGCATCTGCTCGAACAGTCCGTTGAACCCGCCCAGCGACTGCAGTTGCCGCGGCGGGGTCAGCACCTTGGCCGGGATACCGTCGGATTTCGCACCCGGATCGGTCTCGAAGCTGAGCGGAGAACTGGTGTTGCCGTACAGCCCCCAGCCGATCGCGACACCGAGGACGACGAGGACGCCGGCGGTCGCCAGGCGCAGGCCCAGACCCGCTCCGCGTCCCCCGCTCAGCAGCGTCCGCCGGGCCTTGGGCGGTCGGAGGTCCGGGAGCTCGACGGGTGCGTTGCCGGTCTGCAGGTCCGAGACGAGCGCCTGCAGATCGCCCAGCGTCCGCGCGTTGGTCGCGGCCTTCACGCGTTCCCCGTGCTCGGCCATCGACAACTGACCCTCGCCGAGTGCGGTGTCGAGCACCGTGCAGATGTCGTTGCGGTCGGAGTCCTTGGCGCGCGTGCCCGCCGTCCGCCGCCCCGCTTCGCTGACTGCCACGATCGTGATCGTAAGAGCTGAGCCCGCGACATCGCAGGTCTCACGCCGAATCCGGGGTCGACGATGCGGCGTCTGACGTTCGGTCGTCAGGGCACCGACGTACTCTGGTCTCCGTGCGATTGCAGCGACAGGTGGTGGACTATGCGCTCCGGCGCCGGTCCCTGCTGGCGGAGGTGTATTCGGGGCGCACCGGCGTCTCGGAGGTCTGCGACGCGAATCCCTATCTTCTGCGGGCGGCCAAGTTTCACGGCAAGCAGAGTTCGGTGATGTGCCCGATCTGCCGGAAAGAGCAGCTCACGCTGGTGTCCTGGGTGTTCGGTGATCACCTGGGGCCGGTGTCGGGTTCGGCCCGGACGGCCGAGGAACTGGTGCTGCTGGCGACCAAGTTCGACGAATTCTCCGTACACGTGGTCGAGGTGTGCCGGACCTGCGAATGGAATCATCTGGTGAAGTCATACGTGCTCGGCGCGGTGCGGCCGCCGAAGGCCCCGCGCACCCGGCCCGCGCGCAAGAACGCGCGCACGGCGAGTGAATAGCGACGGGCGGCACGGTGCCGGTGGGCCGCCTCCCTCTGGACGCCACGGTGGCCGGCATGCCGACCGCGGCCAGCCGCCTCGCCCGGGTGACAACCCGGTCCGTCGGCCGCCGCCGGAAGACCGGCGCACCACGGTGCTACCCCCGGTGCGCGACGAGCCGCCGGTGCACCTGCGTGACCCGATCGACGTCGTCAAGGCCGCCCTCGAGGGCACCCCGCCGCAGAAGCCCCCGCCGCCCCCCGGCCGTGGTGGTGGCGGCGGTGGCGGTGGCAGGGGCGACGGCCAACCGCCGACCGGCCGGCCGCATTGGCGCGAGCAGATCAACTGGCGGTGGGTGCGGCGCGGGCTGATCGCCGCGGCGGTCGTCTTGATCGCGCTCCCGCTGGTCACCTTCGGGATGGCCTACATGATCGTCGACGTGCCGAAACCCGGGGACATCCGGACCAATCAGGTCTCGACGATCCTGGCCAGCGACGGCAGCGAGATCGCCAAGATCGTGCCGCCGGAGGGCAACCGCGTCGACGTCAAGATCGACCAGATTCCCGTGCACCTCCGTGACGCGGTGATGGCCGCGGAGGACCGCGACTTCTACTCCAACCCGGGGTTCTCGCTGACCGGCTTCCTACGGGCGTTCAAGAACAACATCTTCGGGGGCGACCTGCAGGGCGGGTCGACGATCACCCAGCAGTACGTCAAGAACGCACTGGTCGGTTCCGAGCGCGGCGGCCTGGGCGGCATCACCCGCAAGGCCAAGGAGCTGGTCATCTCCACGAAGATGTCCAGTGAGTGGTCCAAGGATCAGGTGCTGGAGTCCTACCTCAACATCATCTATTTCGGCCGCGGCGCCTACGGGGTGGCCGCGGCGGCCAAGGCGTACTTCGACAAACCCGTCGAGCAGCTCAACGTCGCCGAGGGTGCGCTGCTGGCCGCGCTGATCCAGCGGCCGTCGCAGCTCGACCCGGCCGTCGAACCGGAACAGTCCGCCGAACGGTGGAACTGGGTGCTCGACGGCATGGTCGAGATCGGCGCGCTGTCGGAGGCCGATCGCGCTGCCCAGGTGTTCCCGCCGACCGTGCCGCCCGACGCCGCGCGCAGTCAGAACCAGACGACGGGGCCCAACGGGCTGATCGAGCGGCAGGTACAGAAGGAACTGCTGGAGCTGTTCAACATCAGTGAACAGCAGCTCAACACCGAGGGTCTGCAGATCACCACGACGATCGACCCCAAGGCGCAGAAAGCGGCCGAGGAGGCGGTGGCCGAGTACCTCGACGGCCAGGACCCGGACATGCGCACCGCGGTGGTGTCGATCGATCCGAAGACCGGGGGCGTCGAGGCCTACTACGGCGGTTCAGACGCCAATGGTTTCGACTTCGCCCAGGCGGGTCTGCCGACAGGGTCGTCGTTCAAAGTGTTCGCGCTGGTGGCCGCGCTCGAGCAGGGTATGGGACTTGGGTATCAGGTCGACAGCTCACCGCTGACCGTGGACGGTATCCAGATCGGCAACGTCGAGGGCGGCAGCTGCGGCACCTGCAACATCGCCGAGGCGCTCAAGCGGTCCCTGAACACCAGCTACTACCGGCTGATGCTGGAGCTGAAGAACGGCCCGCAGGACGTCGCCGACGCCGCGCACAAGGCGGGTATCGCCGAGAGCTTCCCGGGCGTGGATCACACCCTGTCGGAGGACGGCAAGGGCGGTCCGCCCAACAACGGTGTGGTGCTGGGCCAGTACCAGTCCCGCGTCATCGATATGGCTTCGGCGTACGCGACGCTGGCCAACTCCGGCGTGTACCACAAACCGCACTTCGTGCAGAAGGTCGTCAACTCCGAGGGTCAGGTGCTGTTCGACGCCTCGCAGGAGGACAACGACGGCGAGCAGCGCATCGACAAGGCGGTGGCGGACAACGTCCTCGCCGCGATGCAGCCGATCGCCGCGTACTCCAACGGTCACGCGTTGGCCGGCGGCCGCCCGTCGGCAGCCAAGACCGGCACCAATCAGCTCGGTGACACCGGCGCCAACCGCGACGCCTGGATGGTCGGGGTGACGCCGTCGCTGTCGACCGCGGTCTGGGTCGGCACGACCGACGGTACGAAGCCGCTGGTGAACCAGTGGGGCTCGCCGGTGTACGGATCGGGGCTACCGTCCGACATCTGGAAGGCGACGATGGACGGTGCCCTCGAGGACACCGACAACGAGTCGTTCCCCAAGCCCGAGGAGATCGGCGGCTACGCGGGTGTGCCGCAGGCGCCGCCGCCGCGTCCGTCGACCACCGCACCGCCGACCCCGTCGGAGACGGTGATCCAGCCCAGCCTCGAGGTCGCGCCGGGAATCACGATCCCGCTCGGACCGCCGACGACGGTGCCGGCCGGACCGCCGCCACCTGGAGCACCGGTTCCCGATCCGGGTGTACCGGCTCCCGGGGTGCCCGCGCCCGGCGTGCCCGCCCCAGGGTTTCCGCCGCCGCCCGGTGTGCCCGCTCCGCCGCCGCCCGGCGTCCCCGTGGCGCCCGGCTTTCCGCCTCCGTGACCCCAGCCGACGAGCGGCGACCCGATCTGCTCTCGCTGGCACCGCCGGCCGCCGATCGGCGCAGCGCTGACGATCGGGATCTGCCGAGCCGCACCGACCGCATCGGCGCCGCGCTGTCGGATGTCGTCGGGGGGCCGGTCGGCCGGCATGCGCTGATCGGCAGGCAGCGGTTCATGACCCCGCTGCGGGCGATGCTGATGATCGCGCTGGTGCTGCTGGCGCTGGGGTACGCGAGTAAGGCCGCATGCCTGCAGACCGTCGGCACCGGTTCGGCCGATCAGCGGGTGGCCAACTGGGAGAACAACCGCGCCTATTACTCGCTGTGCTACTCCGACACCGTTCCGCTCTACACCGCTGAGCTGCTCAACCAGGGCAAGTTCCCCTACAAGTCGAGTTGGATCGAAACCGACAGCAGCGGTGAACCCCGCATGCAGTACGACGGCCGGATCGCCATCCGCTACATGGAGTATCCGGTGCTCACCGGGCTGTACCAGTACGTGTCGATGGCGTTGGCCAAGACGTACTCCGCGGTCACCCGTGCGGTGGCGGCGGTGCCTGTCATCGCCGAGGTGGTGATGTTCTTCAACGTCGCTGCGTTCGGGTTGGCGTTGGCGTGGCTGGCGACGGTGTGGGCGACGGCGATGCTGGCCGGCCGGCGTATCTGGGATGCCGCGCTGGTCGCCGCCTCACCGCTGGTGATCTTCCAGATCTTCACCAACTTCGACGCGCTCGCAACGGCTTTCGCCGTCGGTGGGATGCTCGCCTGGGCGCGCCGAAAACCCGTGCTCGCCGGGGTGCTGATCGGGCTCGGCGTCGCCGCGAAACTGTATCCGCTGCTTCTGCTGCTGCCGCTGGTCCTCCTCGGCGCGCGGACGGGACGGCTGCGGGAAGTGGGCAAGACCGTCGCGACGGCAGCGGCGACCTGGCTGGTGGTGAACCTGCCGATCATGGTGCTGTTCCCGCGAGGGTGGTCGGAGTTCTTCCGGCTCAACGCCCGTCGCGGAGACGATATGGATTCGCTGTACAACGTGGTCAAGTCGTTCACCGGATGGCGTGGCTTCGACACCGACCTCGGATTCTGGCAGCCGCCAACGGTGCTCAACACGGTGACGGCGATGTTGTTCGCGGCGTGCTGCATCGCGATCGGCTACATCGCGCTCACCGCCAAACAGCGCCCGCGGGTCGCGCAGCTGGCGTTCCTGGTGGTGGCGGCGTTCCTGTTGACCAATAAGGTGTGGAGTCCGCAGTTCTCGCTGTGGCTGGTGCCGCTGGCGGTGCTGGCGTTGCCGCACCGGCGAATCCTGTTGGTGTGGATGACGATCGACGCACTGGTATGGGTGCCGCGCATGCTCTATCTCTACGGCGAATCCAACGGCGGACTGCCGCTGCAGGCGTTCACCGCGACGGTGCTGCTGCGCGACATTGCAGTGGTCGCCCTGTGCGCCATGGTCATCCGGCGGATCTACCGGCCCGAGCTGGACCTGGTGCGGTGGCACGGTCGCGTCGACGACCCGGCCGGTGGTGTGTTCGACCGCGCACCCGACAACCCGCCGCGCTGGCTACCCGACTGGCTGCGGCCCACAGCCGACCGCGTGCAGTCCCGCCCGGCGCCGGACCGCGAACCCGTGGATGCGGTGACCTGACATGCAGATCGCGATCCCGCTGTTCCCCCGCTTGACCGCGCTGGACGCCGTCGGTCCCTACGACGTGCTGCAGCGCGTCCCGACGATCGACGTCGTATTCGTCGGCCACCGCCGCGGGGAAGTGCGCAGCGACAACGGAATGCTGGGCCTGACCGTTGACGCGACCTTCGCCGAGGTTCCCCGTCCCGACGTCGTCGTGGTGCCCGGCGGGATCGGCACCCGCACGCTGCTCGACGACGAGGAACTTCTCGGCTGGATCCGCACTGCCCACACCCAGTCGACGTTCACCACTTCGGTGTGCACCGGCAGCCTGCTGCTCGCAGCGGCGGGATTGCTGACCGGGCTGACCGCAACGACCCACTGGCGGGCCGTCGAGCTGTTCGAAACACTGGGTCCCAGCTACGTCGCCGAACGTGTCGTCGAGCACCTGCCGGAACGGATCATCACGGCCGCGGGCGTATCGAGCGGTATCGACATGGCGCTGCGGCTGCTCGAACTGCTGGTCGGCCACGACGCCGCCGAGGCCAGCCAGCTGATGATCGAGTACGACCCGCAACCGCCGTTCGACGCGGGGGCGATGGCCAAGGCCTCGCCGGCGGTCGTCGACCTGGCGGGGGAGTACTACCGCGATCGGGCCTGAGGCTGCCGCGGCGCGCCCCGTCGTCTAGGGTCAGCAGTGCCGGTCGACGACCGGCTCCGATGGTCGAGCAGGAAGCCGGTGCGAGTCCGGCGCGGTCCCGCCACTGTGACCGGAGCGTGCGAACGTTCCGGGAGTCAGATACTGCCCCCACCGGAACCTCGCTTCGGGACGTGGACATCCCGGATGGAGCCGATGCATGTGAAGCCGTATGCCGTTGCGCTACTGACCCCTCTGATCCTGATGGTGCTCACAGCATGTGGGGGCAGCGGGGCCGCCGAGACGCCACCGCCCGAAGCGTCCGCGGTCACCGTGGACAACTGCGGTGTCGAGGTGACCGTCGACCGGCCGCCAACCCGCGCGGTCGGATACTTCCAGCAGTCCGTGGAACTCATGCTCGCTCTCGGTCTGCAGGACGCGATCGTGGCCAGCGTCTATCCCGACAACCCGCCGCTACCCCGGTTCGCGGAGGCCTACCGGGCCATCCCGGTGCTGTCGGCCAAGGACGCTTCATTCGAGCAGATCCTCGCGCTGGCACCGGATTTCGTCTACGGCGGATACAGCAGCGCCTTCGACCAGGCCCAGGGTCGTTCGCGCCAGGCGTTCACCGATGCGAGCATCACCTCCTATCTCAATCCCGAATACTGTGCGACGAGCCCGATCACGATGGACGACGTCTACCGCGAGGTCCACACCATCGCCGGATTCTTCGGCGTCGATGACCGTGCCGACGATCTGGTGCGCGACATGCAGAGCAGCGTCAGCGCCGCGCACGACAAGGTCGCGGGAGTGTCACCCCAGAATGTTTTCGTCTACGACAGTGGTGAGGCGACCGCGTTCACCGCGGGCGGACAGGGCATCGGTGACGAGATCATCGAATTGGCCGGTGGCGTCAACGTTTTCAGTGATGTGGCCGAGACATTCGCCGATGTGTCGTGGGAACAGGTGCTCGCCGCCGATCCCGACGTGATCGTGATCTACGACTACTTCGGCACTCCGCCGGTGCAGGAGAAGAAGCAGTACCTGCGCAGTAAGCCGGAACTCGCCGGCGTGCCCGCGATCCGCGACGACCGGTTCGCGGTGCTGACCCTGCAGGACGCGGTGCTCGGGGTGCGGGCGCCCTACGCCGTGGACACACTCGCACGGCAACTCCACCCCGACCGCTTTCGGTGACCAAAGAGGCTGAGCGGCTGCGCTATTCGTCGGTCATCGCAGCGCTGCTGGTGCTGCTGGGCGGCGTCGTCCTGGCGGGGCTGGCCATCGGGTCGATCGCGATCCCACCCGTCGACGTGGCACGCACCCTGGCACACCAGTTGGTGCCGACGCTCGTCGACGTCACCGCGCCTCCGCACGTCGAGACGGTGGTGCTCCAGGTGCGTGGGCCGCGGGTACTGCTCGGCGCGGTGGTCGGCGCGGGACTGGCGGTCATCGGGATGACACTGCAGGCGCTGGTGCGCAATCCGCTCGCCGATCCGTATCTGCTGGGCGTCTCGTCGGGGGCGTCGGTGGGGGCGGTCGGAGTCATCGTCACCGGCGCCACGGTTCTCGGCGCGGCCTCGACGTCGGTGGCGGCGTTCGCGGGATCACTCGCCGCGCTCGCGCTGGTGTACACGCTGTCACGTGCGGGCGGCCAGATCACCACCACGCGGTTGGTGCTCGCGGGCGTGGCAGTGGCCTACGTGCTGTCCGCGGTCACGAGCCTCATGCTGATCATGGCCGAGAGCGGGGATCAGGCCCGTCAGGTGCTGACCTGGCTGCTGGGTGGTCTCGGCGGAGCGAGCTGGGATGCGCTGTGGCTGCCGCTCGGCGCGGTGCTGGCCGGAATCGTCGTACTGCTGGCCCAGGCCCGGACGCTCAACGTGCTGCTCGCGGGAGACGAGGCCGCCACCACGATGGGTGTGGACGTCGACCGGTTCCGCGCGCAGACCTTCGTGCTGGCATCGCTGCTGACCGGCATCCTCGTCGCGGTCAGCGGGCCGATCGGTTTCGTCGGGCTGATCCTGCCCCACGCGGTGCGCCTGGTG
Organism: Mycobacterium sp. 852013-51886_SCH5428379; assembly: GCF_001665575.1. Taxonomy (GTDB): domain Bacteria; phylum Actinomycetota; class Actinomycetes; order Mycobacteriales; family Mycobacteriaceae; genus Mycobacterium. The sequence goes on along the minus strand of NZ_LZSU01000030.1, from coordinate 87,893 downwards.
GTCGGCAGCGACCACCGGCGCGCCCTGCCCGCCGCGGCCCTGGCGGGAGCGAGCTTTCTCGTGCTGGCCGATCTCGCCGCACGCACCCTGGCCGCACCGCAGGAGATTCCGGTGGGAGTGCTGACCGCGCTGTGCGGAGGACCGTTCTTCCTGTGGCTGATCCGACGTGAGGCGCGACGCGCCGTCGCGGGCGGCACACCATGAACGCCGCGCGCCTGCACGCCGACCGCGTGTGCGTCGAACTCGGCGGCCGGCGGGTGATCGACGATGTCTCGGTGCGCGCCGAACCCGGTGAGGTGATCGGGATCGTCGGCCCGAACGGCAGCGGGAAGTCGACGTTCCTGCGCAGCCTGGTGCGGATCCTGCGGCCGGTCAGCGGAGCGGTGTTTGTCGACGGGATCGACGTCGCGACGGTGCCGATGCGGCAGTCGGCGAAGATGGTGGCCGCGGTATTGCAGGACGGCACAGGCGATTTCGACCTGCGGGTGCGTGATGTGGTGGCGATGGGCCGGGCGCCGTACAAGCGGGTGTTCGCCCGCGACGACGCCTCGGATCGCGTGGTGGTCGAGCAGTGCCTGCGCATGGTCGGCGCGGGGCACCTCATCGAGCGGCCGTTCGCGTTGATGTCGGGCGGTGAACGGCAGCGGGTGCTGATCGCCAGGGCGCTGGCGCAACAGCCCGGGCTGCTGGTGCTCGACGAACCGACCAATCATCTCGACGTCCGGCACCAGTTCGAGGTGCTCGCCCTGCCGCGGCGGCTGGGCATCACGGCGGTCGTCGCGCTGCACGACCTGAATCTCGCGGCGCACTACTGCGACCGGATCCACGTGCTGCAACACGGCCGCGAGGTGGCCGCCGGCCCGCCCGAGGCCGTGCTGACCGCGGAGCTGCTGGCGCGGGTGTACGGCGTGGCCGCCAGTGTGCGGACGCATCCGGATACCGGACGGCCGCAGGTGAACTACGTCCCTGGCGATGACCCTGGCGATGACCCGCACGATTTCGCAGCTCAGGGGCTCGACATGTACCCTGGGCAGGTTGCCGACGCAGGCGACCCTCCTGTCACGGAACGACCGTGGCCGACACGACCATAGGAGGTGATGGGTTACTCATGCGTCCATACGAAATCATGATCATTCTCGATCCCACACTTGACGAGCGCACCGTATCGCCGTCGCTGGACACGTTCCTCAACGTGATCCGCAAGGACGGTGGCACCGTCGACAAGGTCGACATCTGGGGCCGCCGCCGCCTGGCGTACGAGATCGCGAAGCATGCCGAGGGCATCTACGCCGTCATCGACGTCAAGGCCGCGCCCGCCACGGTGTCCGAGCTCGACCGTCAGCTCAGTCTGAACGAGTCCGTGCTGCGCACCAAGGTCATGCGGACCGACAAGCACTAGCCCGAACGGACGTGCGCGTCAGAGCTCTTCCGTAGGCTCACCTGCGACTAGTGCTCGCGCTACACCGCCGAATCCCAGGAGGACATCGTGGCTGGTGACACCACCATCACCGTCGTCGGAAACCTGACCGCCGACCCCGAATTGCGTTTCACCCCGTCCGGGGCCGCCGTCGCGAACTTCACCGTCGCGTCGACGCCGCGGATCTTCGACCGCCAGACCTCGGAGTGGAAGGACGGCGAAGCGCTGTTCCTGCGCTGCAACATCTGGCGCGAGGCGGCCGAGAACGTGGCCGAGAGCCTCACCCGGGGCTCGCGCGTGATCGTGACGGGACGGCTCAAGCAGCGTTCGTTCGAAACCCGTGAGGGTGAGAAGCGCACCGTGTTCGAGGTCGAGGTCGACGAGATCGGCCCCTCCCTGCGCTACGCCACCGCCAAGGTCAACAAGGCCAGCCGCAGTGGCGGCGGAGGCGGTGGCTTCGGCGGCGGCGGTTCGCGCAGCGGTGGCGGCAGCCCGCAGTCGGCTCCGGCCGAAGACCCGTGGGGCAGTGCCCCGGCGTCGGGTTCGTTCAGCGGCGCGGACGACGAACCGCCCTTCTGATCCAACTTCAAGCATCACCGAGAAAGAGATTCAACAAAGATGGCCAAGACCAACAAGCGCAGGCCGGCGCCCGAGAAGCCGGTCAAGACCCGCAAGTGCGTGTTCTGCTCCAAGAAGGGCAAGAACCAGATCATCGATTACAAGGACACCGCACTGCTGCGTACCTACATCAGCGAGCGCGGCAAGATCCGTGCGCGTCGCGTCACCGGTAACTGTGTGCAGCATCAGCGCGACGTCGCAGTCGCGGTGAAGAACGCCCGTGAGGTCGCCCTGCTGCCGTTCAGTTCGTCGACGCGGTAAGGGGAGATAGAGACATGAAGCTGATTCTGACCGCCGAGGTGGACCACCTGGGTGAACCCGGTGACACCGTGGAAGTCAAGGACGGTTACGGCCGCAACTTCCTGCTGCCGCGCGGCCTGGCCATTGTGGCCAGCCGTGGCGCGCAGCGTCAGGCCGATGACATCCGTCGGGCCCGCGAGCTGAAGACCGTCCGCGGTCTCGAGCACGCCAACGAGATCAAGACCGCGCTGCAGAACCTGGATGCGGTCGAGGTGCCGGTGAACGCATCGGCGGAGACCGGCAAGCTCTTCGGCTCGGTGACGGCTTCTGATGTCGTCGCCGCGATCAAGAAGGCCGGCGGGCCGAACCTGGACAAGCGGACCGTGCACCTGCCCAAGGCGCACATCAAGTCCCTCGGGGCGCACTCGGTGAGCGTGCGACTGCACCCGACCGTCGAGGCGTCGGTGTCGGTCAACGTGGTGGCCGAGTAGCTCGATACGTCCAACGCCCGGGCGGGGAATCCTACGTTCCCCTCCCGGGCGTTGTCGTGTCTTCTGGCGAACTCGGCACGCCCGAGTGTTATCCAGCGAAGCTAACCAACCGTTAACCCAGGTGCTTCCCGGTCGTCACACAACACGCCCGGGAGCGTAACCGAACGCGACACGCCGCGAATTTTCCATCCCCAGTCCCATACCCGCCCGACAGTGCGCTTATCTGCAGTGATAGCCGTAAAGCGAACGGTTATCCACAGGTTGTCCCCAACAAGTCAACATGGGTGTCCTGCACTATCCACACTCCGTCCACAGGTCGATCAACAGGAGCTCGTGGACACCCGCTCAGCAACGCCCTAGCGTGAGCCGTCGCGGTACATGTCGGGGGGCTGATCTACAGTCGCTTCGACCTGAGAACCGAACTGACGTTCGACCTGGGAGGGGGCCCTGTGGCGGTTGTGGACGACCTCGGTCATTCCGACATGGAGGCACCTCCTCCGAGCGAGGAGTTCGGTCGTCAGCCACCTCATGATGCCGCGGCGGAGCAGGCGGTGCTCGGCGGCATGCTGCTCAGCAAGGACGCGATCGCCGACGTGCTCGAGCGGCTGCGGCCCGGCGATTTCTATCGGCCGGCGCACCAGAACGTGTACGACGCCATCCTCGATCTGTACGGGCGGGGGGAGCCGGCGGACGCGGTGACCGTGGCCGCCGAGCTCGACCGCAGGGGGCTGCTGCGCCGCATCGGTGGCGCGCCGTATCTGCACACGCTGATCTCGACGGTGCCGACGGCGGCCAACGCCGGTTTCTACGCCCAGATCGTCGCTGAGAAGGCATTGCTGCGCCGACTGGTCGAGGCGGGCACCCGGGTGGTGCAGTACGGCTACGCGGGCGCTGAGGGTGCCGAGGTGGCCGACGTCGTCGACCGCGCGCAGGCCGAGATCTACGACGTGGTGGACCGGCGGTCGACCGAGGATTTCGTGATCCTCGAGAACCTGCTGCAGCCGACGATGGACGAGATCGACGCCATCGCCTCGCAGGGCGGGATGGCTCGCGGGGTGCCGACGGGCTTCACCGAACTCGACGAGTTGACCAACGGTCTGCACTCCGGCCAGATGGTCGTGATCGCGGCCAGGCCCGGTATGGGTAAGGCGCTGAAGACGGATACGCCGCTGCCCACGCCGGACGGCTGGACCACCATGGGCGAGGTCGCCGTGGGGGATTGGCTGATCGGCGCGGACGGTAGGCCGACGCGGGTGGTGGCGGCGACGGACGTGATGGTCGGCCGGCCGTGCTACGAGGTCGAGTTCTCCGACGGCACGGTCCTGGTTGCGGATGCGGAGCATCAGTGGCTGACATCTGGCGCCATCCACACCACTGAGGAGATTGCGGCGACCCTCGCGGACGACCACGTCGTCGTCAACGCGACACCGCTGCACGCGCCGGAGCGCGATCTGCCGGTGCCGCCGTACACGCTGGGAACGTGGCTGGGCGCCGGTAGTGCCGATCCCGAGGTGCAGATGCGCGTCGAGGGCGAAGGCGGTGACGCCTCCAGGGTTCCGCTCGGTCACAAGCACATCCCGATGGACTACCTGCGGGCGTCGGAATCGCAGCGCCGTGCCCTGCTGGCAGGACTGCTGGATGTCGACGGCACCGTCACCGAGGACGGCGGCGTTCAGCTCCGCGTGGCGAGCGAGCAGCTGGCAGAAGATGTCGCGGAACTCGTTGTGAGCCTGGGCTATCGATGCGCGGTGTCAAACGCCGGCACCCTCGAGTTCTCGACCGCTGACGACGTGTTCGGCTTGAGCCGCAAGGCGATCCAGCACAAGGAGCGGCGCGGTGCCGTGAACACGGCCCGCTCCGGGTCGCGGTTCGTTATCGATGTCCGGCCCGTGCCCAGCGTGCCCGTGCGGTGCGTGGAGGTGGACAATGACGACCACATGTACCTGGCGGGCCGATCGATGGTGCCGACGCACAATTCGACACTGGGACTCGATTTCATGCGGTCCTGCTCGATCAAGAACCAGTTGCCGAGCGTCATCTTCTCGCTGGAGATGAGCAAGTCCGAGATCGTCATGCGGCTGCTGTCGGCGGAGGCGAAGATCAAACTCGCCGACATGCGGTCGGGCCGGATGAGCGACGACGACTGGACGCGGTTGGCCCGCCGAATGAGTGAGATCAGCGAAGCGCCGCTGTACATCGACGATTCGCCGAACCTGACGATGATGGAGATCCGCGCGAAAGCCCGTCGCCTGCATCAGAAAGCCGGTCTGCGGCTGATCGTGATCGACTACCTGCAGCTGATGACGTCGGGCAAGAAGGTGGAGTCCCGTCAGCAGGAAGTCTCGGAGTTCTCACGAAACATGAAGCTGCTGGCCAAGGAACTCGAGGTTCCGGTGATCGCGATGAGCCAGCTGAACCGTGGACCGGAGCAGCGCACCGACAAGAAGCCGATGCTGTCGGACCTGCGCGAGTCGGGCGCGATCGAGCAGGACGCCGACATGGTGATCCTGCTGCACCGCCCGGACGCCTTCGAGCGCGACGATCCGCGTGGCGGCGAAGCGGATCTCATTGTGGCCAAACACCGTAACGGTCCGACAAAGACCATCACGGTGGCGCACCAGCTGCATCTGTCGCGCTTTGCGAACATGGCCCATGCCTAGGCGCGGCTGTCGAGATCCAGTGAAGATTAGCAAGCGGCCCATGATTGTTTAACAAGGTGATTAGCCTGTGAAACTAAACCCACCGCCCAGGCATAAGCTGCGAGTTCACGAGCTCGCGGCAGAGTTAGGTTGAACGTCGCGGCAACTGCTTGCGGAGCTAGCCGACCGCGGTGAGTTCGTGAAGTCAGCGGCTAGCTCACTTGAGGCGCCGGTCGTTCGAGAAATCCGTCGCGATTTTGCCCCAACGCCCGCGCCGCCCCACGAAGAAGATGTGTATCCGCACGAGTCTTATGGCCGGTCGGCGGGTGTCACCGCTGTCGACGAACCCGACGAGTCCTTCGAAGAAGCCCTCCGACGTGTGAAGTCGCGCAGCCAATCGTCGCCATCTGGACTGCGCCAACCGAAGTGGACGCCGCCGGTCATGGCCGCGCTTCTTGAAGAAGTCGTAGCCCGGCACGGTTCGTCTCCGACATCGAGGGACCGCAAGGAGGCGCATCGTCTTCATCGAGACTGGGCCGCAGCATGTCTTTGCGGGCTCGATGACGACGAAGCCATCATGATTGCGTGGATTCGGATGAGCAGGGGACGCCGGCCGATGTTGGCAGCGGAACTTTCCCGGGCGGGCATCGCACCGGAGGAGGCCGCCCTCCGACTCGGCTATGGCGGACGAGAAGATGTGCGTTGGCCGAGTGTGTACGAACGCTTTCGCGACCGCAAGATCAGCCGCTCGGAGGCGATTGCTGCTATCAGGCAGTGGCGCGAACGTCATAAGGCCGGCTGACCGAGTGATGAAGCAGCGGCATGGTTTTGGCGGGTCGATACCTTTGAAGAGGGGGCAGACTCGACGACGATTGCCGCGTCGGGAAAGCCGGCAGGATGTAGGATCGTAGTACTACTAGTAGGGCACTAGTTTTCCATCGCTTGGGGCCAAGATGATTGAAGCGCAAGCCGATTCGGTCCGTCGAATGGCGGTCGAACAGATCGATAGGTTTGGTTACCTGGTGGCCGACGTCGCATACGAGCGTTGGTGTGCCGGACTCAATGCGCCGATATGGCGAGAGGCGTTCGAAAACCCGAAAGTGCTGGCCTTCCTAGATGCTGAAGGCTACTCGGCCTGGCTTCCGGTGAAAGAAATATTGATGCGGCGAGCGGCTCTGCGTGGGTGGTTGGTTTACACCCAGGAACCACGGTCCCTCCGGTTCGGTCCCACGTACTTGGCCTCTACCCCGAAGAAGACCGCGGTCCGTCAACCACATGAATTGGGCCGGCGTATCGCGTGCTCAATAGGCGGGTTCGTGAGTCGTCGGCATCGTTATCCGACGGCAGATGACTTGGTGATGTTCATCCGTAATCCCGATGGCACGCACCTCTTTCGAACCGGATCCGAGTTGACGAGGAATCTTCCCTGGCTGAGTGTGGCTGGCTGGGTTCGATACGAAGGCGGGGAGATACGTTGCGGTGAAAACGCAGTCGCTTACGATCAGGAACGTGCCACCCGCCATCACATCAAGCGAGAATCGAGGCTTGAAGCGCGCGATCACACGGGAGCAGACGAGGGCGAGAATCGCGCAGCACTTGCAACCTCAAGTTGAGTCGCAACTGAGACGGTTCGCACGCGAATCCAGGTGAGTCGCCAAGAAAGTTCGTGATGTTGGTCGTCGGTATCACCGATAAAATGGGTGGAACTTGCTGCCGCGCTGCAGAACTCCCGCCCCACTAGTGGGGCGGATCTCCCGGCAGCAGATGTGGCTTCCTAATTGGTGTGCACTTTCTTGAGTACTTCGGCCTCGCGCGGCGAGGGCCCGCATCGACTAGGCAGACTCGGGCCGTCGGGTGCTGACACGACTGCCAGTGCGGGTCAAACCCTTCGAGGGTGAAGCGATCGACTCCTGGCTTGAGCACACGGCTCGCCGGATGGACCTGCCGCTAGCCTCCCTTGCCAGAATGTTGCAACTGTCCGACGGGAAACGATCCTGCTGGCACATCTGGATATCGCCAACCCAGCGGCGTGACATGGGGACCGCTACGGGCACAAGTGCAGAAACCATCGCGTCCATGACGCTCAGCCGCTACGACGGAATCGCGTTGCGTCTCGACCCCGTCACGCGCGAGATTGATCCGGCGTTTCCGTACGGTGCCCTGCGTTGGTCGAGGTACTGCCCACATTGTCTGCGGGACTCGCAAGATCGTTGGCAGATTCGGTGGCGACTCGGTTGGTCCTTTGCGTGCCTGAGGCACAACGCGCTTCTCCTCGACTCTTGTCCGACTTGCCATGCGCGCCCGCGCCGCCGTCAAACCTTTCGCGGGCTGCCGGAACCAGGATTGTGTAACTGCGGCTTCCGCCTGAAGGATGCTCCGACAACGCTGATGGAGCCCAATGATCCAATTTTGGACGGTCAACGGATGGTCGCTCATGTCATCGCCCGCGACGCGGCTGGACCAGCTCTATTGCAGGGGGCGTCGACCCGCGACACGCTGGAGGCAATTCGGAGCATCTCGAATCGCGTTCTCAATTACGCATCTACCCACGGAAAGGCGGCTGTAGCTGATGTCGAGCTGCCGGTACCCCTGTCAACAAGCGGCGGCGTGCAGAAGCCGTCGAGGGCCAGGGGCGCGCTGAACGCCGAGCCACCTGCGCGTGCCATCGAAGCGGCAGTCGGGGTAACCGCCGCTTTGAACATCCTCGCTGCTCCTACAGTCGCTGAAGCTGGTGTGCGCGCTAGTTGGCTGATCCGTGGTCAGAATGCGGACACCGGGCCGGCCGAGTTGCGATCCTGCTCGCAGGACAACGGGGTGGCGACCGCGATTGTCATCAAAGCGAGTACCGAGCGACTCGGTCCGGAGCTTCAGCTGCGGTATCGCTCAGGTTCTGCCGTGCCGAGTGCCCCGAATTTCCAGCTCGACGACGTCACACGCATTGCGCGAGCACTGCCGAGGATGATGTGGACGACATGGTCGGATCAACTGCTGGTCGGCTTGCCAAGCACCACCGAAATGAGATCAGCCCTATCGATCGCCACACTGTTGATCGGCAGCAGCGTAAGAGCTGTTGAAGCCGGCGACATATTGGGAGAAGCGGCGAGTGCGAACGCGCTTAACCAACGCTTGTGGTTGTTGTGCGGGTCACGACAATGGCCGTCGATCTGTGCGCGGTTGATCCGCCTGAGCGATTACCTGAACAGGTACGGCGGGCCCATCGACTACCGCCGGCGGCGCGCCTTGAACTATTCGTCATTGCTGGGAGACCGCGACTGGCAAATAGTGTGCGGTGAGGCCGGCCTGAACCTCGGCCAAAGTGCATCGGCAACCTGGGCGCGGAAGCGTTTGGTCGAGACGATCAGCGGGGGTCCGGCCACGCCCACTCTTCTGGGCCGATCAGCATCAAAGGTGCATACAAATGCCGTTGATCCGGCTGTCCTGTCCGCGCTCGCCGGTCCATTAGAGGACTACGCGAAGCGTTTTCTCCGACAAATGGGTATCGATGAGCCGGTCGAATGGAGCCCGCCGCCCCAAAATTGCTGTCACTACGGCATCTGAACAGCCAGTAAAATTGAATAGGTCTGCCACACAACAAAACCCGTGCTTCCGCTACACCGAGACGGGTCGTAGACTGCCAACACGGCGACCTGTCGTACTGGTTTAGGGGTGTGCAGAATGCCTCCAAATGGTGCTGAAGATGTCGACCGCCGGGAGCCGGCGGACGCAAGACACCGCCCCAAGTTGTCGTGGACGTTCGCGCTGAATGGCAGCGAGGTCGGCTGGCTGTGGCAGCGCAATGGCGACCCGCCTCTGGATCTACTTGAGGCCGTGCGCACACCGACCGCCTCCGCACTGAATCGCCACATCGCGGTGACCGCGTACTCCGTCACGAACGACGGCACCCTTGCGCTTGAGTCAGGACTTGAGCACGACTTGCTGCGCCGGCTTGATCGCGACGCATCGGTTACCCGCATCGTGGCGCAGCCTTTCCGGTTGTCCTGGAGGGGAGGCCCGCCGAACAAGCACATACCCGACTTGCTCACGATGGGGAAAGACGGGGCGGTCACCGTATGGGACGTGCGTGCACCTGACCAACAGGACGCTGACTTCGATGTGAAGGCCAAGATCACGTCCGTTGCTTGCGTTGCAGTGGGATGGACCTACGAGATGTTCGGAGGATTGGAGCCCGTGGAGCGCCTCAATCTTCTTTGGCTGCATGGCTTCCGTCGTCGGCCATCGTGGGCTGCGCGGTGCGAGCGCCAAGTCCTCGACATCGCGCGTGCCCCTCGCGCGGTGGTGCGCGACGTCTTCGCAGCGGACAGCGGCAGCGGTGAGCTGAAGTCGACGATGTGGCACATGGTTTGGAGCGGCGCCTTGGATATCGACCTGTGTCGTCGATGGACACTCGATACTGCCATCGGTCCACACTCAATGAGAGCTGACTAGTGCCAGGCGGGCGTACCGCCCTGTATGAAGGTGCCCTGGTGCTCACCGATACGGGGACTGCCCTCGTGATGGCCGTCAACGAGACCGGTGTCGAATTCCGCGATTGCGTCAATGTGACTACACATTTCCGCTGGGACGCGTTACCGGTTGTTCGCGAGGTAAGGGATGGCGTGCCTAGCATTCTCGCCCCAGCGCTCCGTCCGCTGTGGGACAGCCTCGACGACGATGCCCGATCAGTTGCTCTCAATCGGTTGGAAGTCGTTCAGGAGTTGGTGACTGGCTATCGCGACGGCCACCCCGAGTTCAGGCGACCCGGTGAGCCCCAGCCACCCTTCGGGGACGGCTTCGGGGTGTCGATAGCTAAGCGAGCCACTGCGATGGCGGTACTCCTGTCACAAGAAGCTCAGGCAGACCGCAGCCTGCAGAGGCGAATACGCGACGGCGAAATCGAGCAAGGGGGAGTGAACTCGAGCACGATCCGAAACTGGGAGCGACTGTGGCGAGAGCAGGGGCTGTACGGGCTGATAGACAAACGAAGCCTCAGAGGCAGTGACGTCAAAGAGAGGGTGGACGCTCGGTTCCGAGAGCTCGCTGAACAGGTCGTCGCCACTCTTGACGGGACACGGTCCTCAGTCGCGATCCAGGAACTCGAACGACAGGTACGCGCACAGTTGCGCAAGAGCGGCATCACGGACCTACGTACTCCGCGCCAGGCGACTCAAACGTATCTCTCGAATCTACTGCAGCAGAGGGGAACCACGCCCAGAGCGCAGCGCAACAAGGTCCTGCAGACCGTCTCGGGGTCGCGGCAATATCCCGCCATACGACCGGGGCAGGTCGTCGCCATCGACGCGACACGAGCCGACAATCTGGTTTTTGACCCGCTGACGGGAATACCCTGCAGCGTAGAGATACTCACCGCCATCTGCGTGGCGACCCGCGTCATCCTCGCCCTTCGTGTCGTTCCGCGTAGCGCTAACGGGCTCGAAGCCGGACTCCTTGCGTATGACATCTGTCGGCCATTCTCACTAGCGGTCAACGGATCCTCTATCAGCGAATGGAGATGGGTCGGCCTTCCCGAGCAACTAGACCTCTCAAACGTCGCGGTTCACCCATTGAGGCGCGTTTCCCCTGACTTCTCGACGCTGCAGGGAGAACACGCAATCCCTTCGGTGATGCCTGATGCGATCCGCAGTGACCATGGGTCGATCTTTGTCTCCCAGCATTTTCGGGCACTACTGCACGACCTGAAGATCGACCTGCTACTGAGCCGCGGCGGGAAGCCCACCGACAACCCCCATGTCGAGCGCTGGCACGAGACGCTGCAGCGCGCGGTGCAGCAGCTGCCGGGGTATAAGGGACGCAACGTGTCTGAACGCGGGGGACTGGTCGCCGATGAGCCTCTTCTTACGGCACACGAGTTACAAGAGCATCTGCGACGCTTCGTGGCGTTGGATTACCACCGAAGCTGGCACACCGGGTTGGTTCTACACGGGCAAGCGGACGCTCGACTATGTCCTCTGGAGATGTGGGACGCACTCGTCGAAGTAACAGGGCGCATCGATGTTCCGCAGCAGCCAGACATGATCTATCAGTTCCTGCCGATCCGCTGGGGGACGATCGGCATGGCCGGCGTTGAGTTCTCTGAAATGACCTACGACTCACCCATTCTCGACCCATTTCGGCGTGTATCGATCGGCCACTTCCGGGAGGGTGATCGTGCGGCGCCATTCTTCGTGGACCCACACGATTTGAGTCGCATATGGTTTCGCCACCCTGACTCGAACCGCGTCGAGCCAGTCGAGTGGCGCGGTGCCAATCGCATTGACGCACCCATGACCGAAACGATCGTCAATGCCGCCCTGAAAAGGGTCCGCGACCGCGGTGGCAACAGCGTCTTGAACCGCGGTTCTGCCACCCGGCAGATCTTGGACGAATTGATTGAATTGACCAGTTCGCCTGGCAAGGCTGAGTGGAAAAGGAAGATGGCAGCCGCCGCGCTCCGTGTCGAGCACTCACGCAGAGATCACGCGGAAGCGCAACGAGCACAAAATCTACACAACCCTGTGAGGCTGATCGCAAAGCACAGACCACAACCAGCTTCATTCGCTGAGGCGTGGCCCAATCTGCTCGACGACGGCTGAGACATGGATCCGCAACTTTGGCACGACTATTGCACGTCGGTTGACGCTGCCGATCCCGTGCCACTTTCGTTGCGGCAGTGGAAAAGGCTAGCTCAAGACGAACGCCGGATACACATCGATGGCCTTCAACGGTGGATTTCCCAACTGTTCATCGAGACCGAGGAAATGAAAGGCGTCACCGACGCGATAGCGAACACGTTGCGCCGCAACAAGGATTCACCGCCGGGCGCGAAGGAGATCTTCGCGTTGTCCGGCCCGAACGCGGTTGGCAAGAGCACTTTCATGATGCGGTGGGGCCGCGAACGCTACTTACAGATGATCACGGGCGCCGCCACGGATGAACGTGGCCGGCCAGTCATAAAGCTAGACGACGACTGCGAAGCGGATCTATGTCCAGTTACTTGGACGCATATCCCCGCAAAGGCGGCGGTAAAGGTCGTGAATCAACTGATCCTGGGCTGCTACGGGCTACCCGGTGATGGTGACGTAGGTCAACTGACCACCAACGCAGTCAGGGCTGCCAGAAGACACGGAACGCAAATACTCATCTTCGACGACGTTCACCTCCTCTACACCGACTGGAAGGGCGGCCGCTTTGTCCTGGACCACATCAAGCACATCAACACCGAACTGGGTTACACAGGAACCACATTGGTACTTGTAGGAGCCAATATTGAAGACAGTGTGTTGGTTCGCGATCCCCAGATCGCTGGGCGCCTCACGATGAAACCACTTGCTCCGTACCAGGCCCACACCATCGACGAGCGGCGAGCGTGGCAGGGCGTTGTGCGGCAGCTAGAGGAGCGCGTCTTACCGCATCTCCCGGCGGGAGAGCCGGGCATGCTCTTCCTGGAACTTGCTGGTGAATTGTGGCTCCGAACTCAAGGCTTCCTGGGGGACCTCAAGACGCTGGTCGGTGAAGCAGTAGTCGCTGCGAGCGAAGACGGAACTCACCGAATCTTGCGGGAACACTTGAACCGCATCGAGCTGTGCGCGCGCGCCGAAGGCACCCGTCGAGAGCTTGCGCAGCCTCGAAGAAGAAGCGAACGCACGACGCGCACCGCGCCAGACGACGGGGATTCGGCGCCTGATGCGCAATCTGCAGTCAGTCAGACTCCACAGTAAGAACGAGCGACTGTAAAGAATCCTGCTGCGGTCGCGGAAGTCGGTCCCGGAACGCCACGTAGGCAGCCCTCAAGTGCCGCGATGGCGGTGCGTTCCACGCAGGGCTCGTATCGAAACACCCCCGGGACACCTCACACCACATCCAAGTCACCGCATAGGGGAAAGAACTCGTCCGCCGCGCGGGATTCGACGAGATGCACCACTGCGGAAACCAGCCATCGCTCTGTCGCGCAAGCGCCTGCACTCTCACTTCGCGGACGCGGAAGTCGCGGTCACGCGGCAGCAATTGAATGGCGCGGTGCACAGCCCGAGCGAACTGCTCTGGTGAGACCCGCATCAGCTTGCTGGCTGCGCGCGCAGTGGCAGGGCCTATCCGCGGCGCCAAGCCCAGTTCCCGCGCGGCTTCCGACCAAGTTGTCGCCGCGGTGGCCGCTCTAACCACACAAAGCGACACGTACAGGCGCCGCGTCCGGTCGTAACCACCCAACATTCCATCAAACAACTCGTGGAACAGATCCTCGTCGAAAAGTTGCGGAATCGATGAGGCTGCCAGCGGTACGTTGCTGGCGTTCATCTTGGTGAGCCGCCGGCCGACGTGATGCCGGCCCTCAGTCGCGGCGCGGATCAACTGCTCCATGATCGGGCTCCGTGTGGTGCGGTTGAGCATCCAGACGCTGGGGCCATTCCTCTCGGCAGCGATCAGATCGATCCAGGGCGCCAGTCGCGCCCCCGCAGATTGAAGATTCGCCTCCGCCAGGATTCGAGCGGAAGTGTCGAGGACGTGACCACGGACACGGGAGTCCTGCGGGGGGCTGTAGCCCCAGCGTGGCCCCCGAAGAGCCGTCGAGCGCGTGATTGCTTCCGCATGTACCTCGTCAGCCCAGGCAACGACACTCGGAGCGCCGGCACGTGACGCGAGGTGTAGGAGGAGGGTCCCGAGATGGCGTAGTTCGGCGAGGTAGGTCTGTGCATCGGCTTCGTCGCCCAGCATGGGGATCGGCTCAGCGGCCAGTGCACGCGCAACGACGGTCGCAGACTCCACTAGAGCTGTGGGAGCCGCCTGAGGATGATGATCAATTACAGAATGACGACAAGGATTTCGTAGGCCGAGGGGATTACCGCAGGGATGGTCTGGCCCGATAATCGCTCGAAGCGGTGAGTGATGGTGACTTCGAAACCGCCTGCCGCAGCCTTGGCACGCAAACGTCAGAAACGTCCCGTGATGAGTGCACACAGCCGCGAGGGGTAGACGCCACTCGATCCGCCACGATCCACGCTCGGATAGGCACGGTGAGCAGACCTGCGAACCCGTCGTAGGAAACCATCCCTGTGCTATTACGTTGCGATAGCTGTGGTGATCTCGCGAGTCGAACCCATCGAAATGCAAAGGGAGTCCGTCGCCGAAGCGAGTGAGTGTCGCCTCGCCTAGCCGTTCGTTGGCGACACCACTAACCGACGCGATTGCCGTTAGAAGCGTCGGGTCGGGTTTGACCATGAAGAAGGCCAGCCGAGATCGTTCGGCGTCCGGTGTTCTGAGAAGGCGCAGAATCTGGGCGGGTTGGAGATCATTCGCAGCGGCAAGCCGCTCTAGGAAACTATCCAGGGGCTCGTCAGGGGCGATGACGATCCGTGTCGGTAGCAGTCGTGGCACGCCAAACCGCCAGTCCTTTTAGGCGCCGATGGCTCGCTGAACAACGACAATCGCCGCTTCCAACGGGCCGTTGTTCTCAGGCCATGTTTTGTAGAGAAGGTGCGCGACCACGGAAATCAATGTATTACTAGTAGGGCAGACATCGCGGCGGATTCACCCGCAACTTGAGGGGTGCCGACGCGTCCCAGTCAGAACAACCCTGAACGGGTTGCCCAGTGGGAGCATTGGCGACGCCTCGTCGGAGCGAAGATCCGAGAGCTCCGCGTCGGGCGGAACATGACTCAGGAGGCGCTTGCGCTCCGCTCTGGCGTCACGCGAAACGTCCTCATAGACGTGGAGCATGGCCGGCGCGGACTCCTCTTCGAGCGTCTGTTCGACATCGCCGATGCCCTAGACGTAGACGTGGCGGAGCTTCTTCCCTAGCTCGGTCTACTTCCGCGTTAACCACTGGCTCTGCCTCTGTCTGCTCGATAGCGTCGCGGTCAAGGAGTCGTCATGAAGAAGCGAATAGTCGTGAGTGCTGAAGCCGTGAAGGCGGCGGGACGTCGATCGACGAAGGCCTCCGCGAAGCTCGCGGGTCACGAGGTCCCAGAGGGCCACATCCGCTCGCCGGGGGTGGATGCGTACATCGAGGAAGTGTCGCGATCGGTCGACGCCGCGAAGGAATCGGAGGAGAGAAAGACCACCGATGGCTGACTGGTGGCGGTCAGGAGCCACGTTCCGAGGATTTCTCGACGACAGGGACGAGTTCTGGCGCTCGCCTGATGGTCAGCGGCTCCAGGCTGTCCATGAAGCAGCCGAGGCGGACCTGCAGGCGTGGCTGGCCGAGCAGCCGGGGGTCGTGATTCACAGCCACGGCGGCTATGTGCCCGAGCAGTGGGAGGGCCAGGTCGACGGTCACAGCTTCTACTTCCGTGAGCGCGACACCGAGTGGGACATCGAGATCGACCGACGCCCGAGCGGATGGGTTATGCGTTCTGGCGATACTGGCAACGATGACGGCACCACTCCCAACCAGCGGGACGCGATTGTCGAGGGCGACGTCATTGCCACCGGCCGGACCACTGCGGAGGGTTACGGTGACAGCCCACGGGAGCGGGCAGCGTTCATCGTCGCCACCATCCGGGAGCACCTAACCCGGCAGGCATGCACGCACCCGGGGCTCGAAGCACTCGCCGCCGTGCTCGGTGTCCCGGCTCGCTGGTGTCCCACGTGTGGAATCCGAGTGCGCGATCAGGGCGTGACACGCGAGCCATGAACCCCAGTGGTGATCTTCGACGAGGCCGCGGGAGATGTCGCCGAGTCTCGCGATGTCGTAAGCCCACATGCCGGCAGAGTTCTTCGGCAGGCTCGACCGCATGCGGCTCGGGCCAAACGGGTCAGCGGAGAGGTGAGGATAGTGACGAGTGACAAGGATGGGCCTACGCGTTTCCGCAGCGCTAACGACCGAATTGCGCAGCTCGTCGACGACCCGCTGATCGCCGACGATGTGCGCCTGTTCGTCGCCGAGCGTGAGCGGGGCAACGAAATCCATGCCCGGCCTAGCGGACATAAGGAAGGCCTCGAAGCTGACACAGCAGCAGATGGCTCAGCTGCTGTGCACCGATCAGGGCACGGTTTCAAAGATTGAGCGGCGGGACGACCTGCTGCTCTCGACGCTTCGGCAGTACCTTGCGGCGGCCGGCGCGGTACACCCGAAGATCGTCGTTGAGAAGGACGGCGTGGAGATCACGCTTGAACTGGACGCCTTCCAAGAATCGCCGTAAGCAGCGTCCGCGCAGGACGCCCTCGTCGACAGCGAAGATCTCCCCCACCGTCTCGGCGGTGAGGGGTGCTGCTGCTTGCTTTGCTCGTTCTCTCTGTCCGAGCTTTATTCGACAGCGGTGAGGACGTTCACCGTGGCACCGTCGTCGGTGGAGGTGTAGATGGCGCTATCTGTGGCGACGTAGACCTGGCCGTCGCCAGCGGCGAGAAGGGCCTGGGGTTTGGCGTTCAGGGTGTGTCGTGGCCGCCAGGTCTGCCCGTTGTCGTTGCTGGTGTAGAGGCTTCCTTCGAGGTCGACCCCGAGCAGGGGACCGCGCTCGGGCCAGCTGACGAGTACCAGTGCCGGTGCAGCGCTGACTTCGGCGAATGTCATTGCGCCGTCGTTGCTTCGGAGGAGCCCTTGGCGTGTGGTCGCGAGGATTTCATCGGCGTCCGCGGGCGATACTGCGAGGTCAGAGGCAGGGATCTCTGCTCCCCGCTGCCAGGACTGCTCATCGAGGCTGACCATCACGGTCCCCGACTGGCTGTCGTGACCGTAGACCCGTCCGTGGCGGGACTCGAGTGCGTGAAAATCGGCGCTGCCGTGCAGCGACAGAGATTCCCAGGATTGGCCGGCGTCGTTGCTCCTGATAAGGCCCAGATGCGGAGGTTGTTGACGATCGGCCGGATCCGGGTGGCCGCTGGCCAAGAATTCGTCAGGCCCGGTGACGGTGAAGCCCATGAAGTCTTGCACGAGATCGCCGACTCGCTGTGGCGCCTGATCGGGCTCTACCGCGTAGAGGCCGTAATGAGTTGCCACATATAGGGTTTGATCGGAAGGATTGATGCCAAGACCGTGGATGTGCACCATGCCTGGCACAATCGCGGGCGGCGCGCTGTCGGGGGCGTTCGACGAACACGCCGCGGCCAGGGCTCCGGTCAGAATTGCGGCGATGAATCTACGGAGCTGCACACTGACGCCTTCCGGTAGCGGACAATCTACGTAGTGCAATAGTAGATGGGCGGCACGGGGAACGGCGCGACGCTGAATGACGCCCGGCGCAGCGCGTACCGACGGGTCAGTGAGGCGTCTTCATCAAATCTTCATCGGAACACAAGCCGACCCATACTCGGATTCTTGAGGCTGGACCGAGGCGGCGAGAGCGCTTGCCGCGTGGATGCCTGGTGTCACGAAGATGTATGGGAAAGGATGTGCGATGCAGCACAAGCGATTCGGAATTGGGTTCGCGGCGTTAGCGGCGTCGACCCTGTTCATCAGTGCCTGTTCGAATGCGACAACCGACTCTCAATCATCGACCAGCAGCACCTCGGCGTCAGCATCGGCATCGCCGAGCGCTGCCAGCAGCGACGCTACCCACAACGACGCGGATGTGACGTTCGCCCAAGGCATGATTCCGCATCACCAGCAGGCGATCGAGATGAGCGACATGCTTCTCGCCAAGCAAGGCATCGATCCCGAGGTCATCTCGCTGGCGAACGAAATCAAGAACGCACAAGGCCCTGAGATAGAGAAGATGCAGGGCTGGCTCCAGGAGTGGGGAGCGTCGTCCTCACCTGGACCTGCGCCGACCAGCACCGCAATGCCTGGCCACAACATGCCCGGCCACCAGATGCCTGGCGGCGACATGGGCGACATGCCTGGTATGGGCGGCGGCCACGGCATGATGTCGGAAGCCGACATGGCTGCGCTGCAGAACGCGCAGGGCGCGGAGGCGAGCCGACTTTTCTTGACGCAGATGATTGCCCATCACAAGGGCGCGATCATGATGGCGCAGGAGGAAATTGAAATTGGCCAGTTCCCGGCGGCGGTGGAGATGGCGCGAGCCATTGTCTCCTCTCAGCAAGCGGAGATCGACACGATGCAGGGGATGCTGGACAAGTAACAGTTCGGAGGCGCGGCGGTCAGGTCCGCGCTGAGGCACCCGTAACAGGGAATTCTTCGGCGCGCACTTGAGCAGAGGGTAAGTCGACGGTGAATGTTGCGCCGGCGCCGAGTCCAGCGCTTGCTACGGAAATAGATCCGCCGTGGGCCTCGACCAGCGCTCTGGCGATGGCGAGCCCTAAACCGGCGCCGCCGTGCTCGCGATCGCGGGCGGCGTCGGCCCGATAGAATCGCTCGAACACCCGGGTGAGGTGCTCGGGGGCAATCCCTTCACCGGTGTCGGCGACGGCGATCGACAACCGGTCGCCGTCGCGGACACAGCTGACTTCGACCAAGCCGCCGGAAGGCGTGTGCCGCAGCGCATTCTCCAGCAGATTGCCCAGAACTTGGGAGAGTCGTTGCTCGTCGGCCCACAGCGGCGGCAGTGCCTTCTGGAGGTGTGCGCGTAGCGCAACCCCTTTAGTGTCGTAGCGTTCCTGCGCCGCGGCGACGCATTGGCGCGTCAAGCGGTCGACGTCAATGGTGGTGTAGGACATGGAAACTGAACTTTCCTCGGCCTTGGCGAGGGCGGCGACGTCATTGGAGAATCGCACCAGCCGGCGGGTTTGGTCGCGCAGCATTGCCGCCGTCTGCGGCGTCAAAGTGCGCACGCCGTCTTCGAGTGCCTCGATATAGGCCTCCAGCACCGCGACCGGTGTGCGGATCTCGTGCGCCAAGTCTCCGAACAGTCGCTGTCGCGTCGAATCGACGGCTTGGAGGCGGGAAGCCATCTGATTGAAGGCGGTGGAGAGCGCGTCGAAGTCGTCGCCGAGGCGAGGCGGTGACACCCGGATCCCGTAATTCCCTTGAGCGACAATCGTGGCAGCGGAGGCAACCTCGGTGATGGACCGTTGGAGCCGTCGACTGACGTAGAAGCTAACGGCAAGCGCGGCTAGCGCCGACACTGCGAGTGCGCCTCCGATGGAGATCACCGTCGCATAGCCGTAGGCCTCCTCGGCATGCACTTCCTCCGGTGAGTCCATTGGCACCCCCGCGAGGTGAAGATGCTCCCGAAACAGCGGAGGGCCGACGACGGCGGCCACCACCGCGGTCGTCGCGGCCCCGGCTATCAACACAATGGCTTGGGCTGCCAGCAGCCGCAGGCCAATACCGGGACGACCCCACCGTCGACGTCGGCGAGCTTTGGCGGCCGGCCCGGGAGTCACTGTCCCGAACCCATGCGGTACCCGACACCTCGCACCGTGGCGATGTAGCGCGGAGAGGCTGCATCGTCGCCCAATTTGTGTCGCAGGTGGCCGATGTGGACGTCGACGAGGTGCTCGTTGCCGACCCAGGGTCCGTCGCGCACAATTTCAAGAAGTTGGCGCCGGCTCAGTACATTGCCTGGCCGGCCCGAGAGGGCTTCCAGTATGTCGAACTCTGTACGGGTCAACAGAATCTGTTCGTCGTCGATGCATACCTCACGGGCGGCGACGTTGATGCTCAGCGGGCCGAAGCGACGCGGTGGCGCCGCCTCAGGTTCGGCGGTTGCGGTGGCTGATTGCAGGCCGCGGGGCCGCCGCAGCATGGCGCGGATGCGCGCGACGAGTTCACGGGGGCTGAAGGGTTTGGTGATGTAGTCGTCGGCGCCGACGGTGAGGCCAAGGACTGTGTCGATTTCGGTGTCGCGGGCGGTGAGCATGACGACGTAGGCGTCGGAGAACGTGCGCAATTGCCTGCAGACTTCCAGTCCATCGATGCCGGGCAGGCCGATGTCCAGGATGACGACGTCGGGGTCGAGGTCGCGGGCGACAGCGATCGCGTCGACTCCGTTGCCGACCACGACCGCCTCGAACTGCTCGCGTTCTAGATAGCTGGCCACCACTTCGGCTAGAGAAAGCTCGTCGTCAACGACCAGCGCGCGGTATCCCTTCGCCTGCTCAGGCGGCGTACCCGGATGGTGCTCCATGGTGAACATGGTGCCTGCTGATGCGGGTGCGGCGGCACTCGACTGCCGGAGCGGCGCGATCTTCAGCAGATCTTTACGAGACTCATACCGATTGCGCCCTGCGGCCGGGAGATGCTCACTGCCGAGGAGGGCCTGACATGCGCTGGCTGATGGACGTCTGCCCGAACAGTCTCGGGTGGCAAACGTGGCTGATCCTGTGCGCCGTCATTGTCGTGCTGTGGGCCGCCGCCATCGCCGGCGCGACGGCCCTGTTCCACGCTTGTGGGCGGCCGTGCCGCAGCGAGCGGCGTGCGGCACTGAAGGAGCCTGTTCGCAGCGGCCACGCCGAAGCGGACGACTGGTCAGCGACGCGGCCGACGTAGCGCTCGCCGCGAGGTGTCAGTCTTCGATCAAGCGCGTGACGTAGGGCGTTATGCCGGAGCTGCGTACCGGGGGACATCGACCACGGACCCTGCCGGTGGCCGGCCCACTCTGGGGTGCGTGTGGGTGTCTTCGTCGCAAGCTGGGTGAGGACCCTCATTCACCGCGGTATCTCCGTACTGGCGCGGGATCGGCTCCTGCCTTACAGGCGAAGTGGGGCAGCGGGCCCCTGGTGCGACGTAGTGATCTGACTGGTGACTGGCTGCGTCGCGCAATCAGGTCTCGATGATGCGAACGACGTGGGGCGTCATCCCTGACGTGCGCACGGGGGAGATTTTGATCGGGACACCGGTCTGCTGGGCCTCGATCATCTGCCCGCCGCCCAAATAGATGGCTTCGTGCTGACTGCCGCCCGGCCCCCAGAACAGCAGATCGCCCCGCTTTGCTTGGGAGGGTGGCACCTTGCGGCCGGCGTCGTACTGGTCACCGGACCATCGCGGGAGCAGCACTCCGACACCGGCGAACGCGAACCGTGTCAGGCCTGAACAGTCAAAGCCCACGGTGCTTGCTCCCCGGTCGACGCCGCGGCTGGGACCGGTGAGGCTTCCGCCGCCCCAGGAGTAGGGAACACCGATTTGTGTTCCCGCCCTGCGAATCACGTACTCGATCGCTTGCGCACCATTGGCCCGATTTCCGCGCACGCTCGTCGACGGATCCGCGGTGGGACTGACAATCCCCAGGCTGCTGAGGAAGTTGCGACCCATATTCATGGCCGCCTGCGTCGCCGTGGCCGTTGCCTGCAGGGATGCGTTCGCGATGGCAACCGGATCGCCGGGAGCGCCCGCGCTCGGCATCTTCGGAAGCAGTGGGTCCCACGGACCGGCGGCGGGTTGGGACGACGCGACCGGTGCGCACGCAAGGAAAAGCAAGACGACGATGGCGACGACACCGGGGAGCCGTCGAACGCGTCCCGCAACAAGGATTGCCGGGTCGCGGCGGTCAGTGCGGGCAATTGCCGCACCCTGGCTCCGGACGTGTGATCCCATGTCTTCTCCTCGGTGCGCCGCGCGGTGAGCTATGACACGCACCAATAGCTGGGCTGAATCCCATACATACGGCGCAGCAACGAAATACGTAGCTCCTACGTAGAACAATCTAGCTCACAACGGCCCCACCAGTAACACCAGCAACATAATTACAAACGTGAAATTCGCTGCGGCAGTTGGATGGAAGGCGACAAGCGCTGGACAGGGCTGTTTCGCGGCATGACTACCGCGTGAAATAGCGTGCGGGTCAACGCAAATGTGCGAGTTGCTTGCAAAGGTGCTCAATGGGCTGTCAGGGGGTGAGCAACATTGTCGCTCCGAGCGGCCATCGTCGGCGGTAGCGCCATCGGCCATCGGGAGTCGATGGCTGCAGCGACGTCGGCAACGCGCGTGCGGCAGCGGCGTTTACGGAGCGACCCGAATACACTGCAGCAAAACGGGATTCAACGACGCCGGGCGTTGAGTAAGGCCTGCTCGGTATCAAGCACTCCGTTGCTTAGAGGTTGGCATTTCCGGCCTTCCATTGCTCCCAGGGGATGTTCCAGTCACCGAGGCCGTCGGTTCCTGACAGGGTTGGGCCGGTCGTGTTGATGACTTCAACGATGTCGCCGCGTCGGGTGTTGTCGTAGAACCAGCGGGCATTGGCTGGATTGACGTTGAGGCATCCGTGGCTGACGTTGGCGATGCCCTGGCTACCCACCGACCATGGGGCAGAGTGCACGTAGATGCCGCTGTATGACATTTGCGTGGCCCATTCGACCTCGGTGCGGTACCCGTCGGAAGAGTTGACGGGAACTCCGTAAGTGGACGAATCCATCACGAGGAATGAGTAACGGTCGCCGATAATGTAGGTGCCGTTGTCAGTGGGCGTTTTGGCTTTGCCCATGGAAATGGGCATGGTTTTCACGACTTCGCCGTTGCGCCGCACGGTCATCGTCTTGGTGGCGTCATCGGCGGTGGCGATGATTTGGTCGCCGACTGTGAAGCGCGTGGTGACGTCATCCTGGCCGAAAAGCCCGTCGCCGAAGTCGACCCCGTAAGCCTTGACGGAAACCTCAACGTTGGTTCCGGGCTCCCAGTATTCGGAGGGGCGCCAACGGACCTCACGATTGCCGAGCCAGTAGAAGGCGCCCTCTACCGGGGGGTTGGTGGTCACCGTGATCGCTTGCTGCGCCGCAACCCGGTTAGTGATGTTCTCGTCAAAGCGAATTGCAATGGGTTGACCCACGCCCACCGTTTCGCCGTCATTGGGCAAGACGTAGGGCATCGTCAGGTTCTCGGGTGAATGGGTTTCGAAAGTTGCGTTGGTGCTTGCGGTTCCACCAAGCCCTTGTGCTTGCGCCTGCAGGGTGTATTGCTTGTTGTAACCCAGCGGTTCCGCCGATGACCATGTAACGCCGTCGGGGCTCAGTTGCCCGTCGACAAGTTGGCCCTCTTCGCTGGTCAGCGACACTTGGCCGAGAACACCGTCGCCGGCGGTAACGGTCACGGGGGCATCGAGAGCGACGCCGATGGCACCATCAGTGACGGACGCTTCCAGTTTTGGTACGAGCAAGTCTGCGTAGGGCGTGCCCTTGTCGGTGATGACGTCGGGAGTTGGCGCCGCCGTCGGAGACGAGGTGCAGGCGGTCGCGATCAGCAGCACCGCCACCGCGAGGACGGTCGTGCGCAGCCAGTGCGTCGTCGCTCGAAACGCTGGGGGGCAGCCTGTCTGCGGCATGAGTGGGGCTCTCCGTATCGGGTTGTCGTCATCGGCTAACGGGCGGGCCGCCTGGTGCGTCGCGAGGGCCGGTCGCGGGCGACGGTGCACCGTTCACGGGTATGCCTTCGAGTGTGCCCATGAGTCGTTTGGCTTTCTTAGTCCTTCGATGAAGATTCGATAAAGGCGCGGCGTTGGTCTGCAAAATGAGTTCGCGGACTGCGGGGACTGGCCCACTCCGGGGAACGACAGCCACAGCAGGAGACCGCCGGCGAAGCCAGCGGTGAAGATCGTCATTGTCAGTAGATCGAAGGCCCACCATCCCAGGCCCGGCGACATGCGGTGATCCCCGTCGCGGCCGCGAGAGTCCAGCAGGGGTCGTTCCGGCAGGCGCGGGCAAGCGGCGCCGCCGGTTTCATCTTTTGGCGAGGGCGGCGAGGTCGTCGGGGACGGGCATGGGTGTCATCAGCCCCGCGCGAACGCGACCGGTGTTGCCGACAGGATAACGACCGGTCAACGAGCCTGGGGCAGCGACGATGAGGCGCAGGACTTGGCCGAGGGCTTCGCGGCGGTCGTGCTGGCTCAGCGCCAACACCAGCATCGCGGCGTGGTTGCAGGTGTGCAGCCACGGATCCGGCTGGGAGACGATGTGCGCCCGCTCCAGATGTCGCCACCGGGTCGCGGGGTCTGCGGCGTGTTTCGCGGCGGTCATTTCACCTCGATAGACCTGGCGGCCCTGCTCACTGATTCGTGACATGAAAGTTGACTCCTGTCATGCGGGCGAGCTGGTGGGGCTATCGGCGGTTGGTTCGCGTGGTGGGTGCGGTCGTGTCGTTGACGTCCGGTGGAGATCCGTTGGGGGCGCAGCAGTCGCACCCGTGGTTGTCCTGTGCCGGGGCCGGCGCGACCAAGGGGAGGTTGATGCTGGTGGCTGGTGTCTGCGCGGACTGTTGGGGCCCGCAGCAGGGGTCGTCAGGACTGGGCGCTGGGCCGACGTCGAGGGAGTGGGTTGTTGATCGCGGTGATGTCGCTGTCACGCCGGGCAGGGCGGTGATGCGGGCGGCGCGGATGGCGTTGAGGATGACGAACACTTCGGCGGTTTCGTGGATCAGGACCACCGTGGCCAGGCCCAGGACGCCAAAGGCGGCCAGCGGAATCAAGACCGAGATGATCGCCAACGAGAACGCGATGTTCTGCACCATGATCCGGCGAGCGCGCCGCGAGTGGGCCAGCACCTGGGGTAAATGGCGTAGGTCCTCGCCCATCAAGGCGACGTCCGCGGTTTCGATGGCGACGTCGGTGCCCATGGCACCCATGGCGATGCCAATGTCGGCGGTGGCCAGCGCGGGGGCGTCGTTGATCCCGTCGCCGACCATGGCGATGGGGCGGCCCTGCGCGAGGGCCGGCAGTAGAGCTGCCTTGTCCTCGGGCAGCAGCTCGGAGTGCACGGTAGTGATGCCGGCTTCGGTGGCCACCGCGTCAGCGGTACGGGTGTTGTCGCCGGTGAGCATCGCCACCGCGATCCCCAACCGCTGCAACAGACTGACGGCCTCGGCGGCTTCGGGGCGAAGTTCATCACGCACCGCGATGGCGGCGACCGGCTGCTCGTCGCGGGCGAGCACCACCACGGTGGCACCGGCGGCCTGCAACAGCACCACATCACCTTCGAGAGGTCCAGGGGCTACCCAGGAGGGTTTTCCGAGGCGCAGCCGGTGCCCGTCAAGGTCACCATGCAGGCCGTAGCCCGGTACTGCGGTCACGTCGCCCGCGGCCGGCGAGTCACCGGCGGCGATCAGGATCGCCTGGGCCAGTGGGTGCTCGCTGCGCGCCTCCAGTGCCGCGGCCCACCGCAGGGCGTCGGCGTCGCTGAGGTCGTCGGTGGTGACCACCTCGACGACGCGGGGCTGGTTGCGGGTGAGCGTGCCGGTCTTGTCCAGGGCGACGACCTTGATGCGGCCGAGTTCTTCGACCGCCGCGCCGCCCTTGATCAGGGCACCGTGGCGGCTGGCGGCTCCAATGGCCGCGACCACGGTCAACGGGACCGCGATTGCCAGCGCGCACGGTGACGCCGCCACCAGCACCACTAGTGCCCGTTCCAGCCACAGCATCGGGTCACCGAAGACCGCTCCCACCGCGGCGATGGCCGCGGCCAACGCCATGATCGCCGGCACCAGCGGCCGGGCGATCCGATCCGCCAGTCGTTGGCCGGCGCCCTTGCGTTCCTGGGCTTGCTCGACGATGTGCACGATCTGCGCCAGGGAACTGTCGGCGGCCAGGGCGGTGACCTCGACCTCGATCGCTCCGCCGCCGTTGATGGCACCGGCGAACACGTCGCTGCCGGGTCCGGCTTCGACGGGCACCGACTCGCCGGTGATCGCCGATAGATCCAGGCTCGTCTGACCGGATCGGATGGCGCCATCAGTGGCGGCCCGTTCACCGGGCCGGATCACCATGACGTCACCAATGACGAGATCACCAGGAGCAACGGTGATTTCACTGCCATCCCGCAGTACCGAGGCCTTCGGCGGCACCAGCGATAACAGGGAGCGCAGCCCGCGACGGGTGCGGCTGACGGCGTAGTGCTCCAAGCCTTCGGCGATCGAGAACAAGATGCCCAGCAGGGCGGCCTCGGCGAACTGGCCCAGGGCCACCGCGCCGATCGCAGCGATCGTCATCAACGTGCCGACCCCGATACGGCCATGCCGCAGGTTGCGGGCCGCATCGGGGACGAACGTGATCGCGGCAGCAGCTACCGCAGCCAGCTCGACGACTTCTCCGACACCCTCGTAGCCGACCCGCCCGACGATCCAGCTCACGGCCAGCAGGACCCCGGCCAGCGCCGCGAATTGCAATTCTCGGACTTGCCACAGGCTTTCGGGACCCGCTTCGGGTTCGACGTCGTCGCGTGGCCCGCAGCATGCATCAGACACGATCGGGTTCCTTCCCCGCACGCGCGCCTGCACCGGTCAGTACCGAGTCGGTCAACTGGCGCCCACGCTCGGTCAGCTGATACATCACCAACTTGCCTTGACGGCGTGAGGACACCAGCGACGCGTTCTTGAGTTGGCGCAGATGGTGGGACACCAAGCCCTGCGACAGTCCGACCACCCAGGCCATGTCGCAGACGCACAACTCATCGCCGGCCGCCAGCGCGGCCGCAATGGACAACCGGGTGGGGTCACCCAGGCCGCGCGCCGCTGCTGCTGCGGCGGCGATGGTGGCGCTGTCCGGCACCGTGGCCCGGATGGACTCCGCGTGAGGCAGGTCCAAACAGAGGAGATCGCAGATATCCACCGGTTCGCTCATATTAATATACTAAAGTACGTTGATATGAACATGAAAGGGCTCGGAGCGATCCTGACCAACACCCGCGTTCTGTTGACCGTCTTCGTCATCGTGGTGGCGACGATCGGGACCGCGGTGTTCCTCTCGGTCCGCGACAATGACTCGGGCACCATCGAACTGGATGGGACAGCCGGACAGGCTGTCCGGGACAACAGCCACCGGCTCAACGCCGTACCCGACAGCGACGTCTACTTCGTGGAATTCCTCGACTTCGAATGCGAAGGCTGCCGCGCGGTGTATCCCGCCATCGAGCAACTGCGCGCCGAATACGGCGACCGAGTGAACTTTGTGCTGCGCTACTTCCCGCTCCCGGGGCACTTCAACGCCGAGCGCGCCGCACGCGCGGTCGAGGCCGCCGCCCAGCAAGGCCAACTCGAAGCCATGTACCGCAAAATGTATGACACACAAGCCGAATGGGGCGAGCAGCAGACTCCCGCCGACGACGTGTTCCGTGGGTTCGCCCAGCAACTTGGCCTGGACATGCCCGCCTTCGACGCCACCTACAACGACCCTGCGACCCTAGAACGCATCCAACTCGACATCGCCGACGGCACCGCATTGGGCGTGCAAGGAACCCCCACCTTCTTCCTCAACGGCGAACGCATCCAGCCGCGCAGCTACGAAGACCTCTCCACGGCACTTGACCAGGCCTTGGCGCGCGGATAGACAGCTGCTCGTATCTAAAGAAACGAGACCGCTGGGCTGCCCACGTTGCCGGCCGCATAGCGCTAGGTCGCGGTGTCTCACTTCTAGTCTCACGCTCTGCGTCTCTGATCCGCGGTGTCGGTAGGCAGTGCGAAAGTCGTTTGCATGACGGCGATCCTCGGCTACGTCCGAGTTCGCGACACTGGCCAGGGCCTCGACGCGCAAGTGGCGATGCCGCGACCGCCGGCGTTGATCTGTATCGCTGACGGGGCCTGCGGCGATAGGGCTGGCAGTAGGCGCGTAGGCGCCGAAGGACAGAGGGTTTGCGACCACATCCGTTGAATCGCACATTGTGCGGGGATACCCCCAAGGGGTACTTTGCGGTTGTACCCGCGAAGGTACCTCGTCCACTGGGAAGGCCTATCGCTCGTGACGGCACAAGAGCAATTTCGGCGGCTCATCGAGAGTCCAACCACGCGGTCGATCGCCAAGTGCATCGCCCTGTGCACGTTTAGCCAAATCACCAGCGGGCGCCGCCCCATCAAGGCCGATAGTGGGAAATCCTGCTGCAGCTGACGGCTGTGGACTGCGGCCACCTCGGTGTCCCGCAGGAGCTGCGCCACGAGTTGATGGCCTAAATGTCCCGGTCCAGCGTGGTGGCGAGGAACTGTTCGATTGCCGGGGCGAAAGCGCGCGCCAGGTCGTCAGCGTCGACGAGCAGGTCGGACATTGTCGCCTCGGCGAGTACTCCGTGCGGAAGGGTGTCGGCGAGGGTGCGCGCGAGTTGCGCGGGGTGACGTGGGTCATTGCCAGCGATGATGAGCGTCGGAGCGTTGATGCGCCGGAGTTCCTCGATTGTGGCGAAGGCGCGATCTTGACCGATTGCCGCTGCGGCAGCGGCGCTTTGGGCGTCAGCGCGAGGAATGGCCTCGGTGACGAGGTTGGCAATGAGCGGTTGAAGATGAGGAACAAACAGCTCCCAGGCAGCCTGTAAACCGCGGGAACGGGCGCGGTCGGCGAAACGGGCCATCAGCTCTGCGTCTGCGACCTTGTCGTCGTCGTCCTCGATAGCTTCAGCACTGATGATGACCGCGGACCGGGCGATCTGGGGGTGTTGGAGGCATGTCCGCAAGGCGATCGTGCCGCCGAGGCCGGCGCCGACGAGGTGGGTGGACGTGGCGTCGAGCGCGTGCATGATCGCGATCGTGTCGGTGACGTACTGATCCCAGCGGTGCAACGTCGGATCGGGGCATCGCGATGCTCCATAGCCTCGAATATCGGGCAGCGCAACGCGATACCGGCCAGCAAGTCGGTTGGCAAGCGGCCTCATGCTGTAGTGATCGGGCCCACCGCCGTGCAGCATGATGATCAGCTCTCCGCGGCCCACGACCTCGCCCATGAGCGGCCAGCCGTCATCCCCGACGTGCAACGTTCGCATCACCATCTGCCTCTCCCTTCGTTGGGAATGCTTCGGCCTGCGTCGACACGGCATCAGCAACAGCCCGAAGAACCCACCCTTGCAATATACCCTCTGGGGGTATACTTTGGGTACGCATACCCGGTAGGGGTACCACCGCGAGCGAAGATGGGAGTTCGGTCATGAGCACGACCAAATACGCCGTCACGGGAATGACCTGCGGGCACTGCGAGCTGTCAGTGCGGGAAGAAGTCAGCGAGGTCGCCGGTGTTCAAGACGTCGAGGTCAGCGCCACGACGGGCACTCTGATCGTGACCTCCAGCGGTCCCGTCGATGACGCCCAGATCCTGCGTGCGGTCGACGAGGCCGGCTATTCGGCGGTGCGGGTCGCATGAACGCCGCGGGACGGTTGGCCGCTTTTGGTGCCGGACTGGCGGTGGCGTTCACGGCTGCGTACGTCACCGCCGCGGCGGTCGTCCCCGACACCGCGGTGACGGCTCCTCAGCACGTTGGCGCTAAGCCCTCGGCTGATCACAGCGCGCCGACCGCGCCGGCGTCGCCGATATCACCTCTGTCCGCCGATCCGCCGGGGCTGTCACTCGCCCAAGACGGATACACGCTCAGCGCGGTACGGGCACCCGGAGCCCCCAACGATCGGGCCACGTTGAGCTTCACCATTGCTGGTCCCAGCGGCACGCCGCTGCTGGACTACGCGACGGTGCACGACAAGCAGCTGCATCTCATCATCGTCCGCTCCGACGGTCAGCACTTCGCGCACGTCCACCCGGTCCTGGACCAGGCAACCGGCACGTGGTCGACGCCCTGGACGTGGAAGGCCGCCGGGACCTACCGGGTGTTCGCGGATTTCCAGCCCGCCCAGGCCAGCAGCGCCAAACTCACCCTAACCCGCACGGTCGACGTTGCCGGCGAGTTCGCCCCGGCGCCCCCGCTGACCACACGCACCTCGGATGAGATTGCCGGGTACACCGTGGAACTCGACGGTGTGCTCACCGCCGGCGTTTCGAAGCAGCTCACAGCGAAGATCACCCGTGACGACGTGCCGGTGACGACACTGCAGCCCTACCTGGGGGCATACGGGCACCTCGTCGCGCTGCGTGAGGGCGACATGGCGTATCTGCACGTGCACCCCGAGGGCGCTGAGCCGGTGGTGGGCCGTACCGGCGGCCCTTCGGTGTCGTTCGCGGCGACCGCACCCACCGCCGGTCGCTACCTGCTCTACCTCGACTTCAATGTCGACGACACCGTGCACACCGCCACGTTCGTCATCGACGCAGCACGCGACAACACCAATCAGCCAGCGCCACAACCGTCGCGCGACGCCGGCCATGCCGGCGGGCACTGACGACCTCCGTCCACCAAGAAAACTGAAAGGCAGTGGCACTCATGACGACATCGACACCGGTGTCCGGCCCGAGCATTGAGCTACGCATCGGAGGAATGACCTGCGCCTCCTGCGCCAACCGCATCGAACGCAAGCTCAACAAGATCGATGGGGTCGCGGCAACAGTCAACTACGCGACCGAGAAGGCCACCGTCACGGTGCCTGACGGATACGATCCCACGCAGCTGGTCGCCGAGGTGGAAAACGCCGGATACAGCGCCGCGCTACCCACACCGGAGAAGCCCACTCCGACTGGGGAGACAGGCGAGACCGACGACCCCGACATGGTGTCACTGCGCCACCGGCTGACCGGTTCGGCGCTGCTGTCGGTGCCGGTCATCGCGATGGCGATGATCCCCACGCTGCAGTTCACCTACTGGCAGTGGGCGTCGCTGGTGCTGGCCGCGCCGGTGATCGTCTGGGCGGCGTGGCCGTTTCACCGCGCCGCCTGGGCCAACCTGCGCCACGCCACGGCGACGATGGACACGCTCATCTCCCTGGGCACCTTGTCGGCCTTCCTGTGGTCGCTGTACGCGCTGTTCTTCGGGACCGCCGGCACCCCAGGAATGAAGCATCCGTTCGAACTGACACTCGCACCGTCTCACGGCGCCGCCAACATCTACCTCGAAGTCGCCGCTGGAGTAACAACATTCATCCTTGCCGGGCGCTACTTCGAGAAACGGTCCAAACGGCAGGCCGGTGCGGCGCTGCGCGCCCTCCTGGAGATGGGCGCCAAGGAGGTGTCCGTTCTGCGCGACGGCGCGGAAACGAAGATCGCCGTCGAGGACCTGATAGTGGGCGACGAGTTCGTCGTGCGCCCGGGGGAGAAGATCGCCACCGACGGGGTGGTGGTATCGGGAACATCGGCGGTCGATGCCTCGATGCTGACCGGCGAATCGGTCCCCGTGGAGGTCGGCCCAGGTGACACCGTGGTCGGTGCGACCGTCAACGCCGGCGGGCGACTGGTGGTACGCGCCACCCGCGTCGGTTCCGACACCCAGTTGGCGCAAATGGCCCAACTGGTGGAGAACGCCCAAACCGGCAAAGCCCAGGTCCAGCGACTGGCCGATCGCATCTCCGGCGTCTTCGTGCCGATCGTCCTGGCAATCGCGGTGATCACACTCGGCGCATGGTTGGGCGCAGGCTTTCCGGTCGCGGCCGCCTTCACCGCCGCAGTGGCGGTCCTGGTAATCGCCTGCCCCTGCGCGCTCGGCTTGGCCACGCCGACAGCACTGCTGGTCGGGACCGGTCGCGGCGCACAAATGGGCGTGTTGATCAAGGGCCCGGAGGTGCTGGAGTCCACCCGCAAGGTCGACACCGTGGTGTTGGACAAGACCGGCACCGTCACCACCGGCAAGATGACCCTGGTCGACGTCGTCACCTCGCCAGGAACCGAACGCGCAGACCTGCTCCGGCTGGCCGGCGCATTGGAGAACGCTTCGGAGCACCCGATCGCCCAAGCCATCGCCATCGCCGCCACCGAAGAACTCGGGATCCTGGACACCCCTGAGGATTTCGCCAATGCCGAAGGCAAGGGTGTGCAGGGCATCGTCGACGGACACGCCGTCGTCGTGGGCCGCGAATCACTGCTCGCCGACTGGGCCCAACACCTGAGCCCCGAGTTGGTGCAGGCGAAAGACGCGGCCGAAGCGCAGGGCAAGACGGTGGTCGCCGTCGGCTGGGACGGTCAGGCCCGCGGCGTACTCGTCGTCGCGGATACCGTGAAGCCGACCAGTGCTCAAGCGATCTCACAGATGCGTGAGCTTGGTCTGACGCCTGTGCTGCTCACCGGCGACAACGAAGCCGTCGCCCGCCAGATCGCCGCTGAGGTCGGCATCGACACCGTGATCGCCGAGGTCATGCCCAAAGACAAAGTCGACGTCATCACCCGGCTGCAATCCGAGGGCAGGACCGTGGCGATGGTCGGCGATGGCGTCAACGATGCGCCCGCCCTCGCCCAAGCCGACCTCGGCCTGGCCATGGGTACTGGAACTGACGTGGCGATCGAGGCCTCCGACATCACCCTGGTGCGCGGCGACCTGCGCAGCGCCGTCGACGCGATCCGGCTATCCCGCAGAACATTGTCGACGATCAAGACGAACCTGTTCTGGGCGTTCGCCTATAACGTCGCTGCCATACCGGTCGCAGCCCTGGGGCTGCTCAACCCGATGCTCGCCGGCGCGGCCATGGCGTTCTCCAGCGTCTTCGTCGTGGGCAACAGCCTCCGACTGCGCGGCTTCAAATCCACATCCACATCCTCTGCCTCTACCCACTGAACCCCTTCTGCATCAAGGAGAACTCATGTCCGACAACAAGAACCTGACGTCGAGCTGCTGCTGCAGCGGCTCAACACAAGACCTCGACACGACGGTCATCAATCCGGGGACCACGAACCTCCTCGACTCCCTAACGGACGAGACAACATGCCCGGTCATGCCCGGCACGCCGGTGAACAAGGCGGCCGCCGAAGCCGCGGGCCTATTCCGCGACTACCGAGGCCGACGGTATTGGTTCTGCTGCAACGGATGTGGACCGCGCTTCGACCGAGACCCCGACAAGTACGCCAGCGCGGCGTGACCGACCTGCCGAACTCCGGCCGCCCAACCCACACACCGAAGGTGTTGCCATGACTCACGTCGACGACGCTGACCACTGCCCGGCATCGGGTTCAGTCCACCACGGCTACATCACCGACAAGGACAAGTACCTCAAACGCTTGAAACGCATTGAGGGCCAAGCCCGCGGCATCAGTCGGATGATCGAGGAGGAACGCTATTGCATCGACATCCTCACCCAAGCTGACGCACTGACCAAAGCCCTGCAAAGCGTCTCGCTGGCACTGCTCGACGACCATATCCGACACTGCGTTCGAGACGCTGCTGCCGCCGGTGGGCCGGCCGCCGACGCCAAACTCACCGAAGCATCCGAAGCCATCGCCCGCCTCGTGCGGTCATGAGCCGCACCGGCGGTGCACTGACGCCGCCTCACTCCTACACACCCGCGCGAACGAACACGTGAGACTCCTCAAGGAGAGCACAACATGACCAGCCACGACGAGCACGCATTAGCGACATCCCACAACGGCGTCCACGACGAGCACGCCGCTCACGACTCCGGCCCCCACCACGACGACGATGCCGGCCACGGGGGTCACGCCGGGCACGGCGCCGATCACGTCGCCGTGTTCCGGAAGCTCTTCTGGATCAACCTGATCATCGCCATCCCGGTCATCGCGTTCTCCACCATGTTCGCCATGCTGCTCGGCTACGCCGTGCCCGACGTGCCCGGCGCCCGCTGGATCGCGCCATTGCTGGGCACGGTCATGTACGTCGTCGGCGGTCGCCCCTTCCTCACCGGCGCCGCAAGCGAAATCCGTTCCCGCAAACCCGGAATGATGCTGCTCATCGGGCTAGCGATCACCGTCGCATTCTTCGCCTCCTGGGGCGCGAGCCTGGGCCTGCTCCACCACGAACTGGAGTTCTGGTGGGAACTGGCGCTGCTGATTGTCATCATGCTGCTCGGCCACTGGGTCGAGATGCGCTCCCTGGCTCAGACCACCTCCGCACTGGACTCCCTGGCCGCCCTGCTTCCCGACGAGGCCGAGAAGGTCGACGGCGACCGCATCATCACCGTCTCACCCGCCGACCTGCAGGTGGGAGATCTGGTGGTCGTGCGACCCGGTGGCAGCGTCCCCGCCGACGGCAAAATCGTCGACGGGCGCGCGGACATGGACGAGTCGATGGTGACCGGTGAATCGCGGCCGGTGGCCCGCAGCGTCGGAGATGCGGTGACAGCCGGAACGGTCGCCACAGATTCCGGGTTGCGGGTCGAGATCACCGCCACCGGCGACGACACCGCCCTGGCAGGAATCCAGCGCCTGGTCACCGAAGCCCAGTACTCATCCTCGCGAGCCCAGCGCCTCGCCGATAGGGCGGCCGGCTGGCTGTTCTGGTTCGCCCTAGGGACCGCCGCCATCACCGCCGTGGCGTGGTCGATTGTCGGAGACCCTGACGCCTCCGTCGTCCGGGCGATCACCGTGCTCGTCATCGCTTGCCCCCATGCGTTGGGCTTGGCGATACCACTGGTCGTGTCCATCGCCACCGAACGCGCTGCGCGGGGCGGCGTGCTAATCAAGGATCGCCTCGCCCTGGAAGGGATGCGCACCGTCGACGCCGTGCTCTTCGACAAGACCGGCACCCTCACCAAGGGCGAACCAACCGTGACCGCGATCGAGGTCCGCGGCGACCTCGACGACGACACCGTGCTCGCCCTAGCCGCCGCCGCCGAGGCCGACAGTGAACACCCCCTGGCACGGGCGATCGTGAAAGCCGCCGAGGAGCGGGGACTGACTGTGCCACGCGCGAACGGTTTCTCGTCGTCTCCCGCCGTCGGGGTGACTGCCACGGTCGACGGGCACGAGATCCGCGTGGGCGGCCCCCGCCTGCTCGAAGAGATCGGCGCG
This sequence comes from Mycobacterium sp. 852013-51886_SCH5428379, assembly GCF_001665575.1. GTDB lineage: Bacteria > Actinomycetota > Actinomycetes > Mycobacteriales > Mycobacteriaceae > Mycobacterium. The sequence continues at coordinate 53,152 of NZ_LZSU01000030.1, read as the reverse complement.
CAAGAGGTTCACGCGGCGACCTCGTGGCGCGACGAGGGCGCGATCATCCTGCACGTCATCCGCAACGGTGCCGTGGTCGGCGGGCTGCGCCTGGCCGACGAGATCCGCCCCGAGTCGCGCGACGCCGTCGATGCCTTGCACAAGCTCGGCGTAGAGGTGGTCATGATCACCGGTGACGCCGAAGCCGTCGCGCAGGCGGTAGGTCACGAACTGGGCATCGACCGGGTGTTCGCCGGAGTACGCCCGGAAGACAAGGCGTCGAAAGTTGCTGCGCTGCAACAGGAGGGCAAGAAGGTCGCAATGGTCGGCGATGGTGTCAACGATGCCCCCGCGTTGGCACAGGCTGACATCGGCATCGCGATCGGCGCCGGCACAGATGTTGCCATCGCCTCTGCCGGCGTGATCCTGGCCAGCTCCGACCCGCGCTCGGTGCTGTCGGTCATCGAACTGTCGCGAGCCAGCTACCGGAAAATGAAGCAGAACCTCTGGTGGGGCGCCGGATACAACCTCATCGCAGTGCCGTTGGCTGCCGGTGTGCTCGCACCGCTTGGATTCGTCTTACCGATGTCGGTCGGCGCTATCCTCATGTCACTGTCGACGATCGTCGTAGCGCTCAACGCGCAACTGTTGCGCCGCCTTGACCTGACGCCCGAGGCAAGTACCCGCGCCGTCCTCAACCGCTAGGAACCGTCGACCGTGTGCAGGTATCCCGGCGCAGCTGTCCAGTGCGTCGGATCGGCCGAGATCGTGGATCATGACGACGCCGACGCGCGGAGGGCATTCCACGCGTGGTGGTTCTCCGCCGCATCCTTCCCGCCGAGGAGCGCATCGTCGCTCAGCGTGCTCAGCTGCGCTTTATCGTCTCCCCGGCCGAGGCGATTGCTATCCACCTACGGCATCGGCATGTCGGCCCTCGCCACCGTGCGGCATCCGGGCGGGGCCATCGGCCGGCGAGACTTGACGGGCGGCAACTACGAGACCGAGGCGCGCGATTGGCTGCTACGCGGGACCGCGTCAATGCACGTGGTCATGGTCTCGGTGGTCGTCTAGCAGCTCCGCCGCAGGAAGCGGTTCGTTGATTGGCACCGGCGTGGCCGCATCAGGCGCACTGCTAGGGGCGGGCGCAGGTACTTCAACCAGGTGGGCAGCAGGCGGGGGAGACGCCGGCTCCGGATCGTGACCGTGATCGGCGTCGCCGTGTTCTACGCCCGTCCCGTGATCACTGCCTCCTGTGTTCTCAGGGGGCGCTGCAGGGTCGGGCTCAGGGTGATTGTGATGGTCCTCGGCTTGTCCCGAATCAATCCCGTGATGGTGGGCCCCCGCTTCCGCACCCGCTGGCGCGTGGTGGCCATGGCGCAAACCAGATGCAGCACCCACGGTCGACGCCAGCGTCACGACCCCGATCGCGCCGAGGAGCACCATCGCGCTCCCGAAGGCCGGCAACGGTTCTCCTTGCAGGCCGCGATACCAGACCCATCCTGCGCCCATCACGACATAAATCTGAAGCAACAGCGCGCATAAGTCCGCGGCTTGGACCAATTCGGCTTCACCGGCGTGGGGGCCGAACGGCGCACCAGCGGTTCTCGACACGGACCAGAGCCCGATGACCGCGAGGTTGACCATGATGCCGAGGGCTAGCACCGGGTTGGTGGTTCGGGCGAGAACCAGGCGCGCCCAGCAGAGTTGGAAAACCGCGAGGGATGCGAAGAACAAGCCTGCCGGCATCCACTCCTGCCAGTGGGTGGGTACGACGGCGAAGTGGATAACAGAAGCGCCCAACGAGGCGAGCGCGGCGAGCCGAGCGGCGAGCCTGCTGTCGGTCTTCCTCGCTGTCCTGGGGGCCACGGAACCATGATGACAGCGCCATCCCCGACAGCGGTTGCCAGACACCACATCTCAATCCGACCGAGACCCGTTCGTCATATCCTACTGACTTGCTACGTAGATGACATCGATACTCTGCCACGAGCTGACGCCCGAGGCGAGCACCCGCGCGGTCCTTGATCGCTGACAAGCAGGCTCGGGTCAGGCCCCGAACAGGAGGTACAGGCCCGCAAACGTATAGCCGACCATTGTCAGCATCATCGCGAGCTGGCCGGTCAATTGATGGCCAACGGGCAAGACCCGTAATGCTTTATCGTGCGCGGCGATGACAGCCAGCATATGTCCGATTACAACGGAGGCGACCTTGATCGTCCACAGCAACGTCGGGTTCAGAGAGAGGACGTACTGCACGTCGGCGGCGTCAAGGCCGAGTAGGTGCCAGCCCCTGTCGAGCGGGTCGGCGAGCCGCACGATGGTTTCCTGACCGCGCTCGACGAGGTACGAGAGGTAGTGCGCGAAGATGTAGCCCACGACTATGGGAATCAGGCTATGAGCGAGGAGGGCCGGCAGTTGCCGGCGTTGCTCGCGACTCACACCGGCGGTCGCGCGAGCCGCGGCCGAGAAGGTCACTCCGACTGCGAGGACGAAAAGTAGAAGCCCGAGGGATCGCAGTACCGTGCCGCCCGCGGAGGGGCCGACGAGAGGGATGCCGGCGGCGTTGCGAGTGACGAAGTTACTGAAGACGGAAGACTGAGAGAAGCTGTCGAACGCGGTGGATCCGAGCAGCACCGCCATGACCGCTACGGTGCCTGGCCGCACCGGCATGGTCGGCAGATGATCGAGCGGATTCCCGAGAACGATGCGTCCTGTCGTGCGGTTTCTCCTGAAAGGTGCCAGCCGCGAGACTGTCACGCTGTAGACCTCGAACGGATCAGCTCGGGCGAACCACGTAGTTCCGAAAAGTGCTGCGCCAGCCAGCATTGTGACGGCGTAGAGGAGTATCCAGATCTTGATCGCCGTCAGTGAGCCAGGATCTGAACTCGCTAGTTCCAGCCATACGAACGCGAAGAGGCCAATGACACCCGGCCAGTACCCCCAGCCCGGCCGGTACTGCATGCGCCCCTCTTCGGGGGCCGCGCCGCGCCGCCCAATGTGCAAGAATCGCCATACGGTGCGCACGGGCGAGATCACGCGCCAAATTGGGCCTACGACAACCGATATGGCGACCAGGCCGACCCACAGCAGCACGTAGAACACGCCCGGTAGGGCGTTGTCACTGCCCTGGGGTCCCCAGATCGCGGCGATGGCCACCCAAACGGTGAACATTGCGGCGGCAATCGCGGCGATCCATCGGACAGCGGGGGAGTCGACGACTGCAGACACCCACTCCGGCAACTCTCGTCCCGGCTTCGCTGGGTCAAACCGCGGCGTCCGCCACGCCACGGCCACGATGGCGAAGGTCGCCGCCAACGCCCATGCGGCTCCAATCAGCGCGTAGGACAATGGCACTGGGAGATCGGTCGATCCGCCTACGCCGTGCGCCAGGAACGCTTCAGCGGCTCCGCGCGTCAAGGCCGGACTTCGATGGTGACGACGGTGACGTGCAAGTCGTGCAATTCCACTGCGACTCGCCCGGGGATGTTGACAGTGAACTCGAAGCGCTGATCTGGAGTGGCTGCAACGTCGAACACGTTCTCGGGCACCGAATGCACGTGCAGGCTGTCGACTGCGTCGCTGCTCACCTTGAGCACGATCGGCTGCCCAGCGACAGCTTGGGCCTCTGCATTGGTGGGTGTCACCGCGCCGCCGTCGATTGAGATGTCGATGACCGTGCCGGCTTCAGCGCTTGCCGAAGGGGTGCTGCCAGGGGCTTGAGGGGAGGCCGAAGGCGCGGCGGAGGAGGAGCTCGTCGACGGCGGCGGTGAGCCACACCCCGCGACCATGGCGACGGCCGCGCCCATGGTCACGCTGACTTTCAAGAAAACACTGCGAGTACTCATCGATGGTCTGTCCTTGCGAATGGCCGGGGTAGATGAAGCGTTCACGCTCGTAGCAGTTCGACGCCAACCGGGCTCTACCGCAGTGGCAGAGCCCAGCTGGGAGTGACGGTCTTCGGCAGGCAGGTCTTTACTCAGCGACAGCTGAGCGCTCGGGAGGCGCCGCAGCGCCCAGCGAGCCGGTGTCAGCGGACCGGCGAGCCCGGTCGATCGCGAAAATGCCCAGGGCAACGGCGATCACCGCGAAACCCAGTGCAGTCCAGGCGATCACAGATGTCATAGCGCTCCCGCCGCTAGGAGCAGTGTCTGTACTCGCCCCGAGTGTCACTGTCGGCACGGGGAACTCCGGGTCACTGCCTTCGGGTGCCGGTTCAGTCCAAGCGTCGGTGGTGCCATCAGCGAAGGTCTGAAAGGTTGGCAGGGAGAGAGTTTCGACATCCGGCAGCGGGCCCGCTTCGAGGACGAAGTCATCGAACTGGCCGGGCATAAGCCCCGGACCGACCGCGGTCCACGTCACCGAACTCACCACCTCATCGACTGCCGTGCCGTCGTCCCTGTAGATCGTTGGATTCGTCTTCTTCTTCTGTATATCGAGTTGCCAGCCTGCAACCGGCTGCGGCCGCACGGTGCGGATCTGAATGTCGTCAGGAATTCGCACTTCCACCTTGGTGGTAGGCGGGTTGTCTGACTCTGCGGGAACCCGCAGCGTGATCAGCCCCGTCTCTCCCGGCTCCCCGCCCTCAATGTATGCACCTACATGGGCGGTCGCCGAGGGGCTCACAAGCAGTGCCACCACTCCACTGACCATGAGAACTCCGACGATGCGCAGCAGAATCTTCAGCACCGGCCACCTCCGTGTGTGTGAATTGCAGTCTTCGAATAGGCATCGAGAGCGTTTGGCTCAGTTTGGAATTGCTTCCGCGGGAAGGGCCGGTGATCACGCCACACAGTCCCTCCGTATGCAATCTGCTATAGCCTCCCGGATGCGCTCGCGCACCCACCTCAACGAGGCACAGCCTACGGGGTAAGTCCGTAGATGGGTGTAGCTGGGTCTCGGCGGGTCGCCGCTCACGGAGTTCGCGAGGCGCACAAACGTGAACCGGCCGAGACAGTGTTTTCACGCCGTTGCGAGTGCCGTCTCCTGACCTCACCATCCCCAGCGGGACGTGCGTGTCACCAACGCTGAACCATGATGAGAGCTACATTGTCCCCAACCAAGCAGTCGAAGAACGCGGTGAACGGGCCGTGTCGAAGGAGAGCACGACATGCTGCAGCGAGGTTTCGGTGACCTGGAAGCGGTCATCATGGACCTCATCTGGAACTACGAAGATCCAGTGACGGTGCGTCGGATCTTCGACGAACTCTCCGCCGACCGGCAGATCGCGTACACCACCGTGATGTCGACGATGGACAATCTTTATCGCAAAAAGTGGCTGAGCCGTGAACGCAGCGGCAAAGCGTACTCGTACCGTGCCGTGATGAGCCGCGAGGAGCGTTCCGCTCGACTGATGCGGGCTGCCTTCGAGACCGGCGGTGACACGAACGCAGTGTTGGCCTTCTTCGTCGAGCAGATGAGCGCTGAAGAATCTGCACAGCTGCGCTCGGCATTGCGCCGTGGCGGGAACCGGCGCCGATGACGACCGGTTTATGGCTCATGCTCTACGGCACCGCGCTGGCCTGGACGGCACCATCGCTACTCGGACGGCTTACCAAGACAGGCCTCAGCCCGCAGATGGGAGTGGCAGCGTGGCTGACCGCGATGTCAACGACGGTGATCGCTTGGGTCGTCGCCCTGGTGCTTATCGGCGTTGCGGCACTCGACGGTCTGCGAAACTCTTCGACAGTCGCCCTGTGTCTTGAGTTGTTCGGTCTCTCCGAGCACGGGGGACTGCCTGGGCTGAGTGGTTCCATCGCAGTGACCGTCGCCGGCAGCGCGGTGTCCGTCATCTTTCTTCTGAGAACCGGACGATCGGTCGCACGGCTCAGGTCGCGTAGTCGCGAACACGCTAACGCGGTCATGCTGGTCGGCCGGCCGACAACCTGCCCAGGTGTTGTGGTGATCGACGCCCCCAGGCCGGCGGCTTACTGCGTGTCGGGGCGCCCCCCCGCCATTGTGGTGACCAGTGCCGCCTGGTCGGCGTTGGGCCAGTCAGAGCTGGCGGCCGTCTTGGCGCATGAGCAGGCACATATAGCGGGTCGCCACCATCAATTGCTGATCATGCTGCGAGCAGCGGCGACGGCCCTACCGCGGGTACCCGTGATGAAGCAGAGCGCACCCGCTGTTGCTGAACTGCTGGAGATGTGTGCTGACGACGCCGCCGCACGACGGCACGGGGTGAACTCGCTGCTGGGCGGCATACTCGCGATGGCGGACACCCACCCAGTGCCCGCAGAAGGCTTGGCGGCGGCCGGCACCGCCACCGCAGCGCGAGCGATGCGGTTGGCCGAGCCCACGAGCAGCCGCGCCCAATGGACTCAGCGGGCGGTGCTGGGACTGGCAATGACCTCGATGTTGGGTACGCCTGGCCTGATCGAACTGCTGTGTCACCACTGAGCGATCACGATAAGTATTTGCCAGGAACGTTCGCCCTTCGACGAATAGCTGACGCGACGTCACTCAGCACACCGATCGCGGCGCGCCCTCAATAGCGGTGCGTCGGCACCCCGCGCTTGTGATGCCCATCACAATACTGCCTTGCCGAGGGTCGCTCCGCCGCATGCCGGTGTTAGGCGGGAGGTGTTTCAGCTGTCCGACGCAGTCCAGGAACTAATGAGTCTTGATTGATGTAAGCCCCAGCCGATCTACTGAGCAAAACCGTAGATGAGCAGCACGAACGTCTGCCTCAAGAACATAACGATTCTTCAAAGGCGTTCGTAAGTAAGACTTCTCAGGGGTCATTCGTTTTGACCGGCCACCAGCTGCGATCGAACAAACACGCGGTTGTCGCGGCGCGATCACAACATGGCGTCGAATCGACGGGTCACTCAATGGCGCAACATCCGCTGCTACAGTCGGGCTCATTGTGAGGTACAACGACGCCCCCACTGCGCGACGGCACGCCGTCGTAGCGTTACTTTTGGCGCTCATAGTCCTGGTAACCGGCACAGGTTGGAAGCTCACCGAGCACAGCCCTGCGGCGCATCATGGCCCTCACGCACTGTCATCCGGTATCTTTGTCGACTTTGCTGCCGTCGTCGAGCATCCCCATGCGCAGGACGGCTCAGCGCCCATGGCGCCGGATGCGTTCGCCGAAGCGGCCCTGCCACGCAACGTGACGCTGCTGGTTGCTTTCGGCCTCGTCGCCATCATCGGCGCCGCATTCTCATGGCGGTCGACGGGCGCGTCGGTCGTTATCCGAGGCCCCCCGAGATGGGGCGGATACGTCACCGCCGGACAGCATCTGCTGCTTCGGCTCTGCATCGCGCGCCGCTGACGGGGTAGCGCCAGACTCGCGTCGCTGAGACGTGCGTCGGTGATCGCTACCCATGTCAGTCGCCGCGGCAACGAACGTCGTGGCATCACCGAAAGACCCACGTTCATGAGCCGCGCTCTGTCCATTCATTCACCCAGCCATATCGCCGTCCATCACCGCCTGCGTCGTTTTGACATGCCGGGAACGATGATCGGGAATACACCTGTTCTGAGGATCGGGGCGCCGTTCAGTGACGACAACAGCCACGGTTTCTGGGCCAAACTCGAAGGATTCAACCCCGGCGGTATGAAGGACCGCCCCGCTATGCACATGGTCGAGCGAGGCCGCGCGCGGGGTGACTTGCGGGCCGGCGGTCGAATCGTCGAATCAACAAGCGGCACATTGGGACTGGGGTTGGCTCTAGCGGGCACCGTATACGGCCATCCCGTAACCCTCGTTACAGACCCCGGCCTGGAACCGATCATTTCGCGGATGCTTACCGCCTATGGTGCCGATGTCGATGTCGTGGGCGAACCGCATCCTGCAGGCGGATGGCAGCAAGCGCGACGCAACCGGGTCATCGAGATCCTGGAATCTGACCCGAGCGCGTGGTACCCGGATCAATACAACAACCCCGATAACGTTGACGCCTACCGCGGTCTGGCAGAGGAGCTGTCTGCTCAACTCGGCACGATCGACGTACTTGTCTGCTCCGTCGGCACCGGAGGGCATTCGGCCGGAATAGCGCGGGTGCTGCGCGAAACCAATCCCGGCCTGCGGCTGATTGGGGTGGACACCATTGGCTCAACGATCTTTGGTCAGCCTGCACAATCCCGGTTGATGCGTGGGCTGGGCTCCAGTATTTACCCTCGTAACGTGGACTACGCCGCCTTCGATGAGGTTCACTGGGTCGCTCCTGCAGAGGCCGTCTGGGCATGCCGCGCCCTGGCGTCTACCCACTACGCCAGTGGCGGCTGGAGTGTTGGCGCTGTCGCACTGGTAGCTGGCTGGGTCGCGCGGACGAACTCATCGAGCACAACGGTCGCCGCCGTCTTCCCAGACGGGCCTCAGCGCTACTTCGACACCATCTACAACGACGACTACTGCCACAGCCATGGGCTCTTGGGAGGCACTCCGCCCCGGAATCCAGAGGTCATTACAGATCCCCGCGGACATATCGTCACGTCCTGGACCCGCACCTCAGCCGTTACAGATCCGACGGCAGTGGTACCTCAATGAGCTTCATGGCGCAGTTCCGTACGTTCGGCTGGCCGAGCCGGCTGCTGATGGTCAATCAGTTCGGCATCAACCTCGGTTTCTACATGCTGATGCCCTACCTCGCGGGGTACCTCGCGGGTCCGTTAGGTCTAGCGGCCTGGGCTGTCGGACTTGTTCTTGGAGTGCGGAACTTCTCTCAGCAGGGCATGTTCATCGTCGGCGGTACTCTCGCCGATCGTCTCGGCTACAAGCCGCTGATAGTCGCCGGCTGCGTACTACGCACCGGCGGGTTTGCGCTCCTGGTTGTCGCTGATTCACTACCCGCAGTGCTGATCGCCTCCGCGGCAACAGGATTCGCAGGCGCTCTCTTCAACCCGGCTGTGCGCGCCTACCTCGCCGCCGATTCTGGACCGAGACGCGTCGAGGCCTTCGCGACCTTCAACATCTTCTATCAGGCGGGCATTCTGGCCGGGCCATTGGTCGGACTTGCGTTGTTGACTCTCGACTTCCGTATCGTTGCCGCATCGGCGGCAGGCGTTTTTGCGATCCTCACTGTGGCCCAGCTTTTCGCCTTACCGCAACATCGAGTGACGCCGCAGGGCGAGAAAACCACCGTGCTGCAAGACTGGCGGACCGTCATCAGGAACCGGTCATTCTTGTTGTTCTCCACGGCGATGATCGGTTCGTACGTTCTCTCTTTCCAGGTGTACCTGGCGCTGCCATTGCATGCGAAGGCGCTGTTTCCCGCGCATGAATCCCTAATCGTGGCAATGGTGTTCGTCGTCTCGGGCCTTGTGGCTGTTGCCGGGCAGCTCCGCATCACCCGGTGGTTCACCCAGCGTTGGGGGTCAGGGCATTCGCTGGTGATCGGAATGCTGATCCTCGCAGCCGCCTTCACACCGATGATCACGATCCCCAACGTCGAACGGTGGGGCGGAGTCGCAGCGGTAACCGCGCTCGTCGTAGCGGCAGCGGTCCTCGCCGTAGGTTCTGCGGCGGTGTTCCCCTTCGAGATGGACACCGTCGTTTCGCTCGCCGAAAACCGATTGGTGGGCACATATTACGGCTTCTATAACACCATCGTCGGTATCGGCATCTTGGCAGGAAACCTGGCCACCGGTGCGCTGATGCAAGCGGCACGAGACGCCGGCCGGGATGAAATCGTCTGGATCGTGTTGACCGCGATAGGGCTGATTGCTGCCGCCGCACTGTACCGGCTAGACCGAACAGGCCGACTGGTCCCCGATTCGGCGAAGACCACAACACACGCGGCTTGACGATAAGCAATATTTCGGTGCCTCCGCCGTCCGTTGCGAGGTCGGGCTGCACTTACGAACCCGAACTGAACAAGGCGCGATCGAATAAGGCCGCTCGCTCCGAACGCGGAGCGCATCAGCAGGAAATACACGACGGTAGCGTCACGCCAGCAGAAGACGAAGGTCAGTCGTTCCTCCGCTGCCGTGAAGGCCGCCGCGAGACAGCCGCGGAGGGGAGCAAGATGACCGGCCCTCCTGTCAGCGCCAAAGCCAGAGCGATCGCGGAGTCGACAGTTCACATCCGTGACTGGCCAGGTAGTGAGAGAATCGCACCCATGCAGAGGTCTGGCCGCCCGCTGTAGGGCCGCGATGCAACCGGCCCCGGTGGAACGAGCTACGAGTGACGTCAGACATGGACGACGACGTGGATGCGCTGGCTGACGAGTTGGCCAGGCGGCTGCACCTTGGTGGGCGCAGCGAGGCGATTCTTTTCGCATTGAGAGCTAGCCTCGCGGCCGCGGGATACGAGTCGTTGATTCGTCGTGATCGCCTGCTTGAGGTGATGAAGTCTGAGATCTGGCCGCTGCTTGACGACCGCGAGCCGATCTCAAAAGACGAGCGCGAGAACATTCTTGGCCTCAACCCGTCGACGGGTGCATGACCCTTTGGAGTCCGCTGCTCGGACCGCTGTTTGTACCGGCCGTCAAATCGCGCAGAGTGGCCGTGGGGACGAGCTGCCTTGCAGACAGAGCCGGCGGGGAGGCTACATCCGCCGCGGACGGCGTCGCCGAACCGTAGGTGCCGCAGAAGCCTGCGCAAGCATGCTCTGCAACTCGGGCGTCGCGTTGTATTCGTTCTGCGCGTCGGCCGCACCCGATTCCAGATTGGTCCGGTAGATCATCGTTGCGTAGCTGTCGGCGTCGAAATGGTCGGACACATTCATGTCGGTGTGGGACCGTGGCTCCTCCGCGTAGTTCGAACCCGCGGAATCAGGGTGCCCGGAGTTCTGGTCAGCAGCGAGATCCCCGCCATCTGCATCGACAACCACAGTTCAACCATATCGCCGGAACTGACATGGCCGCGGCTCGCCGCAGGCCCACCCGAGTCACGGCAGAGGCGGTTCAAGCCCCTAGGCCCGGGAAGGCCGCGAGGCGCCACACCACGGAGGTATCGACAACCAATGAAAAAACCTGTCAGGGGGGGTGACGACGCGACAGAATGACCCGATGAGCACCTGGAACTACCGAGTGGTGCAATCAGCCGATGGCGCCGAGTACTTCATCGCCGAGGTGTACTACGACGGCGACAGGCTGAGTTGGGTCGACGACTCTCGCGACTGCCTGCGTTGGGACAAGTACGACGACCTGAAGAGCACCGTCGATCTAATTCGGCAGGCGTTCGACAAGCCCGTGCTAAGAGTGACCGACGACGAGCGTCTCGTCGAGGGCCGGCCCACCTGACCTATCGGACTCTCCGACGCTCAGGTCTGCCGTCCGACGCGGTGAGCGAGCAGTCCCGGCCACCATGTCGGACTGGCCCTGCGTGTCGTGTGCTTAGACGGCAAGTCCGAGTTTCGCGGCTTGGCTGAACGTGTCGTCGACGAGCACAACGGTGCGGTCGTCGCGGTCGATCATGGATGCGGCGATGGAGGCGCGATACCCCGATCCGCAGTGCACCCAGACCTCTCCAGCGGGAACCTCATTAGTCCTTTGGGCGACTTCGTGCAGGGGTATGTTGATCGCCCCGTTGACGTGTCCGACGTCGTATTCGCTTTGTTGGCGGACGTCGAGCACGGTCAGGTCGCCGTGGGCCAGTGCGTCGGCCAGGTCGCCGAAATCGGCGACCCGGTAGGACCGCATAGGACTGCCGTTGGAGAGGCGAGACAGGTCTCCGACTGCTGATCCGGTGACGTTGTCGACGCCAATGCGGACCAGTTCGCGCTGTGCATCTGCGATTTGGTCGTGGTCGTCGCCGATCAGGGTCAGCGGTGCGCCCCATTGATAGAGCCATCCGAGGTAGGTGACGAAGGAGGTCGACAACTCGAACGCGACGGTCCCGTCAAGGTGTCCTGCGGCGAATGCGGTGCGTTTGCGCAGGTCCACGACCCACTCTCCGGCGTCGATGCGGCGGCGCAGCTCCTCTGGCTGGACGGGCGCGGGGGGCGACAGGTTGACGGGCGCGGGTCCTTGGCTGTTGAGGACGCCCATGTGGGCGTAGTACGCGGGGTAGGCGGACAGTCCGGCGATGAGTTCATCGACGTAGGTCTGCTCGTCCTGGGTGAGCGCGGGGTTGTTGGTGCGTTGTTCGGCGATGGTGGAGGTGTCACCGCTGGCGGGGGTGGCTGAGCAGAAGCTGCCGAAGCCGTGGGTGGGATACACCTGGGTGTCAGCGGGGAGTTCGTCGGCGAGGCGGCGGACCGAGTGGAATTGGGCGTGGGTCAGGTCGTGGGTGTGCTCATCGCCGAGCAGGTCGGTGCGACCGGTGGTGCCGTGCAGCATGGAGCCGCCGGTGAAGACGCCCACTGCTGCGCCCTTGTCGTCGTGCAGGATGTAGCTGACGTGATGATGGGTGTGGCCGGGGGTGTGAACGGCCTGTAGCCGGATGGGTCCGGCGTCGATGACGTCGCCGTCGTTGATGGCGCGTCGCTGGTATGCGACGTCGTCTCCGGCAGGGACCACGTATTCGGCTCCGGTGACGTGGGCGAGTTCCAGTCCGCCGGTGACGTAGTCGTTGTGGATGTGGGTTTCCAGGACGTGGGTGATGCGGACGCCGGCGTCGCGGGCGAGGTCGAGAACCCGGTCGATGTCGCGCTGGGGGTCCACGACCACGGCGACACCGCCTTCGCTGATCAGGTAGCTGCGGTCGCCGAGTCCGGTGGTTTCGATAATGGACACGTTCACGGTGTTTCCTCTCTTTGTGCGTCCGGTGTTCCGCGTGGGAGTGGAGCGCATGCTTTGGGGTTCAGCGATGTTGGGTTAGTGGAGAAGAAGGGTGTCGACCAGGACGTAGGCGGCAACGGCGAAGACCAGGTAGGCGAACCAGTGCTGTAGTCGGCTAGTGTCGACCTTGCTGCCGAGGTGCCCCGCGATCAGTGATCCGACGATGGCGGTACCGACGAACGCGGCCGTGATGCCCCAGTCGATGTGCGCGCCATTCAGATGGGAGAACACAGCTGCTGCGGAGTTCGCGGTGATGATCAACAGCGAGGTCCCCACGGCGATGGGCATTTCGACGCCGAGCATCAGCACCAGCGCGGGGATGATGAGGAACCCGCCGCCGACGCCGAACAGCCCGGTCAGGAAGCCGACGACGATCCCGGCGGGGATGGACCGTGGTGCGCAGCGGCGCCAGTTGATTCCGTCGCTGCCGACCCTGCAGGCGGTGCCGGTGTCACCGTTGTCGCGCAGCATCCGTATCCCGGCGGCGATCATCACAATCGCGAACCCGATCATGATCGCGTGCTGTGGAAGGTGTTTCCCGACTGCGGTCCCGACGAAGGTGGCAGGGATGCCAGCGGCGGCGAAGATGCCAGCGAGTCGCCACTGCACCTGATTCGCCCGCACCTTGGGCAGTGCACCCACCGCTGACGCGACAGCTATGACGATCAGTGATACCGGAATAGCTTGGGCCACATCCAATCCGAGTATATAGACGAGGACGGGCACGGCCAGGACCGATCCGCCGCCGCCGAGGAGTCCGAGCAGGACGCCGATGACGGCACCGAAGAGTAGAGACAGGGTGATGGTCATGATCGTGGTCCGTTACCGGGTGCGTCGCAGCACCCTCAAGGTCGATTTACCGGTCGGCGCGGGCTCCGCTGAGGGAGTCGATGGCGGCCTGTAGCTTCGCGGCGGCATCGTTGGCGACGTCCCGCAGTTCCGGTTCGTTGGACACCCGGACCATCACCTGCGGGTCCATCGCGTCGATGATCACCGTTCCCCGATGAGCCACGTCGGCACGCACGACTACGTTGCAAGGCAGCAGTAGTCCGATCTGGCGGTCGGCGTTCATGGCGCGGTGTGCCAGCGGCGGGTTGCACGCGCCCAGGATCAGGTAGTCCTCCATGTCCTCACCGAGCTTTGCTTTCAGGGTGGCCTTCATGTCGATTTCGGTGAGCACGCCGAAACCTTGCTCCGACAGTGCCTTACGGGTCCGGTCGACAGCGTCATCAAAGGTGGTGTGCAGGGTTGTCGACAGTGCGTAGTTCATGTCATGTCCTTGTTTCGCGGATGGTGTTGGGGGGAGCCTTACGCGAGGGCGAGGAACAGCTTCTCCAACTCGGCCTCGGTCATCGGTTGTGAGTTCTCCGGTGTCTCGCCGGTCAAGCACTGCCGCAGTCCGGTGGCGACGATCTTGAATCCGGCTTTGTCCAACGCCTTCGATACGGCGGCCAGTTGGGTGACGACGTCCTTGCAGTCGCGGCCCTGTTCAATCATCGAAATGACGCCTGCCAGTTGACCGTGTGCACGGCGTAGCCGGTTGAGCACCACTCCGATGGCCTCTTCGTCGCCGATCATCTTTAGCTCCTCGCTATACCGGTGGGGGTATCGATACCCTGGTTCAGAAGATACCCCCCTGGGTATTGTTTGTCGAGTAGATGGAGCCTGGCAGCCTTGAGGTGCGGCTTCGGAGAAGGAGTTGAGGATGTGTCGAGCGGTGAGCTGCAAGACCTGCGGGAAGACGACCTGGGCCGGTTGCGGCCAGCACGTCGATCAGGTGTTGCGCGGTGTGCCGACGGTACAGCGTTGCAAGGGACACAAGGCGGAGTCGCGCAGGTGGACTGACGCCATCTCTCGTTTCCTGCGGCGGTCACCAACCTGATAGCGGATTGCGTGTGGGCGTCAGGCGATAAGGGGTGGGGAGCGTCGAACGCTGTGGGGGCTAGCGGGCTAGGCGGGCAGTCAATATGGCCTGCCCAGGACCGGCAAGCTCGCAGAGGCTGTCGTGCCGACCCGCCATCGCCATAAGGAGTGCTTCACCGGTGCCGGTAACTTCCGGGCCGTCGCCGTGCTTCCATGTCACATCTGTCGCCCTCAGTCGGAGTCCACGGATGCGACGCCCCGCGCCCAAACGTGGATTTCCGGGCACCAGAGGCAGAATCCGTTCCAGGCGATCAACAGGCACCGTGCGCGTATGTCCGAGTGCGCGACGAATGTCCTGATGATGGATGGTCCCATCAACGAGGGCGATCATGCCGCCGAAACCGGCGGTCAGACCTTGCGGACGCAGATGCCGACTCAGGAAGTCTTGTAACTTCGTCGGCGACAACGGTGCGAACTCTGCGACTCCGACTTCATTGGCGCGCAGTACCTTGCCCTTCGCGAATCGCTTCACCAATCCCAACGGGGACAACTCTTCGTAGCTGAGCATGTGCGCGACAACATCCTTGACCGTCCACTTCTCACAGAGGCTCGGCATCTGCCATTCTCGTGGTGACAACGTGGACAGGAACGCCGCCAGGTCGGCGCGCTCGTCATAGGCCATGTCCATCAGCGACTGCCCACCGACGCTCATCGCAGGTCCTCCGGCGTCGCCAGTTCGGCGTAGCGGCGGAGGTATAGCGGCCAACCCGCATCGCCGTTGACACCCTCGAAGACCGACCGCCAACCATCGCCGTGGCGTTCAAGGTGCCGATGCTCCAACTCAACCCGAGTGCGGTCGTCCGACTCCGCAATGAACCGCACTTCAACCTCGCTGGTCTTACTCAGATCGGTTTCCACCTGCCACGTCGGCCCGATGTCCCATGAGAAGACGACACGGTGCGGTGGATCAATGACCAGGATGCGAGACCACTCACACCGGCTACCGTCTGTCCCAACGTCGTAGATGTGGCCGCCGACCCTTGGCTCAAAGATCGTCTCGGCAATCGGGACCGTCAGCAGATTGTGTTCGCGTGGCTTAATGGCGTTGAAATCATTGGTGAACAACGCGAATGCGCGTTCAACGCCAGTGTTGACGACGACGCTCTTCCGTATCGGTTCAACTACTGGCGATGTCATGCGCCTTTCCCTTCCTCGTCGGCGATCCGTTTGAATGCGTGCAACGCCTTGTCCCAGAAAATGTCTAGCTCCGCCCGGAGGGCCTCGATGCCCTTCGGGTCGACCTGGTAAACGCGTCGCGTGCCGACTGCACGATCTACGACGAGTCCGGCGCACTTGAGCACTTTGAGATGCTGCGACACGGCCGGCCTGCTGACCGGTAGTTCCCTAGCCAGCTCGCCCACGGCCATAGGTCCACTGGCGAGGCGTTTGAATATCGCTCTCCTGGTTCCATCGGCTAGTGCCCCCCACGGATCGAGGGCCTCGTCGGTCAGCACATCGGTAAGTCTATACTTACCGATGAATGAAGTCATCCACAGTTGCGGAGGGGGTGGGGGTGCCCCTTCGCTCGCCAACGCGCCGCCTCACACAGCCAGCGTCCGCTTTCTCTGCCTAAACCGGTCGAGCGTGGGCCGTCCGCAGGAGGTCCGTCGAATGTCGTACCTCGCCAACGTCCCAACTTCTGACGTGCGATTTGTTAACGCGCCCCAGTCCGACAAGGGCCTAGCTCAATTCTGTTGGCACGCAGAGTCGACGCCCACATAATCGAGTGTTATCGGCGCGATCGAGCGCTGGGCGTCAGTCCGCAAAGTTGGGTTCGTCACTCCAGACCGCAGACCCCGTGGCCGCTCCGCGCCTAGAACGGAGAAGTAATCGTTCTGAGCCGCGTTATCACTCTTTGATCTGTCCTTCGAGTACGTAGGATGCATCCCTGGCAGACATTTCGACCCATTCGCTCCGGTTGCGTTGCGTGGGGTGTGTTGTTAGGGGCAGTCGCTTAAGCACGCTACGAAGGTCGGCTCGCTCGACCGTTCGACGGTACATAATCCAATCTGTCGCGTCGCCCCACCCCTCCTGGTCAACCACGGCAGGGCCAAGCGAAGCCGGTGAGGGCGAGCACAGCGCCCAAATGAATGGAAAGAAGCAGATCTCAGCGAATACATCGTAGGTCTGCCTAGCGCCGAGCACTTGCATCATGGAGTACGCGCTGGAAATCCGGCATGCTCGGTGCCGTACGCGTGCCACGCGCAGCTGCATCCCGGCGGGGAGGCGAACCTCGTCGCAATCTTGATGCAGTTCATCAACGAACGCGCCGTGCACAAGATTCATTGACGGGGTGAGTGCGATCATCGCCAGCAACAGTGAACGCGCTACGCGGCCGGGCGAAACATGCACGGCGGGAACCCCGCCCGAGCTGACCGGCAATGACCACGAAGCAGTCTCCATCCGATCCTGTCTCGAAACACTCCCGGCGAAGTCACCGTACGCATCGTCATACAGACTGGCGAGGTGGTTGCACGGATCGCACAAGGTCTTAAGCCACAAGCCTCCGTCCAGCGGAGTGTCATGTTGCATAACCCCGTCGCGAATATACGGTCGCATTCGGACGACTCGGCCAGATGAATTTCCCGCGCACCGGGGCGGTATGTGCGCCTTCGTCAGCGTGGTTGACCTCCGGCACAAATGGCACAAGATCCCATCCTTCGGTGTTGACCCCACGTAGTTGCGCTGTGCCGCCACAGCAGCAATGTAGCGGGGGCCTCTGACAATCATGAAAGAACTAGGAGTTGCTTCCGCGAGTTGGCTGCGGTGCGCGTCGGCTGCGACGGACACTTACATTCACCGACACTTTGTTGGATGTTGTTGGCCGTTAGCCATCCACAGATAGCCGGAGTTGGGGGAACGCAGTTTTATGACTGACTCGGCCGAAGAGATACGGCATAAGTTGGCAGCGCGGGAACTCCGGTACGCGGACGGGCTGGCTTCCGCTGAAGCTCAGCTTCTAGAGGTCGCCGAGAGCGTGGTTGCGCAGTGGGGCAAGTGGTGGCGAGATCCGAAAGCTCTGTCCGGGTTGGCCGTTGAAGCCCGCTTACACGACAAGTTCGTAATGTGTTTTCCGTTGGCTGCACACGCGATGAACCACATTGAGGCTGCACTAGCAGCGCGAAACAGGTTCCCCTGGATTGCGAAGTCGAGTACACGTATCGCGTTCGAACATGCCCTGACAGCCCAGTGGGTGTTGATGACAGCGGACGGCGAGAGAAAGCTGAAAGCAAGCTTCGACAACAGCGACCACATCCGCAGCGATCGTTTCGTCAAGGGCGTCCAAAGCCTCGGACACGGTGACGAGAGTTTCGCCGAGGCGGCGCACGGCCTCACTGACGCGCAACTGAGCGAACTTGTACAGGCTCGTTCAGACGCACCGGGTCCCGCCACCGTCGAGGGGATGTGTGAACGCTTCGCGAGCGGTGGTGCCGAACGTCTTCTCTATGACATCTACCGTGAACTGTCGGGTTCCGTGCATCCGTCGCTGTCGCTGTTGCGCGCGCACTTGCACTTCGATAGTTCTGGAGAGGTGCGACAGGTCGATGCCTCCGGGCAAGCTTCGGGAGAGATCACCTTCGGGCGTGAACTCGCGTTGAGCGCGGCGTGGGCGTTGTACGCAGTGGAGGTATGTCGTTTTGGTCAGCCTCATATGGCAGAGGTCGACTCCATAGGTACGGCCGCTGGACTTCCGGTTGACCTTCGTAACAGCGATGTGCGGCCCGACGAGCAGCCAAAGGATCACTCGGCTTACTGGCACGCCTCGCCCGTTGTTGACGCAGAGGACGACGCGCGGACACGTTGAGCCCCTATTCCACGGATCCTGTCGGCGGTGGTACCTACCCTGATCCGATGCCCTTCACCCCGCTGCACCGCAGCCTCGGCCTCCCTCCGAGCACTCTTACTGACGAGATCCTCGACGCGGCGGTCGCTGCAGGCGTGGCCGAGACGGACGATCTCGACTGGAAGTCAGAGCTCCCTCCGGCTAAGGGACTCCCGCAGACTGACCTGCCAAAAGACATCGCAGCGATGGCGAACAGCGGAGGCGGAATGATTGTCTACGGGGTTGAGGAGAGCCAAAAGGGCGCGACCGCTCGCAATGACACGGGTGAATTCACCGAGGCTCACGAGCGCGCCCTCCGTAGCGCAGCGATAACAGCGGTCACCCCGCCGGTATTCGGATTAGAGATCCACAGACTCGGCGGCCACCCGCGAGCAGTCGCCGTGATCGTGCCTGCGAGCGTTGACGGTCCGCACCTCATATACCGGGGTGAGTACTTCGGTGCACCGGTACGCAATAACGCGGACACCGTGTGGATGAAGGAACGCCAGATCGAGGCCATGTATCGAGCGCGGTTCGATGAACGCCGTCTGGCCACCGAAGCGGTGGACGCCCTGTATCGCGAGGCCGCGGCCGGACGCGACGCCGCCAGTCGGGCCTGGCTGATCGCCGTTGCGCATCCGCGCATACCAGGGACGCTCGTCCGTCTCACCAGTGACGAGGCACGTGCGGTCTTTGCGCAGGCGGAGAAAATTTCACTCAGCTACTCGAACCGCAACGGCATCCACCCGCTCCAGAATGTGAACCTATTGAACCCGAGGCCGGGCCTGCGACGGTGGGTCGCACAGAACACCGCGACCGGCGACGGTTCGCGGTGGCGCGAGGCATGGGCAAGTGTGCACCACGACGGCTCGGTCACCCTGGCGGCTGCTGTGGGCGGACACCGAAAGTCCGGTGACGGAAACTTCGAGGGCCAGCAGGTCGAGGCCCGGGCAATCGAGGCTGGCATCGCTGATTTCATGGCATTAGTCCGTGCAACGGCGACGGCGCTGTACCACGGCGAGTACGACCTGTGTGTGGGGATCGTTTGGACTGGCGGACAGCCGCTCAGCATATTGACCGTCGACGGCTCGGGCTACATATACGACGGGGCATCAACCCCGCTGTCGTCGTACACCCCAGTGCGATCGATGATCAACGCAGCCGCCGCTGAAGAGGAGTTCCATCAACAGGTGCACCAGCTGGCCCAGGACTGCGTGAACCAGGGCGGGATCACCTACCTCCACGTAATCTCGGACCCAGATCAGACCGGGGCATAGAGGCCGACGTGTTACTCCGGTGCTGGCCATCACGCGAGCAGAATGAGCATTCTCTGCGCTCACGATGTGTACGGTGCGGCTCATGCCTTCGACCGGGGTGGACGCCGATCACAGCGTCGAACCTCCGCATCGGGACGGGCGTTCGAGCCCGAGAAAGCAGTTGGACATGGTTCATAACATCGATTTCTTTATCAGCTACAACAAGGCAGACCGGTTGTGGGCTGAGTGGATCGCGTGGGTACTCGAGGCGGAGGAGTACACGACAATTGTTCAGGAGTGGGACTTCAAGCCTGGCGGCAACTTCGTCATCGAGATGGACGAAGCTACGAAGCGGTGTGAGCGAACCATCGCTGTTCTATCCCAGGATTATCTGGATGCTGAATTTACGGTGCCGGAGTGGGCCGCAAAATTTGCGCAGGATCCGAAGGGGATTGGCCGCAAACTTATCCCGGTGCGTGTCGCGGCTTGCAACATCGAGGGGTTGCTCGGCCAAGTCATCTATTGCGATCTCGTCGGACTCGATGAGGAAGCGGCGCGAAAGCGCCTGTTATCGCAGCTGAGCCCCGGCCGTACGAAACCCGCTGTAGCCCCATCATTTCCGGGGAGTTCCACGGAGCCAGCCTTCCCGGCCGCGCAACGGTCGCGGGTAGCTGCGCCGCGACGATTGTGGACACCGTTGAGCCAGCCTGTTCGTGTTAATTGGCGTGCGGACATCACACGTTCGGCGTATTCCCGCTCGACGCTCGAACTGCACACCATCCCTATTGATGAACACGGCGTGGAGGCGCGAACGCTACGCGAGTTGCCAGACTTCCTGGCCAGTCTCGGCCGGCAGGGCGGATTGTTCGACAACAACGAAGCAGTTCGAGCCGATGCCTTCGAAGACCGCGCCGAAGCATCCTCGGCTGGAGACGGAGGCCGGCTCGGACACAAAGGAATAGCCGTTTACCGCGATCGGCACGTCGTCACTTGGCTTCCGCTGCCACAAGGCAATCTCGGATCGGTCTTCGACGAGGAGGACGTAAAGAACCGTCTAATCGCGTCGCTGGCGCTGCACGCTGATACCGGACTTAACGTTCAAGGCGAGGTGGCGCTTGCAGTGTCAGTTGAGCCCATCACCATGCTAATCGTGGGGCAAGCGGGTGAAATTGAACGGCGCTCAACGGCACAATTCCTCTACACAATGACTCAAAGTTCGTCTCTCCGCATAGATCCGAGAGAAGCAGTGCCAGCGTTGGCACTCGGCGCCCAAGCGGCCGAGATCGCAGACGAGCTCACTGCGAAGTTGGCGCTCAGGCTCGGCTCCATCCGCTAGGTGCTGGCACCACACGCGGTACGGACAACGATATCGGGGACTGAGAACGCCGCCTGCTAGCCCACAGACTGCTCCAGACGCGCGATTACTTCGCCTTGGTGCATTCCGGCTTGCCACTCGACGACTCGGACCGACCGTCTTCTATGCGGCGATGTACGAGGCAACGGCCGGACTGTGTCGGGAGGTGCGACTAACCTCCGTGTCACCACGGAAGGAGACCCCCCATTGAGTCAACCTAGCGAGCAAGAGTGGGGCCATATCAACGCACATACGTACGCGGCAAATACGCCAGGCGGCCTGGTACGCCTGCCGCCCTACAGCATAATCTTGACTCTCCGGACGCTGGTCGGGACTGCGGACAACATAGTTGCTTCCCATGCGCTGCTCACCCCGGATCCTGAAACCGTCTGGAAGCTATGGGCTTTCACGCCTGATTCGATTGCAGTTGTGGAGGCGACATATGAGGCAGATAACTACGATTTCGGCGAGGACGATCAGAGGCGCCAGGGCAACGGGTTCGGCAATCCCGCAGAGCCAGCCTCAATAACTGCCTGGTCGCGGCCACTGAGGACGGTTGCGGCGTTCGAGATCGCTGAGGTGCGCCACATCTCGCGGAATCGAGGTTTCGGACGTGGAACGTCGAAGTTTTATCCGAGCGTCATCAAAATCTCGTTTGCCGATGAGGCCTCGACCGTGGTCAACGTGGAGAGCTTTCTAGATGACGAGTCCAAACGGCAGCGATGGGAAGACTTCGTGACAGCTGCTCGACAGGCCGCAACATAGGTAAGCCACCGATCGATGCACAACCACTCCAATTGATTCTGGAGAACACGCAGAATCGGAATAGGTGCGCTGGCAATGGACAGCCCTCGGCACCGGCGATCGCTAACCTGCTGTCAGTTCAAGTTCAGCAGCTCCGTTGCACATGAACAACGGCGCTAAGCCCGGACGGCCTGCTTAGCATCCTTCGGCGTTCGGCGTTCGGCGTTCGGCGTTCGGCGTTCGGCGTTCGGCGTTCGGCGTTCGGCGTTCGGCGTTCGGCGTTCGGACTGCGTCACGGACTATGGCCTCGCGCACGGCAGATACCCGAACGGCCTAGACCAGGACTTCTGCAGCGAAGATTAACAAGCTCCCGCGACACGCCCGAGTCTTGTCAAAGTAGCCAGGCGAGTCTTGTCAATCTTCGCTGCATCTCGACAGCGGCGTTGTTGTTGCGGCTTCTTGAACATGTTGTCCACCTCTCATATCAATTGCCCACGCGATGTCCGATTGGATGTTCATCTGAGCACCCGAATCGCAACAGCAACAGCAACAGCAACAGCGGCCGAAGTCCGATGATGCGGTATGTGTCAGCGAACGGAACCGCTGCCAGACTCTTCGACTCTGCGCTCGACCCGGCGTATACGACGCCGCGCGGGTAATCGCGGTCAAGTAGCCAGGCTGATGTCCTCAAAGCGGCCTGCAGACCAGAAGACATTGGTGTGTTCCCCGGGGTTCTCGCCATCCGCAGTCGTCGGTCGACCTCCACCGCGGCGAAACCACCAATGCTGTCTTGAATCTCATCGGCCCTTCGCTAGTCAGCATTCTCTCGCAGCGGGTCCTCGACCCAGTTGCGCAACGTCGCCTGATTGATCCCCAGCAGTGCGATCACAGTCGATCACCAGATCCAGGACGGTTCAAAGTGTGTGTCGCGGGCCCGGCCCGCGTCGGTTCACTCGACGGTGACCGACTTGGCCAGGTTGCGCGGCTTGTCCACGTCGTAACCACGCGCCTGCGCCACTCCGGCGGCGAACACCTGCAGCGGGATCGTGGACAGCAGCGGCTGGAAAAGGACTGAAACCGGTGGGATTTCGATCAGGTGGTCGGCGTACGGGGCCACGGTGTCGTCCCCCTCCTCGGCGATCACGATCGTGATCGCACCGCGCGCCTGGATCTCGCGGATGTTGCTCAGCAGCTTGGCGTGCAGGGTGGCCGCTTTCTTGGGAGACGGCATCACGACGATCACGGGCAGGCCGTCCTCGATCAGCGCGATCGGCCCGTGCTTGAGCTCGCCGGCCGCGAAGCCCTCGGCGTGCATGTACGCCAGCTCTTTGAGTTTCAGCGCGCCCTCGAGTGCCACCGGGTAACCGACGTGGCGGCCCAGGAACAGCACCACGGAGGCCTGGGCGAACCGCTGCGCCAGCGCAGTCACCGGCTCCATGCAGGTCAGTACCCGCGCCACCTGATCGGCCATGGCCTCCAGCTCGTGGTACTCGCGGGCCACCTCGTCGGCGTACTTCGTGCCGCGGGCCTGCGCCAGCGCAAGACCGACCAGGTAGTTCGCCGTCAGCTGCGCCAGGAACGTCTTGGTCGACGCCACCCCGACCTCCGGCCCGGCCCGGGTGTAGAGCACGGCGTCGGCCTCCCGCGGGATCTGGCTGCCGTTGGTGTTGCAGATGGCCAACACCTTGGCCTTCTGCTCCTTGGCGTGCCGCACGGCTTCCAGGGTGTCGGCGGTCTCGCCGGACTGCGAGATCGCGATCACCAGGGTGCTGCAGTCCAGAACCGGGTCCCGATAACGGAATTCGCTGGCGACTTCCACTTCGACAGGTAACCGCGTCCAGTGCTCGATGGCGTATTTGGCCAGCATGCCGGAGTGGTAGGCGGTGCCGCAGGCGACGATGAAGACCTTGTCGACCTCGCGCAGTTCCTGATCGGACAGCCGCTGCTCGTCGAGCACGATGCGGCCGTCGGCGAAGTGGCCGAGCAGGGTGTCGGCGACGGCGGTCGGCTGCTCTGCGATCTCCTTGAGCATGAAGTACTCGTAGCCGCCCTTCTCGGCGGCCGAGAGGTCCCAGTCGATGTGGAACGGGCGGGCGCGATCGGATGCGTCGACACCGTGGAAGTCGGTGATCTGGTAGCCGTCGGCGGAGAGGATCACCGCCTGGTCCTGGCCCAGTTCGACTGCTTCACGGGTGTATTCGATGAACGCCGCGACGTCGGAGCCGATGAACATTTCGCCCTCACCAACGCCGACAACCAGCGGAGTGGAGCGGCGCGCGGCCACGATGGTGCCGGGTTGGTCGGCGAAGGCGAACACCAGGGTGAAGTGGCCTTCGAGCCGGCGCACGACCGACAGCACCGAGCCCACGAAGTCTCCGGCGGTCTCCCCGTCGCGGTAGGCCCGGGCCACCAGGTGGGCGGCCACCTCGGTGTCGGTGTCACTGGCGAACTCGACACCGGAGACCTCCAGGTCGGCACGCAGCGCCGCGAAATTCTCGATGATGCCGTTGTGCACCACGGCGAACTTGCCGCTGCTGTCCCGATGTGGATGGGCATTGCGGTCGGTGGGACGGCCGTGCGAAGCCCAGCGGGTATGGCCGACGCCGGTGCTGCCGGCGAGAACGTCGCCGTCGGTATCGTCGAGCGCCGCTTCAAGATTGATCAACCTGCCGGCACGTCTCCGCACGGTCAGCCCGCCGTCTCCACCGAGCAGGGCGATGCCCGACGAGTCGTAGCCGCGATATTCCATCCGGCGCAGAGCGCCCATCAGAATGTTGCAGGCGGGCCGGCGCCCTACATAACCGACGATTGCACACATGTCCGCAGATCCTTTCGTGGGTCGTGGGTCGTGGCGCCGGTCGGCAGAAGGAGCCGAGCAGATCAGCGGCGCGCCAGCCAGTCGACCAGCCGCGTGGTGCCCAGTTCGGCCTCGTCGTCGGTGACGAGCGTTGTGTAATCGAGGTTCAGCCCGCTGTACGTTGCCGACGGGTCGTCGAGGACGTTGAGCGTTCGGCTCTGGTGGCGCAGCACGGCGCGGGCCATGTCGGAGAACGACATCTTCTGCGGGCCTCCGACGTTGTGGATGGTGTTGAGCGGCTCGTTGACGGCAACGCGGGCCAGGATTGCGGTGACCTCGGAGGAGTCGATGGGCTGGATCAGTGCGGCCGGGGCGCGCACCTCGTCGCCGGCGACCAGGGATTCGGTGATGGGTTCCGCCAATTCGTGAAACTGCGTGGCCCGCACGACCGTCCAGGGAACCCCCGAGGTCGCGGCCGCGCTCTCCTGGGCAACCTTGCCGCGGATGTATCCGGCTTTGGGGGCCATCTCGTCTGCGCCGACGATGGACAGCACGACGTAATGTTTGACGCCGGCCTTGGCGGCGGCAGCGGACAGGTTGGCCGCGGTCTGATGGAAGAAGGCTTCGGCGGAGTCCTCAGGGGTGGCGGAATTGATCACGTCGACGATGACCTCAGCGTCGGCGAGGGCATCGTCAAGGCCCTGCCCGGTGAGCAGGTCGACACCGGAGTCACGGGAGGCTGCAGTGACGCTGTGACCAGCGTCGCGGAGTAAGGGGACGAGTTGACGGCCGATCAGGCCGGTAGCGCCGATGACGGTAATGCTCTTCGTGGGTTCGGCCATTGCCGTGCTGCCTTTCTATCGAGGTGACGCGGTTGAAAAGGGTTTCGAGAGTCAGTGTTCGGCTTCGGGTTGTGCGTAGCCGGTCCGGACGGACTCTCACAGGTTAGGAGTCACCCGACCGGGGTCAGTCCATCGTGAGCGATCCGTACGCGCGACCCGCTGACGCGTACGCCCGATGGCGGCTCCACCGTCAACGCTCAGGGTGGTGCCGGTGATGCAGCTTGCGCGGGGTGAAGCGAGAAATGCGATGGCTGCGGCGATTTCACTGGGCTCCGCTGTGCGCCCGAGTGCGTTGTCGGTTCCCGGGGGGCCGGGAGCGACGCTGTTGACCCGGATGCCGTGCGGACCGAATTCGGCCGCCCAGGTGCGGGTTAGAGATCGGAGGGCAGCGCTGAACTCGGGCGCGCTGGGGAGAACGTTGATTATCGCGCCGCCGCCACGGCGGATCATCGGTGGGGCCACCGCGGCCACCAGGAAGTACACCCCTTGGAGAAGGCGTAGGTCGGCGATGACGGCGGCGGCAATCAGGATGTCGATCGGGGTCTGCCGCGCAAGAAAATCGACGTCACCTAGGTCGGCAAGGCTAGCGGGAAGGAACCGCGTGCCGCTGCCGAGCCGAGTTGCGGCCAGCTTGCCCCGGTCGGGGTCCTCGTCGCTGACGATGACGTGGGAGCCGGCGTGTGTAAGCAGCTGCGCGGTGGCCAGTCCAATGCCCGAAGTCCCGCCTGTCACCAGGGCGGTGCAACCCCTTAGTTCCGCAACGCTCACGTAGCCTCCAATACCGCGTTAGGTCAACACTGTCAGGCGCTCCGGCGGTAAGGCCCACGGAAACCCCGTAGTCCGCGAGCAGGCGCGCCAGCCGACGACCTTCGGTTCGCCCGGGGCGCCGTCACCACCGGGTGTCGGCGCATCGAGAAGTCCGCCGGGTGTCCGTCCAGCGCGCTTCTGTTGTCGCCCCGCCAGTGCGATACGCGGGTCAGTGCGTGTTCTTTCCAGCGATGATTTCCCGTACCAATGCGGCACCGCGTTCCAGGAAGTCGATACCGTCCGCGACGACCCTGCGCATCTGCGTCTTCGTCGGACGTTCAGGTCCCAACAGCGCGGTGACGGCCTGGGCCAATACAGTCGCAGGATCCGACGTCGCTGGTTCGGTGTGCTTCTCGTCGCCGAGAAGCAGGAAGCCGCGGTAGAGCGCCATGAGTGCATAGGTTTGCGCGTCAAGACTCCAGTCCGTGAGCGCAAGGCCGTTGTCCCGCCAGGTCGGCAGCAGCGTGTTCATCAGCGCGTCGGGCCCCAAGGCGTCCACGAGTGCCGCGGACGTCGGGTCCTCGGCAAGCGACCCCAGCAGTTCGTCGTCGTCGCGCAGCATCGCTTTGACGAACGGTCGATGTGCCGCCCGGTTCATCAGGCTCGGGAACAGCCGAGAGGGCCGGGCCAAATCTGGGTCGGTCCGCAGGTCGCCGATGAATTGTTCGGCCAGATCGAGGAAGTCGCGACCGATCAGACCGAGAAGGAGTTCGGATTTGCTGGACCAGTAGAGGTATACGGTGCCCGTGCCGACGTGCGCCTTCTGCGCGACGGCGGCGATTGTGACCGCCTTGCTGCCGCGCCGCTGCAACAAGTCCTGAGCAGCGTCGACGATGCGTGCCGCCGTCGGAGAATGGTGCTCCGGGAGTTCGGATGTCACGTCTGTATTCATACCGTCGCCGGCGGCCTGATTCCGAGACGTTGCAGCGCCGTGGCCGTGATGTCGGCGGTCCGCGCCTCCCCGGCGCCCTCCAGGATGGCGCTGAGAACCCGACGCCCAATCGAGAAGCGTGTCACCACGGACATCGCCCGCCGCAGCCGGACCTGGCCCGACGTGTCCGGAACAAAGAATGCCCGCTGCTTCAGGCCCACCGCCTGATACTCCTGGACATAGGGGCGCAGCCCCTGCTCCCATTCGCTCAACGCGGTCGCGGTGTCGTGGGGGTGGCGTTCAAGAAGCTCACCCAGCAGGTCGGCGCCGATCAGACCGGCCGAGACGCCCATCCCCGCATAGAGCGTGACGCACCATGCTGAATCGCCGAGCAGCACCACCCGCCCCTCGTGCCAACGGTCCATGTGGACCTGCTCGGCGGAATCGAAGAGCACATTGTCGGCGTGGTCGAGGACGCCGAGCACGTCGGCCAGCGTGGCTCCGAGGGGTTGATCGGAAAAGACCTCACGGATGCGTTCAGGGGCGGGGCGGGTGAACTCGGCGTCTACGTCGTCGGTCCGGTAGGAGATCATGATGGTCGGGTTGTGGTCTTCGAACGCGAACACCCACATCGCCCGGTCGGGCTCGACCAACTGCACGCTGACGCCCGGCTCGAGACCGGCCGGAGTGCCGGGAAATTCGAACGCGGCGACCATGTAGCCCAAGCGATGCAGGTAGTTCTCGTGTGGGCCGAATGCCAGGGACCGTACCGTTGACCGCAGTCCGTCGGCGCCGACCACGAGGTCGAAGCGTTCGGTCACGGTGTCGCCGGACTGCGAGTTCAGCAAGGTGACGTCAACCCCCTGGTCGTCCTGTGTGATGGCCGTCGGCATCGTCGAGTAACGGACCTCCACATCCGCGGGCAGCGTCGCGAAAGCGGCTTGCTCGACGTCACCACGCAACATCAACCACGGACGCCCCGGCAGATCCTTCATGGAGAAGGTGCGCAGCTGGTGTCCGCTGCGGTCAATGAGGTAGCTGAGGGCGCCGGGATTGCGGTCGTGAAGGTGGCCGAGGATGCCGAGTCGATCCGCGGAGATCATTCCTGCCTCGAAGAGTCCGATGAAGTAGCCGCCCCGTCGGCGTTCTGCGGCGCGCTCGATGATCACCGGCATCCACCCCGCGGCGCGCAGACGCGTTGCTGCGGCGATCCCGCTGACACCCATTCCGACCACCAGGGCGCGGTTGTTGTCGGGCGTCGGTCGCTTTGATGCTGCTTGTTTGGTAGTCATACTGAACATAATCGTCACTCATTCAGTTTCATTCCCTGACGTTGGGGTTGCTGAGCGCGGACTATTCCAGCTCCCTGGCCGGTTGTACCGATCGGCCCCGCCGGGGCGCCCGAGAGCGAAAGGACTCCACGATGGCTCCGATCCAATGCTGTGGAACGACAGCTGTGACCCAGCGCGAGTTGGAGGTCTCCTACGACAAGCTGGACCCCGTGGGGATGGAGGCGTTGATCGGTACCTGGGAGGTCGACCCCAGTTACGCCGAGACGCCGGGCGGCAAGATGTTCATCGAGAGTGGTTGGTGGGGGGTGCGATTCGTCGACTCCGAGACCGTCGACCCGCTGTTGTACCCGGACGCGGACGGCACAGGAGTGTTCGCCGCCGACCTGGTGTCGTTGCTTGCGCTGTTCGACACGGGTTCGCGGGACGTCTCGGCGCGGAGAAGGGACGTCGAGACCATGACGCCGAACGGGCGGGTGCGCTCGATCGAGTACCGCGGCGTGGTCAGCAGCGCACTGATTTATGACCGGGCGCCGGTCATCGACTATTTGCGCGCCGTAGACCGCGACACGATTGTGGCCGCTGTCGAACGGCGTGGCATGGTGGACCGCCCTGCATACGCGCTGCTTCGCCGTTGCGCTGAACCGCGGTGAATGGCCTCGCTGCGAATGCGATGGAACGCCCGCAAGGCCAGGCGGCACTGGTTCGGGGGAGTTCGCGCCGCCGAATCAACGGGGCGGCTGGCTTACTGCATTGTCTTGGGCGGCGCTCGACCCGGCTTCGTGTCTTGCCCAGTCCCCGGGTCATGCGCAGCTCTGCCTTCAGTGCGCGAGCGTGGCAGAATTTGCCCGTGTTTGGCCCACGGGGCGTGAGTTGACGACAACCTCCTACCAGGCCGCGGCGTTGTCGGGCCGCGATCCCGAGTGGCGAAGGCTGCAGCGGCTGCTCACTGCCCTGCGGTCTGGCCGCAGCGAGGTTCTGGTGCTCCTCGGCGAAGCTGGTATCGGCAAAACCGCTCTTCTGCAGAACCTCCGAGACTCGGCGGCTGACTGCACCGTGCTGTCTGTGGTGGGCGTGGAGTCCGACATGGATCTCGCGTTCGCCGGTCTGCAGCAGCTGTGCGCACCAGTGCTCGGCTTCCGCGGGGGACTTCCGCTACCGCAACGCGAGGCTCTGGAGCACGCTTTCGGTATCAGCGATGCCGGCGGTGCGCCACATCGCTTCTTGGTCGGGCTAGCGGTGCTAGGGCTGCTGGCTGCCGCCGCCGAGGAACGGCCAGTGCTCTGCTTGGTCGACGACGCGCAGTGGCTGGACTCGGTATCGGCGCAGACGCTGTTCTTCGTCGCGCGTCGCTTGGACGCCGAGGCGGTCGGGCTGGTGTTCGCGCTGCGCACTCCGATCGACGGCACGGCCGGCCTGCCGACCCTGGCCGTCGGCGGGCTCAACGACGGGGACGCCCGCAACCTGCTGGAGTCGGCGTTTCCGGGGCGCCTCGACTCCGCCATCGCGGACCGCATTGTCGCTGAGTCGCACGGGAACCCGTTGGCACTGCTCGAAAGCTCACGTGCCCTCAGTGTTTTCGACTCCGCCGGAGCGAAACACGGGCCGGTGAGCGCTGGCGTCGAAGGGCGATACCTCCAGCTGGTGTCGGAACTACCCGCCGAAACGCAGATGTGTCTGGTGACGGCAGCCGCGGAACCAGTGGGTGATCCGGCGCTGCTGTTCCGCGCGCTGGCGCAGCTGGACCTCAAGCCCGTCGCGATGCTGCCGGCGCAGGACATTGGACTACTCCGGATCGACACCCGCGTGCAGTTCCATCACCCGCTGGCGCGTTCGGTCGCCTACCGATCGGCCACCCCGGAACAACGGCGGCGCGCGCATGGAGCGCTGGCCGCAGTGACCGACCCCGCGGCGGATCCGGACCGTCGGGCGTGGCATCGCGCGTTGGCCTGCGAGGCACTTGACGAACCGGTGGCGCTCGACCTGGAGGCCTCGGCGGGCCGAGCGCGGCAACGGGGCGGGACAGCCGCCGCGGCGGCGTTTTTGACGCGGGCAGTCGAGTTGACACCCGACCCATCCATGCGCAGCACCCGCGCCCTGGCCGCCGCGGAAGCTCACCACGAGCTCGCGTCCTTCGACCAGTCACGCCACCTGCTGGCGACGGCCGAACTGGGCCCATTGACCGATCTGCAGCGGGCACGATTGGCCCAGCTGCGGACGCGATTGGCGTTCACGTCGGCGCGGGCCAGCGGGCATGCCGCTGCCCTGTCCGAAGCGGTCACCGAATTCACCGCGGTGGCCGCGCAACTGAAGGTCCTGGACGCTGCTCTGGCTACCGAGACGTACCTGGAGGCGCTGAGTACAGCGATGTACGTGGGTCGCAGCGCGCCCGGTCTGACTGTGCAGATCGCCGAGACCGCCCGGGCAGCGCTGGCGGACCTGCCACCGCAGACGCCACTCGACGTGATCACCCACGCGCTGGCCGATCGCCTGGCCCTGGGCGCCGCGGCGGCGATGCCGACGATGCGCCGCGCACGGGATGCCCTCATGGGGTGCGTCCGCTCGGATACAGGATGGTTCTGGCGAGCCTTTCCGCTGGTGCACGAATGCTTGATCCACGAGACGTGGGAGGACGGCTGGAGCGCGGTGTCGGCGCACGCCGTGCGGTTGGCCTCTGATGCCGGGGCAATGGCACTGCTGCCGTCGGCGCTGCTGTCGCGCGCCGGTGCACACGTAGACAACGGTGAATTGACCACAGCCGCTGGGTTAGTCGCAGAGGCCGGCGATTTGTCGAACGCCATCAACTACGTCCCGTTGCGGTATCACGGCCTCAGCGTGGCGGCATGGAAGGGTGACGATACCGAGGTTGCCGCGCTCGCGACCGCCGCAATCGAGTCGAGTCGACTCCGCGGCGAGGGCCGCGCCATCGGGTTGGCGCATTACGCCACGGCGTTGGTCAACAATGGGCGTGGCCGCTACCCCGACGCCCTTGCCGCCGCACGCCGAGGACTCGAATATGACGACCTCGGCTTCCACGGCTACGTGTTGGTCGAAGCGATCGAAGCGGCTGTGCGCACCGACGACTTGCAGTTCGCCGAGCAAGCACTTGAGCAACTGCGCGAGCGGACACTGGCGGCCGGCACGCCGCGGGCGCTGGGTTCGCTGGCCCGCTCGGAAGCGCTTCTCAACAGCGGAAAGCGCGCCGAAGCGCTCTATCTGGAGAGCATCGGGTATTTCGAGGCCACCTCCCAGGTAGTGCAACTGGCTCGGGTGCGGCTGTTGTACGGAGAGTGGTTGCGCCGCAACGGCCCTGCCACTGCGGCGCGAGAACCGCTGCGAGTTGCCCATAGGGATCTAGTCGCGATGGGGTCGATGGCGTTCGCTGAGCGGGCCCGCCGCGAGCTGCAGGCTGCGGGGCAGAAGACCAGGAAGTCGCCCACCGCCGTCGGCGATGACCTGAGCCCTCAAGAGCGCCAGATCGCCGAACTGGCAGGCAAGGGTCTGACCAACCAGGAGATCGCCGGCCAGCTGTTCCTCAGTGCGCACACCGTAGATTGGCATCTGCGCAAGGTGTACACCAAAATGGGTGTTCGCACCAGACGTGAACTCCGGCAGAAGTTCGCTTAACCGGCGTCAGGGGCCGGAGCCTCCAGCGGCAGGCACACGATGAACCGCGTGTCACCCGGCTCGGACTGCACGGTGATGTGGCCGCGGTGCCGGTTCGCCACGACCCGCCACGCCAAGTCCAGACCCAGGCCAGAGCCGGAGCCGACAGGCTTCGTGGTGAAGAACGGGTCGAAGATGCGACCGAGAATGTGCTCGGGGATCCCAGGGCCATCGTCGCAGATCTCCACCCGGACCATGGCCTCGCCGTCGCGCCGGGTGCGGACGGTGAGAGTGCCGTGCCCGTCCATCGCGTAGAGCGCGTTGTCGATCAAGTTGGTCCATACTTGGTTGAGATCAGCAGGATAGCAATGTATTTCGGGCAGAGAGAAATCGAGGTCCTTGACTAGGGTGATGGGCTTTCCCTTGTCGGCCATAGCGATCTTGTCGCCGAACATCAGCACGGTGCTGCGTAGCATTTCGTGGATATCTATGCACTGATATGGGCCGCGGTCCATCTGCGAGTAGGGTTTGACGCCGTTGACCAGGGCTGCGATGCGGGCGCCGGCTTCGGCGATCTCACGCACCCGCATCTCGGTGTCGACGAACTGCTTGATCCAGCTCACGGCGCACTCCAAAGTTGCCGCTGTCACCGCCGTTTCGATGCGCTCAAGCCACTCTTCGTCGACGCCGGCGTCGACGAACGTCGAGGTGTAGCGCCAGCTGTCGGCGATACCGCGCCTCGCGAGCCAGTCGTCGAGTGCTTCTTCGCGGTCCGCGGTCTCCAGCGGAGACAACGGTGATGGGGTCGCTACCAAGCTGGTGATGCCGGCACGGATGTCGAGCAGGTCGCCCAATGCATCGGGGGCGGTCATGGCGAGCGCCCTGAGATTGCGGTCGGACTCAGCCATACTGTCGCGCAGGTCGGCCACCGCCCGGACGGTGGCTGCAGCCGGGTTGTTCAGCTGGTGGGTGAGGCCGGCGGTAATGGTCGCCAAGGCGTGCTGGCGTTCCTGCAAACCGAGCAGTTGACGCTGACTCAGACTGCGGGCAACACTGGTGTCGAGCAGGTGCATCGCGATGGGCCACCAGCTCTGAGTGAAGCGTGCGAACGACTCGGCCTCAACCACGAATAGCCGCGATCGCAGCGTCATTCGGACAGTGACGTCGTGGACCTGGGTGGAACTGGAGATCGCACCGAAGTACGTTCCAAGCTCGGAAGTGCGATGCAACTCGACGTCACGACCGCCGGATCGCTTGGTCGCAACCACTTCACCGCCGTCGAGGAACACGTAGAAGAAACTGGCCGGCTCACCTTCATGAGCTACCGGCCCCGGCCCGACAGTGTGGACGCTTCCATTGCTGCACAACGTATCGAGTTGCTCGTCACTGAGAAACTGAAAGATGAAGACTGTCCGAAGCTCGTCTCGAAGGTCTGCAGTCACGTTAGTCGTCGAGGACAACGACATTTTCGGAGACTGGATTTCGCGGAGTGTCGATGCTGTTGGCCGCAAAGGCAGGGTCGGCGTACCCGATGCAGATGCCGCACAGAACGGTCAGGTCGTCGGGAATGTCGAGCTGCTGGCGCACCAGGTCCGGGTAGAGCGCGGTCGAGACCTGCACGCAGCTGTCAAGACCGCGTTCGGTCAGGGCGAGCAGCAGGGTCTGCAAGAACATACCCACTCCAACGGCGTCGGGCAGTCCGAGGTCGCGGTGCATGCAGACGATTCCGGCGACCGGGGCGTTGAAGAAATCCCAGTTGCGCAGCTGGGCGTTCCAGCGTCCCTGGTTGTCGTCGCGTGCTACGCCCATGGCACCGTAGAGCAGGGCGCCGAGCTGGCGGCGCAGGTGGCTGTGGGAGTCGGGCAGACCGAGTGTGGGCGGCGGGTCGGTGCGCACCTTCGCTGCCAACGACGCGGCGAGGCGGTCACGGCGGGCGCCCGATGCCAAAAACAGCCGCCAGGGCTGAACATTCGAGTTCGACGGTGCCCGCATGGCCAGCGTCAGAGCTTCGTTCAGCAATTCCCGCGGGACGGGTTTGTCGGACAGGAACATACGCGAGGAGTGGCGGCGAATCACCACGTCATCGAAGTCCATCAGGATCCTTTCAGACGGCGGTGCCGCCGCCATCGACGTGCAATGTGGTGCCGGTGATGAAACTGGCGCTCGGTGAGGCCAGGAAGTAGATCGCCTCGGCGATCTCCGCGGGATCGGCGGTGCGTCCCAGGGGCAGGGCGCGGCCGAGTTCGTCGTTGGTTGCGCCCCATTCGGCGACGACGCCCTCGGTGGCGGTCGGGCCCGGGGCGACGTTGTTGACCCGGATGTTGTGGGCGCCGAATTCGACGGCCCAGGTCCGGGTCAACTGCTCGACTGCAGCTTTCGACGCGCTGTACACCGAGGCGCCGGGAACACCTTTGGACGCCACCATGGAGGTGATGTTGACGATGGCCCCGCCACCGCGGCGGATCATAGCGGGAACTGTTGCAGCAACCAGGAAGTAGAGACCGCGCACGTTGGTGGCGAAAGTGTGCCCGAAGTCGCTCTCGTCCTGGTCGACGGTCAGTGCGGCGGGAAATCGTGCCGCATTGTTGACCAGGATGTCGAGTTCGAAGCCGCGGGAGAGCCGGTCCACGCCGTCCGGATCGGCCATGTCGACGGCGACGAACCGGGCGTGCGGCCCGAGTTCGTCCTGCGCGTGTTCTCCGCGTTCCCGGTTACGCCCGGTGACGACGACGAAGGCACCGGCGTCCACCAGTCGACGAGCGGTGGCAAGCCCGATGCCGGCGGTGCCGCCGGTGACCAGCGCGGTGCGGCCTGCCAGCTCGCTTTCGATCACTGTTGACTCAGCCAATCGACCAGGCGGGTGCTGCCCCGTTCAGCGCCGTCATCGGTGACCAGGCTGTTCTGCTGGACCGGAACGCCGAAATAGGTCGCCTGTGGGTCGACAGTGACGGGCAGATCCTTGCCCTGATGGGAGAAGACGGTGCGGGCCATCTCGGCGAACGGCATCTTCTCCGGCCCGCCGAAATTCAGCACGCCGTTGCGAGGCGCCTCGGCGGCAATGCGCGCGACGACGCCGGCGACCTCGGCGGCGGCGACGGGCTGGATCAGCGCATCCGGTACGCGGACTTCACCGTCCACCAGCAGTGACCCGGCGATGCCTTCGGTGAATTCGTGGAACTGGGTGGCCCGCACGATGGTGTAGGGCACACCGGAGGTGGCCACTAGCTCCTCCTGGAGGTGTTTGCCGCGCAAATAGCCGTCGGCCTCGATACCGTCCACGCCCACAATGGACAGCAGCACATAGTTCTTCACCTGCGCCGTTGTGGCCTCCGACAGCAGCGTGGTCGCCGCGCCGGTGAAGAATTCCAAGGCCGGGCCGGGTTCCAAGCTGGGTGAGTTGAGGACGTCGACGATGACGTCGGCACCGTCGAACGCGGCCGCCACACCATCGCCCGAGATGGCATCCACCCCTGACGAACGCGACGCCGCGGCGACCTGATGGCCCGCTTCGGTGAGCAATTCGACAACCCGGGAGCCAATCTGTCCGGTGGCGCCCACAACGGTGATCTTCATCAGTGTCCTTTCGGGATGCGGCGGGCTTTGCGTTG
Organism: Mycobacterium sp. 852013-51886_SCH5428379; assembly: GCF_001665575.1. Taxonomy (GTDB): domain Bacteria; phylum Actinomycetota; class Actinomycetes; order Mycobacteriales; family Mycobacteriaceae; genus Mycobacterium. Next base: position 17,585 of record NZ_LZSU01000030.1, on the reverse strand, counting down.
TTCGAGTTCGACGTCGTCGACGAGGACGAACATGTCGACGCCCGGTCGGCACAGCATGGTCACCAGGAAGCGCAGCGGGACGTCTTCGCGATTGTTGCCGTCGGAGTAGTGGATGACGTCGCCACCCGGTTCCCAGAAGGCTTCGCCGGCCTTGATGACCCGCGGCGCTTCACCTTCCAGCTCGAAGAGCATCTCGCCTTCCAGGACGTAGCCGAAGCACGGTCCGCCGGGGTGACGGTGCGGCGGCGCGCCCGCGTCGCCGGGGCCCCATTCGATGATCGCGGTCATCGCATCGGCGTCCTGGGGGATGATCGGCGGTGTGACGGACTGGATGACCGTCATGGCCTTCGTGAGCTTTTCCATCACCTCAGACATGTGCCGCACCCTTCTGTAGATTCTGTTGTCTCTTACCGCCTTTGGGCCAGGAGTAGCTACCCGGCTTACGGGCCTCCTTGGTCAAGAACGACACGGTGCCCTTGCACACTTGCTCTTTGATGATGGCCGCGAGGCGCCCGCCGAGATGCACCGGCATGGCGACATCATTGAAATGCGACATCTGAATGGTGCCGGCGTGGCGACCCAGGCTGATGCACTGACCCACTGAGGCAGGGTTCAGGTTCGTGGGTTTCTTGCCATCCAGGCGGGCCAGAAGGGCATCGGCGGCGTGGGAGGCCAGCGGCATGGCGAGCTGGCAGCTCATCCGCAGCGGCACGCCCGACGGGGATGCGGCGTCGCCGGCGGCGATGATCGAGGAATCATCGATGCTGCTGAGGGTCTCGTCGGTGAGCAGCCGGCCGAGCCGGTCCGTGGTCAAGCCGCTGGCGGCGGCCAGGTTCGGTACACCGAAACCGGCTGTCCATACCGTCGCTGCACTGGGCAAGTTCGTGCCGTCGCGCAACGTGACGCGATCCGCATGTACGTGACTGACAAGGGCGTTCTCTACTACGGTCACGCCCAGCATCTTCAGGCGTTTGGCCACCGAGTGGCGGCCACCCTTTGCCAGCGACGGGCCTAGTGCCCCGGTGACCAGGGTGACGTGTCGGCCGGCCTCGGCGAACTCAGACGCCGCTTCAATCCCGGTCAGGCCTCCGCCGACGACCACGATGGGCGCCAGCAGCGGGACGTCCGACAGTCGTTGGGTAAGCCGTTGGGCAGCCTCATATTCGCCAAGTGGAACGGCGAAGTCGCGAGCACCGGGTACCGCATCGGGCACCGGTGCGGTGCTGCCGACGGCGTACACCAGGTAGTCGTAGTCCAGCGTGGCTCCCGAAGCCAGGTGCAGTTGACGGCCGGTGGCGTCGATGCGCGTGGCGGTGTCGACCACCAGCTTGGCGCGGTCGGTCAGGACCGTCGCGTAGTCCTGCACGGCGTCGTCATTGCCGGCTACCAACTGGTGCAGGCGAATTCGCTCGACGAAATGCGGGCGCGGGTTGACCATGATGATGTCGGTGTCGGAACGCTGGCTCAGCCTGTTGGCGGCCAGGACGCCGGCGTATCCGCCGCCGACGACTACAACGGTGGTGGTCATGAGATCTCCTGTGCATAGGCGCTGTTACTGAAGTGGCCGGCCTTCGCGAGCAGTGCGTCAGCCGAGTCGATGGGTGGGTAGATCCACTGGGTATTGACGGCGTGCTTCATCGCTTTGGCTTCGGCGCCTGCCTTCTCGACGGTGCGTTCCCAGCCCACCGTCGTCAACGCCCCGGCGGCACCGAGATCGATGCAGCTGCTGTACGGAGCCGCAGTAAACGGAAGCATCGGCAAACCGAGCAAATCCGCGGCGACGTTGTGGCCCGCGTACTTACCCATTGGCTGTGCGTGTTGACAGCTTTGGATGGTCGGGTGGCCGCCATCGGCGACGGCCGCAGCGGTGTCGCCGGCAGCGTAGACGGTCGGCGTCACACGCAGGTACTCGTCTACGGGCAGGCGGCCGAACCGGTCGCGTTCGGCGGGGATTTGCGCCGTCAGCGGGCTGGCCGACATGCCGACGGTCCAGATCAGCGTCGCGGCTGGGATCACCTCGCCATCATCGAGAGTCACCTGCCCCTCGGTGGCTGAGACAACGGTGCGACCCAGGCGTCGCTCGACACCTAGCGTGTCAAGCGCGTCAACAATCAAGGGACGCGGCGCATCTCCTAGCTCAGGACCTGGCGCCTCGGCGCGCTCCACCAGGATCACCCGAACTTCTTGGTTCGGCGCGACATCGCGAAGCCGCCCGACGAGTTCCGTAGCGATCTCCAGTCCTGTGAAACCGGCACCGACCACAACCGCGGTGTACCGAGCGTGTGTTGACAGCTGCGGCAAGTGATGCAAATGAGTATCGAGAGCAACCGCGGCGTCGAGCGTGTCGATGTCGAACGCGTGCGCGGCGCCGGGGAAAGCAGGCCGGTTGAGCTGGCTGCCGGTGGCCAGCACCAGCCGGTCATAAGCCGCTTTAACCAATACGCCATCGACGCCGCGGGCCATCACAGTCTGCGAGGCGGCGTCGATGGACTCCACTCGTGCGTTGAGACGCTCGACACCAATGGGCTTGAGCAGCCTATCCAGGTCGATCCGCATCTTGTCCGGATTGCGTTCGTAGAGCCGCGGCCGGATCACCATGTCATCGCCGGCGCTGATCAGCCGCACCCGCAAGTTATCGCTGCCCGCCGATCGGGCCAGCCGCACGGCACCTGCCGCGCTCCACACTCCCGCGAAGCCCCCGCCAAGTATCAGAGCGTCCTTCATGACCGCCGTGCCCTTCTATCGTCGAGTGATGTCTTGACAGTTGCATGCAACGAGGTACCAAGGACCACGCAAATCCCGTAGTCCATGAGAGGGTTACGTGGCTACCCCTGGGTTCAGCGAGGTGCGGCCGGCTCGAATACCGCGTCAACCACCCGGAACTTCCGGAGCCGACACCCGCCACGCCTACCGGCGCGGCAGGCTCTACACCTGCTCGCAGTAACTGGGTGGTCATAGCGTTGCAGTGTCAGAACAGCTGGTGGGCGAACGCCGCTTTCCGTCAGCAAACCTGCGCCGCGCCTGCGACGCCTGCCACCCAGCGTCGTCGTGGGCCATCAACACGCACGATTGCGCCACAAGATAGACGAGTTGGCGGCTGATGGAGGGAGAGCCGTCTGCCTAGGGTTGCTGTCGATCCATCCCCAGTGGACACGAAAGTGAGAAGTCGAGGTATGGACGCAACCTGAGAAAGGCGGACGCAGATAGAGGCCAGCTCTCGGCTGCATACGAAGTCTCAGAAGTCACAGATGCTGTGGAATCCATTGAGCGTGGCGGAATCTCATGCCAAAGTGTCGAACTGGAGGCGAGTTTCGGATGACCTGAGGTCAGGCGGTGCGGTGCTGGGGTGCCTCGTAGGAAATGCAGCGATTCGTGAGACAAACCTCGATGCAGCCGCCGTGAGACAAAAATTAAACACCCTGGTCAGACACGTGTGCTGGTGCAGCCAAGTTCGAGAACCTACAGACATGTGTGACTTCTCATACTTCATGACCAATTGGTCACGACGTGTGAGACAGATCCGGGGTGAAGCCTCCCGGGGTTCGTGCACCCTCGGGGTTCTGTGAGCCGGCCGGTTGGCCGTCACGAGTTCGGAATAGTAGCGGGCCTCGGCTTCGGCGGGTGGAATGCGTCGGAGTCGGGCATGAGACGCTGCGGTCGAACCAGGGTACCTAGTCGGCGGTGATGTACTCGACGTCGCCAAGGGTGTGCAGCGGGTCCGGGGCGAAACCGGGAAATCCGTTGGGATACATCCGTTCTTGTACAGCCCGATGGTGATCTCGGCCAGCATGTTGTCATAGGCATCCCCGAGACTGCCGATCGAAGGGCGTAGCCGGAAGACTGAGTGGCTCAACGAATCTCACACTGGTGTACTGACCAGGTTCAACCAGGGGACGCAACAGCCCGACGATGGAGGTGTATTAGTGGACGACCACCGGGACGGCCGCCGATACGTAGAGATCTCGAACGCGCATTCTGGACGCAGATCGCGGCCGGGGTAGCGGGACTCAACTACGAGTGGCCCAGACTCGGCCGATAGTCCGCCACCTCGGACTCAGCAGCAAGAATCGCACCCAACTCGCCCTCCTGCTGGGCAACAAACACGCCGATCACTTGGCGGCACACCTCCGGCACGCTCACCCCACGCATATCAGCGATACGTTTCAACCCGATCAGCATTGACGTAGACACGTGAAACTGCACGGCGAATTGACCGCACGAACCATCCTCGGGTGCCAACCCCGGTCCTACCACCACGAGATCATTCGCCCCGAACTCGTCCACCTCAGAACGAAGCGCCCTCTCTACGACCCCACCACCAGTGCCGCCAGCAGCGCGGTCCGCTGAGTCTCCGAATTCCTCATGGCTGAACAAACCCATTCCGCCAACGTTAGACCTCGCAGAACTTCCGAAGCCGCCAAGTGAGCGGCGCCGCTTGCCGGGTCTGACCGACTGCGACGGGGTCTGCCGTGGAGTTGCTCGCTCCACGCGAGCGGAAACTGCCTCACGGGTAACCTCGCCAGATGCCGCGGAAACTCACTGATGACGAAATCACGGCGCTTCTCGACAGCCGCCCGGGTTGGGCGATCCTGACCACCATCGAGAAGGACGGATTCCCGCACACCGTGCCGCTGGGGTACTTCCGGCTGGGCGGCGATGTCGTCATGGGTGTGCGAGACGGCACGCGCAAAGTGGCCAACGCTGAGCGCAACCCGGCCGTGAGCGTCATGCTTGAAGTCGGCTCCACCATGGCGGATATCCGCGGGGTGATGTTCCAGGGTCACGCACGCATCGTTCGGGAACCCGCTGAGGCGCTGGAGCTCGCACGGCACGGTGCCCGGTCGCGCGGCGTGCCGGAGTCCGAGTGGCCCACCGCGCCGAGACCGGGTGCCACCTACATCTACGTGACCCCCGTGCGAACCCTGTCTTGGGACTACGGCGACTCGACGTCCGACGACGATTAGCCCCGAGTAGGCGTGGTGGGCAGTGTAGATAACCCGAGCGGCCTGAGGATGGGCACTGCCGCCGGCCGGTCTTGGCTGTACTGATGGGCACGTTTTCGGTGCGCATCGACAAGGCCACCGAGTCGGGCGTGACGTGGACGTCGTGGATGTTGTGGTCCACCGACGGGTCGGCGTAGCACGCAGGCGGTGGTCCGGTTGGGACCGATACCCGCGACGACAGCATTAGAACAGAAGGGCACTGACATCCAGCGCACGCCAGCACAATTGAGCGAGATCCGGCAGCGGTTCCTCGCGGTGGACACCGCCATTGTCGGCGACGTCCTACACGATCCAAGGTGAGATGGCCACCTACTCGGGCACCGGCGACGCACTGAAGATGCAGGCCTGCCACGGCATCAGCCCCGATGGGGTCTCGGTGTGGAGCGGTGGCGGCGAGGTGGTGGCTGCCTTCCGCTCGGCGATCCAATCGATCGGCCGGTGGCGGGTCACAGGCTTCCAGGCTCCGGTCTACTTACCCGGAGCCACGACCGCACACGTAAGCGTCTCCCCGGGCGACTTCATCCTCGCCGACGAGGACGGCGCGATCGTCATCCCCAACAGCATCGTCGAGGACGCGTTGACCAAAGCCGAGGAGATGACCGCCCGAGAGGTCGCCGTCCGCGAGGCGATCGGCAACGGTCTCTCACTCGCTGATGCGCTCAAGCAATTCGGCCACGTCTAACTCGTCGGTAGACCGGCGACCCTCGACCACCTCGGCTCCGATCAGCGCACGGCGTCGAGCGCCCTGACCGCGATCTCGAACGGACCCTGCTGTTTGTCGAGAATGTAGAGCGACACCTCATCGATACTGGAGGGATCCAGCGTCGGCGGCGCCTCGGGCGCGGGATCGAAGCGCTTGCCCACCGGCTCGAAATCGCCTACGGGCAGTTCGTATATCCGATCGACGTCGTCCTCGGTCGAGAACCGCTGGATGTACGACCACGGCTGCGCGTCAGCGCCCACGCTCAGCACGTAGGTCTTCCCATCGCCCCGAGCGTGCACTCGGAGCGCCTTGGCTCCCGTTGCCTTCCGCCCGATCTCAGCGTCCTGCGGACTGCTCACGGACGCGAATCCACCGTTGTTCTCCAGCGAGACCTCGCCCGAGAACACGAGGCCGCCGTCGGCGAACGTCACCCTCGAGATCGACCTGCCGCCCATGACAGGGTCGTTGACCGTCGTCCAGGCGGCCACCGCGCTGGGGTCGCCCAGGTCGACGAGAGCCACGCCGGGCCCCGCGTTCGGTGTCTGCTCCGCGGTGGGGGACGGCGAGGCGCTACTGCACGACGGCGCCAGCAGCGCCGAGCACGCCAACACCGTTGCGACGACGCGGCCGTCAACACCCATTCGAATCGGCACCCATCTCGCGGCCTCGCATCGGCATGCCGTCGATCACGGCATAGAACGCCTCGAGATCGGGCACCTCGTCGACGCGCAGCTTCTCACCGCCGTCCTTTCCGATCAGCAGCACGCTGAAGGCGCCCTCGTCGACAGCGAATCGGTTCACCAGCTCTTGTGACTCCGCGGCGTCGAGGGGCCGACCGTCGAGCGTGCTGTCGCCCGGGGTCACCACGCCGAGCACCATGTCGCGACTGTCAAAGGCACATCGGCTCGCCTCGACCCGGCTCAGCGTTTCGACGAGCCGCGCGTCGGTGGCGGTCGGCGTGAACACCAGGAGCGGACGGCGTTCCCAGAGGTAGGTACCGAGTTCGTCAGCCGCGGCGGTCGCTGTGCCGACGGCCGTGCCCGCGCCCCAGACGACGAGCGTGAGCGCCACCAGCCGAACACCGCGCTTTCCTACCATGGTCGTCCCGACTGTACGGACTGTGAGGACGCCGCGTCCCTCAGACTTTCTCCGCCTCGACGAGGTCGTGCGGAACGACCGAGAACGTGCGGCCCGTGGGTCGTAGGCCGGCATCGGTCAGCAGCGCCGACAGTTCTTGCACCGAACGCAGACGTCCACCGTCGCGTTGCGTCAACGTATGGAGGTCGAGCAGCGGCGAATACGGATTCGGGCGATTGGGGTGCTGGAGATATTCGACGACCACCAGCCGGCTGCCGGTGGGCATGCTCGCCGCCACCGCGGTGAGGATCTGCCTACAGCGTTCGTCGTCCCAGTCGTGCAGCACATCCTTGAGCAGATAGACGTCGGCAGTCGCGTTGATGGTGTGGAAGATGTCCCCCTCGACACGCTCGATGCGGGCAGCGACGTCGCGTCCGGCGAGGAACCGTTCGGCTTCGGCGATCATCCCCGCGCTGTCGACCAACACCCCGCGCAGGTTCGACGGGGACTCGGCCACGATCACCGACAGCAAGGTGCCGATCCCACCGGCGACGTCGCACACCACGGCACCCTCCGGCCACGGATAGACGCGCGCGATGGCGCGGGCGCTGATCGTGGTGGCCTGGCGCATCGTCGACGCGAAGATGCGTTCCTCGTCGGGATGCGCGGCATACCAGTCCCACACCGACATTCCGTGCACTTGCTCGAAAGAGCTGCGGCCGCTGCGCACGCTGGCGGCCAGACCACCCCATGCGTCCACGGTCGACCGCATGCCCTTGTATCGCATCCAGGCCCGCAAAGACGCCGGATGGTCACTGCGCAAGACGGCTCCGGTCCGGGTCAATGCCACCGCTCCGGTTCGGTGATCCATGGTGCAGAGGCCGCACGCGACCGCACCACGCAACAGACGATGGGTCGTGTCTGCATCACTGTCGACGCGAGCGGCGATCTGCGGGGCGGTCATCGGCCCGTCGGCGAGCACATCGGCGATACCGAGTTCGGCGATGGCCGCGGCGACCTGGACGGCGCCGACGCCCTCGCCGAGATCGAGCATCGCGATCTCCGGCGGCACCAGGCGGTCGGCGAGCTGCTTGAGTCTGCGACGAAGGGCGAGCGTGGCCAGCACCACGGGGAGAGGCGTCGACGGCATGCGTGCAGGTTAGTGCGGTGGTATCGGCGGCGGCGCAGGCCGCCAGATAGCAGGCTGGGAGCATGAGCGACGTCGAGGTGGTCACCAGCCGGGAGGTGCCGCTGGGCGGTGCGCGCGCGATGACGGTTCGCCGCACGCTGCCGCAACGGATCCGATCCATGGTCGGCGCCTGGTGCTTTGTCGACCACTTCGGCCCCGACGACCTGGCCCGGACCGGCGGCATGGACGTCCCCCCGCATCCGCACACCGGACTGCAGACGGTCAGCTGGCTGTTCGACGGTGAGATCGAGCACCGCGACAGCAGCGGTGTGCAGGCCCTGGTCCGGCCCGGGGAGCTGAACCTGATGACCGGCGGATACGGGGTGGCGCACTCGGAGGTATCGACCGCCACCGCCCCGACGCTGCACGGGGTCCAGCTGTGGGTGGCACTTCCCGATCACGCCAGACACGTTCCGCGCGGATTCGTCCATCACGTGCCCTCACCGGTCCGGCTCGAGACCGCGACCGTGCGAGTCCTGGTCGGCGCCCTGGCCGGCGACTCCTCGCCGGTCGCCACCCATACCCCACTGCTGGGTGCCGAGGTGGTGCTCCATCCGCGCGCCGAGCTGATTCTCGACGTACAACCGGAGTTCGAGCACGGCGTGCTCATCGACACCGGCCCGGTCCTCCTCGACGGGGTCGAATTGGCCCGCGCCGAACTCGGCTACCTGCCATCTGGCGCGAATCGCCTCAGGCTTGCCAACCCCGGCGATCGTCCGGCCCGGGTGATGCTTTTGGGCGGACCACCTTTCATCGAGCCGGTGCTGATGTGGTGGAACTTCGTCGGACGGAGCCACGACGAGATCGCAGCGTTCCGGGATGAGTGGGAGAGCGGGTCGGAGCGCTTCGGACGCGTTGAGGGTTATCGCGGTCCGGTGCAGCGCCTGCCGGCGCCCCCGCTGCCGTCGGTACGCCTGAAGCCGAGGCTGACGCCGCCTGGCGCCGGCGACCGCAGCGCGTGGGGATAAGTCGGACCGGTCAGCGAGGCATCAACCGAGCAAAGACTCCGGTACGTCCCACTGCACGCCGGCAAATCTGCCGAAGTCGTTGTCGTAGGACACAATTCGTGCGCGGTGCTCGACCGCGAGTGCGGCCAGATGGGCATCGTTGACGAGGTTGCCCCCGGTCCCGACGCTCGACACCAAGGTGGCAAGAACGTCGGCGTGCCGGGCGGTCGGGTTGACGATCACGGCGCCCGGTGCCGAGCACCAGGCGGTGATCTGTGCCAAGGCTTCGTCGGGCGTCAGCGGCGACGGGAACAGTCCGTGCTTTGTGGCGAGCCGGGCGAAGGCGAGCATGGGCACCCACGCAAGTCCGACGACGTCGTTCCCCGACAGGGCGCCGTCGAGCCAGCGTCTGCTCGCGTCGTGGTGGTCCGACGAAGAGTTCACCGCGTAGAGAAGGACGTTGGCGTCGACGATTCTCATGAACCCCGGCGCATCCGGCGGATGAGCTCTTCGTCTTCCAGGTCCCCGGCCAACTGCAGGGCGCGATCCAGGCTGATGGACGGCACCCCGAGATCGGCGACCCGGGTCGAGAAAGCTGCCGGCGCGGGTCTGTTGGCAGCGCCGTCGCGGACGGCGTTGTTCAGCGCCTCCTTGAAGGAGATGCCCTGCTCGGCCATCCGTCGTCTGATGAGCGCCAGGGTGTCATCGTCAAGAGTCACCGTAGTGCGCATCTTGACAGCTTAGCATCACCAATGATGACAGCATGCTGTCATCGCTCTAAAGCATGCAGCCCGATCGAGAATGCCGCCTGGTCGTTTCGATCGAACGGGTCGCGGCCGGTGAGCTCCAGAATCCGACCCAGCCGGTGCCGGACCGTATTGGTGTGCAGATACAGCACGCGAGCGGTGTCGCTCAGTGAACCGTTCGCGGCGAGGAATGCGCGCAGCGTGCGGACGTGCTGGGTGCCTCGGCGCTGATCCATCTCCGCCAGCGGATCGATGAGCTGCTGGCGGAACGGCGCCAGCTGCGCTGGCGGAAGTTGTTCGAGCAGGCTCTCGAGCGTGCTCAGCTGATCGGGCCCGACGGGTCGGCCCCGACGCTGCGCGAGATCCAGCGCGATCCGCGCCTGGCCGATGGCCGAACCGATCTCCGTCAGCGCCACCGGAGCCGAATGCCCTGATGGCAGCGACAGGTCATCGGTCACATCGAGCGACTGCGTGGTCAGCATCAGGCACAGATCCGGCGCATCGCCCACCAACGCGCCGGGAACGGCCATCGACAGCAGCGCCCCCGCCCCGGCCGGCCAAGCCGAACAGGTGACCTGTCCCGACGCGAACCCGGGCCAATCCAGTAGCTGACTCAACGCATCGGGCAGCAGCATCCGGCGTTCGACGAGGGAGAGCAGCTGCCCGACGCGTTCACGGGCCAGCGCTGCCTCCACATCGCGTTCCACCTGGGTTGCCCGCACGAACCGCGCGATCAGGTCGAGCAGCGCCGGTTCCGGCGGATCGCCGCTGCCCATCCACCCGAGACTGCCCACCCCGGGCACGACGACCGACACCGTCGCCGACTCCTCCGAGGACTCTGGCTCGAGCAGGAAGTAGCACCCCAGGATCTGGCCGGCGGTGTCGAGCAGTTCCCGTGCCGACGCGTGGCGTCGCAACGCGGACAGCAGCTCCGGCACCAGTGCGTAGGTCGCCCGCGCGACCGCAATCTCCGCGCCGAGTTCGTATTCGGCGATGAACCGGCTGACCGAACTGAAGGGCACGCTCGGCTCCGCGATCAGCACCGGCAGCCGCTGCCGCGAACACGCGTCCAGCAGCGCGGCGGGCACCTCGTCGTGCCCGTCGCCGACGCCGAAACAGACCCCGGCGGCGCCCGCGCTCGCCAATGCATCGGCGAAAGTGCGGCAGTCCTGCGGGCTCTGCAGGCTCAGGCCGACCGTGCACACCAACTCCCCGCCGCGCAGGTAGCGCGACGGATCGCGCATCTCGGTGATGTGCGCCCAGCTGATCGGCCGGTCGAGATCATGCGCCGCAAAGTCGGGGACGGCCAGGCCCGGCCGCGCGTCCAGCAGCGCTCGAAAGGTGGGAGCTCCCGTATCGACGAGACCCTTCGTCATTGGACAAGCGTAACGCCGACGACATATTTGCGGGCCGTCGCGTTGTGCGATCGTCCAATGCGACCCCGTACCCCGGTGGGATCGCTACGTCTTCGGGACATCGTTTGGCCGCAACGCTGAGCCGGGGTGATAGTTCCTGGCAAAGCCCGCAGATCCAGGGGAGCACCACATGTCGTCATCGATCGCAGAGCAGTCTCAGCAGCTGCGCCGGGAGTTCTCCCTGTGGTCGGCGTTCGCCTTCGCGTTCGCCTTCATCTCGCCCATCGTCGCCCTCTACGCCATTTTCGGCCTCGCTCTCAGTGCCGCCGGACCCTCGTTCTGGTGGGGTTTCCTGCTGGTGTTCGGCGGGCAGTTCCTGGTCGCGCTGGTGTTCGCGATGCTGGTCTCGCGCTGGCCACTGGAGGGTTCGATCTACCAGTGGTCGCGCCGGCTGCTCGGCACCGGATACGGCTGGTTCGCCGGCTGGGCCTACATGTGGACGCTGGTGATCGCCATGGCGACCGTCGCCCTCGGCGCCGCCGGCTTCGTCGCCAACATCATCGGCATCGAGGCGCCGTCGGGAGGCACGCAGGCGTTGATCGCGCTGGTGATTCTGCTGGGCGGGACTGCGGTCAACCTCATCGGCCGCGGAGCGCTGAAGGTGTTCATGACCGCGAGCATCATCGCCGAGGTGATCGGCTCGGTCGGCCTGGGCACGTGGTTGCTGCTGTTCCACCGCGAGAACTCGCTGTCGGTGCTGTTCACCGGCGGCGGGGCGGACGTGGACGTCCTCGCCTACCTGTCCGGGCCGTTCCTGCTGGCGGTGGCGTTCATCGGTTTCTCGTTCGTCGGCTTCGAAAGCGCGGGCTCGATCGCCGAGGAGGTGCACGAGCCACGGCGCTACCTGCCCAAGGCGGTGCTGTTCTCGCTCGGCTTCATCGCCCTCGTCGTCGCCTATTCCAGCCTCGCGATCATCCTCGCGGTCCCCGATCTGGATGCGGTCGCCGAAGGCGCCGTCGCCGACCCGGTGTACGAAACGCTGACCACCGCGCTCGGGCCCGGCATCGCCAAACCCGTCCAGGTGATGTTCGTGATCGGCTTCCTCGCCAGCTTCCTCGCGCTGCAGACATCAGCCTCCCGCGTGATCTGGGCCTACGCCCGTGACGGTGCGCTGCCGGCGTCGGGCACGCTGGCCCGGCTGCGCGGTCAGGCGCGCATTCCCACCATCCCGATCCTGATCACCACCGCGGTCGGTGCGGCGCTGTTCGGCCTGAGCATCGTCGCAGGCGACGTCTACACGCTGATGGTGAACTTCACCTCCGGTGGCTTCTACCTGGCGTTCCTGTTCCCCCTCATCGGCTTCCTGGTGGTGCTGCTGCGCCGCCGGTGGACGCCGGCCCGGTTCTCACTCGGCGCCTGGACGCTGCCGGTGGCCGCGACGGCCGTGGTGTGGGCGGTGCTGCAATTCATCAACATCGCCTGGCCGCGCGTCGCCTTCGAGGAGCGCTATCTGGACTGGTCGGTGTGGATCGGCGTGCTGGTGCTGCTGGTGCTCGGCGCCGCACTGTTCGCCTCGGTGCGCAACCGCATCCTCCCGGCTGCGGTGATCGACGAGATCGAGGCCGAAGACGAGATCCGAGACTCCCGGGCCGGCCGCCTGTGACGGCACCAGTCGCACTGGTCACCGGTGGCGCCAGCGGTATCGGCGCCGAGGTCGTGACCGCGCTGACCCGGCGCGGCTACACCGTCGGATGCCTGGACCGCAACCCCGCACCCAACGTCGAACATGCTGTCGCCGTGGATATCTCGGACGGTCCCGCGGTCTCATCCGCGGTCGCCGAGCTGCGGGAACGGCTAGGCCCGATCAGCGCGGTGGTGAACTCCGCCGGCCACTACGCCATGGTTCCGGTCGCCGACATCACCCCCGAGGCGTGGCACACGATGCTGCGCGTCCACCTCGGCGGGCTGGTCAACATCACCCGCGCCACCCTGCCCGACCTCGTCGACACCCGCGGCACCCTGGTGGCGATTGCCAGCGAGCTGGCCGTCGGCGGCGGTGACGGCGACGCGCACTACGCGGCGGCCAAAGGCGCGGTCCTCGGCCTGGTCCGCAGCCTGGCCGCCGAGGTCGCCGCCTCCGGGGTCCGAATCAACGCGGTGGCGCCGGGGCCGACCGATACCCCATTGCTGGCCGCCGACAATCCCTGCCGCACACCGGAATACCTGAACTGGCTACCCCTGAGGCGGCTCACGACTCCGCGCGAAGTGGCCCGCTGCGTCGAATACCTGGTGTGCGACGCGACGTTCAGCACCGGTGAGGTCGTCAACGTCAACGCCGGAGCGGTGATATGAGCACTGATCTGACCGGCCGGGTCGCCCTGGTGACCGGCGCGGCGCAGGGGATGGGCGCCGCACACGCGCGCCGGCTGGCGGCCGCGGGAGCAACGGTGGCCGTCAACGACCTTCGCGACAGCGAGGCGCTGCGGGCGCTGGCCACCGAGATCGGCGGGCTGACGGCCGCCGGCGACGTCTCCGATCGGCAGGAGTGCGTCCGCATCGCCGGCCACGTCGCGGGTCTCGCCGGGCGGCTCGACGTGCTGGTGGCCAACCACGCCTACATGACCATGGCGCCACTGCTCGACCACGATCCCGACGACTGGTGGAAGGTCGTCGACACCAACCTCGGCGGCACCTTCTTCCTGGTGCAGGCCGTTCTCCCGCACATGCGGGCGGCCGGAGGCGGACGCATCGTGGTGGTCAGCAGCGAGTGGGGGGTCACCGGTTGGCCGGAGGCGACCGCCTATGCGGCGTCGAAGGCCGGCTTGATCGCTCTGGTCAAGACGCTCGGCCGGGAGCTGGCACCGGAGCGGATCATCGTCAACGCGGTGGCACCCGGGGTGACCGATACCCCCCAGCTGCGCGTCGACGCCGACGCGGCCGGAGTGGACCTGTCCACCGTGCAGCGGCAGTACGCCGCGGGAATCCCCCTCGGCCGCATCGGTTCTGCCGACGAGATCGCCGCGGCGGTGGAACTACTCGCCGACTTCGATCTCGAAGCGATTGTGGGACAGGTGGTCTCGTGTAACGGCGGATCGACGAGGGTAAGGGTATGACGACAGAGGGAGCGCACGTGCAGTACGTACAGTCCGCGGAGGGGAACCTCGGGCCGGTGGATGCACAGGCGGTGCCCCGCTACGCGGGGATCGCGACCTTCGCGCGGCTGCCGCAGCGCCACGAGGTCGACGACTACGACGTCGCCGTGGTGGGGGTGCCGTTCGACGGCGGGGTGACCTACCGGCCCGGCGCCCGATTCGGACCGGCCGCCATCCGGCAGGCGTCCCGTCTGCTGAAGCCCTACCACCCCGCACTCGACGTGAGCCCGTTCGCGCAGGCGCAGGTCGTCGACGCCGGGGACATCGCGGCCAACCCGTTCGACCTCACCGCCGCCGTCGATGAAATCCGCGCCGGGGTGCGCGGATTGCTGAGCCGACCCGAACAGCGGGTGGTGCTGCTCGGCGGGGATCACACCATCGCGCTGCCCGCGCTGCAGGCGGTCAACGAGGTTCACGGCCCGGTGGCGCTGGTGCACTTCGACGCCCACCTCGACACCTGGGACACCTACTTCGGTGCCCCCTGCACCCACGGCACTCCGTTCCGGCGCGCCTCCGAACAGGGGCTGTTGGTCAAGGACCACTCGGCGCATGTCGGCATCCGCGGTTCGCTCTACGACCGCGCCGACCTCCTCGAGGACGCCGAACTCGGGTTCACCGTGGTGCACTGCCGCGACATCGACCGCATCGGCGTCGACGGCGTCATCGACCGGGTGCTCGAACGCGTCGGTGAGCATCCGGTGTACGTGTCGATCGACGTCGACGTGCTGGATCCGGCGTTCGCCCCCGGCACGGGGACCCCGGAGATCGGCGGAATGACGAGCCGGGAATTGGTGGCGGTGCTGCGGGCCATGCGAGGGCTGAACATCGTGGCCGCCGACATCGTCGAAGTGGCACCGGCCTACGACCAGGCTGAGGTCACCGCGGTCGCCGGAGCCAACCTCGCCTACGAACTCGTCACGCTGATGGCCGATCGATGACCGAGTTGCGCTGGCCCGACGGCAAAGTCGCGGCGGCGGCGTTCACCTTCGACGTGGACGCCGAGTCGGCGGTGCTGTGGGGGCCCCCAGGCAATCTGGAGGCCGTCGGCGCGCGGATGAGCGTGATGAGCCACCAGGCGTACGGACCACTGGTCGGTATTCCCCGCATCCTCGACCTGCTCGAGCGTCATCAGATCCCATCGACGTTCTTCGTGCCCGGCCACACCGCGGACCGCTATCCCGATGCGATCCGCAGCATCGTCACCGCCGGACACGAGATCGCTCACCACGGATATCTGCACGAACAGCCCACCGCCCTGACGCTCGAGGAGGAGATCGTCGTCATCGACCGGGGTCTGGCCGCCCTGGCCGACGTGGCCGGGGTGCGGCCGGTCGGCTACCGGGCGCCAATGTGGGATCTGTCGTGGCGCACGCCCGGGCTGCTGGCCGAACGGGGATTCCTCTACGACTCGAGCCTCATGGATGCCGATCACCCGTACGAGCTGGCGGTGCCCGGACACGATCCGCTGGTCGAGATCCCCATTCAGTGGGCGCTCGACGATTGGGAGCAGTACTGCTTTCTGCCCGACATCTCCGGCAGCGGCCTCATCGAGAGTCCCCGCAAGGCGCGGGAGCTGTGGCAGCTGGAGTTCGACGGGCTGCGCCGGGCCGGCGGCTGCTGGGTGCTGACCAACCATCCGTTCCTGACCGGTCGGACCTCTCGCGCGGCCGAACTCGACGACCTGATGCGCTACGTGCTCGACCACGGCGACGTGTGGACGACCAACCTCGGGGCGATCGCCGAACATGTCCGGGGATTGGGGCTGCCGCCCCGGAGCATCACACCCCCGATGTGACGGGACGGGTGGACAGCTTCCGAACCAGTTCGTAACCTTGCCGGGTCTTGTGAAGCCGGACCAACGAAGGATCGTGGCAATACGTATGACCGGGGTGCGCCCTTCACTTCGGCGTATGGCGGGCGGTGCTGCCGCCGCTGTCCTCGTGTCGGCGCTGTCGGTGAGCGGCGTCCACGCCGACCCCGCCGCGGACGCCCTCGCCCGACTCAACGAATTGTCCGAGCAGGCGGTCGAGACGCGCGAGGCCGTCACGGCTGCGCAGCGCGAGGCCGACGCCAAACTCGCTGCTCAGACGGCGGCCGACGATCGCCACCGCATCGACCTCGAGGCCCTGGCTGGTGTCACCGCCGAGCTCGCGCCCTACCAGGAGGCGGTCGACCGCATCGCGGCGATGACCTATATGGGGGGCCGCGACAGCCAGATGGTCGCGGTCCTCACCGCCCCCTCGCCGCAGCAGTTGATCGACAGGTTGTCGGTGCAGCGGGTGGTGGCCGCGACGACCGCCGAGCAGATGCGGGCCTACCGCGCCAAGCGCGAACAGGCCGCCGCCGCCGCCCACGCGTCCGAGCGGTCGGCCGCCGACGCCCGAGCCGCCGCCGAGCAGGCCGCGACGGTGCGCGCAGACCTGCAGGCGAAGTGGGGCGAACTGATGCGCAAGATCGCCGCCGCGGAGGCGCAGTACGCCGCGTTGACACCGCAGCAGCAGGCGATGATCGAGGCCGCGGTACCGTCGCCGCCACCTCCTGCGGCGGCTGCGCCGTTGCCTGCGCCCGCTCCGCAGGACCCGGCCATCGTCGCGATGCCCGGCCCGCCCAGCTTCGAGGTACCGGAGGCGCTGCCCATGGGTGTGGCGTCCGAGGCCGGGTTGCAGCCCAACACCGTCCTGGCGGCCCGCGCCGTCAGCGCCCGGTTCCCGCAGATCGCCGACATCGACGGAGTCCGGCCCGACTCGAAGCCGTGGCACCCGAGCGGGTTGGCGATCGACATCATGATTCCCAATCCCGAGAGCCCGGAGGGCATCGCCCTCGGCGACCAGATCCGCGATTTCGCGATGGCCAATGCCGCCCGGTTCGGACTGCAGGACGTGATCTGGCGCGGCACGTACTACACGCCCGCCGGGCCGCAGGCGAGCGGCTACGGCCACTACGACCACGTGCACATCACCACGACGCCACGCGGCTGACGTCTAGTTCACCGGCGGCGGTTTCGGTTCGAACGGCGTGTACCACCACCAGTCGGCGCGTTCCCCGGTCGGCCCGGGGCAGGGTTTGACCTCCGGTGGGGGCTTGGTGGGTGGCCGGGTGAGGGCGCGGTTGGTCATGGGTTGGCCGGTGGCGTCGGTGACGGCGAGGTGGTCGGCGGGTCCGGTGAGGGTGATGTCGCCGCGGTGATGGGCGCGGTGGTGAAACGGGCAGACCAGGGCCAGGTTCCACAGTTCGGTGGGTCCGCCGTCTTCCCAGTGCTGCAGGTGGTGGGCGTGTAGTCCGCGGGTGGCCCCACAGCCGGGCACGACACAGGACTGGTCGCGGTGTTCCAGGGCGCGGCGTAGGCGGCGGTTGATGGTGCGGGTGGAGCGGGCCGCACCGATGGGTTGGCCGTGGCGCTGCAGCCACACCTC
>NZ_LZSU01000029.1 GCF_001665575.1 Mycobacterium sp. 852013-51886_SCH5428379 | reverse complement strand
AGATGTGTATAAGAGACAGCCCCCGGACACCGCGAGCGTGCGTGTCTGCACACGACACACCGGGCATTCGCGAGCAGTTTGCGCACACTCGCCGTGACGACCGTTGACACCCGTCACGTAGGTTGGGTTTCGTGACTTCATCTGCGAAACCGGACATCGCCTTCCCGTCCCGCATCGGCGTCTGGTGGGCCAGCGAGACCTGGCCGATCACCGACGCCCAGGACGTCGCCCGCGAGATCGAGGCGCTCGGCTACGGCTCGCTGTTCATCCCGGAGGTGGCGGGCAAGGAGGTGCTGACGCAGTCGATGGCGTTCTTGTCGGCGACCGACCGGCTCGTCGTCGGCACCGGCATCGCCAACATCCACGTCCGGCTGCCCTCGGCCGCCGAGACCGGGGGCCGCACCATCAACGCCCTGTACCCGAACCGCTACGTGCTGGGACTCGGCGTCAGCCACGCACCGCTGGTCGAGTACGCGATGGGCGGGACCTACGCCAAACCGCTGGCGACCATGCGCAACTACCTCGACAAGATGAACTCGGTGGGGGAGGCGATCGAACCCGGCGCCGCGCGGCCAACGCGCCTGCTGGCCGCGCTGGGACCGAAGATGATCGAACTGTCCGGCACGCATGCCGACGGCGCCCACCCCTACCTGGTGACGCCCGAGCAGACGCGCACCACGCGCGGCATCCTTGGACCGGACAAGTGGATCGTCTCCGAGCAGGCGGTGGCCATCGGCGGTGACGACGCCGATCAGCTGCGGCGGGCGCATCAGCATCTGGACGTCTACAGCGGGCTGCCGAACTACCGGAACTCGTGGCTGCGGCAGGGCTTCGACGAATCCGACCTCGTGCGCGGCGGTAGCGACCGGCTGGCGCGTGGCATCGTCGGCATGGGTTCGGTGGAGCAGGCCGCCGCGTCGGTGACGGCGCACCTCGACGCCGGCGCCGACCACGTGGTGCTGCAGGTGCTCGGCGACGATCCGATGGCCGATCCCCGGGCCGCGCTGCGCGAACTCGCCGACGTGCTGGAGTTGCGCCGCTAGGTCGACAGCTTCGCTTTCACGTTGCGCGACAGTTCGTCGGCGATGACCTCGTTATCGCCGGCGAACAGGCCGTCGAGCGCGAGTTCGGCCACCACGCCGGGGTCCGTCTTCTGGTCGGCGGGGATGTAGCTCACCATATCGGTGTCCATGTAGCCGACGTGCAGCGCGGCGACGTGAATGTTCTTGGGCGCCAACTGGGCTCGTACCGCATCGGTCATCGCCCACCCGGCGGCCTTGGCGGCGGAATAGGCGCCGCTGGTCGGGGGGTGATACCACGACAGGACCGAGAGCACGTTGAGGATGGCGCCACCTCCGTTACCGTCGATGACGGGCGCGAACGCGCGGATCACCTGCAGCGTGCCGAAGTAGTGCGTCTCCATCTCCAACCGGATGTCCTCGAGGGCGCCGTCGAGGAGATTCGCCTGGGTCGAGACGCCTGCGTTGTTGATCAGCACGGTGACATCGGAGGCCAATTCAGCTGCGCGCGAGATCGATTCGGGATCGGTGATGTCGAGCTGGACCGGGATGACGCCGGGGATGTCGACGGTTTCCGGTCGCCGGGCACCGCCGTATACCTTGGCGCCGCGCGCGACGAGTTGTTCGGCGAATCGCCGGCCCAGGCCGCGGTTCGCACCGGTCACGAGAGCGACCACGTCGGTTGTGTTCATATCTGTCTCCTTTGGTGGTGGCACGTCCGGTCAGCGACCGGGCGCGAGTTCGGTGACCTCCTGAAGCACCCAACTGTTCCCGTCGGGATCTTCGAAGGAGGCGAAAGGCGAATAACTGCGGCGTTGTGGGTCGGGGCCGGGCACCCGCGCGGCGACTCCGGCGTGATTGAAGACTCCGGTCTTGTCGTGGAACACCTCGCTGACCGCGGCCCCGCGGTCGGCGAGTTCGGCGCGGGCGGTCTCGACGTCGGTGACGACCAGATAGAGGCCCGCAGCGGTGCCCGGCGTCGACGTGGTCACGCCGGAGCCGAAGATGATGGAGGCGGCAGATCCGGGCGGGGTGAACTGGACGACGCGATAGTCCTCTCCGACAGCGAAATCCGCATCCAGTCGCCAGCCCAGCGCCTGGTAGAAGTTCTTGGCCCGGTCGACGTCCGACACCGGTACGACAACGACTTCGAGTCTGTAGTCCATGACGGCTCCTCTCCTTGAGGGGTTCGAGCCGTGGCGCGGATGTCGCGGTTCGGACTCCCGGGGGAACGCCGACCATGAAGAAGTCATTCCCGACCCGCAGACGTGGCACGTCGGTACCCTCAGCCCATGACGGGAAGTGCGCCGACCGAACAGATTTCGCTGACCCGGCGCTCACCGGCGTATTGGCGCGTCACCTTCACCCACCCGCCGCTGAACATCTTCGGACCGCAGAACCTGCCCGAACTGAACGCTGTCGTCACCGCGCTCGAGGAGGACGACGACGTCAAGGTGGTGGTGTTCGACAGTGCCGTCGACGGGTTCTTCCTGACCCACTACGACTTTCGGGCCCCGCTGGAGGAGTCGACCCGTCAGCCCGTCGGCAAGACGGGTCTACAGGCCCTGCCGGACATGCTCGCCAGGTTGAGCCGCGCCCCGGTCGTGTCGATTGCGTCGATCCGCGGCCGCGCGACCGGCGTCGGCAGCGAGTTGGCGCTGGCCAGCGACATGCGATTCGCCAGCCGTGAGAAGGCGATCCTGTCGCAGTGGGAGGTCGGCGCGGGCCTCGTGCCCGGCGGCGGGCCGATGGCGCGGCTACCCCGGTTGATCGGCCGGGGTCGCGCCCTGGAGGTGCTGCTGGGGGCCGACGACATCGACGGGGAGCTGGCCGAGCGGTATGGCTACGTCAACCGCGCCCTCCCGGACGCCGAACTGGACGGGTTCGTCGATGCGCTGGCCACCCGCATCGCGTCCTTCGACAAACGGGCCATCACCGAAACAAAGCGACTCGTCGACGTCAACAGCCTGCCGCGCGACGACGAGATCGCCCCCGAGTGGGAGGCGTTCCTGGCCGCCCTCGGCCGCCCTGCCGCGCAGCGCCGGATCGAGACGCTGTTCGAACGCGGTTTCCACGACCCCGGTGACGTGGAGACCCGCCTCGGCTACCACGTCGCCCAACTCGGCGATCAGTGACATGAGCGCCATCGGTCCGGAACGCCACTTCTTCGCCGTCGGCGTCGTCGGCGGCCCCACCGTGGTGATTGATTACGGCGGAACCCGCTTCGTGACCGATCCGACGTTCGACGAACCCCGGGACTACGGCGCGATGGTCAAACTCGATCCGCCGGCAGTGCCCGCCGCGGCACTCGGCGACGTGGACGCGGTGCTGCTCAGCCATGATGACCACCACGACAATCTCGACGTTGCAGGACGGGAGTGGGCCACCACATCGGTCCCGCTCGTGCTGACAGGTCCGGGCGCCGCCAGCAGACTGGGTGGGCGGGCGATCGGCCTACCGACCTGGCAGCACACCGAGATCGCCCGCGGCGACGGGACCGGAGCCATCACGGTCACCGGCGTTCCGGCCGTCCACGGGCCTCTCGACGGGACCCGCGACGCGTCCGGACACGTCAACGCCGAGGTCACGGGCTTCGTCCTACGGGCCGACGGCCTGCCCACGGTCTACGTGAGCGGAGACAACGCGTCGCTGGCTCCCGTCGCGCAGATCGCGCGGCGCTTCGAGGACATCCACGTCGCCGTGCTGTTCGCCGGGGCGTCGCGACTCCCCACCAAGAACCAGGGCCGCCCCCTCACCCTGACCGGGCCGCGCGCAGCGGATGTTGCGGCGGCGCTCGGTGCGCCTAAGGTGGTGATCGCCCACATCGCGGGCTGGTCGATCTACAGCGAATCCATCGCCGACGTACGGTCGGCGTTCGACGAGGCGGGTATCGCCGATCGGTTGGTCGCCGCCGACGCAGGCAGCTGGTCGCTACTCGATGATTCCTAGGCCGGGTCGTCGATCGGCGGTGCTGCAACACCCGCCCGTTTCGCCGCCCGGCGCCGTTTGATCCACTCCAGCAGGATCGGCACCACCGACACCAGCACGATGACGATGACGATCGGCTCGAGCAGGTCCTGGACGATCTGGAAGCGACCCAGCCAGTAGCCCAGCAGCACCAGACCGACGCCCCACACCACCGCGCCGATGATGTTGAACAACGCGAACACCGGATAGCTCATCCGCGCCGCGCCGGCGGTCAGTGGCGCCAGGGTGCGGACGATCGGCACGAATCGCGCGATGACGATCGCGAACGGGCCGCGCTGCTCGAAGAACAGATGCGCTTCCTCCAGGTACTTGAGCTTGAGGACGCGGGCGTTCGGTTTGAACATCGCGGTGCCGACGTTGCGGCCGATCCAATAGCCGACCTGCCCGCCCAGGATCGCCGCGATCGGGATGAACACCAGCAACTGCCACAGCTTGAAGTCGATGACCTCGCCGCCGCCCTCGGCCAGCGCTGCGGTGCCCGCCGCGAGCATGCCCGCCACGAACAGCAGCGAGTCGCCCGGCAGGATCGGGAACAGCACGCCGGATTCGACGAACACGACGACGAGCAGCCCCACCAGCGCCCAGGTGCCGAAGTAGCCGAGCAGTGTCATCGGGTCGAGGAAGTCCGGCATCAACGCCAGATGCGTCACAGAATCGGCAAGGGGCGTGGTCGTCATGGGTCCCAAAGATACCGGCCGAAAAGCGGGCGACCCGCCGACGAGCGTGCGTCCGTGGCGTCGAGTGTGCGTCCAGGGCGGAAAATCGCACGAAATCCCGCCCTGGACGCACACTCGATGCCGCCCGCGAAGCAGCAGACCTCATTACGCTCGTATGCATGCCTACGCATAAAGCCGTCCACGTCGCCGCCGCAGGTGAACCACTCAATCTCGTCGAGGTCGAGACGACCTCTCCGCAGGCCGGACACGTCCGGATCGACGTCGCCGCGTGTGGCGTCTGCGGCACCGACCACGCCTTCGTCAACGGCGGCTTCCCCGGATTGAGCTGGCCGCTGACGCCCGGCCACGAGATCGCCGGCACCATCGCCGAGCTCGGCGACGGGGTCGAGGGGTTCGCGACCGGCGACCGGGTGGCCGTCGGCTGGTTCGGCGGCAACTGCAACCGCTGCGTGCCCTGTCGCAAGGGCTTCTTCATGCAGTGCGAGAACGGGCAGGTCCCCGGCCTGAGTTATCCGGGCGGCTACGCCGAGTCGGTGATCGCCCCGGCCACGGCGCTGGCCCGCATCCCCGACGGCCTCTCGTTCGCCGAGGCGGGTCCGATGAGCTGCGCCGGGGTGACGGTGTTCAACGGGCTGCGCAGCACACGCGCCGTCGCCGGCGATCTGGTGGCCGTGCTGGGCGTCGGCGGCCTCGGCCACCTCGGGGTGCAGTTCGCCCGAGCCATGGGCTTCGAGACGGTCGCGATCGCCCGCGGGGCCGGTAAGGCCGACGACGCCAAGGCCCTCGGCGCCCACCACTACATCGACTCGAAGGCCCAGGACGTCGCGCAGGCGCTGCAGGACCTCGGCGGCGCCCGCGTGGTGCTGGCGACCGCGGCCAACTCCCAGGCGATGGCCGACACCGTCGGCGGGATCGGGCCGCAGGGCGAATTGATCGTCGTCGGCGTGACCATGGACCCGCTGCCGATCAGCCCGGGACAGCTCATCTCTCCCGGTATCACCGTCACCGGACACCCGTCGGGGACCTCGCGCGACGTCGAGGAGACCATGCACTTCGCGCTGCTGTCAGGGGTGCGGGCGAAGATCGAGGAGAAGCCACTGGCCGAGGCCGCCGAGGCGTACGCCGCGATGGAGGAGGGTCGAGCGCGCTACCGCATGGTTCTCACCATGTGACTCGGCCTGTGATCCGGCGCTGAGAGGGGGATACTGGCGGACATGCCCATCGCCACTCCTGAGGTCTACGCCGAGATGCTCGACCGTGCCAAGCAGCACGGGTTCGCCTTCCCGGCCATCAACTGCGTCGGCTCCGAGAGCCTCAACGCCGCCATCAAGGGCTTCGCCGACGCCCGCAGTGACGGCATCATCCAATTCTCCACCGGCGGAGCAGAATTCGCGTCCGGACTGGGCGTCAAGGACATGGTCACCGGCGCGGTGGCGCTCGCCGAGTTCGCGCATGTGATCGCCGCGAAGTATCCGATCACCGTCGCGCTGCACACCGACCACTGCCCGAAGGACAAGCTCGACACCTACGTCCGCCCGCTGCTGGCGATCTCCGCGGAACGTGTTGCGGCAGGGCGTGATCCGTTGTTCCAATCCCACATGTGGGACGGGTCGGCCGTGCCGATCGACGAGAACCTCTCGATCGCCAGCGAACTCCTCGAACAGGCGGCGGCCGCGAAGATCGTCCTCGAAGTCGAGATCGGCGTGGTCGGCGGCGAGGAGGACGGCGTGGAGGCCGAGATCAACGACAAGCTCTACACCACCGCCGAGGACTTCGAGAAGACCGTCGACGCGCTGGGCGCCGGCGAGCGCGGCCGCTACCTGCTGGCCGCCACCTTCGGCAACGTCCACGGCGTCTACAAGCCCGGCAACGTCAAACTCAAGCCGGAGGTCCTCGCCGAGGGTCAGCGCGTCGCTGCGACCAAGCTCGGATTGCCCAGCGGCGCACAGCCGTTCGACTTCGTCTTCCACGGCGGGTCGGGGTCGCTCAAGAGCGAGATCGAAGATGCGCTGCGCTACGGCGTGGTGAAGATGAACGTCGACACCGACACCCAGTACGCGTTCACCCGCCCGGTGGCCGCGCACATGTTCGCCAACTACGACGGCGTGCTCAAGGTCGACGGGGAGGTCGGCAACAAGAAGGTCTACGACCCGCGCAGCTATTTGAAGAAGGCCGAGGCGGGGATGAGCGAGCGCGTCGTCGAGGCGTGCACCGATCTGCACAGCGCGGGACGGTCGGTCAGCGCGTGATTCGGGTGTAGTTGGTTGCGGTGACCGCGACGAACTACCCCGACATCGCCTAGGGCGACGGGGCCTGGCAGATCTTCCACTGCTCGTCGCGGAACTCCAGGTCGAAGCTGCGGGTGGAGCGGGTCTGCGGTGCGTAGGCCATGAACGCGGTGACGTTGGCCTCGGCGTGGTCGCCGTTGATCACGATCTGGTCGACGCTGGCCACCACCGGATACTGCTTGGCCGCCGCCACCCGCTCATGGGTCTCCGCCCACGCCTTATCGTCGTAGTTGACGTAGCTGTCACGTTTGGCGCCGCAGGTGATGGTGCGCAGCGTCGCCAGATCGCCGTTCTGGATCGCGGTGTCGAACTCCTCGATCGTGGCCTTGACCTGATCCTCCTGCGAGGCGCCCGAATCGGAACCGCGGGTCAGCAACAGCGTGCCCAGCACCGCGATCGCGACCAGCGCCAAGATCACCAGCACCACCGCGATCACCCAGCCCCAGCTGCGGCGCGACTCCGGCGCCGGTCGAGGCGGCTCACCGCCGCGTGCGGGAATCACCTGGGGGCTCGCGGGCTTCTGCTGCGCCGAGAACTGCTCGGTGGGCTCGGACATCGGGAACACCTCGGTGGCCGGATCCGGCGGCGTGTCGATCTTCTGCGTCGATCCGGCGTCGAACCCCGACGGCGCGGTGTACCGACGCTCACCGCCCGGGTCGTCCGGCGACCCCGGTTCGTCGGCCTTGCCGGAGGCGAACACCTCGGTCGCGTCCCCGGCGTCGTACCCGCCCTTACCCGCCACCTCCGGATTGGTCGGCTCATCGCCTTGTTCAGGCCCTCGTGGATTCGACATCCCGGCTGTGTTCCTCCTCAACGACGCTACGAAGAGGAGCTTATCGATCGATCCGAGCCGATGGCCGTTCGCCGCGGCGGGCACGGCACAATGGGCGTCATGACGCGCATGGGTGACCTCCTCGGACCGGAGCCGGTGCTGCTGCCCGGAGACCCGGAGGCCGAGGCCGAACTGGCCGCAGGCGAGAACCCGTCGATCGTGGCCGCAGCACATCCGTCCGCGTCGGTGGCGTGGGCCGAACTCGCCGAGGCGGCGCTGGCCGACGAACAACCCGTCACCGCGTACGCCTACGCCCGCACCGGGTACCACCGCGGGCTCGACCAGCTGCGCCGCAACGGCTGGAAGGGCTTCGGGCCGGTGCCGTTCCGCCACGAACCCAACCGCGGCTTCCTGCGGTGTGTGGCGGCGCTGGCGAAGGCGGCCCGGTCCATCGGCGAGACCGACGAGTATCAGCGCTGCCTGGATCTGCTCGACGACTGCGATCCGGCCGCGGCCGCCGAGTACGGCCTGGCCTGACCTACCAGTCGTTCCCGTCGCAGTTGCTGCAGTCGGTGGACCCGTTCGGCGGTTCGACCTGAACGGTCGCATGGTCGAGTCCGCGGGCGGCGAGCACCGCGCGGGCGTCACCGAGTACCCGGGCGGAGTCCGCGGCCGAGGTCAGGTGGGCGGTGACGACGTCCTTGCCGGGCACCAGCGTCCACACGTGCAGGTCATGGACCTCTGAGACCCCGTCGACGGCGCACAGGGCGGCCCGTAGTTCGTCGACGTCGATGTGGGCGGGGGAGGACTCGGAGAGGATCCGCAGCGCCGCCCGGGCCAGCGAGAACGCCCGCGGCAGCACCCACAGCGCGACCAGCACCGCCACCACCACGTCGGCGTACGGCCACGCGGTGGTCACGGTGACGACGCCGGCGATCAGCACGCCGATGCTGCCGACGGTGTCGGCCATGACCTCCATGTAGGCGCCCTTGACGGCGAGGCTGTGCTCGGACTGTGAACGCAGCAGCAGGACGACGACGAGGTTGGCGATCAGGCCCGCCGTGGCGACCACGATCATCGGCACCCCGGGGACGTCCGGCGCGTCGCCGAGGCGTTCGAACGCCTCGTAGAGAATGAACGTCGCGACGCCGAGCAGCAGCACCGCATTACCGACGGCGGTGAACACCTCGGCCCGGTGCCAGCCGTAGGTGCGGGCGGGCGAGGCGCTGCCCTTGCGGGCCAGCAGGACGGCGGTCAGTCCCATGAACATCGCGACGAGGTCGGTGAGCATGTGACCGGCGTCGGCGAGCAGCGCGATCGAGTTGATCGTCAGGGCCGTGGTGAGTTCGAGGACGAAGAACGAGGTGAGGATCGCCGCCGCGATCAGCATCCTGCTGACGCGGACGTCCTGTCCGTGGCTGTGATCGTGGCCCGCACCCATACGAGCAATCTATGCACAAACACGCATATGAGGCAAGGTCCTCGCTGGGCGGGCGCCCAGGGCTACAGCCAGGCCGACCAGAACCGGGTGAGCTGACCGCCGATCGACACCATGGCGCTCGGAACGCCGGAGAGGTCGAAGACGCAGTAGACGAATCCGAAGAACCACTGGTTGAGGGCGGGCGCGAGCAACAGGATCAGCAGGATGAAGAACCCCCACTGTTTGACGGGCTGCAGCGCGCGCTGGGTGTCCGGGCGCAGATGGGGTTCGAGCGCGCCGTACCCGTCCAGCGCGGGGATCGGCAGCAGATTGAGCACCAGCGCCGTCACCTGGAGGAAGCCCAGGAAGGCGACCGCCGACCAGAACACCGAGTGCGACGGGTCGTAGAGCGCACGGGTGAGCCCGAGCAGCAGCACGGCCAGCACCAGGTTGGCCGCCGGTCCGGCGAGGCTGACCAGGGTCTTCTGCCGTGCGGTCATCCACGAGGTGCGCAGGTACACCGCTCCGCCGGGCAGGCCGATCCCGCCCAGGGCGATGAACAGCACGGGCAGACCGAGGGACAGCAGCGGGTGGGAGTACTTCAGCGGGTTGAGGGTGAGGTAGCCCCGCATCTCGACGTCCCGGTCCCCGAACCGCCAGGCGGTGTAGGCGTGTCCGAACTCGTGCAGGCTGAGCGACACCAGCCAGCCGGCGATCACGAAGATGAACACACCCACGTAGGCCAGCGGCCGGACGGTGTCGGCGGCGACCCAGGCCAGGACGCCGCCGAGGGCGGTGATCGCCACGACCGCCAGGAAGACCGGACTCGGCCGCACCGACCGGCGCAGCGGGCGGATACTCACTTTTCCGACGCCACCGGGCGTTCCTGCTGCTAGCCGACCCGCAGCCAGCCCTCGGTGTGCCGGTAGAACGTCGATCGCTTCACCGCACGCTGCCCCGGCACGCCGTCGCGCACGACGACCGCCCCCACGGTGCCCAGCTGCGCGGCCCGGCCGGTCAGCCAGCGTCCCGGCCTGCCCCGCGCCGACAGCACCGCCGCTCGCAGGCCCGGCATCTGATCGGTGGGTTCGATCCGGACGCCGGCGACGTCGCCGCTGAACAGCAGTGCGTCGTCGACGATCGCTTCGCCGGTCAACGTCGCGGTGTCGGGTCCGCCGCGCCATTCGGCGGCGCCGACCACCGTCTGCCCGGCGTCGTCGCGGATCAGCGGCACCCGGCGGGCGGGCGCGGTCACGGCCCGGCGCGTCCCGCGCCAGCCCCGCGCATGCGCCAGCTCGACGTCCAGGCGTTCGGTGCGCATCAGCCGGGTCAGCACCGACGCGAGATCCGCGTCCGACCCCAGCACGACCAGGCGATCTGCCGATGCCGACGCCGTGTCGATGTCCTCAACACCCGACACGTCGACCGTGTCGAACGCGGCGAGCGCACGGACCTCGGGCCGGCCGCCGAACCGCAGCACCAGCACCGTTCTGGCACCAGAACCCGCACTCAAGACAACTCCTCGCGACCTGCTGGGATAAGGTGTGTCACCGGCTGCCATACGTTCGAGGCAGAATGCTTCGGGAGACAGCGGGAGAGACTACGCATGCCGGCAATCGTGCTCATCGGCGCCCAGTGGGGTGACGAGGGCAAAGGAAAGGCCACCGATCTGCTCGGTGGCCGCGTGCAGTGGGTCGTGCGCTATCAGGGCGGTAACAACGCCGGGCACACCGTCGTCCTCCCCAACGGCGAGAACTTCGCCCTGCACCTGATCCCGTCGGGGATCCTCACCCCCGGCGTCACCAACGTCATCGGCAACGGCGTGGTCGTCGACCCCGGGGTGCTGCTGACCGAGCTCGCGGGCCTGGAGAAGCGCAACGTCGACACCAGCAGACTGCTGATCTCGGCCGACGCCCACCTGCTGATGCCCTACCACGTCGCGATCGACAAGGTCGTGGAGCGCTGGGCGGGCAGCAAGAAGATCGGCACCACCGGCCGCGGCATCGGCCCCTGCTATCAGGACAAGATCGCCCGCATCGGCATCCGCGTCGCCGACGTGCTGGACCCCGTGCAACTGGCCGAGAAGATCGAGGCGGCACTCGACTTCAAGAACCAGGTGCTGGTCAAGATCTACAACCGCAAGGCGCTGGACGCCGCCGAGGTGGTCGACAACCTGCTCGAGCAGGCCGAGGGCTTCAAGCACCGGATCGCCGACGCGCGGCTCCTGCTCAACCAAGCGCTCGAACAGGGTGAGACGGTGCTGCTGGAGGGGTCGCAGGGCACGCTGCTCGACGTCGACCACGGCACGTATCCGTTCGTCACGTCGTCGAATCCGACCGCGGGCGGCGCGGCTGTCGGCTCGGGGATCGGGCCGACGCGCATCACCACCGTGCTGGGGATCCTCAAGGCCTACACCACCCGCGTCGGCTCCGGTCCGTTCCCCACTGAACTGTTCGACGACAACGGCGCATACCTGGCGAAGACCGGTGGCGAGGTCGGCGTGACGACGGGCCGGGCGCGGCGCTGCGGCTGGTTCGACGCGGTGATCGCGCGTTACGCGACGCGCGTCAACGGCATCACCGACTACTTCCTGACCAAGCTCGACGTGCTGTCCAGCCTGGAGACGGTCCCGGTGTGTGTGGGTTACCGGGTCAACGGCAAGCGCACCGACGACATGCCGATGACCCAGAGCGACATCGCGCTGGCCGAACCGATCTACGAGGAAATGCCGGGCTGGTGGGAGGACATCTCCGCCGCCCGCGAATTCGACGACTTGCCGGCCCGGGCCCGGGACTACGTGCTGCGACTCGAAGAGCTTGCCGGAGCACATGTTTCGTGCATCGGAGTGGGTCCGGGGCGGGAGCAGACCATCGTGCGCCGCGACATCCTGGCGCCGAGGTGACTGCGGACCAGCCGGAGTCGGTCTTCGAACAGCACGGCGGCTTCCCGGTCTTCGAACCGGCCGACCCCGGTCCGGGCTTCGCCCGCTTCCTCGCCGCGATGCGCCGGGCGCAGGACCTGGCCGTGTCGGCCGACCCGGACCGCGACACCTGGGACCGCGCGGCCGATCTGGCCGAGCAACTCGTCGGTGTGCTCGATCCGTTCGAGGCCCCCGAAGGTGTCGGCCCGGCCAATCGGGTGCCGTCCCTGCCCGGCGCGGGCAGCCTGCTGATGCCGCCCTATCAGGTGCGAAAGTTCGACGCCGAGGGCGTGGAGCTGACCGTGCAGTTCAGCCGGTACCACGTGGGCGGCAATTACGCGGTGCACGGCGGGGTGCTGCCGCTGATGTTCGACTCCACGTTCGGCATGGTGATCCATGCCGCCGGCAGGCCGATCAGCCGCACCGCCTTCCTGCACGTCGACTACCGTAAGGTCACGCCGATCGACAAGGAGTTGACCATCCGTGGGTGGGTCCGGGAGGCGGAGGGCCGCAAGGCGTTCGTCAACGCCGAACTGCGCGACGCGGAGGACAATCTGCTGGCCGAGGCGAACGGGCTGATGATCCGGCTGCTGCCGCATCAGCCCTGAGCGCGGTTCCCGTGCGACCATGACCGCGTGGTCGACCGTCATCTGCGCCGCCTGTCCACACCGCGGGCCGCGGCGTTCGCGGGCGTGGTGTTCGCGTTGCTGTTCGGCGCGGCACTGACGCTGATCCGGTCGGCGCTGCCTGAGGGCGCCGAACCGGGCTCACAATGGCTGAACGGCGAGAACCACCACATGCGCATCGCCGCGATTCTGATGCCGTTCGCCGCCATCGCGTTCCTGTGGTTCATCGGCGTCATCCGCGACGGGTTCGGCGACCTCGAGGACCGTTTCTTCGCGACGGTGTTCCTCGGCAGCGGTCTGCTGTTCCTGGCGATGATGTTCACCGTCGCCGGGATCGGGGCGGGTCTCGAGGCCACCGGTGGGCATCTGGCCGAATCGCCGATCCGCGCCGAGGTTGCGCTGTTCGGACAGACGGTGCTGGTGACGCTGTCGAAGACCTACGCCCTGCGGATGGCCGCGGTGTTCATGATCTCGCTGGCGACGATCTGGCTGCGCACCGGACTGATGCCGCGGGCCCTGGTGATGACCACCTACGCGCTCGCGCTCCCGCTCATGGCGGCCGCGGAGGTCAGCATGTGGCTCACGCTGGCCTTCCCGGCCTGGGTGCTGCTGGTCAGCGCGTTCCTGATCGTTCAGGGCCGAGCGGGTGGACGCTTCAGGGACCGGCGATCCGCAGCGCCGACACCGGACACAGCCTGACCGCTTCCCGCGTGCGGTCCTCCTCGGCCTCCGGCACCGGATCGGCGAGCAGTTCGACGATGCCGTCGTCGTCCTGGTCGAACACCTCGGGCGCCGACATCGTGCAGTTGCCCGCACTGATGCAGGCGTCCCGGTCCACTTCGATGCGCATGGTCACCACCTCACCGCGAGTGACCGTAGCCCGTAGATGAAGTGGAAGGAGCGGAACTGCACCCCGTCGAACGGCTCGGCCAACTGCAGATCCGGGAACCGGCGCAGCAGCGCTGGCAGCGCGATCCGCATCTCCAGCCGGGCCAGCGGAGCCCCGAGGCAGTGGTGCACCCCGTGACCGAATGCCAGGTGACCGGGCGCTCCGCGGCCGATGTCGAGGACCTCGGGCGCATCGGTGAAGGCCGGATCGCGGTTGGCCGACGGCAGGGACACGAACACGAGCTCACCGGCCGGGATCGCGACGCCGGCGATCTCGACGTCGGTGGTGGTGATGCGCGGGATCCCGCTGTGCACGATGGACAACCACCGCAGCAGCTCCTCGACGGCCGGCGCGACGGCTGTGGGATCGTCGCGGACGGCGGCGAATTGGTCGGGGTGGCGCAGCAGCGCCAGGGTGCCGAGGCTGAGCATGTTCGACGTGGTCTCGTGGCCGGCGAGCAGCAGAAGGCCCGCGATGCCGATCAGCTCGTCGTCGGTGAGCTCGGGGCCGTGGTCGCGCACCAGCATTCCGAGGATGTCGTCTCCGGGCGCGCGGCGGGCGCGGGTCACCAGCGAGCCCATGTAGGCGCGGGCCTGCCGGGCCACCTCCAGGCGCTCCGGGATGGGCAGCGACAGGTCGAGTTGGCGGGCGCTGCGGCGTTGGAAGTCCTCGCGGTCGGCGTAGGGCACGCCGAGCAGCTCGCAGATGACCAGCGACGGAATCGGCAGCGCGAAACTCTCGACGAGATCGGCCGGCGGGCCGGCGGCGGCCATCGCGTCGAGGTGCTCGGTGACGATCGCCTCGATACGTGGTTCGAGCGCCTTGATACGGCGCTGTGTGAAGGCGGGGGTGAGCATGCGGCGCAGCCGCTGGTGCTCAGGCGGGTCGTTGGCCAGCAAATTGCCGGCCTGCGCCCGGGCTTGTTCGGCGTCCGAGACCGGTGCGCCCGCGCCGACGAAGCCGGGCGGCCGGGTGTTGGAGAACCGCTCGTGGTCGCTGAGCACGGCTTTGACGTCGTCGTGGCGGGTCACTAGGTAGATGTCCATACCGAACGCGTTCTTGGCGACGCGCACGCCGGACGTCTCCCGGATCTCGCGCAGTTCCGCGGCCGGGTCGAAGCCGTCGCGGCGCATGTGTAGTGGTGGCTGAGGCGGTGCCTGCGTCATGACGGGTCAACGCGCGGGCGAAGGCGATGGTGCCCGGTTTCAGCCGAACTCCGGCTTTCCGGTCACCACGCCGCGCCGGCGTAGGGCTGCGACCACAGGGCCACCTGCAGGGTGACGGCCTTGCACCAGGCCTGGTACATAGCGTCGACCTCGTCGTCGGACCGGCCGCCCACGGCCAGGAACGGTCGCACCGTTGCCGTGATCGGGTAGATGAACGCGATGAGGTGGCGCAACGGGATCAGCGGTACCGACTCGGCGTGGTCGGTCCGGTTCTTCTTCAGTGCGGTGTGACGCAACGCGATCTCCTGCTGGTACGCCAGCCACTGGGCATCGTAGGGCCGGTTGCAGGTGTCGAGAATCCACTGCGCGAACCGGGCGCGCACCCGCGCCAGGTAGTCGGGCAGCGGGTCGCCCGCCGGGGTGGAGAAGTACGCGACCAGGTGCGGGTGCGCGCCGACGAAGCCGTACCAGACGTCGAGGATGTCCTCGATCTGTGGGGCGAGGATGCTTCCGGCGGTGCGCATCGCCGCCTGGTCCTCGGGGCCGAACAGCACGCTGGCCTCGAGTTCGGCCAGGTCCTCGAGGCTCACCGGGGACGGGTCGGCGGCCGGATCGTCGTAGGTGTATCCGGGGATGGTGGGGGTCATGTCACTCCTGTTCGGGATGGGCGGATGCGGTGATGGCGGCAGCGACGCCGGCTCCGTAGGCGGGATCGGCACGTGTGCAGTTCTCGATGTGGCGGCGTTTGACGTCGGAGGATGCGCCCGCGATCGCGCGGGCGGTGTTGTCGAACAGGGTCTGTTGCTGAGTGCGGCTCATCAGCCGGAAGAGGTTGCCCGGCTGCTCGAAGTAGTTGTCGTCGTCCTTGCGGAAGTTCCAGTGGTCCGGGGCACCGTCGACCGCGAGCGGGGGTTCGGCGTAACCGCCCTGTTCGCCCCACACGCCTGCGCTGTTGGGTTCGTAACCGATGGTGGCGCCGGCATTGCCGTCGACGCGCATTGCGCCGTCGCGGTGGAAGCTGCTCACCGGGCACCGCGGTGCGTTGACAGGAATCGAGTGGTGGTTGACGCCCAACCGGTAACGCTGGGTGTCGCCGTAGGAGAACAGCCTGCCCTGCAGCATCTTGTCTGGCGAAAAGCCGATTCCCGGAACCACGTTCGCGGGATTGAACGCCGCCTGTTCGACCTCGGCGAAGTAGTTCTGCGGATTGCGGTTGAGCTCGAGCTCGCCGACCTCGATCAGCGGGTGCTCCGATTTCGGCCACACTTTGGTCAGGTCGAAGGGATGGTAGTGCGCGGTGTCGGCCTGCGACTGGGTCATCACCTGAATGAACAGGGTCCACCGGGGGAAGTCGCCGTCGGCGATGGCGGTGAACAGGTCACGCTGATGGCTCTCCCGGTCTCGTCCGATGAGATCTTGAGCCTGGGCGTCGCTGAGGTTCTCGATGCCCTGCTGGGTGCGCCAGTGGAATTTCACCCAGTGCCGTTCGCCGGCGGCGTTGATCATGCTGAAGGTGTGCGATCCGAATCCGTGCATGTGCCGGTAGCTGGCCGGGATGCCGCGGTCGCTCATCACGATGGTGACCTGATGCAGCGCCTCGGGTAGCAGTGTCCAGAAGTCCCAATTGTTTTGCGGACTGCGCAGATTGGTGCGCGGGTCGCGTTTGACCGCATGATTGAGGTCCGGGAACTTCAGCGGGTCGCGCAGGAAGAAGACCGGGGTGTTGTTGCCGACGAGGTCCCAGTTGCCCTCCTCGGTATAGAGCCGGACCGCGAACCCGCGAATGTCGCGTTCCGCGTCGGCCGCGCCGCGTTCACCTGCAACGGTGGAGAACCGGACGAAGGCGTCGGTGCGCTTGCCGATCACGGCGAAGGCGGCCGCCCGCGTGTAACGCGTGATGTCATGCGTGACGGTGAACGTCCCGTACGCGCCGGATCCCTTGGCGTGCATGCGCCGCTCGGGGATCACCTCGCGGTCGAAATGCGCGAGTTTCTCCAGGAACCACACGTCCTGCAGCAGCATCGGTCCGCGGGGTCCGGCGGTCATGCTGTTCTGGTTGTCGACGACGGGAGTTCCTGCTGCCGTGGTCAATCCGCTGAAAGGGCACTGGGCGGTCATGGGTCAGGCGCCTGTCAGCATCGACTGCAGTTTGGTGCAGCCGTCGGCGTCGAGCGGCAGTAGCGGCGCCCGCGGGTCGCCGGCCACCTGGCCGAGCAGCGCGAGACCCGCTTTCACGGTGGTGGGTAGACCGCCGGCGACGATGAAGCGAAGCAGCGGCGCGAGGTCGTCGTAGATCTGCTGTGCGAGTGGTCGATTCCCGTCCCGAGCGGCGGTGTACAGATCCAGGCAGGGCTGCGGCCTCAGATTGGGGGCCGCGGTGCACCAGCCTGCCGCGCCTTCGAACAGTGCGTCCAGGACCAGTGGATTGCTGCCGTTGTAGAAGGGCAGCGCCCCGCCGGATAGTTCCTTGATGCGCTGCATTCGCGAGAGATCGCCGGTCGACTCCTTGACCATCGCCACGTTGTCGATGTCGGTGAACATCTGCACCAGCAGCTCCGGAGACATGTCGATGCCGCTGGTCGAAGGGTTGTTGTAGGCCATGATCGGCAGGTCGACCGCCGCGGCCACCCGTGCGTAGTGCTGGGCGATCTCGCGGTCGGTCAGCTTCCAGTACGAGACCGGCAGGATCATCAGCGCGTCGGCCCCGGCGCGCTGTGCGTGCTGTGCGCGCCGAATGGTGTTGGCGGTGGTCAGATCCGACGCCCCGACGACGACGGGTACACGGCCGCCCACCACGCCGACGGTGATGTCGACGACAGTGTCGAACTCGTTCTCGGTGAGGTACGCCGATTCCCCTGTGCTGCCCAGCGGGGCGATGGCATGCGCACCGCCGGCGACGAGTCGCTCGACCAGGGCAGCCAGCGTGCCGGTGTCGACGTCGGCGCCGTCGGCGGTGAACGGGGTGATCGGGTAGGCGATGATGCCCTGGAGCTCGTTCATGGGGGTCCTTTCCGGTCCGGATCAGTGGTCGAGGGCGTCAGGGTGGCGGCGCAGCGCGCGGCGCGCGTAGTAGGCGAAGTTGGCGACGCTGCGTTTCGGCGTGAGCGTCCAGTCGTGCGCTTCCCGGGCCAGCCGGTCGGGCAACGGGGCGACGGTCCCGGCCGCCATCGCGGCCAGTTGCAGTTTCGCGCCGCGTTCGATGAGCATCGCCAACGAGCAGGCCTCCTCCACGCCGGCTCCGGCGACGACATGTCCGTGGTGGGCGAGGAGGATCGCCTTCTTGTCACCCAATGCGGCGGAGATGATCTCGCCTTCCTCGTTGCCCACGGGGACCCCCGGCCAGTCGGGCAGGAACGCGCAGTCGTCGTAGAGCGGGGCGATATCCATCTGGGACACCATGAGCGGCACCTCGAGCATCGACAACGCCGCGACGTGGAACGGGTGGGTGTGGACGATGCAGGTGACGTCTGGCCGGGACCGGTAGATCCAGGAGTGGAAACGGTTGGCGGGGTTGGCCATTCCGTCGCCTTCCAGCACGTTGAGGTCTTCGTCGACGAGCAGCAGGTTGCCGGCGGTGATCTCGTCGAACCCGAGGCCGAGGCGTTGGGTGTAGTACGTGCCGGGGGTCTCGGCGCGGGCGGTGATCTGGCCGGCGAGCCCGGAGTCGTGACCGGCGTCGAACAGGGCGCGGCACGTGAGGGCCACCTTCTGCCGGACCGTCAGGCCGGGATCCGCGATATGGCGGTTCAGCCCGTCGAGCGACTTCTGCATCAGATCGCTCTTCGAATCGTTCAGGGTGCTGGTCATCAGATCTCCTCTCGATCCCGACTCAATGACACAAGAAAGACGATAGGACACAAAGTGTCATATCGTCAATCGGGTATTGTCGAGGTCGTGAGTGGGCTGTTACGTGCGGTGCGCCGTGAGCGCGGAATGACGCTCGACGGTCTCGCGGCGGGTACCGGGCTGACCAAGAGCTATCTGTCGAAGGTCGAACGCGGCCAGAGCGTGCCGTCCATCGCCGCCGCACTGAAAATCGCCCGCGCCCTCGAAGTTGATGTGGCGCAACTGTTCTCCGACGATCCGGAGGTCAGCGCGCTGACCGTCGAGCGGGCCACGGAGCGCGGGGCCGAACGTCATCACGCGGTCGCCACGCGGATGCTGGGAAAGGTGATGTCGCCGTTCGTCGTTCGGCCGGGCCGCAGCTTCGCCACTCATCCGCACCCGTCGCACCCCGGTCAGGAGTTCCTGTTCGTCCATGCCGGTGCGGTCGAGTTGAATCACGAGGGCCGGACCGTGCGGCTCGAGACCGGCGACTGTGCGTACTTCGACGCGTCGGTGCCGCACAAGCTCCGTCAGGTGGGTGACGACGACGCCGAGGTCGTCGTGGTGGCGGGCGGCCCCGCCGGCGGTTAGGCGTTCAGCGCTCGGCGTGCAACGCCGGCCACCAGATTCGCGGCCCGATGATCGTGAACAAGGCCGGGATGATGACCGTGCGGACCAGGAAGGTGTCCAGCAGGATGCCCAGGCCGACGATGATGCCGAGCTGGGTGAGCACGATCAGCGGCAACACCCCGAGCACACAGAACACCGCCGCCAGCACGATGCCCGCGCTGGTGATCACCGCGCCGGTCGCCGACACCGCGCGCACGATGCCCTGGCGGGTGCCGTACTCGGGGGTCTCCTCGCGGGCACGGGTGACCAGGAAGATCGTGTAGTCCACGCCGAGGGCGACGAGGAACAGGAACGCGAACAGCGGCGTGGAGTCGTCGAGCGCCGGGAAGCCGAAGATGTGCACGCTGGCCCAGCCGCCCAGCCCCAACGCGGCCACTGAGCTGAGCACCGTGACGCCCACCAGGATCAGCGGCGCCAGCGCCGAGCGCAACAGGACGTAGAGCACGATCAGCACGACGGCCAGGATCGCGGGGATCACCACCAGGCGGTCGTGGCCGGCAGCCGAGCTGATGTCGCGGGCTTGGGCGTCCGATCCGCCGACCAGCGAGGACTGGTCGACGCTGTGGACCGCGTCGCGCAGCGCGTCGACGGTCGCGAAAGCCTCGTCGGAGGCGGGTTCGGCGGCCAGCACCACCTGCCACTGCGTCAGACCGTCGCCGCTGGTCCCCGCGGGCTGCACGGACACCACTCCCGGCGTCTCGCTGACCACGCGCTGGATGTCCGCGGCGCGGTCGGTGGCGCCGATGACGCGCGCCGGATCGGTCAGACCGCTGGGGAAGTGCGCGGCGAGCCTCTCGTAACCGCCGACCGATTCGGCCTGCACCCGGAATTGTTCGGTCTGCGTCAGCCCGATCGGCGTGCTCAGCAGCCCCGTGCACAGCAGGGCCAGCCCCCCGATCGACACCACGGCCACCCGCACGGGGCGGCGGGCGACGGAATCGGCGATCCGGTGCCAGACCCCGCCCTCGGTCAGCGGGGTGGCGCCGACCTTCGGGATGAACGGCCAGAACAGCTTCCGGCCGAACACCGCCAGCAGCGGCGGCAGGACCAGCAGCACGAAGATCGCGGCGACCACCAGTCCCGAGGCGGCCTGCACACCGAGGCTGCGCGTGCTCGGCGAGGACGCGAACACCAGCGTCAGCAGCGCGAGCACCACGGTGGCATTGCTGGCCAGGATGGCCGGGCCCGCGGCGCGGACCGCGACGCCGAGGGCGTTGCGGTGGTCCGGATCACGGCCGAGTTCCTCTCGGTACCGGGAGATCAGCAGCAGCGCGTAGTTGGTACCCGCGCCGAAGACCAGCACGCTGGTGATCCCGGACGTCGACCCGTCCGGGGTCTGGCCCACCGCTTCGGACACGGCGGTACCGACGACGGCGGCCACCCGGTCGGCGAAGCCGATCACCGCCAGCGGCACCAGAAACAGCACCGGGGAGCGGTAGGTGACGATGAGCAGCAGCGCGACGACGGCCGCCGTCACCGCCAGCAGCAGGAAGTTCGCTCCGGAGAACGCGTTGGCGATGTCCGCGCCGAACGCCGGGCCACCGGTCACCTCCGCGCGCAGAGCCGCGGGCAGACCGTCGGTGGCGGCCCCACGCACCTGCTCGACGGCGTCGGTGAGCGCGAAACCGGACAGTCCGGCGTCCAGTGGGACGACCGCGAGCGCGGCCTGTCCGTCCTCGGATACACGCACCGGCGGGCCTGCGGGCGCCTCGCCGGCGGCGGACAGCATCCGCTGCCGCGCCTGATCGGTCGCGGCGATGTCGGCCGGCGACAGCGCGGCGCCGTCGGAGCGGGTGACGACGAGGATCGCGGGTGCCTGATCGCCGCCGGGGAACTTCGCGCGGAGCTCGTTGACCTGTGCGGACTCGGCGGAGGCCGGAACCGACACCGGGGACTGGGATGCGGAATCGCCGCCGCCGAGCACCCCGATCAGGCCACCGCCGACGAGGACCACCAACAGCGCCACGATCCAGGAGAAACGACCTGCCATGGAACCCCCTATTCCCGATATTTCAGAAACTTAACATCTAGCCGAACTATCCTCACGGAGTGGCTGACGCCGACCGTGCCGCCCTCGAAGCGCAGATCGCTGCGGACATGCGGGCGCTGGCGGCCGAGTCCGAACACATCGGACGTGTCTTCGCCGCCCAGCATGCGCTCACCGCCAACGATTTCCGCGCGCTCCTGCACATCACGGTCGCCGACACCGCGGGCCGGCCGCTCACCGCAGGGGAGCTGCGCAGGCAGATGGGCATGTCGGGGGCGGCGATCACCTACCTCGTCGAGCGGATGATCGCCTCTGGCCACCTGCGCCGGGAATCCGATCCCACCGACCGGCGCAAGGTCCTGCTGCGGCTCGCCGAGCACGGCATGGGCCTGGCGGGCCAGTTCTTCGCCCCGCTCGCCGAACACACCTCCCGGGCGATGGCGGGGTTGCCCGACGCCGACCTCGCCGTCGCGCACAGCACGTTCGTCGTGCTGCTCGATGCGATGGCCGCGTTCCGGGCGGACCTGGGCGACTGAATCCGGCCCGGCACGTCCTGGCACGTCACCGACACATCTGCCGCACCGGTCGGACGATCTGGCAGGCTGGCGAGGATGACCGAACCAACCCCAGGCGACGAGCCTGACACGGACCCCTCGCTGGAGCCGTCGGCCGACCGGCG
The DNA here is from genome assembly GCF_001665575.1 of Mycobacterium sp. 852013-51886_SCH5428379. GTDB lineage: Bacteria > Actinomycetota > Actinomycetes > Mycobacteriales > Mycobacteriaceae > Mycobacterium. The sequence goes on along the minus strand of NZ_LZSU01000029.1, from coordinate 95,030 downwards.
CAGCACGGTGCTGCTCCTGGGCGCGGGTGAACTGAGTCGTGAGCTAGCGCTGGCGTTCCAGCGGCTCGGGACGGTCGTGGTGACCGTCGACCACTACGCCGATGCGCCCGCGCACGGCGTCGCCGACCGGTTCGCCGTTGCGACGATGACCGACGCGGAGGAACTGGCCGCGGTCATCGACCGCGAGCAACCTCGGTACGTGGTGGTGGAGTCGAACCTCATCGCCGCCGACGCGTTGATCGCGGTGGCAGAGCGTGATGACGTCGAGGTGTTCCCCACACCCCGCAGCGCCCGTCTCGGTCAGGATCGCGAAGGCCTGCGCCGGCTGGCCTCCGACGAACTCGGGCTGCCGACGGCGCCCTTCTGGTTCGCCGGGTCGGTCGAAGAACTGGCGGCCGTGGCCGCGCATGCGGGTTACCCCCTGGTGGTCAAACCGATCACCTCGGCGCCCGGCGACGGTCAGTCGGTGTTGCTGCGTGACGACGACGTCGAACCGGCCTGGCGGCGCGCCATCGCCGCGGGGCGGATCACCCACAACCGGGTGATCGCCGAGACCGTGGTGGACGTCGATTTCGAGGTGACCCTGCTGACCGTGCGCACCACCGGTCCGACCGGTCCGTCGCTGACTTTCTGCGAACCGATCGGGCACCGGCAGGGCGACGGCGACGCGCTCGAATCCTGGCAGCCCCAGCAGATGACGCCCGCGGCGCTGGACGCCGCCAAATCGATCGCCGCACGCATCGTGAACTCCCTTGGTGGGCGGGGGGTGTTCGCGGTGGAACTGCTGGTGCGTGGCGACGAGGTGTACTTCTCCGATGTGCGCGCCCGGCCGCAGGACACCGGTCTGGTCACCCTGCGCTCGCAGCGGCTCTCGCAGTTCGAACTGCATGCCCGCGCGGTGCTGGGCCTGCCGGTCGACACCATCATGATCTCCCCGGCCGCGGCCGAGGTGCGCTACGCCGGAGCGGAAGCCCCGGTCAGCGAGCCGTCGGCAGCCGATGTCAGCGCCGCGCTGGTAGAGGCGCTGACCACCCAGGAGAGCGACGCGCGCCTGTTCGGCCGCCCCGACGAGACCGATGTGCGGCGCCGGCTGGGGCTGTCACTGGCCACCGCCCCCGACGTGATCATCGCGCGGGACCGGGCCCGCCGCGTCGGCGCCGCGCTGCGGAGGCTGTGGTGAGCCCCGAAGCCGAGGACCGGCCGACCGCGACACCGTTTCTGGCCGCTCTGGTCGTCATCGTGATCGTCGTGATCGGAATTTGGGCGGTCAACGCCTTCGAGGGCGACGAACTCACCGACGAGCAGCAGATCGGCCGCGCCGCTGTCGCCCAGAACGACGCCATTCAACGCAAGGACTTCGCTGACTTTCGCGAGTACACCTGCCGCGAGAACCAGGGCAACGAGGCGGATTTCATTGCCGCGCAAGAGGAATCGTCCCAGCAGCAGGGTGACCGGTTCATCGACGGGCTGACCGGGGTGACCGTCGACGGCGACAGCGCGACCGGCTCGGTCACCTACCACTTCGACAACGCGCCGGACGTGAAAACCGAGGTGGAGACGACGTTCCGGCGCGAGGACGGGGCCTGGAAGGTCTGTGCGGCCGGTACCGGTTAGGTATGGGACACTCACGCCCGTGAGCTATGCGGGAGACATCACGCCGGAGGAGGCCTGGCAGGTACTCGACCAGAACCCGGACGCCGTGCTGGTGGACTGTCGTACCGAGGCCGAATGGCGCTTCGTGGGCGTACCGGATCTGCGGCCGCTCTCGCGTGAGGTCGTGTTCATTGAGTGGAACCGCACCGACGGCACCCGTAACGAGGGATTCGTCGACGATCTCAAGACCGCGGGGGTGACGCCCGGTGACCGGCCGGTGGTGTTCCTGTGCCGGTCCGGTAACCGCTCGATCGGCGCCGCCGAGGCGGCCACCGGCGCCGGGATCGGGCCGTCGTACAACATCCTGTACGGATTCGAGGGCGATCTCGACGAGCACCGGCACCGCGGCCGCACCGGCTGGAAAGCCGTCGGCCTGCCCTGGGTGCAGTCGTGAGCGAGCAGGACGTGCCGTCGGTGCCGTCCGTTCGGGTCCCCGCCCCACTCCCCGACGGCGTCAGCCAGGCCACGATCGGGGTCCGCGGCGGTCTGCTGCGCTCGGGTTTCGAAGAGACGGCCGAGGCGATGTACCTCACCTCGGGGTACGTCTACGCCTCCGCGGGTGAGGCGGAGAAGGCGTTCACCGGCGAGATCGACCGATATGTCTACTCGCGCTACGGCAACCCGACCATCTCCATGTTCGAGGAGCGGCTGCGGCTGATCGAGGGGGCGCCGGCGTGCTTCGCGACGGCGACCGGCATGGCGGCGGTGTTCACGTCGCTGGGCGCGCTGCTCGGTGCGGGCGACCGGCTGGTCGCTGCCCGCAGCCTGTTCGGCTCCTGCTTTGTGGTGTGCAACGAAATCCTGCCCCGGTGGGGCGTTGAGACCGTCTTCGTCGACGGCGACGACCTCTCCCAGTGGGAGGAGGCCCTCTCGGTGCCCACCCAGGCGGTGTTCTTCGAGACGCCGTCGAACCCGATGCAGTCGCTCGTCGACATCGCGGCGGTGACCGAGCTCGCGCACGCTGCGAGCGCAAAGGTGGTGCTGGACAACGTCTTCGCCACCCCGCTGCTACAGCAGGGTTTCCCGCTCGGGGTGGACGTGGTCGTCTACTCGGGCACCAAACACATCGACGGTCAGGGCCGGGTGCTGGGCGGGGCGATCCTCGGCTCGACGGAGTACATCGACGGACCCGTGCAGAAGCTGATGCGGCACACCGGGCCGGCTATCAGCGCGTTCAACGCCTGGACGCTGCTCAAGGGGCTGGAGACGATGGCAGTTCGGGTCGACTACGCCAACCGGTCGGCGCAACAGGTCGCGGAGTTCCTGGAGGGGCATTCCTCGGTGAGCTGGGTGAAGTACCCGTTCCTGAAGTCCCATCCGCAGTACGACCTGGCGCAGCGGCAGATGTCCGGCGGCGGCACCGTCGTCACCTTCGAACTCGCGGGCGGCACCAAGGAGCGGGCCTTCGAGGTCCTCGACAAACTCGAGTTGATCGACATCTCCAACAACCTCGGCGACGCGAAATCGCTGATCACCCACCCCGCCACCACCACGCACCGGGCGATGGGGCCGGAGGGGCGGGCATCGATCGGTCTCGGTGACGGCGTCGTGCGGATCTCGATCGGCCTGGAAGGCACGCAGGATCTGATCGCGGACCTCGACCGGGCGCTGGGCTGAATGTCGAAGCGCACCGAGGCTAAGAAAGCGCGACGCCGAAAACGGCAGGCCAAACGCGCACCGGACTGGCTGCCCGTCGACACCGACCTGACCATCGTCGACGCCGAACTCACCGACCGCGGTTGGGAATTCGACGTCGAGAACTCGACCGACGAACTCGCGACGTGGTTCTACCCACCATCGGGCGTCGATCCGCTGGACCCACTGCTCGACGACGACGTCGAGTCGGTTTCGCGGATCTGGCTGACCGAGGACGAGGAGTGGCACGTGATCCTCGTCGGAACGGGCCCCGACGGCCTGGACTACGTCTTCGCCGCCGACGAGCTGCTCGACAACCTCGACGCGATCGAGGCGTACCGCATGGGTGACCCCGCTCTTGCGGTGAGTGTGCAGCCACGGCCCCGAGTGTGAGCCTGCGGCGACTTTTCCCGCGAAATCCCGCCATGGGTGCACGCTCGGCGCCCTGACGGCACACGGGTCACGTCCCAGTTTCGTCATATCCGATCGCGCCTGGAGTCGGCATGGCTGGGTACCTCCCGGACATCCCACTCATCCAGCTGGAGGTATCGAAGATGGCGTCAGGCGTCGCGACCGTGTGGTTGCCGGTCAAGGACATGAAGCGTGCAGTCGAGTTCTATCGCGACACGCTCGGACTGGAGCTGCAGAAGGAGACCGACCAGTGGTCCGAACTCGACGCGAACGGGTTGATGGTCGGCCTGAACGCGCGGGAGGACGCCGGATCCGACAGCGACGGGGGCGCCATCCTGACCTTCCAGCCCGACGGCGGTATCGAGGACGAGGTGAACCGCCTGAAGGGCCAAGGGGTCTCGTTCAGCGGAGAGATCAGTGACCACCCTTGGGGCCGCATCGCGGCCTTCAAGGATTCTGAGGGCAACACCCTGCAGGTGTACGCGCCCCCGTCAGACTGAGCTTGCCGGGCGCTAGCTCTTCTCGGGGCCCTCCACGACGCCCAGCGCAGCCTGCGCGCGTGACTCGTAGCCCTGCCGCTTGGTGCGGTCGAATTCGAGGAAGACGTCGGCCAGGCCGAGCTTCTTGTTCAGCCAGCGGCGACCGCGTGGCGGCAGCAGCTGCGCGGCCTGCGCGGTGAAGCGCAGCGGCGGTGGCACCGACACGTGGGTCTTCGGCTTGTTCAGCGTCTTGACCACCGCGGCCGCGATGTCCTCGGGTTCCACCGGCTTGAGCGCGCCGCTGGACTTGGTGCCGGAGATCAAATCGGTGTTGGTGAAGGGCGGCATGATCACCGAGACCTGCACGCCCTTCGGCGCCATCTCGTCGGCCAACGCGGTGGACAGTCCGACGACGCCGTACTTGGCGCCGACGTAGACGACCTGGCCCGGGACCGGGATCAGCCCGGACAGCGACGCGATGTTGATGACGTGGCCGCGGCCGCGGGCGACCATGTCCGGCAGTGCCAGCTGGCACCCGGCGATGACGCCGTAGAGGTTCACCTCGATCGACGAGCGGATCGACTGTTCGGACTGCTCGAGGAACGGACCGATCGGCATCACGCCGGCGTTGTTGATCAGCACGTCGATGTGGCCGCCGCCGTCCGTCCGCGCCTTGTCGAGGAACGACGCGAACGACTCCCGGTCGGTGACGTCGAGCGGATAGCCCGACACCGATCCGAGGTTGGTCAGCTTGGCGACCGAGGATTCCTGCAGAGCGACGTCGCGATCGCCGATCACGACGCGGGCGCCGCGCCGGAGCAGCGCCTCGGCGGTCGCGTAGCCGATCCCTCGCGCAGCCCCGGTGATGGCGATGGTCTTGCCGCGGATGTTGTCCATGTCCGCGAACTTTACAGGTGTCAAGTTTTGATCGGAAGAGGCGTGTGGACCCGAGGTGTTCAATGTTGCGGTGACCGACGACCTGCGCTTCGTATCCGTGGATCAGCAGGACCCGCTGGCCGAGCCGCTGCTCAACGAGCTCGCAGTCGAGTACGCCGACCGCTATGACGGACGCACCGAGGCGGTGCTGGCCTGGCTGCGCCGCTACCCGGGGGCCGAATTCGCCCCGCCGGACGGCGCCATGTTGATCGGCCTGCTCGGCGACACCCCCGTCACCGGGGGTGCGTTTCGTCGCTTCGGTGTTGTCGAGGGAGCCGAGACCGCCGAACTCAAGCGCATCTGGACCGACAGCGGACACCGGCGCCGCGGGCTGGCCCGCGCCCTGCTGGTCGCGCTGGAATCCGAGATCGCTGCGCGTGGCTACAGCCGGATCTATCTGACGACCGGCGACCGGCAGCCCGAGGCCGAGGCGCTGTACGAGGCGACCGGATACCAGCGCCTCGCTGAACCGCTGCCCGCAGAGGGTGAGGTGTATCCGGTGGCGTTCGTGAAGGCACTGGCATGAACGTGTCGCAGGCGACGGTCGCGTGGCTGATCCTGGCCGCAGCGATCGCGATCGCCGTGCTGGGGGTGGCGTTGCGGGCGTTCATCGGCCGCCGCGCGGACCGGCACGTGCTCGGCCGGTTGACCCGCCGGATGCGGGAGACGGCATTGGCCCGCATGGTGTTCGGCCCCGTGCAGCATGACGCGCTCGATCCCGACGAACTCGACCAGACGATCCTGATGCCGACCATCGTGGTGGCGTGCGGGCTGTGCCTGACGGCGGTGTTCCTGTTCGGTTACCGCATACTCACCTAGTCGCCGCCGCCACCGCCTGCTGGGCGGCGGCGCGGACCGCACCGCGCCACACCGGACCGTGCCCGGGCACCAGGATCTCGACGTCCAGCGCGCCCAGGACTCCGAGGCTGCGCACGCATTCGGCCTGGTCGTGGTTGAACAGCGTGGGAAGCAATTGGGGACGGACGTCGGTCAGCAGCGGATGGCCGGTCACCAGCGCGTCCCCGCTGACGAGCACACCGTCCACGAGGTAGGAGCAGTGCCCGCCGGTGTGCCCCGGGGTGGGGACGGCCACCGGCGCACCCGGTAACCCGGCCGCGATCGCGTCGGTCAGGCGTTGTGCGGTCGGGATGCCGCCGCGCGTCATTCCGCCCTTGCGGGTGATGTCCGCCGACCACCGCAGCCACCGCGGTCGCCACGCGTGGCGGGCGACGTCGACCGGTGACACCTGCTCGACGTAATCGCGCCGGGCGTGGCCGACTTCGGCGGTGTGCGCGTACACCGGGACGTTCTCGCGCTCGGCGAAGGAGATCGCCGCACCGAAGTGGTCGATGTGGGCGTGGGTCAACAGGATTGCGCGGACGTCGGTCATGCCGAACCCGAGCCGGCGTACCGAGTCGAGGACGTCGTCGCGGTGGCCCGGGAAGCCGGCGTCGATGATCAGGACTCCGGCGCCGTCGGTCACCAGCGTCCAGTTGACGAGGGGAGTGCGCGCGATGTGGACGCGGTCGGTGACGGCCTCCAGCACAGCTGCCATGCAGCGAGTCTAGGGGGAGGAGTAGAACAGAACCGTGGCTGAACTCAAACTCGGATACAAGGCGTCGGCGGAGCAGTTCGCGCCCCGTGAGCTCGTGGAACTGGCGGTGGCGGCCGAAGCGCACGGGATGGACAGTGCGACTGTCAGCGATCACTTCCAGCCGTGGCGTCATGAGGGTGGGCATGCGCCGTTCTCGCTGGCATGGATGACGGCGGTGGGGGAGCGCACCGAACGGATCCAGCTCGGCACGTCGGTGTTGACGCCGACGTTCCGATACAACCCGGCGGTGATCGCGCAGGCGTTCGCGACGATGGCGTGTCTGTATCCGGGGCGGATCTTTCTCGGGGTGGGCACCGGCGAGGCGCTCAACGAGATCGCCACCGGATACGAGGGCGAGTGGCCGGACTTCAAGGAGCGCTTCGCGCGGCTGCGGGAGTCGGTGCGGCTGATGCGCGAGCTGTGGCTGGGTGACCGGGTCGATTTCGAGGGCGAGTACTACCGCACCAAGGGCGCGTCCATCTACGACGTCCCCGAGGGCGGGGTGCCCGTCTACATCGCCGCCGGTGGCCCGGTGGTCGCGAAGTACGCGGGACGCGCCGGGGACGGCTTCATCTGCACCTCCGGCAAGGGCGAGGAGCTCTATAAGGACAAGCTCATCCCGGCGGTCAAGGAGGGTGCCGAGAAGGCCGAGCGGAACTCCGACGACATCGACCGGATGATCGAGATCAAGATCTCCTACGACACCGATCCCGAGCTGGCGCTGGAGAACACGCGCTTCTGGGCGCCGCTCTCGCTGACCGCCGAGCAGAAGCACAGCATCGACGATCCGATCGAGATGGAGAAGGCCGCCGACGAACTGCCGATCGAGCAGGTCGCCAAGCGCTGGATCGTGGCATCCGATCCGGACGAGGCCGTCGAGAAGGTCAAGGACTACGTCGACTGGGGGCTCAACCACCTCGTGTTCCACGCCCCCGGCCACGATCAGCGCCGGTTCCTGGAGCTGTTCCAGCGCGATCTGGAGCCGCGGTTGCGGAAGCTGGGTTAGCGCGCCGAACCGGGCGCCTCGAAACCCGCGAACCGCAGCCACCGCCCGGCAGCGGTCATGAGGTCGTCGAACGACTGAAGCTGAAGATCCGGATATTGCTGAGTGAATGCCGTCGACGGCAGTTTGTGCACCGTGCCCTGCAGCCACCACAGCGACTTGGTGACGGCCGGTTCCGGGTGAAAGGGTTGAACCTCGGTACTCGGCGGCGACAGCCAATCGCCCAACTGCTGCTTGAGTCGGCCCTTGGTGTCGCCGCTCAGCCGACGTTTGAGCACGCGGGCAGGCGCGATGTCGAGAGCTTTCTGCACCTTCTGCATGCGGTTCTCTCGGTACGCCGAATCGTCGAGCAGCCGAATCGTCGACGGATCGACGCCCACCTCACGGGCGATGGCGCGATAGTACTCACTCCAGGTGAGCGTCTCTTCGTCCGAGATGTTGAAGACACCGGAGCGGATATCGGGTGAGTTCGCAAGTTGGACAAGGTGTTCGATGAGGTTGTCCACATGAATCAGATTGCAGATCCCGCGCCCGCCGTTGAACAGGTAGGCGGTGCCGTCGACCATCCCCTGGGCCGGTTCCACCAGCCATCCCGCGCCCGGCCCCCACACCAACCCCGGCCGTAACATGACGATCCGGACCGGCCCCTCCGGCTGCGATCGCAGCCATGCTTCGGCCGCGGTCTTCGCCTGGGCGTACTCCATCCAGTGCCGGCCATCGGGAAAGGACTCATCGGTGAGATTCGGGTCCTCCGCCCGTCCGAAGACCTCCGCGGAACTCATGTGCACGAAGAGTGGAACCTCGGCCTGCTGACAGGCGGTGTACATGGACTGGACGTCACCGACGATGCGCTCGTCGTTGCCCAGGGTCAGATTCACCACCATGCCGCACCCCTTCAACAGGGGCACCAGCGATGCCGGATCTCCCGCGTCCCCGAGCACCGTGCGCATACCGAAGCGTGCCAAACGTCCCTGGCTGCGCCAGGATCGGACGATGGGGACGACGGACATGTCCCCGACGAGCTCGGCGCGTTCGACGAGACGCGCACCGACGAAGCCCCCGGCTCCGATGACCGCGATCGGCTTCGTCATGATTGTGCGGCCTTCCAGTGTTTGGCTCGTGCGGCTGCCCGCTCTTCTTCCGGCAGCCAGGGACAATCGAGCGCTTCAGCGCGCTCGTAGGCCTGTTCGATGGCGGTCTGGACGCTTGCCGCCTGAACGCCGGTGACGGGAAGCGCTTCGCCATAGCGAATGGACCTGAGCATGGCGACCAGCTCGGCATCGAAGCAGGGGCGGAAATTGCCGGGCCGTATCCGCTTGCCGCCGCCTGGCGTGAGATCTGTGGGCCACGACGTCGTGGCCGGCACGAGTGTCCAGCCCCGCGCAGTTTTGCGGCGGTAGGTGCGGAGGTCTCCGCCGCCGAGCATGACCTCGCCCTTCGCGCCACGTATCCAGAGCCCGTTGTTCAACGGAAACTCCCAACTGACCTGCATGATGCCGCGGGCTCGCGGAAACGTCAGTTCCAGCAGCGAATTGGTCTCGACGCCACCGGCGAAGCTGTCGTCGTACGAACGGGTCACCGTTGGGTCCCCGAAAATCCAAGTCAGCTGGTCCAACATGTGCACGCCGATGTCCAGCAGTGCGCCGCCGCCCGATCGCTCGCGCCGGAAAGCTGCGTCCGTTGCGGCGGGCCAGCCGTAGGTGTTTCCCTCGCGGAACGTGAATTCGAGTTCGTCACCCAGCTCTCCGCCCGCGACAAGCCGCGCGACATCGGCGAAGTTCGAGTAGAACCGCCGGGGGTACGCCACCCCCAGGATGCGATCGGCGTGGGCTGCTGCGGCGTTCATCCGGTCCGCGTCGGCCACCGTCGTGGTCATCGGCTTCTCGCACAACACATGGCAGCCGTGTTCAAACGCCATGCACGCGTGGTCGGCGTGCAGGCCGGGCGGCGAGGCGATGATGGCGAGATCGTAAGTGGCGCCCCGAAACGCTGTCTCGCAGTCCGAGTAAGAACGCGCCCGCCGGAACTGACTCGCGATCTGGCGTCCTCGTGCCTCGCTGGGATCGACGACGCCCAGGACCCGAATGGCCTTGGCTTTCTCCAGTCGACGCAGGGGGGCTCGGTAGAACTCCTCGACTACGGCACCAGCGCCTATCAGGAGAGCATTGATCATCTACAGCCTCTCTGCGTGCTGCCTGGCCCAGTCGTTCGTGCTCGCGCCAAGCGTAATCCTTTGTGGGCCTCAGAATCGTCAATCCTGCTCTGTGCGCCCCGCTGTCGTCGGTGACAGCAGCCGTAGAACTCGCGACATCAGTGGCTTCAGTCGATCCGGGGCCTGGGAAACGAGCCGATCGGGCAGTTCGGGGTCCACCAACGGCAGAATCCGAAGCACGCGGACGGCAACCAGATACGTGATCACTGCGGCGGGTACGGCGAGCACCAACGACCACGGACCACTCAGGTTCACGACGGTGACATGAGCGACCGCGCCTTGGGCCACCGCGGCGATCGCTATCGCCCCGAGCGCGCGGTACGGCACCGAAAGTCTCAACAGAATTGCTGCACAGCCGATTTCGATCAGAATGACCACTACCTGGATGATCGCGCGCGACCAGGCGGCACCCATGAGCCCGTACTGAGGGATCAGCAGGAAACTCAGTGCGATCACGCCGGCGAGGCCGACGGCATTCGAAAGCCAGAGGATGTTGTTCTTGCCCATGCTGAGGATCAGCGAGAGGTTGGTTCCGCCAAGACTGTTGATCGCTATGGCAATCAACAAGATCGACGCCACCCCGGCGGCGTCGCCGAATTCCGGGCCGAAGATCAGCGGCACCAAGACCGGCGCAATCGCCGCCAGACAGAGGCAGATCGGCATCATCACCATCGCGATCAGCGCCGTCATCGTTCGGTACAAGCGCTTCATGTGCTCGTGTGCACCCCGGCCGCGTTGCTCACTGAAGCGCGGCAACAGTGCGGAAAGGAGGAGTGGCGGCAACTGCGCTGCCATCTCGGCCACGGTGAGGGCGACCGCGAACAAGCCGACGGTGGCGATCGTCGTGTAGTGCTCGAGGAAGATGATCTGCGTCCGGCCGAAGAGCAGATTCCCGATCACCGCGATCGTCCAACTCATCAGCGCGAACCCGACGAGTTCCCGCCTGAGCGACTTGGCGACATGCGGCTTGAGGCGCAGCAGCGGAAACAGTCGGCTTGCCGGGATGATGGTTGCGGCGATATAGCCCACAAGAGCACCGGGGACCCCGAACAGCCAGGCGCCCAGTACGGTCGTCGCCACCCGCAGCAACGCCGACGTGGTCGAGACGCGAGCGAGTGCGTCGAATCTCTGCTCACCTCTCAGATTGAACAGATACAGGTCGCCCATTCTCCAGCAGATGAACCAGGTCAACGCGATGGCGATCACGACCGTCTGGGATTGCGGAGAGCCTTCCTGCAGCGCGCTGCTCCCGGGACCCGACAGATACGCGAACAACACCACGCCGACGACGAGGGCGGCCAGCATGGAGAGCCGCATGATCGCTCCGACAAGACCGTCGACCTGGTCGCTGTCGTCCCCGGCGCGCAGTTGCGGAATGAAGCGCTGCTGAACCACGTCGCTGCCCAGGTTTGCAACCGCCACAGCGATCGTCACGCACCAGACGACGTACGCGACCACGCCGAAGTCGTCAGGGCCCAGCAGTCGCGCGGCAATCGCGCTTCCGACGAATCCGGAGAAAGTGACGGCCGCGCCGGCGACGAATCCGAGAAGCGTATTGCGGGCGAAGTTCGGCGCCATCAACGTAATCCTTCAGACAGATCCAACCCGCTAACGGCCGGTGTTCGAGCCGGTGGCTCGCGTATACCCTTCGACCTGGTAATTGAACATGCCTGCGAATTGTCCGAGAGCGTAGAACAGACTGAAGTACGGCCGTGCCTGGACACCGCGACCTGTCGCCAAACCGAGTCCGAGAAACAGGATTCCGTACACACCGCTGCGGACGCCTCTGGCCAGGGAAATTCCGACCGGGTCACGGTGTTTCCGCAGCACCCGGGTCTCGTTGGCGCCCTCGCGAATCGCTCGGCGGCGCACGAAACGCAACGACTGCCTGTCGACGGGCACCTCTTCGTACACCGCGGCTTCCGCGCAGAAGAGTATGTCGGCACCCGACTTTCGGATCCCGTGGAAGAAGTCGGTGTCTTCCCCACCCGTTCTCGAAAACGCGGGGTCGAACCGGGGCGAGCCGGCGCGGACCCACGCGTCGCGGAGCAGCAGCGTGTTGTGTGTCGGTGCGTGACGTAGCTGTTCACCGCTCGGACGCGATCGCTGGGCGAAGAAGCCGCCACGCGTCACCCATTCCGGCGTGTTTTCGAGGAACACGCTGATCACCGGGCCCACCACCACGTCGGCTCGCGTCTGCGCCGCATACGTCGTCAGGGTGGTCAACCAAGCGGGGGACACCCACTCGTCGTCATCGACGAAGATGATCGCGCTGTATCGATCGCTGAAGTGGTCGAGCGCGCGGTTGCGGGCAGCCGATATGCCGGGCTCGGGTTCGACGACATAGGTGGCGCCGAGCCGGTGATCGGCTGCGGTGGAACGCGCAGATCCGTCGGCGTCGTTGTCGACGACGACGACATCCACCGGCGCCATGTCCTCCGGCGCTGACGAGATGGCCACTTCCACACTGTCGAGTAATCGCTGCAGCCCTTTCGGGCGGAGGTATGTAGCGATCGCGATCAGGTAACGTTCGGCCACTCCGCAATTGTTGCATCGCCCCTCCCGGCCAGGTACGCGTTGCTGATCGTGGGGCCGGCGTGCCGGTAGCATTCGCCACGTGCTCGCGTACCGCCACTTGAACGGCAGTACGTCGAGCAGTGCGAGCGGAGGGCGGATGCAACAGCGAAGCCGGCTGTTCATCTCGTGTGACGCCCTGGCCGTACTGCTCATCGGCCTCCTGTGGTGTAGGGCGGTCGGCGCTCGGATCGTGCTGTCGGTGACCGCGGACAAGGTGTTCGTGCCGGTCGGCGAGGAACCGATTTGGCCGGCCGCCGCCGGCCTGGTCTCGAGCATGTCCTTCCTGCTGGTCGTCTGCCTCAGCGTCGCCATCATCCTTCTGCGGATCAACGACCTCACTCGACCCGGCCTGTGGCGCCTCGTTGTGTTGCTGGCGCCCTGGCTCGTGATCCTGACGCGCACCCTGTATTCCGGCTCTCCGAGCCCCGAGAGTGTCCTCTACCTCGTCGTGATCCTGGCGCTGGCCGCGTTGCGGCCCAGCCCCCGTGTGCTCGGCGCGCTGGGTGCTCTCGTGGTGTTGACGGCAGTCGCCGCGATCGCGTTCGGTTTCCTGCAGCCAGATGCCGGCCGGGTGCGTGAGGCAGACGGAACTGTGCGGGAGCGTGTCGACAAGGCGGTCTTCCCGTCACTGGGGCTGCTGCAGGGAATGTTCACGGCGGAGAACATCCTGGGCCTGTATCTGGCGATCGGGATGGCAGCGGTCTTCATGCTCCGGCGACGATGGCTGCGGGTGTCCGGGCTTGCCGTCGTCGGGTTCGCCATCTGCTGGTCGTCGAGTCGCATCGCGATGTTCGCGGCGGGCGGAATGCTGCTGGTGGGCGCGCTGACCTGGGCCTGCGCGAAGTTCGGACGGCACCGCACGGCGTCCGCGCTGGCACGACTTGCAGCCCTTGCCACCCTGGCGGTGATGTCTGTGCTGCCGTTGGCGGGCTGGCTGTCGGCGACGGCGGGCTGGGATCCCGATGCATTCACCGGCCGCGGAGTCATCTGGAACGGCTCGCTCACGGAATGGTCGTCGCAGGCGCCGCTCTTCGGCATGGGGAGGGATTGGTATGCGCAGGTCGCGGCGACGGACACCTCCCAGCTGAGCTCTGGGGCGTTCTCCGGACACAATCAGTTCGTTCAATGGCTCGCCACCGGCGGGATCTCGCTTGCGCTCGTCGCTGTCGCTTCGCTGCTCATCCAGACCTTTGCCACCACCACGCCCGGAAACCCATGCCTTCCCATCGCCGCGATGCTGATCACGGGGACCCTCGTGTGCGGGTGGCTCGAGGTACCGCTGGGTTACATCGACAACGCCGCCTTCTGGTCCGTCACGGTGGTCCCGCTCGCGGTGTTGTTCCTGGCCAAAACCGACGATTCGCACGACGAACCACCTGATCGATGAACAGCGGGCACGGTGGTCCCGTTCCGTCGCGGTGGCGGCGGGTCCTGCGACGAGAAGGCCCCTATCTTCTCGTGATGGCGGCGGTGCTGATCGTTGCCGTCCTGTTGGTGGCGGTCGGCGCGGCCACCCGTTCAGGGCAACTGCCGGTCCCTTCGGATTCGGAGGTGATAGCGGGCAGCAAGCCGGTGGACACCAAGTTGTATCGCGATCCACAACTGCTGGCGATCGAAGCGGCGCGGGAGGATTCGCGATTGAGTCCGATCGCGGAAACACCGCAAGCCAAGTGGTTCTCCGATTGGTCTACAACCGCGACGGTCCGGCGTGATATCGGCGACTACCTCTGGGGCGCGACGTTGGCGAATGCAATCCCGACGATAGTGCTCTACCGGATTCCCCAACTCGATTGCGGGGGCAATGCGCTCGCCGGGCAGGTGTACACCGGTGCCCGTGATGAGCAGGAGTATCAGGAATGGGTGGACGCCGCTGCCGAAGCGCTGACGGGGCACAGCGACGCGATCGTCATCCTCGAACCCGACGCGCTCGCACAGTTGGGGCAGTGCGAACAGGGCGACCGCGTGAGCAGCCTTCAGTATGCGGTCGACGCGCTGTCGGACACGGGCGCACGGGTTTACATCGATGCAGGGCACGGGAACTGGTTGAGCGCAACCGAGGTCGCGGACCGGTTGAAAACGGTGGGCGTCGATAAGATTGCGGGGTTCAGTCTCAACGTCTCGAACTACAACTCGACAGAAGACGAGGTGCGGTACGCCGAGAGTGTGCGGTTCGAGCTCAGCAAGCTCGGCGTCGACCACGTGCACTACGTCATCGACATCGGTCGAAACGGCGCCGGCTCACAGGACACCTTCTGCAACGCCCCGGGGGCACGATTGGGCCATGCGCCACAGCTGTTCTGGGGCGGCGCACTCGATGGCCTCCTGTGGGTGAAGAACCCAGGGGAGACCGACGGCACTTGTCAAGGTGGCCCGGCGATCGGGTTCTGGGCGTCTGCCGCGCACCGCCTGCTCGGGGAAGGCGATCAGGCGACTGGTGTCTGGCGGGCGGCGGAGTGGATCGCGTTGGTTCTCGTCGGGGGCGTTGCGGTCGCAGCGGTGTCGCGTTTCGCGGTCGTCGGGCGGCGCAAGGGTGCGCACGCGGCCAACACACCGGAGAAGCGACGGCGTTGATGTGACGCCGCTGCTCCATACTCCATATATGCAATGCTGGGTACACTACGAACGTTCCTGCCCGGCGCGCAGAAATCGGTGGAAATCCGGATGAGGCCAGAAGCGGAGCCAATGAGCGGAAACGCGGTCCAGCTCATCACGTGCTCTTACAGCGGCGACTTTGAGGTCTGCCGGCTGCTTTGCGCGAGCGTCGATGAATTCGCACCGGACGGCATGTCTCATCGGCTGTACGTGCCTCGGCACGATCTTCCGCTGTTCGCCGAGCTCGCGACCTCGCGACGAACCCTCGGCGCGCAGGAGGATCTACTGCCGAAGTGGTTGTGGAAGGTGCCGCTGCCCGGGCCGAAATGGCGTGCGAGACTTCGGCTCCCCCGGCGCAACGTGTACCTGACGCCGTTCAGCCTGCCGGTACGCGGCTGGATTGCGCAGCAGATGATGAAGATCGCCGCAACCCTCCGCAGCGAAGTCGACATCGTGGTCCATGTCGACAGCGACAGCGTATTCATCCGTCCCTTCACCGTCTCGAATCTGGTGACCGACGGCAAGACTCGCTTCCATGCGAGTGACGTGGAGCTGGTCCACGAAGCGCATATTCCCTGGTACGCGGCAGCGGCGCGGTTGCTCGGCCTTCCCGAATCCGACTACTACACCGCCGAATACATAGATCAGATCGTCGTTTGGCGCCGGACGGTCGTGGAGGCCATGACGGCGCGAATCGAAGCGACGACGGGAATGAACTGGGCGAAGAGCCTCGCCAAAACGCCTCACTTCGCCGAATACGTGCTCTATGGCGTCTTCGTCGAGCAAGTCCTCGGTCTGGACGCGGCGGGGTTGGCGAAACACACCCGCTCTCTGTCTCATTCGCGTTGGACGGGGGACTTCACCGGGCCGGAGGACGAAACGGCCTTCGTCGAAAGCCTGCCGCCCGACCAAATCGCGTGTGCCATTCAGTCGACGAATTCGATAGGCATCGGGGAGCGTAAACGAATTCTCGAGCGCGTCACGGAGCGTGCCGCTGAGCAGGATTCACAGCGCTAGCGGCGCATTTCACGGGTCAGATCTTGTAGGCCTCGCGCCAGAAGGCCAGTGGGTTGCGCAGGGCCCTCGCAAGCTTGGCGCGCTGCATGCGGGCATGCGCCTTCTTCAATTCCGGCGCGAACGGCCCACCACCGGCGGTGAGGTAGCCCCACAGTAGCGCGAACGCGCCGATGACGTAGGGGCGCCGAGCCAGGTACCGAAGGAAGTGGACCAGGAAGTACGGAAAGGAGTAGCCGATCCACCGGCACGTCCGGCCGTTGCGATAGCGACCTTGGATCTCGCCGGCGCTGGCGCCGATGGCGCGCACCAGCTCGAACCGGGCGCCGGGATCCACCCGCGTCTCGAGACCGACCAGGCTGGCCGCGACCTCGTCGATCGCGTCGAAACCGTGTGCCGCCGGCATCGACTCGGTCGCCCGGTACGCGTCGATGGTGTACAGCTTGACGGCCCCTGGCACGTGGAACTTCTGCTCCGCCATACCCCTTGTGGCAATCACGCCGCCGGCGACGCCGACGGTGCCGCTTGCCAGAGTCACGATCCGTTCGAGATAGTCGGGCGCCAGTCGGGCGTCCGCGTCCAATTTCATGACATGCGTGTAGGGCTTCTGGGGTAGCGCCCTGTCCACACCGAAACGCCATGACCTGAATTCCGACCCGGCGATCAGCCCGCCGTCGTTGGCCTTCGTCAGCACCGTGGCGATGCGCTCGGTGTCGACTTCCGCGAGCCGCTCGGCGGTGCCGTCGGTGCTGCCGTCGTCGACCACCACCCAGTCGAAGTCCTGAAACCGCTGCGCTCGCAGTGTCTCGACGAGACCCGCCACATTGTCGGCCTCGTTGTACATCGGTGTGACGATGAGCAGGGTCATCTGCGTTGTCTCCATTTCCCCGAACTGGCGTGTGACTGCCGGACCACCTGAAGAAACGGAATCACGTCTCCGACGTAGCGCTTCAAGAGCCGGCCGGGATCGGTCAGGATGCGATGGAACCACTCGATTCCGAGGCGCTGCATCCATTTCGGTGCACGGGCCCGCTCCCCGGCGACGAAGTCGATGGAGGCACCGACTCCGAGCAACACCGCGGTCACCCCCTCGGCATCGAGCAGGGCGACGCCCACCCGCTCCTGGAGCGGCGATCCGACTCCCAGCAGAACGAGATCGGCATCGAAAGCGGCCACTCGATCCGCGAGCGACCGGACGTTGTCAGGGGAACTCAGCCATCCCACCGGAGCCTGCTCCGACTCGACGACCCAACCGCTTTCGCGGAAGATCGCCGCCGCCGCGTCGAGCGACGCCGGAGTCGAGCCACCGATGAGGAACACACGACGCCCCCCGCCGGGTGTGTGGGCGAGAGTATGCGTGATGCCGCTCCCGGTGGACCGACCCGAGATGTCCGCCCCCAGGCTCTTCGCCAGACGCACGACCGGCCAGCCGTCCGCCAGGATGAGTCCGGCGCGTTCGTAGATTGCGGCGAATTCCGCTGAGGATTGAAGACGCGCAATGTGATTCATGTTGGGCGTGACGACGAGATGAGCCGCGCCGGAGGCCAGGGGGGCTGCACGCGTCAGAATGGCGTCGATGACCTCGGGCTCGGTGATGTGTGAGATGTCGAAGCGAGCATGGCGCGTGACGATCGGTCGCGGCACCGCCACCCCCCATCTCCGGCCGGACGCTACGGCCCACTATATCCAAATGAGAGGTGGCCACCGGCGGAACTCGGCGACGACAAACGACACCGGCGTCAGGGGCCGTCGGGATCCCTGCGGGGTTGGGAATGCCGAACGCGGTGGCCTGGCTCCGCCTTTGGCGCCTGGGTGCGGAAGCTGTCGACGAGCAACGCTGCCGCTACGGCGGCGATGAACGCCAGACCGATCGCGACCACGAGGTTCAGCAGTATCTTCGGCGACGATGGGGCCTGGGGGATGTCCGCGGGCTGGAGCACCCGGACCTGCACCGGTGACTCGGCGGTCGCCGCGGCGCCCTCGAGACTCGCGACCGCCCACGGCATCTGATTGGCGATGCGATTGGCAGTGGAGGCGGCGCTTTCCGCTGTCGACTCCGATACCGCCACCTCGATGACCGTCGTGCCCGCCGGAATCGTCACCTCGGTCTGTTCGACCAGGTCTGAAACGGACATGTCCAGGCCGATGGAGTCGATGACCGGTTGGAGGACCTCGTTGGTCGTCACCACTTCGGCATACGTTTTCATCCGGCTTGTGAGATAGAGGTCAGCGATCTGGCGGGTTCCCATCGGGGTATCCGCGGACAGGTTCGGCGTGAACACGATCCGTACGGTGGCGTCGTAGGACGGGGGTATGAGCAACCCCACCCCCGTCAAGCCGGCGGCGACCACCAGGAACACGGACACGAATACGGGCCAGCGCCGCAGCAACCTACGCCAATAGCTAAGAAGATCCATGTCCCGCCAGACTTGTCGACACGAGGACGTGCGAACTCCGCACGTCGGCGATCGCCTGCTCATCGACTCGGCGGAACCGCGGCGAGTGCGCGTTTGGAGTGGGGGTCACCCGGGTTTTACGAATGCAGTTCGCCGCTAATGGTATTCGACCCCTTCTCATGACTCCCGGGGCTTCCGCCGAATTCACCAGGGCGTCAGGGGAGCGTTCAACAGGCCACCGCGCATGGCGACGACGGTATCACCAGATGTTCGCCTGTTGTCGCAGGATGAGGCGCCTGGAGGGCGCCAGCGGACTCCCGAGGGGTTGGGGCCAAGACTGACGGATTTGCCAGACTTGCCCTGCTAGGGTACTAATCCGGCCAGCGTGGTCTGAGCCTGCGAAGACTCTCGAAAGTGGAACTGCGTGAATTCGATCGGTTCGGTCCGGCTTCCGGCATCGCAGCAAATGGGGGCCCGGCGGGCCCGTGGCGGACAGGGCCATAGCGTCCCGGCCATTCCCCTGAGGAAGGGACTGTGAGTCGCAGCGTGGTGGCGCGCGCGCTCACCCTGTTCCTGGTGCTCCTCATGCCGATGACCCTCAGCGGGTTGGTCGCCGGTGCAGCGCACGCGCAACCCGACGACGACGCCGAGGCCCCTGGCGATCCGACAGGCACCACGTTGCCGTGGTCTGCTCTCGGGCAGCCGTCATCGTTCGAACTGTACGGCTCCGGTCGCAGCAGCTTCACAATCAACGCGCCGGCCGGACTGACCGCTGTGCGCTTGCAGGGCATGATCCACACCCCGATGGACGTCGACGCCGGCTACGTGGAGATCGAGGACCGGGAGGGCAACTTCCTGGCGTCGGTCGATATCCCGCCCCCAGCGCCCGGTCGGGTGATGACGCCGTTCGATGTAGACATAGCTGCGGCGAGCGTCAGAGGCTCGGCGACCGACCTGACCTTCGCGATCCGCGCACGCGACGACAGA
This sequence comes from Mycobacterium sp. 852013-51886_SCH5428379, assembly GCF_001665575.1. Classification (GTDB taxonomy): domain Bacteria; phylum Actinomycetota; class Actinomycetes; order Mycobacteriales; family Mycobacteriaceae; genus Mycobacterium. Next base: position 75,541 of record NZ_LZSU01000029.1, on the reverse strand, counting down.
GAGCGCGTCTGCCGGCCACTTCCGCGAGTGGAGCTCAGCAACCTGACGACGGTGTTCGCCGGAGTTCAGCTCCCCGTGACCACCGTGGCGAATTTCTTCGCGCCGGTGCTCGGACGAGTCACGATCTATACGCCGAACGACGCCAACGCCGCCGAGCAGCAGGCGGCGCTGACGCTGGCATCGGCGCTGGGGCGGTCCTACGCAGCCCAGCAGCTGTCCATCGCGGTCGTCAGCCAACCGCGCGGCGCGGTCCCGCCGCCGGCCTTCGGGCTGGAACGCGCGGTCGTCGTCGAGACCGGCGAGCCCGGTCTCACCGTCGAGAACGCCGGAGCGCCAGAGGCTTATCTCCGCGTCTCGGGGGATGGCGACGCGCTCTCGGAGCAGTTGTCGCTGATCGCCACTGGTCTGCAGCCGCTGGCGCAGGCGCGCACGGCCCGCGTGGACGAAGCGGGATCGGACGTCGATCCGGTCCGGGACACGATGACACTCGATGACCTGGACGTGGGCGTCATGAAAACGGACGTCCTCGGAACCAACAGCATGCAGGCCGGGATCCAGCGGACAACGCTGGGACCCCGGTTCGACAAGGTCGACGTCCACCTGCTCGCTGATTACACGCCGGTGCCCGCGGGCGACGCGGCATCGGTCGTGGTCCGTTCCAAGGATCTGGTCGTCTATCGGGCCACCCTCGACAACTCCGGCCATCTCGACGCCGATTTCACGCTGGACAGCGCGGCGCTCGACTCACAGTGGATCAATCTCGACGTCACACTCACCTACACCCCGGATCAACCGTGTGGACCGTTGGTGGCGCCGATGACCTTCCAGATCGATCCGCGGTCGACGCTGACCGTGCACCGGGGCGGCGCACCGCTTGGCGGTTTCGCGGCCTCCCCGGCGGAGTTCAGTCCGGAATTCGTAGTGGCGTTCGACGGTAGCGGTCCGAATCAGCTCGACTACGCCGCCCGGGTCGTGGCCGCGATCGCGCGTACCAACAAGACCGAGATGACGCCACAGGTCGTCGACCTCCAGACCGCGGCCGAGGCCACCAAGGGCGCGCTGATCGTGGCGAACTCCAAGAATGTTCAGCAGACGTCGCTGAATCCGCCGGTGAGCGGCGACGGCTCCATCGTCAATTTCCGGTTGCCGAGCGAGCTGCAGGTCGACGTCGGCCAGGGTCTCGGATCGATTCAGGCGTTCGCCGACCCGCAGCACAATCGCTCCGTCGTCCTCGTGTCGACGACTGCGGACTGGTCGCTGGTGCAGCCGCTGTTCGGCTACATCGACGGGTCGGTCGGCGACTGGTCTCAGCTGACCGGTGACGTGCTCGCCGCCGGCGCGGGAGGCACGCCCGTCAACGTCGAGATCCGGTCGGCCGACACTGCCGAGCCGACGCCGTCCGCCTCGTCTGATACTCAGCGCAACGCCTATATCGCCGGAGGCGTGGTCGCGGCCCTGGTGGTTCTCGCGGTCGCCCTGTATCTCATCTCGCGGATGCGGAGGAAGCGCCGGAATCCCGGGCCGGCCGGGACGCCCACCGCAGACGGGTCTGTCTGACCCGCAGCCTGTCAGGGGCGTACCCCGAGATCACGTCGAAGGACGTTGCGCTCATATAACCTCGGAGATGTCTGGGATCGTCGACGGCGACCGGCCGGCGGATGAGCGTGTGAGCAACGGGGGGCGGGCTGCGGTGTTGCCGCGTATCGAATTGGAAGGATCGCGGCTGACGGTCAGCGCGGTCGGTTTCGGGTGCGGCGGTCTGATGCAGTCGCCCTCTCGTAAAGAGCGGATGGCCGTCCTCGGCAGCGCGGTCGATCACGGGATGACCCACTTCGACACCGCGCGCATGTACGGCCTGGGGATGGCGGAGGCCGAATTGGGTGCGTTCCTGCGCACCGTCGACCGCGACAGCGTCACCGTCGCGACCAAGTTCGGCATCGAAGTCGGGGCGATGACGCAACGGCTCGCCCGGTTCCAAGCGCCGGCGCGGGCAGTGCTCCGGAAGGCGCCGGCGTTGCGGGCTGCTGTCAAGCGGCGCCAGAAGCCGAGCGCTCCCGCCGCACGGCTGTACGACGCCACCATCGCGGCCCGCAGTCTGGACGAGAGTCTCACGCAACTCGGCGTCGATTACGTCGACATCCTGTTCGTCCATGGCCCGGAACCGCAGGACACCGTGGCGTCCAGCGAACTCCGCCAGTTCTTCGAAGACGCCCGCCGAAAGGGGAAGATCCGCGCCTGGGGGGTTTCCCAGGACGAGGGCCTCGGCGTGGACTTCGCCGGGCCCTTCGCACCCGAGGGAGTCGACCAGCTACGCAGTGACGTGCTCCACCCCGCGCCGCGCCCGGCAGACATCACGTTCGGTGTGCTGAACCGGCCGTACGGGATGCTGTCTGCCGCACTGCACGAGGATCCCGGGCTGCTGAACCGGTGGCGCGACGCTCTCCAGCTGGACCCATTGGCTCCCGGGACGCTGGCAAAGCTCATCCTCGGCTCGGCAGCAACCGCCACCGATTCCCGGGCGGTCCTCTACAGCACCACCAAGCCGGAGCGCGTGGCCGAAGCGGCCGCCGCCGTGGCGTCTCCGCTGGATTCGGAGACGCTGACTCGATTCCTCCAGCTCGCCGAGGAGTTCCGGCAGGTCGCCGCGTGATCCGGGATCCCGAAGCGTTCACCACGGGCATGACGATCGAGACGGACGTCGCGATCGTGGGGGCGGGCCCGATCGGGATCGCGATGGCACTGGAGCTCGCGAGGAAGGGCGTCGAGGTGGCGCTCATCGAAAGCGGCTTGGACAGATCGGATCCCACCGCGCAACAGCTCGCGGATTTCGATTCGCGGCAGGACGATTACTTCCACACCCGCAGCGACCTGGCGCTGCGTCGTGCACTGGGCGGTGCGTCTGCGCTCTGGGGCGGGCGATGCGTCGCCTATGACCCGATCGACTTCGAGAACCGGCCGATCACCGCCGACGCCCCATGGCCGATCGGCTACGAGGACGTCGCCCCCTATCTTCAGCGGGCCTGCGACTGGGCCCAGTGCGGCCGGGCGGCGTTCAACGTCCGCGATGTTCCAGAGCTGGCGGACCGCGACATGGTCGACGGCCTTCCGGACGGTGACGTACGGACGACCGATCTCGAGCGGTGGGCGTTGCCGACGCGGTTCGGGCGCGAGTACCGGGCCGATCTGCGCGACGCGCCGAGTCTCACGCTGTGGACCGGTCTGACGTGCACGGAAGTGGTGACCGATGCCGGCGGTGACTCCGTCGACCACCTCGTCGTCAAGACACTCGACGGCAGGGAAGGACGAGTCGTCGCAACCGATTACGTCGTCGCGACCGGTGGCATCGAGGCGACCCGGCTGCTGTTGGCGTCGGACCGGCATCACCCGGCGGGACTGGGCAATGCCGGTGGACACCTCGGACGCTGGTACATGACCCATGTCGAGGGCCGGTTCGCGCGCGTGAAATTCAACACCGACAAAGTGATCCATCAGCACGAGCGCGACAACGACGGTGTCTACGTCCGTCGGCGGTTCACCCTCAGCCCAGGGGTGCAGCGCCAGCTGAACATGCCCAATGTGGCAGTCTGGCTGGTCAATCCGCCGATCAGCGATCCGGCACACGGAAGCGGAATCCTGTCGGCGGTGTACCTGACACTGATCTCCCCGGTCGGTCGGCTCCTGCTCGCCGAGGCGATCCGCGAGACGCACACCAAGGTCGAGGGCCGGCCACAGATCCGGGCACATCTGCGCAACGTCGTGCGTGATCTGCTGCCGTCGATCCGGTTTGCGGTGACCTTCACCTACGCCCGCCTCATCCGCAAGGGGCGCAAGGCGCCGGGGTTCTTCGTCAAGAGCGCCGAGAACCGGTATGCGCTCCACTACCACGGCGAGCAGCTTCCGCACTGGGACAGTCGAATCGAACTCACCGACGAGCGCGATGCGCTGGGCATGCGCAAGATCCGGACTCATCTGCATTTCTCGGACGCCGACTACGAGTACGCGCGTAAGACCGTCGAACTCATCGACGCCCACCTGCGCGACAACGGCGCCGGCAGCGTCGAATGGTTGACCGATGACGCCGAGGACTCGGTACGGAAATTCATGCGCGGGTGGGCCGGGTTCCACCAGAGTGGGACCACCCGGATGTCCGCAGACGCCGACGGGGGTGTCGTCGACGCGAACCTCCAGGTCCACGGGGTGCGCGGACTGTACGTCGCGAGCACGTCGGTTCTGCCGACGTCGAGCCAGGCCAATCCGACACTGGTCGGACTCGCACTGGGCGTCCGGTTGGCCGATCACCTCGCCCACGCCCGGTCGAAGTCTGCGGCCGGTGACCGTTGATGCCAAGATCGATCCGAAGGGGGAATCCATGCCGATGACTGCCGATGATGCGGTGATCGTCACGGGCAGTGCGGGTTTCATCGGCAGTGCGCTGGTGGCCGACCTGCGGGATCGGGGCCGGACTGTCGTGGGGATCGACCGGGAGGCGCAGCCCGGGCCCGACTCGCTGCGCCTCGACCTGACCACCATCACCGCAGGCGACCTTCCGAACCCATGCCCGCCGACCATCGTGCACCTGGCCGCGCTCTCCAAGGAGCCCGGTTTCCCGTGGCGGGACTACTTCGCCAACAACGCAGAAGCCACCCGTCGGCTCTGCCGGGTCGCCGACGAGGCGGGCGTACGCAACATCGTGTTCACGAGTTCGATGATGGCCTTCGCCCCCGGTCCCTGGCGCCGCTCGGAGAGTGATTTCGGCGATGCCGACACCGCGTACGGCGCGAGCAAGCTGCAAGCCGAGGAGATCCTGCGGGCGTGGCAGGTGGCCAAGCCGGGGCGCCGACTGCGCATCGTGCGACCCGGAGTGGTATTCGGTCCGGGCGATCAGGGCAACATGTCGCGGCTGATCCGGGGTCTGAGCCGGAGGCGATTCGGCTACATCGGCCGCCAAGACACGGTGAAGAGCTGCATCTACCTCAAGGACATGGTCCGCCTGCTGGGCGTGCTGATCGACGACGACGGGCCGCACGACACTTATCACGCCGTCTATCCGCAGCCGACGATGATCCGCGACCACGTCGAGGCCATCAACAAGGCGTGGGGCTGGGACCGTCATCCACCGACGGTTCCCTATCGGTTCGCCCTGGCGGCGGCGACCCCGTTCGCGGTCGTCGACCCGGCCGGCACCCGCTTCGGCGTCCATCCGCGGCGCATCCAGAAACTGCACATGGACACCAACATCAGCTCCGACCGGCTGGCCGATATCGGCTTCACCCAGGAGTTCACGCTCGAGGAGGCTTTCGCCGACTGGCGTCGAGAATGCGGTGGGGGGTTGCCGCCCGGCTAAGCTGGCCGGGTGATCGACGGCAACCGCTCATCCGATCAGATCTCCGCCATCTACATCGCTTCGCCCGAAGGCGACACCGGCAAGTCGACTGTTGCGCTCGGGCTTCTCCGCAGCCTGACCGCCACCGTCGCCAAGGTGGGGGTGTTCCGGCCCATCACCCGGCGCCCGGAGGGCGGGGGGTCCGCTGACGCGGAAGGCCCCCGCGACTACATCCTCGAGCTCCTGCTCGCCCGGGCCACAGCCGACCTGCCCTACGAGGACTGTGTGGGCGTGGGGTACCGCCGGCTCCACGACGACCCCGACGGGGCCCTCGCCGACATCGTCGACCGGTACCACCGCATGGCCGACCGGTGCGATGCGGTGCTGATCGTCGGCAGCGACTACACCGATGTCGCCACCCCGAGCGAGCTGTCGGCCAACGCACGCATCGCCGCCAACCTCGGTGCGCCGGTGGTACTGGCCGTCAAGGCCAAGGACCGGACGCCCGAGGAGGTCGCCGGCGTGGTCGAACTCTGCCTCGGGGAGATTTTTGCCCAGCACGCGCACACCGCGGCAGTGGTCGCCAACCGTTGTGCGCCAACCGAACTCGGTGCGATCTGCAAGGCGCTACAACAGCTCGACGGCCCGCCGACATACGCGCTGCCCGAGGAGCCGCTGCTGGTCGCACCGTCGATCAGCGAACTGTGCGACGCGGTGGACGGCACCGTGCTCAGCGGCGACGAGCGTCTGCTCCACCGTGAGGCGATGGACGTGCTGGTGGCCGGTATGACCGCCGAACACGTACTGGAGCGGCTCACCGAAGGCGTCGTCGTCGTGACCCCCGGGGATCGGTCGGACGTGGTCCTCGCCGTATCCAGTGCCCATGTCGCCGAGGGGTTTCCGTCCCTGTCCGGCATCATCCTCAACGGCGGCCTGCCGCTGCACCCGTCGATCGCCGAACTGGTCGCCGGTCTGAAACTGCGACTGCCGATCATCGCCACGGAGTACGGGACGTTCGAGACGGCGCGGCGCGTGGCGGGAACCCGCGGACGCGTCACCGCCGAATCCGTCCGCAAGATCGACACGGCACTGGCGCTGATGGACGAACACGTCGACACCGCCGACCTGCTCGGCAAACTCGCCATCCCGATCCCGACGGTCGTCACGCCGCAGATGTTCACCTATCAGCTGCTCGACCAGGCCCGCTCGGACCGCAAGCGCATCGTCCTACCCGAAGGTGAGGACGACCGCATCCTCACCGCCGCGGGCCGCCTCCTGCAGCGCGGGGTCGCGGATCTGACGATCCTCGGTGAGGAGTCGCAGATCCGTTCCCGGGCAGCTGAACTCGGCCTCGACATCACCGATGCGGTGGTGATCGACCCGCGCACCGATGAGCTCTGCGACCAGTTCGCCGAACAGTACGCCGAACTACGCAAGCACAAGGGCGTCACCGTCGAGCAGGCCCGCGAGATCATCCACGACGTCTCCTATTTCGGCACCATGCTGGTGCACAACGACATGGTCGACGGCATGGTCTCCGGGGCCATGCACACCACCGCGCATACCGTGCGGCCGGCATTCGAGATCATCAAGACGCTGCCCGATGTGGACACCGTTTCGAGCATCTTCCTGATGTGTCTGGCCGACGAGGTGCTGGCCTACGGCGACTGCGCGATCGTCCCCGATCCGACCGCCGAGCAACTCGCCGACATCGCGATCTCGTCGGCGCGCACCGCCGCCCAGTTCGGTATCGAACCGCGGGTGGCGATGCTGTCGTATTCGACCGGAACGTCGGGAACCGGCGCCGACGTCGACAAGGTACGTGCGGCAACAGAACTCGTCCGACAACGTGAACCGGACCTCCTGGTGGAAGGTCCGATCCAGTACGACGCGGCAGTCGAACCGTCGGTCGCCAAGACCAAGATGCCCGATTCCGCCGTCGCGGGCCGGGCGACGGTGCTGATCTTCCCTGACCTGAACACCGGCAACAACACCTACAAGGCGGTGCAGCGCAGCGCAGGCGCCATCGCGATCGGTCCGGTGCTGCAGGGTCTCAATCAACCGGTCAACGATCTGTCGCGCGGTGCGCTGGTCGAGGACATCGTCAACACGGTCGCGATCACCGCGATCCAAGCGCAGGGGATCAAATGAGTCGCACTGTGCTCGTCCTGAACTCCGGATCGTCGTCGGTCAAATTCCAGCTTGTGCAGCCGGATTCGGGTGTATCGCTCGCGGACGGGACCATCGAGCGCATCGGTGAGGACGCGTCGGCGGCACGTCTGGTGGTCGGCGACCGAGAGGTGACACGCGATAACCGCGTACCCGATCACGAGGCGGCGCTGCGGCTGGCCTTCGACCTGTTCGACGAGGCGGGCGCCGAACTCGGCTCGGTCGGCCTCGTCGCCGTCGGGCACCGGGTCGTGCACGGCGGCCCCGACCTGTACCAGCCGACGGTGATCGACGACGCGGTGGTGCGTCGCATCGAGGAACTCGCGCCGATGGCGCCGCTGCACAATCCACCCGCAGTCCTCGGTATCGCCGTCGCGCGCAAGGTGCTGCCCGATCTGCCACACGTCGCGGTGTTCGACACCGCGTTCTTCCACGACCTGCCGCCGGCCGCGGCCACCTACGCCATCGACCGGGATCTGGCCGAGCAGTGGCACATTCGCCGCTACGGGTTCCACGGCACCTCACACCAGTACGTCAGCGAACAGGCCGCGGCCTACCTCGGCGCTCCGCTGGAGTCGCTCAGTCAGATCGTGCTGCACCTTGGCAACGGTGCGTCGGCCTCGGCGATTCTCGGCGGCAGGCCGGTCGACACGTCGATGGGCCTCACGCCGATGGAGGGTTTGGTGATGGGCACCCGATCCGGCGACATCGACCCGGGCGTGCTCGTCTACCTCTGGCGCACAGCGGATATGGGCGTCGAGGAGATAGAGACGATGCTCAACAAGCGGGCCGGCGTTCGCGGACTGGGCGGCGAGATCGACTTCCGGGTGCTGCACCAGCGGATCGCCGGCGGCGACGAGGAAGCCCGCCTGGCCTACGACGTCTACATCCACCGGCTGCGCAAGTACATCGGCGCCTATCTCGCGCTGCTGGGCACCACCGACGTCATCACCTTCACCGCCGGGGTAGGGGAGAACGACGCCTCGGTGCGTCGCGACGCGTTGTCCGGACTCGCGCCGCTGGGCATCGAACTCGACGAGCACCTCAACGACAGCCCCGCCAAGACGGCACGCCGGATCTCTGCCGATGCGTCGCCGACGACGGTGCTGGTCGTCCCGACCAACGAGGAGTTGGCGATCGCGCGGGCGTGCGTGCAGGTGATCTGACGGCGCGTTCACGCGGCCCGTCGAGCCCGTCGAGCCCGTCGAGCCCGTCGAGTGTGCACTGGTGGCGTCGAGTGTGCGCCCAGGGCGGGAAATGGGCGCGGAAACCGCCCTGACGACACACTCGGCGCCGTGAACGCACACTCACGGCTGTGGATGGATCGCGGGTGACCGACCGGATGTGTCGGGCCGCCGCGTCATCGTCCGGATATGGACTCGTCGACCGTCCCCTTCGTCGGAAGCCGCGCGCTGGCGTGCGGAGCGCTGAACCGCCACCAGTTGCGCACGCGTTTCCGCGCGGTGTATCCGGATGTCTACCTCCCGAATATGGCGACGCCATCTCTGCAGCAACGGATCTCGGCGGCCTCGCTGTGGTCGGGCGGACGCGCCACGATCGGCGGGCTGGCGGCGGCCGCGCTGCACGGAACGAAATGGATCGACGATGACGTCCCCGTCGAGCTGATCCACGCCAATCCCCGGCCCCCGAAGGGCATCGCGATCCGGCGCGACGTCCTCCTCGACGGGGAGCAGCAGATGCTGCGTGGTCTCGCCGTGACCAGCCCCGCCCGGACCGCGTTCGACCTCGGGCGGCGGGACCGACTCGACCAGGCGGTGGCGCGACTCGACGCGCTCAGCCGGGCTACGCGGCTACCGCTCGACGCGGTTCTGCGAGTGGCGCAACAACATCCCGGTGCACGCGGGCTACGACAACTCGAGACGGCGCTCGAACTGGTCGATCCCGGCGCGGAGTCGCCGAAAGAGACCTGGCTGCGGCTGCTGATCCTCCGTGCCGGCCTGCCCCGACCGCGGACGCAGATCCCCGTCGCCGACGCCGACGGGATGCCGTTCGCCTACCTCGACATGGGTTGGGACGAGCCGATGGTCGCCGCGGAGTACGACGGCGAACACCACCAGGCGACTCGGCAGGTGTACACCCGCGACATTCATCGCGCCGAGAGACTCGAACGTGCCGGGTGGCTCGTCGTGCGGGTCGTCAAGGAGGACCATCCGGTCGACATTCTGCGTCGGATCCGGTTGGCGCTGGCGTCTCGGTCGGCGAGTGTGCGATGACGGCGGCGAGTGTGCGCCCAGGACGGGAAAACGGCGCGGAAACCGCCCTGACGACACACTCGGCGCCATGGCCGCACACTCGACAGCGCGACGGCTAGAACGTGCTCGGCGGCCGCACGCTGTTGGCCAGGTCCACCAGCGCGTAGCGGTGGGCCTGCGTGGGCGCGACGCGGGCCAGCGCCCGCAGCGACGCCTCCACCCCGAGCCGCAGACCGTGTTCGGTGAACGGGAAACCCAGGATGTGGTTCGTGCTCGCGTCGTTGTCGGCCAGCCAGTCCATCGCCGTGCCGAGAACCAGCGCACGGATCTGCAGCACCCGCGGCTCGGAGTCCGGCAGCGCCTCCACCCGTCGGGCGGCGTCGCGGATCTGCTGTTCGGTGATCTCGCTCGACGACCGGCCCGACAGCAGCGTGACAGCGCTGGTCAACCGCGCCGTCGTGAAATGCCGTGAGGTGGCGGGCACCTGGTCGAGCGTGCGGACGGCGCCGTCGCGGTCGCCTTCGGCGGACTGGGCGCGAGCCATGCCGAAACCCGCCGAGATGACGCCTCGGTCGGTGCTCCACACCGACTGGTAGAAGTTGCGCGCCTGGGTGTCCTCGATGTCGGCGCCGGTCAGCTCGGCGGTCGCGGCCAGCGCCACCTTGGGTGCCGACTCGCCAGGCAGCGTGTCGAGCACCTCGGTGAAGTGCTTCGTTGCCGCGTCGAGGTCGCCGGCCAACAGCTCCGCCGCCGCCCGGAACCACACCAGCCGCCATCGCCAGCCCACCCGTGCGGCCAGGTCGTCGAGTTTGCGTGTGGCCTTCGCGACGTCGCCGAGGTCGAGTAACGCGCGCGCCTCCATCAGCGGCAGTTCGACCGATTCCGAGAGGTCGATGCCCTCGGAGTCCAGCGCGCCGTGGCGCGCGGCGCGCAGCTGATCCAGCGTTTGCACCGGCTCACTGAGCACACTGGCCGACAGCACCGTCGCCCCGACGTCGGCCGGATCGAGCAGGGGGACGGGCAGCGCCTTGACGATCTCCTGGGCGGTCAGCTTCTCCGAATGCACCTGACCGTCTACGTAGACGTCGGTGTGCGCCACCAGCAGATCGATCCCGAACGTCGACCGCGTCGGCGAGAACACCGTCGACAGACCCGGCCGCGGCACCCCGGTGTCCTTCGCGACCACCTCGCGCAGCACGCCGAGCAGCTGGGAGGACATCTCGTCGGAACTGGCGAACCGGCGCCGCGGATCGGGATCGGTCGCGCGGCGCAACAGCCGGGCGAACGAATCATATTGCACGAGAACCGGATCACCCTCGGGCAATCCGTCGACGTACCGGCCCTTGCGGGTGCGAAGATCGAGTGTCATCGCCGCCAGCGTCCGCCCGACGGTGTAGATGTCGCTCTGCACCGTCGGCCCGGTCCGCACGATCTCCGGCGCCTGATAGCCGGGGGTGCCGTAGAGGTATCCGAACGAGTTGATCGTCGACACCGCACCGAGGTCGATCAGCTTGACCTGATCCTCGGTCAGCATGATGTTCTCGGGTTTGAGGTCGTTGTAGGTCAGGCCGATCGAGTGCAGATAGCCCAGTGCGGGCAGGATCTCGAGCATGTACCCGATGGCCTGGGCCACCGGAAGCCGTTGCCCCTTGGCCTGTTTGAGTGACGCGCCGCCGACGTACTCCATGACGATGTAGCCGACGGGGTTGCCGTGCTTGTCCTCGTGCTCGACGAAGTTGTAGATCTTCACGATGCCGGGGTGTGTCACCTCGGCGAGGAACTGCCGCTCCGCCATCGCGATGGCCTGTGCCTCGGCGTCCCCGGAATGCACCAGACCCTTGAGTACGACGGGGCGTTCGTTGACGTTGTGGTCGAATGCGAGGTACACCCACCCCAGTCCGCCGTGGGCGATACAGCCCTTGATCTCGTACTGCTCGGCGACCATGTCACCCGGATTGAGCTGCGGCAGGAACGAATACGGACTGCCGCAGTGCGGGCACCAACCCTCCGACAGGGCGGCGCCGTCCGACGTCGACCGGCCCACCGGGCGTCCGCAGTTCCAGCAGAACCGTTTTGCCTCGGCCACCACCGGATCGGTCATCAACGCTTCGAGCGGATCCTTCGCCGGCACCCGCGGGATTTCGACCAGCCCGCCGCCCAGCCGGCGCACCGGCGACAGCGTGCGCACGACGGTGGTCGAGTGGTCCTGTGGTTCGGTGTCGCCGGTGTGGAATCCGATGCTGTCCGAATCGTCGAAGTTCGGCCGGTACACCGCCTGGGTGGCCATCGGCCGCATCGTCGACGCCGAATCGAGTTCGAGGTCGTCGAGGCTCGCCGGCTGCGTGCCGGGATCGGTGTCGGCGTCGGTGTCGGCGTCGGCGTCCGAGCCGGTGAGGTGTTCGGTGTCCGACATCAGTCCACGTACCTTGCCACCGGAGGCGCCGGCGCCGGCCCCAACACCGTCAGCCACTTGCGGTACAACGCATACCAGGTGCCGTCGCGGCGGATGCGCGCCAGCGTGCCGTTGACGAACCGCACCAGGCCCGGGTTCTCCAGGTTCACCCCGATGCCGTACGGCTCCTCGTTGAGGCTGGGCCCGACGATGTGCAGATACGGATCCTGCGACACCAGGCCGGCCAGGATCGCGTCGTCGGTACTGACCGCGTCGACCTGCCGCTGCTGCAGCGCCACCAGGCAGTCCGCCCACGTCACCGTCGCGACGATGATCGGCGGTGGGCTGATCTGCTGGATACGGCGCAGCGAGGTGGTGCCCTTCACGACGCACACCCGCTTGCCGCTCAGATCGGACGCCCGGCTGATCGCCGAATCGCGCGGCGCGAGGATGCGTTGGTTGGCGGTCAGGTACACCGTCGAGAACGCGACCTGCTTCTTGCGCTCGCAGGTGATGGTCATGGTCTTGACCACGACGTCGACCTGGTTGTTGCGCAGGGCGGCGATCCGGTCGGCCGATGACAGGATGCGGTACTCGACCTGCGTGGGGCTGCCGAAGATGTCCCGGGCGATCTCGCCGGCGATGTCGACGTCGAATCCGGTGATGTTCCCGGTGATCGGATCGCGGAACGAGAACAGGTTGCTGCCGATGTCCAGACCGACGATGAGCCGACCGCGGTTGCGGATGTTTGCGACGGCGTCCTGCGCCTCGGCTTCGGTGGGGAAGGGCCGCAGACTCGCGGTGCGGTCGCAGTTGTCGTTGTTCGGCATGGGCAGGGCCACCGGTTCCGGAGGCAGCTCCTGCATGCCCGCCGGTGTCGGCGGCGCCAGCGTCACCCCAGGCGTCGGCTCGGTGGATTCGGCCTGTGCGCAGCCGGCCAGCACCGCAATCGCGGCGAGCAGGCTCAGTACCGGTTTCAACACGCTCATCACCGTTGTCTGTTCTTCGCGCGAGCGCTCATCACCGGTACTCACTCAACCTCGGCCACAGTCCCAGCGCCACCGCGATCGCCGCGACGACGCTGAGCGCCGCAGCACCTGCCGTCGCGCCCGACAACACCCGGCGCGCGTTGAGGATGTCGTTGCGCAGCTGGTTGCGGCTCTGCTCGATGCCTTTGTTCAGCGCCTCGTTCAGCTGGTCGAACGCCGGCGTCGAATCGTCCTCTCCGGTGCCCAGCGCCACCTGCGTCGCTGCCTGGTAGTTGCCGACGGCGATGTAGGCGTTGATGCGGTCGTCGGCGGCGCGCCAGCGGGTCAGCAGACTCTCCGCCGCGGCCAGGTCGGTCTTGTCGATCGAGTTGTCGCGGTCCAAGAACTCCGCCAGCTGGGACTGCATCACGTCGATGCGCTGATAGTAGGACTGTTTGCGCACCTCCTCGTCACCGCGGCGGATCAGCGCCAGCGTCTCGTCGGCGCGTGCCTGCTGCGCGGTGATGGCCAGCGTGGTGATCGTTTTGAGCGATTCGGCGCCTGAACTCTTGGCGCTGCGGCTGTCTGCGGTCGAGATCGTCAGCGCGGTGCCCACCCAGAGCACCATGATGAGCACGGCCAGCCCGCCCGCGACGAATCCGATGTTGACGCGCCGCCGCGTGCGCCGCGCCAGCCAGCGGTTGGCGAACAGACCGAACAGCAGCGTCGCCAGCACCACCAGGATCACCGGCGCCGGGATCCGCGTGGAGGCGGTGGTCTCCTGATCCACCCGCGCCGAGGTCTCCTCGTACAGGCGCTGCGCATCGGGCAGGATCTTGGCCTGCATCAGCGACGACGCCTCCGACAGATACGAGGAGCCGACCGGGTTGCCCGCCCGGTTGTTGGTCCGCGCGGTCTCCACCAGACCGGTGTAGACGGCCAGTTCGGCGTTGATCCGGCCGAGCAGCTGCACCAGATCCTCGTCGGTGAGTCCGCTCGAGGCGCGGGTGAGCGCCACCGCGGCGTCGGTGATCGCCTGTTCGTAGCGCTGCCGGACGTCGCGCGGTTCGGTGCCTGCGATGAATGCGGTGGCTGCCGCCGCATCGGCCACCGACAGCCGGGTGTAGAGCTGGCCGGCGGCGAACGACAGCGGTTCGGTGTGGTTGAGCACCGTCGTCAGCGCCTGCTGACGGTCATCGATCGTGGTGGACGTGGCCAGGGCGCTGGCCACCGCGAGCGCCGAAAGCACGAGGCCGATGGTGAGGATGCGGCCTGGCGTGGTCCAGAGGAACCACCAGCGCGGATGCGCGGGTGTGGTCGGCGACCGGGACGCGAGGGGCTCGGTCGATGGGTGCGCCAACTCCACAGTCACCTGTGTGCGGTCCTCATCTATCCGGCGACGTTCCGACGGGTCCAACGTATCTGAGAATTCTAAGAATCACCTGCCATTCGGGCCGCCGCCATCGGCGGGTCGCCCGCACTATCCTGTACGCGTGCGTGGGGACGGAGACGGCTGGGTGTTCGCCGAGGGCGGCGGCCGCTTCTGGGGACGGCACGGTGCGGCCGGTCTGCTGCTGCGGGCGCCGCGTCCCGACGGCTCGGCGGCAGTCCTGCTGCAACACCGCGCGCCGTGGAGCCATCAGGGCGGCACGTGGGGGCTGCCCGGCGGCGCCCGCGACAGCCACGAGACCCCCGAACAGGCCGCAGTGCGCGAGGCGCACGAAGAGGCCGGGCTGCCCTCCGATCAGCTGACCGTGCGGACCACGGTGGTCACGGCCGAGATCATCGGCAGCGAAGGCCCGGCGTGGACCTATACGACCGTCATCGCCGACGCGGCCGAGCAACTGGACACCGTGCCCAACCGCGAGAGCGCCGAACTGCGCTGGGTCGGCGAGGACGAGGTGGACTCGCTGCCGCTGCACCCGGGATTCGCGGCCAGCTGGCAGCGGCTGCGCAGCGTGACCGCGACCATCCCGCTGCTGGTCAACGGACAGCAGTCAGAGCCGCGCGCAGGCGCCTAGCCGCGGCACCGGGATCGTCGGCCGCGGTGATGGCCCGGACGACGACGACGCGCCGCGCGCCGGCGGCCAGCACCTCGGGGAGCCGCTCCTCGTCGATGCCGCCGATCGCGAACCACGGTTTCTCCGGCGCCAGCGCCGCCGTCTCCCGGACCAGCTCCAGGCCCGGCGCCGGCCGGCCTGGTTTGGTCGGCGTCGGCCAGCACGGACCGACGCAGAAATAGTCGACGTCCTCGGTCGTCGCCTCGATCACCTGCGACCGGTCGTGGGTGGACCGCCCGATCCGCGGGCGGGGCCCGATGATCCCGCGGGCCACGTCCAGGGGCAGGTCGTCCTGGCCGAGGTGTAGGACGTCGGCGCCGGCAGCCAGCGCGATGTCGGCGCGGTCGTTGACCGCCAGCAGTGCACCGTGTCGGCGGGCGGCGTCGGCCAGCACCTCGAGCGCGGCCAGTTCCCCGCGCGCCTCCAACGGTCCGAACGTCTTCTCGCCGGCCGACCCCTTGTCGCGCAGCTGGATCAGGTCGACCCCGCCGGCCAGTGCCGCGTCGGCGAATTCGGCCAGGTCACCACGCTCCCGGCGGGCGTCGGTGCACAGGTACAGCCGGGCGTCGCGCAGGTCCGGAGTCGGGCGTGAGGTGGGTTGGTGCACAACCGCACGCTAGCGACTACCGTGGATGGCCGACACGGGAGTCCCGGGGACGCGGGGCTGAGAGTGGGCCAGCAGCCGGCCCTGACCGTCGTACCTGATCCGGGTCATGCCGGCGAAGGGAGGTGCAGATGCCTACAAATCAGCCCAGGGGTCAGGCCAGGAACCCGACCGCAGCCGTCATCGGCGGCGGGGTCATCGGGCTCGCGGTCGCCCGCCGCGCGGCGCAGGACGGCTGGACGGTCCGCGTGCACCGCAGCCCCGAGAAGGGTGCGTCGTGGGTGGCCGGCGGAATGCTCGCCCCCCACAGTGAGGGCTGGCCCGGTGAGCACGAACTGCTGCGGATCGGGCTCGAATCGCTGCGACTGTGGCACGAGGGCTTCCTCGACGGGCTGCCGCCCGAGGTGGTCACCGCGCGTGAATCGCTGGTCGTCGCGGTCGACCGCGCCGACGCCGCGGATCTGAAGACCGTCGGCCAGTGGCTGGCCGCACAAGGCCATCCGGTGACGCTGACCACGACCGCGCGCGATGTGGAACCTCTACTGGCGCAAGGGATCCGACACGGATTCATCGCCGACACCGAATTCGCCGTCGACAACCGCGCCGTCGTCGACGCGCTGGCCACGCAGTGCGAACGACTCGGCGTGCACTGGGCGCCGCCGGTGGACGAGCTGTCCGCGGTCGACGACGTCGACATGCGGGTGATCGCCAACGGCGTCGACGCTCCGGCGCTGTGGCCGGACCTGCCGATCCGCCCGGTCAAGGGGGAGGTGCTGCGGTTGCGCTGGCGGCGCGGCTGTATGCCGGTACCCCGCCGGGTGGTGCGGGCCCGCGTGCACGGCAGACAGGTGTATCTGGTGCCGCGCGCCGACGGCGTGGTGGTCGGGGCGACGCAGTACGAACACGGGCGCGACACCGCGCCCGCGGTCAGCGGGGTGCGCGATCTACTCGACGACGCATGCACGGTGATGCCCGCCCTGGGCGAGTACGAGTTCGCCGAATGCGCCGCCGGGCTGCGACCGATGACACCGGACGGGCTGCCGCTGGTGCGGCGCCTCGACGACCGCACGATGGTGGCCGCCGGCCATGGCCGCAACGGCTTCTTGTTAGCGCCGTGGACCGCGCAGCAGGTGGCCGCCGAACTCGAAGCAACAGTGGGAGCCACGACATGAGGGGGCGTCAATGAGAGTGACCGTGAACGACGAATTCGTCGACGTCGACGAGACCACCACGGTGGCCGATCTGGTGACGAAGATGGGGTTCCCCGACCGGGGCATCGCCGTCGCGGTGGATTGGTCGGTGCTGCCGCGCGCGGACTGGCAGACCCCGTTGCGCGACGGCGCGCGCGTGGAAGTGGTCACGGCGGTGCAGGGTGGCTAGCCCCAGGAGCGACGCGACCGAGGGCACGGACACCGACACGGACAAGCTCGTCATCGCCGGCCGTGCGTTCGGCTCGCGGCTGATCTGCGGGACCGGCGGAGCGCCCAACCTCGCGGTGCTCGAGGCGGCGCTGGTCGCCTCGGGAACCGAGCTGACCACCGTCGCGATGCGCCGCGTGGACGTCGAGGGCGGCACCGGGGTGCTCGAATTGCTCAACCGGCTCGGTATCGCACCGCTGCCCAACACCGCCGGATGCCGCGGCGCGGCCGAGGCGGTGCTCACCGCGCAACTCGGTCGCGAAGCCCTCGGCACCGAATGGGTGAAGCTGGAGGTGATCGCCGACGAGCGCACCCTGTTGCCCGACGCCGTCGAATTGGTCCGTGCCGCAGAACAACTGGTGGATGACGGCTTCATCGTGCTGCCCTACACCAACGACGATCCCGTGCTGGCGCGCCGGCTCGAGGACATCGGGTGCGCCGCGGTGATGCCGCTGGGCTCGCCGATCGGCACCGGTCTGGGCATCGCGAACCCGCACCACATCGAGATGATCGTCGAGGCGGCGGGCGTGCCGGTGATCCTGGACGCCGGGATCGGCACCGCCAGCGACGCCGCGCTGGCGATGGAGTTGGGCTGCGACGCGGTCCTGCTGGCCAGCGCCGTCACCCGCGCCGCCGATCCGCCGAAGATGGCTGCCGCGATGGCCGCCGCCGTCACCGCCGGCCACCTGGCCCGGCACGCCGGCCGGATCCCGAAGCGCTACTGGGCGCAGGCGTCCAGTCCCGCTGTATGAGCCGGTCGATGAGCCGGTACGTCGCCCTCGGTTCCTCCATGGCGGCCGGACCGGGGATCCGACCCAAGGCCGACGGGGCGCCGTTCCGGGCCGGACGGTCGGCGCGCAACTATCCGCACCTGGTGGCCGAGGCACTCGGCCTGGAGTTGATCGACGTCACCTATTCGGGTGCGACGACTGCGCACGTGCTCGACGAGGCACAGCACGGCGCCCCGCCGCAGATCACCGCGCTGGACGGCACAGAGACCCTGGTGACGGTGACGATCGGCGGCAACGACGTCGGCTATGTGCCGATGCTGATGGCCGCGGGCCTACCCCGCGCACTGCGATGGCTGCCCCCGGTGCGCGACCTGTTCGACCGCTCCCAACGCGACCGCGCCCTCGTCGCGGTCGAGGGTGCGCTGCGCAGGGTCGCGACGACCGTACGCGCCCGGTCGCCGCAGGCGCGGGTCCTGTTCGTCGACTACCTCACCCTGCTTCCCCCGGCGGGGACGCCCGCGCCGCCGCTCGCCGACACCGACGTCGCGCTCGGCCGGCGCATCGCCGACACGCTGGAGCGCCTCACCGGCGCGGTGGCGGCCGAGACCGGATGCGGCTGGGTGCGCGCCGCCGAGGCCAGCCGGGACCATCACGCCTGGTCGGCGCAGCCGTGGACCACGAAACCCGGAGTCCCGTGGCCGCGCCGTCCCGCCCCGATGCATCCCAACGCAGACGGCATGCGTGCGGTCGCCGACATGATCGTCGCTGCGCGGAGCTGACACCATGGACGTGTGATCGCACTCGAGGGACTGACCAAGACGTACGGTCCGACCGTCGCCGTCGACGGGCTGACCTGCTCGATAGAGCCGGGGGTGGTGACCGGATTTCTCGGTCCCAACGGCGCGGGCAAGACCACGACCATGCGGTTGATCCTCGGGCTGGACCGCCCCACCTCCGGTACTGCGACGATCGACGGCCGCGCCTACCGCGATCTGCGCAACCCGCTGCGGGTGGTGGGCGCGCTGCTCGACGCCCGGCAGGCCCATCCCAACCGCACCGCCCGCAACCACCTCCGATGGATCGCGGCGAGCAACAAGCTCCCAGCCGACCGGGTCGACGAGGTGCTCGACATCGTCGGCATCACCCCGGCGGCCGACCGCCCGGCGGGCACGCTGTCGCTGGGAATGAGCCAGCGCCTCGGCATCGCCGCCGCACTGCTCGGCGACCCGCCCGTGCTGCTGTTCGACGAACCGGTCAATGGGCTGGATCCGGAGGGCATCCACTGGGTGCGCACGCTGATGCGCACCCTGGCCGAGCAGGGGCGCACCGTGCTGGTGTCGAGCCATCTGCTCTCCGAGATGGCGCAGACCGCCGACCGCCTGGTGGTGATCGGCCGTGGCCGGCTCATCGCCTCGACGACGGTCGCGGAGTTCGTGAGCCGCTCCGGCGGTGACACCGTGCGGGTGCGCAGCCCGCAGTCCGATCAGCTGCGGGATGCGTTGGCGGGTGCAGGCATCACCGTCGGAGATCACCGCGACGGCGGTTTGACCGTCTATGGCGTCGCCGCCGAAGTGGTGGGCGACCTGGCGGCGCGCAATGCCATCACGCTGCACGAACTCAGCCCACAGCGGGCGTCGCTCGAGGAGGCGTATCTGAAGATGACCGATGACGCCGTGGACTACCGGGCAGAAGCCCGATGAGCGCGCTCGAGGTGCTGGACTCCGAGAGGATCAAGCTCACCACCACCCGCTCCCCGCTGTGGTCGGCTGCGGCGGTCGTCGTGCTGTCGCTGGGGGTGACGGCGATGCTGGTCGCGGCCAGCAGCGCCTATGACCGGATGACGCCCGAGGAGGCGATCCTCGGGGTCGCCGTCTTCGGAGTTCCCGTGCTGATGATCCTGTCGTCGCTGGCCGTCACCGGCGAGTACCGCTCCGGCCTCATCCGCTCCACGTTCCTGGCCGTGCCCCGCCGGCCGCTGGTGCTGATCGCCAAGGCGGTGGTCACGAGTGTGTTCAGCGGACTGTGCGCCGCCGCCACGAGTTTCATCGCCGTGATCATCGCCGGGCTGCCGCCGGGGGAGGGTTCCACGTGGCGGGCCGTCGGCGCGGTCACCCTCTACGCGATGCTGGCGGCCGTCCTCGGGGTGGCGGTCGGGGCGCTGATCCGGTTCGCCGCAGGCGCGGTCGCGGTGCTGCTGATGTGGCCGCTGGTGGTCGAGCCGATCCTGGGCAACATGCCGAACGTGGGCAGCGAGATCGGCATCTATCTGCCATTCGCGAACATGTTCGAATTCCTGGGCGTCGCTTGGCTGTTCCCCTCGTACGACGTGCCCTGGGGACATGTCGGCGCGGTCTGCTACTTCACCGCGGTGGTGGCCATCGTGTTCGTCGCGGCCGTGGTGGTCGTCGACCGCCGCGACGCCTGATGCGGCGGTACGCACCGGCGCGGTCACGCTAACGTGGATGCAATGGTGCGTAGGACGCTGACGGCGGTGGGCGCTCCGCTGATGGCCGTGGTGGTGGCCGCGTCGCTCGGCGGATGTGCAGACGACACAGGACCCGCGCCGACGGCGCCCCCCTCGTCCACACCGGAGGCTGCGCCCGCCGCCCAGGCTTTCGCCGAGGAACTCTCCGGCCGGATCTCCGCCGACGCGATGATGGCCGATCTCCAGAGACTGCAGGAGATCGCCGACGCCCACGGTGGCAACCGCGCATTCGACACCCCTGGTTACGACGCCAGCGTCGACTACGTCGTCCAGACGCTGCGGGACAGCGGATTCGACGTGCAGACACCCGAATTCGAGGTCGAGGTGCCGTTCGCGGAGAAGCCGGAGCTCACGGTCGCCGGCCGGGCCGTGGAGGCCAAGCCGCTCGAATACACGATCGGCACACCGCCCCCGGGGGTGACCGGTCCGCTGGTCGTCGCCCGGAGCGAGGCCAGTCCGGGGTGCACCGTCGAGGATTACGACGGTCTCCCCGTGCAGGGTGCGGTGGTGCTGGTCGATCGCGGCGAGTGCCCGTTCGGTGTGAAGCAGTCGGTGGCCGCGCAACGCGGTGCGGTCGCGCTGATCGTGGCGAATAACGAGGACGGCGACAACTGGCAGGCCACACTCGGCGCGGACACCGATGTGAAGATTCCGTCGGTCGGGGTGACCAAGGTCGTGGGCCAGGGGCTGCGGGCGGAGCCGGGGGAGGTGAGCCTGCGGCTGGAGGCCGGGGTGCGAGAGGGCCGCACCCGAAACATCATCGCGCAGACCAAAACCGGATCGACCACCGACGTCGTGATGGCCGGCGCACACCTCGACAGCGTGCCGGAAGGCCCGGGTATCAACGACAACGGTTCCGGTGTCGCGGCGGTGCTGGAGACCGCGCGCCGGCTCGGGGGCTCACCTGAGATCCGCAACGCTGTGCGCTTCGCGTTCTGGGGTGCCGAGGAATTGGGCGTGCTCGGTTCCGCGAACTACATCGAGTCGCTCGACGCGGAGCAACTCGGAGACATAGCCCTGTACCTCAACTTCGACATGGTCGGTTCACCCAATCCGGGCTACTTCACCCTGGACGGTGATCAGTCCGCGCCACCCGATCCGAACACCGGCATCCCGCGGGTCCCTGAGGGGTCCGCAGGGATCGAGCGCACCTTGGCCGCCTACCTCGATGACGCCGGAAAACCGGCTCAGGACAGCGCATTCGACGGCCGTTCGGACTACGGCCCGTTCACCTCCGCCGGAATCCCCTCCGGCGGACTGTTCTCGGGCGCCGAGGTGGACAAATCGGTGGAGCAGGCCGACGTCTGGGGCGGCGAGGCCAACCGACCGTTCGATCCGAACTATCACAAGAAGACCGACACGCTGAACGAGATCGACCGCACGTCCCAGGAGATCCATGGCCGCGGCGCCGGATTCGCGGTCGGCCTCTACGCCCAGGATCAGCGCGGCCGCAACGGGATCCCGATCCGTGAGGACCGCACCCGTCACCCGGCCGGACCGTCGTGACGATGCGGGGGCTGGTTGCGGTCACCGCGGCGGTGCTCGCGGCGGCGCTCGCCGCCGCGTGCTCCTCGCCCGCACCGCCACCCCCGCAGCCGGATCCGGCCGCCCTGGCGGCCCGCATCACCGCCGACGCCCTCTACGTCCACCTCGACGCGTTGCAGCAGATCGCCGATGCCCACGGCGGTCGGCGCTCCGAGGGCACGGGTGGTTACGACGCGAGCGTCGATTATGTGGCTGACACGCTGCGCGACAAGGGTTTCGACGTACAGACCCCGGAGTTCGAGCGCTACGGCGGTACCGACGGTGGCAACCCACGGCTCACCGCCGCCGGACGGGGGCACGCGGTGGAGAAGGCATCACTGCTGATCGACACCGGATCCGACGGCATCACCGCGCTCTCCCTACGCCCGGCGAAACCGGCGGGATGCAGCCGGGCCGACTACGACGGCGTCGACGTCACCGGTGCGATCGCGGTCGTCGACGACACCGGATGTTCGGTCGTGACAAAGCACGACACCGCGCTCGCCGAGGGCGCGGTCGGAGTACTCGTCGCACTCTCCGGCACCGAGGGCAGCCCACCGACGCTGTTCACGCCCGGGTACTACCGCGGGCTCACGATGCCCGTCGGCATCATCGACCCGGCGGCGAACTCGGCGCTGCGCCGCACCACGGCGCCGGTGAATCTGCGCCTTGACGGCAGGCCGACCATGGTCACGTCACGAAACGTCATCGCCCAGACCAGAACCGGGAACACCGATGACGTCGTGATGGCCGGTGCGCACCTCGACAGCGTCGGCGGTGGGCCGGGTATCAACGACAACGGCACCGGCGTGGCGGCGGTCCTCGAGACGGCGCTGCAGCTGGGCAGTTCCCCGCAGATCGCCAACGCCGTGCGGTTCGGGTTCTGGGGTTCCGAGGAGATCGGCCTGGAGGGTTCACGTGCTTACGTGCGCGGCCTGGACGACGAACAGCTCGCCGACATCGCGCTGTACCTGAACTTCGACATGCTGGGCTCGCCGAACGCCGGCTACTTCACCTACGACGGCGATCAGTCCGCGGCGAGCGGTCCGCCGATCGACGTCCCGCAGGGCTCCGCCGGGATCGAACGGCTGCTGGCCGGCTATCTGAACCTGGCCGGAGTGCGCACTGCCGACATGCCGCTGGCCGACGTCACCGACTACGACCCGTTCCGGGCGGCCGGGATACCGTTCGGCGGTGTCACGAGCGGTGCGGCGCAGCGGAAGTCGGCGGTGCAGGCCCGGTTGTGGGGTGGCAGGCCCGGTGTGCCGTTCGACCCGAACCACCACACCCGCCGCGACGACATCGTCAACGTCGACCGGCGCGCGCTGGAGATCATGGCGCCGTCGGCGGCGTTCGCCGTCGCCACCTATGCGCGCTCGATCGAGGGGCCCAACGGGGTGCCGCCGCGCGATCAGCGCAGGCGGGGCTGACGGGCTACTCTTGTCGTGCGGTCCGCAGACCCAGCAGGCGCATCCCGTGGTAGACCAGCAGCGCCGCGATGGATCCCAGCGCGATCCCGGTGAATGTCAATTCGCCGGCCTGCCAGGTGAAGTCGGCAATACCGATGATCAACGGTATCGCCGCGGTCATTTGGTTGATCGGAAGGGAGAAGTCCACGCGGTTGGTCAGCCAGATACGGATCCCGAGGATGCCGACCAGGCCGTAGAGCACCACCGTCGCCCCACCCAGGACGCCCTCCGGAATCGCTGAGATCACGGCTCCGACCTTCGGGCAGAGGGAGAGCACGATCGCGACGACCGCCGCCACCCAGTACGCGGCGGTCGAATAGACGCGCGTCGCGGCCATCACTCCGATGTTCTCCGCGTACGTGGTGGTCGCCGATCCACCGCCGAATCCGGCCAGCGTGGTGGCCACCCCGTCGGCTGCCAGCGCGCGGCCGATCAGCGGATCGACCTCGGTCTTGGTCATCTGGCCGACCGATTTCACGTGACCGATGTTCTCGGCGATGAGAGCGATGACCGCGGGCAGGAACATCGGCAGCACGGCCAGCGAGAACGACGGTGTCTGGAACTCGGGGAGGCCGATCCACGGCGCGGCCGCGATCTTCGCGGTGTCCACGTCGCCGAGTGCCAGCGCCAGCAGGTAGCCGACCACCACGGCGCCGAAGATGGCCAACCGGCCGACGATGCCGCGAAAGAACGCCAGCGTCGCCACCAGCAGTACCAGCGTCACCAGGCCGACCAGCGGACCCTTCTCAAAGTTGGCCTTGGCCGCGGGGGCGAGGTTGAACCCGATCAGCGCGACGATCGCGCCGGTCACCACCGGCGGCAGCGTGAGGTCTAGCCAGCGGGTGCCGACCAGGTGCACGATGCCGCCGATGGCGATGAGGACCAGACCGAGCGCCACGATCCCGCCGAGCGCGCTGCCGGTGCCCTGCGCGGCGGTGGCACCGACGACCGGAGCGATCACCGAGAAGCTCGAACCGAGATAGCTCGGCAGCCGGTTGCCGGTGATGATCAGGAACAGGATCGTGCCGACACCCGAGAACAGCAGGGTGGTGGCCGGCGGAAAGCCGGTGAGCACCGGCACCAGGAACGTCGCACCGAACATCGCCACGACGTGCTGGGCGCCGATGCCGATGGTTCGGCCCCAATCGAGCCGCTCGTCGGGGGCGACGACGAAGTCGGCGTCAGCGCGGGATTCGACGGTCTTCCACGTCAGCAGGCTCACGGCATACGACTACACACCATCGGCGGCTCATTCGCACGCAGAGCGCACCAGATAGGCGACCGCGCCGACGGCGACGACCACGCCGCCCGTCACGACCGCGGCGGCCGGAAGCGAGAACGCCAGCAGGACGCAGCCCGCCAGGCCGACCGCAGGGATCACCCGGTGGCCCAGCGTCCAGGCCGCGGCGTTGGCGACGGCGTAGTAGATCAGCACCGCGAAGGACGAGAAGCCAATGGCCCCACGCAGGTCGACGGTCGCGCACAGCACCGCGACGACCACGCCCACCGCGATCTCGGCGCGGTGCGGGCTGCCGAATCGCGGATGCACCGCTGCCAGCGCGTGCGGTAGATGCCGGTCGCGCGCCATCGCGAGCGTGGTGCGCGAGACGCCCAGGATCAGGGCCAGCAGCGAACCCAGGGCGGCCACCGCCGCGCCGGCCCGCACCACCGGCGTCAAACCCTCTGCGCCCGCGCCCGCGGCCGAGACGGCATCGGCCAGCGGCGCGCTCGACGCTGCCAGTGCAGGCCCGAGCGCGCCCAGCACGGTGACCGCGACAAGCGCGTAGAGCACGAGCGCGACACCCAGCGCGGTGAGGATGGCGCGGGGGATCGTCCGTGCCGGATCGCGTACCTCCTCGCCGAGGGTGGCGATCCGCGCGTATCCGGCGAAGGCGAAGAACAGCAGACCGGCCGCCTGCAGCACCCCGCCGACGGACAGGTCCGACGTGACAGCGAGCCGGGCCGTGTCGACGCTGCCCGATCCGGCGACGACGGCCACCGCGGCGACGAGCACGGCGCACACCGCCACGACGATGAAGCGGGTCAGGACGGCCGATTTCTGCACGCCGGTGTAGTTGAGCACGGTCACCGCGACGACGGCGGCCACCGCCACCGGCCGCGCGGCGTCGGGCCACGCATAGAGACCGACGGTGAGGGCGATCGCCGCGCACGACGCGGTTTTGCCCACAACGAAGCTCCACCCGGCGAGGTGACCCCAGAATCCGCCCAGCCGCTCGCGGCCATAGACGTAGGTGCCGCCGGACTGCGGATAGCGGGCGGCCAACCGGGCCGACGACATCGCATTGCAGTAGGCGACGACGGCGGCGACCGCCAACCCGATCAGCAGACCGCTGCCCGCGGCGGCGGCCGCCGGAGCGAAGGCCGAGAACACTCCCGCGCCGACCATCGCGCCCAGTCCGATGACGACGGCGTCGGTGAAGCCGAGACGCCGGGTCAGGGCGGCATCGCCGTTCGCAGCCACCGGCGCATCGTATTCGCCGCGCTATCCGGTGTCGTGCTGTGCGGACACCCGACGCTGCTGCGGCGTCAGCGTGGCCCGGAGCAACACCACGATCAGCATGAGCGTTCCCCCGGCGATCAGCGGGATCGTCCAGATCCGCCGCATGGTGAGCGCCGATCGGCAGACCTCGACGGCTGCGGAGTCCTCGGCGGCTTCGGCCTGGGCCAGGTCAGCGGCGAAGCCGGTGCCGCAGTCGATCTGCCAACCCCATTGGTCGTACTGGTCGAGCAGCACCGGGAAGCGCAGGATGAACAGCCCGACGGCCACCATCAGCGCGGCCGCGATGCCGACACGCCAGCTGTGACGATGCATGGGCCCCTCCCCGTTCGATGTTAACGACCGTTCTCACCGGGTGCGGACAACCCGTCACAATCTCGACCCTCGCCCGGCGGGTCGCCGCCGCGCAGATCCGGATAGTGTGTCGACATGGCGCGCACCTCGCCCGCAGGTGGTGATGGGGTACGTCGCCGCCCCAGGGACCGCAAGGCGCAGATCGCCCGCGCCTCGGCGGAGGCGTTCTCCACGCTCGGCTATCACGGCGTGAGCATGGAGGCCATCGCGTCGCGGGTCGGCATCTCGGCCGCCGCGCTGTACCGCCACTACACCGGTAAGTACGAGCTGTTCCGCGACGCGGTGCTCAGTCTCGGTCAGCAGCTGGTCGACGCGACCGCCTTCGCCGACGACGCGGACGGGGATCCGCGCGAGGTCCTCCTCGCACTGGCCGCCGCACTGAGTGACACGGCGCTGAACAACCGGGAATCCGGCGGGCTGTACCGCTGGGAGGCCCGCTACCTGCGCGGCGACGATCAGGCCACGCTCAACGCGCAGCTGCGCGCCGTGCACCGCCGGATCCAGGGTCCGCTCTGCGCGCTGCGCCCCGACCTGGATTCCCGCGACCGCTGGACCCTGTCGACCGCGATGATGAGCGTGCTCGGCAGCGTCGTCGACCATCGGGCGAAGCTGCCCGGCGGTCAGATCCGCGCCCTGTTGTCCGATCTGGTGCTGACCCTCGTCCCCGCGGATTTCCCCGATCTTCCCGACGAGGCGGAGCCGGTGGCGGCCACCCCGCTCGCACACCGGTCGAAATACGAAGCGCTGCTGGTCGAGTCGATGAAGCTGTTCAATCAGAAGGGGTATCGCGACACCTCGATGGAGGACATCGCCGCCGCGGTCGGTATGCCGGCGTCGGGGATCTACCGGTACTTCTCGGGCAAGAGCGACATTCTCGCCGGCGGTTTCCGGCGCGACGCCGACCGCTGGTCGGCGGAGATGACGGCGATCCTCGACCAGTCGACCGACCGAGAGGAGGCGCTGACGCGGCTGATCGACGGCCACGTCGCCCGCTCCTTCGGCCAGCCCGAGATGGACTACGTCTACTACACCGAGCGGCTCAACATGTCCGCCGGCGACCAGCAGATCCTGCGTAATCTGCAGCGGTCCACCGTGGAGACGTGGGGTGAGCTGGTCGCGGCGCTGCGCCCGGAGTGGACGGCGGGGCAGGCCAGGTTCGCGGTGTACGCGGCGATGGCCGTCGTGGTCGACCTCGGCAGGCTCGTCCAATACCGCAACTCGCCCTATACCCGGGCGCTGGTGTCCGGGCTGATGGATCTGACGTTGTTGGGCCGCTACCGGCTACGCACGGTGTTGCCGGCCAAGTAGGCCGCGTAGCCGAGCAGACCGGCCAGGCCCAGCTTGCGAGTCCGGCGGGCGGCCAGCGCCAGCCCGATCGCGGTCTCGATGCTGCCGTTGGTGTAGACGTGGCGCCGGGTGTTGTCGGGGAACGCCGCGACGGTGATCGGCTCGAATGCCTTCGGGTTGGCGAAGTGGGCGAGACCGGCGCCGGCCACGGTCAGACCTGCCAGCATCGCGGCACGCGAATTCTGCTTCTTCACACGGGTTTTCACGGGGGTCCCTTCAGGGGTCAGGTGAGTTGATAGTCGGTCAGGGGGAACTCGGAGGCTTCGCGCACCGCGGCTTTGGTGGACATCGGCCGCAGCAGGGTCGCCTCGCCGCTGGGATTGAAATAGTAAGACCGCGCACTCGCGCAGTTGCCGTTGGTGAACAGCGATTCGCCGAGCAGTTCCGTCATCCGATCCAGGTAGCGGCTGTTGGCCTCTTCGGTGATCTCGAACGTGGTGGCGCCCCGGCGCCTGAGTTCGCCGAAGAGCCGATCCATGTGCCGCATCTGGTATTCCATGGTGTTGAAGAAGTTCAGCCCGAGGAACGCGTACGGACTGGCCAGGCTCATGAAGTTCGGGAACGACGGCACCGTCACGCCCTGGTAGGCCTGGAAACGCGTGTCGCGCCACCACTTTCCGAGGTTGCGGCCGTCGCGGCCGATGACCTCGATGGCGGGGAAGTTGGCCTCCCACAGGTCGAAGCCCGTCGCCAGCACCAGTGAGTCGATGACGGTCTTGGTGCCGTCGGCGTTGACGATCCCGTCGGCCTCGATGCGTTCGATGCCGTCGGCCTGCAGGTGCACGTGCGGTTTGGTGAACACCCGGTAGTAGCTGTTGGAGAACGTCGGCCGCTTGCACCCGAAGTCGTAGTCCGGTGTCAGCTTGCGGCGCAGTTCCTTGTCGCGGATCGTCAGGAATCGGTACAGCTTCGCCAGGTCGCCTGCGGCGATGTTGCCGCGGCCGCGGCTGCCCCGGAAGTGCAGGATGCCGATCCACACCATGAACTCGTAGATGGCGTCGGTGACGGCGCGGATGGCGCGCTGGGTGGCGGGCACGCGGGCGAACAGCCGCTTGGCCCGCTCGGAGAACCGGAGGTCGATCTTGGGCACCACCCAGATCGGGGTGCGCTGATAGACGGTGAGGTCGGCGGCCGTCTTCGCCAGCTCCGGGATCAGCTGCACCGCGGTGGCGCCGGTACCGATGATCGCTACCCGCTTACCGGACGGGTCGAAGCTGTCGTCCCAGTCGGTGGTGTGGATGACCTTGCCCGCGAAGTCGGCGATACCGGGGATGTCGGGCATGTGCGGCTGGGACAGGAAACCGGTCGCGGTGAACAGATAGCGGGCGCTGAGCGTGTCACCGCCCGCCACCGCGACCCGCCACACCTTGGCGTCGTCGTCCCAGCGGGCGCCCTCGACCGTGGTGTTGAAGCGGATATGGCGGCGGACGTCGTACTTGTCGGCGACGTCGTCGGCGTACTGCTTGATCTCGTTGCCGGTGGAGAACAGCCGCGACCAGTTCGGGTTCGGTTCGAAGTAGTAGCTGTAGGTGGTGGTGGGGACGTCCACCGCGAGGCCCGGGTAGTGGTTGACGTACCACGTCCCGCCGAGGTCGTCCTCGCGGTCGAGGATCACGAAGTCGGTCACGCCCAGCCGCTTGAGCTGGATCGCGGCGCCGATTCCAGCGAACCCGGCGCCCACGATGACCGCGTCGAACTGCTCCGAAGTCATGACCGACAACGGTACCCGAAGTACCGAATAGGACCCTCTACGGTCACTCCCTGAGTGAGCCGGTCCGCGGCGGATCCAGGGTGGCAACGCACGTCACCGCGCGGTCGCCCTGGCCCCAGGTCTCCTCCGTCGGATAGAGCACGTAGAGCTGCACGCTGTCGTCGGTCATCGCTTCGGGCGAATAAGTCGCCAGTGCCGGTCCGCACCGGTTCGAGTACTCCTGGACCGCGGCGTCGCCGGGGTAGTCACCGTCGGGCATGTCCAGCACCGCGAAGACCTCGCCGGCGTGTGTCTCGGCGCAGTCCACGGTCTTCACTGTGAGGACCCGCGACGCGTCGGGGATCTCGGCGAGGCAGTCGCCCACCTCGACGTTCGTGGCGGTCTTGGTACCGCTGCCCACCACGACGAACACGACGACCACCACGGCGACGATCGCCAGGATCAGGAGGGCGGCCACGATGCCGAGGATGAGCCAGAGCCGGTTCTTCTTCGGCGGCGGCCCGGCGGGCGGCATCCCGGCGTACGGCTGGGGTGGTGGTGGCGGATAGTGCGGTGGCTGCTGCTGCCCGTAATAGGGCTGCTGACCGTACTGCGGTTGCTGCCCGTACTGCGGTTGCTGCCCGTACGGGGGTTGCTGACCGTATTGAGGCTGCCCGTACGGCGGCTGGCCGGGCGGTGGTGGCGGGGCCGGGGGCATGGTCATGGAACGACGATAGCTGTTGGGCGAGTACGCGGTTGCCTGTCCGTCACCGCAGCATCCGCAGCGCTGCGTCGACGGCGAGCGCCGGGACGTGCAGCGTTTTCGACGCGAGGTCGTGGCGGGCCCCGGTCACCTCGACCACCTCGGTCGGTGCGGCGACGAGCCGGGCGGCGTCGCGGACTTCCTCGATGCCGCCGAACGGATCGGAGGTGCCGTGGGTGAAGACGGTCGGCACGGCGATGCGCGGGAGGTGTTCGGTGCGCAGGCGGTCCGGCTTGCCCGGCGGGTGCAGGGGATAGGAGAACAGCGTCAGCACGTCGGGCGCCACATGGCCGTCCGCGACTGCCATCGACGTCATCCGACCGCCGTAGGAGTGACCGCCGGCGATCACCGGACCGTCGGCCAGACCCCGTACGGTCGCCACGGCCTCGGCAACCCCGGCCCGGTCGGCCGCGGCGGAACCCGACGGCGGACCCTTCGGCCGGCGCCGCCGATAGGGCAGGTTGTAGCGCACGGCCAGCCAACCGCGGCGCGCCCATTCGTCGCAGATCCGCACGAGGAGCGGAGCGTCCCGGCTGCCGCCGGCGCCGTGGGTCAGCACGACGACGCCCGCCGGGATGCCGTCGGGTTCGTGCGCGACGCCCGCGATGTCGTCGAGGTTCACGGGCGCAGCCGGAACAGCGCGGAGACCGGCCCGTGTCCCTCGCCCAGGGGATAGGCCGCGCGCAGGCACTCGGTGACCCACCGCTTGGCGAACGCGACCGCGTCGGGCACGTCGTATCCGTGCGCGAGGGCCGACGCCGTGGCCGCTGCCAGGGTGTCCCCGGCGCCGTGGTCGTGCCCGGTGTCCACCCGCGGCGCGTCGAATTCGTAAAAGTCGGTGCCGTCGAACAGCAGATCGGGGGCGCGTGACGACGACCGCAGGTGCCCGCCCTTGACCAGCGCCCACCGCGGCCCCATGGCGTGCAGCGCCTGCGCCGCCGCCCGCTGGGACTCCGGGTCCACGACGTCGACCCCGGTGAGCAGCCTTACCTCGTCGAGGTTCGGGGTGACGACGGTGGCCAGCGGGAAGAGCTGTTCGCGCAGTGCGTCGACCGCACTAGGGTGCAGGAGCGGATCGCCGTGCATCGACGCGCACACGGGGTCGACCACCAACGGCACCACACCGGCAAGGCCCTGGCTGCGCCAGGTGTCGGCGACCGTGCCGATGATCTCCGAGGACGCCAGCATTCCGGTCTTGGCGGCCTGGATGCCGATGTCCGAGGCGACGGCACCGATCTGACCCCCGATCACCTCCACGGGGATCTCGTGAAAGCCCTTGACTCCCAACGAGTTCTGCACTGTCACCGCCGTGACGGCGACCACGCCGTGGATGCCGAGCAGGGCGAACGTGCGCAGATCGGCCTGAATGCCCGCGCCGCCACCGGAATCCGATCCGGCGATGGTCATCACCCGCAGCGGGGTGTGTCCGGCCTCGGACAGTGGCAGGTACGTCGCGGCATCGGACGTCATCGTGTGTCTCCCTACGCCGGCATTATCCGGTCAGGTTCTTACGGTCGACAGCCCCAGCTGTCCTCTCAGCACGCTCGGTGCGCGCTCCCGCGTGGTGGTCACCGGGTGGATTTCCCGGTGGTGCCCAACCTAGCGCACGACGTATCTGGCCCGGAGATGTTTTGCATAGGTAATATATGTGTATTCCGATCCTTTCCCCGGCGCAGCGTGGCGCCTCCAGTGCCCGACACCGAAGAGAAGCCCACATGACGACTGAACTCGGAACCGCGCCGCCGGTCGACGAGACCACCCGCCGGCGCAGGCGCATGGACCACGACCACCCCTTCTACAAGTGGATCGTCCTGTCCAACACGACATTGGGCACGCTGCTGGCGACCGTCAACGCCTCGATCGTGCTGATCTCGCTGCCGGCGATCTTCCGCGGCATCGGGCTCAACCCACTCGCTCCCGGCAACGTCAGCTATCTGCTGTGGATGCTGATGGGCTACCTGGTGGTCACGGCCGTGCTGGTGGTGCCGTTCGGGCGGCTCGGCGACATGCTCGGCCGGGTCCGCATCTACAACCTGGGTTTCGCGGTGTTCACCGTGGCAGCCGTTGCGCTGTCCTTCGACCCGTTCAGCCTCGGGGGCGGCGCCGTGTGGCTGATCGGCTGGCGCGTTCTGCAGGGCGTCGGCGGAGCGATGCTGATGGCGTCGTCGTCGGCAATCCTG
The DNA here is from genome assembly GCF_001665575.1 of Mycobacterium sp. 852013-51886_SCH5428379. GTDB lineage: Bacteria > Actinomycetota > Actinomycetes > Mycobacteriales > Mycobacteriaceae > Mycobacterium. Next base: position 43,333 of record NZ_LZSU01000029.1, on the reverse strand, counting down.
ACCGACGCGTTCCCCGCCAGACAGCGCGGCATGGCGCTGGGCGTCAACATGGTGGCCGCCGTCGCCGGGTCCTTCCTGGGTCTGCTCATCGGCGGCTTCCTGTCCGAGTGGAACTGGAAGGCGATCTTCTGGGTGGGCGTGCCGATCGGCATCCTCGGCACCGTCTGGAGCTACCGCTCGCTGCGGGAGTTGGGCGTGCGGACACCGGGACGGATCGACTGGGCGGGCACGTTGACGTTTGGCGTCGGCCTGACCGTGCTGCTGATCGGCATCACCTACGGCATCCAGCCCTACGGCGACTCGACCACCGGCTGGACCAACCCGTGGGTGCTCGGCGGCATCGGATTCGGGGTGGCCCTGCTGGTCGCGTTCTGCTTCGTCGAACTGCACGTCGCCGCACCCATGGTCAACATCCGGCTGTTCCGGTCGGCGTCCTTCGGCATGGGCAACCTCGCCGGGCTGATGTCGTCGGTGGGCCGCGGCGGCCTGCAGTTCATGCTCATCATCTGGTTGCAGGGTATCTGGCTGCCGCTGCACGGCTACAGCTTCGAGTCGACGCCGCTGTGGGCGGGCATCTACATGCTGCCGATGACCGTCGGCTTCCTGATCGCCGGTCCGCTGGCCGGTTCGCTGTCCGACCGCTTCGGAGCGCGGCCGTTCACCGTCGGCGGCATGTTGCTGATGGCGGCGACGTTCGTCGCGCTGGTGCTGATCCCGGTCAACTTCGACTACTGGTTGTTCGCACTGCTGGTATTCCTCAACGGCCTGGGCGGCGGAATCTTCACCGCACCCAACACCGCGTCGATCATGTCGAGCGTCCCGCCCGCCGAACGCGGCGCCGCCTCCGGTGTGCGGGCGACGTTCTTCAACGCCGGCTCTTCGCTGTCCATCGGCGTGTTCTTCTCGTTGATGATTGTGGGCCTGGCGAACACGCTGCCCGGTGCGATGAGCAGCGGGTTGCAGGCCCAGGGCGTCGCCGCGTCGGTGGCCGACGACGTCGCCGGTCTGCCACCGGTCGGCAGCCTGTTCGCCGCGTTCCTGGGACACAACCCCATCGCCGAACTGCTCGAGCCGTCCCACGCGCTGCAGCAGCCCGGCGTCAACGCCGACGTGCTGACCGGCAAGACCTTCTTCCCCGAGCTGATCACCGGCCCGTTCCACTCCGGGCTGGTCGTGGTCTTCACCGCCGCCGCGGTGATGATGCTGCTGGGAGCGGTGGCGTCGCTGTTCAACCCCGGTCGTTACGCCGAGGACGAATCCGTTCCGTCGAGCTCGACCAGCACCGGCGCATGATCGCTGGCCCCTTTACCCTTGCGTTCCTCGCGGACGATCTCGGCGTGGGTCACCCGGTCGGCGAACGCCGGTGAGCCCAGGATGAAGTCGATGCGCATACCGCGACGCTTCTGGAACGCCAGGCGCGTGTAGTCCCAGTAGGTGTAGACGCCGGGGCCGGGGGCGAACGGACGAACCACATCCGCGTAGCCGGCGTCGACGATCGCGGCGAAGGCGTCGCGTTCCGCCGGCGTGACGTGGGTGCTGTCCTGATATGCCTCGACGCTCCAGACGTCGTCGTCGGTCGGGGCGATGTTCCAGTCTCCGACCATCGCGATCGGTGCCGACGGCTCCTCGGTCAACCAACGGTGTGCGGTATCACGCAGGGCAGCAAGCCATTCCAGCTTGTACCCATAGTGTGGCGAGCCGACGAAGCGGCCGTTTGGGATGTAGAGACTCCACACCCGCACCCCGCCGCAGGTGGCGCCGATCGCCCTCGCCTCCGCGGCCGCCTCCACGGTCTCGTCGGAACTCCACGTCGGTTGACCTTCGAAGCCGACCTGGACGTCCTCGATGCCGATGCGCGAGGCGATCGCCACGCCGTTCCACTGGTTGAACCCGCAGTGCACCACCTCGTAGCCGATCGCCTCGAACGGCATCGTGGGGAACTGCTCGGCCGAGCACTTGGTCTCCTGCATGGCGAGCACGTCGACGTCGCTGCGTTGCAGCCAGTCGGTGACCCGGTCCACCCGGGCGCGGATCGAGTTGACGTTCCAGGTGGCCAGCCGCATCGCTACAGGGTACGGGCGTCGATGTAGCGCTCCCGGTGCTGTGCGGTGAAGCCCATCGACTCGTAGAGCGCGAGGGCGCCGGTGTTGTCGGCCAGTACCTGGACGTAGGCCCGGGTGGCCGCTCGGGTGGCGGCCCACTTCAGCATCCCAGCGCACAATCGGCGGGCGTATCCGCTGCGGCGGTGGTCTTCTGCCACCCGCACGGCCGACAGGCCCGCCCACCGCACTCCGTCGTGCGCCGGGGTGACCGCCGCGCGGCCGACCGCCGCGTCGTCGATCCGGCCGAAGCAGACGTCGCCGTCCGCGACGGCGGTCAGGACCTCGACCGGCACGTCGCGTTCGTAGACCCGCAGCCACGTCGTATCGGGGCGGTCGAGCACGGTGATCGGTTCGGCGTCCTCGGCGGGCAGATCGCGGACCATGACAATGCTCTCGAGGTGCACCTCGACGCCGGCGGGCAGCCGGACGAGGCGGTCGGCGGTCGCGAGCCACGGCGTCAGCGCGCGGTCGGCATACCACTGGCGGATGGCGGGCAGTGCGGCGGTGCCGGCGTGGATATCCAGCGGCACAGCGGAATTGCCGCGGTGGGTGTGTCCGCCGGCGGCCCGGAGCAACCAGCCGTCCAGCCACTGGTGCTCGAGGCCCGGCCAGGCCATCGCGGCGGCGTGCTCGACCGCGCGGATCTGCGAGGCCTTCACCGGCGCGTCGGTCAGCACCCGCACGCTGACGACATCGGCGACCGGGACGTCGACCGTCTCACCGGTTCTCGTGCGGATGCGGACCACCGGTTCCCGCTCGACGACGTGGCCGACCACGTCGTTCAGGGGTGGGGTCGACCCAGCAGGCAGCCGGTAGCGCAGGCTCACCCGGGTGCCCGGACGAGGCAGGTCGGCCACCGCGTCAGTGCCCGAACGGGTCGGGGTCCTCGCCCGGCAGCCAGCTCAGGCCGGGCACGCCCCAGCCGTTGTGCTTGACCGTTTTCTTGGCCGCGCGGGCGTGCCGGCCGATGAGCCGATCGAGGTAGAGGAAACCGTCGAGGTGACCGGTCTCGTGCTGCAGCATGCGCGCGAACAGCCCGGTGCCCTCGAGGGTGATGGGGGTGCCGTCGGCGTCCAGGCCGGTCACCCGCGCCCAGTCGGCGCGCCCGGTGGGGAACTGCTCGCCGGGTACCGACAGACAGCCCTCTTCGTCGTCGTCGGGATCGGGCATGGTCTCGGGCACCTCGGAGGTCTCGAGAACCGGGTTGACCACGACGCCGCGGCGGCGGCTGGTGCGGCCGCGCGCATCGGCGCAGTCGTAGACGAACACGCGCTGGGAGACGCCGATCTGGTTGGCGGCCAACCCGACTCCGTTGGCGGCGTCCATCGTGTCGTAGAGATCTCGGATCAGGTCCGCCAGTTCCGGCGGTAATGCACCGTCGTCACCCACGGGAACCGGGGTGGTTGCGGTGTGCAGGACGGGATCTCCCACGATGCGAATCGGTACGACGGCCACGGGTGCAGCTTAAGTGAGCCGACGCGCCCGCATTGGTGACGCCTCATCTGTGCACGCCGTGATTGAATGAGCGCCGAACCACAGGGATGTAATTTCTCGGTTGAAACGAAATTGTCTGTGATCGTCGAAGGGGTCCGGGAAGCGATATGGACGGCGCCATGGCGCGGGCGGAGCAATCCGGAGACGACTCTGATCTGCCCGATGGGTTGACTCGCCGCGAATTCGACATCCTGGCCTTCGAACGGCAGTGGTGGAAGTACGCCGGCAGCAAGGAAGACGCCATCAAGGAGTTGTTCTCCATGTCGGCGACGCGGTACTACCAGGTGCTCAACGCACTGGTGGACCGGCCGGAGGCGCTGGCCGCGGACCCCATGCTGGTCAAGCGGCTGCGACGGCTGCGCGCCAGTAGGCAGAAGGCGCGCGCGGCGCGCCGATTGGGCTTCGAGGTCACCTGAGCCCGCGCGTCGTGCCGGGCTGCGGGGTCCGCTCGATACAGTGGGCACGATGAATCAGCGAGAATCCTCCGGATTACCCCTGCGCGCCATCGTGATGGTGCTGCTGTTCCTCGGGGTCGTGTTCCTGCTGGTGGGGTTCCAGGCGCTGCGCGGCGGCGACACGCCGGCCGAGCAGACCACGGTCGCGACCACGACGACCACCACCCCGACGTCGGAGGCGCCGCCGGCCGAAGCGGCACGCCCCGAGGTGCGGGTGTTCAACATCTCGACCGTCGAAGGCGCCGCCGAGGGTGTGGCCACGCGCCTGCGCGACGACGGCTGGGACGTGACCGAGACCGGCAACCTCACGCTCGAGGGAGTCACCGCGACCACCGTGTACTTCAGCGACGCCCCGGGTGAACAGGAGGCCGCCGAGGACGTGGGCCGCCTGCTGGAAGCGCCGGTAGAGGCACGGGTTCCGGCGCTGGCCGAGCAGCCACCGGGCATCGTCGTGGCGGTCACCGGTTAGGCTCTGAGCATGCTCAAGCCCGGTCTCAAGCCTGCTGCCGTTGCCGCCCTGTTCGCCGCGCCCGCGTTCGCGTTGACCGCGTGCACCCCCAACGAGCCCGTCTCCTCCGAGCCGGGCACCACGCCGCCGGTGTGGACCGGGTCCCCGGCGCCCTCGACCGCGGCCGGCGAAGGTGGTGGCGAGGGTGAAAGCGGCCAGGCCGCGAGCGGTGAGAAGCTGAGCGCGGAACTGAAGTCGCCGGACGGAACGACGGTGGCGACCGCGGACTTCGACTTCAGCGGCGACTACGCCACCATCACGGTCAAGACCGTGGCGTCCGGCCAGCTCGAGCCCGGCTTCCATGGAATGCACATCCATTCGGTCGGCAAGTGTGAGGCCAACTCCACCCCGCCGACTGGTGGAGCCCCAGGCAACTTCCTTTCCGCAGGCGGGCATTTCAACGTCCCCGGCAAGACCGGACACCCGGCCAGCGGCGACCTGGTCTCGCTGCAGGTCCGCGAGGACGGGTCGGCGATGGTGGTGACGACGACCGACGCGTTCACCGCCGAGCAGCTGACCGACGGTCAGGGCACCGCGATCATGATCCACGCGAACGCCGACAACTTCGCCAACATCCCGCCGGAGCGCTACAACCAGGTCAACGGCACCCCGGGACCCGACCAGGAGACGATGGCCACCGGCGACGCCGGCGGACGGGTGGCGTGCGGTGTCATCGGTCCCGCCGAATAGCCGGATCGCGTTCGTCCGGTCACCCCGGCCCACCATCGGTGTCGAATGGGAGTTCGCCCTCGTCGATCCGGTGACCCGGCAGCTGAGCAACGAGGCCGGAACCGTCATCGCCGAGATCGGTGAGACCCCGCACGTCCACCAGGAGTTGCTGCGCAACACCGTCGAGATCGTCACCGGGGTCTGTGAGAACACCGGCGAGGCGATGGACGATCTGCACTCGACGCTGTCGACGGTGCGCGGGATCGTCCGTAACCGCGGGATGGAGTTGTTCTGCGCGGGCACCCACCCGTTCGCGAAGTGGTCGGTCGAGCAACTCACCGATGCGCCGCGCTACGCCGAGCTGATCAAGCGGACGCAGTGGTGGGGCCGGCAGATGCTGATCTGGGGCGTACACGTCCACGTCGGGATCTCGTCGGCGCACAAGGTGATGCCGATCATCTCCTCGCTGCTCAATCACTATCCGCATCTGCTGGCGCTGTCGGCGTCGTCGCCGTACTGGGACGGTGAGGACACCGGCTACGCGAGCAACCGGGCGATGATGTTCCAGCAGTTGCCGACGGCCGGTCTGCCGTTCCAGTTTCAGTCGTGGCCCGAGTTCGAACGGTTCGTCCACGATCAGAAGAAGACCGGGATCATCGATCACATGAACGAGATCCGTTGGGACATCAGGCCTTCGCCGCATCTCGGCACCATCGAGGTGCGGGTGTTCGACGGGGTGTCCAACCTCGCGGAGCTCGGTTCTCTCGTGGCACTGACCCACTGTCTGATCGTCGACCTCGACCGCCGGCTCGAAGCCGGCGAGGAGATGCCGGTGATGCCGCCGTGGCATGTCCAGGAGAACAAGTGGCGGGCGGCGCGGTACGGCTTGGACGCCGAGATCATCCTGGACGCGGACAGCAACGAGCGGCTGGTGACCGACGATCTCGACGAGCTGCTGACCCGGCTGCAACCGGTGGCTGTGTCGCTGGACTGCGCCGACGAGCTCGCCGGCGTTGCGGACATCTACCGGCACGGCGGCAGCTACCAGCGACAGCGCCGGGTGGCCGAGGAACACGACGGCGATCTACGCGCCGTCGTTGACGCCCTCGTGGCCGAGTTGGAGCTATAGGGTGGACTGATGGCCGTGCGCAGGTGGATGCTGACGGGCTGCGCGGCGGCCGCGGTGGTGGTCGCCGGGTGCACGAACGTCACCACGGGCACACCGATGGCCGATCCCGACCAGACCGGGCTGTCGACCACGACGAGCCGGCCGACCGTGCCGTCGTCGACGACGCGGGCCAGACCGCCGGATCCGACCCGGGCACCGGGGACGCCGCCGACCGGACTGGCCGCCACGGTGTGCGGCGAGTACCTCGACATGGACGAGGCCACGCAGCGTGAGGTGATCGCCGCGATCGGCGAGAACAACGAACTGGTGCGGCTCAATCCGGAACTGTGGGTCACGATGGCCGCGGCGATGTGCACGTTCGCGGATCCCTCGACCCCGGTCGGTGACGCCGTCATGGGCGGCGGCTTCAACTGACAATGGCTGCGACGCCGATGTTTCCGCTCGAGGTGGCGATGCTGCCCGGCGAGGAGCTGCCCCTGCGCATCTTCGAACCACGGTATGTCGCGCTCGTTGAGGACTGCCTCGCCCAGGAGGACCCCGCGTTCGGTGTGGTGCTGATCGAGGCGGGCCGCGAAGTCGGGGGCGGGGACCGACGGAGCAACGTCGGGGCATTGGCGCGGATCGTCGAGCACACGGATTACGGCATCGGTAGGTACCGGCTCAAATGCGTTCTCGGCGAGCGGATTCGCGTGCTGGAGTGGCTCGAGGACGCGCCGTACCCGCGCGCCGATGTCGAAGTATGGGACGACGAGCCGGCCGGTTCGATCGACACCGCATTGCTCGAGGACGTCGAGGACCGGATCTTCGCGCTGTACGAGCGGATCGCCACCGCCCGCAACGTCGAGATGCGCAGCCGCAGTGAGGTGATCGGACTGCGTGACTCCGATGCGGCCCGGTGGATCTACACGCTGGCCGCCCGATTCCCGATGGGCCAGGCCGATCGCTACGCCGTACTGTCGGCGCCGTCGGTGCCGGCGCGCTTGGACGCGTTGAGTGAAGCGGTGGACACGGTCACCGCGACGGTCACGTTCCAGCTCTCGGAGTGACACTGCCCCTGTTCGCCATAGACGATCGGGCCTCTCGATGACGGCCCGTTCAGCCGAACGTTGGTTCCTGCGCCCGGTTGCCATATGACGGTGACGGTCGCCCTGCTGCACGTCACGCTTGTTGCCCGAGATCGCCACCGAGGGTGACCGCTTGACCACTGGGTCGTCACCGCTCCCTGCGGACACGTCGCCGGCTCTGGGAATCACCTCTCGCGTTTGGCCTCCACGAACACGGTGTCGGGCACCGTGTCGACAGCGTCGTGCGCGCCGCAGCGGCCGTGCCGGGTCATCAGTTCCTGGGCGGTGGTGGTCTTGGCCTGCCAGCCGCGCTCGGCCAGCCAGCGGGTGACACCCATTCCCACCGCCTCGACCGCGAACCGGCTCGTGGGCGCACTCAATTCATGGATGCGATCGAACAGCAGATGCGGACCGTCCTCGACGTGGGGCAGCAGACCCTCGATCGCCCAGGCCGTCGGCTCGGCGGCGTCGAAACCCGCGTCGCGCAACGCGGTGTCCCACGCATCGGTGAGATCCGCGGGCACCGGCACATACCGATGCACCGAGGGGGTGTCGCCGCGAGCGGCGAGCGCGTCGGCCTTGAACCGGAGGACCGGGGGGTGGTCGATCTCGAAGATCGTCGTGTTGCTGATCCACGGCAGCCGCCATGCTCGCGCATCGAGTCCGGCGGCGACGATCACGACCTGCTCGATGCCGTGAGCTCCTGCGGCAATGAAGAATTCGTCGAAGTACTTCGTCCGCGAGGAGGTGTAGTTGGCGAAACCCTGGATCCGGTCGGTGGGTTCGCCGTCGGGAATCGTGCAGCCCCGTGCCTTGGCCGCATCGATGAACACCTCCGCGTACGGATCGTTGAACAGCGGGCAGTCGGCATGCGCCTCACTGCGCCTGGCGATCGCGACGGTCAGTGCGCCGGCGATGTCGTCAGGGCTCGTCATGGCCGCGGTGTTCCCGCTCCACCACGAACTCATGCATTTCGTCCTTGGTGAGCAGATCGTCGCGGATGTTCTGCTCGCGGTAGGCGAGCTGGCCGACCCGGTTGGCGATCACCGGGGCAGTGATGAGGGTGAACAGACCGGCGAGGATGAGCATGCCCACATCGACGTTGCCGCGCAGGCGGGTTGCCGCACCGGCCAGCACCAGTAGCAGTCCGAAGACCTGAGGCTTGGTTGCGGCGTGCATGCGCGAAAGGGTGTCCGGGAAGCGGACCACGCCGATCGCCGCGGTCAGCGCGAGGGTGGACCCGCCGAGGATGAGCACGGCGGCGATGGTGTCGGAGATGGTCATCGCGGCTTCCGTCCGCCGGCGGATCTGTCGGTGTCCGGCACGCGGAAACGCGCGACGCTGATGGACCCGACGAAGCTGATCAGTGCGAGTGCGGTGAGGCTGTAGGTCACCGTGGTGTCCAGGCTGAACGCCGCCCAGGTGCCGATCCCACACATCGTCACCGCTATCAGGGTGTCCAGCGCCACCAGACGGTCCAAGGTGCTCGGCCCGCTCAACAGGCGGTACATCGTGAACGCCGCGGCCGCACTGAGCATCACCCCGGCAGCGATCCATACCCAGGTCATGGCCGATCCGCCTCTCCGTCGGATTCGCCGGAATCCACCGCGGGCCGCCAGTCAGACTCCCGTTCGAATGCCGCGATGAGCAACCGCTCGAACTGCCCGATCTGTTTGTAGAACCGCGCCAGCGCCCGGTCCGAACCCACGTCGATGACGTGGATGTACATCATCCGGCGGGTCTGGTCGATCTCGAGCGCGATGGTGCCGGGAGTCAGGTTGACGATGTTCGCCGCCAGCGCCAGCACCAAGTCGGAGCGCACCGCGAAGTGCGCACGCAGCACGGCTGTGAGCGGCGGTGGCCCCGGCTTGATCGCCAGCCACGCCACCTGAGCGGACGAGATCACCAGGTAGTACGCCACGACGCCGACCAGCCGAAGCAGCGAGAGAATGTGCAGCCGTCCCTCGACCGGCACCGGCGGCAGCGGGAGCAGCACCGTGATGATCAACGCCACAACCAGCCCGCCGAGGATGTTGGCCGCCGAAACCGTCCCCCACAGCAGGGTCCAGACCAGAATCAGCCAGCACAGCACCCACAGTCGCAGCAGGATCCGCCGCATCGGCCATCGGTCACGCATGCTCGTCACGGGCGCTCACCCACCACCGCGGTGATGTACTGCCCCCGGTCGATCACCTCGTCTGCGGCGCGCTCGCTGTACGCGAAAATCGGTCCGGCCGCCACGGTGAGCGCGAGGCCGACGGCGATCAGCGCGCCGGTCGGCACCAGCATCCCGACAGGCATCCGGCCGACGCTGTCGCGGTCGGCGAACTCGACGTCCTCCCCGTCGTCGAGCAACGCGGCCGGCGCCCCCGCGGACAGATGGCCTTCCGGCGCGTCGGCGCGAGAGCGCCAGAACGCCTTCGTCCACACCCTGGCCACCACGAACAGCGTCAGCAGGCTGGTGACCACACCGCCGGCGACGAGGATCCACGCCAGGGCGGTGCCGTTCCCGGCGCCGGCTTCGAGCAGCGCCACCTTTCCGATGAAGCCCGAGAACGGTGGTATGCCACCCAGATTGAGCGCCGGGATCACGAAGACGAACGCCAGTAGGGGGCTGGCCGCCGCCAGGCCGCCGAGGCGTTGCAGCGTGGACGCCCCGGCCTGCCGCTCGATCAAACCGACCACCAGGAACAGTGTCGTCTGCACGAGAATGTGGTGGGCGACGTAGTAGATCGCGCCCGCCATGCCGAGGTCGTTGGACAGCGCGATTCCGAAGACCATGTAGCCGATGTGGCTGACGAGAGTGAACGACAGCAGACGTTTGATATCGCTCTGCGCGATGGCACCGAGAATCCCCACGATCATCGTCAGCAGCGCGGCCACCAGCAGTACGCCGTCGAGTGTCCCCCCGGGGAACAGCAGTGAATGGGCGCGGATGATCGCGTACACACCGACTTTGGTGAGCAGTCCGGCGAACACGGCGGTGACGGGTGCAGGCGCGGTGGGGTAGGAGTCCGGCAGCCAGGTCGACAGCGGGAACACCGCCGCCTTCACGCCGAACGCCACCAACAGCACGGCGAACAGCGCGGTCCGGGTGCCGGGCGATACGGAGTCCAGCCGCACCGCCAGCTCGGCGAGGTTCAGCGTGCCCGTGGCCGCGTAGACCAGCGCGATGCCCATCAGGAAGATCAGCGACGACACCATCGAGACCATTACGTAGGAGATCCCGGCCCGGACGCGTTCCTCGCTGGCGCCGATGGTCAGCAGTACGAAGCTCGCGGCCAGTAGCACCTCGAATCCGACGTACAGGTTGAACAGGTCGCCGGCGAGGAATGCGGTGCACACGCCCGCGGACAGCACGAGGTAGGTGGGCAGGAAGATCGACACCGGCTGGCGCTGATCGCCGTCCCGGATGCCCTGACCGATGGCGTATACGACCACCGCTAGCAGCACGATCGACGACACCACGAGCATCAGCGCCGACAGCCGGTCGACGACGAGAGTGATGCCCAGCGGGCCCATTCCCGGCACGGACTGACTCCAGCCGCCGACGTGCAACGCGAGCGTGCCGTCGCGGTCGGCCAGATACAGCAGCACCGAACAGACACCGACGACCGCGGTCAGCGCCACCTGGACGATGACCCGCTGCAGCACCGCACGCCGGCCGAGGAGCAGCGTCAGCGCCGCGGCGATGGTGGGGATGAGGACGGGAAGGGGGATCAGGATCGTCGCGAGGCTCATGGGCGATCCGCCTTCGCTTCTCGCTGGGCCCTCATCGGGACCCTTCCTGTCCCGGCAGCGCGTCCAGTTCGTCGGGCAGGTCGGTGTCCTTGGCTTGGTCGAACGCCTCGGGTCGGTCCTCGTCGACGGCGGGCGCATCTCTGCCCGCCAGTTCCGAGACCCGGGTGTCCTCGGGGTCGTTGCCGACGTTCTCTGCCGTCGTCAACCGGTAGGAGCGGTAGGTCAGCGCCAGCACGAACGCGGCGATGCCCATGCTGATGACGATCGCGGTGAGGATCATGCCCTGTGCCAACGGGTCCGCCGTCGTGGTCTCTCCGTTGCTGGTCCGGCCGCGGACCGGGGGATTCCCGGACGACCCGCCGACAGTGAGGATGAGCAGGTTGATCACGTTGCCGACCACCAGCAGGCCCAGCAGCATCCGGGTGAGGTTGCGTTCGAGCAGCAGGTAAACGCCGACGCTGGTGAGCCCGCCGATGAGCACGAGCGGAACGAGATACGTCGTCATCGGGTCCCCGTTCCCGCCGCCGCACGGCTGCGGGCAGCGGCCTCCTGGTCGAGCATCTCCTCGTCGACCCGCGCGCCGAGACTGCGCAGCACATCGAGCACCAGACCGACGACGACGAGATACACCCCCAGATCGAAGAAGAGCGCGGTGACGAACTTGACCGTCCCCAGTACGGGGACGTCGAACTCGATGACCGCCGAGGACAGCGCGGGCGCGCCGAGCAGGATCGAGGTCACCGCGGTGCCCGCGGACAGCCCGAGACCGGCGCCGAGGACCTTGCCCGCGTCCAGCGGCAGCGTCTCTCCGAGCTCGTAGCGACCACCCGCGAGGTAGCGCAGCACCAGCGCCAGACCCGCGGTCAGCCCGCCGGCGAAACCGCCGCCGGGCGTGTTGTGCCCGGCGAAGAAGAAGTACGCCGACAGCACCATGATCAGCGGGAAGATGATGCGCGTCGCAACCTCGAGGACCAGCGAGCGGTGGCGCGGATCGCGTAGTTCGCTACCACGCAGCCAGGTGATCTCGCCGACGGCGGGGCTGTTCGCGTACACGCGGCCGATGTCGGGCTGCCCCGCGTCGGACACCCGGGGCGCCGCGCCGAAGCGGCGGTTGCGGAACACCAGCGACGCGACGCCGGTCGCCGCCACGAGAAGCACCGAGATCTCACCCATCGTGTCCCAGGCGCGGATGTCGACGAGCAGCACGTTGACGGTGTTGGCGCCGTGGCCGCGGTAATAGGCGGCGTCGGGCAGCAGTTCGGCGATACCCGCGCCCTTGCGGGCGGCCATCGCGTAGGCGGTCAGCGTGGTCACGGTGGCGCCGACGGCCAGCGACAGCAGGACCCGGGGCAGCCGCTTGTGGGTGATGCTGGCCCGGTCGGCCTCGGCGGGCAGCGTGCGCAGGACGAGCACGAAGATCACCAGCACGAGCGTCTCGACGAGGAACTGGGTCAGGGCGAGATCAGGGGCTCCGTGTAGGGCGAAGATCGCTCCGCAGCCGTAACCGGTGACACCGACGAGCAGCACCGCGGCCAGTCGGTTGCGCATCACCGCGGCGCCGAGGGCGGCGGCCAGCATCAGCAGACCGACCACCACCTGCCACGGCTGATCCCACAGCTCCAGGTTCGGTCGGTCGCGCGCCCCGAAGGCCAGAGCCGCCATCGGCAGCACCACCAGCGTGGTGAGGATGACCGACTGGGTGGCGGGGATCGATCCGCGCTGGGTGGCCGCGGTCAGCCGCACCGACAGCAGGTCCAGGGCGCGGATCGTGGCGTCGTAGATCCGGTCGGCGTTGCCCAACGGGAGGTAGAGCACCCGCGCACGGCGCAACTTGGACCGTTCGAAGAAGGCGGCGGCGCCCAGGCCGAGCACGATCAGCGACAGCAGCAGCGGCAGGTTGAAGCCGTGCCACAGCGCCAGGTAGTAGTCGCCGTCGTCGCCGCTCACCGTGTCGGCGTATTCGTCGAGCACCGTGTCCAGCGGTGCGGGCCACAACCCGGAGAACAGCCCGGCCGCCGCGAGGACGGCGGGTGCGGCCATGAACGCCACCGTCGGCCGGTGCATCTGGGCCACCCGGACGCTGGGTTCGCGCAAGCCTTTGCGGGCGAATGCACCCCACAGGAACCGCAGGCTGTAGATGGTGGTGAAGACCGAGCCGGTCACGATGCCGACGAGGACGAAGGGTGCGAACGGGCCGAGCGCATCGCTGTGCAGCACGGTCTCGAAGTCGGCTTCCTTGGCGATGAACCCGAAGAACGGGGGCAGTGCGGCCATGCTCGCGGTGGCGCCGACCGCGATCACCAGCAGCGGCTTACATCGGTCTCCGAGCCAGGCGAGCCGGCGGATGTCGCGGGTGCCGGTGGTGTGGTCGATGATCCCGACGACCATGAACAGCGACGCCTTGAACATCGCGTGCGCGACGAGCATCGCCAACCCGGCGAGCATCATGTCGCTACCGCCGCTGCCCACCATGACCGTGATCAGGCCGAGCTGGCTGACCGTGCCGAAGGCCAGGATGAGCTTGAGGTCGTACTCACGTATCGCCCGCCAACCGGCCAGCAGCATCGTGCCCAGGCCGAGGGTGACGACCATCGGCCGCCACACCGGGTCGTCGGCGAAGCCGGGCGCCATGCGGGCGATCAGATACACGCCGGCTTTCACCATGGCCGCCGCATGCAGGTACGCGCTGACCGGCGTGGGGGCGGCCATCGCGCCGGGCAGCCAGAAGTGCAGCGGCACAATGGCCGATTTGGACAGCGCGCCGACGAGGATCAGCGCCACGCCGACCGCCGCCGCGACACCGCCGGGCGGTGCGGCGATCAGTTCGGAGAGCAGGAAGGTGCCGGCGAGGTTGCCCAGCACGATGATGCCGACGAGCATGGCCAGTCCGCCGAAGGTGGTGACCAGCAGCGCCTGCGTCGCGGCGCGTCTGCTGGTGGCGCGTTCGGCGTAGTGGCCGACGAGCAGGAACGACAACACCGTCGTCGTCTCCCAGAACACGTACAGCAGCAGCATGTTGTCGCTGGTCACCAGGCCGAACATCGCGCCGGAGAACGCGACGAGTTCGGCGGCGAAGCTGGGCAGGCGCTTCTCGATGTGCCCGTCGCGGTGGTGGAAATAGGTGCCGCAGTAGAACAGCACCAACGCGCCGATGGCGAGGACGAGCACGCTCATGATCGCGGCGAGGGTGTCGAACCGCAGATTGATGTCCATCGACAGCTCGGGCACCCAGGCGATGTCGACGGTGGGGGCCGGGCGGCTGGGGTCGGGCCAGTTCAGTCCGACCCAGATCAGCGACAGCAGCGGAACGAGCGCCAGAGGATAGAACGACTGGCGTCCCCATCTGGCCACGAGAAGTGGCGCCACGGCGGCGGCGACCGCGTGAGCGCACAGAATGGCCAGCAAGGCACTCCGATCTGATCGGTCGGGGTGTCAGCGTCAGCTGAATGGATTGAGCCCAGTCTACGTGGGCGGTCTGACGCGTCCCCCTGTGCATGGCTTCGCCCACGCGAAGCGGGCCGGAAGCGCATGGCTGACCAGTCCGATCCCGGCGCCGAGGATCGGCCAGATGGGCCAGAAATACCAGGCCCCGGATGTGAGGCCGACGGCCAGCCACACCGTGAGCACGATGACGACCATGACGAGGTAGCCGGTGAGATGCAGCTGCAGGCTGCGGCGTGCGGCGCGGCGGCGTGCGGCGTGACGTCTGGGGTCGTTGCGGCGTAGCGCGGAGACCGGCAGGTCGGCGGTCAGGGCACGCAGTTCGGCGGCGGTCTGCGCGGTGTAGGCCGCAGTGAGGCGCTGGTCGTATTCGGCCATCTCGAGATAGCCCTGCGCCAGGGCGAGTCCGAGCAGCGAGGCGGTCGACTGACGATCGTCGTCGCCGACGCGGACTGTAAGGGCATGGGGCGCGGTCATGGTGCCCTCCACATCTAGACGGTGGCTAGTTATGCCTCCACTGTGCGCCCTCATCTAGTCAGTGTCAAGATGCAGGGGGGTCGGTCGAAAGGTGCAAATGCCGTTGACTTTGCGCACAGATCGCTGAGATCGCGATTCCCGCGATCTCACTGCAAAGTCAACGGGGAGAAGTCAGCGGCCGGCGGCGAATGCCCGCAGTGACTCGACCTGCGCCGGATCCAACGACGGCCGCACGGTCCGGCGCGCGGCCTCGACGTCGGCCGCGGTCACGTCGGCGGCGTCGATCGACCGGCGCATCGCCGTCAGCGCCGCTTCGCGTAACAGCGCGACGCAGTCCGCCGCGCTGTAGCCGTCCAGGTCGGCGGCCATCGCGTCGAGGTCGACGGCCCGCTCGCCGTCGGAGGCCAGCGGGATCGATTTGCCTGCGGTGCGCAGGATTTCGCGGCGCGCGTCGACGTCGGGCGGTTCGACGAACACCAGCCGCTCGAGCCGGCCCGGCCGGAGCAGCGCCGGATCGATCAGATCGGGCCGGTTGGTGGCGCCCAGCACCACGACGTTGCGCAGCGGTTCGATGCCGTCGAGTTCGGTCAGCAGGGACGCCACCACGCGATCGGTGACCCCGGAGTCGAAGCTCTGACCGCGTCGCGGCGCCAACGCGTCGAGTTCGTCGAGGAAGACCAGCGACGGCGACGACTCCCGGGCCCGGCGGAACAGATCGCGCACCGCCTTCTCCGAAGAGCCGACCCACTTGTCCATCAGCTCGGCGCCCTTGACCGCGTGGACCGACAGCCGGCCGGTACTCGCCAACGCCCGGACCACGAACGTTTTCCCGCACCCCGGTGGGCCGTAGAGCAGCACTCCGCGTGGCGGTTCGATGCCCAGCCGCTCGAAGGTGTCGGGGTGCTGCAGCGGCCACAGCACCGACTCGGTCAGCGCCTGCTTGGTCTCGACCATGTCGCCGACGTCCTCGAGGGTGACCGAGCCGACCGACAGTTCCTCGGTGGCCGACCGGGACAGCGGCCGGATGACGGTCAGCGCCCCGACGAGGTCCGTCTGCGAGAGGACCGGTTCGGTGCCGTCCGCGCTGGCCCGCGCGGCGGCTCGCAACGCGGCCTCGCGCACCAGTGCGCAGAGATCGGCAATGACGAATCCTGGTGTGCGTCCGGCGATCTCGTCGAGCTGCAGATCCCCGGCGGGGACGTCGCGCAGAAGCACCTCCAGCAGCGCCCGCCTGGTGGCGGCGTCCGGCAGTGTCAGCGCGAGTTCGCGGTCACACAGTTCGGGGCCGCGCAGCCGGGTGTCCACGCCGTCCGGCAGCCCTGTGGTCGCGACGAACGCGACGCCGGGAGTCCCGACCGCGGTACGCAGTTCGGTGAGGATCAGCGTCGCCACCGGTTCGACCGTCGCGGGCAGCAGCGCGTCGACGTCGGTGATCAGGAGGACCCCGCCCTCGTCGCGCACCATCGCCACCGCCGACGACACCCGGGCCAGCCGGTCCTCGGGACGCAGGGCGCCGACCTCCGGACCGTCGAGTTCGACCAGGCGCCGTTTCGCACACACCACCCGCACCAGCGTCGACTTGCCGACGCCGGCGGGACCGGAAACCAGCACGCCGAGATTCGGTGTGGCACCCAGGGTTTCGAGCAACTCCGGCTGATCCAGGGAGAGCTTGAGCCATTCGGCGAGCCGATCCGCCTGGGCGTGGCTGCCCTTCAGATCGTCGAAGGTGATCGCGGGCGGCTCGTCCGACGGCGCCGTGACCGTCGCCAGCCCCACGGAGTCATCCCGCCCGTCGGCGGACGACACCGAACGTCCGGGCGCCGAGGACAGTCCCTCGCCCCAGCCCACCGACGAGTTCGGCTGAACGCTGACGGTGCCGGCCGGGTCGACGCCGGTCACGGTCAGAAGTTCCGAGGTCCACGTGATGCCGACCGACGACGCCAGCGCGCTGGTGGCCGCCGACGTCGAGGTGCCCGGGCCGAGGTCACGGGGCAGCAACGAGACGGTGTCGCCGACGGTCATGACCTTGCCGAGTAGCGCCTGGCGCAGCGTCGCGGGGGAGATCGACTGCGTGGCCAGCCGCGACCCGGACAGAGTGACGGTCTTGGCGCCGTAGACGGTCACCGGCGCCACGATCACGCCGCTGTCCTCGCGCAGGCCGGCGTTGGACAGGGTGACGTCGTCGAGCAGTGCAGTTCCGGTCGGAGTCCCCGGAGGCGCCACCCCGACCACGGCGGCGGTGGTCCGGGAACCGGTCAGCGACACCGCATCCCATTCGCGGATGCCCAGCGCCGCGATCACCTCGGGATGCAGCCGCACCACACCGCGGCGGGAATCCAGCGCCGAGGTGTTCAGGCGTGCGGTCAGCCGCAGGTGGGACAGCCCCCGTTCCCCGGCGAACGTCTCGACCTCGCTCATGTCAGCGTCCCGGTTTGCGCAGACCCAGGCGCGCCACCGAGCGGCGGTTCGGCTGTGCCCGCCGGGTGGCCCGGCGCGCCGCGCGCCGTGCGCTCGGCGCCGCATCCCAGGTCTCCGGTCTCGCAGCCACCCAGCGCTGGCTGCGGATCGTGAACGGGATGATGCACAGGTAGCCGATGATGACCAGCAGCACCAGGATGTACGGGAAGAGCAGCAGGCCCGCGGCGGCCAGCGCGACGACGATCAGCAGCAACGGTGCCGCGTTCGTCGGCACCGAGATGGACTTCGCCGCGATCGTCGGCACCCGGCTGATCAACAGGGCCGAGTTCGCCACCAGCCACAGGCAGACGAACCACTGTGAGGTCCACCAGCCGTGGCCGAACTGCAGCATCGCCGCCAGCGGCCCGATCACGCCGACGGCGCCGCACGGCGCCGGCATACCGGTGAAGAACTCGCGGGTGTAGGCGGGTTTGTCCGGATCGTCGAGCAGCGCGTTGAACCGGGCCAGCCGCAGCACGATGCAGACCGCGTACAGCAGCACGAACATCCACCCGACCGGTGACGTCGGCAGCAGCGTCACGTACACCACCAACGCCGGTGCCACGCCGAAGTTGACGGCGTCGGCGAGCGAGTCGATCTCGGCGCCCATGCGCGACTGCGCGTCGAGGGCGCGCGCGATACCGCCGTCGATGCCGTCGAGGACGGCCGCGGCCCCGATCAGCGCCAGCGCGATGTGTGGGCGGTCGTCGAGGGCGAACTTGATCGACGTGAGACCCGCGCAGATCGCGAGCACCGTGGTCGCGCTCGGCAGGATCCGCATCGCTCTCGGGCGCCGGTTCACGGCAGCTCCGCCAGGATCGTCTCGCCCCCGACGGCGCGCTGGCCGGGGAGCACCGTGATGTCCGAACCCTCCGGCAGATATGTGTCCAGCCGCGACCCGAAGCGGATCAACCCGTACGTGTCGCCGATCTCGACGCGGTCCCCTACGGCGACGTCGCAGATGATGCGGCGTGCCAGCAGGCCGGCGATCTGCACGGCGATCACCTCGGCGCCGCCGGGCGTACGGATCACGACGCTGTTGCGTTCGTTGTCCTGGCTCGCCGCGGCGAGTTCCGCCGATCCGAACAGCCCGGGGCGGTGCGCGACGGCGACCACCTCACCGCTGATCGGGACGCGCTGAACATGCGCGTCGAACAGGGACAGGAAGATGCTGATGCGGGGTAGCGGCCGGGCGGGCAGGTTCAGTTCCGCCGGGGGGACCGCCTCCTCCACCAGACAGATCAGCCCGTCGGCCGGGGCGACGATCGCGCCGGGCCGGGTGGGTGGCACCCGTGGCGGATGCCGGAAGAACAGCGCGTTGGCGGCGGCGGCGGCGAGTCCGGTGTTCCGGAGCCAACGGTTGCGGCTGCCGACACCGGCGACAGCCAGGCCGGCGCCGATGAAGGGGAAACCGGCCGGGTGCACCGGCGGGATCGTGGTCTTCACCAGGGCCACGAACCGCTGTGGGCCGGTTTTGAGGTCGTCGTTGCTGGGGCGTCTGGCCATCGGGGTGGAGTCTACGTGCGGCAGGCCACCCGCGGATCAGCTCAGGTCCCAGATCCGCACCTGTGATCCGGCCGTCACCTCCGCGACGTCCTCGCCGATCTCGAGCAGGCAGTTGGCCGAGGCCAGCCACCTCAGGTGATGTGACGCCGGTGGTCCGTAACTGGTGACCTCGCCGCGGTCCGCGTCGTACACCCCCCGCCGGAACTGCCGTTTGCCGTGCGGTGAGGTGAGGTCCTCGATGAGCACCGCCGTCCGCCGGGGCCGGTCCGGCCGCGGGAAGCCCATCGCCGCACGCAACGCCGGCCGCACGAACACCTCGAACGACACCAGCGCGCTGACCGGATTGCCCGGCAGCGTGATGATCGGCGTCCCGCCGACCCGCCCCGCGCCCTGCGGCATCCCGGGCTGCATCGCGACCTTGACGAACTCGACCTCCCCGCCCCGGCCTGATGTCGCCGCCGGAGCGGCTCCGGTGCCTGATGTCGCCGCCGGAGCGGCTCCGGTGCCTGATGTCGCCGCCGGAGCGGCTCCGGTGCCCGATGTCGCCGCCGGAGCGGCTCCGAGCGTGTCCTTGACGACCTCGTACGCCCCCGCGCTCACACCACCGGTGGTGATGATCAGATCGGCACCGCCGGCGTGCCGGTTCAGGGTCTCGCGGAAGGCGTCGACGTCGTCGCCCGTCATGGTCGAGGCCACCACCTCGCCGCCGGCGTCGACGACCGCCGCGGCCAACATCACCGCGTTCGATTCGTAGATCTGCCCGGGCAGCAACGGCGTTCCGGGCGCGACGAGTTCGGTGCCGGTCGACATCACCAGCACGCGCTGCCTGCGGTGCACCGTGAGCGCCCCCAGTCCGAGTGCCGCGGCCAGACCCAGGGCGGCCGGGGTCAGCACCGTGCCGGCGCGCAGCACGGTCGTACCCGCCGTGACGTCCTCACCGGCACGGCGCAGGTGCTGACCGTCCCGGGCGGACCGCCGGATCGCGACGGTGTCGGTGGCGCCGTCGGTCGCCTCGACGGGGACGACGGCCGTCGCCCCGGCCGGCAGCGGCGCGCCGGTCATGATCCGGTGCGCCGTGCCCGGCTTCAGCGTCAGCGCATCGGTGCGCCCGGCCGGGATGTCCTCGGCGACCGGCAGCAGCACCGGGGTCTCGTCGGTCGCGGTGGTGACGTCGTCGGCGTACACCGCGTAGCCGTCCATCGCGGAGTTGTCGAAACCCGGAAGCGACAGCGGCGCGACGATGTCCTCGGCGAGCGCCAGGCCGAGCGTCTCGGCAATCGGCAGCTGCACCGGGGGGTGGGCTCGGATCAGGCCGGCGACGACCCGCTGGTGTTCTTCGACGCTGCGCATCGCTACACCGGGAAGGTGACGCCGGTGAGCTCCTCGGAGACCGCCCACAGCCTGCGCTGGGCCGCCTCGTCGTGCGAACGGCCGTTGGACTGTACGAGTTTCGGGTAACCCCGCTGCTCGTTGAGATCGCTGGGCCCGTAGTACTGACCGCCGCGCACCTGCGGGTCGGTCGCGGCTCGCAGCGTCGGCAGCGCACCCATCTCCGGTGTCTGCGAGATCAGTCCCCAGACGAGTTCGACCGGCTTGCGCGCCACCGGCCACAGGTTGCGGGTCAGTTCGGTGCTCGACGTCCCCGGATGCGCGGCAACGGCGATCGTGGGTGCGCCTTTGGCTGTCAGCCTGCGGTCGAGTTCATAGGTGAACAGCAGGTTCGACAGCTTCGACTGGCCGTAGGCGGTGACGCGGTTGTATTTGCGCTCGGACTGCAGGTCGTCGAAGTTCATGCCGCCGAAGCGGTGGGCGTTGCTGCTGATGGTCACCACGCGAGACCCCTCGACGGGCAGCAGGTTGTCGAGCAGCTGTCCGGTCAGCGCGAAGTGGCCGAGGTGGTTGGTGCCGAACTGCAGCTCGAAGCCGTCCTTGGTGGTGGCCTTGGGGGTCATCATGACGCCGGCGTTGTTGATCAGCAGGTCGATGCGGGGGTATTCGGCGCGCAAGTCGTCCGCGGCGCGCCGGATGCTGTCCAGCGAGGTCAGATCGAGTTCGCGCACGGTCACGTCGGCGTGGGGTGTCGCGGCGCGGATGCGTTCGGCCGCGCGGTGGCCCTTGTCGGTGTTGCGCACGGCGAGCACCACGTGGGCGCCCTTGGCGGCCAGCACCGCGGCCGCCTCGTATCCGATGCCGGTGTTGGCGCCGGTGATGACGGCGACCCGGTCCTCCTGGTCCGGCACATCGGCCGCAGTCCATTTGGTCATGCCGAAACCCTACTCAGATGGGCCATGCTCGAACCATGACCGTCGCACTGTCGGATCCCGTACACCGTCCCAGCCCGAAGGCCCCGCTCGTGTGGGCGATCTCGGCAGCGTTGCCGTGGGTGGTGGCCGTCGTGGCCCAGGGCGCCTGGTGGGTGATGACCCCGACCCCGGGATGGCTGCACGTGACGGCTGCGGTGGGCACGGTGTTCGGTGCGGTGCTGTCGGTGGGGGTCGCGCCGGTCTGGCGGTACCGCGTGCACCGCTGGGATCTCGACGACCGTGCCCTCTACACCCGCACCGGATGGCTGACGCAGGACCGCCGGATCGCACCGATCTCCCGGGTACAGACGGTCGACACCCACCGCGGTCCGCTCGACCGGCTGTTCGGGCTCGCCGACGTGACGGTGACGACGGCGTCGTCGGCCGGGGCGGTGCGGGTGATGGCGCTGGACGTCGACGTCGCCGACCGGCTGGTCGCCCGGCTGACCGACATCGCTGCCCTCGGCGAACAGGATGCGACGTGAGCGACGGCGACTGGTTGCGGTTGAGCCCGCGAATGCTGCTGGTCCATCCGATCCACGAGGTGCTGCGCCAGCTGCCGGTGCTGATCGGCACGGTGGCGCTGGGTTCGGCGACCGGCAATCCGCTGTGGGCGCTCGGTGCGCTGGCGGCCACGCTCGCGCTGGGTGTCGCACGCTGGTTCACCACCGCCTACCGCATCGGCGCCGACGAGGTGCAGCTGCGGGCCGGGGTGCTGCAACGCAAAGTATTGTCACTGCCGCGCAACAGGATCCGGTCGGTGTCCACCGATGCCCGGCTGCTCCACCGGCTGCTCGGCCTGACTGTGCTGCGGGTCAGCACCGGACAGGCGGCCGCGGGTGACGACGCCTTCGCCCTCGACGCGGTGCAGGCCGGTGAGGTGCCCAGACTGCGGGCGGTACTGCTGGCGGATTCACTGACCCCGGCCGCCGACACCGTCGCGCAGGGCGAGGTGCTGGCCCGCTGGCGACCGGCGTGGCTGCGCTACAGCCCGTTGAGTTTCACCGGTTTGACGATGATCCTCGCCGCGGCCGGCCTGCTCTACCAGGCCGGTGGTGCTGCGCTGCTGAGGAATTCGGGCCTGGCCGAGGGCGGCCGCGACGTTGCGGGACGCTACGGGGTGACGGCGATCGTCTTCATCGCCGTCGTCGCGGTGCTCATCGCATCAGTGGTGCTGTCGGTGCTCCGCTCGTTGCTGACCTACGGCGATCTGCTGTTGCGCCGCGACGTGTCGGAATCCGGTGGGGTGCTACATCTGCGGCACGGCCTACTGCGACAGCGCGAGCACACCTTCGATCTGCGCCGGTTGCGTGGCGGCACGCTGCGCGAACCGCTGCTTGTCCGTGCGTTCGGCGGAGCCCGGTTGGACGCGGTGATGACCGGTGTCGGTGGCGCGGGGGAAGCCTCGCTGCTGCTGCCGCCGTGTCCGGCCGACACTGCCCGAGATGTGTTGTCGGAGCTGATCGGTCGGCCCGAAGATGTCACCGGCCCGCTGCGCCGGCATGGGCCCGCCGCGGCGCGGCGGCGGTGGACCAGGGCACTGGCGGCACCCGCGTTCGGGCTGGTGGCACTGGTGGTCGCCGCGGTCGTGACAGGCGTCCCGGCGTGGGTGTGGCCGGTGTGGGTGGCGGTGACCGCGGTGTGTGCGCTGCTCGCTGCGGACCGGGTGCGGTCGCTGGGCCACCGCGTGGGCGACGGCTGGCTGGTGGCCCGGGCGGGCAGTGTGGAGCGGCGTCGCGACTGTATCGCCGGCGGAGGTGTCGTCGGTTGGACGGTGCGCCAGTCGTTCTTCCAGCGGCGGGCGGGTGTCGCGACGCTCATCGCGGCGACCGCCGCCGGTCAGAAGGCCTACCGGGTCCTCGACGTCCCGGAGGACGCGGCGTGGACGATCGCAGCCCAGGTGTCGCCGTGGCTGGGCGAGGTGGCTTGGGCCCGCGGGTGACCGGGCCCGAGTTGCGCGTGGGGACGGGCGGTTTAGTGTTGCCCATGGCTATCGGTGGAGTGCTCTTCGACATCGATGGTGTCCTGGTGACGTCGTGGCGGCCGATCCCCGGCGCGGCCGAGGTGCTCGACATGCTCGCCGAGCATCAGGTCGCTCGCTCCTATCTGACCAACACCACCACCCGGACCCGCAGGCAGATTGCCGATCTGCTCACCGAGGCCGGAATGCAGGTCAGTGCCGACGAGGTGATCACCGCGGCGGTGCTCACGGCCCAGTACGTGCGGGACCGCTACCCCGACGCCCGGTGCTTCCTGGTCAACAGTGGCCGCATCGGTGAGGACATGGCCGGCGTCGACCTCGTCTACTCCGACGACTACGGACCAGCGGACCGTCCCGAGACGCCGGATGTGGTGTTGCTGGGCGGCGCCGGACCCGAGTACGACCATGTGACGCTCAGCCGCGTCTACGATTGGATGGCACAGGGTGTGCCGGTGGTGGCGATGCACCGCAGCACGTCCTGGAAGACCGAGGACGGGTTGCGCATCGACACCGGCATGTATCTGATCGGGATGGAGGAGACCTCCGGACGCAAGGCGACGGCGGTCGGCAAGCCGGCGCCGGAGGGCTTTCTGGCCGCTGCCGGCCGGCTCGGCGTCGACCCCGACGAGATGTACATGGTGGGCGACGATCTGAACAACGATGTGCTGGCCGGCCAGGTGGTCGGGATGACCGGGGTGCTGGTGCGCACCGGGAAGTTCCGGCAGGACACCCTCGACCGGTGGGCCGCCGACGAATTCGCGATGCAACCCAACCACGTGATCGACTCGGTCGCCGACCTCCCGCGGATTCTCGGACTCTGAAAACCCCTTCTCGTCAACGGTTTCGGGTCAGGGTTCCAGTGCGAACAGCAGCCTGACGAGTTCGGCCTGCCGGTGGGTGCCGGTCTTGTCGAAGGCGCGCTGCACGTGGGTCTTGACCGTCGCCAGGGACAGCGACAGTTCCTCGGCGATGGGGGACAGACCTTGGCCGCGTGCCACCCGCACCGCCACGTCGGCCTCGGCGGGGGTCAGCCCGAACAACCGGCGCAGCATCAGCGCGTGCGGCATGCGGCGTTCTTCAGGATCGACCACCACCACGAGTGCCCGGGGCGCGCTGTCGTCCCGTAGACGTGAGGTGAACGGAAACACGTGCAGCACGAGCGCGCGCCCGGCGCCGCGGCGCGGGATCAGCAGCGAGGTGCCGCGGGCGCCGGTCTCGGCCAGCCCCAGCGCCTCGGTGATACCGCGCTGCAGATCCGCGTCGGCGGTGACGGTTTCGGCCCGCAGCCGGCCGCCGGTGACACCGAGACCGCGAGTTCCCGTAAGCATCGCCTCGGCGGTGCAATTGGCATGGACGACAACCGCTTCGGGACCGACCACCATGACCGCTGCGGGCATGCAGTCGATCGCGCCCGCGGCGTCGGCGGCCTCACGGCGGAGGTGCTGGAGGTGTGTCTGCGTGCGCAGCGCCTGCTGCAGATGGGGGATGAGCGCATTGACCAGTTCCACGCGTTCGGTGGTGGCGAACGGCTCGTCGCGTCCAGCCGCCGCGACGAGGAAGCAGGTGGGCATTGGGCCGTCGGTCAGCCGGACGAACAGCCCGTCGTCCATGTGATGGGGCTGCATCCAATCGCCGTTGAACTCCGAGCGGGGGTCGAGCTCGATGAGCGCCTTTCCGCTGTGCACCAGGCCCACGGGGCTGTGCTCGACGGCCTCGAGGACGTAGTCGACGCGGTAGTAGTGGGTCATGTAGGGCTGCAATGCCTCGGGCGGGATGCTCGCACACTTGACACTGCGCGTCGTACCCTCGGAGAGGATGAGCCCGCCGCCGGTGGCTTCACAGGCCCGGCCGACGTCGGCCATCGCCGCGACCCAGTGATCGGGCGTGACTGCGGCGTCGTGTATCGCCGACACCAGGCGGGAAAACTCGCCGACTGTGACCATCGCCGGATCCTCGTACGGAAAGGTCTCGCTCCGCCGCGCTGCGGTTGCGCGTGGGACCGACTGTAGTCGCCGGACCCGCACAGCAACAGACCTGTCAGAACCGGTGCTTACATGGGCAAAAACCTTGAGGCGTCACGCCTTCAGTGAACGTACCGCCACGATTCGGGCCTGCAACTGATCCGACGTCGCGGCGGCGACGGGCGGGCCGCCGCAGATGCGGCGAAGCTCGTTGTGGATCGCACCGTGCGACTTCCCGGTGCGGTGGTGCGCCAGCGACACCAGGGTGTTGAGTTCGCGACGCAGATCCCGCAGCTGCCCGTACGGCGTCGCGGGCGGCGGCCCACCGGAGGCCGTGCGCTTGGTGAGTTGCTCTTCCTGCCTGCGGCGCAACAGATCTCGCATCGATGCGGCGTCGAGGAGACCCGGGATACCCAGATAGTCGGCCTCCTCGTCGCTTCCGGCCGGGGTCGCGGTCCCGAACGACGAGCCGTCGAAGATCACCTGGTCGAGTTCGGCGTCGGCGCCGAGGTAGGTGATCTTGTTCTCCTCCTCGCCGGGTTCGTCGCGCTTCTGTTCGGCCAGCTCCGCGTCGAGCGGATCGTCGAGCGTCTCGCGGTGCGGTTTGCCCAGGATGTGGTTGCGCTGGGCTTCCATCTCGCTGGCCAGCATCAGCAGATTCGGCACGGACGGAAGGAAGATGCTGGCCGTCTCGCCGGGGCGCCGGGAGCGCACGAACCGGCCGATCGCCTGGGCGAAGAACAGCGGCGTGGAGGCACTGGTGGCGTAGACGCCCACCGCCAACCGCGGGACGTCGACCCCTTCGGAGACCATGCGCACCGCGACCAGCCACCGCGACGTGTCGGCCGAGTACTGCGAGATCCGCTCCGAGGCGCCCTTGTCGTCGGACAACACGACGGTCGGCGCCTCACCGGTGATCTTCACCAGCAACTCGGCGTACGCGCGGGCGGTGGTCTGGTCGGAGGCGATGATCATGCCGCCGGCGTCGGGGACGTGCTGGCGCAGACCCTGCAGCCGCTTGTCCGCCGCGGCGATGACGGCGGGCATCCATTCGCCGTTCGGGTCGAGCGCCGTCTTCCACGCACGGGCGGTCTGCTCTGCGGTGAGCGGTTCGCCCAGCCGTGCGGCGTGCTCTTCGCCCGCGCTGTCGCGCCAGCGGGCCTCGCCGGAGTAGGCCATGAACATCACCGGCCGGACCACCCCGTCGGCGAGGGCGTCGCTGTAGCCGTAGGTGTGGTCGGCCCGGGAGCGGGCGAGCCCATCGGGGCCGGGTTCGTAGGTGACGAAGGGGATGGCGCTGTCGTCGCTGCGGAACGGCGTCCCGGTCAGCGCGAGCCGGCGCGTCGCGTCGTCGAACGCCTCGCGGATGGCGTCGCCCCAGCTCTTGGCGTCACCGCCGTGGTGGATCTCGTCGAACACGACGAGGGTCTTGCGGTTCTCGGTGCGCACCCGGTGGCGCGTCGGATGGCTGGCGACCTGGGCGTAGGTCACCACCACGCCGTGGTACTCCGCCGACGTCTGCGAATTGGAGTTCGAGAACCTCGGGTCCAGCGCGATGCCGTGCCGGGCGGCGGCCTGCGCCCACTGGATCTTCAGGTGTTCGGTGGGGACGACGACGGTGACCGTCTCGACGGTGCCCTCGGCCAGCAGTTCGGCGACAATACGCAGCGCGAACGTGGTCTTACCGGAGCCGGGGGTGGCCACGGCGAGGAAATCGCGGGGCTTGGCGGTCAGGTACTTGACCAGCGCTCGTCGTTGCCAGCCCCGTAACGCCTGGGTGCTGGGCGCCGCGTCAGCCCGCACCCACGACCTCCTTCCGACCGGAATGCAGTCTAGGGCAGTCGGTTACGCGAGCGCACACTCGCCCGGCGTGTCCCCGCGCTGCGTGTCTAGACGAAGAAGTTGTCGTTCTTGACGAACCACTCCCGGCGTTCGTCGTCAGTCATCTCGCCGAGCTGGGCCAACCCTTCGAAATAGTGCTCGCGGGGTGCGCCCGGAGCGAACAGCATCAGCAGCGACGCCGGTTGATCGGATTCGTTGCGGAAGCCGTGGATGCCGCCTGGCGGGATGTAGAGGAAGTCGTTCTGGTTGCCGTCGGCCCAGTTCTCGCCGTCGTAGAGCCGGATCGTGCCCGACAGGACGAAGAAGGCCTCCGACATCGCCCGGTGGAAGTGCGGGCCCGGTCCGCCGCCGCGCGGCGCGATCTGGACGCGGAACAGGCCGTAGTCACCGCCGGTCGCCTGCATGGTTGGCCCGGTACCCACCAAGTAGTGGTACTGCACCAGACCGAAGGCGTCGTAGTCGGGCGGCTCATGACCGCGCTTGAGCGACGCGCTGACCTCGGGTTCGTCGGCGGTGTAGCGGGGCGGGGGGTACGGCGGAACCACCAGAGACACAGGATCGAGCCTAGAGCGGGAACACCACTCCAGTGAGTTCTTCGGAGACCTTCCACAGCCGCCGCGCCAATGCCTCGTCGTGGGACTGCGCGCTGGAGCCGACCAGCTTCGGATATCCACGGATTCCGCCGAGTCCGTCCGGCCCGTAGTACTGCCCGCCCCGGACCGCGAGATCGGTGGCGGCCCGCAGGGTCGGCAGCGCTCCCATCGCCGCGCTCTGCGTGACCAGCGGGATCAGCGGATCGATCACGGACGGGAGGTGCCGCATCAGCTCGGTGCCGGACACCCCGGGATGCGCGGCGACCGCGATCGGGTCGTCGGTGTGCAGGCGACGCTGCAGCTCGTAGGTGAACAGCAGGTTCGCGAGCTTGGACTGTCCGTAGGCGGCCACCCGGTTGTAGCTGCGCTCCCACTGCAGATCGTCGAAGTGGATGGACGCGAGGATGCGGTGTCCGGTGCTGCTGACCGTCACCACGCGAGACCCCGGGACGGCGAGCAGGTTCTCCAGCAGGAGTCCGGTGAGCGCGAAGTGCCCGAGGTGGTTGGTGCCGAACTGGAGCTCGAAGCCGTCCTCGGTGCTCTGCTTCGGCGGGTACATCACCCCCGCGTTGTTGATCAGCAGGTCGATGCGCGGAAACTGCGCGTTGAGTGCCTCGGCCGCCGCGTGCACCGACCGCAGAGCGCCGAGGTCGAGGCTCTGCACGGTGAGCGCGGCGCCGGGGTGGGCAGTGGTGATCTGGTCGGCGGCGCGCTTGCCCTTCTCGGTGTCGCGCACGGCAAGGACGACATGCGCGCCCTGCGCGGCCAGCGCTTTCGCGGTCTCCAGGCCGAGGCCGGTGTTGGCGCCGGTGATCACCGCGGTGCGGCCGGCCTGATCGGGGATGTCTGCGGTGGTCCACTGCGCCATGTGGGGAGGCCTTCCTCGACGTGTGAGAGCATGAAACGGAGCGTGCGCCCCGGTTGATCCCACTGTACGGAACCGACGCTCCTGCCAACTACCGAGGAGGGGCAATGGGTACGGACCGGCCGCTGCGAGCGGACGCGGCGCGCAACCGCGCCCGCGTGCTGGAGGTCGCCTACGATCTGTTCGCCGAGCAGGGGCCCGGCGTGCCCATCGACGAGATAGCGCGTCGCGCCGGAGTCGGTCCCGGCACCGTCTACCGGCACTTCCCGACCAAGGAGTCGCTGTTCGAAGCGGTCATCGAGGACCGGGTGCGCAGCATCGTCGACAAGGCCCGCGCGCAGCTGGCGGCGGATCCGACGACGGCGTTGTTCGAGTTCCTGTACGACGCGGTGCGCACCGGCTCCGTCGACCACGGCATGGTGGAGGCGATGGCCGGCTACGGCGTCGACATGGACACCGCCGCGCCTGGGGCCGAGGCGGCTTTCCTCGGTGTGCTGACCGACCTGCTCGCGGCGGGTCAGCAGGCCGGCACGGTGCGGACCGACATCGGCGTCGCCGAAGTCAAGGTGCTGCTGACGATGTGCAAGGCTTCGCAGCGCCACGGTGAGGGTGTGGCGGACCGGCTCGCCGCGGTGATCGCCGACGGTCTGCGTCCCCGGCCGTCCGAGCCCGGGTGACCTTGCACTCGCCCTGGTCGAGTGCTAGAAATGCAGTTGGCACTCGCGACCGGTGAGTGCTAGGTCGGGACGGTGAGACCGGGGCCGCAAGTTCTGCGAGCACAGCCCAGGTCGTCCGTCGCGGGCACTGGGCCCGGCCAACAAGAACGTGCATCCGCAATCCGGAGGAACACTTCGCAATGGCCAAGACAATTGCGTATGACGAAGAGGCCCGTCGCGGCCTCGAGCGGGGCCTCAACAGCCTCGCCGACGCCGTCAAGGTGACGCTGGGCCCCAAGGGCCGCAACGTCGTCCTGGAGAAGAAGTGGGGCGCCCCCACGATCACCAACGATGGTGTGTCCATCGCCAAGGAGATCGAGCTGGAGGACCCGTACGAGAAGATCGGCGCTGAGCTGGTCAAAGAGGTCGCCAAGAAGACTGATGACGTCGCAGGCGACGGCACCACCACCGCCACCGTTCTGGCTCAGGCGCTCGTGCGCGAGGGTCTGCGCAACGTGGCCGCCGGCGCAAACCCGCTCGGCCTGAAGCGCGGCATCGAGAAGGCCGTCGAGAAGGTCACCGAGACGCTGCTGAAGTCCGCCAAGGAGGTGGAGACCAAGGAGCAGATCGCTGCCACCGCCGGTATCTCCGCCGGTGACCAGTCCATCGGCGACCTGATCGCCGAGGCCATGGACAAGGTCGGCAACGAGGGTGTCATCACCGTCGAGGAGTCCAACACCTTCGGCCTGCAGCTGGAGCTCACCGAGGGTATGCGCTTCGACAAGGGCTACATCTCGGGTTACTTCGTGACCGACGCCGAGCGTCAGGAAGCGGTCCTCGAGGATCCGTACATCCTCCTGGTCAGCTCGAAGATCTCGACCGTCAAGGACCTGCTGCCGCTGCTGGAGAAGGTCATCCAGGCCGGTAAGCCGCTGCTGATCATCGCCGAGGACGTCGAGGGCGAGGCCCTGTCGACCCTGGTGGTCAACAAGATCCGCGGCACCTTCAAGTCCGTCGCCGTCAAGGCCCCGGGCTTCGGTGACCGCCGCAAGGCGATGCTGCAGGACATGGCGATCCTCACCGGTGGCCAGGTCGTCAGCGAAGAGGTCGGTCTGTCGCTCGAGACCGCCGACGTCTCGCTGCTGGGCCAGGCCCGCAAGGTCGTCGTGACCAAGGACGAGACCACCATCGTCGAGGGCGCCGGTGACACCGACGCCATCGCCGGCCGCGTGGCTCAGATCCGTGCCGAGATCGAGAACAGCGACTCCGACTACGACCGCGAGAAGCTGCAGGAGCGCCTGGCCAAGCTGGCCGGCGGTGTTGCGGTGATCAAGGCCGGCGCTGCCACCGAGGTGGAGCTCAAGGAGCGCAAGCACCGCATCGAGGACGCCGTGCGCAACGCCAAGGCGGCTGTCGAAGAGGGCATCGTCGCCGGTGGCGGCGTCGCTCTGCTGCAGTCGGCTCCGTCGCTGGACGAGCTGAACCTCACCGGTGACGAGGCGACCGGCGCGAACATCGTTCGCGTGGCGCTGTCGGCTCCGCTGAAGCAGATCGCCTTCAACGGTGGGCTCGAGCCCGGCGTTGTCGCCGAGAAGGTCACCAACTCGCCCGCCGGCACCGGCCTCAACGCCGCGACCGGTGAGTACGAGGACCTGCTCAAGGCCGGTGTCGCCGACCCGGTGAAGGTCACCCGCTCGGCGCTGCAGAACGCAGCCTCGATCGCGGCGCTGTTCCTCACCACCGAGGCCGTCGTCGCCGACAAGCCGGAGAAGTCGGCCGCACCCGCGGGCGACCCGACCGGTGGCATGGGCGGTATGGACTTCTAAGTCCTGGTTTTTCGGAAGGCCCGGTCTGCTTCGGCAGGCCGGGCCTTTCGCAATGTCGGCCTGACAGCGCCGTCATGGATATATGTGCATGACGAGGCTGTCAGCCCGACATTGCGATCGGACCGCGATGCCCACGCCGCCGGACAATCGACAGAATGTCGGCGACCACGATGTCCCAGCGGTAGACGACGTCCTCATAGGTCAATCGAATCACCAGGAACCCCAGGCCGCCGGCCACTCGGTCCCTCGTCCGGTCGGACTGGTACTTGGGTAGGTGATGCTCGCGGCTGTCGGCCTCGATGATGAGCCGATCGCCCACCAGGAAGTCGACCCGTCCCACCGCCGGAATGCTCACCTGGGTCCGTAGGTTTATCCCGAGCGCTCGCAGCCGTAGCCGGATGATCGTCTCGGTACCCGACTCGCTCTCGGCGTCGCATCGCTCGGCGAGATCGAGGTGCGCGAAGCGCGATGCCGCAACGATCGACCTCACATCGACCATCTCGACCATTCGCTGATTCAGCATTGAGTCCAGGACGATCACGAGGCCCTCGGCGTCGAGGCAGTTCGCCGCCGAGGCGACCGCGATGTCGATCGGGTCGACGGCGCCGACGATGGGCGGATCCAACCGGTACGGGTGGCAGGACCGGATTCCGGGGCGGGACCGGCGAGCCCGCTCCGAGTACCGGATGTGCAGCGTTGAGTCGGGAACCCACACCCGGCAGAAGCGCAACGCCGAAACGCACCCCATGACGCCTCCGGCGGCGACCGCGCGGACGACCTGCGGATGAGCCGACTGGCCTGCATACCAACCCCGGCGAATCTGCTGCCAAGCCTTCGTGTTCATGCCGGCCGCCCGCAGTTGAGCGGTGGACAGCACCCCGCCGTTCGCCGCGAGCAGATGCGCGTTGCCGGCCACCGGTCCATCCCAACCGACGACAGGCGGCAGACGACAGACCCCGGGGTGGCGACCTGTGGATGACTCAGCCCTTCAGCGACACACAGTCGTGCACCCCGTCGGGGCTGCGGTGCAGGACGGCGCGGTTGGGTGTGAGTCGCATTCCGTCCTCGGTGACCTCGGCGGTGCCGTCCACGATCAATGAGTAGCCCGTCGGCTCCCGCGGCGGCCACACCAGGGTGACCTCGGTGTGCGCGGCGGCATTGCGGCGGGTGGTGTTGCCGAGTGGCCCGATGGTGAATGCACCGTGTCCGAAGACCGGGACGACAGCCACGGTGTGTGCCCGAAAGTCATCGCCGACGGTGATGAGATAGGCGAGGCCGTAGTCGGCCAAGGTGTCGGCAAGCTTGTCCAGATCGACCTTCACGCTCATGCGGTGAGGCTACGGCGTAGTTTCGGAGACCATGCCGCTTCCCGCCCCGTCGCCGACAACCACCGCGATCGTCACCGGCGCGTCGTCGGGCATCGGCGCCGATCTCGCCCGTGAACTCGCCGCCCGCGGCCACGGCGTCACCCTCGTAGCCCGCCGCGCCGACAAGTTGCAGACCCTCGCCGCGGAACTGGGCGAGAAGGTCCGCGCCGAAGTCGTCGTCTGCGACGTCGCCGACCCCGACGCCCGCGCTCAGCTGTTCGACGAGGTCGCCGATCGCGGCCTCACCGTCGAGATCCTGGTCAACAACGCCGGTATCGGCACCATCGGGTCTCTGGTCACATCGCCGGTGGCCGACGAGATCGCCCAGGTGCGCGTGAACGTGGAGGCGGTCATCGACCTCACCACCCGCGCCGCCCAGCAGATGGTCCCGCGCGGCCGCGGGGCGATCCTCAACGTCGGTTCGACCGCCGGATTCCATCCCTTCCCGGGACAGTCCGGCTACGCGGCCACCAAGACGTTCGTACACACCTACACCGAGGGAGTGCGGGCCGAACTGGCCGGCACCGGCGTCACGGTCGCAACACTCTGCCCCGGCCCGGTGCGCACCGAATTCCTCGACGCCGCCGGCATGGACGAGAAGACCTTTTCCGCAGCGTTTCCCAAGTTCCTCTGGATGCCGTCGCGCGAGGTGGCCAGGACCGGCGTTGACGCGCTTGCGAACGACACCGGCATCGCGATACCCGGTGTGCAGAACCAGCTCAGCACGCTGCTGATGCAGGTGATCCCCAAGCGGCTGCTGCTGCCGCTGCTGGTCAGCCGGCACCCCGCCCTACGTCGGGACCGCCGCTCACCCCGCTGACGGCCAGGGCCGCATCCAGCCCTCGACCGGCAGCGCCAGCCCGTTGCACAGCGTGCAGACCGTCCGGTACCAGCCGACGGCGATCAGCAGTTCCATCCGCTGCTCGTCGTCCAGATCGACGCCGAGCGCGTCCCACGTGTCGCTCGACCAGGATCCCGTCCGCTCCAGCTCGTCGACCGCGTCGATCAGAACAGCCTCGGAGACAGACCAATTCGCGGCGGCCCCGGTCACCAGCGCGTCGCACTCGTCGTCGGTGACCCCGGCGATCGGACCCCAGAACGCGGCCTGCCCACCCCACTCGTATTCACACTTCACCAACGCACATGTCCGCAGGATCGCGATCGTGCGCAGCCGCGCCGGCAGTCGGGCGTCGGTGTAGAGCGACTCGCCCATCTTGCGCAGCCGGTGGGCCAGCTTCGGATGGCGTTGCAGGCAGCGCACCAGCAGCAGCGGCTCGTAGGTGCGGTCCGGGTGGCCCCAGCTGTGGATCTCGGCGGCGTCGGCCTCGCTCCACGGTGGCGCCAGCGGGGGAACGCGCGTCACGCAACGGGCTCCGGCTGCCTGCCCCGCACCAGCTTGCCGGGTCGCGCGTCGGTCGGTACACCGCGTTCGGCGATCACGACGCCGCTGACCACCGTGGCGACGTAACCGTCGGCGGTCTGGTCCAGACGCTTCCCGCCGGCCGGCAGATCGCGGGCGACGACGGGTTTGTGCAGTTTCAAGGCGGCGTGGTCGATGACGTTGAGGTCGGCCTTGTAGCCGACGGCGATCCGGCCGCGGTCGGCCAGGCCCGCGACGCGGGCGGGTGCCGAGGTCAGTTCGCGCACCGCCTCGGCCACCGAGAGCCGTCCGGTCGCGCGGTCACGGGTCCAGTGCGTGAGCAGGAACGTGGGAAAGCTTGCGTCGCATACCATCCCGTAGTGGGCACCCCCGTCGCCGAGGCCCAGCACCACGTCGTCGCGGCGCATCAGCGCACCGACGGTGTCCAGAGAGTTGTCCTGGAAGTTGCCCAGAGCCACCAGCAGCATGGCGTGGCCGTCGTCCTCGAGTAGCCGGTCGTAGGCCTCCTCGGCGGGGCTGACCCCGCGGGCCGCTGCCAGGGCTGCGATGGATGTCGACGGATCGGGTTCATAGTTCGGGTCGTCGCCGAGCGGGAAGATCCAGTTCCAGGCCTGCACCATGAACATCAGCGGATGTCCGTCGGACGCCGGCTGGTCGTTCAGGATGCGTTGGCGGACCTCGGGTTTGCGCATCTCTGCGACGCGGTCGGCGAGCGGGAGTCCGGCGATCTCCTGATAGCTCGGATACATGACGAACGGGTTGCCGCTCAACTCCAGGCCGATCACCATGCCGATCGGCCGGGGGAACATCTGCGCGGTGATCCGCGGATCACCCTGGGCTGCATGAGAATTGAACTTCTCGACGAGATTCATCGCCTGCGGCCACATCGGTTCGCCGACATTGCCGGTCAGCAGCGAGAACGTCACGGGCAGGCCGGCATCCGTCGCGACCTCGAACACCTTCTGGAGCACGGTCTCGTAACCGCCGGCCGGGATGTCGGGCACGAACTGGATGAGCCCGCCGCCGCCTTCGGCGACACCGGCGGCGATCGCGGCGATCTCGGCGTGATCGGCGTCGTAGGTGGGGATGGGCGATCCGCTCGAGGTCTTGTGCAACGCGAACCGGGAGGAGGCGAAGCCCAACGCGCCGGCCTCGACCGCCTCCTTGGCCAGCGCCCGCATCCGGTCCAGATCCTCGGGCCGTGCCGGTTCCCGGTCGGCGCCGCGCTGTCCCATCGTGTACACCCGTAGCGGCGAGTGCGGGAGGTAGGCGGCCACATCGATGTCTCTGGGTCTCGACTCCACCGCGTCGAGATACTCCGGGAACGTCTCCCAGTCCCACGGCAGCCCGTCGACCATGACCACATCGGGGATGTCCTCGACCCCGGCCATCACGTCGACCAGCACGTCGTGGTCTTCGCGGCGGCACGGGGCAAAGCCGACGCCGCAGTTGCCCATCACCGCCGTCGTCACCCCGTGCGCCGACGACGGCGTCATCCGGTCCGACCAGATCGCCTGCCCGTCGTAGTGGGTGTGCAGATCCACGAACCCCGGCGTGACGAGCAGCCCCGCGGCGTCGATCTCGCGGGCGCCGGTGCCCGCGACCGTGCCGATCTCGGCGATCACCCCGTCCCGGACGGCGACGTCGGCGACGAACGGTTCACCGCCCAGACCGTCGACGATGGTTCCGCGGCGAATCACCAGATCAAATGTCATACCTCGAACTTACGATGAGCCGATGATCGATCACTTCGGAATCAACTGCGCGGACTTCGCCGCCTCGGCGCAGTTCTACGACAAGGTGCTCGGCGTTCTGGGTTTCACCCGCCAGATGGACTTCGGTGTCGCGATCGGATACGGCACCGAGGGTCATCCCGACTTCTGGATCGCCGACATGACGGCCGGGGGCGCCGCGGGGCCCAACCGGGAGATCCACGTCGCGTTCGCCGCCAAGGATCCCGAGAGCGTGCAGGCGTTCTTCCGCACCGCGCTGGCGCTGGGCGCCGAACCCCTGCACGAGCCGCGGCTGTGGCCCGAGTATCACGAGAAGTACTACGGGGCGTTCGTCCGAGATCCCGACGGCAACAACGTCGAGGCCGTGTTCCACGGCGGGGGTCCGCAGGGCTGACGCCGGGTAGGTTTTCGGTATGGCTGACTCGGATGGGGCTGCGGCCCGCGAACTCCTGCGCGACTCGTTCACCAGGCTCATCGAGCACGTCGACCAACTGACCGACGATCTGACCGACGAGGTCGCGCTGTATCGGCCCACCGCGTCCGCGAACAGCATCGCTTGGCTGCTGTGGCACAGCGCGCGGGTGCAGGATGCGCAGCTCAGCGACATCGCCGGTGTCGAGCAGGTGTGGACCCGGGACGGCTGGGTCGAGCGCTTCGATCTCGACCTGCCCACCGACGACACCGGATACGGGCACAGCACCGACGACGTCGCCAAGGTCCAGGTCTCGGCGGATCTGCTCGCCGGCTACTACCACGCGGTGCACAAGCTGACGCTCGAATACGTCGCCTCCGTCACCCCCGACGATCTGGCCCAGATCGTCGACGAGAACTGGGATCCGCCGGTGACCGCGAGCGCCCGCCTGGTCAGCATCGTCGACGACTGCGCACAGCATCTCGGTCAGGCCGCCTACGCGCGGGGTATCGCCCGCTGACGCGGCGGGCTCTGCTGCGGTGGTGGCCGGCCGTCGCCCTGGCGGGAGTGTTCGCGCTGGGGTGGGCCGTCGGACGTGGGGGGACCCGCCTCGACGACCGGTTGCTGGCGGTCGACGGCCCCGAATGGCTGCTCCGGGTGACCGACACGCGCGTCCTGATCGCGGCGCTCGCCGTGGCCTGCGGAGTCGCCCTGTCGCGGCGTCGGTGGCGGCTGGCCGCGGTGGTGGCGATCTGTCCGCTTGTCGGCATCGCCGCTGCCCAGGGGCTCAAGCGCTTGTTCGGACGTGAACTCGAGGGCGCACTGGCGTATCCCAGCGGGCACATCACCGCGCTGGTGGTCACGGTCGGCATGGTCGTACTCGTGACCGGGGTCGACGGATGGCTGCTCGCCCTCGCCGCGGTGGTCATCGCGGCGGGGATGTACGCCGTCGGCACCACCTACCACTACTTCACCGATACCGTCGGCGCGGTGCTGCTCGGGACGGCGATCGTCGCGGTGGGCGCCCGGGTCGCGGACCCCCCGCGCCGCAGTTCTTGACAGGTGTCAAACCCGCTGCGACCTGGGTCACACGGGGCGGTTAACATGAAGGCATGACCGCGACGCCCGACGTTCACGCGACCGATACGAACACCATCCACAACCCCGCCACCGGCGCCGTCGCCGGCACGGTGCGCTGGACCGCGCCCGATGACGTAGCCCGGATCGCGACCGGCCTACGCACCGCGCAGCGCGAGTGGGAAGCACGCGGCGCGGCCGGCCGCGCCAAGGTGCTGGCCCGCTATGCCGTCTGGCTCGGCGAGCACCGCGACGAGATCGAAGAGATGCTGATCAAGGAGACGGGCAAGTCCGCCGTCGACGCGGCCCAGGAGGTGCCGCTGATCCTGATGATCACCTCCTACTACGTGCGAACCATGGAGAAGGCCCTCGCCCCGGACACCCGCCCGGCGTCGCTGCCGTTCCTGTCGATCAAGAAGGTCACCGTCCACTACCGCCCGCGCCCGGTCGTCGGCATCATCGCGCCCTGGAACTACCCGGTCGCCAACGCGCTGATGGACGCCATCAGCGCGCTCGCCGCCGGCTGCGCGGTACTGCTCAAGCCGTCGGAGCGCACGCCGCTGACCGCCGAACTGCTGCTGCGCGGCTGGCAGGAGTCCGGCGCACCGGAGGTGCTCGCGCTGGTGCAGGGTGCCCGCGAGGTGTCGGAAGCCGTCATCGACAATTCCGACTTCATCCAGTTCACCGGTTCGTCGGCCACCGGCGCCAAGGTGATGGAACGCGCCGCCCGCCGCCTCACCCCGGTGAGCCTCGAGCTGGGCGGCAAGGACCCGATGATCGTGCTCGAGGACGCCGACATCGATCTCGCCGCGAACGCCGCGGTGTGGGGTGCGATGTTCAACGCCGGGCAGACCTGTGTGTCCGTCGAGCGCGTCTACGTGCTCGAGGCGGTCTACCAGCAGTTCGTCGATGCGGTGGTGCGCGCGGTACGCAACCTCAAGGTCGGCGCCGGTGACGGCAACCACTTCGGCGCCATGATCGACGACGGTCAGGTCTCGGTGACCGAACGCCACGTCGAGGACGCGATCGCCAAGGGCGCCAAGGCGCTCACCGGCGGCAAGCGCGGTTCCGGTTCGGGCAGCTTCTACGAGCCGACCGTCCTGGTGGACGTCGACCACTCGATGTCGTGCATGACGGAGGAGACCTTCGGGCCCACGCTGCCGATCATGAAGGTCAGCTCGGTCGCCGAGGCGATCCGGCTGGCCAACGACAGCCAGTACGGGCTGTCGGCATCGGTGTTCTCGAAGGATCTGGAGCGTGCAAAAGATGTTGCACTGCAACTCGACTGCGGTGGCGTCAACATCAACGACGTCATCTCCAACCTGATGTGCACCACCGCCCCGATGGGCGGCTGGAAGGCGTCGGGTATCGGCGCGCGCTTCGGCGGCCAGGAAGGGTTGCGCAAGTACTGCCGCATCGAGACGGTGGTGGCGCCGCGCACCAACATCGGTGCAGGCGGCAACTACTACAACAACTCCGACAAGGCGCTCAAACGGATGAACACGATGATGACCAAGCTGGCGCTGCTGCGCCCGCGACGGTTGTCGAAGTAGTCCGAAAGGACGGCGTTGCGGTTTCTGCTGACAGCGCTGCTGTGGCTGTCGACCACGCTGCTGCTGGGCATCGCCGTCCCCGCGGTGTGGACGCAGCAGCACATCGTCTCCGAGCAGGGGTACGCGGACCTGGCAGCCTCGGCGGCAGCTGACCCTCGGCTGCAGGAGGCGATGGCCGACGAGCTCACGGTGCAGTTCACCGAGTTCGCCTCGGGTCGGGGTTACGACCTCAACCCCGACCTGGTGCGGCGGGTCGCGGCCGATTACACCAGCAACGCCGGCTTCCCCGGCCAGTTCGCCCAGGCCAATCGGATCGGGCACCGCTGGATGTTCACCGATGTGCCGCAAGGCGCGTCGGGAGACCAGTGGCTGATCGACATCGCCCCGATGCTGTCGGACTCTTCGTTCCGGGCCACCCTCGGCGATCTGGACCTCGATGTCCCCGACAGCCTCATGGTGCCGGTCACCGCACCGTCGCCGGAGCTGCGGCCCGGCCGATTGCAGGCGGTCGCCACGTGGGGGCCATGGGTGAGCGCCGGCGTCGCGCTGCTCACCGCGACCTTCGCCCTGCTGACACTGGCCGGCACCCGGCGGCGGGGTAAAGGCCTGGCGGCGCTGGGCATTTCGGCGTTACTCGCCGGGGCGGCCGGGTGGGCCGGTCTGGAGATCGCGGACCGCCACATCGTCAACGCGCTCGCCCAGACGGAGGGCAACATCCGGGTGATCGCCGAGGTGGTGGTCGGTCACGCCGAACAGAGCCTGCACCACTGGCTGAACCTCACCCTGGCCGCGGGCGTGCTGTTGGTCGCGGTCGGTGTGGTGGTGTCGATGGTGGGCGGCCTGCGCCGCAGCGAGTGACCCCGCTACCGCACCAGAGTCGCGCCCCCATCCAGCCGGATCTGCTGGCCGGTCATGAACCTCGACTCGTCGGCGAGGAGATACACCGCGGCATAGGCACTTTCCCACACGGTGGCGCGGCCCATCTTCAGCTTGACCACCTCGTTGTGCCGCTCGGTCGCCTCGTCGGCGTCCAATCCGAACAGCGACTGTGAATCGCGGTTGGCGAGCACGGAATTGATGGGTCCCAGCATCAATGTGTTGGCGCGGATGCCTGCCTCGGCGTACTGCACGGCGGTGAGCTCGGTGATCTGGTTGAGTCCGGCCTTGCCCAGCGCGTAGGGCATGATGCCGATGTTCAGGCCGATCTCGTTCTTCACGCTGGCGATCGACGAGATGTTGACGATGCTGCCGGCGGTGTCGGCGTCGTTGCGCTCCATGCACTGTGCTGCAAACAGGTTGCAGTAGTAGCAGCCCAGCATGTTGACGTTGATACCCCGGTTGAAGTTCTCCACGGTCATCGAGTTGGTCTCGAAGTCGAACGGAGGATTGGTCGCCACGCTGTACACCATTCCGTCAACGCGACCGCTGGTGGCCATCGCGGTATCGAAAATGCGCTCGCAGTCGTCCTTTTCGGCGACGTCGGCCTCGATGGCGTAAGCCTTACCGCCCTCGGCGACGATCATCTCGACGGTCTCTTTCACCGCGGCCGGGTTCAGGTCGACAGCCACGATCTCTGCGCCGTGGCGCGCGGCCAGAAGGGAGATCGCGCGGCCGTTGCCCATACCGGGGCCGGGGCTCTGTCCGGCACCCACCACGACGATGACCTTGCCGGACAGATCGAACGCCTTGCGGCCGCTGCGGTCGAAATCAGTGGACATGGTGCTCCTCGTTGATGTGGATGGCGTGTTCGGGGCACCCGTCGGCGGCGTCGCGCACCGAGGGGTGGAGGTCGGACGGAACGTCGTTCGTCGTGGTTTCGGCGTAGCCGCCGTCGGCGATCACGAACACCGACGGACACGCCGACGCGCAGACCCCGTGGCCGCGCACAGGTCGTCATCGACGGTGACGTTCATCGGGTGATGACGTGCAGATCGGTCAGGCCGCGCAGGACGTAGGTCGGCACGTAGTCGTAGCGCCGTGCGCCGACCGGTCCGTGCGCCGTCTGGTCGATGCTGATGGCGGTGGTGCGTTCGAGCAGTCGCTGTAGGAGCACCCGGCCTTCGGCTCGCGCCAGCGGTGCGCCGATGCAGCTGTGCACACCTCGGCCGAAGCCGATCTGACGGCGGGCGTTCGCCCGCTCCGGGTCGAAGACATTCGGGTTCTCGAAGTGGCGGGGGTCGCGGTTGGCGGCACCGAGGTGGACCATCAGGGTGGCGCCCGCGGGGATGTCGACGCCGGCGAGCGTCGTCGCTTCGCGCGCCAACCGGAAATCGCCCTTGATGGGGCTTTCGAAGCGCAGGCA
The DNA here is from genome assembly GCF_001665575.1 of Mycobacterium sp. 852013-51886_SCH5428379. Taxonomy (GTDB): domain Bacteria; phylum Actinomycetota; class Actinomycetes; order Mycobacteriales; family Mycobacteriaceae; genus Mycobacterium. Next base: position 2,438 of record NZ_LZSU01000029.1, on the reverse strand, counting down.
CTCTTCGTTGAAGTTGGCCAGCTTGTCCGGCGAATTCCGCAGTGCCGCTTGGAGTTCGGCGTCCTCGGCAACCAGCTTCAGCGCTGTCGACAGCAGCCGGACGGTGGTCTCCTGGCCGGCGGAGAACAGGTTCGCAGCGACGCGGACGACGTCGATGACCTCGGGCGTCGACCCGTCGGGGAACGTCGCGAGGGCCATCCCCGTCATGATGTCATCGCGGGGTGCCCGGCGCCGATCGTCGATGTAGTCGGTGAAACGGGTGTAGAGGTACTCCAGCGGGGCGTGCTCCATCACGGTCTCGTCGTCGGTGCTGCCGAGTGTCATGTCGCCGGTGAGTCGCGCGGTCAGCTCGGCATGGTCCTCTTCGGGGACGCCCAGCAGGTCGGCGACGACGAGCAGAGCGAACGTGCCGGCCACCTGCTTGATGAACTCGCCGCCACCCTGCGCGAGAAACGGGTCGAGCACCCGGTCGGCGAGAGTCCACATGAACTCCTCGTTCTCCTTGAGCCGTTTGGGCGTGATCAGGCGGGACAGCAGCGAGCGGTGCGCGGTGTGCTTGGGCGCGTCGAACGAGGGGAGTTGGTCGCTGAAGGGCAACTCGTCGCGGTGCGCGTCGATCAATGCGCGGACCCGGGCGCCGTCGAGACCGTCGAGCGGGACCGGGAAGCCGGGGATGGGGCCGGTCACGGAGTTGCAGGAGGAGAAGGTGTCCGGGTCGGTGAGGACGGTCAGCGCTTCGTCGTAGCCGGTGACGATGAAGACGCCGTGCACCGGTTCGCGCAGGACGGGGCTGGTTTCGCGCATTTGGTTCAGCACCGGGTACGGGTCGGCTACCAGCTTTTCGTCGTGGAAGAAGTCGAGCGCCTCGATAGTCGTCACCTGACCAAACGTACAGCAATCACCTGTACGACTGGTCAGGTAAAGTGCCAAATGTGACCGGCCAAACAGTGGTATCCAGCGGGCGGACCCGGCAGCGTCTGATCGACACGGCGATCGAGTTGTTCAAGCATCACAGCGTGGCAGGAACGTCGCTGCAAATGATCTCCGATGAGCTTGGCCTGACGAAATCCGCTATTTACCATCACTTCCGGACACGCGACGAACTTCTCAGCGCCGTGATGGAACCGATCATCACCGAGGTGATCGCGCTCGTCGACGCCGCCGAGGCCCGCCCCGGAGCCCGCGCTCGCGCCGAACATCTCATCGCCGGCTATGCCGCACTAGCCGCAGCGCACCGCGAGTTGATCCCGCTGCTCACCGGAGACCCCGGCGTCGTCGCCCTGTTACGGGTTCGCACGGATTGGGGCGACGTCGTGGCACGGCAGATGGCCGTGTTCGCCGACCTCGAACCGGGCCTGGGTGGACAGGTGAAAGCAGCGCTCGTCATGTCCGGGATCGCCTCGGCCGCAGGCGTCGATTACGGCGACGTCGACGAGGCCGCGCTACGCGACCAACTGGCTGCGGCCGGGCGTCGCGCCCTCGGACTGCGGACGCCGGCGAGCCGTTCCTAGGTCAGCCCAATCGCTGGAGGCGCCGAGGAGTCTGGCGCGGGGTTCAAAACGGCGGTGGGTCGTCGCCGTACTCGGGGAGTGGTTGGGGTTCGGGTGGTGGGTGTTCTGTCCGTGTGGTTCGCGCTCTGGCGGCTTGGACGGCTTGAGCCGCGGCGGCGCGTCGTTGGGCGGCGTTGTGGGCGCGTTGGGCTTTGATGCGTGCGGTGTTCTCGGCGGCGCGGGTGCGTCGTCGTTTCGGCATTTTGGCGGTGCGGCCGGGGTCGGGTGGTGGCTTCGCGAGCGGGGGGAGTTGCGCGGTGGTGGTGTTCCAGTGCGGGAAGAACAGTCTGCTGCCGGGGGCGGTGGTGTAGCGCTTGCCGGCGGGGGTGGTCCAGATGATGGTGCCGTCGGGGTGTTGTTGGTTGGACCAGCCGTCCCAGAAGGTTTTACCGAGGTGGTGGGTGCGGCATTTGCAGTGCAGGTTGGACGCATGGGTCGGCCCGTACGGCCACGGCACGACATGGTCGATGTCGCAGCGTGCGGCGGGGACGTCGCAGCCGGGGAAACGGCAGAACAGGTCGCGGGCGCGCACGAAGGCGGCGAGTTTGGCCGACGGACGGTAGTGCGGTTCGGGGTCCGGGCCGGGCTGCGGTAGCGGTTTGATCCTGGCCCCGGCGCGCAGGGCTTCGGCGAGTGCGGGGATGGGCAGGATGGTGCCATCGGGCAGCATCGCCGTTCCCGAATCCTGCGGGCAGGGAACGGGATTCGACGCCTCGGTCTCCGCCTGCGGCTCGGTCTCGGGGTGGGCTTGCCGGCGGGCGTGCGCCTCCTGCTGGCCGCGGTCTTCGTCGGCGATCAGATTCTGCGCGGCGTCGATCGCGGCGGGGTCGGCCAGGATGTTGACGACGATGTGGGCGGTGTCCGGTGCGGTGGCCGTGCAGGTCGGGG
>NZ_LZSU01000028.1 GCF_001665575.1 Mycobacterium sp. 852013-51886_SCH5428379 | reverse complement strand
ACACCGCCGCCAACTCGATGCCGAACTGTGCCACGATCCCCGCCGTCTGCAGGGCTGGGGTGACAAAAGGGTCGAGGCCGAAGCCAAGAAAATCGCCTACCGCCTCGATGCCCAAGCCGTGGTCGAACGGGCCGCCAAAGCCGCCGCCGACCGGACAGTGACGATCCGGCCCGCACCGGAGTGCATGACCTATGTGACCGTGTTGCTGCCCGTGGCCCAGGGCGTGGGGGTCTATGCCGCCCTCAAGCGGGCCGCCGACACCACCTTCGACGAGCGCAGCCGCGGCCAGATCATGGCCGACACCGTCTACGAACGGGTCACCGGGCATCCCGCCGCCGCGCCGGTCCCGATCACGGTCAATGTGGTGATGTCGGATCAGACGTTGATCGCCGGCAGCCACCAACCCGCCCATGTGCAGGGCTACGGACCCGTCCCCGCCGGAACCGCCCGCACCCTGATCAAGAACGCCGCCACCGACGCCCGCTCCCGGGCCACGCTGCGCCGCCTCTACGCCCGACCCTCGACCGGGGCCTTGGTGGCCATGGATTCCCGGGCTCGACTGTTCCCCAAAGCATTGGCCCGGTTCATCGACCTCCGCGACCAAACCTGCCGCACCCCTTACTGCGACGCCCCGATCCGCCACCACGACCACGCCCGCCCGCACCGC
>NZ_LZSU01000027.1 GCF_001665575.1 Mycobacterium sp. 852013-51886_SCH5428379 | reverse complement strand
AGTGAGGTTGATGCGGATCACGGCTGTGGTTCCTCTGGGTTGACGGGCACCGGCGGTGGCGGCGGCGGGGCGGGCTGCGCCAGCGCCGTGGGGGCGCCGATCACCAGGCCTCCCACCAGTCCGGCCGCGAAAAATCCGGTCGTCAGCTTCCGCACAGTCCGCTGCGGCATGCGCCACCTCCAGTCACAGATCAAGGTCCCAGTGTCGCACAGAGCGCATAGCGCCACCCCTGTCGCGGCGCTGACCTGCTGTGATGATCGCCGTGCAGGCCCCGGGCGTTACTTCTTCAAGGTCAGTTGCCAGCGCCAAACGGGGCCGTCGTCGGGGTCCTCGAACTCGGCCGTGCGCTGAAAGCCGAGTCTGCGCAGCACTCCGGTGGACGGATTCTCGCGGGCCCGGGTGTGCGCGATGACAGTGGTCACCTCGGGGTCAGCGGCGACGGCCTTATCGATCATGGCCCGGGCAGCGGCCGTCGCGTAGCCGCGCCCGCGGAACTCCGGGGCGATCTCGTACCCGATCTCGACAACGCCGTCGCGGGGCGGCCCGACGAAGCCACCCGACCCGACCAGCAATGTGCCGCCCTCGGCGAGGAAGAAGTGCATCCACCACTGCTCCTGATCCGGGTGCGCGGTAAGCGTGTCGATGGTGAATCCGATCGCCTCGTCGAACTCAGGCCAGCCTTCGGGAGCCGGGTAGCCCAGCAGGGCCGCAAACGCCTCAGGGTCGTCGCGCAGCGCGACGAGCTGCTCGACGGTCGCGGGTACCAATCTCACCCCGGATCGCTTCGCTAGGAGCGGACCAGGCGCGCGATCGCCGCGCTCGCCTCGGCGAGTTTCGTCTCGGCCTCGGTGCCGCCCTCGGCGACCGCCTGGGTCACGCAGTGGCCGAGGTGCTCGTCGAGCAGGCCCAGCGCCACCGACTGCAGGGCGCTGTTGACCGCACTGATCTGGGTCAGGACGTCGATGCAGTACTTGTCCTCGTCGATCATCTTCGCGATCCCGCGGACCTGGCCCTCGATGCGCCGCAGCCGCTTGGCGTAGTTCTCCTTCTGCGGTGAGTAGCCGTGCGCACCCGGCGCCGTGGGTTCTTCAGGGGCCATCTCGACAGGGGCCATCTCAACCCTCCAGCATCTGCTTCATCTGGGTGATCTCCGCCTCCTGAGTGGACACGATGTGCTCGGCGAGTGCCTTGGCCTCGGGGTTGTCTCCGTCGGCCAGTTCGGTGCGGGCCATCTCGACCGCCCCCTCGTGGTGGCTGATCATCGACTGCAGCCACAGTGTGTCGAACTCCGCGCCGCGCAGCGACTCGAGGCGCTGCATCGTCGCCGTGTCGACCATCCCCGGCATCGCCATGTCGTGGCCGCTGTGGTCCATCGCGGCGTCGGGGTTCTCGCCCCAGGTGCGCAGCATCTCCGACATCTGACCGATTTCGGGACCCTGAGCCGCGGCGATGGCGCCGGCGAGCTCCAGTAGGGCGGGGTCGGTGGAGTTGCCGCGGGCCAGGTCGACCAGTTCCAGCGCCTGCTTGTGGTGGGGCAGCATGTTCTGGGCGAACGAGATGTCGGCGGCGTTGTGCGGTCCGTGTTCGGCGGAGTCCGATCCCGAGCTGTGGGTGTGGTCGGTATGACCGTCCCCGGCGGCCTCCTCGGTCGACGGCGTGCAGGCGGACAGCAGCAGGGCCGCGGCGAACGCGACGAAGAGCGCGGCGATGCGCATCGGGAAAGAGGTCATGACCCCAGCCTACCGGGTACCCCTCCGGGGTATTGATATCAGTTTGGCCGGGCAAAAGTGCAGGAGCATAATCGCTGAATGCCCTCAGAGAGCCCTGATATCAAACCCCGGAGCCGTGACGTCACCGACGGCCTCGAGAAGACCGCGGCGCGCGGAATGCTGCGCGCGGTCGGTATGGGTGACGACGACTGGGTCAAGCCGCAGATCGGCGTCGGGTCGTCGTGGAACGAGATCACACCGTGCAACATGTCGCTGCAGCGGCTCGCGCAGTCGGTCAAGGGCGGGGTGCACGCCGCGGGCGGGTTCCCGCTGGAGTTCGGCACCATCTCGGTGTCCGACGGCATCTCCATGGGGCACGAGGGCATGCACTTCTCCCTCGTCTCGCGTGAGGTGATCGCCGACAGCGTCGAGACCGTGGTGCAGGCCGAGCGCCTCGACGGCACCGTCCTGCTCGCCGGCTGCGACAAGTCGATCCCCGGCATGTTGATGGCCGCGGCCCGCCTCGACTTGGCATCGGTGTTCTTCTACAACGGGTCGATCATGCCCGGCGTGGCCAAGCTGACCGACGGCAGCGAGAAGGAAGTCACGATCATCGACGCCTTCGAGGCGGTCGGGGCGTGTGCCCGCGGGCTGATGTCCCGTGAGGACGTCGACATCATCGAGCGCGCGATCTGTCCGGGCGAGGGCGCCTGCGGCGGCATGTACACCGCCAACACCATGGCGTCGGCCGCGGAGGCGCTCGGAATGTCGTTGCCGGGCAGCGCATCCCCGCTGGCTGTCGACAATCGGCGCGAGGACTACGCCCGCCGCTCCGGCGAGGCCGTCGTCGAGATGCTGCGCCGCGGCATCACCGCGCGCGACATCCTCACCAAGGAGGCGTTCGAGAACGCGATCGCCGTGGTGATGGCGTTCGGCGGGTCCACCAACGCGGTGCTGCACCTGCTGGCCATCGCCTGGGAGGCCAACGTCAAGCTCGCCCTGGAGGACTTCACCCGGATCGGCAGCAAGGTGCCACACCTGGCCGACGTGAAGCCGTTCGGTCGGCACGTGATGAAGCACGTCGACGAGATCGGCGGCGTGCCCGTCGTGATGAAGGCCCTGCTGGATGCCGGTCTGCTGCACGGTGATTGCCTGACCGTGACCGGTCAGACGATGGCCGAGAACCTCGCGCACATCGAGCCGCCGGATCCCGACGGCAAGGTGCTGCGCGCGATGAACAATCCGATCCACCCGACGGGTGGCATCACGATCCTGCACGGATCGCTCGCGCCGGAGGGCGCCGTGGTGAAGTCGGCCGGGTTCGACTCCGACGTCTTCGAGGGCACCGCAAGGGTTTTCGAGCGCGAGCGGGCGGCACTGGACGCGCTGGAGGACGGCACCATCACCCACGGCGACGTCGTCGTCATCCGGTACGAGGGCCCCAAGGGCGGCCCCGGGATGCGCGAGATGCTCGCGATCACCGGTGCGATCAAGGGCGCCGGCCTGGGCAAGGACGTGCTGCTCATGACCGACGGCCGGTTCTCCGGTGGGACGACGGGTCTGTGCGTCGGTCACATCGCCCCCGAGGCGGTCGACGGCGGCCCGATCGCATTCATCAAGGACGGCGACCGGATCCGGCTCGACGTCGCGAACGGCACGCTCGACGTGCTCGTCGACAAGGACGAATTCGACGCGCGTAAGGCCGGTTTCGAGCCGCTGCCGCCGCGCTACACCACCGGCGTGCTGGCGAAGTACACCAAGCTCGTCGGTTCGGCAGCGGTCGGCGCGGTCTGTAGCTGACCGGTCGTTCGGCCACTGACTACGCGGCGGCCGGTGGTGGTTTGGGTTGGTAGGGGGTGTACCACCACCAGTCGGCGCGTTCCCCGGTCGGCCCGGGGCACGGTTTCACATCCGGTGGAGGTGTGGTGGGTGGCCGGGCGAGAGCGCGGTTGGTCATGGGTTGCCCGGTGGCGTCGGTTATGACGAGGCGGTCGGCGGGTCCGGCGAGGGTGATGTCGCCGCGGTGATGGGCGCGGTGGTGAAACGGGCAGACCAGGGCCAGGTTCCACAGTTCGGTGGGGCCGCCGTCCTCCCAGTGCTGCAGGTGGTGGGCGTGCAGGCCGCGGGTGGCCCCACAGCCGGGGACCACGCAGGACTGGTCGCGGTGCTCGAGGGCGCGGCGTAGGCGGCGGTT
>NZ_LZSU01000026.1 GCF_001665575.1 Mycobacterium sp. 852013-51886_SCH5428379 | reverse complement strand
AGATGTGTATAAGAGGTGTCGTCGGCCATGACCGTGACGGTACCCCCGGACTCCCGGCGGGATTGTTGGGATCGGTAGCGATCCTGCGGATTTTCACTTGTCGTACGACGGCGCCATCGGGGCGACGCGGAAACGAAGGAGAAAACCATGAAGCGAGTCGTCGCGGGTGCGATCGGTGTTGCCGCTGCTGCGGTCGTCGTGGTGGGGTGCTCGGACGACAAGCCGGCGACGGCCCCGGCCGCGCAGGCCGGCACCGAGGGCAGCACTCAGGTCAAGGTCGACGGTGGTGACCTCGCCGGGCTGGATCTCGACTCGGTGACATGCGTCAAGCAGGGCGGCAAGATCAACGTCGGCAGCGGCGCCATCGGCGGTCAGCAGGGCCTGGGCATCGTGATGACCGACGAGGCCACCCCGACGGTGGAGTCGCTCGGCCTGGTCGTCGACGGAAACGCGCTCGCGGTCACCAACATGGCCGGCGCGACCGTGGGTTCGGCGAAGGTCGCCGTCGACGGCGACACCTACACCATCACCGGCGAGGCGTCCGGCGCCGATCTGAACAACCCGATGGCGGGGATGGTCGTCAAGCCGTTCGAGATCACCGTGACGTGCCGCTGACCCAGTTCGCATGTGCGGCGGGCGTGCCCGGCACGCCCGCCGCTTCCTATGATGACGTGGTGGCCATCGACGGCGACCTCACCCGTGCCCGCCACCTGGTGCTCGCCGGTGACGACGAGGCGGCCAGGGATCTGCTGCTGTCGCTGACACCGGCCGACGACCGCGAGACGCTCGAGATCACGGCCCAGCTCGGCGACGTCCATCTCGCCCGCGGCGCGAACGACGCTGTCGCCGAATGTATCCGGCGCCTCGAAGCGCTATTGGCGGGGGCGCCGCCCGATCTCGTTCGCCGCTACCGCCCGCGCGCACGGCTCCTGGACATCGGACTCGCCGCCGCCCGCGGCGACCACGAACACGCCGCGGCGGAGCTGGCGGCACTGGCCGGCGACGACCACGATCCCGACCACGATCCCGACCACACCCGGCTGGTGACGCACGCCCGCATCCTGTGCGCCGGCGCGCTGTGCGACGACGATCTGCACGTCCGCTCCGTGCCCCTCTGGGAACAGGTGGTGAGCCAGATCCACGCCGGCGGCGCCGACACCACCGAAACTGACTTCCTGCTCGTCACCGGAGCCCTGGGATACGGCAGATTCTGCGTCGAGACCGGTCTGCTGCCCGAGGCCGAGCCGTGGCTGCGCCGAGCAGGGGCGCGGGCACACGTCCGCGGCTGGAACATCGCCACCGCACGGGCCGCCCTCGAGCGGGCCGCGGCCGCCTGGACGGCGGGAGACCACGAGGCCACCGAGCGGCTCGCCGCCGAGGCACTGCCCGTCCTCGATGCGCACGGCCGCGCCGACGACACCGCCCGCTGCCACCTCTATCTCGGGTTCACCCGGATGGCCATCGGCGAGCTGGCAGTCGCAGACGAACACTGGGCGCACGCCGAAGCATCCTTCCGACAGCTGGGCAAGCCGCTGCGGCTGCATCGGATACTGCTGCAGCGCAGCTGGATTCTGATCTTCTGGGGGCGCTACGCCGAGGCCACCGAACTCATCGCCCAGGCCCGCGAGCAACTCGACGCGTCGCCGCGCAGCAACTGGCTGCAGTACGCCCGCCTCGACGACCACCTCGGCACGGTGTGGCGTGCCGACGCGCTGGCCGACCTCGGATTCGACGCCGCAGGCGATCCCGACGACACCCTCGAAGACGTCGAGGAGAAACACGTGGCGTCGCTCGGCGTCATCAGGGGCACTCCGGCCGAGGAGAACGAACGCAGCGCGAGGAGGAAGCTCGAGCAGGCCGCCGAGCTGATGATCCCCGCGGCGCTGGCGGTCGACTCGGTGCGCTACGCGATTCCGGACGCACAGGCCCGGATGCGCTGGGCCGCCGCGGTGTCTGCGCCGCTGCTCGCGGGCGCGTTCGCGGTCGCGTGGGAGTGGGAGAACACGGCGCTGGTCGCCGAGCTGATCGAATACCACAGTGCGCGTGGCGCATTCACGGCCACGCCGGAGCTGGGCGGATCGGGAATGCCCGACCTCGCCACCACCTCGGTTCCACTCCACGAGGTCGACGAGTTGGCGGTCCAGTTGGCGGAGGTGGCGGGCGGATCCGGCGCCGCCCCGGGGTCTCCGTCGCTCACCCGATTGGCGCCGCTACCGCCGCTCGTGATGGACCCGGCGGGCGCGCCGATCCTCGACCACTACCGGACGTTGGCGGCGCAGCGCTACGGCCGTGAGGTGGCCGCGAACGAGCCGGCCTGGTCGACATGGCCATGACCGCACCACCGGACCGGACTCTCGTGCTGCGATTCGCCGACGTGGGTATCGCCACCTACGCCAGCCTGCGCATCGTGGGGGAGCCGGCCAGGACGGTCACCTGGGTCGTCGAGGTGCCACTCGTGCTCGCCGCCCTCGAGGAGCTCACCGGCGCCCTGCCCGAACCACATGGGGACGAGGACCAGGCCGCCGCGCTGGAACGCGCACTCACCCGCAGCGCGTTCGCCTCCCCGGACGCCGAAGCGCGGCTGGCCTACATCCTGGGGGTCCTGCTGATCTCTGCGCCGGCCTGGCAACTGCTCCTGGACTGCGTATCGTCGCCACGCGCAGCGCTTTTCGTCTCGCCGAGCGTCCGGCTGGCCGCCGTGCCGTGGACGTTGCTCGTGTTACCCACGTCGCGTCCGGATCTGGAGGAGCTCGTCCGCGCGCGGTCGGAGGCGATGACGCGGACCGGACCCGAGGCCGCCCGGATCTCCTGGCAGATCGACGACCTCGCCGCCGTCACCGACGGCCACCGCCTGATCGAACTGGCCGACGTGATGATGGCCGTCCCGCCGAACATCGCGCACGCGCCGCGCGCCACCGCCCGCTGGGAGGACCGGAGGGCAGCCCCACCGCTTCTCGTGCTCGACCCCCGGGTGCCCGGGCAGCGGCCCGACTCGCCGCTCGGCTCCGTGCTCGGCCGGCCGTCCGAACAGACCATCCTCGGTGCGCATTTCGGTGACGTCCTGCGCTCGGGTCCGGTGCTGCCCGAGGTGGCGTCATCGGTCGAGCTGTTCCGCCGCATTGACGCCGACCGCACCTGGCTGGGACGGCAGCTGGCCCGTGGGCCCAGTCGCTTGCTGTTCGCCGGCCACGCCGGCTTCGACCCCGACGGCCGCGCCGACCGGGCGGGACTGCACCTGGCCGAATCCGCGCCGCTCACCGCGGCCGACCTGATCGCCGCCGGCTTCCCGATCCCGCCGCGGGTCGCGCTGATCGCGTGTGTCTCCGGCGCTGACTACCGCTTCGACGAGGCCACCGGCCTCGTGGCGGCCCTGGTGCTCGGCGGCGCCCAGACGGTCACCGCGACGCTGTGGTCGCTGCCCACCACTGCCGGATACCGGCGGTTCACCGCGGCCGCGACCGATCCGATGGCCGAGCTGGTGTGCGCCGTCGATCAGGCTCATTCGGGGGTGGGCGCGGGCCGCGCCGTGAACCGCTGGCAGCGCGCCCAGATGCGGCGGTGGCGCGACGGCGACACGGCGGCCAACCCGCTGTACTGGGCCGCGTTGATCACCTTTGCGGTGGACGGTGCTCGATGACCGGCTCAGCAGGGCGGCACGCAGACCGCCACCGAGGACTCGTCATCGGACCGGTAGTACGCGACCACGACGCTGCCGGGGCTGAGGTACTCGAGCGCATCCGCGGGGATCAATGCGGTGTCCCGGGCGGGGAACCGGCCGCCGCCGCGGCGGGTGACCATCAGGTCGAGTTCGATCTCGCGGTAGTCGGCACCGCGTTCACCGACTGTCCGCACGGCGGTGATCACCCCGTGCGTTCGCACGAATTGCATTCTGATCGTGTCGAGTTCGTCCCGGGGCACCAGCCGTTCGGCCTCCTCGGGCCGATCCGCGACGCGTGCACGACAGGGATCAGGGGACAGCAGCAGCGCGGCGACGGCCATGCAGAGCATCCCGACCAGGGGGATCAGGAACGTGGTGGACATGAGAATGAGATTCCGACAGGGCCACGGCTACCGAACCCAACTTCTATTGTCGACATCGTGGACCAACCGCGCCGGGCCGTGATCGCCACCGCGTGGCGGGCGATCGGGCCCGGGGTCGAGGTGCTGAGCGGAGCGGAGGGCGAGCCGTTGCGCCGCACCGTCAAACGCATCCTCGATCCACTGGTCCTGCGGCTGCGGGCGAATCCGCAGTACTCGATGCCGGTGGTGTCCGCCGAGATCGCGGCCGAGATGCACGGTCTCATCGTCGGGCAGGGCGGGCGGTTGAAGGCGGCGGCAGGCTGGTTCGAGGTGCTCAAGGCCGAGCGGCGACGGGCCCGGATCACCACCGGTAACGCCCAGGAGCTGTACTTCCCGGTCTGCTTCGAACTCGCTGTCACCCGCGGTACGCCCGGTCCGGACGACGGCGCCACCGCAGCTGCCGTGTTGCGGGACGTACACGGCGACCGGGACCGGACCGCCATCGAGGCGCTGCACCGGCACGCCGGGGACGAGCGCGTCGTCGCCGCGCTGGCCGAGCAACTCGCACGCAGCTGGGCCGACGTCGTCGACGACGGCGCCATCACGGGGCCGTTCCTCAGCGGACTCGCCACGGTGCTCGGACCCGCCGACAGCCACCGCGCAGCCGCGGCCCGCCAACGGGTGTGGAGCGCGCTCATCGCCGATGCCACCCCGCACAATCTCGGCGCCAGAGCCCGTCGATCCTCCGCCGACCTCCCGTGGTCGATCGTTGAGGTGGGGTTGAGTTCGGTTGCGCCACAATGCTGCCCGACGGTGGTCGGCCCGGCACCCGGGGATCGGCCGCTGGACCGTGCGGTGCTCGACCGGGTGCGCGCCACGTTGCGCCGGGCGTTGGATCGCGACGAGCTTCCGGACATTCCGCTGCTGTGCGCGGAGGAGATCGATCGCGCCTGCGCACCGTGGGGCTTGCTCGCCGAGGACAAACAGGCCGCGCTGATCGCCGGTATCGAGGTCGCCGAACAGCTTGCACCGCTGGATGATTCGGTGACGCCGTCCTACGAACTGGCGGCGGTGATCCAGGCCCGGCTCCGCAAGGAGGCGTACGTGCTCCACGCCCGTCGCTGCCTGGGGGACGACGGCCCGCTGCATCCACGCCAGCTGCAGGTGGTCGAGGATCTGTCCGCCTTCTGCCGCCCGTACCTGAACCGGCTGTGGGCGCGGCTCCACGGCCGGGATGTGTGGCAGGAACCATGTGGCGACGTCGACGATGTGCGCGCGTTGCTCGAGGGGGTCGCGCGGTCGGTGAGCCTGGATCACCGCCAGCGCATCAAGGCGATGCTGGAAGTGCGGGTGGCCGCGTGAAGCTGGTTGCCGATCGAGGCCTGTGGAGTACGGGACCGCAACCCGCGGCCACGCCGTTGGTCGCGGTGCTCGAGGTGAGCGGAGCGGTGCTGACGTGGACGGTGGACAGCCCGGCCGACCCGGTGCACGTCACGTTCACCGACGTGTCCCGGGCGGACTGGCTGTGGCGGGTGGTCGGCGAGGCCGGTCACGTCGCGCTCGCGGCGGCGCTGGACGGTCCTGCCGCGGACGGTGTGCCGGTCGACGTCGCGGGCGTGCAGGTCGCCGCGACCGCGGTGGCGCCGCTGCGACGACTCGGGCTGGGCCACTGGCTGCGTCGCTGGTGGCCGGAGAGCCGCATCGACGGCACCGCCGGTCTGGACCGCGCGGTCCTCGACGCGGAACTGGCGCTGCTGACCGCCGCGGCCGATGACTACTTCACCGACGACACGATCGACTCCGACGCTGCGGGCCTGCTCGGACCGCACCTCGACGAACTGGAGTTCCGGGCCCGCCTCGGCGATCCGCGGCTGGTGGAGTTGGCCCGCCGGTGCGCCGATCTGGCCGATGATCTGGGCATCGGCGTACCCGAGTCGGCGGTCGCGGAACCGCAGCGGCGCGACGACTACGCCCTCGTAGCCGGTGACCGCAGCGGTGCACCGGAGGGTGCGATCGCGACCGGGGCCGGGGCGATCGCATGGGGCGCCGTGCCGCCGGGGGTTTTCGATGCGGCCGAGCGCAGCCTGGCATGGAGTGTGCACATCGTCGACGGCGCCGCTGTCGCCCGGGTGCGCGCGGCGCTGCTCGGTAGCGGGTCCGCCGCGGGACTGCCGGTGCGTGTCACGGTCGGAAACGTCTCGGCTGCGGGGGTTCTCGACGACGCGGGACGGGCCACCGTCCCGCTTGCCGACGGGTCGGGTGGTCCGCTGTCGGAGGCGGCGGCCTGGAACCAGGACTGGACGGTGACGACGGTGACCGTCGGCGCAGCGTCGGGGGAGACGCCGGCCGACCGGGAGCGGGTCCGCCGCTTCGCCCGGGCGCGGCTGGTCGACCCCGGCGCCGACGCCTATCTCACCGAGATCCTGGCCGCCGAATCGGACTACTGATAAGCCGGCGATTCAGCGCGGTTTGGCCAGCGGGAAGGGCAGCGTCTCGCGGATGCTGCGACCGGTGATCAGCATGACCACCCGATCCACACCCATGCCGAGTCCGCCGGTCGGCGGCATGGCGTACTCCATCGCCTGCAGGAAATCCTCGTCGAGTTCCATCGCCTCCGGATCGCCGCCTGAGGCCAGCAGCGACTGCTCCTCGAGCCGCTTGCGCTGCTCGACCGGATCGGTCAATTCGCTGTAAGCGGTACCGAGTTCGACCCCCCACGCCACCAGGTCCCACCGCTCGGCGACACCGGGGATACTCCGATGCGGACGGGTCAGGGGCGACACCGAGGTGGGGAAGTCCTTGTAGAACGTCGGCCGCTCGGTACGGTCCTCGACCAGATGCTCGTACATCTCCAGCACCACCGCCCCCGCGTCCCAGTGGGTCAGGTACGGAATGCCCGCGGCGTCGGCGAGCTTGCGCAACACCGGCAACTCGGTGGCCGCGTCGATGTGTTCGCCGAGCGCCTCGGACACCGCATCGTGCACGGTCTTGACGGTCCACTTGCCGGAGATGTCCACCGGTTCGAGCACGCCGCGATCGTTCGGCCGGAGGAACACGTGCTCACCGTTGGCGGCCAGCGCCGCGTTCTGGATCAGCTCGCGGCAGCCGTCGATCCACACGTTGTAGTCGGCGTGCGCCTGATAGGCCTCGAGCAGGGTGAACTCGGGATTGTGCGAGAAGTCGACGCCCTCGTTGCGGAAGGCTCGGCCGAGTTCGAAGACCCGCTCCACACCGCCCACGCACAGCCGCTTGAGGTAGAGCTCCGGAGCGATGCGCAGATACAGGTCGAGGTCGTAGGCGTTGATGTGGGTGAGGAACGGCCGCGCGTTCGCGCCGCCGTGGATCTGCTGGAGGATGGGGGTCTCGACCTCGAGGAAACCCTTGGTGTACAACGTGTCCCGGATCGCGTGCAGCACCCCGCTGCGAGCCTTGACCAGATCGCGGGCCTCGGTGTTGACGGCGAGATCGACGTAGCGCGCCCGCACCCGAGCCTCCTGGTCGGACAGCCCCTTCCACTTGTCCGGTAGCGGCCGCAGGCACTTCCCGGTCAGCCGCCACCGCCGTACGAGCAGCGATCGCGTGCCCTTGCGGCTGTAGCCCATGGTGCCGGTCGCCTCGATGAGATCACCGAGGTCGATGGCTGCGGTGAACTCCGCGGTCGTCCCGTCCTCGAGGGCCGAGTTGTCCAGCAACAGCTGCATCTCACCGGACCAGTCGCGCAGCTGGGCGAACATCACCCCGCCGTAGTCGCGCAGCCGGAGTACCCGGCCCGCGACGGACAGTTCGACGTCGTCGGCCGCGTCGAGCGCAGTGGCGACCGTGTGGGTGGGCGGCGTGCCCACCGGGTAGGCATCGATTCCGCTGTCCTGCAGCGTCTTCAGCTTCGCCATCCGGACCCGGACCTGTTCGGGTAGCCGGCTGCGTTCGGCGCCCCCGGTCTCGCCCTGCAGACTCGAGACGTCCGGCGTACTGCCATCGGCGTGCAGCAGACCGCTGGCGATGAAACTCTCCGGCGCCGCCGTGTGATGGCCGGTGTGCTGCTTGTTGCGCCGGGAGAACGGCAGCACCAGGAACCCCTCGGCGATCACCGAGGCGACGCCGACCCGGGGGACCAGCCGCGCGTCCTCGTAGCAGGCGTACCGGGGCACCCATTCGGGCTGGTATTTCATGTTCGAGCGGTACAGCGTCTCGAGCTGCCACCACCGCGAGAAGAACACCAGCAGCCAGCGCCACAGCCGGGCGACCGGACCCGCGCCCAGTTGCGCGCCCTGTTCGAACGCCGACCGGAACATCGCGAAGTTCAACGAGATCCGCGTGACACCGACGCCTTCGGCCTGCAGGCACAACTCGCTGACCATCAACTCGATGGTGCCGTTGGGCGACTGCGGCGACCGGCGCATCAGATCCAGCGAGACGCCGTTACCGCCCCACGGCACGAGCGAGAGCATCGCGACGACGGTGCCGTCGCCCTGAACCGCCTCCACGAGCAGGCAGTCGCCGTCAGCCGGATCGCCCAGCCTGCCCAGCGCCATCGAGAACCCGCGTTCGGTCTCGGTGTCCCGCCACGCGTCCGCGCGGGCGACCACCTTCGCCATCTCGTCGGCGTCGATCTCGCGGTGCCGCCGGATGCGCACGGTGGCGCCGGCGCGCCGCGCCCGGGTGACGGCCTGGCGCACCGCCCGCATGTCCGGTCCGGACAGCCGGAAGCGATCGGGATGCAGGATCGCCTCGTCGCCGAGTTGGATCGCGTTCAGGCCGGCCGCCCGGAACGCCTCGGCGCCTGCCGTGCTGGCGCCCATCACACCGGGAGCCCAGCCGTAGGTCTCGCACAGGCCCAGCCATGCCTCGATCGCCTGGGGCCAGGATTTCGGATCGCCGACCGGGTCACCACTGGCCAGACACACGCCGACCTCGACGCGGTAGGTGACCGCTGCGCGCCCGCTCGGCGCGAACACCACCGACTTGTCCCGGCGGGTCGCGAAGTAGCCCAGGGAGTCGTTCTTGCCGAACAGTTCGAGCAGGCCGCGGATCGCCGACTCGTCTTCGCCGGTGAGGGCGTTCTCGGAGCGCTGCGACTGGAACAGCACGACGGCGGCCACCATCAGCGCCAGCGCACCGAACAGCCCGAGCAGGGCATTGATGAGCACGTGCGGGTGCTGGCCGTCGAACAGTTCGGAATCGACCCCGGCGAACGCCAGCACCCGGTTGGCGGCGTAGCCGAGCCGGTAGTCGCTCTCCAACGTGCCGGGGAACAGTTCCAGCAGCCCCCAGCCGACCAGGATGCCGATCGCCATCCCGGCGGCCAGCACACCCGCGGCCTTGATCAGGGCACCGCGGCGGACCCTGGCCCAGAACTGCGGGCGCGCGAGCAGCAGGAAAGCGATGGCGGCGACGTGCACGCCCAGGCCGATGACCTCGCCGATCTCCTCGACCACCGACTCGTCGCCGCTGAGCAGATCGATGATGTTCACCAGCGTGGCGGCGATCATGTAGAGCAGCAGCACCCACCAGGCGACGCGTTTGCGGGCAGCGAGGGCCGCGGCCAGCAACGCGAGCACGAACGCCCACGCGAAGCTCGTGTCGGGGAAGTTGAAGATGTAGTCGTTGACGAACTCGCGCGGTTTCCTGATCACCGCACGCACCAGGGGCGACACGCTCGCCAACAGCGACAGGGTGGCGATGATGCCGACCGCCCAGCCCGCGGCCGCCGGGACCCAGGAATAGCGGGACGACGCCTGTGTCCGCGGCGCGCTGGTGACGGTCATAGGGCGGGAGGATATTCGCTCGATGTCCCTAATGTGGGGACGTCATCACCAGACGGGGCCGGTGTACTTCTCGCCGGGGCCCTTGCCGGGTTCGTCGGGGGCGGCGCTGGCTTCGCGGAACGCCAGCTGCAGGGTCTTGAGGCCGTCGCGAACCGGTCCCGCGTGTGGGCCGAGATACTCCACCGACGCCGTGACCAGCCCGGCCAGGGCGGTGATCAACCGGCGCGCCTCGTCCAGATCGCGATGCGGGCTGTCGTCGGGATCCGGGTCGGACAGCCCCAATTTCTCGGCTGCCGCGCTCATCAGCATGACGGCGGACCGGGTGATCACCTCCACTGCGGGAATATCGGCGAGTTCGCGCGCTGGCGGTGAGGCCGCCGAATCGGGCAATGTGGGATCTTCGGTCATGCCTGCTAGAGTGGCATGCGCGACCGTCCTGGCTGACGTCAGGACAGCAAGTGGAGTCCCACTCCCACCGCTCGCCTATTCGGCGCAGCGGTCCGGTCACCGGCATCGAGTATGCCGGTTCCGCACCTCATGGTGCGGGCGGCTGACGCCGTGATCGGTCGGCACTGGGCCCTGTTCTCACAGGGCCTTCGCTGATTTCGGGCGGTGGATCTGGGTACTCCTGACCACGACATAGGAGGCCCCATCAGCACTGAGACCCGCATCAACGAGCGCATCCGAGTTCCCGAGGTCCGTCTCATCGGTCCCGGCGGGGAACAGGTAGGGATCGTGCGCATCGAAGATGCACTCCGCGTCGCCGCGGACGCCGATCTCGACCTCGTCGAAGTTGCCCCGGACGCCAAGCCGCCCGTGTGCAAGATCATGGACTACGGCAAGTTCAAGTACGAGACGGCTCAGAAGGCGCGCGAGTCTCGCAAGAACCAGCAGCAGACCGTCGTCAAGGAACAGAAGCTGCGTCCCAAGATCGACCCGCACGATTACGAGACCAAAAAGGGTCACGTCATCCGCTTCCTGGAAGCCGGGTCCAAGGTCAAGGTGACGATCATGTTCCGCGGCCGCGAGCAGTCGCGGCCCGAACTCGGCTTCCGACTCCTGCAGCGGCTCGGCGCCGACGTGGCCGATTACGGCTTCGTCGAGACGTCTGCCAAACAGGACGGCCGCAACATGACGATGGTGCTGGCCCCGCACCGCGGCGCGAAGACTCGCGCCAAAGCGGCGGAGCAGGCAGAGCGTCCCCGCGAGTCGGCCACCGGCTCGGACGCCGCGCAGACCTAGACCAGCACCACCCGAACGCACAACACGAACCAAGAGGACACCCATGCCCAAGGCCAAGACCCACAGCGGAGCCTCCAAGCGCTTCCGCAAGACCGGGACCGGCAAGATCGTGCGGGAGAAGGCCGGCAAGCGCCACCTGCTCGAGCACAAGGCCACCAAGCGCACCCGTCGTCTCACCGGCCGCACCGAAGTGGCCCCCGCCGACACCCGGCGTATCAACAAGCTGCTCAACGGCTGAGCGTCGCACCGAACTTTCCCCGCACGAGATAGGAACCACCCATGGCACGCGTTAAGCGCGCAGTAAACGCCCAGAAGAAGCGCCGCAGTGTGCTGGAGGCCTCGAAGGGCTACCGCGGTCAGCGGTCGCGCCTGTACCGCAAGGCCAAAGAGCAGCAGCTGCACTCCCTCACCTACGCCTACCGCGACCGGCGGGCCCGCAAGGGTGAGTTCCGCAAGCTGTGGATCTCGCGGATCAACGCGGCGGCACGCGCCAACGACATCACCTACAACCGACTGATCCAGGGGCTCAAGGCCGCTGGTGTCGAGGTGGACCGCAAGAACCTCGCCGAGATCGCCGTGAGCGATGCGACGGCGTTCGCCGCACTGGCTGAGGTCGCCAAGGCCGCGCTGCCCGAGGATGTCAATGCGCCGTCCGGAGAGGCCGCCTGACCCTCCTCACTGAACGCTCCGCCCGCGTGGCGGCAGCGGTCAAACTTCACCGACACGTCGGTCGCCGCCGCGCCGCACGTTTCCTCGCCGAGGGGCCCAACCTCGTCGAGGCAGCGTTGCGGCGCGGTGTCGTGTCCGAGGTGTTCGCCACCGAGGACGCCGCTGCGCGGTTTGCGACGCTGCTCGGCGACGCCGATGTCCAACTGGTCACCGAACGCGCGGCGAAAGCGTTGTCCGACACGGTGACCCCGGTCGGGCTGGTCGCGGTCTGCAGGATGCCGGAGGTGTCGCTCGACGAGGTCCTCGCCTCCTCGCCACAGCTGATCGCCGTCGCGGTCGAAACGTCGGAACCCGGCAACGCCGGCACATTGATCCGGCTGGCCGACGCCATGGGCGCCGACGCGGTGATCCTGGCGGGTAACAGCGTCGACCCCTATAACGGGAAGTGCCTGCGGGCCTCGGCAGGCAGCATCTTCGGCATCACCGTCGTCGAGGCCCCCGACACCGCCGGGTTGATCGCCGCGCTGCACACCGCCGGGCTGACCGTGCTGGCCACCACGCTCGACGGCGACGTCAGCCTCGACGACGCCGAACTCTCCGCGCCGACGGCATGGCTGTTCGGCCCCGAGGCCCACGGGCTCGCCCGGGACGTCGCCGCACTCGCCGACGCCCGAGTGAGCATCCCGATGGCGGGCAGCGCCGAGAGCCTCAATGTGGCTGCGGCAGCGGCGATTTGCCTGTACCAGAGCGCCCGCGCGCACCGGTGATGGGCTACCGGCCCAGCATCCCCTTGGCCACGTGGGTGATCTGCACCTCGTTGCTGCCGGCGTAGATCATCAGCGATTTGGCGTCCCGCGCCAGCTGCTCGACCCGGTATTCGGTCATGTAGCCGTTGCCGCCGAACAATTGCACCGCCTCCATCGCCACATCCGTGGCCGCCTGCGAGCAGTACCACTTGATCGCCGACGCCTCGGCCAGCGTGATCGGCGCTCCCGTCTGGGCGGCCTCGATGACGCGGAACAGCATGTTGCGCACGTTCATCCGGGCCACCTCCATGGTGGCGAGCTTGAGCTGGATCAGCTGGAACTGCCCGATCTCCTTACCCCACAGCGTGCGTTCGTTGGCGTAGTCGACGCACAGCCGCACGCACTCCTCGATCACGCCGAGCGCCATCGCCGCCACGCCGATCCGCTCGGCGGAGAAGCTCGAGCGGGCGCTGTCGCGTCCGTCGCCCGCCTTGTTGTCCTCGGTCTCGCCCAGCAGCCGGTCCCGGCCGAGCCGTACGTTGTCGAAGAACAGCTCCCCGGTGCGCGACGAGTGAATCCCCATCTTGTGGAACGGCTTCGACTGGACGAAGCCCTCCATCCCGCGGTCGAGCACGAAGGTCAGCACCTTGCGGTCGCGCTTGTCTGTCCCGTCGCCTTCGTCGAGCTTGGCGTAGACCACGACCACGTCGGCGTCGGGTCCGTTGGTGATGAACGTCTTCTGTCCGTTGAGGATGTAATCGTCACCGTCGCGCACCACGTAGGACTTCATCCCGCCGAACGCGTCGGAGCCGGAATCCGGTTCGGTGATCGCCCACGCGCCGACCTTCTCGTAGGTGACCAGCTCCGGCAGCCAGCGTTCCTGCTGGGCCAGCGTGCCGCGGCTCTGGATGGTCGGCACGGTCAGCCCGAGGCTGACGCCCATGCCGGTGACGATGCCCATGGACACCCGGCACAGTTCGCTGATCACCACGAACCCCATGCCGCCGGTGCCGCTGCCGAACATGCCGCCGCCTCCGCTCGACTTGCCGGAGCCCTCGTCCCCGTTGCGCAGCTTGGCCAGTCGCTTCTCCAGCGACTCCTTGGCCATCGCGTCGATCCCGAACGTGCTGAACAGCTTTCGCACGACCGGATACGGTTCCATCTCGCCGCTCTCCAGCGCGTCGACGTGCGGACGGATCTCCTTGTCGACGAACTCACGGACGGCGTCACGGACAGCGATATCGGTATCAGACCACTCGAGCATGCCCCCTAGGCTGCCTTATCGCGTCCGCGGGCCGGACGCAGCCCCGCCAAAGAGAACGTGGTGTGCACCAGCGAGCCGGCTTTGTCGAGCAGCGTCTTGCGCCTCGGGACGTAGTGCATCGGCATGCCGCGGCGGTCGCGCGGCGGCCCCATGAAGGCCGGCGCCTCCACCAGCGGGGCGTCGGGCGGGAGTTTGCCCTCGGCGCGGCGGTACGCGGCCACCGCACGGGGGTGCAGCCGGATTTCCTCGGGCACCGCCACGAAGGCGAGTTCGATGAATTTGCCCACCAGTCGCAGCAGCACCTCGTCGCCGGGTGTCCACCGCATCCCGGCGCGTTCGCGGATGGCCGGGTCGAAGAGGCCGGCCGCCACCCAGCGCTGACCGGCCAGCATCGGCCGGAACAGTTGATCCCACAGCGGCGTCGGCATCATCACGAACCACGGCTTGGGGATGCGCAACGACAGGATGTCCAACGTGGCCTTGTTGATCTCGAGTTCCTCGCGGCACTTGCGGTCCCAGTACTCGCAGAAGTCCTCCCAGGAGGACGGCACCGGCCGCATGCTCATGCCGTACATCCGGTACCACTGCACGTGTTCGTCGAACAGCTGCCGCTTCTCGGCCTCGGTCAGGCCGCCGCAGAAGTACTCCGCGGTCTTGATGATCAACATGAAGAACGTGGCGTGCGCCCAGTAGAAGGTCTCCGGGTTGAGCGCGTGATAGCGCCGTCCCGCACTGTCCGTGCCCTTGATCGTGTTGTGGTAGCTCTTGATCTGCTCACCGGTCGCCGCGGCGCGCTCGCCGTCGTAGACCACGCCCATGATCGGGTACACCGATCGCGCAACCCGTTGCAGCGGTTCGCGTTTGATGATCGAGTGGTCTTCGACGCCGGCGCCCAGTTCCGGATACATGTTCTGGATCGCGCCGATCCACACGCCGAGAATCCCGGTGCGCAGGTCGCCGAAGTACTTCCAGGTCAGCGAGTCCGGTCCGAGTGGATGCTGCGGGGCCGGGCGGGAGCGCGTATCGGCCGGGGGAGTGTTGTTCGATGTCTCGGGCGATCTCGCGGTCATCGGTGATCCTCACACTTTCGCCGTCCCGTCGTGCCCATTCCACGATAGTGTTGACAACACCCGTTGTCGATATCATGCGGCCGTGTCGCGGGCACGGATCCGGGTGGGCCGCCGGCACGGGTATTTGGCGACGCAGAAAACGGTCTCCTAGGCTGACCGGCGTGGAGGTCGAATCCTTCGACGGGCGATCGGGCGGCGACGCAGACGCCGATCGAGAGACACCGTTGCCGGGATCGCCGCCCGGACCGCTGGGCTGGTTGCACAAGACCAATCACCGGGCGGATCTCATCGCGATGCTGCGCAAGGCGCGCAAATCCCTGCCCGGCGACCCGGATTTCGGTGACCCGCTGTCGGTCGACGGTGTCGGCGGTCCCCGGGCCGCGGCCCGGGTGGCCGACCGGCTGCTCGACCGCGAAGCCGCGACCCGCGAGGTGAGCCTGGGCGCGTTGCAGCTCTGGCAGGCGGTGACCGAGCGGGTGTCGGGTAAACCGGCCAACCCCGAGGTGACGCTGGTGTTCAGCGATCTGGTGGGGTTCTCCTCCTGGTCGCTGAGCGCCGGTGACGATGCCACACTGCGATTGCTGCGCCGGGTCGCCCAGGTCTTCGAGCCGCCGCTCCTGGAGGCCGGCGGCCGCATCGTCAAACGCATGGGCGACGGCTCCATGGCGGTGTTCACCGACCCCGGGACCGCGGTGGCTGCGGTGCTGACGGCGATGGCGGCGGTGCGCACGGTCGACGTCGACGGCTATACGCCCCGGATGCGGGTCGGCGTGCACACCGGCAGACCGCACCGCATCGGATCAGATTGGCTGGGTATCGACGTCAACGTCGCGGCGCGGGTGATGGAACGCGCGACCCGCGGGGGCCTGGTCGTCTCCCAGACCACGCTCGACCAGATCTCGCCGGAGGATTTCGCCGCGCTCGACGTCGACGCGAAACGGCAGCGCCGGCATGTGTTCACCACGAAGGCCGACGGGGTCCCCGCCGACCTGGCCATGTACCGGCTGCGCAGGCGCCGGTCCGCCGAGTCGTTCGACGACGAGGGCTGACCGGGCCATCGCCTATGATCGCCGGGTGGCTGAGCCGCCTGTGAACCTCTCCGACGATGCGCTGACCGACGCCGTCGCCGCCGCCCGCCGCGCGTTCGACGCCGCCGGCGACCTCGACGCGCTGGCGCGGGCGAAGACCGAGTACCTCGGTGACCGGTCGCCGATCGCCCTGGCCCGTCAGGCGCTGGGGTCCCTGCCCAAGACCGAGCGCGCCGACGCAGGCAAGCGGGTCAACGTCGCGCGCACCGAGGCGCAGCGCAGCTACGACGACCGCCTGGCGGCGTTGCGCGCCGAACGCGATGCCGCGGTGCTCGTCGCCGAACGCATCGACGTGACGTTGCCGTCCACCCGCCTGCCCATCGGAGCCCGGCACCCCATCACGATCCTGGCCGAGAACGTCGCCGACACCTTCATCGCGATGGGGTGGGAGCTGGCCGAAGGCCCGGAGGTCGAAACCGAGCAGTTCAACTTCGACGCCCTGAACTTCCCGCCCGACCACCCGGCGCGCAGCGAACAGGACACGTTCCACGTTGCACCCGACGGGTCGAGGCAGGTGCTGCGCACCCACACCTCACCGGTACAGATCCGGGCCCTGCTCGAACGGGATCTGCCCGTCTACATCATCTCGATCGGACGCACGTTCCGCACCGACGAACTCGACGCCACCCACACCCCGGTGTTCCATCAGGTCGAGGGGCTTGCCGTGGACAAGGGTCTGACCATGGCCAATCTGCGCGGCACCCTCGACGCCTTCGCCCGGGCGCAGTTCGGTCCCGAGGGCGGCACCCGGCTGCGGCCGCACTTCTTCCCCTTCACCGAACCGTCGGCCGAGGTCGACGTCTGGTTCCCGAACAAGAAGGGCGGCCCGGGCTGGGTCGAGTGGGGTGGCTGCGGGATGGTCAACCCGAACGTGCTGCGGGCCTGCGGTATCGACCCCGAGGTGTACTCCGGCTTTGCGTTCGGGATGGGGCTGGAGCGAACGCTGCAGTTCCGCAACGGAATTCCGGACATGCGCGACATGGTGGAGGGTGACGTGCGCTTCTCACTGCCGTTCGGGGTGGGCGCCTGATGCGGCTGCCCTACAGCTGGCTACGCGAGGTCGTGGCCGCCGGC
Source organism: Mycobacterium sp. 852013-51886_SCH5428379 (assembly GCF_001665575.1). Taxonomy (GTDB): domain Bacteria; phylum Actinomycetota; class Actinomycetes; order Mycobacteriales; family Mycobacteriaceae; genus Mycobacterium. The sequence continues at coordinate 20,184 of NZ_LZSU01000026.1, read as the reverse complement.
GCTCCCGACTGGAACCCGTCGGTGGCCGAGCTCGAAGAGGCGTTCATCCGCGTCGGTCACGAGGTCGAGGACGTCATCCCGGTCGGGCCGGTGACCGGTCCGCTCACCATCGGCCGGGTCGCCGACATCGAGGAGCTCACCGAGTTCAAGAAGCCCATCAGGGCGGTCAAGGTGGACGTCGGCGAAGCCGAGCCCCGCGACATCGTCTGCGGGGCAACGAACTTCGCCGTCGGCGATCTGGTCGTGGTGGCGCTGCCCGGCACCGTGCTTCCCGGTGATTTCACGATCGCCACCCGCAAGACCTACGGCCGCACCTCCGACGGCATGATCTGCTCGGTCTCGGAACTCAACCTCGGGTCGGACCACTCCGGGATCCTGGTGCTGCCCCCGGGCACCGCCGAACCCGGCGCACCCGCCGCCGACGTGCTCGGCCTCGACGACGTCGTGTTCGACCTGGCCGTCACCCCCGACCGCGGCTACTGCCTGTCGGTGCGCGGTATGGCCCGCGAGATCGCCTGCGCCTACGACCTCGACTTCGTCGATCCCGCCTACGATCCGGCGCGGGTGCCGACGCTGCCCGCCGAGGGCGAGGCGTTGCCGGTGACCATCGATCCCGGCACCGGCGTGCAGCGCTTCGGGCTGCGTCCGGTCACCGGAATCGACCCGGCGGCGGTGTCACCCTGGTGGCTGCAGCGCCGGTTGCTGCTGTCGGGCATCCGCGCGATCTCCCCGGCCGTCGACGTCACCAACTACGTGATGCTCGAGATCGGGCATCCCATGCACGCACACGACCGCAGCCTGATCAGCGGTGGCTTCCGCGTGCGCTTCGCCGAAGCCGGTGAGACCGTGGTGACCCTCGACGACGTCACCCGCCGCCTCGACGCAACCGACGTACTGATCGTCGACGACGTGGCCACCGCGGCCATCGGCGGCGTCATGGGGGCGGGGACGACGGAGGTCCGCGAGACCACCACCGACGTCCTGCTGGAGGCCGCCGTCTGGGATCCCGCCGCGGTGTCGCGTACCCAGCGGCGGCTGCGCCTGGCCAGCGAGGCCGGCCGCCGCTACGAACGCACGGTCGACCCGGCGATCTCCGTCGCGGCACTGAACCGCTGCGCGTCGCTGCTCGCCGAGATCGCCGGCGGCACCGCGGAACCGACCCTGACCGACTGGCGCGGAGACCCGCCGCGGGACGACTGGTCCCCGGCGCCGGTCAGCATGGCCGTCGACCGGCCCGACCGGACGGCAGGCGTCGACTACGGCCCGGGAACCACGCATCGCCGTCTCACCCAGATCGGGGCGCGCGTCACCGTCGACGGGGACCGGCTCACAGCCGTCCCACCCAGCTGGCGGCCCGATCTGCAGCAGCCCGCCGACCTCGTCGAGGAGGTGCTGAGGCTGGAGGGCCTGGAAAAGGTCCCCTCCGTGCTGCCCGCCGCACCGGCCGGGCGCGGGCTCACCGCCGGCCAGAAACGGCGCCGTGCCATCGGGAAGTCGCTCGCACTCGGCGGATACGTCGAGATTTTGCCCACCCCGTTCCTGCCGCCGGGCATCTTCGATCTGTGGGGCCTGCCCGACGACGACCGCAGGCGGGAGACGACCCGCGTGCTCAACCCGCTGGAGGCCGACCGTCCGGCGCTGGCCACCACGCTGCTGCCCGGGCTGCTCGAGGCGATGACCCGCAACGTGTCCCGCGGCGCGGTCGACACCGCGCTGTTCGCGATCGCGCAGGTGGTCGAGCCCACCGAAGACACCCGTGCCGTCGACCGGATCCCCAACGACCGCAGGCCCACCGACGCGGAGATCGCCACCCTCGATGCGTCCCTGCCCCGGCAGCCACAGCACGTCGGCGTGGTGCTCACCGGTCTGCGCGAGCCGGCCGGGCCGTGGGGTCCGGGACGTCCGGTGGAGGCCCGCGACGCCCTGGAGGCAGTGCAGATCGTGGCTCGCGCGGCCGGGGTCGAGTTCACACTCCGTGCCACACAACACCTTCCGTGGCATCCCGGCCGCTGCGCCGAGGTGCTGGTCGGTGACACCGTGGTGGGTCATGCCGGGCAGCTCCATCCCGCGGTGATCGAGCGGTCGGGTCTGCCCAAGGGCACGTGCGCGGCGGAGATCGACCTCGACGCGGTGCCGCTGACCGAACGGCTGCCCGCACCGCGGGTGTCACCCTTCCCTGCCGTGTTCCAGGACGTCAGCCTGATCGTGGACGAGGACGTCGCGGCGCAGAGCGTCGTCGACGCGGTCCGCGCGGGTGCCGGCGAACTGCTCGAGGATGTCCGGGTGTTCGACGTCTACACCGGTCCGCAGATCGGGGAGGGCCGGAAATCGCTGGCCCTCGCACTGCGGTTCCGTGCGACCGACCGCACCCTCACCGAGGACGAGGCGAGCGCGGCCCGCGAGGCCGCCGTGCAGGTCGCCGCCGACCGCGTGGGTGCCGTCCAGCGGCGCTGACCGCCCGGACTCTTGCCGGTCGGGTCGCTTCGCGCGTAGCGTCCGCACAGGCGCCTGCGATCGAGGAGTCCTCATGCCGGGTAGCGATGTCGACGTCTGCGTGGTCGGAGCCGGATTCGCCGGCCTGACCGCGGCTCTGCGGCTCAGCCAGGCGGGCCGCTCGGTGGCGGTGCTCGAAGCCCGCGACCGGATCGGCGGCCGCACGTTCACCGAGCAACGGGACGACGGTCTCCACATCGATCACGGTGGCACCTGGATCGGCCCCGGCCAGGACCGGATCTACACGCTGATGGCGGAGTTCGGCGTCCCGGCGGTCAAGCAGTACGTCGACGGTGAGGCGATGATGGTCGTCGACGGCACCTCCTATCGCTACCGCGGTCAGATCCCCTGGAAGATGAATCCGCTGACGTCGGTCAACCTCGGTGCAGCTTTCCTCGCCATGACACGACTGTCGAAAAGCGTTCCGGCGCAGGCGCCGTGGTCAGCGGCGAAGGCCCGCAAGTACGACCGCATGACGCTCGCCCAGTGGCTCGACCGGGTGGCGCCGGAGAAACAGGCCCACCGACTGCTAGAGATGGCCGTCGCCGGCACCTTCACCTCAGCGGCTTCGGAGGTGTCGATGCTGTGGGTCCTCACCCTGCTGTCGGCGGCGGGCGGCCCGAACTTCGTGTTCGGGGTGCAGGGCGGGGCCGAGGACGCGCGACCGGTCGGGGGTATGGGCGCGATCTACCGGTCCGTAGCCGCGGCGCTGGCCAGGGACATTCACCTCGGACACCCGGTCCGGGTCCTCGAACAGGACGCCGAGGGCGTCACCGTCCGCGCCGATCGGATGACGGTACGGGCGGGCCGGGTCGTGGTCGCCGTACCGGTCGCGATCGCCGGTCACATCCGCTTCGAGCCGATGCTTCCCATCGACCGGTCCATGCTCCATCAGCGGATGCCGTCGGGTGCGGTACTGAAGACGCACGTGATCTACGACGAACCGTATTGGCGCGCTGACGGACTCACCGGCCAGTCCGCCGCGCCGGACACGGCGGCTCCGGTCACGCTCGACGCGTGCACCGCCGCCGGTGGGCCCGGCGTGATGGCCGTGATCGCCGAGGGGCCCGGTGCGCGTGACCTCTCCCGGATGACCGCCGCCGACCGGCGGACCGCGGTGCTCGCGACCCTGGCGGACCGGTTCGGCCGCCGGGCGTCGTCACCTGCCGAGTACACCGAACAGGACTGGACGGTCGAGCGGTATTCCGGGGGTGGCATGATCAGTCACGCACCGCCCGGCGTGCTCACCGAGTTCGGTCCCGCACTGCGGAAACGGTGTGGTCGCATCCACTGGGCGGGCACGGAGTCCGCCGAGGTCATGATGGGCTTCGTCGACGGCGCGATCCGCTCCGGCGAGCGCGCCGCCCGAGAGATAATGAATTTGCAAGTGCCTGCATAAACATGCAGAATCGACGGTATGACACGTGTCGCCGTCGCTGGTGCCAGCGGATACGCCGGTGGAGAGATCATCCGGCTTCTCCTCAGTCATCCCGCCTACGTCGACGGACGCCTCACCCTCGGTGCGCTGACCGCCGCAGGAAGCGCCGGCACCGCGCTGACCGATCACCACCCACATCTCCTTCCGCTGGCCGGCCGCGTGCTGGAGCCGACGGAGGTCGACGTGCTGTCCGGTCACGATGTGGTGTTCCTCGCCCTGCCGCACGGACATTCCGCCGAGCTGGCCGAACAACTCGGCGACGACGTGCTGATCATCGACTGCGGTGCCGACTTCCGGCTCACTGACCCCGCGGCGTGGGAACGGTTCTACGGCTCCGCGCACGCGGGCAGTTGGCCCTACGGCCTGCCCGAGCTGCCCGGAGCGCGTGACCAGCTCGCCGGCGCCAACCGCATCGCCGTCCCGGGGTGCTATCCCACCGCCGCGCTGCTGGCCCTGCTGCCCGCGGTCGCCGAGGACCTCGTCGAACCCGCGGTCACCGTCGTGGCCGTCAGCGGTACCTCCGGCGCAGGCCGCGCCGCCAAGACCGACCTGCTGGGGGCGGAGGTGATCGGGTCGGCCCGCGCCTACGGCGTCGGCGGAATCCACCGGCACACCCCGGAGATCGCGCAGGGGCTGCGGGGTGTCACCGACCGGGAGGTCACCGTGTCGTTCACCCCGGTCCTGATCCCGACGTCGCGGGGCATCCTCGCCACCTGCACCGCGCGCACCGACGCGCCGCTGTCCCAGCTGCGGGCCGCCTACGAAAAGGCATACGACGCGGAACCTTTCGTCCATCTGCTGTCCGAGGGGCAGCTGCCCAAGACGGGCTCGGTCATCGGCAGCAACGCTGCGCAGATCGCCATCGCCGTCGATGAGGACGCGCGCACCTTCGTCGCGATCGCCGCGATCGACAACCTGGTCAAGGGCACCGGCGGTGCGGCCGTCCAGTCGATGAACCTCGCGCTGGGCTGGCCGGAGACCGAAGGACTCTCGATCGTCGGGGTCGCGCCGTGACCGGATCACCCAACGCCACGCTCATCCGCACCCAGGGGGTGACCGCACCGGCCGGCTTCCGGGCCGCCGGAATCGCCGCGGGGATCAAGGCCTCCGGCGCGCCAGACCTCGCGCTGGTCGTCAACGAAGGGCCCGACCAGGCCGCCGCGGGTGTGTTCACCCGCAACCAGGTGCAGGCCGCCCCGGTGCTGTGGAGCCGGCAGGTGCTGACCACCGGACGCTTGCGCGCGGTGATCCTGAACTCCGGTGGCGCCAATGCGTGTACCGGACCCCTGGGATTCCAGGACGCCCACGCCACCGCCGAGGCGGTCGCCGCCGCCCTGTCGGACTGGGGCACGGAGACGGGTGCCATCGAGGTGGCCGTGTGCTCGACGGGGCTGATCGGCGACCGGTTGCCGATGGACCGGGTGCTGGCCGGCGTCACCGAGATCGTGCACGAGATGGCGGGCGGGCTGACCGGCGGCGAGGAGGCCGCGCGGGCGATCATGACCACCGACACGGTGCCCAAACAGGTTGCCCTGCACCACCCCGACAGCTGGACTGTCGGCGCGATGGCCAAGGGGGCGGGCATGATCGCCCCCTCGCTGGCCACGATGCTGTGCGTGCTGACCACCGACGCCGTCGTGAGCGCGGACGCGCTGCGCACCGCCCTGCAGCGGGCATCGGTTCGCACCTTCGACCGCCTCGACATCGACGGCAGCTGCTCGACCAACGACACCGTGCTGCTGCTGGCGTCAGGTGCCAGCGAGATCGCCCCCAGCCAGGCGGATCTCGACGAGGCCGTCCTGCAGGTGTGCCACGACCTGTGCGCGCAGATGCAGGCCGACGCGGAGGGCGTGACCAAACGCATCGCCATCACCGTCAGCGGCGCACCGTCCGAGGACGACGCCCTGACCGCGGCACGCATGCTGGCCCGCGACAGTTTGGTCAAGACCGCGATGTTCGGATCCGACCCGAACTGGGGTCGGGTGCTCGCCGCCGTCGGCATGGTGCCGTTCACGATCGATCCGAACCGGATCACCGTGTCCTTCAACGGTTTCCCCACGTTCGCCGACGGTGCCGGCACACCCGCCGCCCGTGAGGTGGACCTGTCCGGACCGGATATCGACGTCACCGTCGACCTCGGCCTGGGATCCGGCGAGGCGACGGTACGCACGACCGACCTGTCCCACGCCTACGTTGAAGAGAATTCGGCATACAGCTCATGAACGCACCAACTCAGACCCGGGCGCAGATCCTGGCCGCCGCTCTGCCCTGGCTCAAACAGCTCAACGGCAAGATCGTCGTCGTCAAATACGGCGGTAACGCGATGACCGACGACACGCTCAAGGCGGCGTTCGCCGCCGATATGGTGTTTCTGCGCAACTGCGGCGTCAAGCCGGTCGTGGTGCACGGCGGCGGGCCGCAGATCAGCGCGATGCTCAAAAAGCTCGGTATCGCAGGCGAATTCAAGGGCGGGTTCCGCGTCACCACACCTGAGGTGCTCGACGTCGCGCGGATGGTGCTGTTCGGTCAGGTCGGCCGCGAACTGGTCGGGCTGATCAACGCGCACGGACCGTACGCCGTCGGCATCACCGGCGAGGACGCGCACCTGTTCACCGCGGTCCGCCGCAGCGTCACCGTCGACGGTGTCGCCACCGACATCGGACTGGTCGGCGACGTCGAGAAGGTCTGCACCGATGCCGTCGTCGACCTCATCGAGGCAGGACGGATCCCCGTCGTGTCGACCATCGCACCGGACGTCGACGGAGTGGTCCACAACATCAACGCCGACACCGCTGCCGCGGCGCTGGCGTCTGCGCTCGGCGCCGAGAAGCTGGTGATTCTCACCGACATCGAGGGTCTCTACACCGACTGGCCGAACCGCGATTCGCTGGTCAGCCAGATCGACACCGAGGCGCTGGCCGAACTGCTGCCCCGGCTGGAGTCCGGCATGGTGCCCAAGATCGAGGCCTGTCTGCGCGCGGTGACCGACGGTGTGCCGAGCGCGCACGTGATCGACGGCCGTGTCGAACACTGCGTGCTGGTCGAACTGTTCACCGATGAGGGAACAGGCACGAAGGTGATCAACGCATGACCACCACGACGCTCCAGCAACGGTGGCAGGCCGTCATGATGAACAACTACGGCACCCCGCCCGTATCGCTGGTCAGCGGTGACGGCGCGGTGGTCACCGACAGCGACGGCAAGTCGTATCTCGATCTGCTCGGCGGTATCGCGGTCAACGTGCTGGGGCACCGCCATCCGGCCGTCACCGAGGCGGTCACCCGGCAGTTGAACACGCTGGGTCACACCTCGAATCTCTATGCCACCGAACCGGGTATCGCGCTGGCCGAGGCGCTGGTCGGGCACCTGGGCGCCCCGGCGCGGGTGTTCTTCTGCAACTCGGGCACCGAGGCCAACGAAGTCGCCTTCAAGATCACCCGCTTGACCGGGCGTACGAAGGTCGTTGCCGCCGAAGGCGCTTTCCACGGCCGGACGATGGGGTCGCTGGCGCTGACCGGCCAGCCGGCCAAACAGGCGCCGTTCGAGCCGCTGCCCGGTCACGTCACCCACGTGCCCTACGGAGACACCGAGGCGCTCGAGCGCGCTGTCGATTCGCAGACCGCCGCGGTGTTCCTCGAGCCGATCATGGGGGAGGGCGGCGTCGTCGTCCCCCCGGCCGGATACCTGGCCGCCGCACGGGAGATCACCAGCCGGCACGGCGCGCTGCTCGTCGTTGACGAGGTACAGACCGGAATGGGCCGCACCGGAGCGTTTTTCGCCCACCAGCACGACGGCGTCGTCCCCGACGTCGTCACGTTGGCCAAAGGCCTGGGCGGTGGCCTGCCGATCGGCGCCTGCCTCGCCGTCGGCGCGACCGGCGACCTGCTGACCCCTGGGCTGCACGGCAGCACCTTCGGTGGCAACCCCGTCTGCACCGCGGCCGCGCTGGCGGTGCTCAAGGTACTCGCTGACGACGATCTCGTCGGCCGGGCCGGGATGCTCGGCAAGACGCTGATCCACGGCGTCGAGGAGCTGAACCATCCGCTGGTCGATCACGTCCGCGGCCGCGGTCTGCTGATCGGTATCGCACTACGCGCCGCGGCGGCCAAGGCCGCCGAGACCGCCGCCCGGGATGCCGGGTTCCTGGTCAACGCCGCCGCACCCGACGTCGTGCGGCTGGCACCTCCGCTGGTGCTCACCGAGGACCAGGTCGACACCTTCCTCGCCGCGCTGCCCGCCGTACTCGACACCGCCGCAAAGGAGGCCGCACAGTGAGGCACTTCCTGCGCGACGACGATCTCACGCCCGACGAGCAGACCGAGGTGCTCGCGCTCGCCGCGGAGATGAAGAAGGACCCGCTGCTGCACCGCCCGCTGGCCGGACCCCGGGCAGTCGCGGTGATCTTCGACAAGAACTCGACCCGCACCCGCTTCTCGTTCGAGGTGGGCATCGCCCAACTCGGTGGCCACGCTGTCGTCGTGGACGGCCGCAGCACCCAGCTCGGTCGCGAGGAGACGCTCGAGGACACCGGAAAGGTGTTGTCCCGCTACGTGGATGCGATCGTGTGGCGCACCTTCGCGCAGGAGCGGCTGACCGCGATGGCCGCCGGGGCGACGGTACCGGTGATCAATGCGCTGTCCGACGAGTTCCACCCGTGCCAGGTGCTCGCCGACCTGCAGACCCTGATCGAACGGCGCGGCGCCCTGCCGGGCCTGCGGATGGCGTACTTCGGCGACGGCGCCAACAACATGGCGCACTCGCTGATGCTCGGCGGCGTCACCGCGGGCATGCACGTGACGGTCGCCGCGCCGCGCGGCTTCGAACCGCATCCGATGTTCGTCGCCGCGGCGATGGAACGCGCGCAGGAGACCGGCGCGAGCGTCACCGTCACCGCCGATCCGCATCAGGCCGCCGACGGGGCCGATGTGCTGGTGACCGACACCTGGACGTCGATGGGGCAGGAGAACGACGGGCTCGACCGGGTGCGCCCGTTCCGGCCGTTCCAGGTCAACACCGGCCTGCTCGACCGCGCCGACGCCGACGCCGTGGTGCTGCACTGCCTGCCGGCGCACCGCGGACACGAGATCAGCGACGAGGTGATCGACGGACCGCACAGCGCGGTGTGGGACGAGGCCGAGAACCGGCTGCATGCGCAGAAGGCGCTGCTGGTCTGGTTGATGGAGCGGACCGGGTGACCTCCGCGGCAACCCGGGCCGGGCGGCAGGCGCGCATCGTCGCGCTGCTGTCGGCTCACTCGGTGCGCAGCCAGAGCGAGCTGGCGGCGATGCTCGCCGACGAGGGCATCGACGTCACCCAGGCGACGCTGTCGCGCGACCTCGAAGAACTCGGCGCGGTCAAATTGCGCGGCGCCGACGGCGGCGTCGGCGTGTACGTCGTGCCGGAGGACGGGAGCCCGGTGCGCGGGGTGTCCGGCGGCACCGAACGGTTGACCCGGCTGCTCGGGGATCTCCTGGTGTCCACGGATTCCAGCGGTAACCTCGCGGTCCTGCGAACACCGCCCGGCGCGGCGCACTACCTCGCCAGTGCGCTCGACCGGGCTGCGCTGCCCTACGTCGTCGGCACCATCGCCGGCGACGACACCATCGCGGTGGTGGCCCGGGAGCCCATGACGGGCGCCGACCTGGCCACCACACTCGAGAACCTGAAGTAGTAGAGGAGATTTACTCATGTCCGAACGCGTCATCCTGGCGTACTCCGGCGGTCTGGACACCTCCGTGGCGATCAGCTGGATCGGCAAGGAGACCGGCCGCGACGTGGTCGCCGTCGCGATCGATCTCGGCCAGGGCGGCGAGGACATGGACGTGGTGCGCCAGCGCGCCCTCGACTGTGGCGCCGTCGAGGCCGTCGTCGTGGACGCCCGCGACGAGTTCGCCGAGCAGTACTGCCTGCCGGCGATCCAGTCGAATGCCCTCTACATGGACCGCTATCCGCTGGTCTCCGCGCTGAGCCGACCGCTGATCGTCAAACACCTCGTCGACGCCGCGCGTGAGCACAAGGGTGGCATCGTCGCCCACGGGTGCACCGGCAAGGGCAACGACCAGGTCCGGTTCGAGGTCGGATTCGCCTCCCTGGCACCGGATCTGGAGGTCCTGGCGCCCGTGCGGGACTACGCGTGGACCCGGGAGAAGGCGATCGCGTTCGCCGAGGAAAACGCGATCCCGATCAATGTGACGAAGCGGTCGCCGTTCTCGATCGACCAGAACGTCTGGGGCCGTGCGGTGGAGACCGGATTTCTCGAGCACCTCTGGAACGCGCCGACCAAGGACGTCTACGACTACACCGAGGACCCGACGCTCAACTGGAACACCCCCGACGAGGTGATCGTCGGCTTCGACAAGGGTGTGCCGGTTTCGATCGACGGCCGCCCGGTCACGGTGCTGCAGGCGATCGAGGAACTCAACCGTCGCGCGGGCGCCCAGGGCGTCGGCCGCCTCGACGTCGTCGAGGACCGGCTGGTGGGCATCAAGAGCCGCGAGATCTACGAGGCGCCGGGTGCGATGGTGCTGATCACCGCGCACACCGAACTCGAACACGTCACGCTGGAACGCGAACTCGGCCGGTTCAAGCGCAACACCGATCAGAAGTGGGGCGAGCTGGTCTACGACGGCCTGTGGTTCTCGCCGCTCAAGACCGCGCTCGAATCGTTCGTCGCCAAGACCCAGGAGCACGTCACCGGCGAGATCCGGATGGTCCTGCACGGCGGTCACATCGCGGTGAACGGCCGCCGCAGCGAGTCGTCGCTGTACGACTTCAACCTGGCCACCTACGACGAGGGCGATACGTTCGACCAGTCGTCGGCCAAGGGCTTCGTCCACGTGCACGGATTGAGCTCGAGCATCTCAGCCCGCCGTGACCTGGGCATCAAGTGACGCCCAAACGAACAATTGGGCGGGGAAGTGCGAGTAGAAGCCGCCATTACATCGATCTCGGCGCGGTAGCGGGGTCGCTATGAGCACCAACGAGGGGTCGCTGTGGGGCGGCCGGTTCGCCGATGGTCCGGCGGATCCGCTCGCCGCGCTCAGCAAGTCCACCCACTTCGACTGGGTGCTGGCGCCTTACGACATCCAGGCGTCGAAAGCCCATGCGCGGGTGCTGTTCTCGGCCGGACTGCTCACCGAGGAGCAGCGCGACGGCCTGCTCGCCGGGCTCGACAGTCTGGGCAATGACGTCGCCGACGGCAGCTTCGGACCGCTGGTCACCGACGAGGACGTTCACGGCGCGCTGGAACGCGGCCTGATCGACCGGGTGGGCGCCGAACTCGGCGGCCGCCTGCGCGCCGGGCGTTCCCGCAACGACCAGGTCGCCACGCTGTTCCGCGCCTGGCTGCGCGACGCGGTCCGCCGCGTGGCCGACGGGGTGCTCGACGTGGTCGGGGCGCTGGCCACCCAGGCCGCGGCCCACCCGACGGCCATCATGCCCGGCAAGACGCACCTGCAGTCCGCGCAGCCGGTGCTTCTCGCCCATCACCTGCTCGCTCACGCCCACCCGCTGCTGCGCGACGTCGACCGGCTCGCCGATTTCGACAAACGGGCAGCGGTGTCGCCCTACGGATCAGGTGCGCTGGCCGGTTCCTCGCTGGGCTTGGACCCCGACGCGATCGCCGCCGAACTCGGCTTCGACTCCGCCGCCGACAACTCGATCGACGCCACCGCCGCGCGCGACTTCGCCGCCGAGGCCTCGTTCGTGCTGGCGATGATCGGCGTCGACCTGTCCCGGCTCGCCGAAGACATCATCCTGTGGAGCACCACCGAATTCGGCTACGTCGAACTCCACGACGCGTGGTCGACAGGCAGCTCGATCATGCCGCAGAAGAAGAATCCTGACATCGCCGAACTGGCCCGCGGGAAGTCCGGCCGGCTGATCGGCAACCTGACCGGCCTGCTCGCGACGCTCAAGGCGCAACCGCTGGCCTACAACCGGGATCTGCAGGAGGACAAGGAGCCGGTCTTCGATTCGGTGGCGCAGCTGGAACTGCTGCTGCCCGCGGTCGCCGGACTGGTGTCCACGCTGCGCTTCGACGTCGACCGCATGGCCGCGCTCGCCCCGCTCGGCTTCACGCTCGCTACCGATGTCGCGGAGTGGCTGGTTCGCCGTGGTGTGCCGTTCCGCATTGCCCACGAGGCCGCGGGCGCCGCCGTGCGGGCCGCCGAGGCGCGCGGGGTGGGGCTCGAAGAACTCACCGACGCCGAACTGACCGGCATTCACCCGGAGCTGACCGGTGAGGTGCGCGACGTGCTGACCATCGAGGGTTCGGTGAACTCGCGCGACGCCCGCGGCGGGACGGCGCCGGTTCAGGTCGCCAGACAGCTCGGCGCGGTGCGCGAAACCGCCGACCGGCTCCGGGCGTCGTTGCGGCGCTAGCCGATCTGCTCGGTCAGCTCGAACCAGCGGCTCTCGGTTTCGGCGACCTCGTCTTCCATGGCGCGGATGGCCGCCATCTCGGTGGCCAACCCCTCGAAGTCGGACTGGTCGCGGTCGGCGAGTGCGGTTCGCGCGCCATCGATCTGGGCCTGCAGCTTCTCCAGCCGGCGCTCCAGGGCCGCGACCTCCTTCTGCGCCGCCCGCAACTCGGCGCCCGACAGCCGGGCCGCGTCCGTGGCCGCGGCCGATGCGGGGGCGGGTCCGGTCTCGGCGGAGTGGGCCGCCCGGAGCCGCAGGTACTCGTCTACACCGCCGGGCAGGTGCCGAAGACGCCCACCGAGGATGCCGTATTGCTGGTCGGTGACCCGCTCGAGGAAGTACCGGTCGTGACTGACGACGATCAGGGTGCCGGGCCAGGAGTCGAGCAGATCCTCCATCGCGGCCAGCATGTCGGTGTCCAGGTCGTTGGTCGGCTCGTCGAGGATCAGCACGTTGGGTTGGGACAGCAGGATGAGGAGCAGCTGCAGGCGACGCTGCTGGCCTCCGGAGAGATCCTTGACCGGCGTCGACAATTGGGCGCTCGAGAACCCGAGCCGTTCCAGGAGTTGGCCCGGCGTGAGTTCCTGGGCCTTCGCGCCGGTCCCGAACGTGTAGGTGGTGCGCAGGTTGTCGAGCACGATCCGCACCGGATCGTCCAGATGCGGCTGCAATTCGTCGAGTGTCTGGGTCAAGGTGGCGACCTTGACCGTCTTACCGTGCTTGACCCGGCCCGCGGTCGGCTGCACCGAACCGTCGACCAGACCCAGCAGGGTCGATTTGCCGGCGCCGTTGACGCCCAGGATGCCGGTGCGTTCACCGGGGGCGATGCGCCACTCCACACCGTGCAGCACCTCGCGGTCCCCATAGGACGCCGACGCGTCGAGGATGTCGACCACCTGCTTGCCGAGCCGTGACACCGCCAGTGACTGGAGCGCGACCTTGTCGCGGATCTCCGGCACATCGGCGATCAGCGCGTTGGCCGCCTCGATCCGGAACTTGGGTTTCGACGTGCGGGCGGGCGCACCGCGGCGCAGCCACGCCAGCTCCTTGCGGGCGAGATTCTGGCGGCGCGCCTCGATGGTGGCGGCCTGGCGGTCACGCTCCACCCGCTGTAGGACGTAGGCCGCGTATCCGCCGTCGAACGGTTCGACGATGCGGTCGTGCACCTCCCAGGTCACCGTGCACACCTCGTCGAGGAACCAGCGGTCGTGCGTCACCACCAGCAACCCGCCGGCCGACGGGGACCAGCGTCGTTTGAGGTGCTCGGCCAGCCAGGTGATGGCCTCCACGTCGAGGTGGTTGGTCGGCTCGTCGAGGGCGAGTACGTCGTGGTCGCCGGCCAGCAACCGGGCCAGGGCCACCCGGCGCCGCTGACCGCCCGACAACGTCCCCACGACCGCGTCCCAGCCCACGTCGGCGAGCAGTCCGCCGATGACGTCGCGGCCGCGCGGATCGCCGGCCCACTCGTGTTCGGGGGTGTCGCCGACGACGGCGTACCCGACGGTGTGCGCGTCGTCGAGGTCGTCGGACTGTTCGAGCACCCCGATGTGCACTCCGCCCCGGACCGTCACCCGGCCGGAATCGGGCCGGCGCCGACCCGCCAGCATGGCCAGCAGGCTGGACTTGCCGTCGCCGTTGCGGCCGACGATGCCGATCCGGTCGCCCTCGTTCACGCCGAGGGAGACCCCGTCGAACACGACTTTGGTCGGGTATTCCAGATGAAGGGCTTCAGCCCCGAGCAGATGCGCCATGTCTCCTCCAGGCTATGCGGGCCCGGCGCCGCGGATCGCGGCGGCCGATCATGGGCGCTATGCCATGATGACGGGCGGCAGCCAATGCGAAGGGGAGTCAGCGTGGTGGACCTCTCGGCTTTCACCAGACCGGTGGGTCGGCTGGTGGCGACGGCGCAGAACGGCCTGGAGGTGCTGCGTTACGGCGGCCTCGAGACCGGCGCGGTTCCGTCGCCGTTCCAGATCATCGAGAGCGTGCCGATGTACCGGCTTCGCCGATATTTCCCGCCGGACAGCAGGCCCGGCGGTAAGCCGCCCGGCCCGCCCGTGCTGATGGTGCACCCGATGATGATGTCGGCCGATATGTGGGACGTCACCCGCGACGACGGCGCCGTGGGCATCCTGCACCGCGACGGCATCGATCCGTGGGTGATCGACTTCGGCTCGCCCGACAAGATCGAGGGCGGCATGCAGCGCAACCTGGCCGATCACGTCGTGGCGCTGTCCAAGGCCATCGACACCGTCAAGCAGGTCACCGACCGCGACGTGCACCTCGCCGGCTATTCGCAGGGCGGCATGTTCTGCTACCAGACCGCCGCCTATCGCCGGTCGTCGGATCTGGCCAGCATCATCACCTTCGGTGCGCCCGTGGACACCCTCGCCGCGCTGCCGATGAACCTGCCCGCAGGCCTGGCCGTCGGCGCCGCCGATTTCATGGCCGACCACGTTTTCAGCCGCATCGACATCCCGGGATGGTTGGCGCGCACCGGATTTCAGATGCTCGATCCGATCAAGACCGCGCAGGCGCGACTGGATTTCCTGCTGCAGCTGCACGATCGGGAAGCCCTGCTGCCGCGCGAACAGCAGCGCCGGTTCCTCGCCTCCGAGGGCTGGATCGCCTGGTCCGGCCCGGCGATCTCCGAACTGCTCAAGCAGTTCATCGCGCACAACCGGATGATGACCGGCGGTTTCTCCATCCACGGTCAGTTGGTGACCCTCTCCGACATCGACTGCCCGGTGCTGGCCGTCGTCGGCGAGGTCGACGACATCGGCCAGCCGGCCGCGGTGCGCGGTATCAAGCGGGCCGCGCCGCAGGCCGACGTCTACGAATTCCTCATCCGCGCAGGCCATTTCGGGCTGGTCGTCGGCTCCAAAGCGTCCCAGCAGACGCTGCCGACGGTCGCGGGCTGGGTCAACTGGCTCGACGGCTCGGGCGATATGCCCGACGAAGTCGTGCCGATGGCGCTGCAACCGGCCGAGCACCTCGAGAGCGGGGTGTCGCTGACCTCGCGGGTCGCGCACACCGCGACCGCCGCGACCGAACTGGCGCTCGGGGCGGCCCGCTCCGCGGCCGGTGCGATGGTCACCGCCAACAAGTCGGCGCGCACGCTGGCGGTGGAGACCGCCAGGACCCTGCCGCGCCTGGCCCGCCTCGGCCAGATCAACGATCACACCCGCATCTCGCTCGGCCGCATCATGTCCGAGCAGGCGCGGGGCGCCCCCGGCGGGGAGTTCCTGCTGTTCGACGGCCGCGTGCACACCTACGAGGCCGTCGACCGGCGCATCAACAACGTCGTGCGTGGGCTGATCGACGTCGGCGTCCGGCAGGGCACCCGGGTCGGTGTGCTGATGGAGACGCGCCCCAGCGCGCTGGTCGCGATCGCCGCCCTGTCCCGCCTCGGCGCGGTCGCGGTGCTGATGCCGCCCGACGTCGACCTCGTCCAGGCCGCCCGCCTCGGTGCCATCTCGGAGATCATCGCCGACCCGACCAACCTCGCGGCCGCACGCTCGCTGCCGATGCGGGTGCTGGTTCTCGGCGGCGGCGAGACCCGCGCGTTGGACTTGCCCGCCGACGCCGACGTGGTCGACATGGAACAGATCGACCCCGACCTGGTGGCGTTGCCCGGGTGGTACCGGCCCAATCCCGGTTTGGCCCGCGACCTCGCATTCATCGCCTTCAGCTCCATCGGCGGTGATCTGGTCGCCCGCCAGATCACCAACTACCGGTGGGCACTGTCGGCATTCGGCACCGCATCGGCGGCCAACCTCGACCGCGGCGACACCGTCTACTGCCTGACGCCCCTGCACCACCAGTCGGGTCTGCTCGTCAGCCTCGGTGGCGCCGTCGTCGGCGGCACCAGGATCGCGCTGTCGCGCGAACTGCGGCCCGACCGTTTCGTCCCGGAGATCCGGCAGTACGGCGTGACCGTGGTGTCCTACACCTGGGCGATGCTGAGTGACATCATCAACGACCCGTCGTTCAAGCTGACCGGCAACCACCCGGTGCGGCTGTTCATCGGCTCCGGTATGCCCTCGGGGCTGTGGAAGCGGGTCGTCGACATCTTCGAACCCGCCCACGTCGTCGAGTTCTTCGCCACCCCGGACGGGCATGCCGTGCTGGCGAACGTCTCGGGCGCCAAGATCGGCAGCAAGGGCCGTGCGTTGCCCGGAGGCGGGCAGGTCGAACTGGCGGCCTACGATCCCGACCACGATCTGATCCTGGAAGACGACCGCGGTTTCGTGCGCCGGGCGCAGGTCAACGAGGTCGGTGTGCTCCTGGCGCGTCCCCGCGGACCGGTGGACCCGACGGCGTCGATCAAGCGGGGCGTATTCGCCCCTGCCGACACCTGGGTGTCGACGGAGTACCTGTTCCGCAGGGACGACGACGGCGACTTCTGGCTCGTCGACAACCGCGGCGCGGTCATCCGCACCGCCCGCGGTCCCGTCTACGCGACGGTCGTCGGCGATGCGGTGGGCCGACTGGGAGCGGTGGACCTGGCCGTCACCTATCCGGTGCACGTCGGCGGCCAGACCCTGGCGGTCACGGCCCTGAAGCTGTGCCCGGGCGGCAGCGTGCCGTCCGCGGACCTGACCGAGGCGTTGGCCGACCTTCCGCTCGGCAACCCGCCCGATCTCGTCCACATCGTGTCCGACATCAAGTTGAGCGCGTCCTACCGTCCGATGAGCGGGCCGCTGAGCGCCGCCGGCCTGCCGAAACCGTCCCGGCGTAACTCTTGGTACCTCGATCCCGATACGGATGGGTACAAGCGGCTGACCGTTGCCGTGCGTGCCGAATTGACCGGAGGGCAAGAGGTTGACAGGACGACACCGAAGCCGGGGATCGACGCGGAGCCCGCGCCGAGCGCCCAGCAGTGACGCCCTGCCGGACCGTGCCCACCTTGATACGCTCCCGCTGGCGTCTGCTTCGACTGGAGGATTGATGAACGTGTTGACCAACCACGTCGGATGGCGTCGCGCCCTCACCGGTGCGGTGGCGAGCACTGCGCTCGCGGCAGGCCTTCTCATCTCGGCCCCCGTTTCGCAGGCCGACATCCTCGACCAGATCGGCGAGAAGTACATGTCCGGCGAGGGTGGCGGCCAGGTCTCGAGGTTCATCGAGGACTCGCTGCGGCTGCGGTCCATGGGCGCCAGGCCGTCGGCGGCGAATCTGGCCGCGTTGCAGGAGGGCTGGGACTTCCTGCCCAATCAGTCCCGCCTCATCTCGGCACTCCAGGGCACCATCGCCTATCAGCGCAAGGTCATGGCTCAGGGCCAGCTGACCGCACCGGGCACCGGTCCGGCGAACAAGGCGCCCGCGTGGACGCCGCCGGGTGACCAGAACCCGTTCGTCGGCCCCGAATACGACGTCAACCCGTACACGTGATCGACCAGAGGCTGCGCGCCATCCTGGTGTGTCCCCAGGACCGCGGCCCGCTGCTGCTGATCGACGACGAGATGCTTTACAACCCGCGGCTGCGCCGTGGTTATCGCATCGACGACGGCATCCCTGTACTGCTGGTCGACGAGGCTGTCGACATCACCGACGACGCCGAACACCAGCGACTGGTCGACCGCGCGGAGGCCTAGCGTCTCGGACGAACTGCTGCCGTGAGTGCCGATCTGCTGGCCGTCGATCCGCTGACTGCCGCGCGACGACTGCTGGGCGCGACGCTGGTGGTGCGCGGGGTCACCGCCATGGTCGTGGAGGTCGAGGCCTATGGCGGACCACCCGACGGACCTTGGCCGGACGCGGCCGCGCACTCCTACCGCGGCCCGGGTATCCGCAACGCGGTGATGTTCGGCCCGTCGGGCCGGCTCTACACCTATCGCAGCCACGGGATCCACGTTTGCGCGAACGTCGCCTGCGCCGACGACGGCGTCGCGGCGGCGGTGCTCCTGCGCGCGGCCGCGGTCGAATCGGGGAATGCGCTCGCGCAGCGCCGACGCGGAGAAGCGGTGCGCGAATCCGCGCTAGCCCGTGGTCCCGGCAATCTGTGTTCGGCGCTCGGCATCACCATGGAGGACAACGGGTCGGATGTGTTCGACCCGGCCGCCGCCGTCCGGCTCGAGCTGGGGGAGGAGCGGTCCTACGTGGCCGGACCGCGCGTCGGGGTGAGTAAGGCAGCCGACCGGCCGTGGCGCCTCTGGATCCCCGGACGACCCGAGGTCTCGGCGTACCGGCGCAGCCCACGTGCGCCGATGCCGGGCGACAGCGACTGACGTTCAGGCGTACGGAAAGATCGACGCCATGACGAGCGGCATCCTCGATGAGTTGGACTGGCGTGGCCTGATCGCACAATCGACCGACCGCGAAGCGTTGGCCGCCGATCTCGCGGCCGGGCCGCTGACGCTGTACTCCGGCTTCGATCCCACGGCGCCGAGCCTGCACGCCGGACATCTGGTGCCGTTGCTCACACTGCGCCGGTTCCAGCAGGCCGGGCACCGACCGATCGTGCTGGCCGGCGGAGCGACGGGCATGATCGGTGATCCCCGCGACACCGGCGAACGCACGATGCAGACCGCCGACACCGTCGCGGACTGGGCCGATCGCATCCGGGGTCAGCTGTCGCGCTTCGTGGAATTCGACGAATCGCCGACCGGCGCGATCATCGAGAACAACCTGACCTGGACCGCAGCGCTGTCGACCGTCGAATTCCTCCGCGATGTCGGCAAGCACTTCTCGGTCAACGTGATGCTCGACCGCGACACCGTGCGACGCCGCCTGGAAGGCGACGGCATCTCCTACACGGAGTTCAGCTACATGCTCCTGCAGGCCAACGACTACGTGCAGCTACGGCAACGGCACGGCTGCGCGCTACAGATCGGCGGCTCCGATCAGTGGGGCAACATCGTCGCCGGCGTCCGGTTGGTGCGCCAGAAGCTGGGCGACACCGTGCATGCGTTGACCACCCCGCTGGTCACCGACTCCGAGGGACGAAAGTTCGGCAAATCGACCGGGGGCGGGAACCTGTGGCTCGATCCGGACATGACCAGCCCGTACGCCTGGTACCAGTACTTCATCAACACCGCCGACGCCGACGTCATCGGTTACCTGCGCTGGTTCACCTTCCTCGACGCCGAGGAGGTGGCCGAACTGGACGAGGCCACCCGGGAGCGGCCGCACCAGCGTGCGGCCCAACGCCGGCTGGCCCGGGAGTTGACCACTCTGGTGCACGGTCAGGCCGCGACCGATGCGGTCGAGCACGCCAGTCAGGCGCTGTTCGGCCGGGGCGAACTCGACGCACTCGACGAAGCGACGCTGGCCGCGGCGTTACGGGAGGCCTCGGTGGTGGAGCTGGTGCCGGGCGGCCCGAACTCGATCACCGACCTGCTGGTCGCGACCGGACTGTCGGCGAGCAGGGGAGCGGCCCGCCGCACGGTCGGCGAAGGCGGGGTGTCGGTCAACAACGTGCGCATCGACAGTGACGAGTGGGCGCCGCAGCCGTCGGACTTCCTGCACGGTCGCTGGCTGGTGGTTCGCCGGGGCAAGCGGAATATTGCGGGGGTCCAGCTCGTTGGATGAAGTGGTACGGAAGTGCAAGTGTGCCGAAACCGGTCGAAAACCTGCTTCTAGCAGGGGATTTGACTCCGTGTTTGGTCTGACGTAACTTATCTCAGGTCGCCGCGACACGGTCTCCGGACCGGGGAGCGCGGCAGACTCCCAGAGGGAAGTCCACTTCGGTGGGCTCCTGACCGTCCGCACTACGAGATAGCGGCTTTTGGCCGCGGGATTGTTGCGCGGGTCGGGCGGGTGTGTTGTTTGAGAACTCAATAGTGTGTTTGGTGGTTTTTGTTTGTTGTTTTTTGTTGTGCCATGCTCTC
>NZ_LZSU01000025.1 GCF_001665575.1 Mycobacterium sp. 852013-51886_SCH5428379 | reverse complement strand
GCAGAAATGCCTCGGCCCCCAACTGTGTGGTTGGGGGCCGAGGGCTTGAAAGGGTGTTCGGCGGTGTCCTACTTTTCCACCCGTGGTGGGTAGTATCATCGGCGCTGGCAGGCTTAGCTTCCGGGTTCGGGATGGGACCGGGCGTTTCCCTGCCGCTATGGACCGCCGTAACTTTATTTTCACTCGTTTTTGAGTGCCCCCACATTGTGGTGTGGTGGGGGAAGTGTTTTTTGGTGGTGGGGTGTGGAATCGGTGTTTGGATTCCTGTGGGGTGTGGTTGCGGGCATCGTCTGGTTAATACACTCACCGTTGTTTTTGGGTGTGTGTAAGTTTTCGGCCGGTTAGTGCCAGTTCCCTAAACCTATTGCTAGGTGTGCAGGTCTGGTCTATCAATCCCGTGGTCTGCGGGGGGCCTTATCCCACTTAATGGGTGAGAAGCCTGGTCTTGGAGGGGGTTTCCCGCTTAGATGCTTTCAGCGGTTATCCTGTCCGAACGTGGCTATCCAGCGGTGCCCCTGGTGGGACAACTGGTAGACCAGAGGTTCGTCCGTCCCGGTCCTCTCGTACTAGGGACAGATTTCCTCAAGCTTCTGACGCGCGCGGCGGATAGAGACCGAACTGTCTCACGACGTTCTAAACCCAGCTCGCGTGCCGCTTTAATGGGCGAACAGCCCAACCCTTGGGACCTGCTCCAGCCCCAGGATGCGACGAGCCGACATCGAGGTGCCAAACCATCCCGTCGATATGGACTCTTGGGGAAGATCAGCCTGTTATCCCCGGGGTACCTTTTATCCGTTGAGCGACACCCCTTCCACTCAGAGGTGCCGGATCACTAGTCCCGACTTTCGTCCCTGCTCGACATGTACGTCTCGCAGTCAAGCTCCCTTGTGCACTTACACTCAACACCTGATTGCCGTCCAGGTTGAGGGAACCTTTGGGCGCCTCCGTTACATTTTAGGAGGCAACCGCCCCAGTTAAACTACCCACCAGGCACTGTCCCTGAACCGGATATACGGTTCGAGGTTAGAAGCCCAATACGACCAGAGTGGTATTTCAACAACGACTCCACGATCACTGGCGTGACCGCTTCACAGTCTCCCACCTATCCTACACAAACCGTATCGAACTCCAATACCAAGTTGTAGTGAAGGTCCCGGGGTCTTTTCGTCCTGCCGCGCGTAACGAGCATCTTTACTCGTAATGCAATTTCGCCGAGTCTATGGTTGAGACAGTTGAGAAGTCGTTACGCCATTCGTGCAGGTCGGAACTTACCCGACAAGGAATTTCGCTACCTTAGGATGGTTATAGTTACCACCGCCGTTTACTGGGGCTTAAATTCTCAGCTTCACCCCGAAGGGTTAACCGGTCCTCTTAACCTTCCAGCACCGGGCAGGCGTCAGTCCGTATACATCGTCTTGCGACTTCGCACGGACCTGTGTTTTTAGTAAACAGTCGCTTCTCACTGGTTTGTGCCACCCCCTCCCGCTGCCGGCCGCAAGAGCCTTGACGGTATGGAGGTCCCCCTTCTCCCGAAGTTACGGGGGCATTTTGCCGAGTTCCTTAACCATAGTTCACTCGTACGCCTTGGTATTCTCTACCTGACCACCTGTGTCGGTTTGGGGTACGGGCCGTGTGCGCACTCGCTAGAGGCTTTTCTTGGCAGCATAGGATCACCGAATTCGCCTCAAACGGCTATGCATCACCTCTCAGGATATGTGAACGACGGATTTGCCTATCGTTCTCCCTACAGGCTTACCCCAGTACAACCACTGACTGGTACGGCTACCTTCCTGCGTCACCCCATCGCTTGACTACTACCCACCTGGGTCCCGCGCAGCCGGTCCCTCTCGCACCCCGAAGGGATTGATGAGACACCATTTGGGCGGTTAGCAAGATGGATTCATCAGGGACGCTCACACACGGGTACGGGAATATCAACCCGTTGTCCATCGACTACGCCTGTCGGCCTCGCCTTAGGTCCCGACTCACCCTGGGCGGACTGGCCTGGCCCAGGAACCCTTGGTCTTTCGGCGGGCAAGGTTCTCACTTGCCTTATCGCTACTCATGCCTGCATTCTCACTCCCACACCCTCCACAGCTGGATCACTCCGCTGCTTCACCGGATGCAGGACGCTCCCCTACCCAACCAACAAACGTTGATTGCCGCGGCTTCGGCGGTGTGCTTGAGCCCCGCTACATTATCGGCGCACAATCACTTGACCAGTGAGCTATTACGCACTCTTTCAAGGGTGGCTGCTTCTAAGCCAACCTCCTGGTTGTCTTCGCGACTGCACATCCTTTTCCACTTAGCACACGCTTAGGGGCCTTAGCCGGCGATCTGGGCTGTTTCCCTCTCGACGCACGGAGCTTATCCCCCGCCGTCTCACTGCCACACTTTCACTTGTCGGCATTCGGAGTTTGGCTGACGTCAGTAACCTAGTAGGGCCCATCGGCCATCCAGTAGCTCTACCTCCAACAAGAAACATGCGACGCTGCACCTAAATGCATTTCGGGGAGAACCAGCTATCACGGAGTTTGATTGGCCTTTCACCCCTACCCACAACTCATCCCCTCAGTCTTCAACCTAAGTGGGTTCGGGCCTCCACAACATCTTACTGCTGCTTCACCCTGGCCATGGGTAGATCACTCCGCTTCGGGTCCAGAACACACCACTACACCACACACTGTTGTGTGGATACGCCCTATTCAGACTCGCTTTCGCTGCGGCTACCCCACACGGGTTAACCTCGCGACATGTCCCTGACTCGCAGGCTCATTCTTCAAAAGGCACGCCATCACCCCACGACAAGTCGAAGGCTCTGACGGATTGTAAGCGCACGGTTTCAGGTACTATTTCACTCCCCTCCCGGGGTACTTTTCACCATTCCCTCACGGTACTAATCCGCTATCGGTCACTGGGAAGTATTCAGGCTTACCGGGTGGTCCCGGCAGATTCACAGCAGATTCCACGGGCCCGCTGCTACTCGGGCATCCATCACTACAGAGCACGTGTTTTCACCTACGGGACTCTCACCCTCTACGGTCGGCCATCCCAAACCAGTTCAACTAACACGAGCTTTTCTCACTGCAGCCCAGACCGGCAGATCTGAGATTGATGAACCCCACAACACCACACACACAACCCCTGCCGGGTATCACATGCATACGGTTTAGCCATCCTCCGCTTTCGCTCGCCACTACTCACGGAATCACTTTTGTTTTCTCTTCCTACGGGTACTGAGATGTTTCACTTCCCCGCGTTCCCCCCAGACACCTATGTATTCAGTGCCTGGTGACACGACATCACTCGTGCCGGGTTTCCCCATTCGGACATCCTCGGATCCACGCTCGGTTGGCAGCTCCCCGAGGCATATCGCAGCCTCCCACGTCCTTCATCGGCTCCCAGTGCCAAGGCATCCACCATGCGCCCTTAAACACTTACAACACAAAACCAAAAAATGAGTCTCTCCAAAAAAATTGGAGAAAAAAAATTGCATTAACACCAACAACACACCACAACCACCCACCCCCCAAAGAGGAGTCAGCAACCGTGCTGCATCGTTGAGATGCTCGCAACCACTATCCACAAATCAAACACCACACCCCACCACCAAAGCAGGGCAGCAACCAGAACCCCCCACCCGCGACCCACCCCAACGGGTAGTCACGCGCAGAGGGCCGGCACCCATCCCCATTCCGGGATGAGCCCGCGGGCCTGTTGCCTCAGGACCCAACAGTGTGTCTGGCAATCTTTTCGCCCGTTCCGATTCCCGCCGGACCGAACACGTTTGCTGTGCACCCAACCCCCACCCACTACAGGTGTGAGGCTATCTTCACGAATCGCCCAGGTCACCGAACCCCCACACGATGTGGGCGGGCCATAGGTCTCGTGGTGCTCCTTAGAAAGGAGGTGATCCAGCCGCACCTTCCGGTACGGCTACCTTGTTACGACTTCGTCCCAATCGCCGATCCCACCTTCGACGGCTCCCTCCCACAAGGGGTTAGGCCACCGGCTTCGGGTGTTACCGACTTTCATGACGTGACGGGCGGTGTGTACAAGGCCCGGGAACGTATTCACCGCAGCGTTGCTGATCTGCGATTACTAGCGACTCCGACTTCACGGGGTCGAGTTGCAGACCCCGATCCGAACTGAGACCGGCTTTCAAGGATTCGCTCCACCTCACGGCATCGCAGCCCTTTGTACCGGCCATTGTAGCATGTGTGAAGCCCTGGACATAAGGGGCATGATGACTTGACGTCATCCCCACCTTCCTCCGAGTTGACCCCGGCAGTCTCTCACGAGTCCCCACCATTACGTGCTGGCAACATGAGACAAGGGTTGCGCTCGTTGCGGGACTTAACCCAACATCTCACGACACGAGCTGACGACAGCCATGCACCACCTGCACACAGGCCACAAGGGAACCGACATCTCTGCCGGCGTCCTGTGCATGTCAAACCCAGGTAAGGTTCTTCGCGTTGCATCGAATTAATCCACATGCTCCGCCGCTTGTGCGGGCCCCCGTCAATTCCTTTGAGTTTTAGCCTTGCGGCCGTACTCCCCAGGCGGGGTACTTAATGCGTTAGCTACGGCACGGATCCCAAGGAAGGAAACCCACACCTAGTACCCACCGTTTACGGCGTGGACTACCAGGGTATCTAATCCTGTTCGCTCCCCACGCTTTCGCTCCTCAGCGTCAGTTACTGCCCAGAGACCCGCCTTCGCCACCGGTGTTCCTCCTGATATCTGCGCATTCCACCGCTACACCAGGAATTCCAGTCTCCCCTGCAGTACTCTAGTCTGCCCGTATCGCCCGCACGCCCACAGTTAAGCTGTGAGTTTTCACGAACAACGCGACAAACCACCTACGAGCTCTTTACGCCCAGTAATTCCGGACAACGCTCGGACCCTACGTATTACCGCGGCTGCTGGCACGTAGTTGGCCGGTCCTTCTTCTGTAGGTACCGTCACTTGCGCTTCGTCCCTACTGAAAGAGGTTTACAACCCGAAGGCCGTCATCCCCCACGCGGCGTCGCTGCATCAGGCTTGCGCCCATTGTGCAATATTCCCCACTGCTGCCTCCCGTAGGAGTCTGGGCCGTATCTCAGTCCCAGTGTGGCCGGTCACCCTCTCAGGCCGGCTACCCGTCGTCGCCTTGGTAGGCCATCACCCCACCAACAAGCTGATAGGCCGCGGGCCCATCCCACACCGCAAAAGCTTTCCCCCAACAACCATGCAGCTGAAGAGGAATATTCGGTATTAGACCCAGTTTCCCAGGCTTATCCCAAAGTGCAGGGCAGATCACCCACGTGTTACTCACCCGTTCGCCACTCGAGTACCCCGAAGGGCCTTTCCGTTCGACTTGCATGTGTTAAGCACGCCGCCAGCGTTCGTCCTGAGCCAGGATCAAACTCTCCAAACAAAAACAACCCAACCAAAAGCCAGGTGAAATTCGTATCAGAAAAATCCGATCACAACCAGAAACATCTGGCAAAAAAACCACACCCCCTAAACGGGAAAAAGAGAGCATGGCACAACAAAAAACAACAAACAAAAACCACCAAACACACTATTGAGTTCTCAAACAACACACCCGCC
>NZ_LZSU01000024.1 GCF_001665575.1 Mycobacterium sp. 852013-51886_SCH5428379 | reverse complement strand
GGGAGATCATGAAGGCAATCAGTCGGGTGTTGATCGCGATGGTGGCGGCCGTCGCGGCTCTGTTCACGAGCACGGGCACTTCACACGCAGGTCTGGACAATGAGCTGAGCTTGGTTGACGGTCAGGGTCGCACCCTGACGATCCAGCAGTGGGACACCTTCCTCAACGGTGTGTTCCCGTTGGACCGCAACCGGCTGACCCGTGAGTGGTTCCACTCGGGTCGGGCGAACTACATCGTGGCCGGTGAGGGTGCCGAGGACTTCGAGGGTTCGTTGGAGCTGGGTTACCAGATCGGCTTCCCGTGGTCGCTGGGTGTGGGCATCAACTTCAGCTACACCACCCCCAACATCGCCTTCGACGGCCTGGAGGGTGTCGGCTTCTTCGACGGTGAGTTCGGTAACGAGTTCTCCGGCATCGTGACCCCGCCGCTGTTCCCCGGTGTGTCGATCAGCGCCGATCTGGGTAACGGCCCCGGCATCCAGGAAGTCGCGACGTTCTCGGTCGACGTGTCGGGTGCTCAGGGTGCGGTTGCGGTCTCCAATGCGCACGGCACGGTGACCGGTGCGGCCGGTGGGGTGCTGCTGCGTCCCTACGCCCGACTGATCGCCTCGACCGGTGACAGCGTCACCACCTACGGCGCCCCCTGGAACATGAACT
>NZ_LZSU01000023.1 GCF_001665575.1 Mycobacterium sp. 852013-51886_SCH5428379 | reverse complement strand
AGATGTGTATAAGAGACGGCCGGATGGATCGCGCAAAATTCGACCGGCTCTTCGACATGTCCGGCCGCACCGTCGTCGTGACGGGCGGCACCCGCGGGATCGGCCTCGCCCTCGCCGAGGGCTATGTGCTGGCCGGTGCGCGCGTGGTGGTGGCCAGCCGTAAGGCCGACGCCTGCGAGCGCGCCGCCGAACACCTACGCGCACTGGGCGGCTCGGCGATCGGGGTGCCGACCCACCTCGGGGACATCGACTCGCTGGCCGCGTTGGTCGCGGCGGCTGTCGACGAGTTCGGCGGCATCGATGTGCTGGTGAACAACGCTGCCAACGCGCTCGCCCAACCGCTCGGCGAGATGACCCCGGACGCGTGGGCCAAGTCCTACGACGTCAACCTCCGCGGACCGGTGTTCCTTGTGCAGCACGCGCTGCCGCACCTCAAGGCCAGCGCGAACGCCGCGGTGCTGAACACGGTGTCGGTCGGCGCCTTCAACTTCGCGCCGAACGTGTCGATGTACGCCGCGGGCAAGGCCGCGCTGTTGTCGTTCACCCGGTCGATGGCCGCGGCGTATGCGCCCTACGGCATCCGGGTCAACGCACTGGCTCCCGGCCCCGTCGACACCGACATGATGCGCAACAACCCGCAGGAGGCCATCGACGCGATGGCCGGTGCCACGTTGCAGAAACGGCTGGCTTCACCGGACGAAATGGTCGGGGCCGCACTGCTTCTCACCTCCGACGCGGGCAGCTACCTGACCGGTCAGGCGATCATCGTGGACGGCGGCGGAACGCCTCGCTAGCCTCCTGGATGCCGCCGCCGGCCGACGCCAGGATCTGGCTGCGGTTCTCCAGGTGCAGCGCCTGTTCCAGGCTGCCCGCCTCGAGATTGGCCCACAGCACCTGTTTGGTCGATTCGACGCCGAATTTCCCGTAGCCGCACAGTGTTTCGGCGACGGCTAGCGCCTCGTCCACCACGTTGTCGCAGATGCGGGAGACCAGGCCGAGGCGCAACGCCTCCTCGGCGTCGACGGTGCGGGCGGTGAGGATCAGGTCGAACGCGTGTCCCGCCCCGATGATCCGGGGCAACGTGTAGCTCACGCCGATGTCGGCGCCGCCGATACCGAGCTTGATGAACTGGGTGCAGAACCGCGCGGTGGGCGCTGCCAGCCGGATGTCGCTCACGGCGGCGATGGCGAAGCCGCCGCCGTAGGCGGGGCCGTTGACAGCGGCGATCACCGGCTGGCGCAACCGGTGCAGTCGCACGGTGAGCTCGGCGATCCGCTCCTGCCATCGCATCCCCGACCGGGGGAATTCGGTGCCGCCCCCGGCCTGCGGCGGGTTGGGATCGCTGAGGTCCAGACCCGAGCAGAACCCGCGGCCTGCGCCGGTGAGCACCACGACCCGGCACTCGTTGTTCGCGCCGATGTCGCCGATCGCGGCGTGGAAGGCCTCGACCAGGTCGTAGGACAGCGCGTTGAGTTTGTCGGGGCGATCGAGCGTCACCAGGGCGATGTCGGGCCGCGGAAAGCTGAGGTCCAGCGTCATGGCGTCACGGTATCCGTTCGGTTCGGGGTGACTGCCCCGGGCCGCCGACGTAGGCCTTGACCGCCGTCGGCCCCCGTGTTCAGGTGTGCCCATGCGCATCGTTCCCAGTGTTGTCCTCGCCGTGCCGGCAGCCCTCCTCATCGCCGCTCCGGTCGCCGCCGCGCAGCCGGCCGTGCCCTCGGCCGATCAGCTGACCGCGCAACTGCAGCGGGCGCTGAACACCTCGCTGAGCGACGAGGCGCGCGCCGCCGAACTCGAGGGCGGCCTGGCCGCAGTGCCGACGGCCAACAACATCGCCTCGGTCATGGACCGCTACAGCTCGATGATGTCCTGGAAAGTGCAGAACCCGGTGGCCGCGGGCGACCGCGTCAACGCCCAGCTGGCGGTCAGCATCCCGGTGATGGGCACCCGCACCCACGACATCTACTGGATCGACCAGGACGGTTCCTGGAAGCTCAGCAACGTCTCGGGCTGCGTGATCGCCCGCGACGCCGCCGGCACGGAGTGCACCGTCTGATCAACGCCCGAACCGGCTAGAGCGAGCTGCGCCAACCCGTCACACCGACGACGATCATGCGCAGCTGCTTGACGGCCGTGCGTTTGATGTCGTCGAGCGCGGCCGCGTCGCCGCTGTCCACGGTGCTGTCGACGGCCTCGGCGATCGAGATCATCGCGTTGACGATGAGGCTGGCCAGGATGTTGAGATCCTCGCCGCTCCAGGTGTTCAAGCCGGGAAAGCGGGCGAGGTCGATCGCCAGTTCCGAAGTGATGAGCCGGATCTCGGTGCGAATCGCATAGCGCAGCACCGTCACCCCGCTGTTTCGTTCTCGGCCGATGAACCGCCAGTGTTCACGACGTTGATTGACACCCTCGATGAGCATGTCGACCGACGACTCGATGACCCGGCTGGGGTCGAGCTTGCCCGCACGGGCGCCGCGCAGCATGTCGCGCAGCGCACGGAACGACTCGTCGATCAGGACCAGGCCGAGTGCCTCCATCGACTCGAAGTGCCGATAGAACGCCGCGGGCGCGATGCCCGCCTCGCGGGTGACTTCACGCAGGCTCAGCGCTGCGAAGCTGCGCTCCTCGAGCAGGGACAGCGCGGCACTCACGATTGCCCGCCGGGTCACCTCTTTGCGTTCTTCGCGCGAGGGGCTCTCGCGGGACCGCGATCGCCCCGACCTGCCCGTACGTGAACTGGGCGTACGACTGTTCACGGTGTGAAAGCTACCACAATCAGGTCCGACTCTCTTGACGCGGCGGCGTGTATGCACGCACGGTGTACACATGTTCACTCAAACGCGTACCCGAACACTGCGGGAGCGTGTGATGCGCTCGCCGCTGGTGGATCTACTGACCGGACCCCACGGTGTGGACCGGTACACCGAGCTCGTCGAGCCGACATGGACGCTCGGCGAGGCCCGCGCCACCGTGATGACGGTGCGCCGTACGACGCCGCGCAGCGTCACCCTGACCCTGAAACCGAATCGCGCGTTCACCGGACTGCGGGCCGGCCAGCACGTGAATCTGAGCCTCGAGATCGACGGTCGCCGGCGCACCCGCAGCTACTCGCCCGCCAACGCCGAGGGTGCACCGCTGCTCGAGCTGACCATCGGCCGCCATGACGGCGGCCTGGTCTCGACCCATCTCTGCGAGCACGCTCGACCCGGGATGGTCGTCGGCCTGGACTCCGTGGGCGGCGACTTCACCCTCCCCGCCCAACGCCCCGACAAGATCCTGTTCGTCTCCGGCGGGAGTGGCATCACCCCGGTGCTGTCGATGCTGCGCACGCTGCGCGCCGAGGGCCACGCCGGGCAGGTCGCCTTCGTCCACTACGCCCGCAGCGCCGACGAGGCCTGCTACCGCGACGAGCTCGCGAGCATGACGGACGTACGCGTCCTGCACGGCTACACCCGCGAGACGAACGGGACGGATCTGACGGGCCGGTTCGATGCGGGCCACCTCGATGCCGCCATGTCGGACGCCGACTCGGTATTCGTCTGTGGACCGCCCGCGTTGGTCGAAGCGGTGCGTGCGCTGCGCCCCGACGCGCGGGCGGAGAGCTTCGTACCGCCGACGTTCGATCTGTCGGGCGAGACATCCGGTGTCCGCGTGAGCTTCGCCGACAGCGGGGTCGAGATCACCGACGACGGTCGCCCCCTGCTGGAGCAGGCGGAGACCGCCGGCCTGAACCCCGAGAGCGGATGCCGGATGGGCATCTGCCACAGCTGCACGCGCCGCAAGACCCGCGGCGCGGTCAAGAACCTGATCACCGGCGCAGTTTCCGATGCCGAGGAAGAGGACGTGCAGATCTGCGTGTCCGTCCCCGTCGGCGACGTCGACATCGCGCTCTAGGAAAGGAATCCGACATGACCAGCACCGTGACCGACCCCACCCGCAGGACCCTCGAGAAGACCGTGGCCGGGCGCACCGTCCGGCTCACCCCGGAGCAGACCGAGGCGTTCGGCCGCGAACTCGACGAGTTGCGAGACCGCGTGATCGCCGACCTCGGCGAGCGCGACACCACCTACATCCGCAACGTCATCAAGGCCCAGCGGGCCCTCGAGGTGGGCGGGCGCGCATTGCTCTTCGGCGGCGTCTTCCCGCCGTTCTGGCTCGCCGGAACCGCGATGCTCGGCTGCGCGAAGATCCTCGACAACATGGAGATCGGCCACAACGTCATGCACGGCCAGTACGACTGGACCGGCGATCCGGCGTTGTCCTCCAAGAAGTTCGAATGGGACACCGCCTGCCCGGCCGACCAGTGGCGGCATTCGCACAACTACATGCACCACACCTACACCAACATCGTCGGCATGGACCGCGACATCGGCTACGGCATCCTGCGGATGAGCGAGGACCAGCGCTGGCGGCCGTACTTCCTGGGCAACCCGGTGTACGCGTTCTTGCTGATGGTGCTGTTCCAGTACGGGGTGGCGCTGCACGAACTGGAGACCGAGCGCATCCGCGCCGGCGAGATCAGCATCGCTGACAAGAAGGAGATCCTCGCGGGCATCTGGCAGAAGACCAAGCGCCAGACCCTCAAGGACTACGTCGCATTTCCGCTGCTGGCCGGTCCGTTCGCACCGTGGGTGTTCGCGGGCAACCTGACCGCGAACCTGATGCGCAATGTGTGGTCCTACATGATCATCTTCTGCGGACACTTCCCGGAAGACGTGCAGGAGTTTTCGATCGAGGAGACCAAGGCCGAGACCCGCGGACAGTGGTACTTCCGCCAGATCCTCGGCTCGGCGAACCTCACGGGTGGGAGACTGTTTCACATTCTGAGCGGCAACCTGTCGTTCCAGATCGAGCACCATCTGTTCCCCGACATCCCGGCCCACCGGCACGCCGAGATCGCTCCCGAGGTGCGAGACATCTGCCGTCGCTACGGGCTGCCCTACAACACGGGCCCGCTGCCGAGGCAGTTCGCGACGGTGGTCCGCAAGATCGTCAAGCTGGCGTTGCCTCAGCGCTGACAGTTCGGGCACCAGTAGGAGACCCGGTCGCCGCTGTCGTCGCGTCGAATCGGCGTGCCGCAGCGGCGACAGGGCTTCCCCACCCGGCCATAGACCCAGAGGTCGCGGCCGGGTCTGGTGTCTCCGGTGGTGGTGCGATTCCAGCGGGACCGGTTGAGCCACAACATGTCCCGGGCGCGTTGCGCAACCCGCAGCGGGTCCACGACGGCGCTGACCGGGGTGGTGGGCAGGTGCCCGAACACGAAGCACAGTTCGTTGGCGTACACATTGCCGATGCCGGCCATGATCCGCTGGTCGAGCAGCGCCTCGGATACCGGTCGGTCCGGATCGGCCATCAGGTTGGCGGCCGCGACCCGCGGTTCCCAGTCATCGCCGAGCAGATCGGGTCCGAGGTGCTCGACGGCCTCCATGTCCTTGTCCCGTTCGAGCACTTCCAGGACACCGAGGTCGATCCCCGCGGCCTGTACCGCATCGGCGCCCGCACCGGCCTCGAGGATGATCCGGATCCGGTGGCCGGCACGGCTCGGTCGGGACAGCGGGTTGACCTTCCAGCTGCCCTCCATCTTGAGGTGCGAGTGGATGCTGGCCGCGCCGACGCGGATGAACAGGTGCTTACCGCGGCTGAGCACCTCGTCGACGACCTCGCCACTCAGGTCCACCGCCGCGAACCGGGGGACGCGAACGTCGCAGCGGGTCAGTGTCTTGCCGAGCAGTCCGTCGCGCAGTGCGGTCGCGGTGCGGTAGACGGTGTCGCCTTCGGGCATCCGGCCATTCTTCCCGTCAGCGCAGCCGGAGCCCGCGGGGCGTCCGGGTGAACCCTGCGCCGGTCAGGGCTTCGTGCACACTGGCCCGCACGCCGTCGGCGCCCGGCTCCAGCACCGACACGCCGTTCACCTTCTCCACCAGCAGTGCCTGCACCCGCCCGCCCGACACCAGATCCGCCAGCGCAACGCCCGCGGCGGCGTTGGCCTCGGCGTCGTCGGTGAAGCTCAGCAGGGACCGCCCGCCGCGTTCGAGGAACCACGCCAGTTCACCGTCGACCAGTGCCACCAGCGCACCGGCCTTGCGCCCCGGCCGATGGGTGGCCCCGTCCTCGTCGACGGCGCGCGTCGGCCAGGGCAGCGCTGCGCCATAGGGATTGGCGGGGTCGGCCGCGGCGAGCACGATTGCGCGGTACTCCCGGCGCTCCGGATCCACCTCGTCGAGATAGGTGCGCAGCCGGTCGACCGTGGAGGCCACGGCGAACTGCGCCCCGCCCAGCGATTCCACGAAATAGCCGCGTTGGCAGCGGCCGGTGTCCTCGAAGGCCGTCAGCACCTTGTAGAGCATCGCGAACCCGCCGGGCACGCCCTCCGCCGCGACCGCCCCCTTGGTGAGCACGCCGTAGCGGCTCAGCAGCAGTTCGGCGGTGAAATGGGCGCGCACCGTGGAGTCCGGTTCGGCGGTGGGCAGCGCCGACCAGCGGCCCGCGACGGTCGGGTCGGTGGTCCTGGTCTGGGCGTGCGCGACGCTGTAACTGCTCAACCGCGGTGCGCGCTGCCGTTGGCGGTGCGCGGGCGCCCCCCGTCTGCCGGTCGACCGCCGGCTACCCGACAGCATCGCCCGTACCGGCGCGAACGTGTCACCGGTGACCCACCCGGCCCAGATCAACTCCCAGAGTGCGGTTTTGAACGTCTCGGTCTCGCCGGTCGCGAGCTGACGGAAGAAGTAGGCACCGCCCCCGCCGAGCGCTTCGGTGATGGCGCGGTGGGCGTCGGTGAAGTCGAGTTCGGTGGGCGCGGTCATCGTCAGCGGCGCGGAGTCGGCGTGGTGGAAGACGATCCACCCGTCCCCGCCGCCGATGGGTCCCGCCCCGGACCAGATCACCTCGCCGCTGGCCAGCAGCTCGTCGAGCATGGCGGGCTGGTAGTCGCGCACCCGCTGGGACAGCACCAGCGGCTCGACCGCCGAGGCCGGGATCGGCACCCCGGCCAGCTGATCGATCACCGCGGCCAGTCCGTCCACCCCGGCCGTATGCGCTGAGCCGACCTGCTGCCAGGACGGTAGGAACCGCGCATAGGCGGCCGGGCTGACCGGTTCGACCTGGGCGCGCAGCGCGGCCAGTGAACGTCGGCGCAGGATCTTGAGAACGTCGGCGTCGCACCATTGTTCGCCGGCGGCGTCACCGGTGGGTCGGTCGGTGAACTCGCCGCGCACCAGCCGGCCGTCGACGGCCAGCCGGCCCAGCACGTCGGCCGTCACCCGCAGACCCAGTCCGAAGCGGGCCGCGACATCGCCGGTCGTGAACGGCCCGTGGGTGCGGGCGTACCGGCCGATGAGCTCTCCGAGCGGATCGGCCACCGATTCGAGGAACGACATCGGGACACCGACCGGAACCGCGATGCCGACGCCGTCGCGCAGCAGCCCGACGTCCTCGATCGGCGCCCACAAGGTATGGCCGGCGTACGACACCGTCAGTACGCGTTTGGCGGCGAGCAGGCCCTCCAGCCAGCCGCCGACCTCCCGCGTGGTGGCGCGCTCGGCGATCTCCTCGGCGGTGAGCGGGCCCAGTAGACGCAGCAGGTCGGCCACGCCTTCGGCGTCGCGGGCCTGCCGGTCCTCGGTGAGGTGCTGGAGCTGACGGGAGGTGGCCGCGATGACGTCGGGGTCGAGGAGTTCGCGCAGTTCGACGCGGCCGAGCAGCTCGGCGAGCAGCACCGTGTCCAGCGAGAGCGCGGCCGCGCGCCGCTCGGCCAGCGGGCTGTCGCCCTCGTACATGAACGCCCCGACGTACCCGAACAGCAGCGACGCGGCGAACGGGGACGGGGTCGCGGTCTCCACCTCGACGAGCCGCAGCCGACGCTGAGCCACCCGCCCCATCAACTCAACCAGCGCCGGCACGTCGTACACGTCCTGCAGGCATTCCCGCACGGCTTCCAAGACGATCGGAAAGTCCGGGTACTTGCGGGCGACGTCGAGCAGCTGGGCCGCGCGCTGCCGCTGATGCCACAGCGGCGACCGCTTGCCCGGGCTGCGCCGTGGCAGCAGCAGCGCCCGGGCCGCGCATTCCCGGAACCGGGACGCGAACAGCGCCGACCCGCCGACCTCCGCGGTGACGATCGGCTCGATCTCCTCGGCGTCGAACACGAACAGCTCGGCGCTTGGGGGCGGTGTTCCGGCGTCGGACCAGGTATCGGGCAGCCGCACGATGATGCCGTCGTCGGAGGCGGTGGGCTTCTCGTCGATGCCGTACCGTTCGCGCAGCCGTCGGCCGACCGCCAGGGCCAGCGGCCCGTGCACCCGCAGGCCGTAGGGGGAGTGCAGGATGACCCGCCAGTCGCCGAGTTCGTCGCGGAACCGCTCGACGACGAACGTGGTGTCGGTCGGGACCGTGCCGGTGGCCTCGCGCTGATCGTCAAGCAGCCGTTTGAGGTTATCGGTTGCGTAGTCGTTGAAACCCATTGTGGCGCAGCGTTGCTCGAATGCATCGGTGGCGAGCCCCGCGAGCTCCCCGGTGAACCTGCCCACCGCCGCGCCCAGCTCGGCCGGTCTGCCGACACCGTCGCCCCGCCAGAACGGCAACCGCGCGGGCTGCCCCGGCGCGGGGATGACGAGCACCCGGTCGTGGGTGATCTCGGTGATGCGCCAGCTGGTGGCGCCCAGGGAGATGACGTCGCCGGGACGCGACTCGTAGACCATCTCCTCGTCGAGTTCGCCGACGCGCGACGGGGTGTCGTTGTCGGTGGCCAGGTAGACGGTGAACAACCCGCGGTCCGGGATGGCGCCGCCGGAGGTGACTGCCAGCCGCTGCGCTCCGGGCCTGCCGGTCAGTGTCCCGGTGTCGCGGTCGTAGACCAATCGCGGCCGCAGTTCGGCGAACTCGGTGGACGGATACTTGCCCGACAGCAGGTCGAGTGTCGCCTCGAAGGCGCTGCGCGGCAACGTCGCAAACGGTGCGCAGCGGCGGACGGCGTCGAACCAGCGGTCGGCGTCGAGCGGTTCGAGCGCCGCGGCGGCGACGGTGTGCTGTGCCAGCACGTCGAGTGGATTGGCGGGCACGGTCATGGTCTCGATCTGGCCTTCGAGCATGCGCTGCACGGTGACCGCGCAGCCGATCAGATCGGTGCGGTGCTTGGGGAACAGCACCCCCTGGGACACCTCGCCGACCTGATGGCCGGCGCGGCCGACGCGCTGCAGACCGCTGGCCACCGACGGCGGCGCCTCGACCTGGATGACCAGATCGACCGCGCCCATGTCGATCCCCAGCTCGAGGCTCGACGTCGCGACCACCGCCTTGAGCCGGCCGCTCTTGAGATCGTCCTCGACGATCGCCCGCTGCTCCTTGCTCACCGAGCCGTGGTGCGCCTTGGCCAGCAGCGGCGCGGCGCCCAGCGACACCCCGCTGCCCATCAGCTGGGCCGGCGCGCCGCCACCTACCCGGTCGTTGTGCTCGGCGGGGGTGTCCACCCCCAATCGTTCGGCGTGGATCTCGTTGAGCCGTGAGGTCAGGCGCTCCGCGAGGCGGCGCGAGTTGGCGAACACGATGGAGCTGTTGTGGTTCTCGACGAGATCGACGATCTGCTCTTCGACATCGGGCCAGATCGTGTTGTTCTCGAGGTCGGCCATATCCGGCACCGGCACCTGCACCGCGAGGTCGAACGTCTTCGCCGCGGGCGGGGCGACGATGGTGGTCGGCGCGTGCCCGGACAGGAACCGGGCCACCTCCTCGGCCGGCCGCACGGTCGCCGACAGCCCGATGCGCTGCGCGGGCCGCTCCAGCAGCTGGTCGAGCCGTTCCAGCGACAGCGCGAGATGCGCCCCGCGCTTGGTCGCGGCAACCGCGTGCACCTCGTCGACGATCACCGTCTGCACCTCGGCGAGCGTGTCGCGGGCGGCGGACGTCAGCATCAGGAACAGCGACTCCGGGGTGGTGATCAGGACGTCCGGGGGGTTCGTCAGCATCGCGCGCCGCTGCGCCGGGGTGGTGTCTCCGGAGCGGACGCCGACACTGATGGCCGGTGCGGTCTGTCCGTGCCGCTCGGCGACGCGGGCGATACCGGTCAGCGGGGTGCGCAGGTTGCGCTCGACGTCGACGGCCAGGGCTTTGAGCGGCGACACATACAGCACCCGGGTACCAGGCCTGGGCCGGCCCTCGGAAGGTGCGAGCTCATCGGAGGCCAGCCGGTCGATCGCCCAGAGAAACGCCGCCAGCGTCTTACCCGATCCGGTCGGGGCGATGACCAGCGTGTTGTCGCCGTCGGCAATGGCCGACCACGCCTGCGCCTGGGCGGGAGTGGGCTCGACGAAAGTGCCCGCGAACCATTCCCGGGTCAGCGGACTGAACCGGGACATCGAATCCGTGGACGCCGGAGCACGAGCCATCACTCCATGATGGCCGCACCCACCGACAAGTCGGCATCGCAGCGTTGCGCCGGGGGCGAACGTAAGGTCCTGGTCATGTTTCCGGCGCTGCCGCATCCACCCCGGCGGATCCCGATCCTCGGCGACATCTTCGGGTTCCAGGCGGAGACGCCCACGCAGTCGGTCGCCAAACTCGCCCGTCTCGGACCCATCGTCGAATTCTGCGTCCTGGGCGCCCGCTACGTCGTCGCGCTCGGTGCCGAGGCGGTCATCGACCTCAACGACGAGTCCCGGTTCTGCAAGTACGTCGGCCCCGACATCGCGGCGTTGCGCATCATCGGCGGCGACGGGCTGTTTACCGCCTACAACGACGAGCCGAACTGGGCCAAGGCGCACCACCTGCTCATGCCCGCGTTCAGTCAGGCCGCGATGCGCCGGTATCACGACGAGATGCTCGACGTCACCGCCCTACTCCTCGACCGCTGGGACGACCGCGCCCGGACCGGGGCATCGGTCGAGGTATCCAGCGAGGCGACCAGGGCGACCCTGGAAACCATCGGCCGGTGCGCGGCGGGCTACTCGTTCGGCAGCTTCGACAACTCCGCCGGCTCAGCAGACGCAGCCACCCCGCCCTTCGTCGAGCACATGGTGTCCGGACTCAAGGGCGCCGACCGTGTGGGCTCGATGCGCCACACGTTCCTGCCCGAATTCTTCGCCCGATGGGCCGAGCGCCGCGTGCGCCGCGACGCCGAGTACATGCATGCGGTCGCCGACGACATCGTCGCCCGGCGGCGCGCCGAAGGCCCCGGCGGGCGGAACGATCTGCTCGACATCATGTTGGAGTCGGACCTCGATGCGGCGAATATTCGGTACCAGCTGTTGAACTTCCTCGTCGCCGGCCACGAGACCACCGCGGGCGCAACGTCGTTCGCGCTTTACTACCTGTCTCGGCATCCGGAGGTCGTCGCCACCGCCCGCGAGGAGATCGACCGCGTCTGGGGTGATCATGACCGGCCCGGCTTCGAGCTCATTCCGAAACTGCGTTACGTCCGCCGGGTGCTCGACGAGGCGCTCCGCCTGCAGCCGACGGTCCCGGGGTACTACCGCGCTGCTCGCCGCGACACGGTGCTGGCCGGGATCCATCCGATGCGCGAGGGCGACTGGGTGCTGGCGCTGACCGCGTCCCTGCACCGCGACCCGCGGTGGGGCGACGACCCTGACTCCTTCGATCCGGACCGGTTCGCGCCCGAACGCGTCCGCGCGCGGCCGGCGGGACTGTACAAACCATTCGGGACCGGCGAGAGGTCCTGCATCGGAAGGCAATTCGCGCTGCACGAGGGGGTGCTGCTGTTGGCCGCGCTGATCCGCCGATACGACTTCATCGGTGATCCGGACTATCGGCTGCAGGTCCAGGAGCGGTTGACGATGATGCCGCGCGACTTCCGGCTCACGCTGCGCCGCCGCTAATGCCGCAACGACCGCTGGTAGCGGCGCATCCCGTCGATCCAGCGGTCGTGGTCGGTGATCTTTCCGATCGCCATGTCCCGCACCTCGGGGTGGGGCAGCACGAGGAATCCGCCGTCGGCGACGGCCGCCACGGTCAGATCCGCGACCTGTTGCGCGGTGACCACCGCGCCGGCACTGACGACGGAGTCGGCGGCGACTCGCGCTGTGGCGTCGTCGGATTCGCGGATCGCGGTGAGCAGCGGGGTGTCCACGCCCATCGGGCACACGCACGTCACCCCGATGCCGTCGTCGCCGTAGGTGACCGCAAGCCATTCGGCGAATCCGACCGCCGCGTGTTTGGTGACCGCGTAGCCCGCCGCACCGATCTGCGTCAACAGCCCCGCGGCGGAGGCCACCGCAACGAAGTGGCCGCTACCGCGCTGCTGCCAGCCGGGCACCAGCAGCGTCGCCGCCCGGACGTGGGCGCGCAGGTTGACCTCGAGGATGCGGTCCCAATCCGCCTCGCTGCCCAGCCCGGCTCCGCCGATGATGCCGGCGTTGGCGACGAAGACGTCGACCGGACCGAATTCGCGGTCGGCCGTGGCGATCATGGCCTCCAGGTCGGGCGTCGACGCGGCGTCGACCCGCAGGGCGCGCACCTGGCCGCCGGCGTCCGCGATGCTTCGCGCGGTCTGGTCGAGGCCCGCGGTGTCGATGTCGCCGAGCACCACCCGGGCGCCCGCAGCCGTGAACGCCGCCGCCAGCGCCCGCCCGATCCCCGATGCGGCGCCGGTGACGGCCACGACGCTGTTGTCGATCTGCATACGGACAGATCCTGCCCTATCCGAAGTGGACGCCCTGGGCCAGCGGCAGTTCGGTCGAGTAGTTGACGGTGTTGGTGGCGCGCCGCATGTAGGCCTTCCAGGCGTCCGAGCCGGATTCGCGGCCTCCGCCGGTCTGTTTCTCCCCGCCGAAGGCGCCGCCGATCTCGGCGCCGGAGGTACCGATGTTGACGTTGGCGATGCCGCAGTCGGAGCCGTCGGCGGCCAGGAAGCGCTCCGCCTCCCGGATGTCGAGGGTGAAGATCGCCGACGACAGCCCCTGCGGCACCGCGTTGTTCAGCGCGATGGCCTCATCGAGGTCGTCGTAGGTCAGGACGTAGAGGATCGGGGCGAAGGTCTCCTCGTGCACCACGGCTGTCTGCGTGGGCATCCGGACCACCGCGGGGGTGACGTAGAACGACGTGTCCCCGCTCGCACCGTCGTGCACGTGCCGGTCGCCGCCGAAGACCTCACCGCCGTCGGCGCGGGCCCGTTCGAGCGCGCCGACCATGTCGCGGTAGGCGGCCTCGTGGATCAGCGGGCCGACCAGGGTGCCGTCCGCGGACGGATCCCCGACAGGCAGTTGGCGATAGGCGGCGACGATGCGCTCGACCAGCTCGTCGGCCACCGCGCGGTGCACGATCAGACGCCGCATCGTCGTGCAGCGCTGTCCGGCGGTACCGGCGGCGGAGAACACGATGGCCCGGACGGCGAGGTCAAGATCCGCCGACGGTGTGACGACGGCGGCGTTGTTGCCGCCGAGTTCGAGCAGCG
This sequence comes from Mycobacterium sp. 852013-51886_SCH5428379, assembly GCF_001665575.1. Taxonomy (GTDB): domain Bacteria; phylum Actinomycetota; class Actinomycetes; order Mycobacteriales; family Mycobacteriaceae; genus Mycobacterium. The sequence goes on along the minus strand of NZ_LZSU01000023.1, from coordinate 71,221 downwards.
CTTTGCCGAAACGCTCGGCGACCCGCGGACCGACCTGCCGGCCCATTCGCACCGAACCCGTCGCCGACAGCAGCGCCACCCGCGGATCGTCGACGAGGGTCTCGCCGACGTCGCGGCCGCCCTGCACCAGCCGGCTGACCCCGCGCGGTGCGCCCACGTCGTCGGCGGCCCGTTCGATCAGCGCCTGGCAGGCGACCGCGGTGAGGGGGGTCAGTTCGGACGGCTTCCACACCACGGTGTCCCCGCACACGAGCGCGATCGCGGTGTTCCACGACCACACCGCCACGGGGAAGTTGAAGGCGGTGATGACGCCGACGACACCGAGCGGGTGCCAGGTCTCCATCAACCGGTGGCCGGGGCGCTCGGAGGCGATGGTGCGGCCGTAGAGCTGCCGCGACAATCCGACGGCGAACTCGCAGATGTCGATCATCTCCTGCACCTCGCCGAGCGCCTCGGAGGTGATCTTTCCCGCCTCCACGGTGACCAGGGTGGCGAGATCGGCCTTGTGCGCGACGAGGAGCTCACCGAGCCGGGCGACGAGTGCTCCCCGTACGGGTGCCGGTGTGGTGCGCCACGTGGTGAACGCCTCGGCCGCTTCGGCGATGGCGGCGTCGGTCTGGGCGGCGTCGGCCGCCGGGACGGTGAACAGCACTTCCCCGGTGATCGGCGTACTGGCAGGCAGACCGGATGCGCCGGGTTCGCCGAGCCGGACCGTGGCGCCGATGGCGTCCAGGGCGGCGCGGACGCGGCTGCGCAGCGCGTCGGCCGTCGGCAATGCAGCGGTGTCCACTGTGGTTGTGTCGGTGGTCATGTCGTTGCCTCCTTGATGAAGCGGGTGGGGCTACAGTGCCGCCATGGGTGAACCCGACGAGCACCCGCACGCGCCGGTGCCGCTCGATGCGATCGACCGCATCCTGGCGCGTGAGTTGGTGGCGGACGGACGGGCGACGTTGGCGCACCTGGCGGCCGCCGCGGGGCTGTCGGTGTCGGCGGTGCAGTCGCGGGTGCGACGGCTGGAAGCGCGAGGGGTGGTCACCGGATACCAGGCCAGGCTCGCACCCGAAGCGGTGGGACACCAGCTGTCGGCGTTCGTGGCCATCACCCCCCTCGATCCGTCCCAACCCGATGATGCTCCCGCCCGGTTGCAGCACATAGCGGCCATCGAGTCCTGCCATTCGGTGGCCGGTGAAGAGAGCTACATGCTGCTCGTGCGTGTCGGGTCGGCGCGGGCCCTGGAGGACCTCCTGCAGGAGATCCGCACCGCGGCCAACGTCCGTACCCGGAGCACCGTCATCCTACAGACATTTTACGAAGCTCGGCAGTACGTGCCGTAATTATTCCGGTTCACTGGTCGTATCGCGCGATTCCGGCCGGTCAGATGTCAAGGCGTGTCCGACGCCGATGGCGAGGGCGACGGGCCACTCGACCATCTCGATCGCCACCAGGCCGAACAGCGCGCCGTAGAACGCCAGTTGATCCGGCCGGGGGATGGGGACCCGTCCGACGATGGGCAGGTTCATCGCGAAGCGGCCGGCTGCGCGGACATCCTGCGCGACGGCGCGGTGGGACCGCTTACCCGATGTGTCGTCAGCCACCTGCGCGTTACCTTCCGTTCGCCGATTCGTGGCGTGTCCCTCACTGCCTGAACGCTTCAGGCGCCTAGCTTCGCTGCTGTGGGAAGCCTACTTTCCGGCCTTGGTCAGGACGCGTTGCTCGGTGGAGCGGTCCGGGTCCTCACCCCGCCGATCCACGAGATCTACGCCGTTCTGGTGCGGGCGGGCGTCGTCGTCATCGTCGAGGACTGACCCGATCCCGGTGGCCCGCGCGAGCAACGTCGGGGCCACCGCCGAGGCAGCCGTGGCGCCCGCTGCAGCGAGGAACGCCTGACCCCACGCCACCGGACCGACCGGCGTACAGCCGAACAGCTGACTGACGCCCGGTGTGCTGACGATTCCGATCATCGTCGCGAACGTGCCGATGTTGGTGGCCACCACGAGCGGTCCGTGCGAATCGATGAGCGTCTGCAGCATCTGCGTCGACACCAGCCCGATCAGCGCCGCCGTCGCGGCCCGTCGCGGCCTGCCGGTGACGCTGGCCATCAGCCAGGCCGCGGTCGCGCCCGTGGTGGTGGCGGCGCCGCGGATTGCGATCGACCGCCACATCACCGACTCGTCGCGGTCCGCGTCGCCGTTGTCGGTCTGCGGGCTGACGGCGAGCGCGGCGGCGGGCAGCGCATCGGTGAGCATGTTGACCAGCAGCATCTGTCGGGCGTTGAGCACCGAGCGGCCGGTCAGCAGGCTGGTGATGAGGGCGAATGACACTTCTCCCGCATTGCCGCCGAGGAGCACCGACACCGCCGACTGGACGCGGCGCCACAGCTGGTTGCCCTCGTCGATCGCGTCGAGGAGGGCCTCGATGTGCCCGCCGAGCAGCATGACGTCGGCAGCCGTGCGGGCGGGGTCGCTGCCGGCAGACGCGACGCCGATACCCACGCTGGCGGCCCGGATGGCGGCTGCGTCGTTCGCCCCGTCGCCGACCATGGCGGTGACGACGCCGGCCGCCTCGAGCGCCTGCACCACGTCGATCTTGTGCTCTGGCGTCATCCGGGCAAACACGACGCGTTCGGTGACCGCGGTGGTGCGCTCGTCGGCGGACATGATCTCCCACTCGTCGCCGGTCACCACCTGTTCCTGAGTCACGTTGAGACCGAGGTCTCTGGCGACGACCGATGCGGTGACCGGGTGGTCGCCGGTGATGAGCCGTACGCCGATGCCCTTGTCGCCCAGTGCGGTCAGCAGTCGAGCGGCTGCGGGACGCAGGGTGTCGGCCAGGCCCACCGCCCCGACCGGACGTAACTCGCTGCGGCACAGCCGCTCCAACTTCTCGGGATCGTGCGCTGCGGCCTCGGCGGTCGCGGTGTCGACCTCGCGCTCGGCGACCGCGAGCACCCGCAGTCCGTCGGCGGTCATCTCGTCGAACAGCGCCGACAACTCCTCGGCGCCGTCTGCCAACGCGGCGACGATCCGCTCCGGCGCCCCCTTGATGGTCAACCGGGTGCCGGTCAGTGCGGCCGCGAACGGTCGGCCGGACTGGAACGGCAGTACCGCATCCGGCGCCGGTGAATCGCCGCGGTCTGTGGCACGCAGGATGGCATCGTCGGTGGCGTGGTTGGTGCGCTGGCCGTCCTTGACCACGATGGTGCTGGCGGCGGCGGCCAGCACGTCGGCCTCGGTGTGGCCTTCGATCGGCCGTAGTGCCTTGACCTGTAGCCGGTTCTCGCTGAGGGTGCCGGTCTTGTCGAAGCACACCACCTGGACGCGGGCCAGCGCTTCGATCGAGTGCGGGTTGCGGATCAGCACGGACTCACCGGAGAGCCGACGGGCGGCTGCCAGCTGGGCCAAGGTCGCGACGAGCGGCAATCCCTCCGGTACGGCGGCGACGATGACGCCGACGGCGCTGGCGACCGATGCGCGCAGCGGGGTCCGGCGGGCCAGGCTGAGCGCGCCGACCAGGGCGCCACCACCGACGCTCCACGGCAGCGCGCGTCCGGTGATGCGGCGCAGCTGGGCCTGCAGGCCGATGTCGCGGGACTTCAACGGCGCCAACGCCATCGCCCGCCGCATCTCCGAGCCGGCTCCCACCGCGACGACGATGCCGACGCCCGCACCGGCGACGGCCGTCGAACCGGCGTAGAGCATGCAGCCGCGTTCGGCGAGCGGAGCGCCCGGTGCGGGGTCCGTGTCCTTGGCGACGGGCAGCGATTCACCGGTGAGGGAGGATTCGTCGACCTCGAGGTTGACGGCCTCGATCAGCCGCGCGTCGGCGGGCACAACCTCACCGGAGCGGACCTCGATGAGATCGCCGGGCCGCAGCTGGTTCGCGGGCAGCTCCTCCTCGCCGGCACGGTCGCCGATGATCCGGCGCGCCAACGGATCCTGCACCGCCAGCAGCCGGCGCAGGACGCGCTCGGCGTGCAGTTGCTGCTCGGCGGACAGAGCTGCGTTGCCGAGCAGGACGCTGCCGACCAGGGCCGCATCGAACGGGGAGCCCAGTAACGCGCTGGCCATCGCGCCGGTGAGCAGGATCGGGGTCAGCGGGTCGGCCAGGTTGGCCCGCATCTCTCCCACGAAGTCCCGCACGAAGCCCCAGCTGCCGCCGACCGCGTGCCAGAGTATGGGTGGGATCAGATTCCGTTCGGCGCCTTCGGATTTCGTGTCGGGCGGACGCGGCAGCACGCGGGCCACCTCGTCGGCCGGCAGCGCATGCCAGTCGTGTCCGGGATCGGATCTGGGCAGCGGATCGCTGACCACGCGGCGCCCCGCCGCGGCCCCGGACACCAGCCCCGCGATCGCGCCGGCCTGAACCGACACCGAACCCTTGCCCGGCACGCCGGGGATCAACATCAGCGCGCCGAGCGTGGAACTCGACAGCGACAACTCGACGCCTTTGTCGCTCGCCGCGCGGGCGGCGGGCAACGCGTGCAGGATGCGCCACACGCCGGTCAGATCGGAGACCAGCACGTCCGCGCTCCACGGCGGAGGCCTGCCCTCCTCGAATACCCCGACAGTGACGTCCGCGGCATGCGGCGTCGTCATGTCCGCGGTGGTGATCAGCGCGACCGTCGCACCGTCGTCCTTGGCCGCGGCCACCGCCTCGGCCAGCGCGTCGTCGGCGGAGTCACCGACATCATGCAAGTGGTCGAAACCCTGTGCGAGGGAACGAAGTCCGTCGACGGCGAGGGTCACCACGCGGGGCCGGGCGCGGCGCGCCTCGGCGACCACCGCGGCCGCGTAGGGGTCGCGGACGTGACTGACCAGAACTTCCCCCTCGGTGTCGTCGCCGGCACCGGGGATGTCGGAGATCGAGTGCCAGCCCGCCGTCAGGGATCCGTCGGCCAGCGCTGCGCGCGCGGCCTGCCAAGCTCGGCTGCGGTGGGAGTTGGTCAGTCCCCGGATTCGGCTGATCATCAGTTCGTCGGTGTGCAGCGCACGTGGGTCGATCACGACGGTGTCGACGCGATCGAGGGTGCGCAGGGCACGCGGATGCAGGACGACCCCGCCGTGCCGGGATGTCAGCCCGCGGCCGAGCGCACAGCCGAACGCCTCGCGGGTGGTGCGGACGGCTTTGGGTGCGGCGACGGCGGCCGCTTCGGCTGCGATGTTCGGGTTCCCGGAGAGCAGCCCCAGTGCGGCGGCCGCACCGGCGCCGGCGGTGCCGGCACGGTTGGCGAAGCGTTCGGCGCGGCCTTCGCCGGGCCCGACGCGTCGGGTCGGTGGGCGATCGTCGGCTGCATATCTCGCCAGCTCAGGTTCCTTCCGGCGCCAGGCGAGGCGGTCGCCCCAGGCCTCAGCAGCCAGCATTGTTCGCTGCGCGGCCTCCGTGACGGCGGACGCGGGCGAGATCGTGAGCGCCGCGGTGGTGGCGTGGGCGGTCGCCATGATCAGATCCGTGCCGTCGGGTCCCAGCCGGTCGGCCACCATCCGACGCAGCGCGGGGGTGTGGTCGACGATCGTCGCGGGCACCGACACGGCCGAGGGCAGGCCGCGCACCCGCAGGACGGTGCCTGCCACCGATACTCCGAGGCCGGCCATCGCAACGACGGCGCCTGCGGTCCGGGCGACCAACACCGCGTCGTCTCCGGGCAGGTTCATGGCCGGGGTCCGGCGCGCTGCGGCGTGCGCGGAGCGTTCGGCCGTGTCGACGACGCGCAGCAGGTCGGGAAGAGACGGTCCTTCACGGTCGACGGTGACGACGATCCGGGCGACAGTGGAGTTCAGGACGGTTGAGCGCACCCCCGGCAGTTCGTCGACGGCGCGCACGACCGCCGTGGCGATGGCATCGGAGCGCTCACCGCCGAGCCCGCGAACCTCGATCCAGCATCGGTCACCGACGGCCTGGCAGCGGCGGGCGGGTGCGCCGCCGAGGGCTTCCAGCGCGACGGCGGCGGCGGTGCGGGTGAGGGATTCCGCCGCGCGCAGCGGGGCGCTGAGCAGGCCGAGGCCGGGCGGGGTGAACATCCCGTCCTACTACCCGCGAAAGGTTGTGGCCACGCGCGGACGCGCAAGGAATATCTACGATCAAGAGCGTTCTTGGCAGTAAAATATCCGCTATTATGGCCGCATGACCGAACTGCTCGTACGCCCCTCCGGAGCCGTCCCCGAGCCGCGCGATGTCCACGACGTGCTGGCCCGCAGCATCCTGGCCGATGGACTCGACCTGGTCCTCGATCTCGACCGGTCGGCGGGCTCGTATCTCGTCGACGCGCGCACCGGCGACCGGTACCTCGACATGTTCACGTTCTTCGCCTCGTCGGCGTTGGGCATGAACCATCCGGCGCTCGCCGACGACGCGTCGTTCCGGGAGGAACTGGCGGGCGCAGCGGTCAACAAGCCGAGCAACTCCGACGTCTACACGGTGCCGATGGCGCGATTCGTCGACACGTTCGTGCGCGTGCTCGGGGTGCCGACGCTGCCGCACCTGTTCTTCGTCGACGGCGGGGCGCTCGCGGTCGAGAACGCCCTCAAGGTGGCATTCGACTGGAAGAGCCGGCGCAACGAATCCCTGGGTCTGGACCCCGGCCTCGGTTCGCGGGTACTCCATCTCCGTGGCGCGTTCCACGGCCGCAGCGGATACACCCTGTCGCTGACCAACACCGACCCCAACAAGGTCGCGCGTTTCCCCCGGTTCGACTGGCCGCGAATCGACGCACCGTACCTACGGCCGAACGCCGACATTGCGGCAGTCGAGGCCGAATCGCTGAGGCAGGCCAGGGCGGCGTTCGAGGCGCACCCCGACGACATCGCCTGCTTCATCGCCGAACCGATCCAGGGCGAAGGCGGAGATCGGCACTTCCGCCCGCAGTTCTTCGCCGAAATGCGCGCGCTGTGCGACGAGTTCGACGCCCTGCTCGTGTTCGACGAGGTGCAGACCGGGTGCGGGATCACCGGCACACCCTGGGCGTTCCAGCAGCTGGACGTCGAGCCCGATGTGGTGGCGTTCGGCAAGAAAACCCAGGTGTGCGGCGTGATGGCAGGTCGCCGCGTGGACGAGGTGGCCGACAACGTCTTCGCGGTCAGCTCGCGGATCAACTCCACCTGGGGTGGCAACCTCACCGACATGGTGCGGGCGCGCCGGATATTCGAGGTGATCGAGTCCGAGGATCTGCTGTCGAATGCGCAGCGGGCGGGCCGCTATCTGCTGGACCGGCTCGACGGGCTGATGAGCGATTTCCCGGGTCTGGTCCTCGACGTACGCGGCCGTGGCTTGATGTGCGCGTTCAGCCTGCCGTCGTCCGCCGAGCGCGACGCGCTGATCCGCGAACTGTGGCAGCGACGCGTCATCATGCTCGCCAGTGGCGTGGACTCGGTACGGTTCCGGCCCGCGCTGACGGTGGGACGGGCCGACATCGACGCCGCGGTCGACGCGGTGTGCGACGCGCTCACGGCGGTACGCCGGTCGTCAGCCTTCTGATCGTCGACCGCAACCGGGGCAGGTCGGCGCCGCCGACGAGTTCGCACCCGTGGTGTTCGGCGAGCCTGCGTGCCGCCGGGGTGAAGTCGTTGTCGGTGACCACCATCGTCCTGACGCAGTCCTGCATCGACGCGCCGGCGACCACCTCCTGGACGGCGCCGGAACCGACCGGCCGGGACTGCCGTTTGCACTGCACCGCAAGGCGGTTCGGGCGGGTGCCGACGATGATGTCGACGCCCCAGTCGCCGGTGACCGGCGTCATGATCACCGGCACACCGCACGAGCGCGCGATGCCGGCGATGTAGTCCTCGAACTCGGTGCCCGACATCTGCGCCACGGGTTCGGTCGGGGTGGTGGCGCCGGCGATCGCGCCGCGCACGAACCTCGGCGCGGCCAGTGCCAGCAGCGGGGCGGCGACGCCGACAGCGAGGCTGGTCTGGAGTGTGGCGCCGGTGAGGTGCGCGGTCAGACCCGCGGCGACGGCGAGCACGACCAACAGCTTGGTGCGGAAGCTGCTGTGGGTCATGGCCGGATCGTAAGGGCAGCGACCGACAGGTCCGAGCACCCGCCGCGGGCGGTGTCGCCGCCTGTCAGCGTTCCGATCGGCGGTCGTGCGCCAGCGCACGCCACACCCGCGCGGGTGTCATCGGCAGTTCGGTGAGCCGCGCACCGCAGGCGCGGGCGATGGCATTGGCGAGCGCGGGTGCGACCGGGTTGTAGGGCGCCTCGCTCATCGACTTCGCCCCGTGGGGTCCGAGGTCGTCATAGGTGTCGGCGAAGTACACCTCGGTGACGGGCACGTCGGCCAGTTGGGGAATGTGGTAGCTGCGGAAGTCACGGGTGCGCACCGCGCCGTCGGCACCGATGAGCATCTCTTCGTAGAGCGCTGATCCGATGCCCTGGGCCACACCACCTTCCACCTGGCTGCGGCACTGCTCCGGATTGATCACCACGCCCGCGTCCGCTGCGTGCACGGACTGCAGGATCTCCACGCGGCCCGTTTGGGTGTCCACCGCGACGCGGAAGCCCTGCACGTTGAATGCCACCGACCGCGGGTCACCGTCGTGGTGGCCGTGGCCGGTCAGATCCGCGGGCAGGGCGGAGAACTCGACGAATCGTTCCCCACACTGCACGCCCTGTGGTCCCAGAGCGCACGCGGTCACCGGGACGCCGGCGTGCTCGGCCGCGGCCGACAGGATCCGGCTGCGCAGTTGCCTGCAGGCCGCGGCGACCGCACCGCCGGCCACCACGGTGCCCGCCGAGCCGTAGGCGCCGGTGTCGTGACGCGTTGCGTCGGTGTCGGATTGGTGCAGCTGCACCCGGTCGGCGGTGGTGTCGAGTTCGGTGGCGGCCAGTTGCGTGTGCGCCGTCGACGTCCCGTTGCCGAACTCCGCGGTGCCGACCCGCACCGTGTACACCCCGTCGGCGGACACCGTCACCGAGGCGTCGGCGAAGTGACCGCGCGGCGGCAGCGTCGCGATCATTCCCAGTGCCATGCCCTCCCCAATACGCCACTGTCCCCCCTCGGGCGGTGCCTGCCCGCCGCCAGAGCGCAGGGCGGTGCGCACCAGTTCGAGGCACTGGTCGAGGCCGTAGCTGCCGAACACCAGATCGTCGTGGTCGGCGTGGAAGTCGACGAAGCCGTCGCCGGGCACCACCACGTTGCGCAAGCGCAGCGCGAAGGGGTCCACATCGAGGTGCTGAGCCAGTTCGTCGAGCGCCGACTCGATCGCGAAGCCGACCTGGCCGAGCCCGTAGCCGCGGAACGCGCCGGAGGGAATGTTGTTGGTGTACACCGTTTGCGCGTCGACCCGCTTGTTCGGCACCCGGTACACCGACAGCGATTCGCTGCAGCCGTGGAACAGCACCCCGGCGCTGTGATTGCCGTACGCGCCGGCGTCGCTGAGCACGTCGATACCCAGGGCGGTGAGTGCCCCTTCCGGCGTCGCGGCGGCGGTCACATCGACGCGGAACGGGTGCCGGCACGGCGCCGAGGTGAACTGGTCGGCCCGGGTGAACTCGTAGCGGACGGGCCGGCCGAGGCGCAGCACCGCCAACGTCACCAGATCCTCGGTGAGCATCTCCTGTTTGGCGCCGAAGCCGCCGCCCACCCGGGCCGTCACCACCCGTACCCCGTCGGGTGAGAGGCCGTAGATGTGGCACAACTCGTCGCGCACCAGGAACGGCACCTGTGAGCTCGTCCGGATCACGAGGCGGCCGTGGTCATCTCGCCAGCCCGTACATCCGTGGGTCTCCAAGTGTGCGTGCTGCACCCGTTGGGTCCGGTAGCGGCGGCGCACCACCGCGCCGCCCGCCGCGAGCGCTGCGGCCACCCCGGCCTCGACGTCGCCGCTGCCGCCGTGCACTTCGGCGACGAGATTGCGGGCCGGATCGGCGATCCGCGCGACGTCGGCGTCCTTGTCGCCGTGCAGCGCGACAGCCCCCGGAGACCGCGCCCGCTCCGGATCGGATACCGCCGGCAGCTGCTCGTACTCGACGGCGATCGCCCGGCACGCCTCCTCGGCGATCGCCACGGTATCGGCGACCACCGCGGCCACCCGCTGCCCGACGAACCGCACTGTCCGGTCCAGCACGACGGTGTCATCAGGGTCGTCGGCGCGGCTCTCGTGTCGCGCGGTCGAGAACGCCACGGCGGGGCTGTCCCGGTAGGTCAGCACCAGATGCACGCCGGCGCGCGCCTCCGCTGCCGAGGTGTCGATGTGCCGGATACGAGCATGCGGCACCGGGCTTTTCAGCACGGCGAGGTGCAGCAGGCCGGGAGGCGCCCAGTCCATGGTGTACGGCTCGGTCCCGGTCACGACGCGCACGGCCGCAGGGGCGCTGACCGACCGCCCGACGCCTGATGGACCGGTCGGCTTGTCGACGTTGACCGCACCTTCGAGTGCATCGGTGATCGCTCGGTAGCCGGTGCACCGGCACAGGTTTCCCTTGAGGTGGTGCGCCAGATCGGCCCGCTGCGCATCGGTCAGCGTCGCCGCCGTCGTGATCATGCCGGCGGTGCAGAAGCCGCACTGGAAGCCGGCGGCGTCGAGGAAGCGGCGCTGCATCGGATGCAGATCCGCCGGGGTGCCCAGGCCGGCGACCGTGGTCACCGCACGTCCATCGGCCCGTACCGCGGGATAGATGCACGAATGCACCGCCACCCCGTCGACCAGTACGGTGCAGGCGCCGCAATCACCGGCGTCACAACCCTTCTTGACCTCGAAGTGGCCGTGGTCACGCAGGTGCGTGCGCAGGCACTGACCGGGCCGGGGCGGGCCGGGCAGCGGCTCGCCGTTCACCGAGCAGCTCACGACAGCTCCCGGCACACCTGCTGTGCCAGCAGCAAGGTCATCGCCCTGCGCCAATCCGGGACGCCGTGCGGATCGTCGGTCCACGCGTCGTCCGGGATCGAAGCATGCAGGGCGCGAACCTCTTCGGGCCGCGGGGGAGCCGCGAGTCGGAATACGAAGGGCCGCAACGTCGCCGCGGTCACCGAAAGGACGAAGCCGCCGCCGTCGGCTGCCGCGTCGCGCCGGCCGATCACGACCACCGCCGAACGGCCCAGGGGCGACGACGCCAGCTTGCGGAGCGCAGTGCGGCCGCGCAGCGCGGCGGCCGGCAGGTAAATCTCCCGCAGGACGTCGCCCGGGCCGAGCGCGTTGGCGCCGGGCCCGGTGACGAAGCGGTCGGCTGTCGTGGTCACGTCGCTGTCGTGCTCGCGCCACACCGTGAGCCGGCCGTCCAGCGCCGTCGCCAGCGAGATCATCGCGCCGGCAGGCGATGACAGACAGATGTTGCCGCCCACCGTCGCGGTGTGCCAGATCTTCGGCGAGGCCAGCAGCGCTCTGCAGCACTGGCCCAACAGCAGCGCCGCCGTCCAATCGCGGCGTTGGCCGGGCAACCGCTCCGCCGACGCCGCCAATTCGGCGATCGTGCAGGTCGCGGCCAGGCGGACGCCGTCGTCGTCGATGTCGATGGCTCGCCAGCCGAGGGCGGTCAGATCCACCAGCCGACGGAGGTGGGGCTGTGGTTCGGAGTACAGCCAGGTGCCGCCGGCGAGCACCGCGTCACCCGGCGACATCGGCCACAGCTCGGTCCTGGCCGCCGGCATGCGGACCGCGGAGACGGTGTCGAGGTCCATCTGCCGACGGTAATCACCCGCGGACCGGAACGCATCTCGCAACGCAGCGTTTATCACAACCGGATAACGGGAACTTCCGCCTGGTCAGCGCAGGATTTACCCCAGTAGGTGTGCCATGTATGAGCATCCCCGCGATGTCCGGTCCGATCACGCACAGCTGCGTGACGTCGTGCGGTACACCCTCGGCGTGGCGGTACTGGGTGCGGCTTTTCTGTTCGTGGCCGCGGTGTGGGTGAGCACCTGCGGCGGTACGGTCGCCGACCCGCTGGCCTGCGGCGTCCCCCAACGCACCCTGCTCGGTCTCGGTGCGCCCGCGATCCTGCTGGCCGGTGCCGCTCGCGCGTTCGCCCGCACCCTCCAGCACCGCCGGCGCGGCGACACGTGGACGGCGTGGCAGGCCTCCGGATGGGTGCTGCTCACGCTCATGCTGGTGGTGATCGCCGCCAGCATGCCGCCGCTGGCCGGTCCCGCCGTCTTCGGCTGACGCTTGAGCGCACGCCGTTTCGCCGGTGTGGGCGCCGGGTAGGCCTAGGTGTGCCGACCAAGGAGTGCTCATGAAGAGTCCGAAAGATCCCGTCGACCACGCGCGGACCACTCGCCCGCACGCGGGGGAGACGATGAAAGACACCACCAACATGCCGGCGCTGATCCTGATGGGGATCGCCCTGGCGTCGTTCGTCTCGGCGCTCGCCGCCCACGCGAGTTCCAACCACACCGTCGGCGTCGTCTTCGGCGCCATCTCCGCGGTCTTCCTCATCGCGGCCGGCGTGTGGTTCTGGGCGTCGCACAAGAGGGTCCGCAACATCGAGGAGCGCTGGCACCAGGAACATCCGGACGCGCCGCGTCAGACTCCGACCAGCTGATCACCACACGAAAGAAGCGGCCCAACCGAGAATCGGTTGGGCCGCTTCTTGTATCCGTCTGGGCGGATTACTGCTCGCTCTTCTGGCGCTCCTCGGCGGCCTTGGCTCCACCGCGCGCGGCTTCGGCCTCGGCCTCCTTCTGGGCGGCGTGCTGCTGAGCGTCGGCCTTGTCCTGCTGAGCCTTACCCTCGCGCACCATGTCGTCGCGACCGGCGACGGTGCCCACCGTCTCCTTGGCCTTGCCCTTCACGTCTTCGACAACGCCCTTGATGCCTTCTTCGGGACCACTGTTCTTCTCGGTCATGCTCACCTTTCGTCAGCGTCGGATCGTGCTGGGAACGGGGTGCCCGAACGCACGAACGGCTAAACGATCAGCCGGGCAGGGTCTCACCGCCGATCGGCGCCAGTACCTCCCCGCTGTAGTAGGACGACATCCGGCCGGAGGCGAAGAACACGTACGACGGCGCGATTTCGTCGGGTTGGGCGGCGCGGCCCATCGGCACCTGCTCGCCGAAGCCCTCGGTCTTCTCCTGGTCCATGGTGGCGGGGATCAGCGGCGTCCACACCGGACCTGGGGCGACGCAGTTCACCCGGATGTTGCGGTCCGCCAGGGATTGTGCCAGTGAATACGTCAGGGCCAGGATCGCGCCCTTGGTGGCCGAATAGTCGATCAGCGTCTTGTTGCCACGCAGACCGTTGATCGACGCGGTGTTGATGATGGCCCCGCCGTCGGGCAGATGCTGAAGCGCCGCCTTGGTCACATGGAAGAAGCTGTCGATGTTCACCGCGAACGTCCGCCGCCACTGCGCATCGCTGATGTCGGCCAGCGAATCCTGCGGGTTCTGGTAGGCGACGTTGTTGACCACGATGTCGAGGCCGCCCAGTTCGGCGACGGTGCGGTCGACGACGGTGCGGCACTGCTCGGCCTCGGCGAGGTCACCGGGAAGCCGCACGCAGGTCCGGCCCTCGGCCTCGACCAGGCGCGCGGTGTGTTCGGCGTCCTCGTCCTCGGAGAGGTAGGCGATAGCCACATCGGCGCCCTCCTTGGCGAACGCCACCGCCACCGCCCGGCCGATACCGGAGTCGCCGCCGGTGATCAACGCGCGCTTGCCGTGCAGCAGATCGCGGCCGAGGTAGTCGCGCATCTCGTCGCGCGGCCGGTCCGACATGTCGGCCGTGCGGCCGGGGTAGGGAATGTCGGCGTCGGGCGTCGGTGCCGGGTCCGGAACAGGGTTGGTCGTCGAGTCAGCCATGACGAGCGGAGTAACCGGGGCGCGTCGACCCAAACGGGGCCGGTCGAGACGCCCACATCGCGAACCGTTGTCCACGAAAAGAAAACTCGAACGTTCGATGTTTACCGGTGAATGGTTGGGATACGCCCGGCACATGGCCGGCGGCGTGCACTCGATTCTCGTGTGGCACGTGCACGGGTCGTGGCTGCAATCGCTGGTGGCCGGAGAACACCGCTACCTGGTTCCGGTCAACGACGCCAAGGACGCCGATGGGCGCGGTCTGCTGGGCAGGGACTGGCCACGCGCCGAGGAGATCCCACCCGACCGGTTGCGCGACGCCGACATCGATCTGGTGCTGCTGCAGCGGCCAGAGGAGCTCGACCTCGTCGAGCGCTGGACCGGCCGGCGCCCCGGCGTCGAGCTCCCAGCCGTCTTCGTCGAACACAACGCGCCGCGGCCCTTCGCCGTCGACAGCGTGCATCCACTGGCCGGTCGCAGCGACATCCCCGTCGTGCACGTCACCGACTTCAACCGGCTGATGTGGGACAACGGTGCGGCACCCACCCTGGTCATCGACCACGGGATCGCCGACCCCGGCTTGCAGTTCACCGGCGAGGTCGCCGCAGCCGCGACGATGATCAACGAGCCGTTGCGCCGGTGGCGGACCGTGGGCGCGGATCTGCTGCCCATGCTCGGCGCCCACGCGCCGATAGACGTGTGGGGGATCGGTACGCCGGAGTTGACGGACCGGGCATGGCCGGGAGTCCGCGCACAGGGTGACGTGACCGGCCCGGGACTGCACCGGGAACTCGCCCGCCGACGGGTCTACTTGCACACCCCCCGGTGGACATCTCTGGGGCTGTCCCTCCTGGAAGCGATGTTCCTCGGAATGCCGGTCGTGGCGGTGGCCACCACGATGGCGCCGTTGGTGGTGCCCGCCGAGGCGGGCGTGGTGAGTGCGGATGTCGAGAAACTGGCGTCCGCGCTGAGTGGATTCGTGACCGATCTGCCCGCGGCGTGCGCCGCCGGTAAGGCGGCGCGTGATTTCGCGATGGCGCACTTCGCGCTCGACCGGTTCCTGCGTGACTGGGACCGGTTGATCGGAGACCTCTGCGCCTAGCGTCGCGGGAGAGGATGCGATGTTGAAGATCGCCATGGTGTCCGAACATGCCAGTCCGCTGGCAGCGCTCGGTGGAGTCGATGCCGGGGGCCAGAACGTCCACGTCGCCGAGTTGTCCGCGGGGCTGGCTCGGCTGGGTCACGAGGTCAGCGTGTACACCCGGCGCGACGACCCGGATCTGCCCGAACACGTGACCACGCCGCAGGGGTACACGGTCGTTCACGTGCCTGCGGGTCCGGCGGAGCAGCTTCCCAAAGACGACCTGTTGACGCACATGGGTCCGTTCGCGAACTATCTGGACCAGCGGTGGCGCGCCGACCGGCCCGACATCGCTCACGCCCACTTCTGGATGTCCGGTCTGGCCACCCACCTGGCCGCGCGGGCGCTGGACATTCCCGCGGTGCAGACGTTCCATGCACTCGGTGTGGTCAAGCGCCGCCACCAGGGTGCCCAGGACACCAGCCCGCCGGACCGGCTCCGGCTCGAGGCGATGATCGCCCGCCAGGCCACCTGGGTCGCCGCCACCTGCACCGACGAGGTGTTCGAGCTGATGCGGTTGGGCCGCCCCCGCAACCGGACGTCCGTGGTGCCCTGCGGTGTCGACCTCGATCTGTTCACCCCGGACGGGCCGATCGCGGAGCGGACGGACCGGTCCCGCATCGTCAGCGTCGGAAGGTTCGTGGCGCGCAAGGGATTCGACGTGGTGGTGCGGGCGCTGCCCGCCATCCAGAACGCCGAACTCGTACTCATCGGCGGTCCCGACCGGTCCGTCGTGGAGGCCGATCCGGAGGCGCGGCGGCTACGGGCTCTCGCCGAGGAGCTCGGCGTCTCCGACCGTCTGGTGTTGCGCGGCGCCGTGGCGCGGGCGGACATGCCCGCACTGCTGCGCTCGGCCGACGTGGTCGCCTGCACACCGTGGTACGAGCCGTTCGGCATCGTCCCGCTGGAGGCCATGGCGTGCGGTGTCCCGGTCGTGGCAGCCGCCGTCGGCGGCATGCTCGACACGGTCGTGCACGACGTGACCGGCCGCCTGGTCACCGCGAAGCGGTCCGGCGAGGTCGCTGACGCGGTCAACATGCTGCTGCAGGACGCGTTCTTGCGCCAGAGCCTCGGCGCGGCCGGACGCGACCGCGCACGTGCCCGCTACTCGTGGGATCGGGTTGCGGCGGACACCCAGCGCATCTACGACCGGCTGGTCGCCACCCGATTCGAACAGCCGGCGCGGGCGGTTCACGCCACGACCGCGTCGTCGCGATGAGTTCCTCACGCGGACTCGAGTACGCCCAGCGCGCGTTCGACGTGCGAGGGGAGCCGGCGGCGCCCGGCCGCCACGGCGGGCAGCCGGAGCACGGCTTCCCCTGCGGCCCTGGCATGTTCGACATCCCGGACAGCGCCCGTGAGCAGGGCGCCCGTGGCGCGCAGGCAGTGCGCGGCCGGCCGGCGCAGCCAGGTGGTCAACACGTCGTTGCGCATCACCCGCGCCGCCTGGGTGGCCGTGGCGGCGCGCACCTGGGACGGCTGGTGGACGGCGACCAGGGCCGGCAGATAGCAGAGGTCCCAGCCGAACGCAGCCATGTCGACGGCGAGCAACATCTCCTCACCGCGGAAGTGCAGGATCTCCGAGAATCCGCCCGCCGCGGCGAACGCCGCCCTGCGCACCATCGCCGCGCACGACATGAAGCCGAGGATGGACGGTCCCGGCAGATGCGGCCGGCGCCCGAGCGGACTGTCTGCCAGCATCGCGGAGAAGACGTCCTCCTCATCGCGCGGCAGCACGAGGGTGCGGGCGGCCAGGAGACCGACCGAGGGATGGGCGTCGAACGTCTCCTCGGCGAGCTGCGGGGCGTCGGGTTGCCACCACGAATCGTCATCGCAGAACGCGATATACGGTGTCCGACTCGCCGCGACACCCGCGTTGCGGCCCGCGGCGCCGCGGTTGGTGTCGAGTTCTACGACGTGCACGCGGTCCGCTGCGTGGGAAGCGATGCGGTTGACGACCGCGACCGAATCGTCGCGGGAGGCGTTGTCGACGACCACCACCGGACAGTCGGTGGTGTCGAGCAGACGCTCGACCACACCGGCGAGTTCGGGGGCGCGATCTCGGCTGGCGATGACGAACGTCGTCCTCGGATTCCGTTGTCCCATGGTGGTCGTCCGTACCCGGGTGCCCGCCGCGCAAACAGCGTTTGCCGGATCGGCCGGGGGTTCCGGCGGCGTGACGCCAGAGTCGTTGCCCTGCAGTCACACTCGATACCCGAGGACTTCTGATGCGCATACTGGGAATCAACGCCGTCTTCCACGATCCCGCCGCCGCGCTGGTGGTCGACGGACAGATCGTGGCGGCCGCCGAGGAGGAACGGTTCTCCCGCCGGAAGCACGGTAAGCAGGCGGTCCCGTTCTCCACCTGGGAGCTTCCGGTGCAGGCGGCCCGCTGGTGTCTGGAGCAGGCGGGGCTGACGCCGGCCGACCTGGACGCCGTCGGGTACTCCTACGACCCGCGGCTGATGGACGCGACGACCGAGGGTATGGCTGGTCTGGACCGGGACTGGGAGTATCTGCGCACCCTCTACGCCGAACGGGCGCCCCGATTTCTGCAGAGTTCGCTGCCCGGGCTCGACCCGGGCATCGTGCGTCACGTCCGCCACCACGTCGCGCACGCCGCGTCGACCGGGCTGGCCTCACCGCGTCCCGACTGTGCGGTGCTGACGGTCGACGGCCGCGGGGAACGCACCTCGATGCTGGCAGGCACCTACCACGACCACAAGCTGGATGTTCTTGCCACCCAATCCCTTCCGCATTCGCTCGGTCTGTTCTACGAGGAGCTGACCGAACACCTCGGCTTCGCGAGGTCGAGCGACGAATACAAGGTGATGGCGATGGCGTCCTACGGCACGCCCCGCTACCTCGACCGATTTCGGGAACTCGTCTACGCCACCGGTGACGGCGGTTTCCGCACCGAACCGGTGGACTGGGAATCGTTCACCCCGAAGCGCAAGGCGGGCGCGGGCAAAGGCCACGCGCTGGACCGGCCAGACCCCGGGCACGCCGATCTGGCCTGCAGCGTGCAGGCGGTGGTCGAGGAGGTGCTGCTCGACCTGGTCGGTTGGTTGCGCGGTCGGACCGACACCGACAGCCTCTGCCTGGCCGGGGGAGTCGCACTGAACTGCGTCGCCAACTCGAAGATCTTCGCGGGCGGCGGATTCGACCGGGTGTGGGTGCAGCCGGCAGCGGGGGACTCCGGCACCGCGTTGGGCGCCGCGCTGTCCCTGGCCGGAGAAGCCGGCGAGCCGATCGTGCCGATGCCGTCGGCGGCGCTGGGCCGCGGCTGGTCCGACGACGAGATCGAGTCTGTGTTGCGAGAGGCGGCGGTGCCGTTCGAACGGCCCGCCGACTTCGCTGCGGCGGTGGGCGACGCGCTGGCCGACGACAAGCTGATCGGCTGGTTCCAGGGCCGCTCTGAGTTCGGCCCCCGCGCGTTGGGCAACCGCTCGCTGCTGGCCGACCCGCGCCGCATCGACAACCTCGAACGACTCAACAACGTCAAGGGCCGCGAACAGTTCCGGCCGGTCGCCCCGATGGTGCTCGCCGAACGGGCGGCCGAGATCTTCTCCGGTGGACCGATTCCCAGCCCGTACATGCTGTTCGTCCATGAGGTCGCCGAGCAGTGGCGGTCCCGGATTCCCGCCGTCACGCACGTCGACAACACCGCACGCATCCAGACCGTCGACCGCGCGCAGCTGCCGCTGCTGCACGCGACCATCAGCCGCTTCGCACAACGCACCGGCGTGCCGGTGGTGGTCAACACCAGCTTCAACACCGCCGGCCGACCGATGGTCGACAGCCCACGCGATGCGCTCGAGTGTTTCGGGAGCAGCCCGATCGACGTGCTGGCGATCGGTCCATTCCTGATCCGGAGGCCCGCGTGAGCGAGTCCCCAACCCCCGACTACACGATCGTCATTCCGACAATCGGGCGTCCGTCGATGCACCGACTGCTCGCCGAGATCGCCGGCCAGGACGGCCCGAAACCCGCCTCGGTGCTCGTCGTCGACGACCGCGCTCACCCCGAGCCACCCCTGATGACCGATGAGCCGTTATCGATCACGGTGTTGCGCAGCGGGGGCCGCGGACCCGCCGCCGCCCGCAACGTGGGGTGGCGCGCGGCAACCACGCGGTGGGTTGCGTTCCTCGACGACGACGTCCTGCCACAATCGGACTGGCGCTACCGGCTCGCCGACGACCTCGCCGTCGCGGAGGCCGAGGGCGCGGCCGGATCTCAGGCGGTCCTCGAGGTGCCCGCCAGCCCCGGGCGACGGGCGACCGACGACGAGAAGCGCACGCGGCGGCTCGCCGACGCCCGGTGGATCACCGCCGACATGGCCTACCTGCGCGCCGCCCTCGTCGAGGTCGGCGGGTTCGACGAACGGTTCCCGCGTGCGTACCGCGAGGATTCCGACATCGCTCTGCGGATCACAATGCGCGGCAACGTGATTACGCAGGGCACGCGCCGCTCGACCCATCCGGTCGCCGAGGCGACGCTGATGAGCAGCGTGCGCGCGCAGAAAGGCAACCGGGACAACGCACTCGTGCGCCGCAAGTTCGGCCGCGGCTGGCGCGCCGCCATCGGCGAAGGTCGCGGCCGGCTGCCCGCCCATACCGCGACCACGGCCGCTGTGGTCACTGCAGCGGTGTCGGCGGCCGCGGGCCGGCGAGGTGTCGCGCTGCGGGCCGCCGGGGTGTGGGCGGCGCTCACCGCCGAGTTCGCCGTCCGGCGTTTCCTGGCCGGCCCGCGGACAGCGGCAGAGGCAGGACGGATCCTGCTCACCAGCGCGCTGATCCCGCCGACCGCGGTGTACCACCGCCTGTACGGCGAATGGACGTTCCGCACCGCCCGTCGTGATCCACCGCTGGCGGTGCTGTTGGATCGCGACGACACGATCATCGTGAATTCGCCCTATCTCAACGATCCGGCCGGGGTGCGGCCGATGCCGGGTGCGGTCACCGCGCTGACCCGGTTGCGGAAGCGGGGGCTGCTACTGGCGGTGGTCACCAATCAATCCGGGGTGGCGAAGGATCTGATCACCGAAGACCAACTGGCAGCGGTGAATGCGCGGGTGGACACAGAACTCGGGCCGTTCGACACCTGGCAGATCTGCGTCCACGACGCCGGGGACGGCTGCGGTTGCCGGAAGCCGGCCCCCGGACTGGTGCAGGCTGCCGCCGACGCACTCGGTGTACCTCCCGAGCGGTGCGTGCTGATCGGCGACATCGGCGCGGACGTAAACGCGGCGCTGTCGGCCGGCGCCGAAGCCATCCTGGTCCCGACGAACCATACGCTGGCCGCGGAGGTCTCGGAGGCCCGCGAGCGTGCGCGGGTGGCAGAGACGTTCGAGGATGCGGTGGACCTCGTGCTGGGGAGATCCCGATGAGCAGGGCACTGGTGGCGCGGCTCGACAGCGCGGGGGACGTGCTGATCACCGGGCCCGCGGTGCGCGCGGTCGCCGCCGGGCACGACGAGGTGACGTTCCTGGCCGGACCCCGGGGCCGGGCCGCCGCCGAACTGTTACCGGGCGTCGACGAGATCGTGGAATGGCAGGCGCCGTGGGTGGATTTCGACTCGCCGGGGCTCACCGCGGGCCACGTCGATGACCTCGTCAAGCAACTCCGCGATCTGCGTCCCGACCGGGCGTTCATCTTCACGTCGTTTCACCAGTCGCCGCTACCGCTCGCGCTGATCTGCCGGATGGCGTCCGTGCCCTGGATCGGCGCGATCTGCGAGGACTATCCGGGCACGCTGCTGGACCTGCGCCACCACGTCGAACCCGGTGTGCCCGAACCGGAACGTGCTCTGTCGCTGGCGCTCGCCGGTGACTGCGAGCTCCCCGCCGGCGACGACGGGTCGCTGCGGGTGCGTCCGGCGCCGCCGCTGCCCGGTGACGTCGCCGCCCTCCTCGGCGCCGCTCCGTATGTGGTGTTCCACCCCGGTGCGGCGGTTCCCGCGCGACGGCCCAGCGCCGAGCGCGGCGCGGGCATGGTGGCCGCGCTGACGGCGGCCGGACACCGTGTCGTCGTCACCGGCGACGCGGCAGAGCAAGACCTGACCCGGGCGGTGGCCGGCGACGTCGCACTCGATCTGGGCGGGCGCACCGATCTGCCGACGCTCGCCGCCCTGTTCGAGCGCGCGCAGGCCGTCGTCGTGCCCAACACCGGCCCCGCTCATCTCGCCGCCGCTGTCGGCGCCCCGGTGGTCTCCCTGTTCGCGCCCGTCGTCCCCGCATCGCAGTGGAGCCCGTACGGCCGCACGGTCATCCGGCTGGGCGATCAGGACGCCGCCTGCCGGCTCACCCGCGCCCGGACCTGCCCGGTACCTGGCCACCCCTGTCTGGACGACATCACCGACACCGAACTGCTGGCCGCGGTCGAAGAGATTCGGAGATAGACCCATGATCGAGACCCACATCTCAGCACTGGCACACGCGCTCGAGCGCATCGGTGACGAGACACCCCGGCTGACAGCCTGGGGCAGACACCTCGCAGGCGTGCTCGGCTCGGGAGGCCGGCTGCTGGCGTGCGGCAACGGCGGCAGCGCGGCCGAGGCCCAGCACCTCACCGCCGAACTCGTCGGCAGATTCAAAGACGAACGTGTGCCGCTGTCGGCGATCTCGCTGCACGCGGACACCTCCGCGCTGACCGCGATCGCCAACGACTACGGCGTCGACGAGATGTTCGCCCGCGGCGTCCGGGCCCACGGCCGCCCCGGCGACGTGTTGATCGCGCTGTCTACCAGCGGCACCAGCCCCAACGTGCTGGCGGCGGTCAAGGCCGGTCACGAGATGTCCATGACGTCCTGGGCATTGACCGGTCCGGCGCCGAATCCGTTGGCGGCCATGTGCGACGACGCGATCTGCGTGGAGGCCGGCACCACGGCCACCGTGCAGGAGATCCACCTGCTGTGCGTGCACGCCCTGTGCATCGCGCTCGACGAGGTGCTCGGGGTCTCCCATGGTTGACGGGTCGCTGGTGATCGTCGGCGATTCGATGCTTGACGTCGACATCGAGGGCAGCGCAACGCGACTCAGCCCCGAGGCGCCGGTGCCGGTCGTCGACGCTGAACGGGTCTGGCACCGACCCGGCGGTGCGGGACTGGCAGCGGTGCTGGCCGCCCGCCTCGAGCGGGACGTCGTCCTGGTGACCGCGCTGGCCGACGACGACGACGGCCGGGCGCTGACCACACTTCTCACCGAGGCCGGGGTGCATGTGGTCGGCCTGCCGCTCACCGGGAGCACGGTGTGCAAGACCAGGATTCGCGCCGGCGGGCAGTCCATGCTTCGCCTCGACCGCGGTGACGGCAGCGCCGCGGGCGGTGCACTGCCCGGTGAGGTAACCGAAGTGCTGGAGCGCGCCCGCGCGATCTGCGTCGCCGACTATGGCCGCGGTGTCACCGCCCACACCGGTCTGCGAGATCTGCTGATCACGGTGGCCCCGCGGACGCCGGTGGTGTGGGATCCGCATCCCCGCGGCGCAGCACCGACGCCAGGCTGCCGGCTGGTCACACCGAATCAGTCCGAGGCCGCGAACTTCTCGGAACAGCGGGACAGCGAAGCCCATTCCGCCGAACGGCTACGCCGGCGGTGGGACGCCGAGGCGGTGTGCGTGACGCTCGGCGCCGCGGGCGCGGTGCTGGCCGCCGCTGCCGGCAGCGTGCACATCCCCGTCCCCACATCGGCCGGAACGGGCACCGGCCGGCGGGACACCTGCGGTGCCGGCGACCGGTTCGCTGTCGCCGCGACGCAGGCCTTCGGCGCCGGCGGTGACGCCGTCGCGGCCGTCACCGCCGCAGTGGAGGCGGCCAGCCGGTTCGTCAACACCGGCGGCGCCGTCGGGGTGTCGCGAAGCGTCGATATGGCCAACCGTTGGGCGGGTGGTGAATCCGTTGCACTGAGCGGCGACATCACCGAGGTCGGCGACCGCTTGCGTAGGAGGGGCGGGACAATGGTGGCCACCGGGGGCTGTTTCGATCTGCTGCACACCGGACATGTGCGGCTGCTCCGCCAGGCCCGTCAGCTGGGTGATGCGCTGGTCGTGCTGCTCAACTCCGACGACTCGGTCCGCGCGCTCAAGGGTCCGAGCAGGCCGGTGATGGCCGCCGAGGACCGCGCCAGGGTGCTGGCGGCACTGGCCTGCGTCGACGCGGTGGTGATCTTCGACGAGCACTCACCGGAACAGACGCTGGAGCGGCTGCGCCCCGACATCTGGGTCAAAGGCGGTGACTACGCCGAGAGCGACCTACCCGAAGCCGGCGTGGTGCGCCGGCACGGCGGCGAGGTGGTCCTGCTACCCACCGTCGCCGGCTATTCGTCATCGAATCTGATCGCCGCCGCGCGATCCCGACCGACAGGAGCTCTATCGTGACCACCCGACTCGGCAACGTGCTCATCACCGGCGGAGCCTCCGGCCTCGGCCTGGCGACGGCGAAAGCCGTTGCCGCACATGGCGGTACTCCGCTGGTGCTCGACGTGAACCCGCTGCCCGCCGACCTCGGTATCACCTACCTGCAGTGCGACCTCGCCGACACCGGTGCGGTCGACGCCGCGGTGCGCGGGCTCGCCGAGCAGGTCGATGGACAGCTGCACGGGGTGTTCACCGCCGGAGGCACCGACGCCTGCGGCAAGCTCGAGGACGTCGCGGTGAAGGACTGGGAGCGGGTCATTCACGTCAACCTGCTGGGTACCGCCGCGGTGGTGCGCTCGGCGCTGCCGTACCTCAAGGCGACCGGCGGCCGTATCGTCACGTGCGCGTCGACGCTGGGTGTCAAGGCCGTCAGCGACGCCACCGCGTACTGCGCGTCGAAGTTCGGTGTGGTCGGCTTCAGCCGGGCGCTGGCCGCGGAACTGGCCGGTGAGGTCGGCGTGACGACGCTCATCCCCGGCGGCATGCACACCGCGTTCTTCGACAACCGCCTCGACCAGTACAAGCCGCCGCCGGATGCGAAGCTCAACCGACCCGAGAACGTCGCGGAGACAGTCGTGTTCGCGTTGTCACAGCCGGTCGGCTGTGAAGTGCGGGAGCTTGTGGTCTGTGCACCGACCGAGTCCTCGTGGCCGTGACCGAGATGGTCCTGGTGCTGCGGGCGCTGGGGCTGGGCGATCTGCTCACCGGGGTGCCCGCGCTGCGGGCGCTGCGCCGGGCTCGTCCCGGCGCCGAGATCGTGCTGGCCACCCCTGAGCGGTTCAGCGAACTGGCCATGCTCACCGGCGCCGTGGACCGGGTGCAACCGACCGCTGGGCTGGGGCGGCTGCGGCCGCCGGACCAGCCGCCCGCACTCGCGGTGAACCTGCACGGGAGCGGACCCGAGAGCATCGCCGATCTGCAGGCCATCCGGCCGCGGTCGCTGCTCACGCACCGCCATGCGGCCTACCCGGATGTGCCGGGTCCGTCCTGGCGCGCCGACATCCACGAGGTCGACCGGTGGTGTGCGTTACTCGAGACTGCCGACATCAGCTGCGACCCGGAGGATCTGCGGATCGAACCTCCGGTGGGTTCCGAGCGTCCCGGCGCGGTGGTCATCCATCCCGGCGCGGCGTCGCAGGCCCGCCGGTGGCCCGCCGACCGGTTCGCCTCGGTCGCGGCCGTCCTTCGCGAGGCCGGGCGCGACGTGGTGATCACGGGCGACTCCGGGGAGACGGAACTCGCGCACACCGTCGCCCGGCAGGCGGGATTGCCCGAATCCGCCGTGCTGGCCGGACGTCTCGAACTCGTCGAACTCGTCGCACTGATCGCCGAATCCGCAATGCTGATCTGCGGGGACACCGGCGTTGCGCACATCGCCACCGCCGCCGGGGCGCCCTCGGTACTGCTGTTCGGACCCACTCCGCCGAGTCGCTGGGGGCCGCGCTCATCGGGACCGCACACCGTGCTGTGGGCGGGGGACAGCGGCGATCCGCACGCCGCCGAACCCCATCCCGGGTTGCTGCGCATCGCCGTCGACGACGTCCTGGACGCGGTGAATTCGCTCGATCGGGAACCCGTATGAGGGGGATGAACTCGCGGTGACGAATCACCCCGCCGTTAATGACTTTTCGCGACCTTGCGGATGAGGTTCGCCGTGCTGCGCTCCAGAATCGCCTGCCGCTCGTCCGGACGCTTGGCCCGTTGCGCGCGGCGGGCGCCCGCGGCGATCGTCATGCCCTGTTCGTATCCGGTGACCACCCGCGGATCGACGTAGGAGGAGCGCGCGACGGCCGGGGTGTTGCCGAGCGCCTCGGACACCTCCTTCATCACCGCCGACTCGACCCGCTTGATCACCTTCTTGTCCACCGGCGGATCGGCGTCGACGAACGCCGCGGCGGCCAGCACGGTGCCGTGCCAGGTGCGCAGATCCTTGACCGAGTACTCGTCGCCGACCAGTTCCTTGAAGCGGGTGTTGAGGTCGTCGGAGTGCAGTTCAGCCCAGTCGGGACCGTTGCGGCACGACAGGAAACGGCCGGTCTTGTCCGGTCTGCGCAGCAGTGCCCGCACCGAACGCACCACTTCCGGATCGTCGATGACCAGCGTGCGACGCACCCCGCTCTTGGCCGGGTAGTCGAACTCGACGGCCTGACGCTGCAGGGAGACGTGTTCACAGAGCAGCGTGGAGATCCCGTACGAGTTGTTCTCCTCGGCGTACACGTCCCCGCCGGCGCGGAAGTACCCGAGGTCCAGCAGGTGCAGCGCCACGGCCAGCACCCGGTCCCGGCCGAGCCCGCGCCGGCGCAGATCGGTGGCGAGGCGCTGACGCATCTCGGGCAGCCCCCGCGACATCTGCAGCACTCGGTCGAACTTCTCCTCGTTGCGTTCCTCCTGCCACTGCTGGTGGTAGAGGTACTGGCGCCGGCCCGCCGCGTCGGTGCCCACAGCTTGGATGTGGCCGTTCGCGTGCGGAGAGATCCACACCTTCTTCCACGCCGGCGGGATCACCAGATCGTTGATGCGAGTCAGCACCTTCTCGTCGGTGACGGGGTCGCCGTTGTGGTCGCGGTAGGAGAAGCCCTTGCCGCGCCGCACCCGGGTCAGGCCCGGGCCGGTGACTACGCTGCGCCGCAGCCGCATGCTCGCCCGCTCGGCTCGACATTCGGGGGTTTCACACCGGCTCGCGCCGGGGTATGGGAGGCAGACCATGGTGAGCAGCGGTCGGCAACCTGTTTCATGAACCGGTGTTACCCGGTCGAAAGTGCAGTTACACGCAATCACCTGCGACTTCCCCGAGTGCCGATGTCAGGCGCGATCCGGGCTGGGGTAGTCTCGCTTCGATATGTCGGGAGGTCAGATGGCCGAGGTCGGTAACTCGCGCGACGGACAGGCGGACGCCGAGCGGTCCGTGGAGCTCAGGGTCGCAGCGAAGCTCGAGAACCTTGCGGTGCTGCGCACGCTGGTCGCCGCGGTCGGCACGTTCGAGGATTTGGACTTCGATGCGGTGTCGGACCTGCGCCTCGCGGTCGACGAGGCGTGCACCCGGCTGATCCGTTCCGCGGTCCCGGGATCCACCCTCGTGGTCATCGTCCACCCGCGGGATTCCGAGGTCGTCGTCGACGCTTCGACGACATGTCAGAACTCCGACATCCTCGCGCCGGGCAGCTTCAGCTGGCACGTGCTCAGTTCGCTCACCGACGAGGTCCGCACGTTCGACAACGGAACCGGTCCGGGCGACGACTCCGTATTCGGTATCTCGATGACGACGAGGCGAGCGAGTTCGCTGCGGTGACACCGTCGTCCTCCCAGGGTTCGTCGCCGCGACAGAACTCTGAATATTCGGACGTGGCCGCCATGTTCCGCGAGTTGCAGGGGCTGCAGCCGGACACGCCGCAATTCCAGCGCCAGCGCGACCGCATCGTCGAACGCTGCCTGCCGCTGGCCGATCACATCGCCCGCCGCTTCGACGGTCGTGGCGAGCCGCGCGACGACCTCGTCCAGGTCGCCCGCGTCGGCCTGGTCAACGCCGTGATCCGCTTCAACGTCGACGCCGGCTCCGACTTCGTGTCCTTCGCCGTGCCCACCATCATGGGTGAGGTCCGCAGGCATTTCCGGGACAACAGCTGGTCGGTCAAGGTCCCGCGCCGCCTCAAGGAATTGCACCTGCGGTTGGGGGCGGCCACCGCCGAGCTGTCCCAGCGGCTGGGCCGCGCACCGACGCCGTCGGAGTTGGCCGCCGAACTCGACATGGACCGCGACGAAGTCGTCGAAGGCCTGATCGCAGGCAGCTCCTACAACACCCTGTCGATCGACAGCGGCGGCAACAGCGGCAACGAGGACGCTCCGGCGATCGCCGACACCCTCGGCGACATGGACGCCGGACTCGACCAGATCGAGAACCGCGAGGCGCTGCGCCCCCTACTGGCGTCGCTGCCCGAGCGGGAACGCACGGTGCTGCTCCTGCGTTTCTTCGAGAACCTCACCCAGACGCAGATCGCCGAGCGGGTGGGCATCTCGCAGATGCACGTCTCCCGCCTCCTGGCGAAGTCGCTGACCAAACTCCGCGATCAACTGCAGTAGGCCCGCGGGCGGCTACAGCCAACTGCGCTGGGCGTCCCACGCCGGGCCGGCGGCGGGCGCATCGTCCAGAGTCACCGTCGCTTGGATCAGGCCGTAGGGACGGTCGTCGGCGTGAAACACCTCGTTGTCGTTGGCCAACCCGAAGCGCTCGAGGTCGTAGCGGAAATGGTGTTTGTTGGGTGCCGACAGTCGCACCTCGACGATCTCGGGATGGTGGGCGAGCACAGCGCGGCCCATCTCGTAGAGAGTCTGCTGCAGCGCCAGTGACTGTATCTCGGCGAACTGCCGGATCAGCTGGGTCTTGACGCCGGTGTACACCGCGTCCCAGTCGAGGCCGGTCGTCGACCGGAAGCGCCACTGCGCCACCAGCGACGTCGCCATCACCCGGTCGTGGGTGGGTTCGAGGACCGTGTAAGGGTCGGTCAGGAAGCCGGAGAACTCCGACCCCGTCGACTTCAGAATCGTCAGATCCCTCAGCCCACCGATCACCCACTCGCCGGTGCCGTCGACGGTGACCGCGGCGGTGCGGATCTCCTGGCCGCTGCGGATCCAGGTGTGGTCGTGTTCGGTGCCGTCCACGACCACGCGCTGCCACGCGTGTTCGTCGATCTCGATCCGCGCGGTCTCGACGGGCCCGATGTCAGCGACGAAATGCCGTGCCAGGGCCAGGCCGTACTCCTCGATACCGCCGAGGCCGGGCTGTTTGGCGTAGGCGTAGACGGTCTGCTTCTGGCTGTCGGTCGGCAGCACCTTCGATTGATCACCGGATAAGTGGGCGCCGTCGAAATCCCCACGCAGACAGGTGGATACGATGACATCGCGGATCTCGTGGCGCGGGGTGTCGCGATGGATCCGGACCAGGTGGATCTCTGCCTTGCCGTACTGGTGGGGGCCCAGGATGATCTCCGACACGCTCAACTCCCTCGGTAGGTCGAATAGGCGTAGGGCGAGAGCAGAAGTGGCACGTGATAGCGACCGTCGGGATCGGTGACCTCGAACGCGACGACCACCTCCGGATAGAACGCCGGCACCTCGCAGGCCGCGAAGTACGTGGCAGTGTCGAAGCGCAGCCGGAACAGCCCGGACACAGTCCCGGTGAACAGCGCGCCGATCCGGCCGTCGTCATCGGTGACGCCCTCGGCGACCGTCGCCCCTTCCGCGTCGGTGAGTGCCACGGGTACCCCCGCGGCCGGCCGGCCGCTCACCGCGTCGAGGACGTGGGTGCTCACATGTGTCATGGGTCCTCCGCTCCGCTCAACAGGCGTTGCAGCCGCAGCCTGTTGATCTCTCCCAGCTCGGTGCGCACGATCCGGCGCTCGGTCTCGGCGTCGTTGCCCAGCCGGTCGGTGAGTATCGCCAGCAGCTCCTCAGCCGACCGGCCGCTCGCACAGACCAGATACACGTGGCCGAAACGCTGTTCGTAGCAACGGTTCCCGTCGGTCAGGCGGGTCTTCATCTCGGCGTCGGCACCCGCCACCGCCGACTGTTCGCGTGCGGACGCCGCATTGTCGGGGCGGTCGCCGATGCGGGGGTGTCCCTCGAGTGCGGCATCGATCTCGTCGTCGGGGAGCGCGGCGAGCACCCGGTCCGCGCGCGCGAGCAGCGCGGTGGCGTCCTCGAACGGCGCCCCTGCGAGCAGGCCGTGCACCCAACCCGGTGACGCGCACACCGTCGACAGCAACGCGATGCGCTCGGCGTCGGACAGGGCCGCCAACCGGGCATTGAAGCGTTCAGTCGCGCACTTGCCCTGCGACTCGTCCGGGGGCGTCACCGTTCCAGCATCCGGCAGGTCCACACTGGTCGCATGTCGACGGGAGTGACGGCGGCCGGGGTGCTGCTCGCGGCCGGCGCGGGGACGCGCTTCGGGATGCCGAAGGTGCTTGCCGGCGAAGGGGAGTGGCTGCGGATCGCGGTCCGGGCCCTCGCAGACGGCGGCTGTGACGACGTCATCGTGGTGCTGGGCGCCGCGGTCGTCGAGGTACCCGCACCCGCGCGAGCGGTGGTGGCCGACGACTGGGCGGACGGGCTGAGCGCCTCGGTGCGGGCGGGAATCCTGGCCGCCGGGGACGCCGACGTCGCTGTGCTGCACACCGTCGACACCCCTGACATCGGGGCGGCCGCGGTGCGCCGCGTGCTGGACGCGGCCGCCGGCGGAGTCGCACGCGCCGTGTACGGCGGCCGACCCGGCCACCCCGTGGCGATCGCCCGTCGGCACTGGCCGGCACTGCTGGACTCGCTGCACGGCGACCACGGAGCGCGACCGTTCCTGCGTGAACGTGACGACGTCATGCGTGTCGAGTGCGGCGACCTCTCCTCCGGGGAGGACGTCGACACCGCAGACCTCAGCGGGTGAGCGTCACCAGCAGGAGGTGTTGGGGCGGCGCAGTCCGAGCGAGACCTTGCTGTCGAGCGTGATCGACGAGCCGACCGAGGGGTTCTGGTAGCAGACGATCCAGTACGTCGCGTTGGTGATCTGCTGCGGGGCACCCGTGGTGTTGAAGACGTTCAGCGTGAGCGGCGCGCCGTCGGTCACCGCGGCGACTTCGTCGACGGCACCCTGCAGCGTCATGCCGCGGAAGTCGGGCATATCCCATTCGTCCTGGGCGGCGGCCGGACCGGCCAGCCCCACTGCGAGCGCCGGCAGCATCATCGCCGCACCGAAAATCGCCCCTACCCGCTTGCTCATGTATCTCAATTCCCCTCGAGTGCCATACCCCGGCCGCCGACGTTACTACGGCGACGACCGGAAATCCGGGATAGTCGCCGGATCGTCACCCATCCTGCCCGACGTCCGCGACGGCGATCCCGAGGGCGCCGGAAGCGAATCTGCGCACCGCGGCGGCGCCGGTGGCCGCCGCGTCGGCGTGCCCCGGGCGGGTGCGGGTGCGCAGTGTCGCGGTCGCCGGGTCGACGGTCACCTCGGCGAGCAGTTCCCCGGTGGTGGGCTCACACACCGCCCACGAATAGCAGGTGTCCGAAGACCACTGGGCGGTACGGCGGGTCACGTGGTCGGGGTCGTGCTCACCGAGCTCGGCGAGCGCGGGTCGGTCGTCCATCAGGGCGTCGGCCCGCAGCGCCCTCAGGTACCAGGCGCCGGCGTTGATCTCGACGGGTTGCATGCAGGTGAACTCTAATCCCGTGCACATCCGCTGCAGCGGTCGACGAGGCACGATTGATCATCAACCCCGACGACAGGATTGCCCATGCCGACCATCACCACGGACGACGGTGTCGAGATCTTCTACAAAGACTGGGGCTCCGGCCAGCCCATCGTGTTCAGCCACGGGTGGCCGCTGTCCGCGGACGACTGGGACACCCAGCTGCTCTACTTCCTCGCGCAGGGCTACCGCGTCATCGCCCACGACCGCCGCGGCCACGGCCGTTCCACGCAGGTCGCCGACGGGCACGACATGGACCATTACGCCGACGACCTCGCCGCCGTCGTCCGGCATCTCGATCTGCGCGACGCGATCCACGTCGGCCATTCGACCGGGGGTGGGGAGGTGGTGCGCTACCTCGCCCGCCACGGCGAAGACCGGGCGGCCAAGGCGGCGTTGCTGTGCGCGGTGCCGCCGCTGATGGTCAAGACCGACGCGAACCCCGAAGGTCTGCCCAAGGACGTCTTCGACGACCTGCAGGCGCAGCTGGCCGCCAACCGCTCGGAGTTCTACCGCGCGCTGCCGTCCGGGCCGTTCTACGGGTTCAACCGCTCCGGCGTGGAGCCGTCCGAGGCGGTCATCGAGAACTGGTGGCGTCAGGGCATGATGGGCGGCGCCAAGGCGCACTACGACGGAATCGTCGCCTTCTCGCAGACCGACTTCACCGAGGATCTGAAGAAGATCACCCTGCCGGTGCTGGTGGTACACAGCGAAGACGATCAGATCGTGCCCTACGTCGCGGCCGGCCCGAAGTCCGCCGACCTGCTGGTCAACGGAACCCTCAAGACCTACAAGGATCTGCCGCACGGTCTGCCGACCACCCACGCCGACGTGGTGAATCCGGAGTTGCTGGCGTTCTTCCGGTCCTGACGCGCTCAGCGATCGGTGAGCAGCGCCTCGAACGCCACGCGGTCACCGCGGTAGAGCGCCCGGACGACCTCGATCGGATCGTCGGCCGCGTCCACCGTGCGCCGGTTGAGCATCAGCACCGGCATCGCGGTGGACACGCCCAGCAGCGTCGCCTCCCTGGGGGAGGGCAATGCGGTCTCCACCCGCTCCAGCGCGGCGCCGAACCGGACGCCCGAGCCCCGGATCGCCGCATAGAGCGACGTGGTGGGATCGAACGTCTCCCGCAACCAGCCGAACCGCTGCACCGACAGATACGTGCTCTCCAGGCCGATCCGCTCACCGTCGGCAAGCAGCACCCGTTCCAGTTGCATCACCGCGGAGCCGGGCTCGATGTCCAGGGCCGCTGCCAGGTCCGCGTCGGCCGCGACATCCTCCCAGATCACCAGTAACCGCCCCGGGGTCCGGCCCATCCGGACGGCGCCCTCGGTGTAGCTGCGCAGCGACAGCGGCTGGACGAGTTTGGGTCGCGACACCACGGTGCCGCGGCCGCGGCGTTCGATGCGACCCTCGACGAGCAGCTCGTGCAGTGCGTTGCGGACCGTCTCCCGGGCGACGCCGAAGCGCACCGCCAATTCCCGCTCGGCCGGCACGGCGTCGCCGACCTGCAGTTCGGCCAGCATCAGGTCGAGTGCCGCGCGGATCTGATGGACCTTGCGTGGAGACCCCGTGGAGGTCATCGCGCCGACCGCGTGGCCACCCGTTCGGCCAGCGCGACTACGGTCGCCGGCTCCACACCGCGGGCGGACGGATCCTTTGCGGCGTCGTCGTAGCGGCGCAACCGGAGTGCATCCTGCCACCAAGGATGCATGGTGAACTCGAGATCGGCTGCCGCACCGCCCTGTTCGCGCAGCGACGCGATCGAGACGGCGGACAGTTCACCGGCGTACCCAGGCTCGGTGGCGGCGAGAAACCGTTTGGCGGCAACATGGGCACCGGCCAACCAGCCGACCCGCGAACCGAATCGCGGAGTGAGCCAATCCCGTGCCACCCGGTCGTGCGCTGCGGACGCCCCGGCCAGCAGTGGGCTGTGCCCGATGTCGTGAAGGGCGGCGGCGAGCACCAGTTCGTCGTCGGCGTCATCGGCGATGGCGCGGGCCGCGGACTGCAGCGCGTGGTCGAGTTCGTCGACGTCCTCTTCATCCCAGACGCCGCGGAGGGACGCGAGGATTTCGGCTGTCTCCACTCGGATCGACATGCCCGCAGCGTAGCAAGAATTGGTCTATACCAATCGTTCACCCGCCCGTGGCGCCGCGGTCATCTTCGCGTCGAAGCGCCGTTGTCCGACGGCGGCAGGGTCGCCGCCCATGCGGGTCATCATCATCGGCGGCGGAATCCTCGGCACCACCCATGCGCTGGAGGCGGTGCAGCGCGGACACCACGTCGTGCACCTCGAACGCGAGGCCGAGGCCCGCGGCGCGACGGTGCGCAATTTCGGGCTCGTCTGGGTGTCCGGGCGTACCGCCGCCGAACTCGACGCCGCACTTCGTGCCCGTGACCTGTGGCAGCGGCTCGGGGCGGTCGTCCCGGGCGTCGGCTTCCGGCCTGCCGGATCGCTGACGGTGCTGCGCACCCCTGGTGAGGTTGCGGTGGCCGAGGAGGCCATCGGGCGCATCGATGCAGACCGGCGTGGGTTCACCCTGCTCGACGCGGACGAGGCTGGCCGGCTGAACCCCGCGCTGCGGGGGAAATTCATTGCAGCACTGCATTGTTCGACCGATGCGGTCGTGGAGTCTCGGCAGGCGCTGCCGGCGATCCGCGAGCACCTCGCGGCGAGCGGACGCTACACCTTCCTGGCCGGTACCGAGGGCCGCGCGGTCGAGGGCCGCACCGTCCGTGACGACCGTGGGCGCCGGCACGACGGCGACCTGGTGATCGTCTGCGCGGGCGCCGCGCACGGCGGGCTGGTCCGTGAGCTCGCCGGCGAGCTGCCGGTCCGCCGCGTCCGCCTGCAGATGATGCAGACCGCTCCCCTGGGCGAAGCGCTCACCACCGCGATCGCCGACGGCGACAGCATGCGGTATTACCCGGGATTCGCCGGCGCCGCGCTAGACGAGCTGCACGGCGCGCAGTCGCAGGATCCGACCGCCGAAGCGCACCACATGCAATTGCTGTGTGTGCAACGGCTGCACGGCGGCCTCACCATCGGCGACACCCACGAATACGCCGAACCCTTCGCGTTCGACGTCTCCGAGGACCCGTACGACTACCTGGCCGGCGTCGTCGAAGAAGTGCTCGGCCGCGCGCTGCCTCCCGTGGTGCGGCGGTGGGCGGGTGTCTACAGCCAGAGCGTCGATCCGGGCGAACTGGTCTGCCGCCGCACCCCGGCCGACGGTGTTGTCGTGGTGACCGGCCCCGGCGGACGCGGGATGACGCTGGCCCCGGCTGTCGCAGAACGGACCGCGGAACTGGCGGGCCTGTGACTTCATCCCCGATTGGTCCAGACCACTCTCGACTGCAGTTGTTCACCCGATGTTCGGCCGGGCGGCACCCTTTGGTCTGGACCACCTCCGAAAGTAGGCGCATGCGAATCGAATTGGCCGTACTGGACATGGCGGGCACGACCGTCCAGGACGACGGTTTGGTGATCCGGGCCTTCGACGAGGCCGCGACCGCAATTGGGTTGTCAGCCGACGGCCCTGAGCGCGACGCCGCCCGCCGCTACGTCCTCGACACCATGGGACAGTCCAAGATCGAGGTGTTCCGCGCTCTGTTCGGCTCCGAGGACAGCGCCCACGCGGCCAACATCGCGTTCGAGAAGGCCTACGAACAGTTCGTCGACGACGGAGTCAGCCCCATCGACGGTGCGGCCGAGGCGATCTCGCGCCTGCGTGCTGCGGGCGTCAAGGTCGCATTGACCACGGGCTTCAGCGCGTCCACCCAGCAGCGGATCATCGATGCGCTCGGTTGGGGCGACATCGCCGACCTGGTCCTGGCCCCCGGGCCCGGCGTGCGCGGCCGGCCTTACCCCGACCTCGTGTTCAGCGCGCTGATGCGCGCCGGGATGGACGACGTCCGCAAGGTCGCCGTCGCAGGTGACACCGCCAGCGACATCCGGTGCGGCCTGAGCGCCGGTGCAGCGGTGGCCGCCGGAGTGCTCACCGGCACCCACGACCGCGCAGCATTCGCCGTCGCGGGCGCCACACACGTGCTCGATTCGATCGCCGAGTTACCCGACATCGTACTCGCTCGTTGAACCCCGACATTTCACGAAAAGGACTCTCACCGATGATGATTCGCCGCACCCGACATGCCCGCATGGCCGCCGTGGCCGCTGCGGGCGCCGCACTGGTGCTCGCCGGTTGCTCGGGATCGGACTCCGGTTCCGGCGCAACCAACGACAAGGGCTTTCCCGAAACCCTCACCCTGGCCGCGGTACCCGCCGAGAACTCCGCCGACATGCGCGCCAGCTACGACCCCCTGATCAAGCTGCTGGAGAAGGAGACCGGCTCGAAAGTCGAGTTCGTGCAGGCCTCCGACTACGCCGGCGTCGTCGAGGGGATGATCGCCGACAACGTCGACCTGGCCTTCTTCGGGCCGTTCGCCTACGTCGTCGCCGGCCTCAACGGAGCGAAGATCACCCCACTCGGCGCGGTGATCGAGCAGGAGGGCGCCGAACCCGGGTACCAGTCCTACGGCCTGGCCCGCGCCGACAACGCGGCCGTCAACGGCCTGGCCGACTTCGCCGGCAAGAAGGTCTGTTTCGTCGATCCCAGCTCGACCTCCGGTTTCCTCTACCCGTCCGCCGGGCTGATCGAGGCCGGGGTCATCACGTCGGGTTCCGAAGCCGATATCTCGGCGGCCATGACCCCGATCTACGCCGGCGGTCACGACGCGTCGGCGCTGTCGATCAAGAACGGCGACTGTGACGCAGGATTCGCCTTCGACAGCATGGTCGACGAGACCATGGTGCAGAAGGGTGATCTGGCACCGGGCGACCTCAAGACGGTGTGGAAGTCGGAGATGATCGCCGGATCGGTCTTCGCCGCCAACGACAAGCTCGGTCCCGACGCCATCGGGCAGCTCAGGACCATCTTCACCGAGAAGGCCAACGCCGAGGTGATGGAGGCGGAGGGCCTCTGCGAGGGCGACGCGTGCCTGATCACCGACGAACGGGCGTGGGGCGTGGTCCCGATCGAAGACTCCGCCTACGACGGCGTGCGCAAGGTCTGCGACGTCACCGGTTCCGAGAAGTGCAAGAGCTGACCGGTGTCGGACGATCCGGTGGCAGGTGACGACGTCGTCGTCTCCTGCCGCAACATCACCAAGCGATTCGGCGACACTCTGGCGCTCGACGACGTCACCATCGAGGTATGCCGTAGTGAACTGCTTGTGCTGCTGGGGCGTTCGGGCTCAGGAAAATCGACACTGCTGCGCTGCCTGAACGGTCTGCAGCCCGTGACCAGCGGCCAGATCAACGTCGGAGGCACCCGCGTCGACACCGCGTCACGGGCGCAGCTGCGCGGATTGCGCCGCCGCGTCGGATTCGTCTTCCAGGACTTCAACCTCGTCGGCCGCCTCAGTTGTCTGGAGAACGTGCTGATCGGCGGACTCGGCCGGCTCACCGTTCCTCGGTACGGCGCGCTGACGTATCCGAAGTCGATGCGCGACGAAGCGATGGCTCAGCTCGACCGGGTGGGTCTATGCGATTTCGCGGCCCGCCGTGCCGACACGCTCTCCGGCGGACAGCAGCAGCGGGTCGCCATCGCGCGCACGCTGCTGCAACGGCCCGCGCTGCTGCTCGCCGACGAGCCGGTCGCCTCCCTCGATCCCGAAAACGCCGGCATCGTCATGGATCTGCTGTTCCGGGTGTGCATCGAGGAGAAGCTGACCGTGGTGTGCACGTTGCACCAGGTCGACCTCGCGCTGGGATGGGCACATCGGCTCGTCGGGCTGCGCAACGGACGCAAGGTTCTCGACCGGCCCGCCGTCGGGATGAACCGCGAGGACGTACTCGACATCTACCAGCGGGTCGAACCCGCCAGTCCTGATCGGGCCAATGCCGATCCGGCCGCCAGGGGCCGCGCCACGTGACCGCCTCGCCGCTCACGGCATCGCCCCGTCCGTCGGTTCCGCCGAAGCCGCGGAACCGTCGGCCCCTGCCGGGCCTGATGCACCTGCTCCTCGCCGCTGCCCTGATCGTGACCCTCCTCTCGGCCTGGTTCATCGAATTCGCCCCTGCCGCACTGTTCGACGGCGCCGACGAGGTGGCAGCACTGATCGAACGGATGCTGCCGCCCCGGCTCGACGACCCCGGCCGTATCGGCATGCTGGCGATCGAGACGTTGCTCATGGCGGTGCTCGGAACGGTGCTGGCCGCGGTGGCCTCTGTCCCGCTGGCGTTCCTCGCCGCCCGCAACACCACACCGCATCCGGCGGTCTATGCGGTGGCACGCGCCGTGATCACCTTCTGCCGCGCGATGCCCGATCTGTTGTTCGCGGTGCTGTTCGTCCGGGCGCTGGGCATCGGCGTGCTGCCCGGCATCCTGGCGCTGGCGTTGCACTCGATCGGGATGTTGGGCAAGCTGTTCGCCGACGCGATCGAACAGAGTGACGTCGGCCCGCGCGAAGCCGTCCGCAGCGCCGGCGCCGGATACTTCCGCGAGATGATCAATGCCGTTGTCCCGCAGGTTGTCCCGGCGTGGATCGGCGTGTTCGTCTACCGCATCGACATCAACCTACGCATGTCGGTGGTGCTGGGCTTCGTCGGGGCCGGCGGTATCGGATTCGCGCTGCAGGACGCGCTGCGTGGTCTGATCTATCCCCGCGCCCTCGGCATCGTGCTGGTGATCCTGGTGATCATCGCCGCGATGGAACTGGTCGCGATCGGCATCCGCCGGGTGCTGTTGACCCCGTCCACGTCGGACCCCCGCCGCGACCGTGCGGCGCGAACGGTGTTGTCGGGGGCGCTGATCGGCGTCACCCTCGCGTCGTTCGTCGTCCTTCAGATCAATCCGCTCTCGCTGTTCACCTGGATCGGACCGTCGCTCGAGGTGTTCACCCGGCTGATCCCGCCTGATTTCGATGCGCTGGGGGCAGACCTGTTCGAGGCGGCCCTGCAGACCGTCGCGATCGGTGTGGTGTCGACGGCCATCGGTGTCGTGCTGTCGATTCCGGTCGGCATCCTCGCCGCGGGCAACGTGTCGCCGAATACCGCGTGCTACTGGCTGGCGCGGGCATGGATCCTCCTGGTTCGGGCGGTTCCCGAACTGATCCTGGCCGTCGTGTTCGTCGCGGCGCTGGGCCTCGGGCCGATTGCAGGCACCTGTGCGCTGGCGATCGGATCGGTGGGCTTTCTCGGCAAGCTGGTCGCCGACGCGATCGAGGAGATCGACCCGGGGCCGTTGGAAGCGGTGCGCTCCGTGGGTGGCGGCTGGTGGCATTCGTTGTTCTCGGCGGTATTACCCCAGGCGATGCCGGCGGTGGTGGGGTCGAGCCTCTACATGTTCGATGTCAACGTGCGCACCTCGACGGTGCTGGGCATCGTCGGGGCGGGCGGAATCGGCTACCTGCTGTTCGAATCGATCCGCACCCTGAACTTCGAGGTCGCCGGAGCGATCGTGCTCGTCATCTTCGTGATCGTGTACGCCATCGAAAGGCTGTCGGGGTGGATCCGGTCGCGCCTGGTGTGACGAGGGCCGCGGTCTGGACCGGCGATGGGGTGCAACTGCGGACGGTCCCGCTGCCGACTCGCAGCGACGGTTCTGCCCTGGTGCGCGTGCGGCTGGCGACCGTCTGCGGCAGCGATCTGCACACGGTCGAGGGGCGTCGCGCCGGTCCGGCCCCCTCGGTGCTCGGACACGAGGCCGTCGGCGACGTCGTTGACCCCGGTGCCCACCCGGGTCTGGCGATCGGGCACCGGGTGGTGTGGTCGGTGACCGCGTCGTGCGGGAGCTGCGCCCGCTGCCGAGCGGGACGCAGCGCCAAGTGCGAGGTGGTGCGCAAGGCCGGCCATGAGCCGTTCGAGGGCGCCTGGCCGCTGTCGGGCGCTTACGCCCAGCACGTCGTGCTTCCCACGGGGGTGGCGGTCGAACGCGTCCCGGACGGCCTGGACGACCGGGTGGCCGCGCCTGCGGGGTGCGCCACCGCGACCGTCATGGCGACTTTGGAGGCGGCGGGACCGCTGACCGGCCGCCGGGTGCTGATCTGCGGGGCGGGGATGCTCGGTGTCACAGCGGCTGCGGCGTGTGCCGCGGCCGGCGCAGACGTGTGGATCAGTGATCCGGACGCGGTGCGGGTCGGCACGGCCACGCGGTTCGGGGCGATCGCCGATAGCGGGGGCGCGGTGGACGTCGCCATCGATTTCTCGGGAGCCACGGTCGCCGTGGCCGGCGCATTGGGACGGCTGGACGTCGGCGGGGTGCTGGTGCTGGCGGGGTCGGTGCTGCCCTGTCCGTCTCTGATCGTCGACCCGGAGACGATGGTGCGCCGCTGGTTGACGATCACCGGTGTGCACAATTACGAGCCGCGTCATCTCCGGGAGGCACTCATGTTCCTCAACCGCACCCGAGGCGAGTACCCGTGGCGTGATGTGGTGTCCGATCCGGTTCCGCTCGAGGCGATCTACGAGGCGCTGGCAGTGCCACCGGCCGGCATCCTGCGCGCCGCAGTTGCGCCCTGACCCTGAAAATGAGGTGGCCCCGCCCTCCGGCTTGGCCGGAGGGCGGGGCCGCTCCCCCCAAAGGCGAGGCGATTTGTCCCTTTCGCGCCTCCGGCCTTTCACTCTGTGCAGCAAACTGTACATGAGAAAAAGCTGAGCAACAACTGACCAAACTTAGATATTAACACTAGCGTCAAGACGTGGACTTATGCCGAGGCGGGGCCCAGCAATGGACTTCGCTGGCGCGATTTCGTATTGACGCGGGTGTTGATCTGGCAAACAACCGGTCGAACCGGCGCGCGGTCCGGGCACGGCTTCACGGACTGCGTCGACCGCTGGCGCGGATGCCCCGCCGGTGCGTCACACGCGCCTTGAAAGACCTAGTGGGCACTGCCGCGGCGTCGATGATCGGCATGGGGGCGTGGCGCGACGGATTGTGGGACACCACTCCCATCCGTGGGCAACCGCGTCGGTATGGCAACAATTGACACGTGTAAACCCGACGTCGGGGCACTTCGCGTAATTCGGCTTTGCTGACGCGAGCCGGATTCGGGTGGCTCAGACGGACTCGAGTCGGGCCGCCCAATCGTCGACCGGGACCGGTCAGGGGTGAACCTGAGAGACGCAGCAACGTCGTCGGCGGCCGGCCGCCACGGGGTGGGCACAATAGAATCCGGCGCAGCCCCGAGGGGCTGCGCCGGATCATCGGTTCGTTCGGGATCAGTCCTTGATCTCGGCCAGCACGGTGCCCTGCGTGATCGCCGCACCCGCCTCGACCGCGAGTCCGGTGATCGTGCCTGCCTTGTGCGCGGTCACCGGGTTCTCCATCTTCATGGCCTCCAGCACGACGACCAGATCGCCCGCGGCGACCTCCTGGCCCTCCTCGACCGCGACCTTGACGACCGTGCCCTGCATCGGGGCGGTGACCGCGTCGCCGGAGGCGGCCGCACCGCCCTGGGCGCCGCGCTTGCGCGGCTTCGGCTTCTTGCGGACCACACCGGCGGGGGCGCCACCGCCGCCGTTGCCGAGCACCAGATCGCCGGGCAGCGACACCTCGAGACGTCGGCCACCGACCTCCACCACCACCGTCTGCCGCGGGATGGTGTCCTCTTCCTCGATCGGATCGCCGCCGGTGAAGGGTTCGACCGTGTTGTCCCACTCGGTCTCGATCCAGCGGGTGTGCACGGTGAAGCCGGTGTCGTCACCGATGAACGCGGGATCCGATACGACGGCCCGGTGGAACGGGATCACCGTCGCCAGACCTTCGACGTTGAACTCCGCCAGTGCGCGGCGGGACCGCTCGAGGGCCTCCTCGCGGGTGGCGCCGGTGACGATCAGCTTGGCCAGCATCGAGTCGAACTGACCGCCGATGACCGATCCGGTCTCGACGCCGGAATCCAGGCGCACGCCCGGCCCGGTGGGCGGCTCGAACTTGGTGACCGGGCCCGGAGCGGGCAGGAAGCCGCGGCCGGCGTCCTCGCCGTTGATGCGGAACTCGAACGAATGGCCGCGCGGGGTGGGGTCCTCGGTGATGTCGAGGGGCTCACCGTTGGCGATGCGGAACTGCTGACGCACCAGATCGATGCCGGACGTCTCCTCGGTGACCGGATGCTCCACCTGCAGGCGGGTGTTGACCTCGAGGAAGCTGATCAGGCCGTCCTGGCCCACCAGATACTCGACGGTGCCCGCGCCGTAGTAGCCGGCCTCCTTGCAGATCCGCTTGGCGGACTCGTGGATCTCCTTGCGCTGCGCGTCGGTCAGGAACGGCGCGGGCGCCTCCTCCACCAGCTTCTGGAAGCGGCGCTGCAGCGAGCAGTCGCGGGTGCCTGCGACGACGACGTTGCCGTGCTGGTCGGCGATGACCTGAGCCTCGACGTGACGCGGCTTGTCCAGGTAGCGCTCGACGAAGCATTCGCCGCGGCCGAAAGCGGCGACGGCCTCGCGCGTGGCGGACTCGAACAGCTCGGGGATCTCCTCGATGCTGCGGGCCACCTTCATACCGCGGCCACCGCCGCCGAACGCGGCCTTGATCGCGACCGGGACGCCGTACTCCTCGGCGAATGCGACGACCTCGTCGGCGTCCTTGACCGGATCCGGCGTGCCGGGCACGAGGGGGGCCTCGGCGCGGGCGGCGATGTGACGCGCGGTCACCTTGTCACCGAGATCGCGGATCGACTGCGGGCTGGGTCCGATCCAGATCAGGCCGGCGTCGAGCACCGCCTGGGCGAAGTCGGCGTTCTCCGACAGGAAGCCGTAGCCGGGGTGGATTGCGTTGGCGCCGGACTTCGCCGCCGCGTCGAGCAGCTTCTCGAACACCAGGTAGGACTCGGCCGAGGTCTGACCGCCGAGTGCGAAAGCCTCGTCGGCGAGCCGGACATGGGGTGCGTCGGCGTCCGGCTCCGCGTACACCGCCACGCTCTGCAGCCCCGCGTCTTTGGCCGCTCGGATGACTCTCACCGCGATCTCACCGCGATTGGCGACAAGCACCTTCGAGATCTTCGAGCTGGCGTGACTGGCCACTTCGCCTCCTGCTGATATGCCGTCGGGGCATTCTCTTAAGAACGTCTTGAGAAACTTATCGGGGAGTTTATGCGGCAGGCCCCGACACCCCGTGAACCGGTGCCGGTTACCGGTGAGTAGGTTCGGTCAGTCGTCGCGCAGGTGCCGTTTGATGCGGGTCAACATCGCCGACATCCCGCGCAGGCGCAGGGGACTGATGAGCGCTCCGAGGCCCAGTGCGGTGTAGAAGTCGTCGGGCACCGCGAGGATGTCGGCCGCCGGCTGACTGTCCAGTCCCGTGGCGAGGATCGCGGCGAAACCGCGCGTGGTCGGCGCCTGGACCGGGGCGCTGAAGTACAGCCGCACCTGTTCGCGATCGCTGTCGTCGACGCGCAGGAACAGCGGCGACTGGCACTCCGGCACGGGTTCCATCGCCGCCTCTTCGAGATCGGCTGGGAGCGCGGGCAATTCGTCGGCGAACTCGAGGAGTAGCCGGAGCTTGTCCTGTCCGTCCACCTCCTGGAACTCGGACACGACCTCAGCCAGCGGCTCAGGGAGCGACGGGGCCATGCTCATGCGGAGCCGGGGGCCTCACCCGGATCGGGGCCGACGGTGACGGGCACCCGGACCGCGTTGCCCCACTCTGTCCAGGAGCCGTCGTAGTTGCGTACACCCGGCAGGCCGAGCAGATGCGTCAGCACGAACCAGGTGTGGCTGGAGCGCTCGCCGATGCGGCAGTAGACGACGGTGCGGTCGTCGGGGGACAGGAAGCCGTAGAGCTCCTCGAGCTCGGCGCGGGTGCGGAACTGTCCGTTGTCGCGGGCGGCCTTACCCCACGGGATCGAGCGGGCGGTCGGGATGTGGCCGCCCCGCAGTGCGCCCTCTTCCGGATAGTCGGGCATGTGCGTGCGCTCGCCGGTGTACTCCGCCGGTGACCGCACGTCGATGAGCGGTTGGGTGCCGAGGACCTTCAGCACGTCCTCACGGAAGGCGCGAATCGGCGCGTCGTCGCGCTGCACCACGGGGTAGCCGCTGGACGTCTTGCTCGGCACGTCGAGTGTGGTGTCGCGGCCGTCGGAAATCCACAGATCGCGGCCGCCGTCGAGCAGTCGGACGTCCGGATGGCCGAACAGGGTGAACACCCACAGGGCGTACGCCGCCCACCAGTTGCTCTTGTCGCCGTAGATGACGACGGTGTCGTCGCGCGAGATGCCCTTGCGGTCCATCAGCTCGGCGAACTGCTCACCGGTGATGTAGTCGCGCACGTTCGGGTCGTTGAGGTCGACGTGCCAGTCGATCTTGACCGCACCGGGAATGTGGCCGGTGTCGTAGAGCAGGACGTCCTCGTCGGATTCCACGATGGCCAGACCGGGGCGGCCCAGATTGCTGGCCAGCCAATCGGATGTCACCAGCCGTTCGGGGTGGGCGTATTCCTGGAGTTTCGGGCTGGGATCTGGTGGCAGCGACACACTGCAGAGCCTACCGCCCAGTTCAGGGCGCAGGCGGCGAAGGCGACCACAGCCGCGGCACCGCAATGTCCGCCCGGGCCAGCATCCGTCGTACCAGGGGCAGACTCAGGCCGATGACGTTCGACGGATCACCGTCGATGCCGTCGACGAACCAGCCGCCCAGACCGTCGAGAGTGAATGCGCCTGCCACACCGAGAGGTTCGCCACTGTCGATGTAGTCGCTGAGGTCGTCGGCCGTCGGTTCGCCGAATCGCACCCGGGTGACCGCCGACTCGAGTTCCCGTCGCACGGCGACCCCGTCGCGCACACGGACGACGGCATGGCCGGTGTACAGCTCGCCGGTGCGGCCGGCCATCACCTGCCACTGCGCCCGCGCGGCGGTCGGCGTGCCCGGCTTACCGCTCAACCGGCCGTCCAGCCACAACATCGAATCGCAGCCGATGATCACGCAGTCCGCCGCCACGTCGGCAGGCAACCGGTCGACCACGTCGGCCGCCTTTGCGGCGGCGAGCGCGCCCACCACCTGATCGGGCTGCGCATCGGCCCCCAGCGCAGCGATGATCGCGTCCTCGTCGACCCCCGACACGATCACCAGGGGGTCGGCCCCGGCATGCCGGAGCACCCGCAGCCGACCGGACGACGCGGAGGCCAGGACCAGCCTCATCAACCGATGTTCTTCGCGCAAGCGCTCATCAACGCCTCAGGTGGGTCCGCTCCATCAGCGTCACCCGCTGCCAGCTCGTCACGTCATAGCGCAGCTTGTCTACTGGGTGACCCCAGGGGTTGAACTCCTGCGGACCCGGTTCGCCGCGGCCCCCGCCGGCGCCCGCCAGCACGGCGGCCAGGGCCGCCACCTCCTCATCGGTGGGCGCGCCCTTGACGATGTGGATGTGCGGGTCCGGCGGAGCCGGCAGATCGATGGTCAGCTGACGGTGGTCACTGACCTCGGTGATGTCGGTGTCCTGCGACATGTGCGTGGTGCTCCTTAGCCGACGGAAGTACGGGGCATTACAGGGGGATGTTGCCGTGCTTCTTCGGCGGCGTCTGGGTGATCTTGCGCTCGAGCAACCGGAGCGCGGTCGCGATGTAGCCGCGGGTGTGCGACGGCGGGATCACCGCGTCCACATAGCCGCGCTCGGCGGCGATGTACGGGTTCACCAGCGTGTCCTCGTACTCCTGCTGCAGCTGCAGGCGCAGGGCGTCCACGTCCTTGCCCTCCTGCGCCGCCTCCTTGAGCTGCTGGCGGTAGACGAAGCCGACGGCGCCCGAGGCGCCCATGACCGCGATCTGGGCCGACGGCCACGCCACGTTCACGTCGCAGCCCATGTCCTTGGACCCCATGACGCAGTACGCGCCGCCGTACGCCTTGCGGGTGATGACCGTGATCTTCGCGACCGTGGCCTCGCCGTAGGCGTACAGCAGCTTGGCGCCGCGGCGGATGATGCCGTTGTACTCCTGCTCGGTGCCCGGCAGGAAGCCCGGAACGTCGACGAGCATGACGATCGGGATGTTGAAGCAGTCGCAGGTGCGCACGAAGCGCGCGGCCTTCTCCGAGGCGTTGATGTCGAGGCAGCCCGCGAACTGGGTC
Source organism: Mycobacterium sp. 852013-51886_SCH5428379 (assembly GCF_001665575.1). Classification (GTDB taxonomy): domain Bacteria; phylum Actinomycetota; class Actinomycetes; order Mycobacteriales; family Mycobacteriaceae; genus Mycobacterium. Next base: position 26,645 of record NZ_LZSU01000023.1, on the reverse strand, counting down.
GGCTGGTTGGCCACGATGCCGACGGGCCTGCCGTCGATGCGGCCGAAGCCGACCAGGATGTTGGCCGCGTAACCCTGCTGGACCTCGAGGAATTCGTCGTCGTCGAGGATCCGGGTGATGACCTCATGCATGTCGTACGGCTGATTCGGCGAGTCCGGGATCAGCGTGTCCAGCTCGAGGTCCTCTTCGGTGAGGGTTTCCTCGATGGGACCGACCGGCGACGTCGACGGATACCGCGGCGGATCGGCGTAGTTGTTCGGCGGCAGATAGGACAGCAGATCGCGGACGTAGTCGAAGGCGTCCTGTTCGCCGGAGGCGACGTAGTGCGCCAGACCCGACTTGGCCATGTGGGTGTGCCCGCCGCCGAGCTCTTCCATGGTCACCTCTTCACCGGTGACCGTCTTGATGACGTCGGGGCCGGTGATGAACATCTGGCTGGTCTTGTCGACCATGATCACGAAGTCGGTGAGCGCGGGGGAGTAGACGTGCCCGCCCGCGGCCGCGCCCATGATGAGCGAGATCTGCGGGATGACGCCCGAGGCCTTGATGTTGTTGTGGAAGATCCGGCTGTACAGGCCGAGGGAGACCACGCCCTCCTGGATGCGGGCGCCGGCGCCGTCGTTGATGCCGATGAGCGGCCGGCCCGTCTTGATGGCCAGCTCCTGCACCTTGACGATCTTCTCGCCGTACACCTCGCCCAGGCTGCCGCCGAACACGGTGGCGTCCTGACTGAAGATGCAGACCTCGCGGCCGTCGATGGTGCCGTAACCGGTCACCACGCCGTCACCCGGCGGCCGGTTGGCCTGCAGCCCGAAGTTGGTGCTGCGGTGGCGGGCCAGGGCGTCGAGTTCGACGAACGAATCCTCGTCGAGCAGGGCCAGGATGCGCTCCCGAGCGGTGAGCTTGCCCTTGGCATGCACCTTCTCGACCGCGGCTTCGCCGACCGGATGCTTGGCCTCCTCGGTCCGCTTACGCAGATCGGCCAGTTTGCCTGCAGTGGTGTGGATGTCCACCTCGGCGGCTTCTGATGGCTCCTTGACGCTCGTCATGGTCGTCGATGCTATCGACAACCCGCCGGGGCCATATGCACTGCCCGGTCTGTTGACGTGTCACCGGTGTCGAGAACCGCTCAAGATCACCACTTCGGCCGGTCTGCTCAGTAGAGTGCTGCCGTGGGATATCCGGAGAACGTGCTGGCCAGGGGCGAACAGGTGGTGTTGCACCGCCACCCCCACTGGGGTCGGTTGACGGGTCCGATTCTGGTGCTGCTGCTGGCGAGCGCGGCCGCCGCGTTCGTCGCGGGCTACGTCAACACGCTCGCCTGGGAGACCGGCGCGAAGAACGTCGTCTTCCTCGTCGTCGTCGTGATTTGGCTGGTGCTCGTGGGCTGGCTGGCGGTGTGGCCGTTCCTCAACTGGTGGACCACCCATTTCGTGCTCACCGACCGGCGGGTGATGTACCGGCACGGGCTGGTCACGCGCGCAGGTATCGACATTCCGCTGGCACGGATCAACAGCGTGGAGTTCCGGCACGGACTCGTGGACCGAATCCTGCGCACCGGCACTCTGATCATTGAATCGGCGGCACAGGATCCGCTGGAGTTCGACGACATTCCGCAGGTGGAACGCGTGCACTCACTGCTGTATCACGAAGTCTTCGACACCCTGGGGTCGGAGGAATCGCCCAGCTGAGCCGGTTCGGCGCGTCGTTCGGGCCGGTGCAGGGGAGTGACGGTGCCGGAGCCGCGGTCTTGGTCCTGATCGTGGGCGTGCAGTTCGACGTGATCCTCCATCGCCTCGGCGAAACCGCCGCTGGTCAGCGTCGATTCGAGCGCCTTGTCCGGGTTGCGGGCGAACTCGTCGGGGAAGACCCAGCGCCGGAACGCCCAGAACCGGAACGCCATCTGCAGCAGGTTGCCGATGATGTACGCCGAGATGAAGTCCGCGATGTTCTCCACGGTCAGTGACACCTCGGGTACGCGCAGACCGAGGACGTAACTGGAGAAGTACAGCGGGGCCATGCTCAGCAGCACGCCGACTCCGCTGACCCCGAAGAACAGCAACGCCTCATGGTGGCGTTCCCGGCCGCCGCGGTCGCGGAAGCTCCACTCGCGGTTGAGGATGTAGGACGCGATGACCGCGACGATGCCGGCGATGATCTTCGCCGTCACCGGCTTGGGCTCGAGAATCGTCAGCTTCAGGGTGAAGAAAATGGCCGAGTCGATGATGAACGTGGTCGCCCCGACGATGGCGAACTTGATCAATTCATGGTGCTGCTCGGCGTACGGCCGGATGAACCGGGGCAGCCGTTTGATCGTCGCATCGGCAAAGGACACAAAGAAGAAGTCTACGGAACCGCGGGGGTCGATGTCCCATCGCGGCGTACGCGCTGGTCAAGAGGGCGCGCGAGTCATGACACCATAGGCGTCGTGACGAGTCGTCCCACCACACCACCCGTCGTCGCCATGATCGGCGGCGGCCAGTTGGCCCGCATGACCCATCAGGCCGCCGTCGCGCTCGGCCAGACCCTGCGCGTGCTGGCCACCAATGCCGATGAACCCGCCGCCCGGGTCACCCCGGACGTCGTGATCGGTTCGCACACCGACCTCGAGGCGCTGCGCCGCGCTGCCGAAGGAGCCACGGCGCTGACGTTCGATCACGAGCACGTGCCGGGTGAGCTGCTCGAGGCGTTGGTGGCCGAGGGCGTCAACGTCGCGCCACCGCCGGAGGCGCTGCTGCACGCCCAGGACAAGTTGACGATGCGCAGGCGGCTCGAGGCGATGGGCGCCCCGGTCCCGCGGTACACCGCGATCGACTCGGTCGACGACGTGGTGGCGTTCTCCGACGCCGTCGGCGGTCCCGTGGTCATCAAGACCGTGCGCGGCGGATACGACGGGCGTGGCGTGGTCATGGTGCCGGACCGGGACCAGGCCCGCGACGTGGTCGCGGGCTATCTGGCCGACGGCGTGGCCGTGATGGCCGAGGAACGGGTGGCGATGCACCGCGAACTCGCCGCGCTGGTGGCCCGCTCGCCGTTCGGGCAGGGCGCGGCGTGGCCGGTGGTGGAGACGGTCCAGCAGGACGGCATCTGTGTGACGGTGGTGGCGCCCGCGCAGGATCTGCCCGATCGGATCGGCGCCGCCGCCCAGGAACTCGCGCTACGGCTGGCCGATGAGCTCGGGGTGGTGGGCCTGCTGGCCGTCGAGCTCTTCGAGACCGCCGACGGCGGGTTGCTCGTCAACGAGCTGGCCATGCGCCCGCACAACTCCGGGCACTGGACCATGGACGGGTCGGTGACCGGTCAGTTCGAACAGCATCTGCGTGCTGTGCTGGACTATCCGCTCGGCGACACCGCGCTGCTGGCTCCGGTGACGGTCATGGCCAACGTGCTGGGCGCACCGCACACCCCGCAGATGTCGACCGACGAACGGCTGCACCACCTATTCGGGCGGATCCCCGACGCCAAGGTGCATCTGTACGGCAAGTCCGAACGGCCCGGTCGCAAGATCGGCCACGTCAACGTCACCGGTGACGACGTGGCAACGGTGCGGGAGCGCGCCGAGCGGGCGGCACACTGGTTGTCCCACGCGGAGTGGACCGACGGATGGGAAGGGCACTGAACTTCATGGCTGGAACACCCAGAGTCGGCCTGATCATGGGCAGCGACAGCGACTGGTCGGTGATGAGTGACGCCGCCGAGGCGCTCGCTGAATTCGAGGTGCCGTTCGAGGTCGGTGTGGTGTCGGCCCACCGCACCCCGGCCCGCATGCTCGACTACGCCCAGACCGCCGCGGACCGGGGTATCGAGGTGATCGTCGCCGGGGCGGGCGGTGCGGCACATCTGCCCGGCATGGTGGCGTCGGCGACACCGTTGCCGGTGATCGGGGTGCCGGTCCCGCTGGCACGTCTCGACGGCCTGGACTCGCTGCTGTCCATCGTGCAGATGCCGGCCGGCGTTCCGGTCGCGACCGTGTCGATCGGCGGCGCCCGCAACGCCGGACTGCTCGCCGTGCGAATCCTGGGCGCGGCCGATCGGGCGTTGCGCGAGAAGATGAGCCGGTTCCAGGCCGATCTGGAACAGATGGTGCTGGACAAGGACGCCGCGTTGCGGGACCGACTGCTCGGCGCTGCGGACGGCGAGTAAAGTTACCGGCGAGTAGCTAGGAGGGCATCATGGCTGGTTGGGCCGGAGATCCATCGTTCGACGTCTTCAAATTGCCGGAGGAGCACGAGGAGCTCCGCGGCGCGATCCGGGCGCTGGCCGAAAAGGAGATCGCCCCGCACGCCGCGGACGTCGACGAGCAGTCGCGCTTTCCGGAGGAAGCCCTGCAGGCGCTGAACGCGTCGGGCTTCAACGCCGTGCACATCCCCGAGGAGTTCGGCGGTCAGGGCGCCGATTCGGTGGCGGCGTGCATCGTGATCGAAGAGGTCGCCCGCGTCGACGCATCGGCGTCGCTGATCCCCGCGGTCAACAAACTCGGCACCATGGGCCTGATCCTGCGCGGGTCCGACGACCTGAAGGAGAAGGTGCTGCCCGACCTCGTCGACGGGAAGCTGGCGTCCTACGCCCTGTCCGAGCGGGAGGCCGGCAGCGACGCGGCGTCCATGCGCACCCGCGCCAAGGCCGACGGCGACGGCTGGATCCTCAACGGAACCAAGGCCTGGATCACCAACGGCGGCAAGTCGAGTTGGTACACCGTGATGGCCGTGACCGATCCCGACAAGGGCGCCAACGGCATCTCGGCGTTCATGGTCCACATCGACGACGAGGGTTTCACCGTCGGACCCAAGGAGCGCAAGCTCGGCATCAAGGGTTCGCCGACGACGGAGCTCTACTTCGAGAACTGCCGCATCCCCGGCGACCGGATGATCGGTGATCCCGGCACCGGCTTCAAGACCGCACTGGCGACGCTGGACCACACCCGCCCGACGATCGGCGCGCAGGCCGTCGGCATCGCCCAGGGTGCGGTCGACGCGGCGCTGGCATACACCAAGGAGCGCAAGCAGTTCGGCAAGACGATCAGCGATTTCCAGGGTGTGCAGTTCATGCTCGCCGACATGGCGATGAAGGTCGAGGCCGCCCGCCTGATGGTGTACTCGGCCGCCGCCCGCGCCGAGCGGGGTGAGTCGAATCTCGGCTTCATCTCCGCGGCATCCAAGTGTTTCGCCTCCGACGTCGCGATGGAGGTGACCACCGATGCGGTCCAGCTGTTCGGCGGCGCCGGCTACACCATCGACTTCCCGGTCGAGCGGATGATGCGCGACGCCAAGATCACCCAGATCTACGAGGGCACCAACCAGATCCAGCGTGTCGTCATGTCGCGCGCCCTGCTCCGTTGATGGATTCCGCAGCACTGCGAGCCGACATCGACGTGGCTGCGCTGCGTGATCGCACCGGCACCGGTCCGTGGCGCCGGGTCGACGTGGTCGGCGAAACCGGTTCCACCAACGCCGATCTCGTCGACCGTGCCCGCCGCGGCGAGGCCGTCGACGGAGCTGTCCTGGTCGCGGACTACCAGAACCAGGGCCGCGGCCGGCACGGCCGGACCTGGTCGGCACCCGCGGGATCGCAGCTGTCGGTGTCGGTTGGTGTCGACGTCTCCGCGGTCCCGGTCGAGGGCTGGGGCTGGCTGCCGCTGCTGTGCGGGGTCGCGGTGACCGACGTGCTGCACGGTCTCACCGGTATCGACGCGAAACTGAAGTGGCCCAACGATGTTCTGGTCGGCGGTCGCAAACTCGCCGGCATTCTGGCCGAGGTCGCCACCCCGGCGACCGCGGTGGTCGTCGGCATCGGGCTCAACGTGACGCTGACCGACGACGAGTTGCCCGTCCCGACCGCGACGTCGCTGCTGCTACTGGATTCCCCGGTGCTGGATCGGACGGTGCTGCTGACGAGTCTGCTGCAGGCGCTGGCCACCCGGATCGGCGGCTGGCAGGCCGCCCACGGTGTGGATGCCACCCTGGTCGAGGATTACCGCCGGTGTAGCGCCACGCTGGGGCAGCGGGTCCGGGTCGATCTGCCCGGCGGGGATGAGATGGTCGGGCGGGCAATCGATCTCGACGAGTCCGGCCGGTTGATCATCGACGTCGGCGACCGCTGTGTGCCGCTCGCCGCCGGTGACGTCACCCACCTCCGGCCCGCGGATTCCTGACCGGTTCTAACCGCGCGTGACCTTCTCCGTCACGCGCCGTCGCTCCAGGGCGGCAGCGTCGGGATGGGCCACCTGCACCAGCGAACCGCCGACGGTGAACACCGCCAGCAGATGCTCCACGATGTCGTCGGCGGAGGTCCAGTCGGCGGTGTCCAGCACGCGGTCGCCGGAGGTGAGTCCGGCGGTCTCGGCGGCCCGGCGCGCCGCGTCGAGCACCTCGTCGACCGAGCGGCCGTTCAGCGCGGGCCCCGGCGCCCGCTCGGGCACGATCTGATCGCCGTGCACGCGGATCGAGGTGGCGTAGTCGGTCACCCCGAACGGCACGTCAGGGGCGGGTTTCCCGAACGGATCCAGGGACAGCACCGCGACCTCGCCGCCCTCTGCGGCGGCATCGGCCGCGTCCAGCGCGTCGGTCGTGCAGAATGCGACATGTGCTGTGCCGTCGGTGATCTCGTCTCCGATCACCACTTCGGCGCCGATCCACCAGATGCCGAACAGCACCGCGGCGGTCTGCCAGTGCGCCGGCAGCAGGACGGCCACCCGGCTGCCCGGCCCGGCGCCCATCTCGTCGCGCAACAGGTTGGCGGTCTTGGCCGCCCAGTTGGCGAGGGTGACGGCCGAGAGCTCGATGCGCTCGCCGGTGGCGTCGTCGTAGTAGGTGATGCGCGGACCCACGGGGTCCGCATCGAGCAGCGGACCGAGCAGCGCGCCGGTGACGGTCAGTTCACACACTCCGGGTCGTCGGAGCCGGCCGTGATGATCTGCGGCGGCGGTGGGGCGGCGGCCTGGTCGACGACGTCGGCGCTCGGCGCGTCCGCGGTCAGCATGGTGGGATCGGTGCCGTCCAGGCCCGATCCCGGTCCGGTGTACTCCGCGGACAGCACGACGCGCACGGTGTCCGCGGCCACCGCGGGGTCCTCGACGACTGGCAGACCGCCGAGGTCCTTGGCGACGGCCTGGGCGCCGAGATCGTCCTTGTTCGCCGCAAGCACCTGGCTCTCGGTGACGGGGCCGTCCTCGTGGTTGCCGGTCGGGCCGGGGTTGAAGCCCTTGTTGACCAGCACGGCCGACACCGCGGCCGCGAGCCCGTTGATATCGCTGCCGTTGACCACCTCGACGGTCGTCATGTCCGGGGTGTAGGCCAGTTCCTCGGTCTTACCCTCGTCCTGTTCGTTGAGCAGGCTGGTGACCCACTCCTGCACCGCGGCCGGATCGACCCGGACCACGCTCTGCATACCGTCGTCGCTCCACCCGTCCTCGCGAAGCACCGGGATGGTCGAGAACGCGATGTTGCCGCCGGCCAGCTTCTGCAGCTGGTCGACGAAGCCCATGATGTCCCAGCCGTCGGAGAGCACCACCGAACGCTGCACGGCCGCCTCGAGGCGGCTGAGCGTCGCCGGACTCGACAGCGTCTTGCTGGAGACCACCTCGTGGGCCAGCGAGGCCATCACCGCCTGCTGGCGGGTGACGCGGTCGAGGTCGCCACGCGGCAGGTTGTGGCGCTGACGCACGAAGCTCAACGCCTGCGGACCGTTGAGCTTCTGCCACCCCGCCGGGAAATCCGCTCCTGAAAGCGGCTCGTAGACAGGCTCTTTGAGGCAGACGTCGACGCCGCCGAGGGCGTCGGTGATCAGCGCGAACCCGAGCAGGCCGATCTCGGCGTAGTGGTCGACGGTGACGCCGGTCAGCTTGGCAACGGTCTTGATGAGCGCTTCTCGGCCGTCCTCCTTGGCCTCTTTTTCGGCGACGGTGGGGTCGACGCCCTGCTCTTCGACCAGTTCCTTCATCTTCTCCAGGTGCACGGACCCGTAGACGCCGTTGATCTTCATCTTCCCGAGGCCCGGCGCCTCGACATAGGAGTCGCGCGGAATCGAGATCGCCGTCGCCGACTTCCCGTTGTTCGGGATGCGGATCAGGATGATCGTGTCGGTGTTGGTGGAGACGTCGTTGCCGGCGCGCAGCGTGGCCAACTCGTCCTGCGACAGCGGGTTGCCGTGCGCGTCGGTGCGGCTGTCGGAGCCGACGAGAAGGATGTCGATCGCGCCGTCCTCGCCGCCCTCACCGAGGGCCGGGGAGCTGATGTGGTTGATGCCGGACTCGAACGAGCGGATGCGGCTCCACGCCACCCCTGTTCCCAGCACCACGGCGAGCGCCATCGTCACAGCGATGGCACGGAGGGCTCGAGCGGGCATCAGCCCAGGTTACTTGCGAGTCGCTCGGACGCCGGGTAGCGATCCCCGGCGTGGCAGGCCGGATCTCCGGCTCGCTGTACCCTCTACGCCGTGAGTGACGAACTGGTCGTAGTGACGGTCACCTACTCACCGGGTGGGCACCTCGACCGCTTCCTCGCCTCGCTGGCCCACGCCACCGACCGTCCGGTCACCGTCGTGATGGCCGACAACGGCTCGACCGACGGCGCGCCCGAAGAGGCGTTGGAGCGTTATCCCAACACCCGGCTGGTGCGCACCGGCGGAAACCTCGGGTACGGCAGCGCGGTCAACCGCGCCGTCGCCTCGGTCGAACGGAATCTGGAGGGTGTCGCCGTCGATCCCGAGTTCATCGTGGTCGCGAACCCGGATGTGCAGTGGGGGCCGAATTCCATCGACGCGCTGCTCGAGGCCGCAGGCCGCTGGCCGCAGGCCGGTGCGCTGGGCCCCCTGGTCCGCGATCCGGACGGCGCGGTGTATCCGTCGGCGCGGCATCTGCCCAGCCTGGTACGCGGCGGGATGCACGCGGTGGTGGGGCCGTTCTGGAAGACGAATCCGTGGACCACGGCCTACCGGCAGGACCGGGAGGATCCCAGCGAACGGCCCGTCGGCTGGTTGTCGGGCAGCTGTCTGCTGCTGCGCCGGGCGGCGTTCGACCAGATCGGCGGATTCGACGAGCGCTACTTCATGTACATGGAGGACGTCGACCTCGGTGACCGTCTCGGTGCGGCGGGCTGGCTGAACGTCTACGTGCCGTCGGCGGAGATCCTGCACCTGAAAGGCCACTCGACCGGGCGGGACCCGGCCCGCAACCTCGCCGCCCATCACGTCAGTACCTATACCTATCTATCCGACCGCTATCCGCGCCGGTGGCAGGCACCTCTGCGGGGGGCGATCAAAGTCGCGCTCTCCGCGCGTGCAAAGGCGGTGATCTGGAAAGCTGGCCGGAAATCGGAGCGAGGGGGATGAGCATGGTCAATCCGGCGGAGGTCGACGCGGTCGTCCTGGTGGGCGGTCAGGGCACCCGGCTGCGACCGCTCACCCTGTCTGCGCCCAAGCCGATGCTGCCGACCGCGGGGCTGGCTTTTCTGACCCATCTGCTCTCGCGCATCGCCGCGGCGGGCGTCAAACACGTGATCCTCGGCACCTCCTACAAGGCGGATGTCTTCGAGGCGGCATTCGGTGACGGCTCGAAGCTCGGCTTGGAGATCGAGTACGTCTTCGAACCCGAACCGATGGGCACCGGCGGCGGTATCGCCAACGTCTCCGAGAAGCTGCGCCACGACACGGTGATGGTCTTCAACGGCGACGTGCTCTCGGGCTGCGATCTCGGTGCGCTGCTGGAAACCCACGCGAGCAAGGACGCCGACGTCACGCTGCATCTGGTCCGGGTCGGGGATCCGCGCGCCTTCGGCTGCGTGCCGACCGACAGCGACGGTGTGGTCACCGCGTTCCTGGAGAAGACCCAGGATCCGCCGACCGATCAGATCAACGCCGGTTGCTACGTCTTCAAGAGGTCGGTCATCGACCGCATCCCGCGCGACCGCCCGGTGTCGGTGGAGCGGGAGGTGTTCCCCGGTCTGCTGTCGGACGGGCTGCGGGTGTGCGGCTACGTCGACGCCACGTACTGGCGCGATATGGGCACCCCCGAGGACTTCGTCCGCGGATCGGCCGATCTGGTGCGCGGGATCGCCCCGTCGCCGGCACTTCCCGGCCACCGCGGTGAATCCCTGGTCCACGACGGTGCGGGGGTGGCACCCGGTGCGCTGCTCATCGGCGGCACGGTGGTCGGCCGGGGCGCCGAGATCGGCGCGGGCGCGCGCCTCGACGGTGCGGTCATCTTCGACGGGGCGACCGTCGCCGCCGGCGCCGTCATCGAGCGGTCCATCATCGGCTTCGGTGCCCGCATCGGTCCACGGGCGCTGATCCGGGATGCGGTGATCGGCGACGGCGCCGACATCGGCGCCCGCTGCGAGCTGTTGCGCGGCGCCCGCGTGTGGCCGGGCGTGGTGATTCCGGACGGCGGAATCCGCTACTCCACCGACATCTGACGACGTCGCGCCGCGGGAGTCCGATTGCGGCGGAGCGCCGCGGCCACCAGTTGGCGCAGGCCGAAATCGGTGTCCGCCGGCAGCGCATCCAGCGGCCACCAGCGCAGGTCGGTGGATTCGTCGGAGCGGGCGATCCGCGCGTCCGGCGGAGCATGGACGACGAACTGGATGTCGAGGTGGCGCGTCGGCACCCCGAGGGAGCACGTGATCGGGTGCACGTGCAGCGCGGCGGGCACGGGGTCGACCCACAGGCCCGCGATGCCCGACTCCTCGGTGGCCTCACGGAGCGCGGCGGCGACGACGTCGGCGTCGCCGGTCTCGCAGTGCCCGCCGAGCTGCAGCCACCGCCCCACCCGCGGATGCAGCGTCAGCACCGCCCGCCGGCCGGTGTGGTCGAGCACCAGTGCGGATGCGGTGATGTGGCCCGGCACGCAGCTGCGCAGGCAGCCGTCGGGTCGCGCGGCGAGGAACGACAGCACGGCGTGCCGCAGCGCATCCTGCGCCGGATCGGGCGCCGCCCAGTCACCCAGCAGGGCCACGGCCGACGCGTGCAGGCTCACCGCCGGACCAGCAGCCCGTCGGTGGGACCGGGTTCGCGTGGCGTCACCGGGTCCGGCGGATAGCCGACCGCCACGGCGCCCAGCGGTTCCCAGTCGGCGGGCAGATCCAGTTCGTCGCGCACGACATCGGCGGCGAAGATCGTCGACCCGATCCAACAACTTCCGACCCCCCGTACCGCCAACGCCACCAGCAGCGCCTGCACGGCCGCACCGCCGGCGACCGTGAACATCGTGCGCTCGGCCGCCGTGCGGGCGGCGTCGGGATAGTCGTGCGCGCCGTCGGCGACCAGGAACGGGATCACGAGTTCCGGTGCGTCGTAGAGGATTTGGCCGCGCTCGACGCGACGCTCGACGGCATCGGCGGGGCGGCCGTCGCCGGTGAGGTCGGCGCGCCAGCGGTCCTTCATCCGGTCCAGCGTGCGTTGGCGGACGGCCCGGTCCTGCACCCAGACGAAGCGCACCGGACGGGTGTGATGCGGTGCCGGGGCGGTCAGCGCCTCGGCGACCGCACCCTCGATCAGATCGGCGGGTACGGGTTCGGGGGCGAACGTGCGGATCGACCGCCGGAGCAGTTGAGCTTCGCGCCTGCCCCGGGCGATCGACTCCTCGGTGCCGAGCCAGAACAGGTCGTCCTCGCCGGAGCGCAGAAGGTCGCGTGCGGTGGAACCGTTGTCCGGCAACGGGAGTCCGCGCACCACGGCCACCGGAATGCCGGTGAGCTTGCCCTTGACCAGATCGGCGGCCGCGGCGATCTCGTCGGCGACCGCCACCTCGGTCACCACGAGTTCGTTGCCGTGCCTGTCCTGTGCGCCGGCGTAGCCGTACAGCACCGAGAGGCCGGCCGAGCCGATCGCGGCGTCGATCTGACCGTTACGCCAGGCGCGGCCCATGGTGTCGGTGATGACGACACCCACGGTGACGCCCAGCCGCTCGGCCAGTCCCGAGCGCACCCGCGCCGCACTTCCGTCGGGATCGACCGGAAGCAGCGCGAGTTCGGTCGTGTCGACGTTGGATCCATCGACACCGGCGGCGGCCTGGATCAGTCCGATGGCGTTCTCGGTGATGAGGGTGCGCCCCTTGCGGGCCAGCACCCGGACCGCCTCGGCATCGATGAGTTTGCGCCGCAACGCGTCCCGCTCATCGGGATCTGTCGGCGCGGTGACGATGCGGCCCTCGCATTTGGACACCACCTTGCTGGTGACCACCACGATGTCGCCGTCGCGCAGCCAGGGCGCGGCCGCGGCGAGCGCGGCGGCGAGGTCGTCGCCGGGACGGAACTCCGGCAGACCTGGGACGGGCAGCAGTTCGATCGTCCCGGCCGCACCGTGTTCGATGTGGCTGGTGCCGTGCTCGATAGGCCCGGTGTCGTGCTCGATCGGCCCGGCGCCGGACTCGGTCACGGCCGCACCCCGGCCACGTCCAGTCCCGCGCGCACCATCTGTGCCGTCGCCGCCGGATCGGTCATCAACAGCGGTGCCGCACGGACGTCCACGCCGTCGATCGTCGCGTCGTCACCGTCGTGCACCAGCCACCCGTCCAGGATCCCGGTGCTCGACCGGGCGCCGTAGTGGCGACCCACTGCTTCGGAGGTGCTCTCGACGCCGATGACCGACAGGCATTCGTCGGCCATGCCGCGCAACGGTTTTCCGGCGACGATGGGGGAGTAGCCGATCACCGGCGCCGAGGTGGAGCGCAGCGCACCGCGGATACCGGGGACAGCCAGGATGGCGCCGATGCTGACGACGGGGTTCGACGGCGCCAGCAGTACGGCGTCCGCCCCGCCGATGGCGTCGAGGACACCGGGGGCCGTCGTCGCCTTGTCGGCGCCGACGAACGCGAAGCTGTGGGTCGGCACCTTCGCCCGGTGTCGCACCCACCACTCCTGGAAGTGGATGGCGCCCCGATCGTCGGTGTCGGGATCGGTGATGACGACGTGGGTCTCGCTGCGGTCGTCGGTGACGGGCAGCAGCCGCGCACCCGGCGACCACCGGGCGCAGAGCGCCTCGGTCACCTGGGACAGGGGATAGCCGGCGCGCAGCATCTGGCTGCGCACCAAATGGGTGGCCAGGTCGCGGTCGCCCAGGCCGAACCAGTCGGGCTGTACGCCGTAGGCGGCGAGTTCCTCCTTGGCGTGCCAGGTTTCGTTGCGATGACCCCAACCGCGCTCCGGGTCGATACCGCCGCCGAGGGTGTACATGCAGGTGTCCAGGTCCGGGCAGATCCGGACGCCGAACATCCAGGCGTCGTCGCCGACGTTGACCACCGCGGTCAGCTCGTGTTCCGCGGTGTCGGCGGCGTCCTGCGGCGCGAACTGGCCGAGTCCGAGCAGGTGCTGGACGCCGAGCAGAAAGCGGGCGCCACCCACGCCGCCGACCAAGACCGTGACCTTCACAGCGACCGACACTAGGCGGTCGCCGAAAGTGCGGCAGCACCCCTCCACCGCTCGCGGTGGTCACGAGCCGGACACGCCGGGATTTCCGACGCGCCGCATCTTTATCACGAGGTGGTATGAATTCCTGTTCAAGCGCTTGACCCGGGCAGCTAACGCGTGTGTAATCACACCAGTGTCATTCCCGGTACGCCTCCCGAAGCTGGTGTCGCAGACCGAGATTCGATCACTTGTTCGAATTGAATCGGTCGCGTGAGTTATGCGCGGGACCAGCAGTGGAACGACGACACAACATCAGGAGGGCGGGGAAATGTCTTTTGAGCCAAGCGATTTCGATCGAGTCGTCCGGTTTGACAACCGGATGCTCGGCTCGTACGGCAGCACGCCGTACACCGGCGCGCAGCCTGCGCCGGTCAGTCCGATGGGACGGCCGCAACTGAGCGTGGTCCCGGACCGGGTCGAGTTCGACCCGGCAATCACCGAGGACGACGCGGACGCGGATCTCTGGCAGGAGCGCGCACTGTGCGCCCAGACCGATCCCGAGGCGTTCTTCCCCGAGAAGGGCGGCTCGACCCGCGAGGCGAAGCGGATCTGCATGGGCTGCGAGGTCCGTGACGAATGCCTCGACTACGCGCTGGCCCACGATGAGCGCTTCGGCATCTGGGGCGGGCTCTCGGAGCGCGAGCGCCGTCGCCTCAAACGCGGCATCATCTGACGGGATCCCACGGCTCCCACTTGACCCAACAGTTAGTACCCCGCGGGCGCCCCGGCGCCTGCCCCGCTAGGTCACTCGTCGTCGATCGTCGGGTCGATGACCGAGGGCTCGACGCCCAGATATGTGGCGACTTGAGCGACCAGCACCTCATGTAACAGATCCGCGAGTTCGTCGGAGTCCTTCGCCCGGCGCTCGATCGGCCTCCTGAACAACACGATTCTCGCCCGCGTGGAGTTTCCGCGGACATCCACCCCAGCCGGGATCAGCCGGGCCAAGGCGATCGGCCCGTCGGCGACCACCTCCGGCGGCCACTGCACGCTCTCCGGATCCTTCGGCGCCATCCGCGGGATCTCGTCGACGGCGACATCCAGTGTCGAGACGCGGTCCTGCCATCGGCGCTCGATCGGTTCGTAGGCCTCGAGCACCGCCATGTCGAAACGTTCGGCGCGGCTGCGCCAGCCCGGCACCGTCGGCGGTAGCAGCGGACCGCGCATCCCGCGACCGCGTCGCGAACTCCAGCGGCTGCGCTCGGACACGGACCAGATCGTAACGGTTGGCTATCGGCCGGCCCGCCGGTGCGCGTGTCCGGCGCCGCGGGGAGTTTGTCCCGCGATAGCCTTCCGTTCGTGAATGTTCCCCGTCGCTGCTGCCGGCCCGGGTGCCCCCACTATGCGGTGGCGACGCTGACGTTCGTCTACTCCGATTCCACCGCTGTCGTCGGTCCGCTGGCCATCGTCTCCGAGCCGCACTCCTGGGACCTCTGCGTCGGCCACGCCAGCCGCATCACCGCACCCCGGGGCTGGGAACTGGTGCGGCACGCCGGTCCGCTGCCGACGCACCCCGACGATGACGACCTGGTCGCGCTGGCCGACGCCGTGCGCGAAGGCCGTCAACCCGCGCAGAACGGCGGTGTGGTGGCCGGATTCTCCGATCCGGCAGGCGCCGGGGCCGGCACCGCCGGCGGCACCCTCGTCACGGCACAGGCGCAGGCGCGCCGACCCGAGGCCAGCGGCCGGCGCCGCGGGCACCTGCGCGTCCTGCCCGATCCGAGTGAGTGACCCGGTCGGACACTGACTGTCGAGGCCGGCCGATGCTGCGGCGACTAGGCTGGCGGCAACGTTTCTCCTCGACCTAGGAGTCCTATGTCTCGGCCGGCTGCGACGGTGGATCGCGTCATCAAGGCGTACGACGTCCGCGGTCTCGTCGGCGAGGAACTCGACGAGCAGTTCGTAGCCGACGTGGGCGGGGCCTTCGCGCGCCTGGTCGGCGACGGTGCGCGGCAGGTGGTCATCGGCTACGACATGCGGGCGAGTTCGCCTGCGCTGGCCGAGGCGTTCGCCGAGGGGGTCATGGCCCAGGGCCTCGACGTCGTGCGGATCGGACTCGCCTCCACCGATCAACTCTATTTCGCGTCCGGACTGCTCGACTGCCCCGGCGCGATGTTCACCGCCAGCCACAATCCCGCCGCGTACAACGGCATCAAGCTGTGCCGGGCCGGCGCGAAGCCGGTGGGCCGCGATACGGGTCTGGCGCAGATCGCGGCGGAGGTGACCACGGGCGTACCCGCGCACGACGGACCCCGCGGCACCGTCTCCGACCGCGACGTGCTGGCCGACTACGGCGACTTCCTGCGCTCGCTGGTCGATCTGGCCGAGCTGCGTCCGCTGCGGGTCGCCGTCGACGCCGGCAACGGGATGGCCGGCCACACCGCCCCCGCCGTGCTCGGGCCGATCGCCGCGGTGGACCTGTCGCCGCTGTACTTCGAACTCGACGGCACGTTCCCCAACCACGAGGCCAACCCGCTCGACCCCGCCAACCTGGTGGATCTGCAGGAATTCGTGCTCGAGACCCGAGCCGATATCGGGTTGGCCTTCGACGGCGACGCAGACCGCTGCTTCGTCGTCGACGAACGCGGCAGGCCGGTGTCGCCGTCCGCGGTGACGGCGCTGGTCGCCGCCCGCGAGCTGCAGCGCGAGATCGGCGCCACGGTGATTCACAACCTCATCACCTCCCGTGCGGTGCCCGAACTGGTCACCGAACGCGGCGGCACCCCGGTGCGCTCGCGGGTCGGTCACTCCTACATCAAGGGGTTGATGGCCGAGACCGGGGCGATCTTCGGCGGCGAACACTCCGCGCACTACTACTTCCGCGACTTCTGGGGTGCGGACTCCGGGATGCTCGCCGCCCTGCACGTCCTGGCCGCGCTCGGCGAACAGGACCGTCCGCTGTCGGAGCTGATGGCCGACTACGACCGGTACGAGGCGTCAGGGGAGATCAACTTCACCGTCAGCGATGCGTCGGCCTGCGTCGAGGCGGTGCTGACGTCGTTCGGCAGCGGTATCCAGTCGATCGACCACCTCGACGGGGTGACCGTCGACCTCGGCGAGGGCTGCTGGTTCAATCTGCGCACCTCGAATACCGAACCGCTGCTGCGCCTGAACGTCGAAGCGCGGACCACCGAGGAGGTCGCGGACGTCGTCAACCGGGTGGCCGCGGTGATCACCGACCGCGACGGGTCGTCTCCGTGATGGCCAGTCCGCCGTCGGCCGCCGTGGTCGATCTCGACGACGCCGACGGCCTGGTGGCCGCCGACCGCGACGGGCTGCTGCGCGCGGCGGCAATGGCCGGTGCGCAGGTCAGGGCCACCGCCGCCGCTCTCGACGAGGGACTGCTCGAACCGCTGCGTTCACCGCATCCGCCGCGCACGGTGATCTGGGTGGCCGGGCGGGGCACCGCCCAGACGGCCGGTGCGGTGCTGGCGGCAGCGTTCGGCGCGTCGGTCGGCGCACCCGTCGTGGTGGTGGCCGATCCGCCGCCGTGGGTCGGTGCGCTCGACGTGATGATCGTCGCCGGCGACGATCCCGCCGAACCGCTGCTGGTCAACGCCGCCGCCATCGCGGTTCGCCGCGGGGCACGCGTCGTTGTCGCCGCCCCGTACGAAGGCCCGCTGCGCGATGTGACCGCGGGCCGCGCCGTGCCGCTGGCGCCGCGGGTGTGGGTGCCCGACGACTTCGGACTCGTGCGCTATCTGGCGGCGGGGCTGGCCGTGCTCCAGGTGGTCGACCCCGGTCTGCGCGTCGACCTCGGCGAACTCGCCGACGAACTCGATGCTGAGGCGCTGCGCAACAGCCCGGGCCGTGATCTGTTCACCAACCCCGCCAAAGCACTCGCCGAACGCATCACCGGACGCGACGTGGTGCTCGCCGGCGACGAGGCGGCGACGCTCGCCCTGGCCCGCCACGGCGCGGCGGTCCTGTTGCGGGTCGCACAGGAGACCGTCGCCGCGGTCGGGCTGCCGGATGTGCTGGTCGCGCTGCGCGCCGGCTTCGGCCGGTCCGGCTCGACTGGTTTTGAAGGGGGCTCCGCCCTGTCGATCTTCCACGACGAGGAACTCGACGGTCCGTTACCGCAGCGGATGCGCACGCTGGTGCTGACCACCGGACGGGATCGGGCCGCCGTGGCGGCCCGGGTCAGCGGCTACGACGACCTGGACATCGTCGATCCGGACGACGTGCCGGACGCCGCCACCGCAGGCCCGCCCGGACCCGATGCCGGACGCGTGGAACAACAACTGGCAAAGTTGGCCGTGCGGTTGGAGATGACCGCGGTCTATCTGCGACTGGTTCGAGGTTAAGCGAGTGCATCTGCTACGGGGGGCGGTGCGGACCTATGCGTGGGGTTCGCGGACGGCGATCGCTGAATTCACTGGAAGACCAAGTCCCACAGCGCATCCCGAGGCGGAACTGTGGTTCGGCGCGCATCCCGGCGATCCGGCCTACCTGCAGGACGGCGACAGCGAGGTGTCCCTGCTCGACGCCGTCCGCGCCGACCCCGACGGTCAGCTCGGCCCGGCGACGGTACACCGTTTCGGCGAGACCCTGCCGTTTCTGGTGAAGGTCCTCGCCGCCGACGAACCGCTGTCCCTGCAAGCCCACCCCAGCGCCCAGCAGGCCGCCGAGGGTTACGCCCGCGAGGAACAGTTGGGCATCCCGATCTCGGCGCCGATGCGCAACTACCGCGACCGCAGCCACAAACCCGAGCTGCTGGTGGCGCTCGACCGGTTCGACGCGCTGGCCGGATTCCGGCCCGCCGCCGCGACGGTCGAACTACTGCGGGCGCTGAACGTGCCGCAACTCGATTCGTCGATCAACCTGCTGTCCGGGCAGTCCGAGTCCGACGGGCTGCGCGCGCTGTTCACCACCTGGATCACCGCACCGCAGCCGCACCTCGACGAATTGGTGCCCGCCGTCCTCGACGGGGCGATCAACTATGTCCGCGACGGGCACACGACGTTCGCCGCGGAGGCCAGGACCGTGCTCGAACTCGGTGAGCGCTATCCCGGTGACGCCGGTGTGCTGGCCGCGCTGCTGCTCAACCGCATCACCCTGCGGCCGGGCGAAGGGATCTATCTGCCCGCTGGGAACCTCCACGCCTACCTGCACGGCATCGGTGTCGAGGTGATGGCCAACTCGGACAACGTGCTGCGCGGGGGACTGACCCCCAAGCACGTCGACGTTCCCGAGCTGTTGCGCGTCCTGGACTTCACCCCGACGCCGGATCTCGTGCTGCGGCCCGAAACGGGCCGTCAGGCAACGGAGTTGGTGTACCGGACGCCCGCGCCGGAATTCGCGGTGTCGGTGGTCGAACTCGGCGGCGACCACCTCGGCCACGAAGTCGACGCACCGGCCGATCATGACGGCCCCCAGGTGCTGCTGTGCACCGACGGCGCGGTCACGGCGCACGCCAAGGCGACGACGTTGACGATGCAGCGGGGTTCGGCGGCGTGGGTGGCGGCCGACGACGGGCCGATCCGGCTGCACGCAGAGGTCCCGACCAAACTGTTCCGGGTCACCGTCGGGTCGTGACGAGGTCTCCTGTGCGGGCGCGGCGCGCGGAGCGTTTCTCGGCCAGCCACAGCCCCAGGTTGTGGCGTACGGTCCGGCCGACCATGCGTGCCGACGGCACCATGTAGAGGCTGTCGAGCAGACTGAACCGGCGCAGGAACCACTCGGCGAGAACGGGATCGGTTTCGGCCGCACCCAGGAACTGATCGAACAGTCCACCGACCGGCGCGTACCACCAGGGCACCGGATCCGGTGAGGTGGCGCGGTGCAACGTCAGATCGCCGACCGCGTTCATCTGCCACACCGGGAAGGTCGTCTTGGCCGTCGCCGTGTTCAACGTGCCCGCCAGCTCGTGGTCGGGCTGCTGCAGTGCGCGACGCAGATGGCCGGCCTGCAGCGACGTCATCGTCATCCCCTGGCCGAAGGTCGGGTTGAAGCTGACGACCGCGTCGCCGAACGGCACGATGCCCAGCGGGAACCGGTCGAGCTTGTCGTAGCGTCGCCACCGGCTGGTCGGGTACTTGTGAAAGGCCATCTCGCCCAGAGGTTTTCCCGCGCGCAGCGCCGTCGCGACGTGGGCGGGCAGGATTCGGTCGGCCAGCTCGCAGATCTCGGCGAAATTCTGCGGCGGCGGAACCCGCCCCACGCCGAACGTGGTCACGTTCCAGTTGCCGTCCTCGTAGAACAGCATGCCCAGCCCGAGCGGCTCCTCGTCGGACGCTCCCGCGACCACCACCTTCTCGGCCAGCGCACGCTCCGGGATGTGCACCTGGTGGGTGGCGTAGGCGATGCCGACGTCCACGGTGTCCTCCCGCGGCCGCTCGAAACCCCACTGTTCCAGCCACACCGGCAGCCGGGTGCCGCGTCCGGTGGCGTCGACCACCAGATCCGCCTGCACCGTCTCGGTGGCGTCGCCGTCACGAACCGCCACCCCCGTGACCCGTCCGGACCGCGCGTCGTACACCGGCTCGTCGACCGAGCGGTGCTCGATGGTGACGTTCGGGATCTGCGCGGTGCGCTGTCGGATCTGCCATTCGAGCTGTGGCCGGCTGGGCACGTAGGCGGTGAACTCGTCGCGCAGCGTATGCCCGGTGCCCAGGACATGCCCGGCGGCGCCGAAGTGGATACAGTCCGGCCGGTTCTCCAGCACCGGCACCCCGGCCGCCACCATGTCGGCCAGCAGTCCGGGATACAGGCCTTCGAACTCCTGCGCACCGCGGGCCATCAGCAGGTGGACGTGGCGGCCCTGGGGGACCGCCGCCCGGTTGACCGGGCTGTCCGGCAGCTCGTCGCGTTCGTAGACCGTCACCGTGCCGTAGACGTCGGACAGCACCCGTGCCGCGCACATCCCCGCGATGCTGCCGCCGATCACGACGGCGTGTTTAGTATCCCGCCCCATCGGTGCACAGTAGCTCGGTACATTGCCCAGACTCGGTGGATCGACGACATGCTCGAGAGGGATCGGAAAGGATCTGTCATGGCCGGTAGATGGCGCACGAAATCCGTCGAGCAGTCGATCTCCGACACCGACGAACCCGGGACCCGGCTCCGCAAGGACCTGAGCTGGTGGGACCTGACCGTCTTCGGCGTCTCGGTGGTGATCGGCGCCGGCATCTTCACCATCACCGCGTCTACGGCAGGCAACCTGACCGGCCCCGCGATCTCGATCTCCTTCATCCTCGCGGCGATCGCGTGCGGCCTGGCCGCACTGTGCTACGCGGAGTTCGCGTCCACGGTGCCGGTCGCCGGCAGCGCGTACACGTTCGCGTACGCGACGTTCGGTGAGTTCGTCGCCTGGATCATCGGCTGGGACCTGATCCTGGAGTTCGCCGTCGCGGCGGCCGTGGTGGCCAAGGGCTGGTCGAGCTATCTGGGCACGGTGTTCAACTTCGGCGGCGGCGTGACCGAGGTCGGCGGGTTCACCGTGGACTGGGGTGCGCTGCTGATCGTCGCGTTCGTGACCGCCCTGCTGGTCCGCGGCACCAAGCTCTCGGCCAAGGTCAGCCTTGTGATCACCGTCATCAAAGTGGCGGTGGTGTTGCTCGTGGTGATCGTCGGCGCCTTCTACATCAAGACCGCCAACTACACCCCCTTCATCCCGCCCGCGGAGTCCGGACACGGCGGATCGGGCACCGAGCAATCGCTGTTCTCGCTGATCACCGGTGCGGAGGGCAGCGCGTACGGCTGGTACGGCCTGCTGGCGGGTGCGTCGATCGTGTTCTTCGCGTTCATCGGCTTCGACATCGTGGCCACCACCGCCGAGGAGACCAAGAATCCGCAGCGCGACGTGTCGCGGGGGATCATCGCCTCGCTGGCGATCGTCACCGTCCTCTACGTGGCAGTGGCAGTCGTGCTGTCCGGGATGGTGTCCTACACCGAGCTGCGCGACGCGGGTGCGGGGGCGAACCTGGCGACCGCGTTCGAGGCCAACGGCGTGACGTGGGCGGCGACCGTCATCTCCATCGGGGCGCTGGCCGGCCTGACCACCGTGGTGATCGTGCTGATGCTGGGCCAGAGCCGCGTGCTGTTCGCCATGTCCCGTGACGGGCTGGTGCCTCGCCAGTTGGCCAGGACCGGTGACCGCGGCACCCCGGTGCGGATCACGCTGCTCGTCGGCGCTGCCGTGGCCGTCACCGCGACCGTCTTCCCGATCGGGAAGCTCGAAGAGATGGTCAACATCGGGACGTTGTTTGCGTTCGTGCTGGTGTCGGCCGGCGTGATCGTGCTGCGCCGCACCCGTCCCGACCTGAAGCGGGGCTTCAAGGCGCCGTTGGTGCCGTGGCTGCCGATCGCTGCGATCATCGCCTGCGTATGGCTGATGCTGAACCTCACGGGTCTGACCTGGATCCGCTTCCTGATCTGGATGGCCATCGGCGTGGTCATCTACTTCCTCTACGGCCGCCGTCGCTCCGTCCTGCGCGAGCGGGAGCTTGCCGAACTCAACTAGGCGCCGCGCGGTTCCGGCTCGCTTTACAAAACACCGGTTCGTGTCTAGACAGGCGACAAATTGCGTCATATAGTCCAGTCATGACTATGACAACCGACGCGGCGCAGTGGCAGGACCGCAAGCGCCGCCTGTGGCTGATGGGCCTCATCGTCCCCACGGCGCTGTTCGTGATGCTGCCGGTCGTGTGGGCACTGAACGAGGCGGGCTGGCACGCCGCTGCGCAGGCGCCGTTCTGGATCGGACCGATCCTGCTGTACCTGGTGCTGCCGGCGCTGGATCTGCGCTTCGGCGCGGACGGCCAGAACCCGCCCGAGGAGGCGATGGAGCGGCTCGAGAACGACCGCTACTACCGCATCTGCACCTACCTGTTCATCCCGTTCCAGTACGCGAGCGTGGTACTCGGTGCCTACCTGTTCACCGCCTCGGAGCTGGGCTGGCTCGGTTTCGACGGAGGCCTGGGCTGGCCTGCCAAGATCGGGCTCGCGCTGTCGGTCGGGATGCTCGGCGGGGTGGGCATCAACACCGCACACGAGCTCGGCCACAAGAAGGGTGCACTCGAGCGGTGGCTGAGCAAGATCACCCTCGCGCAGACCTGGTACGGCCACTTCTACGTCGAACACAACCGCGGCCATCACGTGCGCGTCGCGACCCCGGAGGATCCCGCGTCGGCGCGGTTCGGCGAGACGTTCTGGGAGTTCCTGCCCCGGAGTATCTGGGGGAGCCTGCGCTCGTCGTGGGAGCTGGAGGCCAAGAGGTTGCGTCGGCAGGACAAGAGCGTCTGGCATCCGTCCAACGACGTGCTGAACGCCTGGGTGATGTCGGTGGTGCTCTGGGGCGCGCTGACCGCGGTGTTCGGTTGGGCGGTGCTGCCGTTCATGATCGTCCAGGCCGTCTTCGGATTCACGCTGCTGGAGACCGTCAACTATCTCGAGCACTACGGCCTGTTGCGGCAGAAGACCCCGAGCGGCCGCTACGAGCGCTGCACCCCGGAGCACAGCTGGAACTCCGACCACCTGGTGACCAACCTGTTCCTGTACCACCTGCAGCGCCACAGCGACCACCATGCGAACCCGACGCGGCGCTACCAGACCCTGCGCAGCATGGACGGCGCACCCAATCTGCCCAGCGGTTACGCCACGATGATCGCCCTGACCTACCTGCCGCCGGTGTGGCGTCGCGTCATGGATCACCGGGTGCTCGCCCACTACGACGGCGACATCACCCGGGTGAACATCCACCCGCGGGTGCGCGAGCGGGTGCTCGCCCGCTACGCCACCGATCACGCCGGCGCCTGACCGTCGACCGGAGGAAAGGAAGCGACATGGACGATTACAAACTGTTCGTCTGCCTGCAGTGCGGATTCGAGTACGACGAGGCCAAGGGTTGGCCGGAGGACGGTATCGCCCCCGGCACGCGGTGGGCCGACATCCCGGAGGACTGGAGCTGCCCGGACTGCGGCGCGGCCAAGACGGATTTCGACATGGTCGAGATCGCCCGCCCGTGACCGTGACCCTGGCGCGGGGATATGTGGCCGCGGCGCCTGCGTCGGCCGGAGGCTATATCGTCGCGCGTGTGAACGAGCGCCGCACCGGGCAGCGCATTCCGTACGCCGAGGCGTCGAGGGTGCTGCTGCACGACTCGATCCTCGACGGCATGCGTGAACTGCTCAGCACGCGCGACTGGGCGGCCATCACGCTGTCGGACGTCGCCAAGGCGGCCGGGGTGAGCCGCCAGACCATCTACAACGAGTTCGGGTCCCGCCATGGCCTCGCGCAGGGGTATGCCCTGCGCCTGGCCGACCGGCTCGTCGACGCGGTCGACGAGGCCATCGACACCAACGTGGGCGACGTGCACGCGGCGTTCCAGCAGGGCTTCCGGGCATTCTTCACCGAGTCGGCGGCCGACCCGCTGGTGATCTCCCTGCTCTCCGGCGACAGCAAACCGGATCTGCTGCAGATCATCACCACCGGCAGCGGCCCGATCATCACCCGGTGTTCGGACCGCCTCACCTCGACCTTCCAGGACAGCTGGGTCAAGGCGAGCGACGAGGACGCGGGCATCCTGGCTCGCGCCATCGTGCGGCTGGCCATGAGCTACGTGTCGATGCCGCCGGAGGCCGACCATGACGTGGCCGGTGACCTGGCCAGATTGATGACGCCGTTCGCCGAACGCTACGGTGTGGTGGATACCCCTTAGCCGGCAGAGCGCCCCGCTGTTCGAAATCGCACGCGCCTGTCCCGCGAGCCCGCAGGCCAAGGGTGTCCGTGGCGCAGCTGTGCGCTCATATGCAACAGACGATCGATAAAGGGGCTCTACACACATGACTACGACCGAACAGCGGCTGTCGGCCGACGTTCTCAACGGCATCGACTTCAAGGTCGCCGACCTGTCGCTGGCCGAGTACGGCCGCAAGGAGATCCGCCTCGCCGAGCACGAGATGCCCGGCCTGATGGCCCTGCGCCGCGAATACCACGATGTGCAGCCGCTCGAGGGTGCCCGGATCTCCGGCTCGCTGCACATGACGGTGCAGACCGCGGTGCTGATCGAGACCTTGACCGCGCTCGGTGCCGAGGTGCGCTGGGCTTCCTGCAACATCTTCTCCACCCAGGACCACGCGGCCGCGGCCGTCGTCGTCGGGCCCCACGGCACTCCGGAGGAGCCGCAGGGCGTCCCGGTGTTCGCGTGGAAGGGCGAGTCGCTCGAGGAGTACTGGTGGGCCGCCGAGCAGATGCTGACCTGGCCCGGTGAGCCGGCGAACATGATCCTCGACGACGGCGGCGACGCCACCATGCTGGTGCTTCGCGGCGCCGAGTTCGAGAAGGCCGGCGTCGTGCCTCCCACCGAGGACGACGACCCGGCCGAATGGAAGGTCTTCCTGGCGCTGGTCCGTGCAGGGTTCACGCCCGCCTCGGAGGGTGAAGGCAAGTGGACCAAGATCGCCGCGTCGGTCAAGGGCGTCACCGAGGAGACCACGACGGGCGTGCTGCGGCTCACCCAGTTCGCGGCGGCGGGCACCCTGGCGTTCCCGGCCA
Source organism: Mycobacterium sp. 852013-51886_SCH5428379 (assembly GCF_001665575.1). Classification (GTDB taxonomy): domain Bacteria; phylum Actinomycetota; class Actinomycetes; order Mycobacteriales; family Mycobacteriaceae; genus Mycobacterium. The sequence continues at coordinate 1,749 of NZ_LZSU01000023.1, read as the reverse complement.
TCAACGTCAACGACTCGGTCACCAAGAGCAAGTTCGACAACAAGTACGGCACCCGGCACTCGCTGATCGACGGCATCAACCGCGGCACCGACGCCCTGATCGGCGGCAAGAAGGTGCTGATCTGCGGCTACGGCGACGTCGGCAAGGGCTGCGCGGAGTCGCTGGCCGGCCAGGGTGCCCGCGTGCAGGTCACCGAGATCGACCCGATCAACGCGCTGCAGGCGCTGATGGACGGCTACGACGTGGTGACCGTCGAGCAGGCGATCGCTGACGCCGACATCGTGATCACGTCGACCGGTAACAAGGACATCATCACCCTCGAGCACATGAAGGCGATGAAGGATCACTCGATCCTGGGCAACATCGGCCACTTCGACAACGAGATCGACATCGCGGCCCTCGAGCGGTCCGGTGCCACGCGGATCAACATCAAGCCGCAGGTCGACGAGTGGACCTTCGGGGACAGTGGTAAGTCCATCATCCTGCTGTCCGAGGGCCGTCTGCTCAACCTCGGCAACGCCACCGGCCACCCGTCGTTCGTGATGAGCAACAGCTTCTCGAACCAGGTCATCGCCCAGATCGAGCTGTGGACCAAGAACGACGAATACGACAACGAGGTCTACCGGCTCGCCAAGCACCTCGACGAGAAGGTCGCCAAGATCCACGTGGAGGCGCTCGGCGGCACGCTGACCCGCCTCACCAAGGAGCAGGCGGAGTACATCAACGTCGACGTCGAGGGTCCGTACAAGCCGGAGCACTACCGGTACTGATCCCGTAGGACATGCACGGCCCTCGGCGCATCGCGCCGAGGGCCGTGTGCATTTGGGCTGCAAGACAACCCGTCGACGCGGAACTGACGCGCTGGTTGCTACCCGGGATACTCGTCGCGTTTGCGCGGCCAATCGGAGAAGTCCTCGCCGCGGCCTTTGGGCGCGCGGTCCAGCAGCTGCCACGTCGCATTCAGCGCTTCGGTGCCGCGATCGTAGGTCGAGTAGGTGTGGTAGACGACGCCGTCTTCCAACGCGAAGCAGCTGAGCGCCATCAGTTCCATCACATCGAGCATGCTGCCGCTGCCCGAGCCGAGGTCGCGGCGCGGCGTCGGAACGTGCATGTAGCTGAAGAAGTCGGCGTCGAAGTCGGTGCCCCCGGACGACACCCACTCGACGTCCCAGCCCATTCGCTGCTTGTAGGCGGTCAACACCGGCAATGGCGAGCGCGACGACAGGATGAACGTGACGTCCCGGTGCGCCAGATGTGGTACCGCGCCGACCAGGTTGTCGGTCTCGAACGTGCACCCCGGGCAGCCCTCCGGGGTGTTGGGCCCGTGCATGAAGTGGCGCACGATCAGCTGCGAGCGGCCGTCGAACAGTTCCGCCAACGTGCGACGGCCGGCCTCGGTGTCGAACTCGTACGTCTTGTCGACAGGCACCCAGGGCATCGCCTGCCGCTCCCCGGCCAGCTCGGTGGCCCGGCGGGTCAGCTCCTTCTCCTTGGCCAGCTGCCGCTCATAGGCGGCACGCCATTCTTCGCGCGTCGCGACCGTGACCACGTCTACCTCCTCGTCATGGAATGGATCCTTTGAAAGAGACCTGCCCCGGCGCTCGAACTCATCGTCGCGTACCGCTGACGGCTGTCGGTATCCCGACGACGCTGCTGCCCTTGTTAGGGTCACCTCAGTGTCAGGGTGGGGTGCCGCGTATTGCGGTGGTTGGATTCCTGATCACCTGGTGTCTGGCTCGTAGGGTCTCT